>CAWIAZ010000008.1:0-182623 GCA_963834285.1 uncultured Actinomycetota bacterium | reverse complement strand
TCCACCATCACCGGGCTGTCGCACCACAGCACGGCCCTGCTCCTCGGCTACGGGCTGAGCCTCGCGGTGCTCTGGATCCGGCAGCGCTACGTCGCGAGCCGCGTCGACGCCTGAGTCCGCCGGCGCCACGGGGTCTCGTGGCTCGTCGCTGCCCTCCCACAGATGGCCGTGGATCTCAGCCACCGGCTGACCAGAACCCACGGCTGTCTACCAGTGGTGGTTTCGTGGCGTGGGTTACTCGAAGCGGGTGGTGTCGCCGGCGCCGTGACGCAGGATCTCGGGGGCGCCCGACGACCAGTCGACGACCGTGGTCGGCTCCGAGGGAGTCTCGCCCGCCTCGACCACCAGGTCGACCTCGTGGTCGAGGTCCTCCTTGATCTCCCAGCCCAGGGTGCGCGGCTCGTCCTCGCCGGGCAGGATCAGCGAGCTCGACAGCAGGGGCTCGCCGAGCTCCTCGAGCAGGGCCTGGACGACGACGTGGTCGGGGATCCGCACGCCCACGGTGCGCTTCTTGGCATGCAGCAGCCGGCGCGGCACCTCCGGCGTGCCCGGCAGGATGAAGGTGTAGGGCCCGGGGGTCGAGGCCCGGATCGCGCGGAACGCCGCGTTGTCGACGTGCACGAGCTGGCCGAGCTGGGAGAAGTCGCGGCAGACCAGCGTGAAGTGGTGGCGGTCGTCGAGCCCCCGGATCCGCAGGATCCGGTCGCGACCGTCGCGGTTGCCGATGCGTGAGCCGAGGGCGTAGCCGGAATCGGTCGGGTAGGCGATCAGCGCGTCGTCCCGGAGCGCGTCGACCACCTGCGCGACCAGTCGCGGCTGGGGGTTGTCGGGGTGGATGTCGACGTACCTCGCCATGGGCTGACCTCCTCCGGATCCGGCGTGACCCCGCGTGGGACACTCGGCGCACGCTACCCCGGCGACCGACCGGGATGCCCCGCGGCCGCGCTCGGGCCCGGGCGCGAGGAAGGGAGGCCGGTGGTGCAGCACCCCGTCACCCGCCGACCGCTCGAGCAGTCCCGGCGGGACGGGTCGCGACGACCGGCAGCCTGGCGGGCCACGGCCTGGGCGGTGGCCGCGCTCGTGGCCGCGCTCGTGGCCGTGCCCACGATGCTGCTCACGGTCGTGGTGGCACCCGCGCACGCCGAGGAGTCGAGGTTGCCGACCGCCGTCCGGACCGTCGGGGACGACGCGGCGCTGGCCACGATCACCGTGCCCGAGGGGATCATCGCCACGTCCTTGTCGGGTCAGATCAGCACCGACTCCACGCTGGGCGGCGAGGTCGTGGTGCTGGTCGGCGACCGCGAGGTGGCCCGGGTGCCTCCGGGTCCCGACCAGGACATCGCGTTCCCCCTGCAGGCCGAGGACCTCGAGGCCGACCGCACCCTCGAGCTCGCCATGCGCTACGAGATCCCGGCGACCCCCACCGGGTGCCCGAGCCTGGAGCCGGCCACGACCGAGCTCAACGACCTGCGGCTGGGCTCCGTCGGCAGCGAGACCGCGCCGACCTCGTCGGCCGACTTCTTCCCCGCGACGGCGACCCGCATCGACGTGCAGGTGCCGCGCAACGCCAGCGACGACATGCTGACGGCCGGGATGACGGCGGTGGCCGCGCTCGGCGCGCTCTACCCCGAGGGCACCGAGATCGTGCTCGGC
The DNA here is from genome assembly GCA_963834285.1 of uncultured Actinomycetota bacterium. GTDB lineage: Bacteria > Actinomycetota > Actinomycetes > Propionibacteriales > Nocardioidaceae > Nocardioides. The sequence continues at coordinate 180,970 of CAWIAZ010000008.1, read as the reverse complement.
TCCCCCGGCACCGTGCTGCCCCGCACGGGCATCGGCCAGCGGGTGGTCAAGCTCGAGCCGGTCCGCGACCGCTCGTCGTTGTCCGAGGACGGCACGTCGACCACCGTGACCGAGAAGTTCGGCCTCCAGACGCTGGTGCTGGCCGGCTCCGGCGAGGCCCTGGTGGACGCCACGCGCGACCTCGGGTCGTCGCTGCGCGACCTCGCCGAGACGGGTGAGGCGCTCGGGCTGAGCGCCCAGCCCGGCGTCCGGGACCCCGACGCGAGCCTGTCGCTCGCCGACCTCGGGCTCGACGACGTCCTGCTGTCGGGCGTGGGTCTCGGCAGCGCGTCGGTCGCGATCCCCCAGGATGCCTTCGGCGGCCCGCTGGAGCGGCTCGACCTCGACGTGGTCGGCACCCACACCGCCGTCGACCCGGCCGCCAAGGCCCAGCTCAACACCTATGTCAACGACTACCTGGTCGACTCGCAGCTGCTCGGCAAGGCCACGGCGCTCACGATCGAGGCCTCGGTGCCGGCCGCCCGGCTGCGCCCGGTCAACGACGTCCGGTTCACCCTGGCCGCCCTGCCCGTCGACGGGGTCTGCGCGGACCCCGACACCGAGCTGCCGCTCGAGGTCACGCTCGACCCCGAGCGGTCCTCCGTGGCCGGCACCCCGGGCGCCGGCACCGCGACCGGCTTCGGCCTCTACCCGCAGGTGCTGGCCGGCAGCCTGCCGATCGGCGTCCGGGGCAAGGGCCGCTCCCGGGTCTCGGCCGTCGCGGACGCCGCCCAGCTGGTGCTCCCGCTGCAGCGGGCGGCAGCCGCACCGCTCGAGGTCGAGGTCGTCCAGGCCGACAGCCTGCTCGCCGGCGACCAGGGGGGCCTGCTCGTCGGGGCCGACCAGAGCGACTCCGAGGCCCTGCAGACACCGGTGCCGCTCAGCGCCTTCCGACAGGTCGACGCCGAGGGCCGGTCGTTCGGCGTGGACGACGACGACCCGTTCGCGGCCCTGCAGGCAGCCGGTCCTGCCGACCGTCCGCTGCTCGTGCTGGGGTCCTGGTCACGGGGCCAGAAGCCCGGCGCCCGCTCGCTGGTGCAGACCGTGCTCGACCGGGTGGTGTCCGACGGCTGGTCCTCGCTCGACGGCAACGTGCTGATCGCGCACGGCGACGACGAGACCTTCGCGCTCGACGTGGCGGTCACGGTCCCCCCGCCGCCGCTCGAGGACGAGCCCGGGCACCGGGTCGCCTGGTGGGTGCTCCCCGGCATCGTCGTGCTGCTGGTGCTGCTGGTCGTCCAGGTCCGGAGTCACGCACGCCGCGAGGGCCTGCGCACCGACCGGTCGCGCGACCGTCCCGACGACGGCGACCCGGCGCCGGACCAGCGCGCGATGGTCAGCGACGACCGGCGGCCTTGAGGTCGCGCCGCAGCTCCTTGGGCAGCGAGAAGATCAGGGACTCCTCGGCGCTGTGCACGGCCTTCGCGTCCGGGTAGCCCCGCTCGGCGAGGAACGACAGCACGCCGTCGACGAGCTCCTCGGGCACGCTGGCCCCGGAGGTCACGCTCACGGTGCGGACGCCCTCGAGCCAGGCCTCCTCGATCTCGGAGGCGTCGTCGACCCGGTAGGAGGCACGCGCCCCCGCCTCGAGGGCCACCTCGACCAGCCGGACGGAGTTGGAGGAGTTGCCGGAGCCCACGACGATCAGCAGGTCGCAGTTCTGGGCGATCTCCTTGACCGCGAGCTGGCGGTTCTGCGTGGCGTAGCAGATGTCGTCGCTCGGCGGGTCGAGCAGGTCGGGGAAGCGCTCCCGGATCGCCGCCACGGTCTCGAGCGTCTCGTCGACCGACAGGGTGGTCTGCGAGAGCCACGCCACCCGCGACGGGTCGCGCACGACGATGCCGGGGACGTCGGCGGGGCTCTGGACCAGCTGGATGTGGTCGGGTGCCTCGCCCGCGGTGCCCTCGACCTCCTCGTGGCCCTCGTGGCCGATGAGGAGGATGTCGTAGTCGTCGCTGGCGAACCGCTTGGCCTCGTGGTGCACCTTGGTGACCAGCGGGCAGGTGGCGTCGATGGTCTTGAGCGAGCGCTCCTCGGCCTGCCGGTGGACCTCCGGCGAGACCCCGTGGGCGGAGAAGACCACGGTGGCGCCGGCCGGCACCTCCTCGATCTCCTCGACGAAGATCGCGCCGCGCGACTCGAGGTCGGCGACGACGTGCTTGTTGTGGACGATCTGCTTGCGCACGTAGACCGGGGCGCCGTAGAGGCCGAGGGCCTCCTCGACCGTCACCACGGCCCGGTCGACGCCGGCGCAGTAGCCGCGCGGGGCGGCCAGCAGGACGGACCGCTCCGCCTCGTCGGGGCTCAGGACTGTCGGGGTGCCGAGGTCGATGGACATGACCCCGAGTCTACGGACAGACCCGGCTGGCACCGAGTCGCCGCCTCTCGTCGCCCCAGCGCAGGGACCCGTGGGAGCACCGTGGGAGCACCGGTGGGCGTCGGTGCCGTGGCCTAGGGTCACGCCCATGGCTCTCGACACGTCCCCGGAGGCGCCCGCGCCGGTGCGCCAGATCGCCAACGCGATCGCCGGCTGGGTCGACCGCCTGGGCGTGGTGTGGGTGGAGGGCCAGGTCGCGCAGGTGAGCCGGCGCCCGGGGCTCAACACCGTGTTCTTGACGCTGCGCGACTCCGTCGCCGACATCTCGGTGCCGGTCACCTGCTCCCGCGTGCTCTTCGACGGGCTCAACCCGCCGCTGGTGGAGGGCGCCAGCGTGCTGCTGCAGGCCAAGCCCAGCTACTACGCCAACCGCGGCACCCTGTCCCTGCAGGCGCGCGAGATCCGGATGGTGGGGCTCGGCGAGCTGCTGGCCCGCCTGGAGCGCCGCCGCCAGCTGCTGGCCGCCGAGGGACTGTTCGCCGCCGAGCTCAAGCGACCGCTGCCGTTCCTGCCGCGCTGCGTCGGGCTGGTCACCGCCGCCCGCTCGGCCGCCGAGCGCGACGTCCTCGACAACGCCGCGCGTCGCTGGCCGGCGGTGAGCATCGAGGTCGCCCACGCCAGCATGCAGGGGCACCGTTCCGCCGCGGAGGTGATCGAGGCCGTGCAGCGGCTCGACCGCGACCCCCGCGTCGACGTGATCGTGGTCGCCCGCGGCGGCGGCTCGGTCGAGGACCTGCTGCCGTTCTCCGACGAGGGCCTGGTGCGCGCCGTGGCCGCGGTCCGCACCCCCGTGGTCTCGGCGATCGGCCACGAGCCCGACACCCCGCTGCTCGACCTGGTCGCCGACGCGCGGGCCTCCACCCCCACCGACGCCGCCAAGATGGTGGTGCCCGACGTGGCGCAGGAGGTGCACGGCGTCGGCCAGGCCCGGCTGCGGATGCGGCAGGCCGTGGCCGGCCGGATCACCCGGGAGCAGTCCGGGCTCGACGCGCTGCGCACCCGTCCGGTGCTCGCCGACCCGCGGGTCGCTGGTCGACGACCGGCTCCGACGAGCTCGACCTGCTGGTGCAGCGCTCCCGGCGCTGCGTGCGGCACGCGCTCGACCGGGCCCACGACGACGTCGCCCACCACCGGGCCCGCGCGCGGGCCCTGTCACCGCTGGCCACCCTGGAGCGGGGCTACGCCGTCCTCCAGGACGACGCCGGCCACGTGCTCACCAGCGTCGGCGCCGCCGTCACGGGCGCCCGGGTCAGCGTCCGGGTCGCCGACGGCCGCGTGCACGCCGAGGTCACCGACCTCGAACCCCTGACCACCCCCACCGAGGAGGACCACGATGGCTGACCCGGCCGGCACCGAGCCCGAGACCCCGAGCTACGAGGAGGCCCGCGAGGAGCTGCTCGACGTCGTCCGCCGGCTCGAGACCGGCGGCACCACGCTGGAGGAGTCGCTGGCCCTCTGGGAGCGCGGCGAGCAGCTCGCGACCCTCTGCCAGACCTGGCTCGACGGAGCCCGGGAGCGCCTCGACGCCGTCACCGGGGAGCGCGCCTCGTCCGGCACGACCGACTAGCGCGACGGACTAGCGCTACCGACTAGCGCGGCGTCGGCGTCGTCGTCAGCGCGTCGACGACGATCTCGAGCTCAGCGGCCGGTGCCGAGCCGTACACCAGCACGGTGGTCCCGGCCACCTCGGTCGCGTAGCCGGTGTCGCCCCCGTCGTCGGTGTAGCGCTGCCACGTGGGAGCCACGGACCCCACCGCGTCGTAGTCACCGGCCTCGTCGACGTCGGTGTCGACGTACTCGTCGAGGAGGTCCTCGAGCGACGCCGCCGACTGGCGCACCCCGACGAACCGGGAGTCGGCGGTGAGCAGGTTGAGCCCGAACGACGGCGGGTCGCCGGCCTCGAGGGTGACCCGGGTGGCGATCCACCCCGTCGGCAGCGCCGGTGGGTAGACCACGTCCACGCCTGCGTCCTGGGCCTGCTCGACGCGCTCGAGGTAGTCGATCGACTCCGGCTCCACCTCGAGGTCGTTGCTCACGAGGCCGCGCAGCGCGATGAACCCGACCACGAACACCACGGTGACCACCATGGCGGCGATCAGGCCGTTGGCCGAGCGCTGGTAGCGCCCGGCACTCGGTGGCGGACCCGCGGGGTCAGGGGCTTGCGACACGGCCACATCCTCACAGGTCGCCCCAACGACCCGTGCTCCGGGCACCGCAAACCCGGCATCGGACGAGCGGTGGGCTCCGCAGATGCGGATCAGGAAGCGAAATCTTCCCGCACCTGCGGCATGATGGTGCCATGACCAGCTACCGGGTTGCGGAGGCCGCAGAGCTGCTCGGCGTCAGCGACGACACCGTGCGGCGGTGGGTCGAGGCCGGCCGCGTCCCCTCCGAGACCGAGTCCGGGCGCACCGTGATCGCGGGCCGCGACCTCGCCGTCCTGGCCGAGTCGTTGGCCGAGCACCCCGACCGGGAGCGGACGCGGGCCGCCGCGGTCAGCGCGCGCAACCGGCTGACCGGCATCGTCACCAAGGTCACCCGCGACACCGTGATGGCCCAGGTGGAGCTGATCTGCGGCCCCTACCGGATGGTGTCGCTGATGAGCTCCGAGGCCGCCGAGGAGCTCGGCCTGGAGCCGGGGGTGCGCGCCATCGCGTCGGTCAAGTCCACCAACGTGGTCGTGGAGCGTCCCTGATGCGCGGGCCCCGCGGACTGCGCCGGCGCCCGGGACGGGCCCTGGCCGCCCTGCTGGTCACTGGCACGCTGGCACTGGCGGCCTGCGGCGGCAGCGACAGCAGCGGCGGCGGCGGCGGCGGTGGCGGCGGTGAGCTCACGGTGCTGGCCGCCGCCTCGCTCACCGACGTCTTCGACTCGCTCGGCGACCGGTTCGAGCGCGACACCGGCGCGAGCGTCACCTTCTCCTACGGCTCCAGCACCGACCTCGCCGGGCAGGCGGCCGACGGCGCCCCCGGTGACGTGCTCGCCACGGCCGACGCCGCCTCGATGCAGGTCGCCGAGGACGCCGGCGTGACCGAGGCGACCCAGGAGATCGCGACCAACGTGCTGGTGATCGTCACCCCACCGGGCAACCCCGCGGGGGTCGGCTCCCTCGACGACCTGGCCGGAGCGACCTGGGTGCGCTGCGCCGACGAGGTGCCCTGCGGCCGGGTGGCGCTGGCCGTGCTCGACGCGACGGGCGTGGAGGCCGAGCCGGCCAGCCTGGAGGAGGACGTGCGGGCCACGCTCGACAAGGTCGTCTCGGGCGAGGCCGACGCCGCGCTCGTCTACGCCACCGACGCGGTCGCGGCCGGCGACGCCGTCGAGGCCGTCGAGATCCCCGGCGCCGAGGACCACCCGACGTCGTACGTCGTGGGCACCCTGGCACAGAGCCGGGACGCCGAGCTCGCCCAGGAGTGGGTCGACCTGGTGACCTCCGACGTGGGCCGGGCGGCGCTCACCGACGCCGGGTTCACGCTGCCGTGAGCCGACCGCGGTGAAGGCCCTGGCCGGGCACCCCGTGCGCGACCCGTTGGGCCGGCCGCCGGCGATCCTGCTGGTGCCGGCCGTGCTGGCCGTGCTGCTGCTGGTGGTCCCCCTGGTCGCGCTGGTCGCGCAGACCGACCTCCCCGGCCTTCCGGCCCAGCTCGGCTCCCCCGCGCTGCGCTCGGCGCTCTGGCTGTCGGTGGTCACCTCGACCGCCGCGATGCTGGTCTGCCTGGTCCTCGGGCTCCCGCTGGCGTGGCTGCTGGCCAAGGTCGACTTCGTGGGCCGCGGCCTGCTGCGGGCGCTGGTGACGGTGCCGCTCGTGCTGCCGCCGGTGGTGGCCGGCATCGCCCTACGGGCCGCGTTCGGCCGCTCCGGCTTCCTCGGCGAGCCGCTCCTGGCCACGACCGGCTTCGCGTTCCCCTACACGACGTGGGGCGTCGTGCTGGCCCACACGTTCGTCTCGCTGCCCTTCGTGGTGATCAGCATCGAGGGCGGGCTGCGCGCGGCCGGTGCCCGCTACGACGCGGCCGCCGCCACGCTCGGGGCGACCCGGTGGACGACGTTCCGACGGGTGACGGTGCCGCTGGCCCTGCCCGGCATCGCGGCGGGGATGGTGCTCGGCTGGGCCCGGTCGCTCGGGGAGTTCGGGGCGACGATCACGTTCAACGGCAACTACCCCGGCACCACCCAGACGATGCCGACGCTGATCTACGTCGCCCGCCAGTCCGACACCCAGGCCGCCCAGGCGCTGAGCCTGGTGATGCTGGCGATCTCGATCGGCGTGCTGGTCGCGCTGCGCGACCGGTGGCTCGGGACGGGGGTCTCGTGACCGGCACGCTCGAGCTCGACCTGCAGGTGCCGGGCCGGATCGACCTGACGCTGACCGCGCAGCCGGGCGACGTGGTGGCCGTGATCGGCCCCAACGGCGCGGGCAAGACCACGCTGCTGCACGCCCTGGCCGGGCTGGTCCCCGCCTCCGGGCACGCCCGCCTCGGCGGGGTCGACCTGCTGGCGCTCCCGGCGCGGCAACGCGCGGTCGGGATGGTCTTCCAGGACCAGGTGCTCTTCCCGCACCTCTCCGCCCTCGACAACGTCGCCTTCGGCCCCCGGGCCCGGGGAGCCGGACGCGCCGAGGCGCGGGCCACGGCCACCGACTGGCTGGCCCGGGTCGGGCTGGGCGACCTCGTCCGCAGGCGACCCGGCGAGCTGTCGGGCGGCCAGGCCCAGCGGGTGGCGATCGCGCGCGCGCTCGCCACCGACCCCGCGCTGCTGCTGCTCGACGAGCCGCTCGCCGGCCTCGACGTCGGTGTGGCCGCGGCGCTGCGGGTCGAGCTCCGCCGCCACCTCGCGTCGTACGCCGGGATCACCGTGCTGGTCACCCACGACGCCCTCGACGCGCTCACGCTCGCCACCCGGGTGCTCGTCGTCGAGGACGGCCAGGTCGCCCAGGAGGGCGCCCCCGAGGAGGTGGCGGCGCGGCCGCGCACCGAGCACGTGGCCCGCCTCGTGGGGCTCAACGTGATCCGCGACGGCGACACCTTCCAGTCCTTCAGCCCCAGCGCGGTCACGGTGTCGCTGGACCAGCCCGTGGGCTCGGCGCGGAACCTCTGGCGCGGACCGGTGCGGAGCCTGGCCCCGCACGGCGACGCGGTGCGGGTGCAGGTGGCCGCCGACCCGGACCTGATCGCCGACATCACCCCGCTGGCCGCCCGCGACCTGGGGCTGGAGCCCGGACGCGAGGTGTGGTTGTCGGTGAAGGCGACCGCCGTGGCGACCTATCCCGTGATCGGGCCCGGACGCGGTTAAGGTGATCGCCATGACCGAGAGCCCGGACACCCTGAGCGTCGCCACCTCCTCCCCCGACCGCAACCTGGCCCTCGAGCTGGTCCGGGTCACCGAGGCTGCGGCGATGGCGGCGGGCCGCTGGGTCGGCCGCGGCGACAAGAACGGCGCCGACGGCGTCGCCGTCAACGCCATGCGGGTGATGATCTCCAGCATCGGCATGCGCGGCACCGTCGTGATCGGCGAGGGCGAGAAGGACAACGCCCCGATGCTCTTCAACGGCGAGGAGGTCGGCGACGGCACCGGCCCCGACTGCGACGTGGCCGTCGACCCGATCGACGGCACGACGCTGACGGCCAAGGGCATGAGCAACGCCGTGTCGGTGCTGGCCGTGGCCCCGCGCGGCACCATGTACGACCCCTCCGCGGTCTTCTACATGGAGAAGCTCGTGGCCGGACCGGAGGCCGCGGACGTCGTCGACATCCGCTACCCCGTCGCCGAGAACATCCAGCGGGTCGCCAAGGCCAAGGGCTCCACCCCCGAGGACGTCACCGTGGTGCTCCTCGACCGCCCCCGGCACGAGACCCTCGTCCGCGAGATCCGCGCCACGGGCGCCCGGATCAAGTTCATCGTCGACGGCGACGTCGCCGGCGCGATCATGGCCGCCCGCCCCGACACCGGCATCGACCTGCTGCTCGGCACCGGTGGCACGCCCGAGGGGATCATCGCGGCCTGCGCGATGAAGTGCACCGGCGGCATCATCCAGGGCCGGCTGAAGCCGCAGGACGACGCCGAGCGCGAGAAGGCGCTGGCCGCCGGGCTCGACCTCGACCCCGACACCGTGCTCGGCACCGACGACCTGGTCACCGGCGACGACTGCTTCTTCGTGGCCACCGGCATCACCGACGGCGAGCTGCTGCGGGGAGTGCGCTACGGCGCCGGTGGCGCCACCACGCACTCGCTGGTGATGCGCTCGCGCAGCGGGACGATCCGCTCGATCACCTCCGAGCACAAGTTCCAGAAGCTACGCGCCTACGCCAGCGTCGACTTCGAGCACTGAGAGCGGTCGCGGCGCGGTGAGCGCCGCCGCCACGTGCGCGATGACCCGGGGGTCGACCGCCATGCCGACGTGCGAGGCGGTGACCTCGACGGCGCGGGCCGCGGGGTCGACGCAGGCCCGCCAGTCGACGATGCCGTCGCGCCGGGAGTAGATCGCGGTGAAGTCGACCCCGGTCGGGCACCGGCTGCCGGCTCTCGTCGAAGCTCTCGCGCGCACAGCTGCCGCCGACGCACTCGGCCGACATCACCCCCGGCACGCCGGCGCGGCTCAGCCGCACCAGCAGGTCGACCCCGGCCGTCAGCGCCGGGTGGTGCGCACCGGGAGCGAGCATCGGGCTGCCCATGGTCACGATCCGGGAGACCAGGTCGGGGCGGCGGACGGCCAGGCCGCGGGCCAGCATCCCGCCCAGGCTGTGGCCGAGGATCTGCACCCGGCTGCCGCGCCGGGCCGCGATCGCCTCCAGCCGGACCTCGAGCAGCGCCGCTGCGCTGACCGTGCACCCGACGTTGGCGTGGATGGTCGAGCGGTAGGTGCGCAGGCCCTGCTCCTGCAGCGAGCGGCTCATCATCCGCGAGCGTGGCGTCACCGGCCAGGAAGCCCGGCACCAGGAGCACGGGGTCGGCGTCGAGCCGCGGGAGACGTCCGGAGTAGGGCACCTCCCGGCGCCGGCGGCGCTGCTGACGGCGGGCCAGGGCGTAGCGGCTGGCCTCGGTGACGAGGCTGCCCTCGCGCAGCACCGCCCGCACACCGGGGCGGGCGAATCCCTCCGGCAGGAGGAACGCCGCCAACGACGAGTCGCTCATCTCGCTGACGGTACGCGGACCCGGCCCCTGAGCACCGGCATTTGCCCAGGTTCGGCAGGTGGCCTTGGGTGCGGTGAGCAACACTGGTGCGCATGTCCCCCCACGATCTCTCCGACTCCACGGCCCAGGACCGGGCCATCCCCAGCCCCGGGCCCGCGGTCTCCGACGAGCTGTTCGCGCCCATCGGACCCGGTGTCGAGCTCTGCTACCAGACCTTCGGCGACCCCGACGACGACCCGGTCGTGCTGGTGATGGGCCTGGGCGGCCCGATGACCTGGTGGGACACCGACTTCTGCCGGCTGCTCGCCGCCCAGGGCTTCCACGTGGTCCGGTTCGACAACCGCGACGTGGGCCGGTCCAGCCGGATGCGCGGCCGGGTCACGCGGGCCACCCTGCTCCGTGCGTTCGCGGGGCTGCGGGTCCGGGCGCCGTACTCGCTCGACGACATGGGCGCCGACGTGTTCGGCCTGATGGACCACCTCGGGTGGGACTCCGCCCACGTGGTGGGGGTGTCGATGGGCGGGATGATCGTCCAGACGATGGCCCTCGCCCAGCCCCAGCGCGTCCGGTCGCTGACCAGCATCATGTCGACCACCGGCCGGCGGACCGTCGGGTGGCAGCACCCGAGCCTGCTGCCGACCTTCCTGGGCCGCGGCGCCGGCCGCGAGGCCTACATCGACGGCAGCGTCCGCACCTGGCGCCAGATCGGCTCGCCGGCGTACCCGCTGAGCGAGGAGGAGACCCGGGCCCGGGCCGAGGAGACCTTCGAGCGGGGCGTCAGCGCCAGCGGCGTGCTGCGCCAGATGGTCGCGATCCTCACCCAGCCCGACCGCAGCCGGCGCCTGCACAGCCTGCACCTCCCAGCGACGGTGATCCACGGCCTCGCCGACAAGATGGTGCACGTCTCGGGCGGCCGGGCCACCGCGGCCGCGATCCCCGGCGCCGAGCTGCTGCTGGTCCCGGGCATGGGCCACGACATGCCCGCGCCGCTGTTCGAGACCTACGTCGACGCCATCCGGCGCACCGCCGACCGGGCCTGAGCCCGAGCACGACAGGCCCGACCCCGGCGGGGTCGAGCCTGTCGTCTGCCTGTCTCGCCGGGCGGGGTCCCGGCTCAGTCGCTGAGCCGGTCTCCGCTGTCGGTGTCGAAGACGTGGACGTGCTGCGGGTCGGTGGTGACGTGGATCGTCTCCCCCTTGCGCACGTGGTCGCGACCGGTCACCCGCACGATGATGTTGCTGGGCGTGCCGCTGATGCCGCTGGTGCCGTAGACGAACGCGTCGGCGCCGAGCTCCTCGACCACCGTCACCTTCACCGGCAGCCCGCCCTCCTCGGCGGAGACGAGCCGCCACGCCTCGGGGCGCACCCCGACCGTGATGTTGCCCTTCATCTTCTGGGAGGCGGTCGGGTCGACCGGCACGAGGTAGTCGCCGACCTTGGCCTTGCCGTCCACCGCGGTGCACTCGAGCAGGTTCATCTGCGGCGAGCCGATGAAGCCGGCCACGAACAGGTTCTTCGGCCGGTCGTAGAGGTCGAGCGGGGTGTCGACCTGCTGGAGGTAGCCGTCCTTCATCACCGCGACCCGGTCACCCATCGTCATCGCCTCGACCTGGTCGTGGGTGACGTAGACCGTGGTGACCCCGAGCTCGACCTGCAGCTTGGCGATGTCGGTGCGGGTCTGCACGCGCATCTTCGCGTCGAGGTTGGACAGCGGCTCGTCCATGCAGAACACCTGCGGGCTGCGGACGATCGCGCGGCCCATGGCCACGCGCTGCCGCTGACCACCGGAGAGCGCCTTGGGCTTGCGGTCGAGGTACTCGGTGAGCCCGAGGGTCGCGGCCGCCTCCTCGACGCGCCGCTTGCGCTCGTCGGCCGGGACCTTGGCCATCTTCAGCGCGAAGGCCATGTTGTCGGCCACGCTCATGTGCGGGTAGAGCGCGTAGTTCTGGAAGACCATCGCGATGTCGCGGTCCTTGGGCGGCAGCTGGGTGATGTCGCGGTCGCCGATGAAGATCTTCCCGGAGTTCACCTCCTCCAGACCCGCGAGCATCCGCAGGGTGGTGGACTTGCCGCACCCCGACGGTCCCACGAGGACCATGAACTCGCCGTCGGCGATCTCCAGGTCGATGCCGGGCACCGCGGGCTTGTCAGCCCCGGGATACCAGCGCTGTGCCTTCTCGAAAGTCACTGTGGCCATGTTGACCTAACTCCCTTCACCGGCAGGTACGTGCCGGACGATCCGTAGTGAAGTGACGTGGGTCACCCTACGCGACCCCCGCTCGACCCTGAAACCTCGCCACCACCAGGTGGGACGCCGACCCGCAGGCCCGCGCCGTCGGCGCGCCAGGTCACGTCGAGCGGGTCGACGACCCCGCCGACGAACCGCCCGTCGGGTCCCTGGTGGCGGAACGCCAGCAGCACCGACCGCCCGGCGTGCTCGACGACCCTGCCGACGTAGAGGTCCTCGGTGGTGAGCCGGACCGCGCCGGTCGAGGTCGACGCGCGCGCCCGGACCGTCGACGGCGACCGACCACACGCCGCCCGCACCCGGCCGGCCGCGCCGGGCATCTCGGGCGCCAGGCAGGAGAAGAGCAGCGCCCAGCGGCCCTCGACCCGGGCCAGCGAGATCACCTCGAGCTGGTCGAACCGGCCGGTGGCTCGTTGCAGCGGCGGGCCGACGGACCAGGACCGGAGGTCGGCGGACGTCGCGTGCCCGACGGCCCCGTTGCCGCGGGTGCCGGGCACCTTGGCGGTGACGTAGAGGTGCCAGCGGCCGTCGGCGCCGCGGACGACGAACGGGTCGCGCCAGTGCGTCTCGCCCCGGTGGTCCTCGACGGCGTACCAGCGGGGGTCGACCTCGAGCACCAGGTCGGTGCGCGTCCACGTGACCAGGTCGGACGACGTGGCCGCGCCGATCCGCTGCACCCGGCCGTCCTCGCTCCGGGAGAGGCCGCTGCTGAACATCCACCAGGTGCCGTCGTCGTCGCGCACGACGCTGCCGGTCCAGGTGGCGAGGTCGTCGAACGCCGGCGCGGGCTGCGGCGCCAGCGCGTCCGGCAGCCGCGTCCAGGCCACCAGGTCGTCGGAGACGGCGTGACCGACGCGGGCGTGGCGGTGCCGCAGGTCGGGGTCGCCGAGCGAGCGCGGCGCGTGCAGGAAGAACGCGTGGTGCCGCTCGCCGTCGTGCGCGGTCCAGAAGTCCCAGACCCAGTCGTCGACGAGGTCAAGCACGCGCGTGCACCCGCAGCACGTGGGCCGTCTCGCGGCGCCAGCACCGGCATCCGCACGCCGAGGGTCGCCAGCGCGCGCCCGGTGAGCTCGACGCCCGTCGCCGTCGAGCCACGTGCGGCCGAGGTCGCTCACCTGCCGCACGCCGTCGGGCGTCTCGGACGTGACCAGGTAGCGACGGTCGGGGTCGAGGCCCGGCAGCAGCACCGGCGCCGGCGACTGGGTGGCGAGGCTGTCGACGGTCGCGACGACGTACCAGCCCTCGGCGGCGTCGTCGGCGACCACGCCGGTGACCACCACCGCGGGGTCGGGGTGGTCGCTGCGGACCAGCCGCCCGGTCGCGAGCAGCGGTCGGACCCGCTTGTGCAGGGCGACCCAGGCGGCCACCTCGCGCCGCTCGTCGGCGTCGACCTGCCGCAGGTCCCACTCGATGCCGAAGTGGCCCAGCAGCGCGGTGGCCGCCCGGAACCCGGTCGGCAGCGTGCGACCGGTGGTGTGGGCCACCGGCGACCCGAGGTGGGCGCCCAGCATCTCGGGCGGCACCAGCAGCGACGTCCAGCGCTGGATCGCGCTGCCGCTCGACCGCGTCGATGGTGTCGCTGGGCCAGACCCGGTCGGTGCGCGCGAGCACCTCGAGGTCGATCCGGCCGCCCCCGCTGGCGCAGGTCTCGATCTCGAGGTCGGGATGCGCCGCGCGCAGCTCGTCGAGGAGCCGGTAGAACGCCAGCGTCTGCCCGTGCACGGCGGGGCGGCCGCCGTGCGCCACGTCGACCAGGTCGCGGTTGTGGTCCCACTTGAGGTAGGCGATGTCGTACTCGTCGAGCAGCGCCAGCAGCTGGTCGCGCACGTGGGCGTAGGCCGCGGGCACCTGGAGGTCGAGCACCTGCTGGTGCCGCCACTCCGGCGGCAGCTCGGCGCGGCCGCGCAGCACCCACTCGGGGTGGGCGCGCACCAGGTCGGAGTCGACGGTGACCATCTCCGGCTCCACCCAGAGCCCGAAGTCGAGGCCGAGCCCCTGCACGTGGTCGACCAGCGGGTGCAGGCCCTGCGGCCACACGTCCGGGTCGACGACCCAGTCGCCGAGCCCCCGCAGGTCGTCGCGGCGGCCGAGCATCCAGCCGTCGTCGAGCACGAACCGCTCGACGCCGACCTCCGCGGCGGCGTCCGCCAGCGCGGTCAGCGAGGCGAGGTCGTGGTCGAAGTAGACGGCCTCCCAGGTGTTGACCAGCACCGGGCGGGTACGCCGGGTGCGCGGCGAGTGCCGGCGCAGCCACGCGTGCTGCCGGTCGGCGACCCCGTCGAGGCCGCGGTCGGACCAGGACGCCGACCAGCCAGGGCGAGTCGTAGCGCTCGCCCGGGGCGAGCACGACCTCGCCGGGGCCGAGCAGCTCGCCGCCGCCGAGCAGGCACTCCCCCGCCGGCGTCCGCTCGGCGTAGGCCTGGTGGTCACCGCTCCAGGCCACGTGGGTGGCCCACACCTCGCCGTGCCGGAAGCCGAAGCCGGGCACGCCCGCGACCAGCAGCAGGGTGGCGTCGTGGCCGGTGCGACCGTGGCGCCCCTCGCGCAGGTGGGTGCCCTGGAGCCACGGACGGCGCTGCGGGGTGCGCTCGCGGCACCACCGGCCGGTGAGGTCGAGCAGCTCGGTGGCCCGGGCGGCGACCGGCAGCGCGGTGCGGACCGCGCCCAGCACGAGGTCGTCGTCGCCGGCGTTCGTGACGCGGGTGCGGAGCCGGAGCAGGCCCTCGCGGGTGAGCTCGAGGTCGACGGTGACGTCCCAGCCGGCCTCGGCGTCGACCGAGCGCAGCGTGACCGACGCGTCGTCGGTCTCCGCGGCGACCACGGACTCCCAGGACCGCAGCCGCGGCGCCCAGGGCCGCCGCCGGCGGCACCGGGACGGAAGCCCTCGAGCGCGGGCAGGCCGGTGAAGCCGGCCGTGGTCTCGCCGACCAGTCCGCGCAGCCGCGGCAGGTCGAGCGCGGAGTGCGGCACCCCGGGTCGGTGCGCCTCGACGAGCGCCGCGAGGGCGGCGTCGTCGAGGGGGCCGAGGGCCGCTCCCCAGTGCAGGACGGATGGCTCACCTGACGGAGAGGGCGCGAGCACGACGCTCACGCCCCCTCGGGTCAGGTGGACCGCCACGGGGTCCACCTGGTGGTTCTCCTGCTTCTCAGCCCTTCACGGCTCCGGACGTCAGCCCTCGGACGAAGAAGCGCTGCAGCCCGAAGAAGACCAGCATCGGCAGCACCATCGAGACGAACGCCCCCGCCGTGAGCAGCTCCTGACCCAGACCGGCCGTGCCGATCAGGCCCTGCAGCTCGACGATCACCGTGGCGTTCTCGCCCGAGCCGAGGAACAGCTTGGCGATCAGCAGGTCGTTCCAGACCCACAGGAACTGCAGGATCGCGAACGCCGCCAGCGCCGGCACCGACATCGGCACGATCAGCTTCCAGAACGTCTGGTAGTGCGTCGCGCCGTCGATCTTCGCCGACTCGATCACCGTCTTCGGCAGCGTCGTCATGTAGTTGCGCAGGGTGTAGATCGCCAGCGGCATCCCGAACCCGGTGTGCAGGATCCACACCGCGAGGTACTCGTTGAGGATGTCGAGCCCGCGCGGGCCGAGCAGGTTGAGCATCGGCTGGAGGGCCACCTGCATCGGCACCACCATCACCGCGACGATCGAGACGAACAGGATGTCCTTGCCGCGGAAGTTCATGAACGTGAACGCGTACGCCGCGAACGCCGCGAACATGATCGGGATCACCGTCGCCGGGATCGCGACCACGAGGCTGTTGATGAACCCGGTGCCGAGGTCGGTGCCCTCGAAGACCCGCCGGTAGTTGTCGATGGTGAAGCCGGCGTTGCCGGGGTTGAACAGGATCGTCCACCAGCCCGGTCTCCGAGGCGTCCGTGCGGCTCGCGGAACGACGTGACCAGCAGGCCGAGCGTCGGCACCGTCCACAGGACGACCAGCAACGTCATCGTGATGATCGAGACCGGGCTGCGCGGCCGGCCGTCGGACATCAGCCCACGGCCGACCTTCGGCGGCCTTGGCCGCGTCCGTGCTCCGTCTGCTCGGCCCTGCCCTCGGCGAGGCCGACCGCATCCAGTCCGATCGGTCATCAGTTCGCCTCCTCGGCGCGGAAGTGGCGGACCTGGTAGACGAGCACCGGGGTGATCGCGAGCAGCAGGACCACGACGATCGCCGAGGCCTTGCCGGCGTTCTGGTTCTTGAACAGCTCGAAGAAGAACAGGTTGGCGATCACGTTGGTGTTGAAGGCGCCGTTGGTGAGCACGTAGACGATGTCGAAGATCTTCAGCACCAGGATCAGCACGGTGATGAACACCGTGATCGTGGTGCCCTTGATCTGCGGGATCACCACCCGCCAGAAGATCTGCCACTCGGACTGGCCCCGTCGATCCGGGCGGCCTCGAGCGTGTCCTCCGGGACGCCCTTGATGGCCGACGACATCAGGATCATCGCGAAGCCGGCCTGGAGCCAGATCACGATCACCATCAGCAGCAGGCTGTTGAGCTTGAACGACTCGACCTGCAGCCAGGTCTGCGGCTCCCCGACGATGTCCCAGATCGCGTTGAGCAGCCCGGTCTGGTTCTTGCCGGTCGAGTAGTCGTAGATCAGGCCCCAGATCGCCGAGGCGCCCACGAACGAGATCGCCATCGGCAGGAAGATGAAGCTCTTGGAGACGCTCTCCCCGCGCCTGCTCAGCTTGTCGGCCAGCACCGCGACGAGGATGCCGATCGCCACCGTCGCCGCGGGGACGATCAGCAGCCACAGCAGGTTGTTGAAGATCGAGCTGCGGAACGCCTGGTCGGCGAAGATGTCGCGGTAGTTCTCGAAGCCCGACCCACGCGGTGGAGTCCTTGTTGGCGAAGGAGTAGATGATCGTCTGGATCGCCGGGTAGAGCAGCATCAGGCCGATGAAGCCGAATCCCGGGCAGCAGGTAGGCGTAGGGGATCAGCCTGGTCGAGAGCTTCTCCGGCAGGCCCTCGATCAGCATGTTGAGGAAGAAGAACAGGACGCCGGCCCCGCCCACGCCCACCGCGACCGCGACGAGCCGATGACGAGCTTGTTGTCGAGGTAGATCTCCGGGAAGAGCCCGAAGGTCAGGAACACCGTCCACATCACGTAGCCGGTGGCGATCATGCCCACCAGGCCGATCAGCATCCTCGGCACGTTGGTCGTGCTGTACGACGCCTCGTCCCCCGAGGGGTCGGGCCCCGACGCCGGCGAACCGGCGGCGGGGCCCTCCGTGGTGACGGTCATGAAGCCGGCCAGGACGCCTCGATCGCGTCCAGCGTCTCTTGGGTCGACTGGCCGCTCTGCCACTTGACCATCTCGGACCAGAACGAGCCGGACGCCGACCGCGGCGGGCATCAGGTCGGAGCCGTCGAAGCGGAACACGTCGGCGTCGGCGGCGGACTGCGGCGATGGCCCGCGTCGTCTCGTCGGCGTAGGCGCTGGCGTCGAACGTGGCGTGCGGGGAGAGCCAGCCGCCGACCGCCGCCCACTCGGCACCGAACTGGTCGGAGGTCAGGAACTCCATGACCTGCTGGACCTCCTCGTCCTCGCCGTTGAAGGTCGCGGCGAGGTCGCCGCCACCGAGCACGGGCTGGCCGTCGTAGCCACCCTCGTAGGACGGGAAGTAGAACGTGCCGACGTTGCCGTCGAGGTCCTCCTGCACCTCGGGCGGGAAGAACCCGGTGGCGAAGTTGCCCTGACGCATCAGGTAGCAGTCGGGGTCGTCGCCGAAGGCCGGGGTCATCGCGTCGGCGAAGTTGGTCGTCAGGATGCCCTTCGAGCCGCCGAGCACGAGCCCGTCGCTCTTGGCGATCTCACCGAACGCGTCGAGCGCCTCGACGATCTGCGGGTCGTTGAACGGGATCTCGTGGCTGACCCACTGGTCGTAGACGTCGGGCCCCGCGGTGCGCAGCACCATCTCCTCGAGCCAGTCGGTGCCGACCCAGCCGGTGGCCTGGTCGGACTCCCAGCCCATGCACCACGGCGGGGTGCCGTCGGCCTGCGATCTTCTCGGACTCGGCGATCAGCTCCTGGAACGTCGCGGGCTCGGTGCTGTAGCCGGCGTCCTCGTAGGAGGGCTTGGGGTACCAGACGATGCTCTTGACGGCCATCCGCATCGGGGCGCCGTAGACGTTGCCGTCCTTGGTGGCGGCCTCGAGGAAGCCCGGGATGAGCGTCTCCTCGATGGCGGGGAGGTCGATCACGTCGCCGAGCGGCGTCATGTCGTCGCTGAGGTCGAGCAGGCCGCCGGGCTGCGGGAAGAGCCCGATGTCGGGGGCGTCGCCCGGAGCCGACGCGCGGCCACGACGGTGGTGGTGAAGTCGGTGTCCTCGGTGTACTGGACGTCGATGCCGGACTCGTCCTCGAACGCCGCGAGCGACTCCTCGAAGGCCGACTTCTCGGCACCGCCGAACGCGCCCAGGATGGTGACGACGCCGTCGTCGGCGCTGCCGCTGCTGGCGCCACCGCCGCCCCCGTCGTCGCCGCTGGAGAGACATCCCGAGGTGACCAGGGCCAGCGAGGCCCCCAGTCCGATTGCCGCGAGGCGGCGTCGCTTGCCTGTTGCCATCTGAAAGCTCCCTGACCGTTCGTTGCTCTCCTGCGACGGAGATCGCGTCCTCCCCCCCGGCGTGACGGTGATGGCCGTCACGAGTCCCGAACGACCGACGCGCAAACGTTTGCGTCGGTGCAGGACACCACAGTGGTCGACGTCACATCGATTCGTCAAGACCCCTTCGCAAACGTTTGCACGGATCGATACGGTGACGGCATGCCCGCCCCAGCCACCGTCTCCCCGGCTGACGTCAACATGGCCGACGTCGCCCGCCGCGCCGGGGTCTCGATCGCCACCGTGTCGCGGGCGCTGCGCGACGTCCCGGGCGTCAGCCCCGACGACCCGGGAGCGGGTCCGGGCGATCGCCGACGAGCTGTTCTACGTCGTCTCGCCCGAGGCCTCCCGGCTCTCCCGCCGCAGCACGGGCCGGGTCGCGGTCGTGCTGCCGCGGCTCGACATCTGGTTCTACGCCGCGATGCTGGCCCACATGGAGCCGGTGCTCCGCGAGGCCGGTCTCGACGTGCTGGTCTACCAGGTCGACGGCGAGGCCGAGCGCAGCCGGTTCCTGCGCGACCTGCCGGCCCGGCGCAAGGTCGACGCGGTGATCCTGACCGCCCTGCCGATGAGCCAGGCCGAGATCGACCGGCTCGACCTGCTCGCCGTCGCACGTGGCGGTGGCCGGCGGCCGGGTCGGCGACCTGCCGCGCGTCGAGGTCGACGACTACTCCGCGGCCCGGGTCGCGGTGCGGCACCTGCTCGAGCTCGGGCACCGGCGGATCGCCATGGTGCGCACCAGCGACACCGAGGACACCGCCTGGTCCTCCGACGTGCTGCGCACCCGGGGTGGCGCGACGAGCTCGGCGGCCCACGGCCTCACCGACGTCGACGACCACCTCGTCACCGAGACCTTCGGGCCCGGGGCCGCGGGGCGGGCGATGGACCGGATGCGGGCCCTGCACCGCCCCGCCCACCGCCGTCTTCGCCTACTCCGACGAGCTCGCGATGGGCACCCTGGCGGCCGCGCTCGGCCACGGGCTGCGGGTGCCCGAGGACCTCTCCATCGTGGGCGTCGACGGCCATCCCGACGCCGCGCTGTTCGGGCTCACCACCATCGACCAGCGGGTCGGCGAGCAGGGCCGCCGGGTCGGCCAGATGGTGATCGCCCTGCTCCGCGGCGAGGAGCCCGAGCAGGAGGTCGTCGTCCCGGGCGAGCTGGTGGTCCGCAGCAGCACCGCCCCACCCCGCCGACCCGCCCCGTAGGCACCGCTCAGCACGCCGACCCGCCCGGCGTGCACCGAGGAGCCGGTGCCGCAGAGCCGGGTCGGTGCTCCTCAGCGTTCCGCAGAGCCGGGTCGGCCAGGTCAGCCGCGACGACGAGCACGGGGCTGGGGTCGATGTCGACCCGGACCCGGGCGCCGACGGCCAGCGCCGTGGCGGTCGAGGTCACCACCTGGGCCGTCACCAGGGAGCCGTCGGCGAGCCGCGCGGTCGCGCGCGACACCGGCCCGAGGAAGGCCACCGACGCGATCGTCGCCTGCCCGGCGTCGTCGGCCGCGAACGAGACCGACTCGGGCCGCACGAGCGCCAGCCCGGCGCCGGTGGCCGAGCCCGCCAGCACCGGGAGCCGGGTGCCGAGCACGTCGGCGTGGCCGTCGCTGACCGTGGCCGGGATCCGGTTGCTGAGCCCGACGAACTCCCCCACGAACGGCGTCGCGGGCGAGGCGTAGAGCTCGGTGGGCGGGGCCAGCTGCTCGAGCCGGCCGGCGTTCATGACCCCGACCCGGTCGGCGACCGCGAGCGCCTCCTCCTGGTCGTGGGTGACGAACAGGGTCGTGGTGCCGACCTCGAGCTGGACCCGGCGGATCTCGTCGCGCAGCTGCACCCGGACCTTGGCGTCGAGCGCGGAGAGCGGCTCGTCGAGCAGCAGGACCGCCGGCTCGATGGCGAGCGCGCGGGCCAGCGCGACCCGCTGCTGCTGCCCGCCGGAGAGCTGGTTGGCGTAGCGGTGCGGCGTGCTGGTCGAGCCCGACCATCTCCAGCATCTCGCCGGCGCGGCGTGCGGCGCTCCTTGCGCGACCTGCCGCGCAGCTTGAGGCCGAAGGCGACGTTGTCGCGCACCGTGAGGTGCGGGAAGAGGCTGTAGGCCTGGAAGACCATGCCCATGTCGCGCTTGTTGGCGGGCACCGCGGTGAGGTCGCGCCCCCCGACGCTGATCGTGCCGGCGTCCTGCCGCTCGAGGCCGGCCAGGATCCGGAGCACCGTGGTCTTGCCGCACCCGGACGGCCCGAGCAGCACCACCATCTCGCCGGGCTCGATGTGCAGGTCGAGGCCGTCGAGGGCGCGCACGTCGCCGTACGAGCGCCGCAGCCCGGTCATCTGCACGGCGACGCCGCTGGCGTGGGGAGCGGGCGGGGCTGGGGTGGACATCTACTTGCCTTCCGAAGGACGTCGACGACGGTCGAAGAACGAGAGCATCACGAGCAGCAGCGCCGCGACCAGGATCGAGGCGAGCGCGGCCGCCATCGACATCGGCGCGTTGCTCTTGCCGAGCTGGACGATCGCGACCGGCAGCGTGTTGTAGTGCTGCAGCGAGGCGACGGTGTACTCCCCCAGCACCAGCGCGACCGAGATGAACGCGCCGCCGAGCACGCCGGTCCAGACGTTCGGCACGATCACCCGCACCACGACGGTGAACCAGCCGGCGCCGAGCGAGCGCGCCGCCTCGGCCAGCGTGCGGGCGTCGATCGAGGAGAGCGAGGCGTCGATCGCGCGGTAGGAGTAGGGCAGCACCAGCACGACGTAGAGGAACGTCAGCGTGAGCGGCGAGTCGCCGACCAGGTAGTTGACCCAGGCGTAGACGTCGCGGATCCCGACGACGATCACCAGGGCCGGGATCGTGAGCGGCAGCAGGCACAGGAACTCGACCAGCCGGGTGGCCCGCGGCACCCGCAGCCGCACCCAGATCATCGTGGGCAGGAGCAGCACGACCATGCCGACCACCGTGAGCAGCGCCAGCGTGAGCGAGGTGGTGATCGCCCGGGTCATCGTGGGGTCCTGGGCGAGGCTGCGCCAGGCGTCGAGGGACCACTCGCCCGTGGCGGGGATGTGCAGGCTGAAGTCGGCCAGCGCCAGCAGCGGCAGGACGAAGAAGGTGCCGAACAGCAGCAGCAGGCCGACCCGCAGCAGCCGCCACCCCACCGACCCGGTCACGACAGCCACCGCGAGGTGCGCTTGAGCAGCCAGGCGTAGAGGCCCATCACCACGGCGACCACGATCACCATCTCGAGGGCCAGCGCGAAGGCGAAGTTGGCCTGGCCGAGCACGATCTCGCTGGTCAGCGACGCCCGGATCAGCAGCGGGGTGATCGGCGAGCCCTGGCTGACCAGGGCGGCCGCGGTGGCGTACGCGGCGAAGGCGTTGGCGAACAGCAGCAGGGCGGAGCCCAGGAACGCCGGGCGCAGCAGGGGGAAGGCCACCATCGTCCAGTACTGGCGGGTGCTGGCGCCGAGGTTGACCGCGGCCTCGCGCCACTGGGGGCGGACCCCCTCGAGCGCGGGCAGGAAGACGATGACCATCAGCGGGATCTGGAAGTAGGTGTAGACGAGGATCAGGCCGGGCAGCTCGTAGAGCCACGGCGAGCCGGCGGCGTCGATGTCGAAGAGCCGGGCGAGCAGGTCGGTGAGCAGGCCGCCGAACCCGAGCGTGGCCATCCACGCGAACGCCAGCGTGACCCCGCCGAACTGCGCGAGCACCCCGCAGCCCGCGAGCGCCGCCCGGCGCAGCACGCTCGTGGGCGGTGCGCTGAGGATCAGGTAGGCCAGCAGCGCACCGAGCACGGCGCCGACCGCGGCCGAGGCGAACGACAGGTAGAGGCTCTGCCGCAGGGCGGCGAGGGCGGTGTCACCGCCGAGCGCGCGGATCTTCTCGAGCGAGAAGCCGCCGTCGGTGTCCTGGAACGCGCCGACCACCACGGTGATGGTCGGCACGACCAGGAAGATCGTGATGAAGACCAGGAACGGGAGCAGCGCCACGGACGGGCCGACGCGGAAGCGCCGGCCCGTCGTGGACGGCGGTGCAGACTGCGGGCCCGGCGCCTGCACGGGGGCCGTGACGCTCAGCCGACGGCCTTCGCCCAGTTGTCGGCCAGGTAGCTCGCCATCGCCTCGGTCTGCGCGGCGTCCGGGATGATCGGCTCACCCTCGACCTCGGGCAGCGCCGAGAACTTCTCCTCGTCGATCGTGCCGGCCTCCGCCATCGCGTCGGCACGGACCGGGCGGGCGCCGCCGGCGAGCCACAGGTTCTGGCCCTCGTCGCTGTAGAGGAACTCCTGCCACAGCCGGGCGGCCGCCGGGTGCGGGGCGTCGGCGTTGATCGCCTGGTAGTAGTAGCCGGCGATCGGCGCCCCGGACGGGACGACGACCTTCCAGCTGGGCAGCTTGGCCGTCTCGGCGGCGTTCAGGTAGTCCCAGTCGATGACGACCGGGGTCTGCCCGGACTCGATGGTCGCGGCGGTCGGGTCGACGGGCAGGAAGTTGCCCGCGGCCTTCAGCTCCTTGAAGAACTCCACCCCGGGCGCGATGTCGTCGGCCGACCCGCCGTTGGCGACGGAGGCCATCACGACCCCGCTGAACGCGGCCCCGGCCTGCGTCGGGTCGCCGTTGAGGGCGACCTTGCCCTTGAACTCCGGGCCGAGCAGGTCGTCGAGCGAGGTCACGTCGGGCACCTTCGCCGAGTCGTAGCCGATCGACATGTAGCCGCCGTAGTCGTTGACCCAGGCACCGTCGGGGTCCTTGAACTCGGCGGGGATGTCGTCCCAGGTCTCGACCTGGTACGGCGCGAACATGTCGGTGTTGGCCAGGGCGACGGACTGGCCGAGGTCGAACACGTCCGGCGCACGGTCGGTGCCCTCGAGCTGCTGCGCCGCGTTGATCTCGTCCTGGCTGGCGGCGTCGGGCTGGTCGGAGTTGACCGTGATGTCGTACGTCGACTCGAAGGTCGAGATCACCTCGCCGTAGTTGGCCCAGTCGGGAGGCAGCGCGATCACGTTGAGCTCGCCCTCCTCCTCCGCGGCGGCCACGAGGGCGTCGAGGCCGCCGAGGTCCTCGGCCGAGGTGGCCGACGCGGCGTCCGAGCCGGAGCCGGCCTCGTCGTCGTCGGAGGGCGGCGAGCACGCCGCGAGGGAGACAGCGGTGGCCAGGGCCACGACGGACAGGAATGCGGAGCGGATCTTCACAGGACCTCCTGATACCGGGGCGCGCACGCGCCGGACGCCACCTGAGGGTGGGCGCTGCTCGGAGGCTACTCCGAGCCGGCCGGGTCTGGGTCACGGAACGGTCCCGGTTCGGCGCGTGTTCACCAGCCGTTCCGTGACGCAGCGCCGGGTCGACGCTCTTCAACGTCGCGCAGAGCCGGGTCGACGCTCTTCAACGTCACGCAGAGCCGGGTCGGCGCTCCTGACGACGTTCGACGCGGACGCCGCCGGCAAGGGCGAGGCCGCGGATCCGGACCGTCGGCGAGGAGTCGTCGAGCTGGGCGGCGACCAACCCGGAGGGCCCCGTGAAGCCCCCCAGGACGCCACTGCCCTCCACCTCGACGCGGGTGCGCGGCCCCACGTGGACGGTCACGCCGCCGAGCACGGCGTGCACGGTCAGCACGACCTCGGCGGCCGCGAGGTCGGCCTGGCGCAGGTCGAGCAGGACCGTGCCGAGCACCGCCACGACCCGGGAGCGCGCCGGCACCCGCCACGCTCCCCCGCGCTCGCGGCGGCTCAGCACGGCGACGTGCCGTCCGGACGCCGGCCGGTCCGCCGGGGCGGGGGTCGAGGCCGGCGTCGCGGGCCGGAGGTCATCGACCACCGCCGCGAGGTCGACGCGGGTGCGGGCGGCGTACGCCGCCTCGACGCGGGCGTCGAGCTCGGTCAGGTCGAGCCGCCCGTCGCCGACCGCGGCGCGGAGCAGCTCGACGGCCGACTCACGCTCGGCGTCGCCGACCCGTTGCCGGTCGTCGTCGGGCTCGACGCCGGTCATCGACCGAGCAGCCGCCGGCGGCCGCCGCCCTTCTCGCCGGGCAGTGGCTTGCGAACCACCGTGACCCCGCCCATCAGGGCCAGCCCCTTGACCCGGACCACCGGGGAGCCGGGGCCGACCTCGGGCGCCACGCGGTCGCGGGCCTGCTCGAAGGAACCCATGATGCCGACGCCGTCGATCACCACGTGGGTGTGGGCGTCGACGACGATGTCGATGGCGCCCATCACCGCGACCGCGGTGATCACGACCTCGGGCGCGGCGAACACCGCCTCGCGCAGGTCGAGGTCGACGCCCGCCATCATCGAGAACGCCGTGTGGGTCGGCCCGACCTGCCACACGCCCTTGCGGCCCTGGGCGCCCATGATCGCGATGCTGCTGTCGTACCGGGCGGGCGGGAGCGCGCCCGGCGTCATCGCCGCCGACGGCGGTCGCACCGGCACCGACCCGCCCGCGAGGTCGAGCTGCCCGGTGGGCAGGTCGACGACCAGCGGCACCAGGTCGGCGTACACCTTGGCGGCGTAGGCGGCCTCGAGGCGGTCGGCGAGCTCGTCGAGCTCGAGCCGCCCCTCACCGGCGGCCTCGCGCAGCACCTCGGCGACGCGGTGCCGGTCGGCGTCCGAGACGCGCATCTCGTGGGGTTCGGTCACCGCTGCAGGATATCGGCGGCGGCCCGGCAGCCGGCCGGTCGGCACTGGTCGAAGAGCTCGAGGCGGCGCATCAGGTCGACCGCCCAGGGCTCGTCGTGGTCGGTGTCGAAGACGTTGACGTCCTCCCAGCCGACGTCGTAGCGGTAGAGCTCGTAGGCGTAGTCGGTGCTCCACCAGGACATGTCGAGGTCGAGCCGCACGAGCAGCCCGCGGTCGCCGCGGACCGCGAGGTAGGACGGGATGATGTCGATGGTGCCGCCCGAGCCCTCGTCGGTGTCGATCTCGCCGGGCTGTGACTTGGCGTAGGTGTGCTCGACGAAGGCGTAGCCCGCCCCTCGGGCGTCCGGCCTGGTCAGCGTGCGGGCGAACGAGCGACCGGCCCGGTAGCGCGGGGTGCGTGCGCCGGCCAGCGCCTCGAAGGTCGGCGCGAGGTCGATGTTGTTGACGTACTGGTCGCGCACGCCCGGCTCGATGCCCGGCCCGACCACCACCAGGGGCACCCGGGTGTCGGAGTCGTAGGGCGCCCCCTTGCCGCCGTCGAGCTGGTGCTGCCCGAGGTGGAAGCCGTTGTCGGAGGTGAGGACGACGTAGGCGTCGGGCCCCGCGGCCTCGCGGACCCGGCCGACGAGGCGGTCGATCGACTGCGCCATCCGAGCCCGGTCGCGGTAGCGGGCGAGCGCCTGCACGTCGGTGAGCGTGACCTCGTTGGTGCGCCAGGCCGGGGCCGGGGCGGTCGAGCCGTCATCGAGCAGGTAGGTGGGGGCGTTGTCGTCGCGCGGGTCGCCGTAGCCCGCGAGGTCGTCGAGGGTCAGCTCACCGCACGGGACGGTGCCGCAGTTGCCGCCGTCGGGATCGCCCGGGGGTGCTCGGTCGGCGAACGCGGCGGGGAAGACGCGGTTGCCGTAGGCCGGGTTGATCGCGGCGTGAGTGCCGTAGGTGGCGACCTCGAGGAAGTACGGCGCCTCGTCGTCGCGGTGCGCCTCGATGAAGTCGACGGCGTAGTCGGCGGTGACGTTGGTGGCGTAGTGCCGGTCCTTCTCCTCCGCAGCGGCCCGCCGGGGCGGCTTGGGGTGCGCGCGCATCCGCACCCGGCCCTGCCCGTCGAGGCGGAGGCTGCTGAAGTCCCAGCCGTCGTAGGCGCCGCCGAGCAGCGCGTTCCACTGGTCCCAGCCCTCGACCTTGGGCGGCGGCTCGCGGCCGTAGGGCGAGTAGGGCTCGTAGCCGTTGAGGAACTTGCCCACGAAGCCCGTGGTGTAGCCGGCGCGCTGCAGGCTGAGAGCTGAACTGCCGCGGCTCGTTGCCGTTGTCGACGAACGCGCGGTAGCCCCCGATCGGGGAGGCGTAGTCGTTGGGGGTGTTGGTGAGGACGCCGGTCTGGTGCGGGGTCTGCCCGGTCAGGATCGCCGCGCGCGAGGGGCAGCACAAGCGAGTCGACGACGAACGCGTTGGCGTAGCTGGCGCCCTCGCGCACCATCCGCTGCGCCTCCGGCATGGTCGCGAACAGCTCGAGGGAGAAGTCGTCCATCAGCACGAAGACGATGTCCGGCGAGGTGGCCAGGACGTTCCCCGGCCCGCCGGGCTCCACCTGCTCAGCGGGCTTGGCGGGCCGGACCGGCTGGTCCTCCGCGGCCGCCGGCGCGTCGCTGGCGCGCTGCGGCTCCACCGACGGCGCCGTGCACGCCGCGGTGAGCAGGAGCGGGAGGAGCAGCGCGACGAACGCCACCGGACGGCACCCGAGTAGCCTGACCTCCCGTGAGCGACAGCCCCCAGGGTCCCGAGTTCCGCTACTCCGACCTCCTGCCGACCGGTCCCGACGAGACGCCCTACCGGCTGCTGACGCACCGACGGCGTCTCCACGCTCGAGGTCGACGGCCGGACGTTCCTGAGGGTCGCACCCGAGGCGATCCGCATGCTGACCGCCGAGGCGATGCACGACATCGCCCACTACCTGCGGCCGGCGCACCTCGCGCAGCTGCGCCGGATCATCGACGACCCCGAGGCCTCGGGCAACGACCGCTTCGTCGCGCTCGACCTGCTGAAGAACGTCAACATCTCCGCCGGCGGCGTGCTGCCGATGTGCCAGGACACCGGCACCGCGATCGTGATGGGCAAGAAGTCCGAGGGCGTGCTCACCGGCGCCGACGACGGCGAGGCGATCAGCCAGGGCGTGTACGACGCCTACACCAAGCTCAACCTGCGCTACTCCCAGCTCGCGCCGCTGACGACGTACGAGGAGAAGAACACCGGCACCAACCTGCCGGCGCAGATCGAGATCTACTCCACCCCGCAGGACCTCGGGCCGGCCGGAGTACAAGTTCCTCTTCATGGCCAAGGGCGGCGGCTCGGCCAACAAGTCGTTCCTGTTCCAGGAGACCAAGGCGATCCTCAACCCGACGCGGATGCTGGAGTTCCTCGACGAGAAGATCCGCTCGCTCGGCACGGCCGCCTGCCCGCCGTACCACCTGGCCGTCGTGATCGGCGGCACGTCGGCGGAGTTCGCGCTGAAGACCGCGAAGTACGCCTCGGCGCACTACCTCGACCACCTGCCCACCGAGGGGTCGATGGCTGCCCACGGGTTCCGCGACCTCGAGCTGGAGGAGCAGGTCTTCGAGCTCACCCAGTCGTTCGGCATCGGCGCCCAGTTCGGCGGCAAGTACTTCTGCCACGACGTCCGCGTGGTGCGCCTGCCCCGCCACGGCGCGTCCTGCCCGGTCGCGATCGCGGTCTCCTGCTCGGCCGACCGCCAGGCGCTGGGCAAGATCACCGCCGAGGGCGTCTTCCTCGAGCAGCTCGAGACCGACCCGGCGCACTACCTGCCCGACGCCGGCGTGGCCGACGACATCGCCGGTGGCGAGGTCGTCCCGATCGACCTCAACCAGCCGATGCCCGAGATCCTGGCCGAGCTGTCGAGGCACCCGGTCAAGACCCGGCTCTCGCTCACCGGGCCGCTGGTCGTGGCCCGCGACATCGCCCACGCCAAGATCAAGGAGCGGCTCGACGCCGGCGAGGAGATGCCCCAGTACCTGCGCGACCACCCCGTCTACTACGCCGGCCCGGCCAAGACGCCCGAGGGCTTCGCCTCCGGCTCGTTCGGCCCCACCACCGCCGGCCGGATGGACTCCTACGTCGAGCAGTTCCAGGCCGCGGGCGGCTCGATGGTGATGCTCGCCAAGGGCAACCGCACCAAGCAGGTCACCGAGGCCTGCGGCACCCACGGCGGCTTCTACCTCGGCTCCATCGGCGGCCCCGCCGCCCGCCTCGCCCAGGACTGCATCACGGTCCGTGGAGGTCCTCGAGTACGAGGAGCTCGGCATGGAGGCGGTCTGGAAGATCGAGGTCGAGGACTTCCCCGCCTTCATCGTCGTCGACGACAAGGGCAACGACTTCTTCACCGACCCCGGCGGCACCGTCACCGTCCCCATCACCGGCCTCCGCGTCCGCTCGGCGGAGTAGCAGCGCTCCCTCGCGGCAGGACGTCATCCGGGTGGAGCAAGGGGTTGCTCCGTCCGCATGACGTTGCCCGACCGTTCTCCACAGCCGGGCGGTACGGGCTCGACCGACCCCGGGGGCCGGCGTGACGGATCGGGAACATGCCGTCCTCGCCCTCGCCGACCGACCCCCGCCTCGTGGAAGCAGCGCGACTGGCGTCCGGGCAGGGCGGGGTGGTGTCCCGTCGTCAGCTCTACGGGCTCGGGGTCACGCGCTGGGAGATCCGCGGGCAGGTGCGGGCGAGGCGCTGGCAGCTGGTCGGCGATCAGTCCGTGTGCCTGCACAACGCCGCGCTCAGCGAGGTGGGGCACTGGTGGGCCGCGATCTTCCAAGGTGGCCCCCGCGCCTGCCTCGACGGCGCGTCAGCCCTGGTGGCCGGCGGTCTGACGCGGTTCGAGGTGGGCCGGGTGCGGGTCTCGGTGCCCCGGGGCGCCCGCGTCCGCCGAACCCGTCGCTACGACATCCGTCAGACGCGGCGCTGGTCCGCCGACGACCGGGTGGGGGTGGGCATCCCCCGCACCCGTCCCGCGGTCGCGGCGGTGCGGGCGGCACTGTGGTCGCGCACCGACCGGGAGGCGACGTACGTCGTGACCGCCGCCGTGCAGCAGCGGCTCACCACGCCGGAGGCGATCGGCGTCGAGCTGCTCCGCGTGCGCCGTCACCGACGCCGGTCGCTGTTGCACGTCCTGGTCAACGACCTCATCGACGGCGCCCAGGCGCTCGGTGAGCTCGACGTCGCGCGCGAGCTACGGCGCCGGGGCCTGCCGCCACCGCAGCGGCAGGTGCTCCGCCGCGACGGAAGGAACCGCTACTACCTCGACCTCTACTGGCCCGACCACCGGCTCGTGGTCGAGATCGACGGCATCCACCACTCCTGGGTGGAGAACATCGTCCAGGACGCGCTGCGTCAGAACGCCTTGGGCCTCGACGGAGACACCGTCCTTCGCCTGCCGCTGCTGGGCCTGCGTCTGCAGCCCGACGACTTCTTCGCCCAGATCGAGCAGGCCCTGAAGGTGAGCGAGGGACAGTCGGTCGCCTGACCCCGCTGCCGGGATGTCATGCGGACAGAGCCAGGGGTGGCTCCCTCCGGATGACGTCCGGGAGCCCCGCCTCATACCCGTGTCAGGTGACGTCGCGGTCGCTCGCGCGTCGCGGGGGCGGGCGTCGGGGCCGGCGGAGCCCTCGTCGGGCTCTCCGCTCTCGGTCTCGGGGTAGCCGGCGGTCGCCTGGTCGGGGTAGATCGTCTCGCCGGCGCCCTGGAGGCCGCCGACCTCGGAGACCTGGCCCTCGTCCTTCTTCTCGGTGCTCACGCAGGTCCGGTACCCGCGGGCGGGCGGTCCACCCACGCGGACGGCGCGAATACCCGGCGCGCGATCGGGGAACGATGACGGCATGGAGCACGTGGAGGTCGCCCGGGCCGAGTCGGAGCGAGGAGAGCTGGTGCTGCGCGAGCACCGGCCGGCCGACGGGCCGAGCTCGCTCGAGCTGCGGGCCAACGGCGTGTTCGTGATGGACACCCTCGAGGTCGGCACCGAGCGGGCGCTCGCGACGGCGGCGCTCGACCTGGTCGCCGAGCCCCGTGCCGTGGTGGTGGCCGGTCTGGGGCTCGGCTACACGATGCACGAGGTGCTGGCCGACTCCCGTGTGGAGCGCTGCGTGGTCGTCGAGCTCGAGGAGGCCCTGGTCGGGTGGATGCGCGACGGCACCGTGCCGCACGGCCCGGCGATGCTCGCCGACGAGCGGGTGACCGTCGTGGTCGCCGACGTCGCGGCCGCGGTCGCCGAGGCCCGCCCGGCGTCGTACGACCTGCTGCTGCTCGACGTCGACAACGGGCCCGGCCACCTCGTCCACACCGCCAACGCCGGGCTCTACCAGCCGTCCTTCCTGGCGGGCGTCTCCGCGCTGCTGCGACCGGGCGGCGCGCTGGTGGTCTGGTCGGCCAGCGCGGCCCCCGACCTCGAGGCGACGCTGCGCGACGCGTTCGCCGCGGTCGAGGCCCGCCCTCTCGACGTCCTGCTCCAGGGCCGCCAGGAGCAGTACTGGCTCTACGTCGCGCGGCTCGCCGGGACGCCGGGGGCGCCGACAACTCGGGCTAGCCCGCCGTCCCGGGCCGCGGGGCGCCCGGGGGCACCGGGTCGGGCGGCGCGGGCGGGTCGACGCGCTCGTGCTCGCGCTGGCGGACGGCGACCCGGATCTGCTCGAGGTTGTTGCGCAGCAGGTCGGAGACCAGCTCGTCCATCCGAGGGTCGCTGAGCATCTCCACCAGCACCCGCATCGAGGTCTCGGTGACCTCGGCGACGATCGTCTCGTAGCCCGGCAGCCGGCTGACCAGGCGGGCGTTGGGGTCCTGGCGCACCTTCTCCGCGACCATCGCCTTCAGCTCGTCGTGGTTCTCCAGCAACGCCTCGGAGATGTTCTTGGTGTAGTGCCCGGTCTGGATCACCGCCGAGACCTCGTCGAGCACGACGATGGTCAGCGGCCGCTTGATCATCTCGAGCAGGCGGATCGAGAGCCGGCTGGCCCGGCGCACCACCCACGGGCGGTGCATCCCCGCGCGCACCAGCAGCCCACCCAGCACGGCGGCCAGCACGGAGCCGCCGACCAGCACCGCACCCGCCAGCAGCAGCACCTGGAGCGTGCTGAGACCGTCCAGCCACTGCGACATCGCGTCCCCTGTCCTCGAGTGGGCTCCACCGTAGTAGGGGCCCGAAGCCCCGCCGCGGGGGTTCCGGGGCTGGGGGTGGCGGTGGTTACGGTGTGCGGGTGAGCGACGCAGGCGAGGTCAGGATCGAGCACGACTCCATGGGTGAGGTCGAGGTGCCGGCGCAGGCCCTCTGGAAGGCGCAGACCCAGCGCGCGGTCGAGAACTTCCCGATCAGCGGGACCCCGATCGAGCCGCGCCTCATCCACGCCCTCGGACAGGTGAAGGCGGCGGCCGCCCGGGTCAACGGCGAGCTGGGCGTGCTCGACGCCGACCGGGCCGACGCGATCGTCGCGGCGGCGACGGAGGTGGCCCGGGGCGAGCACGACGACCAGTTCCCGATCGACGTCTTCCAGACGGGGTCCGGCACCAGCTCCAACATGAACGCCAACGAGGTGATCTCCAGCCTCGCCGGGGAGGGCGTGCACCCCAACGACCACGTCAACGCCAGCCAGTCGAGCAACGACACCTTCCCCACCGCCATCCACGTCGCGGCCACCCTGGCGGTGGTCGACGACCTGCTGCCCGCCCTCGACGTGCTGGCGGCGTCGTTCGAGGCCAAGGCCACGGAGTTCGCCGACCTGGTCAAGTCCGGCCGCACCCACCTGATGGACGCCACCCCCGTCACCCTCGGCCAGGAGATGGGCGGGTACGCCGCCACCGTGCGCTACGCGGCGGAGCGGCTGGAGTCCGTGCTGCCCCGGGTGCGCGAGCTCCCCCTCGGCGGCACCGCGGTGGGCACCGGCATCAACACCCCCGACGGGTTCGCCGCCGGGGCGATCGCGGCGCTGTCGGAGCGCCACCGGCCAGCCGTTCACCGAGGCCCGCAACCACTTCGAGGCCCAGGGCACCCGCGACTCGCTCGTCGAGCTCAGCGGGGTGCTGCGCACGATCGCCGTGGGCCTGACCAAGATCTGCAACGACCTGCGCTGGATGGGTCGGGCCCCACGACCGGCCTGGCCGAGATCCACCTGCCCGACCTGCAGCCGGGCTCGAGCATCATGCCCGGCAAGGTCAACCCCGTCCTCCCCGAGGCCACCTTGATGGTCTGCGCCCAGGTGATCGGCAACGACGCCACCGTCACGGTGGCCGGCGCCAGCGGCAGCTTCGAGCTCAACGTCGCCATGCCCGTGATCGCCCGCAGCGTGCTGGAGTCGGTGCGGCTGCTCTCGTCGTCGTCCCGCCTGCTGGCCGAGCGCTGCGTCGACGGGCTGACCCCGGAGCCCGAGCGGATGCGCCGCTACGCCGAGTCGTCGCCCTCGGTCGTCACCCCGCTCAACAAGCACGTCGGCTACGAGGAGGCGGCGAAGATCGCCAAGCGGGCCTTGGCCGACGGGGCCACGATCCGTGAGACGGTGGTCGCGATGGGCTACCTCGAGCGTGGCGACCTCACCGAGGAGCAGCTCGACGCGGCCCTCGACGTCGACACGATGACGGGACGTGACTGACGCACGATGGCAATGGACGATCTGACCGCGGTGCGCGAGCAGGACGCCACCGAGGCCCACCTCGACCTCCGCCGGTCGGTGTGGCTGCCCACCGCCGACGGGCGGCACCCCGGCTGCGAGGCGCTGTCCGCGGTCGTGGCCGCGCAGCCGAGCCGGGTGCTGGAGGTCGGCTGCGGCACCGGTGAGTTCGCGGCCCGGCTGGTGCAGGCGCTGCCCGACGCCGACGTGGTGGCCCTCGACCGGGCCCAGCGCCTGGTCGACCTCACCGCGCGCCGCGGCGTGACCGCCCAGGTCGGCGACGTCCAGCACCTGCCCTTCGACGACGCCTCCTTCGACGTGGTCGCGGCGCTGTGGATGCTGCACCACGTGACCGACCTCCGCCGCGGCCTCGCGGAGATCCGTCGGGTGCTGCGACCGGGCGGTCTGCTGGTGGCGGTCACCAACGGCGAGCAGCACCTCGGCCGGCTGCGCCAGGAGGCCGGCGGGCCGCTGCAGGCGACGGGCTTCAGCAGCGAGAACGGCGAGGCCCGGCTGCGCGAGCACTTCGACGACGTACGCCGCGACGACCTGGTCACCCGCGCGGTCTTCCCCGACCACGCCACCGCCGAGGCCTACCTGCTCTCCGGGCAGGAGGACGTCGCGTGGGCGCTGCCGCCCTTCGACGGCCCCCGCGAGTACGCCGGCCACGCCACCGTCCTCACCGCTCGCTGATCGGAGCCCGATGACCGCCACACCGACCGACCGCGCCTACTGGGACGCCGAGGCCGCCCGTTTCGACGACGAGCCCGACCACGGGCTGCGCGACCCCGCCACCCGCGCCGCCTGGGGTGCGCTGCTCGAGCAGCACCTGCCGCCGGCGCCGAGCGACGTCGTCGACCTCGGGTGCGGCACCGGCAGCCTCGCCCTGCTGCTGGCGGAGGCCGGACACCGGGTGCGGGGCCTCGACTACTCCCCGGCGATGGTGGCCGCGGCCCGGGCGAAGACCGCGGATGCCGGCGTCGAGGTGCTCGAGGGCGACGCCGCCCAGCCGCCGTACGCCCGCGGCTCCTGCGACGTCGTGCTCTCGCGCCACGTGCTGTGGGCCCTGCCCGACCCGTCGGCCGCGATCGCGCGCTGGGTCGACCTGATGCGTCCCGGGGGCCGGCTGCTGCTGGTCGAGGGACGCTGGCAGACCGGGGCCGGCATCTCGGCAGCCGAGTGCGAGCGGCTCGTGCTCGCGCACCGCAGCCAGGCCGACGTCCGGCTGCTGCCGGAGGACGTCTACTGGGGCGGCCCGATCACCGACGAGCGCTACCTGCTGGTCAGCCTCGCCTAGCGGGAGGCGGCTGGGTGGCTCAGTACCAGCCGACGGACTGGCTGTGGCCCCAGGCGCTGCACGGGCTGCCGTAGCGGTCCTGGATGTAGCCGAGACCCCACCGGATCTGGGTGACCGGGTTCGTCGCCCAGTCGGCGCCGGCGGAGGCCATCTTCGAGCCGGGCAGCGCCTGCGGGATGCCGTAGGCGCTGGAGGTGGGGTTGTCGGCGGTGGGGTTCCAGCCCGACTCGCGCATGTAGAGCGAGTCGAGGCAGCCGAACTGGTCGGAGGAGAAGCCGAACTCCGGGAGCAGCGCCCGGGCGATGTCGCGGGGGTCGGAGTCGGACAGCTTCTGCTCGCCCGAGACGGCCGCGACCCGGTCGTCGCCGAGCGCGGCCTCCTTGGCGGGGTCGGTCGCCGCGCGACGGTCGGCCGAGCGGGAGACCGGGACGGTGCGCTCCCCCGCCTCGTCGGCGGCGGCGTCGGCGGCCGCGCGGGTGTCCGGGTCGTTGCGCACCTCGGCCGCGGCCGCGGTGACGTCTCCCCCGAGGGAGCCCGCGGAGCCGGCGGCGGTGACCGCGGCGGGCGCGGTGAGCAGACCGCCGCTGATCGTGGCGCCGGTCGCGGCGGCCGCGACGGACGACAGGACGACGGTGGTGCGCAGCGCCTTGCGCGGGGCGATCGTCAGGGTCGACGGTGCGGGGGCGGAGCGGTGCTTGGGGACGTGCTTGACGTGCTTCGACACAGGTGGAGTGATCCCTGGAGTAGGCGACGTTGACAGACGCAAGTGCAGGACGACCGGTGCGTGATCTCAGGTGCTGGAGTGACCACAGGAGCCCGAAGGTCACGAATTGGTCTCGGACCAGACTGCCGGACGGGGGCGGCTCGTGCAAACCGAACCGCCCCGGGTGTGACCTCGCTCTCGTCACACCCGTCCCGTACGGCGCACGGGCCCCGGCAGCCCCGTGCGAACCCGGGCGAGACCCGGCGGGCGTCAGATCGTGACGTTCTCCAGCATCTCGGTGACCAGCGCCGCGATCGGCGACCGCTCGGAGCGGGTGAGCGTGACGTGGGCGAACAGCGGGTGCCCCTTGAGCTTCTCGATCACCGCGACCACGCCGTCGTGACGCCCCACCCGCAGGTTGTCGCGCTGGGCGACGTCGTGGGTGAGCACCACCTTGGAGTTGGCGCCGATCCGGGAGAGCACCGTGAGGAGCACGTTGCGCTCCAGCGACTGCGCCTCGTCGACGATCACGAAGGCGTCGTGCAGCGAGCGCCCGCGGATGTGGGTGAGCGGCAGCACCTCGAGCATGCCGCGCTCGAGCACCTCGTCGATGACGTCGTGGGAGGTCATCGACCCCAGCGTGTCGAAGACCGCCTGGCCCCAGGGCGACATCTTCTCCGACTCCGAGCCGGGCAGGTAGCCGAGCTCCTGGCCGCCGACCGCGAACAGCGGCCGGAAGACCACGACCTTCTTGTGCTGGCGACGCTCGAGCACGGCCTCCAGGCCGGCGCAGAGGGCCATCGCGGACTTGCCGGTGCCGGCGCGGCCGCCGAGCGAGACGATGCCGACCTCGGGGTCGAGCAGCAGCTCGAGCGCGATCCGCTGCTCGGCCGACCGGCCGTGGATGCCGAAGGCCTCGCGGTCGCCCCGCACCAGGTGCACCTGCTTGTCGGGGCCGACCCGGCCCAGTGCGGTGCCCCGCTCGGACAGCAGGACCAGACCCTGGTGGCACGGGCAGCTCGCGCACCGCGTCGAGGTCGAGGGTGCCGTCGTCGTAGAGCTCGTCGAGGTCGTCGGCGGCGACCTCGAGCTCGGCCATGCCGGTGTAGCCGGTGTCGGAGTCGCCGGTCGACCTCGCCGCGGTACTCCTGGGCGTCGAGGCCCACCGCCGAGGCCTTGATCCGCAGCGGCAGGTCCTTGGAGACCAGCGTGACGTCGTCGCCCTCGTTGGCGAGGTTGAGCGCCACCGCCAGGATCCTGGTGTCGTTGTCGCCCAGCCGGAAGCCCGAGGGCAGCGCCTCGGGGTCGGTGTGGTTGAGCTCGACCCGGAGCGTGCCGCCCTCGTCGCCGACCGGCACGGGTTCGTCGAGCCGCCCGTGGAGCACCCGCAGCTCGTCCAGCATCCGCAGCGCGCTGCGCGCGAAGAACCCGAGCTCGGGGTGGTGCCGCTTGCCCTCGAGCTCGGTGATCACCACGACCGGGAGCACCACCTCGTGCTCGTCGAACCGGCGCAGGGCGCCCGGGTCGGCGAGCAGGACGCTGGTGTCGATCACGTAGGTCCTGATCTGGCTCTCGCGCACGGGAGGCTCCTTCACAGGACCGCGCGCGCACTCCTCGCCGGCCCGTCAGTCGGTGCAGATGGACCGGGGGCCGACCAGCAGCCGTGCCCGAACGCCGGAGTGCCGGCGTCCTCCTCCGAGCCAGGTGGTCGCCTGGCCGGTGAGTAGGTCGTGACAGGTCACGAACGGGCCTTCCGGTGGGACGGGCTTCCCCACCCGTCGTTGAGATCGAAACTACGTCGCCTCCGGCGGCTCCCTCGGCCGACACGCCCGAACAGGGGGTGAAGGCTGGGTGACGGGAAGTGACGGGGAGTAACGGGGGGATGACGCGGACAGGTGTCCACGCGACGGGCGCGGGTCAGGACCCGTAGCGGCGCTCGCGCAGGGCGTACGCGCGGACCGCGCGCAGGAAGTCGACCCGGCGGAAGTCGGGCCAGTAGGCCTCGCAGAAGTAGAACTCCGACTTGGCGCTCTGCCACAGCAGGAACCCGCCCAGTCGCTGCTCCCCCGAGGTCCGGATCACCAGGTCGGGGTCGGGCTGGCCCTTGGTGTAGAGGTGGTCGGCGATGTGCTCGACGTCGATGATCGCCGCGAGCTCCTCCAGCGTGGTGCCCTTCGCCGCGTGCTCGTAGAGCAGCGACCGGACGGCGTCGGCGATCTCACGGCGTCCGCCGTAGGGCACGGCGATGTTGACCAGCATGCCGTCGACGTCGCTGGTGGCCTCGGCGGCCTTCTTGAGCCGCTCGGCGGTGGCGGCCGGGAGCAGGTCGAGCGCCCCCACCGGGTGCAGCCGCCAGCGGCGCTGGTCGGCCAGCGAGGCCACCGCCTCCTCGATGATCTGCAGCAGGGGCGCCAGCTCGGCCTCCGGCCGGTTGAGGTTGTCGGTGGAGAGCAGCCACAGCGTGACCACCTTGGTGCCGACCTCGTCGCACCACCCGAGCAGCGGCTCGATGTTGGCCGCGCCCGCCCGGTGCCCGTGAGCGGTGTCGCGGCCGACGGCCTTGGCCCACCGGCGGTTGCCGTCGAGCATCACCCCGATGTGCTGGGGCAGGTTGTCGGGCATGTTGCGGAGCATCCGGGCCTCGTACGCCGGGTAGAGCACCCTCCGCAGTCCACGTTTCCAGTCCGCCACGGCGCTCATGCTACCGACGTGACGATCCGGGGACTCGGCATCGCGGCAACGCGACGTCGGCTACCGTCGCAGCATGAGCGAGACGATCCGTGCCGGCCTGGAGAACCTGGGCGACACCCTGACCGACACCCTCGCCGACGTGAAGCCACGCCTGCGTGGATGGCTGCACCTGAGCGTCACCCCGCTCACGCTGGCGGCCGGTGTCGTCCTGATCGTGCTCTCGCCCACCGCGGCCACCCGGATCGGCTCGACGCTGTTCACCGCGTCCGCGCTGCTGCTCTTCGGCGTGTCGGCGATCTACCACACCGGGACGTGGTCGCCGCGGGCCTGGGCGCTGCTGCGCCGCTTCGACCACGCCAACATCTTCCTGCTGATCGCCGGGTCCTACACGCCGTTCAGCCTGATCCTGCTCGAGGGCACCGAGCGGGTGGTCCTGCTGTCCGTCGCGTGGGGCGGGGCGATCCTCGGGGTCCTGTTCCGGGTGTTCTGGACCGGTGCCCCGCGCTGGCTCTACACGCCGATCTACATCGCGCTCGGCTGGGTCGCGGTCTTCTTCATCCCGAGCTTCTACCGTGGGCGCCACCGACCTCGGCATGGGCGTCGGCATCGCCACGTTCGTGCTGATCGTCACCGGTGGCGCCCTCTACACGCTCGGCGGCGTCGTCTACGGCTTCAAGCGACCCGACCCGTGGCCGCGCTGGTTCGGCTTCCACGAGGTGTTCCACACGTTCACGATCCTGGCGTTCGTCTCCCACTACGTCGGCGTCTCGCTGGCGACGTACTCGCTGCGCTGACCCAGCACCGACCCAGCCAGGACACGGCTCCGGCAGGATGACCGGATGAGCGACTACTGGACCGACCTGCTGACGGTGGCGGCGATCGCGATCGGCGCCGCCGCGGCGGTGATCCTGGTCCTGCGGCTGCTGCTGCTCCTCGCCGCCCGTCGCTGGGCGCCCGCCGGCCAGTTCCACCGGGCGATGAAGGTGCCGTTCCGGGCGCTGGTCGTGATCGTCGCCGCGGGACCGGTGCTCGACCGGGCGCGGCCCGAGCCCGACAGCTGGTCGTGGGCCAACGAGACCGAGCGGGTGCTCACGATCGTGGCCGTCGGCTGGCTGCTGGTCTCGGTCGTGCTGCTGTTCGTGGACCGCACGCTCACCAGGTACGACGTCGAGGTCGACGACAACCTGCACGCCCGGCGGCTGCGCACCCAGGTCGGGATCATCCGCCGCCTGATCGTCACCGCGGCCGTGGTGATCACCCTCGGGGCGGTGCTGCTCAGCCTTCCCCGGGGTCGAGGCGGTGGGGGCCAGCATCCTGGCCTCGGCGGGCCTGATCAGCGTCGTGGCGGCGCTGGCGGCGCAGTCGACGCTGGGCAACGTCTTCGCCGGGCTGCAGCTGGCGTTCAACGACGCGATCCGCCTCGACGACGTGGTGATCGTCGAGGAGGAGTGGGGCTGGATCGAGGAGATCACCCTCACCTACGTCGTGGTGCGCACCTGGGACGACCGCCGTCTGGTGCTGCCGTCGACGTACTTCACGTCGTCGCCGTTCCAGAACTGGACCCGGCACAGCTCCGAGCTGATCGGCGCGGTCGAGATGGACCTCGACTGGGGGGTCGACCCGGAGGCGATGCGGCTCGAGCTGGACCGGGTGCTCGACCTCACCGACCTGTGGGACGGCCGGGTGAAGGTGCTCCAGGTGATCGACGCGGTCGGCGGCTGGGTGCGGGTGCGGGTGCTGGTGACCGCGCGTGACGCCCCCACGCTGTTCGACCTGCGCTGCCACGTGCGTGAGCACCTGGTGTCGTGGGTGCGGCGGCACCACGAGGCCAGCCTGCCCCGGCAGCGCGTCGAGCTGGTCGAGCAGCCGCCCGAGCCCGACGTCCCGGTCGATCCGCCCACGCCGTCGCGCGGCCTCTTCCACGGCGACATCGCCGCCGAGGAGCGGGCCGCCCGGATGAGCACGACCGACCCGGACTCGTCCCGCTAGGGCTTCGGGATCGTGGTCCCGCGCCCGTGCAGCACCGTCATCATCGACGCCAGCTGGGCCTCGTGCTTCTCGGTGCGCCGGAACGACGTCGAGCGGCATCAGCGGCTTGAACCGCTGCCGCGCGATCGCCTTGGCGTAGGTGAACTCCCGCAGCCCGTCGGGTCCGTGGATCCGCCCGAAGCCGGAGTCGCCGACGCCGCCGAACGGCAGCCCGGGGATGGCGGCGAACGTGATCACGCCGTTGACCGCGGTCATGCCGCTGCGGATCCGCTGCGCGATCTCCATGCCGTGCTCCTTCGAGAACACGGTGGACCCGAGCCCGTAGCGGCTGTCGTTGGTGCGCGCCACGGCCTCGTCCATGTCGCGCACGCGGGCCACGGTCACCGTGGGCCCGAAGGTCTCCTCGCGGACCGCCTCGGAGTCCTCGGGCACGTCGACCAGCACCGTCGGCTGCACGTAGCGCTCGCCCACCGCGTCGAGCCCGCCGACGACGGCGCGGCCGCCCCGGTCGAGCGCGTCCTGGATGTGGCTCCGGATGACGTCGAGCTGGCTGGGCATCGTGATCGGGCCGAGCTGGGCGCCGAGGGTGTCGTCGGCGCGCACCTCGCGGGCCCGCACGGTGAGCCGCTCGACGAAGTCGTCGTAGACCCGCTCGTGCACGTAGACCCGCTCCACGCCGATGCAGGTCTGGCCGGCGTTGCCGCAGGCGCCCCACAGCGTCGCGTCGACGGCGGCGTCGAGGTCGGCGTCGGCGTCGACGAGCACGGCGTCCTTGCCACCGGCCTCGATGATCACCGGGGTGAGCGTCTCCGCGCAGGCGGCCATCACCCGCTTCCCGGTGGCCGTGGACCCCGTGAACGCGATCTTGTCCACGTTCGCCTGGCACAGCGCGGCGCCGGTCTCGCCGAGCCCGGTGACCACCGAGAGCACCGGGCGGCCCACGACTCGAGGAACGTGCGGGCCAGCCACTCCCCCACCCCCGGGGTGTAGCTCGGAGGGCTTGAAGACGACGGCGTTGCCGGCCGCCAGGGCGTAGGCGATCGAGCCCATCGGCGTGAAGACGGGGTAGTTCCACGGGCCGATCACGCCGACCACGCCGAGCGGGCGGTACTCGACCGACGCGGCCTGGTTGGCCATCAGCAGGCCCGACGACACCCGCCGCCGCTTCAGGTGCTTCTCGGCGTGGCCGGCGGCCCAGGCGAGGTGGTCGATGGCGAGCGCGGCCTCGAGCATCGCGTCGCCGTGCGGCTTCCCGGTCTCCTGGTGGACGACGTCCGCGAGCTGGGCGATCCGGCGCGTGATCACGCCCTTCCAGGTGGACAGGTGCTCGTCGCGCTCGTCGAAGGTCAGCCCGCCCCACCAGGCCGCCTCGTCGCGGGCCCGCGACACCGCGGCGCGCACGTCGTCGGCGTCGTGCACCGGGTGGCTGGCGACGACGTCGCCGGTGGCGGGGTCGAGCGAGTCGAAGGTGGTCGGCGTGCTGGGCTCGTCGGTA
Organism: uncultured Actinomycetota bacterium; assembly: GCA_963834285.1. Classification (GTDB taxonomy): domain Bacteria; phylum Actinomycetota; class Actinomycetes; order Propionibacteriales; family Nocardioidaceae; genus Nocardioides. The sequence continues at coordinate 140,101 of CAWIAZ010000008.1, read as the reverse complement.
CGGTCCGCGGACCGCTCGTCGGTCGTCGTCATCGGTCACTCCTGATCAGGTCGACCGCCTTCTCGGCGATCATGATGGTGGGCGCGTTGGTGTTGCCGCGGGGCACCGTGGGCATCACCGAGGCGTCGACGACGCGGAGCCCGTCGATGCCGCGGACCCGCAGGGCGGGGTCGACGACCGCGTCGTCGCCGGTGCCCATCGCGCAGGTCGCGACGGGGTGGTAGAGCGTCTGCGCCCAGTCCCGGACGTGCTGGAGCAGGTCGTCGTCCGAGGGGTCGGACGGCAGCCGCCAGGGCCGGTCGAGCAGCCCGGCGAGCTCGCCCTGGCTGCAGAGGTCCCAGGTGAGCCGGGCCCCGGCGAGCATCGCGTCGAGGTCCGTCTGGTCCTCGAAGTACGCCGCGTCGATGGCCGGGTGCCACGCCGGGTCGGAGGAGCGCAGCCGCACCGAGCCCCGGCTCTGCACCGAGACCAGGGTCGGCGCGGCGGTGAACATCTGGCTGGTCGGCTCGCGCAGCCCGTTGTCGTAGAAGCCCGACGGCGCCGCGTGGATCTGGATGTCGGGAGCGGCCAGCCCGTCGCGGCTGGCGAAGAAGGCGCCGGCCTCGCCCACGTTGGAGGAGAGCGGGCCGGTGCCGCGCGCCTTCCAGCGGGCGAAGTTGCGCAGGTTGTTGAGCTGGGCGAGGTCGGTGGTGCCGCGGGTGTACCAGAGCATCGGGACGACGGGATGGTCCTGCAGGTTGCTGCCCGACACCGGGCAGCTCGACCCGGGAGTCGATGCCGACCTCGGCGAGGTGGGCGCCGGGTCCGATCCCCGACAGCATCAGCAGCTGGGGACTGTTGACCGCGCCGCCGGCCAGCAGCACCTCGTGCCGGGCGCGGACGACGTGCTCGGTGCCCGCCTGCCGGAAGCGCACCCCCGAGCACCGCTCGCCGCTGAGCTCCAGGCCGGTGGCGAAGGCGCCGGTCGCGACCGTGAGGTTGCGCCGGGCGCGGGCGGGCGCGCCAGGTAGGCGTCGTTGGTGGACCAGCGGCGACCCTTCTTGCAGGTGACCTGGTAGAGCCCGGCGCCCTCCTGCTCGGCGCCGTTGAAGTCGTCGGTGGGCTTGTGGCCGGCGCTGACCGCGCTGCGTACGAACGCGTGCGAGAGGTCGTGCGTGTAGGTGCGGTCCTCGACGTGCAGGGGGCCGTCCTGACCGTGCAGCGGGCCGCCGAGGCGGGTGTTGCCCTCGGAGCGGACGAAGTAGGGCAGGACGTCGTCGTGGCCCCATCCGGTGGCCCCGTGCTGGTCGCGCCAGGCGTCGTAGTCGGCGTGGTTGCCGCGGATGTAGATCATCGCGTTCATCGACGAGCAGCCGCCGAGCGCCTTCATCCGCGGCCAGTAGGCGCGGCGACCCTCGAGCTGCTTCTGCTCGGTGGTGGAGTAGTTCCAGTCCCACTTGGTCTTGAACAGCGCCGGGAACGCCGCCGGGATGGAGATCTCGTCGGCCTCGGCCTCGCCGCCGGCCTCCAGCAGGAGCACCGTCGTGGCGGCGTCCTCGCTGAGTCGCGCGGCGAGGACGGCACCGGCGCTGCCGGCGCCGACGATGACGTAGTCGTACGTGTCGTCGGTCACGTGGCGAACGTAGCCGGTCGCCCCTGACCCGCGGCTGCGGGACCGGATGGTGACCGAGGGTGGCCCTGGAAGCATCGGGGCGGGTCGGCGGGTTACCGGGTCAGCCGTCAGCGACGGGCCGCCGCCGAGCCGTCTGGCACGCTGGACACGAGGCACCCACCGACCGAAGGACCACCGTGACCCGGACGACCGCCCTCAAGGCAGGAGTGCTGGCGCTGCTCGTGGGCGCGGCCGTCGTGCTCGCCGTCGTCTTCGGCACCCCCGACACCGACGCGCTGCGCAGCCGTGTGGACGCCGCGGGGGTGTGGGGTCCCGTCGTGTTCATCACGCTCTACGCGGGGCTGGCGATGATCCCGTCCCCGATGAGCGTCGTGACCATCGCCGCCGGGGCGCTGTTCGGTCTGTGGACAGGGGCCGTGCTGGTGCTGGCCGGCGCGATGCTCGCCGCCGCCGGGTCGTTCGCACTCGGGCGGGTGCTCGGCCGCGACGCCGTCGACAGGTTCACCCGCGGCCGGCTGGCTCGGGTCGACGCCGTGCTGCGCGACCACGGTCTCGCGGCAGTCCTGGTGGTGCGGCTCGTGCCGCTCTTCCCGTTCTTCGCCGTCAACTACGCCTCGGGGCTCTCGGGGGTGCGGCTCAACCACTACCTGATCGGGAGCGCGGTGGGCATGGTGCCGGGCGTGCTCGCCTACACCGCGGTCGGCGCCTTCGGCAGCGACCCGTGGGGCCTGTTCGCCGCCATCTCCGCCCTCGTCGCCCTGATCGCCGTCGGTGGCTGGTGGGGCCGTCGCCTCGAACGCCGTCACCCACGGCTGGGCCGTCACCCGGGCCCCGCCGCGCCCCGCGAGGCTGCTGACGGCTCCGCAGCCTAGATCCCGACCATCGGCGCGTCCGCTGCCCGCCGTACCACCAGGAGGAACCCATGGCCACCACGTCGGTCGACACGTCCGCCGAGGGGACGACCCACCAGGACGTGCGCTTCCCCGGGTCGTCGTGCGACGAGCTGGTCGGGACCCTCGACCTCCCCGCCGGCACGCCGCGGGCCACGGCCCTGTTCGCGCACTGCTTCACCTGCGGGCGGGGAGTCGCACGCTGCCGCCCGGATCTCCTCCGCCCTGGCCGAGCACGGCATCGCGGTCCTCCGCTTCGACTTCACGGGCCTCGGCGCCTCGGAGGGCGACTTCGCCGAGACCACCTTCACCAGCAACCTCGGTGACCTGGAGGCCGCGGCGGGCTGGCTCGCCGACCACCACGGCGGGCCGGACCTGCTGATCGGCCACTCCCTCGGCGGGGCCGCGGCGATCGCCGTGACCGAGCGCCTCTCCTCGGTGTCGGCCGTCGCCGTGCTCGGCGCGCCGGCCAGCCCGGCCCATCTCCACCACCTGCTCGGCGACGGCGTGCCCGCCGACGACGGGCACCTCGAGGTCCAGGTCGGCGGCCGGGCGCTGCACGTCAGCAAGGACCTCGCCGACGACCTGGCCGAGCAGCCGCAGCGCGAGCGGATCGTCGGTCTCCGGCGCCCGTTGCTGGTGCTGCACTCCCCCGTCGACGAGGTCGTCGGGGTCGACCAGGCCCGCGAGATCTTCGAGGCCGCCCGGCACCCCAAGTCCTTCGTGTCCCTCGACGGGGCCGACCACCTGCTCTCCCGGCGCCCGGACGCCGCCTTCGCCGCCGCGATGATCGCCACGTGGGCGGAGCGCTACCTGGAGCCCGACGACCGTGGTGACGGTGACCCGCGTGGCGCCGCCACGGCGCCGCGGGCGGCCGCCACGAGCGGTGCGGAGGCCGGCGACGTGCTCGTCGAGGAGCTCTCGGCCACCGACGGCTTCGCGCACCGGGTGTCGGCGTCCGGCCACACCTGGGTGCTCGACGAGCCGACGTCGGTGGGCGGCGGCGACACCGGCCCCAACCCCTACGACAGCCTGGTCGCCGCCCTGGGCGGGTGCACGTCGATGACGATGCGGATGTACGCACGGCGCAAGGGCTGGGACCTCGGCACCACGCAGGTGACCCTGCGCCACGAGCGCGTGCACGCCAAGGACTGCGAGGAGTGCGAGAGCTCCAGCGGCCAGGTCGACCGGATCCACCGCGAGATCGTGCTCGACGAGGCGCCTCTCCGACGAGCAGCGCTCCGCCCTGCTGAGGATCGCCGACAAGTGCCCCGTCCACCGCACGCTGACCGGCGAGGTCGTGATCACCACGGTCAGCGGGGATGCTACTGACCGTTGAGACCACTAGGCAGGCGTTATTTCGCACGCCCAGTAGTCGCGACGGTCAGTAACATGCCCGCCCGGCGAGGTAGCCGAGGGCAGCGCTGGCGAGGGCCGCGGCGGGTGAGAGGACGGCGTACGCGAGGGCGGTGCGGGTGAGCCGGGCCCGGCCGAGGGCGACGACCTCCACGGCGAACGCGCTGTACGTCGTGAACGCACCGCAGAAGCCGGCCCCGAGCAGCACCAGCAGGTCCGACCCGACGGCGCCGGCGTCGTGGGCGCCGAGCAGCACGCCGAGGAGCAGGCTTCCCAGCAGGTTGACGGTGAGCGTGCCCACCGGGAACGACGTCGTCCGCCCCCGCGAGATCCACTGGTCGAGGAGGTAGCGCGCGGGCGCGCCGACCGCGGCGCCGAGGGCGACCAGCCACACGTCGCTCATCCGGCCGCCCCCGTGCCGGATCCCGACCCCGACCCCGGAGCGCGCTCGAGCAGCGCCTGCACGAGCAGCACCCCGACCAGGGCCGCGACCACCGCCGCCACCAGGGTGCCGCCGAGGTACAGCACCGCGAGGCCGACCTGCTCGTCGCCCAGCAGCGAGCGACCCTGCACGGCGTACGTCGAGAACGTCGTGAACCCGCCCAGCACCCCGGTGCCCAGCACCGGCCGCAGCACCGGGTGCCGGCGGCGGGCGGTCACGAAGGCGACCAGCGCCCCCAGCAGCAGGCAGCCGACGACGTTGGTGCCGAAGGTGGCGACGGGGAAGGTGCCCGCACCCGCAGGCCGCACCAGCTCGAGGCCGTGCCGCGCCACCGCGCCGACCGCGCCTCCGGCGGCGATCCCGACCAGCACCAGCCAGGGCGCGACCGGGACCGGCGAGACGGGGCCGAGGTCGGGGTCGATCTCCGACGACGTCGGGTGGTGCTCCGGCTCGGCCACCGACGCAACCTAACGCAGGCCCCGGGGCGTGCCCCGGACCGGGAAGCCCCCCGTCAGCGGCAGGCGCTGCGGCCGCGGTCGAGCACCCGGCCGCCGACGGCCACGTAGCGCCAGCGGTACTGCCGAGGACGCAGCCGCAGCTCGAGGACGCCGAACCTGGTGTTCTGCCGGTAGCGCGTGGTGCGGGACCGGGCGCCCATCGGGTAGAGCGACTTGCCACCGGTGCCGATCACGAAGGACCGGGTGCCGGACCTGGCCACCCGCCCGGCGGTGCCCCGCTTCGCGAACCGCTCGTAGTGGTGGTCGTGCCCCGCGAGGGCCACGTCGACGCCGTTGCGCGTCGCCGCGGCCCAGAGCGGCGCGACGCTGCGGTTGTCGCCGTGGGAGCCGGTCGACCACCGGGGGTGGTGCATGGCCACGAGCGTGCAGGACCGTGGGTGGCGCCGCAGGTCGTTCGCGAGCCACCGCGCCTCCGCCTCGCAGGAGATCGCCTCGCAGTTGGAGTCGAGCAGGTAGACCCGCCAGCCCCCGGTACGCCGCACGTAGGGCCGGTCCAGCTCGGCGTCCACGCCGGGACTCCCGTCGAAGTAGGCGGAGTAGCCGGCCGGCCTGGTGGGCCCGGCCGGCCGGTCGCGCGTACTCGTGGTTGCCCGGGACCGGCCACGTGCGGCCCCGCAGCCGCCCCCAGCTCGCGTCGTAGGACCCGCGGTAGTCGGACAGCGAGCCCGTCTCGTACTGGAGGTCCCCCAGCCCCAGCACCGCCACCGGGTTCAGGCGCCGCGTCAGGGCCGCGGTGTCGGCCTGCCGACAGGTGGTCCGCGTCGGGCGCTGGCCGGGAGCGCACGCGACGTCGCCGACAGCGACCAGCCGGCCGGTACGCCGCGTCCGGGCCGCCCGCGGTGCGGAGTCGTCGGTCGGCGCAGCGACGGAGGCGACGACCGGAGCCGCTGCGGTGCTGCCTCCTCCGGCGGTCCCCGGAACGGTGCCGGCACTGGACACGCCGAGGGCGACGAGCAGCGCGAACGCCAGCACCGGCCCTCCGGGACGCCGCGAGGTCGGGCGGCCGGGGTCACGTGGCGGTCGCGGCCGGGGTCGCAGTGGGCGCACGCAGCGACGCTAGCCGGTCCCGAACGGTCTAGCCCAGGGATCCCCCGGTCTCGGTCGAGGTCTCGCTCCCCCGGTAGTGGGGGTCAGACGCGGCTGAGCAGCACCCGCGCGGTGAAGTCGGCCGCACGACGGTCGAAGGTCGCGCCGTGTCGCAGCATCGCGTGCTTCCCGCCCGGGATCCGGACGAACTCCACGTCGGTGGTGCGCGAGATCCGGCCGGCCACCTCGGCTGCCCGCTGGGCCGGGCCACCCGGTCCTCGGCGCCGTGCACGACCAGCACCTGACGGCCGGCGAGGTCGGCGTCGTCGTGGGGGAGACCCACGGGTTGAGGGCGACCACGGAGGCCACGCCCTCGGCACCGCCCGCCAGCAGCGCCGCCCGACCGCCCAGCGAGTGGCCGACCAGTCCGACCGGCAGCGGGCCGAACTGCTCGCGCACCTGGTCCAGGGCCCACGCCACGTCGTCGAGAGGGGTGTGATCGGCGTCCCAGCCGCGGTAGGAGTTCAGCAGCCGGAGCACCGCCAGCCGCCGGTCGCCGGCGCGGGCCACGGCCCGCGCGGTGGGCACCATCCGCAGGACCGAGAGCTGCGTGGGACTCACCGCGCCCGCTCGCCACGGGCGGCGCCGCCGTGGAGGACCAGGGCGACGCCCTGCGGATCGGGTGGGGAGGCGACGGAGCGCAGGCGGGGGAGACGTGCATGGCCAAGTTTTCCCGAGGCCTGGTAACCGGGGCCGCGGCGCGTAGGGTCGGGGATGGCCACCACCGAGCTGACCATCGACAACTTCGAGACCCACGTGCGCGACGACGCCATCCTGCTCGTCGACTTCTGGGCCGGCTCGTGCGGCCCGTGCCGCCAGTTCGCGCCGACCTACGAGGCGGCCTCGGAGGCCAACCCGGACATCACGTTCGGCTCCATCGACACCGAGTCGCAGCAGGAGCTCGCCTCCGCTGCGGGCATCTCGTCGATCCCGACCCTGATGGCGTTCCGCGAAGGCATCCTGGTCTTCGCGCAGCCGGAGGCGCTCCCCCCGGCCCAGCTGGACCAGGTCATCGCCGGCGTCCGGGGGCTCGACATGGACGACGTCGCGCCGTCAGGTCGCCGAGGCCGAGCAGGCCGGCGGCGAGGGCAGCGGTCAGGACGAGCAGACCGGCTGAGCCGGTCAGGCCTCGGTGGTGCTGTTCCCGGGCTTCTTCGTCGACGGGTCGTAGAGGCCCTCCGCCTCGGCGCGCTCGACGTTGCGCAGCCGCTTCACCAGGCTGAAGCCAGCACGACGATCGCCAGGATCAGCAGTCCGAACAGCGCGAACGCCGTCCAGCCCGCCTTGACGTCCTCGGGCTCCGGGGTGGGGTCGGCCAGCCGGACCACCAGGGTCACGGCGGTGGTGAGCAGGTCGGCGTACGCGGGCATGGTGCCAGTGTCTCAGGCAGGGTCGACGATGCCGGCGACAGGTCGTCCTCGGGGTCGCGGACCGGACGTGGCTCACGACCAGCTGTAGTCCTCGGTGGGCCACACCTCCTCCTGCAGCTCGCGCGGGATCGCGAACCAGAAGCCGTCGGGGTCGATCTGGGTGGCGTGGGCCAGCAGCGCCTGGTCACGGACGCCGAAGTACTCGCCGCAGGGCACCCGGGTGGTGATCCGGGCGTCCCACTCGGGCTCGGCGCTCCCACTTCTCGAGGCGCTCCGCCCACGGTGACTCCAGGCCGTGCTCGATCATCGCGTCGTGGATGGCCTGCATCCGCGGCCGGTTGAAGCTGTGGTGGTAGTAGAGCTTCAGCGGCTGCCACGGCTCACCCGCGCCGGGGAACCGCTCCGGGTCGCCGGCCGCCTCGAACGCCGCGACGCTGACCTCGTGGCAGCGGACGTGGTCGGGGTGCGGGTAGCCGCCGCGCTCGTCGTAGGTGGTGACCACGTGCGGGCGGAAGGAGCGGATCAGGCGCACCAGCCGCTCGGTCGCCTCCTCCAGGGGCACCAGGGCGAAGCACCCCTCGGGCAGCGGCGGCTGGGGTCGCCGTCGGGCCAGCCGGAGTCGACGAAGCCCAGCCAGTCCTGGCGGATCCCGAGGATGTCGCGGGCCCGCTCCATCTCCTGGCGCCGGATCTCGGTGATGTTGGCCAGCACGTCGGGGCGGTCCATCTTGGGATTGAGGATCGAGCCCCGCTCGCCGCCGGTGCAGGTGGCGACGTGCACGTCGACCCCCTCCGCGACGTACCTCGCCGTGGAGGCCGCGCCCTTGCTGGACTCGTCGTCGGGGTGGGCGTGGACGTGCATCAACCGGTAGCCCGCCCGGGGGCGTGCTCCGACCTGACGGACGACGGGCTGGACGACGTTTCGGGGCGCTGCGACACGGCTTCATCGTAGGTGGCAGGCTGGAGCGGTGACGTCACCGGACCACCTCGCGGAGCGCTACGGCACGGCCCCCCGCGGTCGCCGCTACCTGCTGCTCGGCGCGTGCGGGGTCGTGGTCGTGGCGTTCCTGGGCTGGCTGGCCTGGACGACGGTGGTGCACGCCAGCCCCGACGTCGGCTCCCAGCTGGTCTCCTTCGACGTCGTCGACGAGCACACGGTGACGGCCGTCGTCCAGGTCGAGGTCAGCGACGACCTGGCGGAGCAGCTCCGGGAGGGTGCCGCCGCGGCGTCCTGCACGCTGCGGGCGTTCGCGAGGACCACAGCACGGTGGGCGAGCTGCGGTGGACCCCGGCCCCGACTCGGGGCGCGAGGAGCTCTCGATCCGCACCGAGCGACGGGCCACCTCCGTCGAGGGCGTGGGCTGCACGACCGACGGCCAGCCGCGGCCCCGCTGACCCGCAGCCACCCCGCACCTGAGCCGGTCGAGGTGGACGATCTGCGTCACGTTGTTAGGCTTGTCGTTCTGACCGTCCCGCAGGGCCGACCAGAAAGGTGCCCCGCGACGTGTCCACGTTCGTGATGTGACCTTTCCGGGACCCCCGTGGACAGTGACCACGTTCCATCGCTTCACAGGAGTACGCCCATGACCCAGTCGTCCGCGCAGAGCAAGATCTGGCTGACCGCCGAGGCCCACGAGAAGCTCCAGGCGGAGCTCGAGCACCTCAAGGGTCCCGCGCGCCAGGAGATCATCTCCCGCATCAGCGCAGCCCGCGACGAGGGCGACCTGAAGGAGAACGGCGGCTACCACGCCGCCAAGGACGACCAGGGCAAGCTCGAGGGCCGGATCCGGCAGCTCGAGGACATGCTCCGGCGTGCCGAGGTCGGCGAGACCCCTCCCGACGACGGCATCGTCGAGCCCGGCATGGTCGTCACCTACAAGTTCGTCGGCGACGACGACGACGAGGCCGACACCTTCCTGCTCGGCGCCCGCGAGATCGAGGACGTCGAGCACGACCTCACGGCCTACTCCCCGCAGTCGCCGCTCGGTTCGGCCATCCTGGGCAAGAAGCAGGGCGACCACGCGCACTACGAGGTCAACGGCAAGGAGCTCCAGGTCGTCATCCTGAAGGCCGTCCCCTACACCGGGTAGTCACTCCTCGACGCGGTAGCCCCGCTCGCGAAGGCGTCCGCAGACCTTGTCGGCGTGCGGGGTGCCGCGGGTCTCGAGGTGGAGCCTGACCTCCACCTCGTCGAGGTGCAGCGTGGGCGAGATCCGCTCGTGCATCACCTCGAGCACGTTGGCACCCGCCTCGCTGACCTCGGTCAGCAGCCGGGCCAGGCCGCCGGGCACGTCGGGGATGATCACGTGCAGGTTGAGGTAGCGGCCGGCCGCGGCCATGCCGTGCCGGATCACCTTACCGAGCAGCAGCGGGTCGATGTTGCCGCCGGAGAGCACGGCCACCGCCGGTGTCTCGAAGGCGTCCGGGTCGTCGAGCAGCGCGGCGACCGCGGCCGCCCCGGCGGGCTCGACCACCACCTTGGCCCGCTCGACGAGGGCCAGCAGGGCACGGGACAGCGACTCCTCCGAGACGGTGATGATCTCGTCGACGTGGTCGCGGACCAGGGCGAACGTGACGTCGCCGGGCATGCCCACCGCGATGCCGTCGGCCATCGTCTTCATCTCCGGCAGGCCGACCGGGCGTCCGCTGCGCAGCGAGTCGGGGTAGGCGGCCGCGCCCGCCGCCTGGACCCCCACCACCCGGACGTCGGGGTTCTGCTCCTTCACGGCCAGCGCGATGCCGGCCAGCAGGCCGCCGCCACCGGTCGGGACGACCACGGTCCTCGTGTCCGGCGCCTGCTCGAGGATCTCCAGCCCGGCCGTGCCCTGCCCGACCACCACGTCGGCGTGGTCGAAGGGGTGGATCAGGACGGCGCCGGTGCGCTCGGAGAACGCGCGGGCCGCCACCAGGGCCTCCTCGAGGTAGCGGCCCTCGAAGATCACCTCGGCGCCGTAGCCGCGGGTGGCCTTCTCCTTCGGGATCGGCGCGCCCTCGGGCATGAAGACCGTCGACCTGATGCCGAGCAGCTGGGCGGCGAGGGCGACGCCCTGGGCGTGGTTGCCGGCGGACGCCGCGACCACGCCCCGGCCGCGCTCCTCCGGGGAGAGCCGCGACATCCGCACGTAGGCGCCTCGGATCTTGAACGAGCCGGTGCGTTGGAGGTTCTCGCACTTGACCGCACCGGGCCGCCGACCAGCGCCGAGAGCCAGCGCGAGTCCTCCATCGGGGTCTCGATCGCCACGCCGTCGAGCAACGTGCGGGCGGTCCGGATCTCGCTGAGGGTGAGCTCGGTCATGGGTGGGTCTCCTCCGCTCGGGGGTCCGTGGGCGGGTCGGGGTCGTCGGTGCCGACCCTGGCCTCGGTCTCGCCGTAGTCCTCGTGCAGCTCCTCGAGCGCGTCGTCCCCGGGATCGCTGTAGGCGGCCAGGTGCAGGGCGACGGCGTTGAGCGCCGCCGCCAGGGGACGGCGACCAGCGCGCCCGCGACGCCGCCGACCAGGACGCCGCCACCGAGCGCGAAGATCACGCCGAGCGGGTGCACCGAGACCCAGCGTCCCATCAGGAACGGCTGCAGGATGTGGCCCTCGATCTGCTGGACCAGGATCACGCCGCCGAGCATCAGCAGCGCGTCGAGCGGCCCCTGGTCGACCAGCGCGACCAGCACCGCGACGCTGCCCGCCACGGTGGCACCGCACGAGCGGGATGAAGGCACCGAGGAACACCAGCACCCCGATGGCCAGCACGAACGGCACGCCCAGGATCGCTGCCACGATCATGATCCCGATGGCATCGACCAGCGCCACGATCACGGTGGCCCGGACGAACTGCGTCAGCGAGATCCACGCCACCCGGCCCGAGCTGTCGAAGCGGGGCCGCGCGGCCCGCGGGGTGAGCCGCACCATCCAGGCCCAGATCCGCTCGCCGTCGGCGAGGAAGAAGAACGTCGAGAACAGCACGATGAAGAAGCCCGCGAAGACGTGACCGAGGGTGGTGCCGATCTCGGTCACCTGGCGGACGGCTCCGTCCTCGTGCGGTCTGGTTGCTGATCGCGTCCTGGGCGGACTGGAGGTAGTTGTTGATCTGGGAGTCGCTGGCGTTGAGCGGCCCGTCCTTGAGCCACTCCCGGATCTGCTCGAGCCCGCGCACGGTGGAGTCGGCGAGGTCCTGGGCGCCGCTGGCGACCTGCTGCCCGGCGAAGGTGAGCAGGACGCCGACGAAGGCCATGCCGCCGAGCACCATCAGGATCGAGGACAGGCCCCGGGGCAGGCCGAGCCGGGTCAGGGCGTTGACGCCCGGGCTGACCAGGGCCGTGATCAGCAGGGCGACGGCCAGCGGCAGCGTGAGCACCGAGAAGTAGGCGACCACCCGGTAGACGAGGTAGCCCGCCGCCGCGATCACCAGGAAGCGCCACCCCCAGGCGGCGGCGAGGTCGACGCCCCACGGGACCTCGGCCCGGCGCAGGTTCGTGGGCTCCGCGACGATCGGCTCGGGGGCGGAGCGGCGCTCGTCGCGGATCTGCGACAGCTGCGACCACTGGGTGGCCAGGCGTCGGGTGATGGAGTCGTCACGCTCGCGGTCCTCGGGCTCCCCGGGCGCTCCGGACTCCCCGGTGCGGGTGGCGCGCGAGCGGCGCAGCAGCAGCCGTCGGCGTTCGTCGACGTCGGTGCCGGAAGCCGGTGCCTCGACCTCGGGCTGGTCAGCGTCGTTGCTCACCGGCTCAGGCTAGTCGCGAGGGCTCGCGCCACCCCGGAGGCGGCCTCGGGATGTCCGGGGCGAGCAGGCCGATCGCGGCCAGGACGTAGTCGGCGTCGACCACCAGCCGGGCCTGCTCCGGGAGCTGCCAGCCCTCGGCGAGCCCCGCGCCGACGCTGTCGCGGAGCACCCGGTCGGCTCCCCCGGGTCGGCCGTGGCGGAGCACGCCGCCGGAGCCGACCAGCAGCCGCACCTCGCGCAGGTCGCGGCCGGTGCGCTCGACCACCCGCCCCTCGGGGCTCAGCACGACCCGCGCCCGGCCGGCGTGGCGGCGCAGGGCCAGGCCGACCGCGGCCCGAGCGATCGCCTCGTCCTCCTCGCGCTCGGCGTCGGAGCCGGGCAGGAAGCCGGGGTCGCGGTGCCGGCGTACGGCGGCGTCGTGGAGGTCGAGACCCGCGGCAGCCACCGTGGTGATGGCCGACCACCGCATGCCGAGGTCGCCCTCGACGGTGCGGGTGACGCGGGTGGGCGCGACCACGTCACGGGCGAGGGTGGCGTCCTCCGGGTCGATCTCGACGACGGAGTGGACGTCGGTGGTGGCGCCGCCCACGTCGACCACGACGACGTCGCCGACCTCGCGGGCGAGCACCTCGACCCCGGTGAGGACGACGTCGGGCGTGGCCCCGCGGACCATGCTGGTGAAGTCGCCGCGGGTGCTGAGGTGCTTGCCGCCGATCACGTGGGCGAGGAACATCGCGCGGATCGCTGCCCGGGCGCCCTCGGGGGCCAGCACCCCGATCCGCGGCACCACGTTGTCGGTGAGCACGTGCGGGACACCGGCGGCGGTGAGGACGGCGGCCACCTCGGCCTGCGCCTCGACGTTGCCGGCCACCACGACCGGTCCGCGCCAACCGCCCGCGACGAGGTCACGGGTGGCCTGCAGCAGCACCTCGCTGTTGCCGCCGTCGGTGCCGCCGGTGAGCAGGACGACGTCCGGAGGGGTCGTGTGCCCCACACCGGGCTGGTGGTCGGTGTGAGGCGTGGTTCCTGAGGAGGCGAGGGACGAGCCGTCTCGAAGGGCACGACCCGTCTGGCGGGAGCCGGCGGCCAGGACCTCGACGACGGTGCCGCCGCTCGAGAGGGCCACCCGGCGGCCGGCCTCGGCCGTCACCAGCTCCTCGTTGCCGACCACGGCGATCCGCAGGCCGCCCCCGGCACTGGAGCAGGCCAGCACCTCGGCGGCAGCCGCCCGCGGGTCGGCAGCGGTCAGCGCGGCGAGGCAGGCGTCGTACCCGTCGAGGACGTCGGTCGCGATCGTCGTCGGGTGCTCGGCGGCAGCCACGACCTCGCCCCGGCCCAGGTCGACCAGGAGCGCCTTGGTGAAGGTGGAGCCGAAGTCGACGCAGACCGCGGCCGCCGGGGTGGGAGACGGGCCCTCAGCCGAGGGCACGATCGAGGTCCGCGATCAGGTCGTCGGCGGTCTCGATGCCGACGCTGAGCCGGACCAGGTCGGAGGGCACCTCGAGCTCGGTGCCGGCGACGCTGGCGTGCGTCATCCGGCCGGGGTGCTCGATCAGGCTCTCCACGCCGCCGAGCGACTCGCCCAGCGTGAACACCTCGGCGCGCTCGCACACCGCGAGGGCCTGGGCCTCGCCCCCGGAGACCCGGAAGGAGACCATGCCGCCGAAGCGCTTCATCTGCCGGGCTGCGACGTCATGGCCGGGGTGGTCGGGCAGGCCGGGGTAGTAGACGTGGGTGACGGCGCTGTGGGCCAGCAGGTGCTCGACGACCCGTTCCGCGTTGTCGCAGTGCCGGTCCATCCGCACCGCGAGCGTCTTGAGCCCCCGCAGCGTGAGCCAGGCGTCGAACGGACCGGCCACCGCGCCGATGGCGTTGTGGTGGAAGCCGATCTGCTCGGCGATCTCGTGGTCGCGGACCACGACCGCGCCGCCGACGACGTCGGAGTGGCCGCCGCAGTACTTGGTCGTGGAGTGGAGCACGATGTCGGCGCCGAGGGTCAGCGGCTGCTGGAGGTAGGGCGAGGCGAAGGTGTTGTCGACCACGAGCAGCGCCCCCGCCTCGTGCGCGACGCCGGCGATGGCCTCGATGTCGACGATGTTGAGCAGCGGGTTGGTGGGGGTCTCGACCCACACCATCTTCGTGACCCCGGGGCGGATCGCCGCCCGGACGGCGTCGGCGTCGTGACCCCCCGGCGTGTAGTCGATGCCCCAGGCCTTCTCGACCTTGTCGAAGAGCCGGAAGGTGCCGCCGTAGGCGTCGTTGGGGAAGACCACGTGGTCGCCCGGCTGGAGCACCGAGCGGACGATGGTGTCCTCGGCGGCCAGCCCGGAGGCGAAGGCGAAGCCCCGCTCCCCCTCCTCCAGCGCTGCGATGTTGCCCTCGAGGGCGGTCCGCGTGGGGTTGCCGGAGCGGCTGTACTCGTAACCGCCGCGCAGACCCCCGACCCCGTCCTGCTTGTACGTCGAGGTGGCGTAGATCGGCGGGATGACCGCGCCCGTGGTGGGGTCGGGCTCGTAGCCGGCGTGGATCGCACGCGTCTCGAAGCCGGACTTGGACCTGTGCTGCTGCTCGCTCACGCCCCGAGGCTAGCGACCGGCCCCGCTGCTTGTCCGGGGAGGGATGATGGAGGCATGTTCTCCCGCCCCAAGTCCTCCCTCGTCGACGCCGACCAGGCCCTGCCCGGCCGCCCCGAGCCCGCCTTCACCGTCCGCGACCGGCACACCGTCCTCGACGCACCCATCGTCACCGACGAGGTGCCCGAGGGGCACGAGGTCGCGATCTTCGGCCTCGGCTGCTTCTGGGGCGCCGAGGAGATCTACTGGCAGCTGCCGGGCGTCTGGTCGACGTCGGTCGGCTACGCCGGCGGCTACACCCCGCACCCCTCCTACGAGGAGGTCTGCTCGGGCCGCACCGGGCACACCGAGGCCGTCCGCATCGTCTTCGACCCCTCGGTGATCGCCTACGCCGACCTGGTCAAGGCGTTCTTCGAGGTCCACGACCCGACGCAGGGCATGCGCCAGGGCAACGACGTCGGCAGCCAGTACCGCTCCGCGATCTACTACACGACGCCCGAGCAGGAGCAGACCGCGCGCGACCTGACCACGATCTACGGCGACGAGCTCGCGCGGCGCCGGCTGGGCCAGATCACCACCGAGATCGCCCCCGCGCCGACGTACTACTACGCCGAGGACCAGCACCAGCAGTACCTCGCCCGCAACCCCCTCGGCTACCGCTGCCACGCCAACACCGGCGTGAGGTTCCCCGCCACCGCCTGACCGCGAGGCTGGTCACGAAGCGGCCCTGACGCGACGACGTTCGCGGTCAACCACGGGGGTTTCGTGGCTCGCTTCGCTCGCACCTCAACCTCCGCGGTGGTTGAGGTGCGACGAGCGCCAGCGAGGAGCCACGAAACCACCACCACCGAGGTTTCGTGGCTCGCTTCGCTCGCACCTCAACCACCGCCGGGCTCGCTTCGCTCGCACCTCAACCACCGCACGTGGCTCGCTTCGCTCGCACTCGACCACCGCGGTGGTTGAGGTGCGAGGAGCGCCAGCGACGAGCCACGAAACCACCACCTCGAGGGTCGGGCGCTGGCATGCTGCTGCGGTGCTCTCGCTGATCTGGATCGTCCCCGCCCTGCTGGCCGTGACCGACTGGGTCGCGGTCGCGCGGGGTGACAGGCGCACGGAGGCGTGGGCGAAGCCGGCGACGCTGGTCGCGCTGCTGGGCGTCGCGGTCCTGCTCGGCGCCACGGAAGACGCGGCCGGGGTCTGGCTGCTGGTGGCGCTGGCCTTCGGCGCCCTGGGTGACGTCGCGCTGCTCGGCGACTCCGAGGACCGCTTCCTGGCCGGGGTGGCCGCCTTCCTCGTCGGGCACCTGGCCTACCTCGTCTGCTTCGTCTCGCTCGGGCTCCCGCGGCCCGGCTGGGCCTGGCTCGTGCTGGCGGTGCTGCTGGCCACCTCGGTCGCGACCCGGGGCGTCGTGCCGGCCACGCACGCACTGGGCGGCGTACGACTGTCGGTGCCGGTCGCCGTCTACACCGTCGCGATCGGCGCGATGCTGGTGACCGCGTGGTTCACCGGGGAGCCGCTGATCGCGCTGGGCGCCACGATCTTCGTCGTCAGCGACGCCACCCTCTCGGTCGACCGGTTCGTCCGACCGCTGCCCCGCGGTCACCTGCTGGTGATGGTGACCTACCACGTCGGCCAGGCACTGATCGTCCTCGGCGTGCTCCGGCTGCTCGGCGGCTGATGGCCTTTCCCCGTGGCTGATTTCGCCACGTCGGACACAATGGCTGCCATGGCCGACCTCCCCCGCAGAGCCGCCGCCCGGACGGCGCGGCTCGCCGCCCTGCCCCTCGGGTACGCCGGCCGCAGCGCGCTCGGGTTCGGCAAGCGGATGGGCGGGGCGCCCGCGGAAGCGGTGATGACCGAGATCCAGCAACGCACCGCCGACCAGCTCTTCCGCACGCTCGGTGAGCTCAAGGGCGGGGCGATGAAGTTCGGGCAGGCGCTGTCGATCTTCGAGGCCGCCCTGCCCGAGGACCTCGCCGCGCCCTACCGCGACCAGCTGACGAAGCTGCAGGACTCCGCTCCGCCGATGCCGACGCAGACGGTGCGCGACATCCTCGACCACGAGCTCGGCCTCGACTGGCGCGAGAAGCTGGTCTGGCTCGACGGCGGTCCGAGCGCCGCGGCCAGCATCGGACAGGTCCACCGCGGTCGGTGGCACGACGGCCGCGAGGTCGCGGTCAAGGTGCAGTACCCCGGGGCGGGCGAGGCGCTGCGGTCCGACCTCAAGCAGCTGGCCCGGGTGGCGCGCACCATCGGGCCGGTCTTCCCCGGCATCGACATCAAGCCGTTGATCGAGGAGGTGCAGGCGCGCGCCGAGGACGAGCTCAACTACAAGCTCGAGGGCGAGGCGCAGGCGGTCTTCGCGGCCGAGTTCGCCGACGACCCCGAGATCGTGGTGCCCGGGGTGGTGGCGGTGGGCGACACCGTGCTGATCACCGAGTGGCTCGACTCCCCCGCGTCGCTGGCCTCGATCATCGCCGACGGCACCCAGGAGGAGCGCGACCACTACGGCCTGCTCTACACCCGCTTCATCTTCTCCTCCCCCGGGCGCACCGGCATGCTGCACGCCGACCCGCACCCCGGCAACTACCGGATCCTGCCGAACGACGACGGCTCGCCCGGTCGCCTCGGCGTGCTCGACTTCGGCGCGGTCGCACGCCTCCCGGAGCGCAACCTCCCCGACGCGATGGGCAGCCTGATCCGGCTCGCCGCCCTCGACGACAAGGAGCACCTGCTCGAGGGGCTGCGCCGCGAGGGGTTCATCCGGGACAAGATCCAGATGGACCCCCACCTGCTGATGGACTACCTCTCGCCGCTGGTGGAGCCCACCCTGGTCGACAGCTTCCGGTTCAGCCGCGAGTGGATGCGCGAGCAGTTCCAGCGCATCAACGACCCGCGCGAGGAGGCGTTCACGGTGGCGATCAAGCTCAACCTGCCGCCGTCGTACATGCTGATCCACCGCACCTGGATCGGGGGCATCGGCGTGCTCAGCCAGCTCGGGGCCGAGGCGCCGTTCCGCTCGATCCTCGAGGAGTTCCTGCCGGGGTTCGCCGGCCCGGAGTGAGGTCCGAGCCGCGGCCCGCGGCCCGCTGCCGCTCCCTGCCCGAGAGCCTCAGCCGACCGCGGCGCGGATCCGCTCCAGCACCGCGTCGAGCGCCGGGCCGCCCTGGTCGGTGTCGAAGATGTTCTGGGCGTGGGCGGAGCCCGGCAGGATCAGCGCCTCGTTGTCGTCGCCCGGCGCCGAGGAGGCCAGCTCGCGGGACACGTCGGCCACGGCTTCGTCCTCGCTCGCCACGAAGAGCTTGGGCTGGTCGCCGAGCCCGTCGACGGTCGTGTTGGGCGACAGCAGGATCACCTGGTCGGCGAGGTCCGGCTGCTCGCCGAGCAGCCGCAGGATCGCGTCGGCGCCCGCGCTGCCACCCACCAGCGCCACCCCGGTCGCGCCGTCGGCCCGCAGCTGGTCGACCGCGCCGGCGATCGCCTCGGGCGAGATGTCCTCGACCGCGACCACGGTGGCGCCCTCGTCGGCGATGGCGGTGGCCTGGTCCTCCCAGGAGGCCGCGTCGAACGCCGCCCCGTGCGCGAGCACGACGCCGTAGTCGCCGTCGCCCCAGGTGCGGACGTCGCCGCCGGCGGCGACGTTCGGGGCGTCACTGCGGGCGTCGTCGTCGCCGCCACAGGCGGTGAGGGGGAGCAGCAGCCCGAGGACGAGGGCCAGCGGGGTCGTGCGGCGCAGCAGGCTCATCCCACCGACGCTAGCGGTCGCCCGGTCACCGACCCGGACGCCGGCAGCCGGCTGCGGATCCACAGCTCCATGACCACGAGGTTCGGGATCCAGGAGACCCACGCGATCACCTCGTACGCCGTCTCGTAGTCGACGCCCGCGGCCCCGGTGACGCCGAGGTAGAGGCGCAGGGTGACCGCGGCGAACGTGAGCGCGAACGAGCGCAGCATCCACCGCTGGTGGGCGGCGACGTCACGCTGACGGATCGTGAGGAGCGCGACGGCGGTGGTCGTCACCCAGGCGACCGCGAGCCCCAGGAAGCCGAATCCCGCGACCAGCCCGCCCGTGGTGCCGAGCGCGATCGCGCCACCGGCCACCCCGCCGACCAGCACCCCCGCGACGTAGAGGCGTCCGGTCAGGCGGTGCGCGACCGGCAGCCGCCGCCGCAGACCGCGGACGAACTGCCACGGGCCGAGCACCAGGGCGACGCCCGCGCCGACGATGTGCAGGCGCAGCCCGATCGGGGCGAGGAACGAGTTGGCGGCGACGTCGTCGGGCACGAGGTCGAAGCCGCTCGCGACCAGGGCGACGGCGTAGGCGCCGACCAGGGTGGAGAGCACGGTGACGATGCTCCAGGTGAACCGGCGGGCAGTGGTGGGTCTCACGTGGCGAGTCTCGTGACCGGACGTCCGAGCGCGCATCGGGGAAGCCCCCGAGCCACCCCTGTGCCGTCCCTGAGCCGTCAGCCGGTGAGGTCGAGGTGCATCACGTGCAGGCCGACGAAGCCGTGCTCGCGGGAGCGGAACGCCCCCGGCACCGTGCCGACGATCTCGAAGCCGAGGCTCTGCCACAGGCGAACGGCGCCGGTGTTGGTCTCCACCACGGCGTTGAACTGGATGCCGCGGTAGCCCTGGTCACGGTGCCACTGCACCACGTGCTCGCCGAGCCGACGTCCGACGCCGCGACCCCGGACCGACTCGTCGACCATGAACGACGCGGTGCCGACGTGGCTACCGCGGGCCGGGCGGTTGGGGCCCATCTTGGCGGAGCCCAGCACCCGGCCGTCCTCCTCGAGCACGACCGTCGCGCCCGGCGGCTTCTCGAGCCAGAGGTTGCGGGCCTGGTCGGAGGTCAGGTCCTCCGGGTAGGCGTAGGTCTCGCCCTGCTCGACGATCCGGGAGAAGAACTCCCACACGCGCGGCCAGTCGTGGCCGACCATCGATCGGATCGGCTGCTGCTGGTCGGTCACCCGCGCACGCTAGCCCGGCCTGCGGCCGGTCACGCAGTAGAGCCCGCCGGCGGGGTCGCGCAGGACGGTCCAGCCCCGGCCGGGGCCGATCTCGGTGGCACCGAGCGCGACGTGGCGGGCGACCTCGGCTTCGCGGTCGTCGGCGGCCAGGTCGAGGTGGGCGCCCGCCGGCTGCTCGTCGTCGAGGCGCTGCAGCAGCAGCTGGAGCGGCTGGGCGGGCGACCCGGTCAGCCGCCGGAACTCCGGCGCGCGGGTCTCGGTCAGGTCCCAGCCGGTGACCGACTGCCAGAACGCGCACTCCGCGTCGTACGTCGACGGCGGGATGTCGAGGCACACCTGGTCGACCTGCGACGCGCCCGTGGCGAAGTGAACGGCCCGCGGGCGGCTGCGGGCGGGGTGGGAGACCAGGCAGAAGCTGATCCCTCCCGGCGAGGTCATCACGACGTAGCCCCGGTCCGCGACCTCGACGGCGCCCAGCCGGGTCAGGGCGTCGGCGGCGTCCCTCGGGTCGTCGACATGCAGGTCGAGGTGCAGCCGCGAGGGACCCCCGCCGGTGCGCTGCACGCGCAGGTAGTCGTCACCCTCGGGCGGCACCAGCGTGACGAACTCGTCGTGGTCGCCCCGTGGCGGGGACACGCGGTAGCCGGTGACCTCGGCCCAGAACCGGGCCCCGCGCTCGACGTCGGGTGCGGCGAGGTCGAGGAACGCGCTGACCCAGAACGGCGGCACGGCAGCTCAGCCGACGGGGGCGCAGTCGTGGCCGCAGCCGTCACCGGCGACCGGACCGTCGCTGTGGGCTGCCGGGCGGTGCAGCACGGCGCCCGTCGGCGTCACCCGCACGTCGTCACCGTCGAGCGCGGCGGTGCCGTCGACCAGCAACGTGTAGCCGCGGGGCGCCAGCGGTGGGAAGACCAGCGTCACCTGGGGGTTCTCGCCGACGTTGGCCGCGCTCCCCCGGCCGGGGCCGGCTACTCCCAGGGTGCCGTCGTCCGCGACCTGCGGCTCGACGGTGACCACCTTGATCCGCCCGCCGGCGGTGGTGAGCAGGTAGCCGGGGCCGTAGTCGGTCAGGGCCTTGCCGAGGTCACCCACGGCGACGGGAACGCTCATGCCCCGAGGCTAGCGGCTCACCAGATCCCGACCAGGCCGCCACCGATGCGGAGCACGAAGGCGCTGACCACGACGATGAAGAAGATCCGCACGAACCGCGAGCCTCGCGAGACCGCCGTGCGGGCGCCGAGGTAGCCCCCGACGAGGTTGCAGACGCCCAGGACCAGGCCGACCTTCCAGAGCACCACGCCCTGCGGCGCGAAGACGACCAGAGCGCCGAGGTTCGTGGCCCAGTTGGCCAACCGCGCCTTCGCCGAGGCCTCCAGGAACGAGTAGCCGAGCAGTCCCACCAGGGTGAAGACGAAGAAGCTGCCGGTGCCGGGGCCGAGCGCGCCGTCGTAGACGCCGATGGCCAGGCCGGTGCCCATCGCCGCCGCCGTGTGCCGGTGGCCGGCGAAGCGCAGCGCGGTCGCGCCGCCGAGGGACGGCTTGAGCAGCACGTAGGCGCCGACCACCAGCAGCACCGCGAGCACGATCGGGTCGAAGGCCTCCTTGGGGATCAGGAAGGCCAGCCCGGCGCCCAGCGCCGAGCCCAGGAACGCCAGCAGCATCAGCGGGCCGAACGTGCGCGGGTCGGGCTTGATCCGCCGGTAGTACGTCGCGGAGCTCGCCGTGGTGCCGCAGAAGGAGGCCAGCTTGTTGGTGGCCAGCACCTGCACCGGCGAGGCCCCGGGCAGGCCGAGCAGGAGCGCCGGCAGCTGGATCAGGCCCCCGCCTCCGACGACGGCGTCCACGAACCCGGCGGTGAGCGGCCGCCAGGCCGAGCAGCGCCAGCACGGTCAGCGTCGGGTCACTCCACCGGCGTCACCCTAGGCTGACGGCGTGCGGATCGTGTCGTTGCTCCCGTCCACCACCGAGATCCTCTTCGCGCTCGGAGCGGGTGACGACGTGGTCGGGGTGACCTTCGAGTGCGACTTCCCCGCCGAGGCCCGCAGCCGCACGATCGTCTCCACCACCGCGCTGCCCGAGGGGCTGACCCCGGCGGAGATCGACGCCTTCGTCGTCGACGCCGTACGTCGCGGCGAGGACCTCTACCACCTCGACGAGGGCGCGCTCGCGAGCCTGGACGCCGACCTCGTCGTGACCCAGGACCTCTGCGCGGTCTGCGCGGTCGACGTCACGGTCGTCGACGACGCCCTCGCGCACCTGGGCTGCACCGCCGACGTGCTGACCTTCGACCCGCACACGATCGAGGAGGTCCTCGACTCGATCCTCGCCCTCGGTCGGGCGACCGGTCACGAGGCCAGCGCGGTCGAGCTCGTGGCCGGACAGCGCGCGCGTCTCGCCGCCGTGCGTGAGCGGGTCGCCGGGCGTACGCCGGTGCCGGTGATGTTCCTGGAGTGGACCGATCCGCCGTACTCGCCCGGCCACTGGATCCCCGAGATGATCGAGCTCGCCGGCGGCACACCGGTGCTCGGGAGGCCCGGGGCGAAGTCGGAGCGGGTGACGTGGGAGCAGGTGCACGACGCCGCGCCCGAGGTGGTGGTCGTCGCTCCCTGCGGGTTCGACCGCCCGACCTGCCAGACGTACGCCGACGGGCTGGTGTCCGCGGGGGTGCTGCCGCCGGACGTCCGGGTGCACGCGGTGGACGCCAACGCGAGCTGGGCCCGCCCCGGCACGCGCCTGGTCGACGGCGTCGAGGAGCTGGCCGACCTGCTGCACGGCTGACCCGTCAGTCGCCGACCCAGAAGCCGCGGCCGCCGAACCAGTCGCCGTACGCGCTGCGCAGCTGCCCCATCGGGCTCCGCCCGCGGGATCCGAGGTACGAGCCGACGACGGCGGCGCCGAGGTCGTCGAGCTCGGGCGCGACCACCCGGCCGTCGACCCGCTTGGCCATCGAGTCGATGAAGCGCGCCAGGCCGGGGTCCTCGCCGAGGCGGAAGAACGTCGTCTGGGCGCCGAGGCGGCCCGCGTTGTCGAGCTCGCGCACGGCGTGGGCGACGGTCAGGGGGCTGGGCGGGTAGGAGAAGTAGACCTCGCCGTTCGGCTCGAGGTGGGACGTCGGCTCGCCGTCGGTGACGATCAGGAGCACCGGCTGGGCGTGGGGGTGCTTGCGGAAGTGCCGGTTGGCCAGCAGCAGCGCGTGGTGGAGGTTGGTGCCCTTGTCCCACATCGCGTCGAGACCGGTGAGCTGCTCGATGTCCATCACCGAGGCGTGCCGACCGAAGGAGATCAGCTGCAGCGCGTCGCCGCGGAACCGGGAGCGGATCAGCGTGTGCAGCGCCAGCGCCGTCCGCTTCATCGGCACCCAGCGTCCGTCCATCGCCATCGAGAACGAGGTGTCCACCAGCAGCGCCACGCAGGCCTGGGTGCGCGCCTCGGTCTCGCTGACCTCGATGTCGTCGACCGCGACGAGCGGACCGGCACCGCCGTCGGCCACCCGACGGCGCACGCCGTTGAGGACGGTGCGCGGGATGTCCCAGGGCTCGGTGTCGCCGAAGGCCCACTCGCGGGTGGCACCGGAGCGCTCGCCGGCGGCGCCGGCCTGACGGAGGTCGCGGGCGCCCTGGCGACCCGACATCTTCTCGGCCACGTCGCGCAGGAGCGCCTTGCCGAGCTGGCGCATCGCCTTGGGGGTGAGCTTGAGCTGGCCCGAGGAGTCGCGGCGCAGCGTGCCGCTCTCGCGCAGCGCCTTCTCCAGCTCGCGCAGGGTACGGGCGTCGACGGCGGCCTGGTCGCCGAGCTGACGGGCGAGCTTGTCGAGGTCGACGTCGTCCATCCGGGCGCCGCCGTAGGACTGCGAGAGCTGCTCGCCGAGCTCGTCGAGGTCGGCGAGGTCCTGGAGCACGCCCGTGCCGTCGCCGAGCCCGAGGCCCTGCTCGCCGCCGAAGCGCTCGGAGCCGTCCCAGTCCTCGCCCGGCCGCAGCGACTGCAGGTTGGCGTCGAGCTGCGCCAGCGACTGCATCAGCTGCGGCGAGCCGAAGGCCTGGGCGGAGAGCTCCATCAGCTCCTGGCGCTGCTCGGGGCTCATCGAGTTGAGCATCCGCTGAGCGGCTGCGGCGCGCTGGGCCATCGCGTCGAGCAGCTCGTCGATGTTGCTCGGGTTCTCGGGGAAGAAGTCGCCGTGCTTGTCCATGAACTCGGCGAAGTCCTCATCGGTGTCCTCGCCGCGCTGGTGCTTGCCCAGCAGCTCGTTGAGGTCCTGGAGCATCTGGTTGATCGCGGCGCGGTCCTCGTCGGTGGCACCCTCGAGCGCCTGCTTCATCCCGGCGAACCGCTGGTCGAGCAGCTCCCGGCCGAGCAGGTCCTTGATCTTCTCGTAGTCCTCGCGCGCCTCCCGCGAGGCCCAGTCGTAGTCACCGAGCTCGCTGACCGCGGCCGCGGTGCTGGCCGGCAGGTTCTCCAGCTGCAGCTCCCGGAAGGCGCGGTCGCCGTCGTCCATCATCGCGTCGCGCGCCAGCTGCTTGCGCTCCTCGAGCAGCGCCCGGTCCAGCAGCTCCTTGACCTCCTTCAGGGTGCCGTCGAGGTCGTGCTGCTGGAGGAGCTCGCGGCGACGCTCGGCGACTCGCCGAGCCAGGTCGTCGAGACCCGTCTGGTTGCGACCGCCGCGCCGCAGGAACTCCTGCATCGCCCGCTCCGGGCTGTAGCCCGCCATCACGTCCTCGCCGATGGCGTCGAGCGCCTCGGCGAGGTCGACCGGCGGCGCGAGCGGGTCGCCGCCGTCGTAACGGGTGAACCGGGTGCGCTGCCGGCTCATCGGCGCAGCGCCTCCAGCCGGGGGGCCGGGTCGGTGCTAGCCATAGACGGTCTCGGTCCCGTCGGTGTCCTTGCCGACCTTCCTGGCGAGGAACAGCCCCTCCAGGGCCAGCTCGATGGCACAGGCCCGCTCGCCGTCGTTGGTGGCGTCGAGCCGGTCGCAGACGTCGTCGTAGAGCTCGGACTCGCCCAGCACCGGCAGACCGGAGAGGAAGTCGCGGGCGGTGACGTTCTCGCCCGTGGTGACCATGGCGCCGTTCTCGATGGCCTCCACGAGCAGCGCGAAGTCGAGGCCGCGGAAGTGCTGGCGCACGGTCTCGGCGACGGCCGTCCGCAGCAGGTGGGTGAGGATCTCGTCCTCGCGGCCCTCCTCCCCGCTCTCGAACTCGATCTTGCCGCCGAGCACGTCCACCGCGGTCTCGAGGTCGACCACCCGGGCCACGGCGGGGTCCTCGCCGTGCACGGTGGCCCGGTGCAGCGCGGACGCCGCGATGGTCTCCGCGCCGGCGATCGCGAACCGGGCGCTGACGCCGCTGCGCTGGTCGACCGCGCTCGAGGCGCGCAGGTTGCGGGTGAAGCGGGCCAGGATCTCCACCAGGTGGTCGGGCACCTCCGCGACCAGGTCGGCCTCCTGCCGGATCACCGCGATCTCGGCCTCCAGCTCGGTCGGGTAGTGGGTGCGGATCTCGGCCCCGAACCGGTCCTTGAGCGGGGTGATGATCCGGCCCCGGTTGGTGTAGTCCTCGGGGTTGGCGCTGGCCACGACGAGGACGTCGAGCGGCAGCCGCAGCACGTAGCCGCGGATCTGGATGTCGCGCTCCTCCATCACGTTGAGCATCGCGACCTGGATCCGTTCGGCGAGGTCGGGCAGCTCGTTGATGGCCACGATGCCGCGGTGGCTGCGCGGGATCAGCCCGAAGTGGATGGTCTCGGGGTCGCCGAGCGAGCGGCCCTCGGCCACCTTCATCGGGTCGACGTCGCCGATCAGGTCGGCGACCGACGTGTCCGGGGTGGCCAGCTTCTCGGCGTACCGGTCGTCGCGGTGCCGCCAGCCCACCGGCAGGTCGTCGCCGAGCTCGAGCGCCCGGCGGCGCGACTCGTGCGTGATCGGGTCGTAGGGGTGCTCGCCGAGGTCGGAGCCGTCGATCACCGGCGTCCACTCGTCGAGCAGGCCGACCATGGTGCGCAGCAGCCGGGTCTTTCCCTGGCCGCGCTCCCCCAGCAGCACGACGTCGTGCCCGGCGATCAGGGCCCGCTCGAGCTGGGGCACGACGGTCGTCTCGAAGCCGTGCAGCCCCGGCCAGGGGTCCTCGCCCGCCCGGAGCCGCGCCAGCAGGTTGTCGCGGATCTCGACCCGCAACGTCCTCTGCTCGTGCCCCGACGCACGCAGCTCGCCGAGGGTGGTGGAGGTGGGAGCAGGGGTCGCGGCCGCAGTCACGTCTCCACGCTATCCGGCGAGACAACCACCACCGCCCGGACCGGGCCACTAGGGTCACCCTCGGGGAGGACTCGACGAGGCAAGGCGGTTCCCGGTGGTGCGCAAGCTCCTGAAGACCAACGACTCGGCCTGGCTCTTCACCGACAGCCACCGGACGCCGATGCAGGTCGGGATGCTGGCGACGTTCCGGGTGCCGCCCGAGGACCCCACGTTCGTCGCCGACCTGGTGCGCCGCTGGCGCGAGCACCGGGAGTTCGCGCCGCCGTTCAACTACCTCTACCGCTCGCTCCCGGTGCCGAGCTGGGAGGAGCTGGACCCCGACGCGATCGACCTCGACTACCACCTGCGGCACTCCGCGCTGCCCGCACCGGGATCGCAGCGCGAGCTCGGCGTGCTCGTCTCGCGGCTGCACTCGAGCAAGATGGACCGCCGCTACCCCCTCTGGGAGTGCCACGTCATCGAGGGCCTCGAGGAGGACCGCTGGTCGCTCTACATGAAGGCCCACCACTCGCAGGTCGACGGGGTGGGCGGCATCCGGTTGCTGCAGCGGATCCTGTCGGTCGACCCCGACGCCCGCGGCATGCTGCCGCCGTGGGCGGTCGGCACCCGGGGGGCCGACCAGTCCGGGATCCAGCGGCCACCTCGTGCCGAGGTCGAGCGCGTGCCCGTCGGCGTCCGCGACAAGGTCGGCGCCGGGGTCCGCAACACGCTCGCGGTCGCCGGGTCGCTCGGGCGCACCTACGCCGAGAGCGTCACGGGCCTCGGGGCGGAGGAGGGTCGGGCCGTGCCGTTCCGCGCCCCCAAGTCGCTGTTCAACGGTCGGATCCACACCCCGCGACGCTTCGCCACCCAGCACTACCCCATCGCCCGGATGAAGGCCGTGGCCGCTGCCGCCGGCGGCAGCATGAACGACGTCTTCCTCGCGATCAGCGGCGGCGCCCTGCGGCGCTACCTCGTGGAGCAGGACGCCCTCCCGCGCGAGGACCTGATCGCCAACGTGCCGGTCTCGGTCCGCGCCGGCACCGAGGCCGGCGTCGGCAACGCCATCACCTTCCTCTACGCCCGCCTCGGCGTCGACGTGGCCGACCCCGTCGACCGGGTCCGGGCGATCCAGGCCTCGACCCGCCTCGGCAAGGACCGCCTCCCGTCGGTCGGTGGGGCCGCCATGGACGTCTACACGGCAGCGCTGATGCTGCCGTTCATCGGGCAGGCGGTGCTGGGCATGGGCGGGCGCGGGCGCCCGGCCGCCAACCTGGTGATCTCCAACGTCCCCGGTCCGTCCGAGACGCGCTACCTCGACGGCTCCCCCATGGAGGAGATCTACCCGGTCAGCCTGCTGTTCAACGGCCAGGCCCTCAACATCACCGCCGTGTCGTACGACGGTCGAGTTCAACATCGGCTACACCGGCTGTCGTGACTCGATCCCGAGCCTGCAGCGGATCGCGGTCTACTCCGGCGAGGAGCTGGACCTGCTCGAGTCCATGCTGCCGGCCTGACCCGGGAGCCGCCCGTGACCACTGCGCTGATCGTCGTCGCCGCCCTGTGCGGCGTGCTGGTGCTCGCCGTGCTGGTGCTGGGGCTGATGCTGCTCCAGACCCGCCAGCGGCTCGCCGCCAGCAAGGCCGCGACCCTGCGGCTGGAGGCCGACCTGGCCGCCGCCCTGCGGCCGCCCCCCGCCGTTCGGCCGGCCGAGCGGGCCGTGCGCCGGGTGGTGCGCACGGTCGGCCGGGTGCGGTCCCACGGCGTGGCCGGACTGGTGCAGGGCTCCTTGGAGGACCTCCTGGCCTGGGCCTCCGAGGAGCGGTCGGACATCCTCAACATCGCGGCCGCGGACGGCACCGTGACGCTCTTCTTCTCCGACATCGAGGACTCCACGGCGCTCAACCACAAGCTCGGTGACTCCGCCTGGCTGCGGGTGCTGGCCGGGCACGACGCCGTCGTACGCGCGCGGGTGGACCAGTACCGCGGGCAGGTGGTCAAGACCTCCGGCGACGGCTTCATGGTGGCCTTCCGCGACGCCGAGGCCGCCTGCCGGGCCGCGCTCGACATCCAGAAGGACCTGCGCCGCAACCGCGACCCGCGGCTCTGGCTGTCGCCGGTCCGGGTGCGGATCGGCGTGCACACCGGCCAGGTCGTCACCCGCGACGGTGACTACTTCGGTCGCAACGTCGCGCTGGCCGCCCGGGTGGCCGCCTGCGCCGAGGGCGGGGAGGTGCTGGCCAGCACCGCCGTGCGCGACGCGCTCGACGAAGATGCCGCGGTGGTGCTCGTCGAGGACGACGAGGTCGAGCTCAAGGGCCTGCCCGGGACGCACGTGCTCTGGCGGGTCGAGCGGCCGGGCGAGGCCGCCGCCTCCGCTGACCCGGAGGACTGAGCCGGCTACTGCTGGCGGAAGACGTAGGCGAACGCGGGTCGGGTGTAGGCGATGCCGCGGCCGGCGCGACGGATGAGGTCGGGGTCCGCCGTCGCGGGTCGCTTCGGCTGGAGGTAGGTGCCGAGCTCGTCGGTGTCGAGGCGGTACCGATCGCCCACGTGCTGGATCGCGGCCACCAGGTCGAGAGCGGGATCGAGCGCGGCCAGGCTGGCGTCGCCGTGACTGGCGTTGGCCAGGAGCAGGCCGCCCGGTGCGAGGTGCTGCCGGCAGTGGTCCCACACGAGGCCGGCGAACAGGGAGATCAGCAGGTCGAACCGGTCCAGCGGCAGCGGGGTGGTGTAGTCCGCCTGCAGGAAGTGAACCTCCGACCCGGCACCGGGGCGGGTGCGTCCGGCCAGCTCGGCGGCGACGAGCCGTTCGTCGGCGAAGTAGCGGGCGGCGCGCTTGTCGGTGTCGACGTAGGTGACCGACGGGATTACGGTCGACGGCGCCAGGTCGAGGTAGCAGCCGGGGTAGAGCGCCCTGGTCGGCGCCCAGGCGTCCGCGACCGCCGCGAAGAGGCCCGACCGGTCTCCGATGCTCTGTTGGTAGGACGCCCACGACGGCGGGGTCGCGCGGCCGGTGCCCATCGCCCCACCCTGCCGGACCTCGGGGGCCGGTACCAGGGCCCCCAGCACCCCACCCTTCGCACGCTCAGGAGACCCGCCCACGTGGACGGGTCTCCTGAGCGCCCCGGAGAGCCCCTCCCGGAGCGGCCACGCCGCGGGTCGGCGCCACACCGACACGCCTGTCCACAGGCGACGCGCACGGGGGGTGCCGCCGGTGGGCGACGCGCGTACGGTCGGGCAGCATGCTGGTGAGCGCTCGTGAGGCAGCCCTCATCCTGACCGTCGAGACCGAGCTGAGCCGGGAACGGGCACGCCGGGTGCTGAGCTGCGGACTCGCCGGCCACCCCCAGCGGACGCCCGCGCAGCTCCTGCACGACGAGGCCCGGGTGCAGGCCCTGGCCACGCGACCGATGGTCACCGACGCCGAGATCGACGACGCCTGCCCGAGCGGGCTCTTCTGGGCCCGCCGGCTGGTCGACGTGACGGAGCCGGTGGCCAGGCAACGTGAGGTGATCGCGAGGGGCTGGGACTTCTCGGCGTACACCCGCGTGGCCCTGCTGCCCCGGATCGAGCGGGCCGGAGGCCGCTTCCCCCTGGTGGCCACGGTCTGCGGCTTCGTCACCCTCGGCGCCGACCTCACCGATGTCGTGCCGCGCAGCACGGACGCCGGCTTCGTCCACGACCTGCGGCTCGACGACCCCGGACCTTGGTTCGAGCGGCTGCGCGACCGGAGGGTGCCCTCGACGCCGGGGCGGGCGTGGTCGATCCGCGGCTGGCAGCCCTACACGGACAGCTACTGCCACGATGATCCCCGTGCCTGTGACTGACTGCCCCTGTGGTGCCGGAGCGACGTACGAGGCCTGCTGCCGGCGGCTGCACCGTCGCGAGGTCGAGGCACGGACGCCGGAGGAGCTGATGCGCTCGCGGTACGCCGCCTACGCGCTGGGCGACCTCGACCACGTCTTCCGCACCTGGCACCCCCGCACCCGCCCGCTCACCCTCGCTCCCGACCCCACGGCACGCGCTGGACCGGACTCGCAGGTGCTCGACGCCGAGCGGCGACGAGGTGGAGTTCGTGGCCACCTACGAGCGCGCCGGCGAGCCGGGCCGGCTGCACGAGCGCAGCCGCTTCGAGCAGCGCCGCGGCCGCTGGGTGTACGTGGACGGCACCGTAGGTTGACCCCGTGACCGACCCCGTGACCGACCTCGACATCACGAGCCCGAGCAACGCCCGGGTCAAGGCGCTGGTCGCGCTGCACAAGCGGCGCAGCCGGGCGCAGGCCGGGGTCACGGTCGTGGAGGGCCACGACGAGCTCACGCTCGCGCTGGACGCCGGCGCGGTGCCCACCACCCTCTACTGCTGCCCCGAGCTGCTCACCGACGAGCGCGCCGGCCTGGTCGAGCGCGTTGCCGCGACCGGCGCGGAGGTGCTGCGGATGGGGCGGACGGCGTACCAGAAGGTCTCCTACCGCGACTCCCCCGACGGCATCCTCGCCCTGGTCCCCGACCCGGCGGTGGCGCTGGACGCGCTCGACCTCCCCGAGCGGCCGCTGGTGCTCGTCGTGGAGGGCATCGAGAAGCCGGGCAACCTCGGGGCGATGCTGCGCACGGCCGAGGCAGCCGGCGTCGACGCGGTGGTCGCGGCCTCACCGGTCACCGACTGGGCCAACCCCAACGTGGTCCGCGCGAGCAAGGGCACGCTGTTCGCGGTGCCGGTCGCGCACGCGCCCGCCGCCGAGGTGGTGGCGTGGCTGCGCGAGCGACGGCTTCAGGTCGTGGTCGCCACCCCTGACGCCGACCGGCTGGTGACCGAGGTCGACCTGACCGGTCCGACGGCGCTGGTCGTGGGCACCGAGCACGACGGCGTCACCGAGGCCGTCAAGGACGCGGCCGACGTGCTGGTCCGACTGCCGATGGCGGGACGGGTCAACTCGCTCAACGTCGCCACGGCCGCGGCGATCAGCGTCTACGAGGCCGTGCGCCAGCGACTCAGCGTCGGTCCCTGAACGTCGGGGTCCGGCCCTCCTGGCGGGCCAGCGTGGCCTCCTCGAAGTTGTCGGTGAGCAGCCGCAGGTAGAGCTGGCCGAGACCCTCCGAGGTCAGGTGCGCCTCCAGCGACGAGGCGGCCACCCCGGCCTGGAGCGACTTCTTGGTGAGCTCGATGCCCGGCTGCGAGAAGCCGGCGATCCGGCGTCCGGTCTCGACCGCCTCGGCCACGACGTCGTCGACGACCGACGAGACGAGCCCGACCCGCTCGGCCTCCTCGGCCCCGACGTCGCGTCCGGTGAGCATCAGGTCCGCCGCGCGCGTCACGCCGATGGCCCGCGGCAGCAGGAAGCTCAGCCCGAGCTCGCTGGCGGTCAGCCCGTTGTTGATCCCGGCGGCCCGGAAGTAGGCCGAGGGGGCGGCGATCCGCAGGTCGCAGGCCAGGGCCAGGCACAGCCCGCCGCCGATGGCCGGGCCGTTGACCGCGGCGACGACCGGCTGCGGCATCCGCCGCAGCGTGAGCACGACGTCCTCCAGCAGCTGCATGGCGCGCAGGGCGTACGCCGGCGGCGGCAGCCCCTCGAGCCCCGGCGGGACCCCGGCGGACTCCTGGTCGGCGCCCGAGCAGAACGCGCGCCCCGCGCCGGTCACGACGACCGCCCGCACGGTCGTGTCGGCCGCGACCTCCCGCAGGACGTCGCGGAACGGCACCATCACGTCGAACGACATCGCGTTCATCCGCTCGGGCCGGTTGAGCCGCACCAGCGCGACGGCCGGGTCGGGGCGCTCGAGGTCGACGTACACGGCGGACCTCGTTCAGACCGACAGGATGACGGAGGACCCGTGCCCGAACAGACCCTGGTTGGCGGTGATCCCGACCCGGGCGCCGTCGACCTGGCGGCCCTCGGCCTGGCCGCGCAGCTGCCAGGTCACCTCGCAGACCTGGGCCAGCGCCTGCGCCGGCACCGCCTCGCCGAAGCAGGCCAGCCCGCCGGACGGGTTGACCGGGATCCGGCCGCCGAGCGTGGTCTCCCCCGCGCGCAGCAGCGTCTCGGCCTCGCCACGACCGCAGAGGCCGAGGTCCTCCATCCAGTCGAGCTCGAGCGCGGTCGAGAGGTCGTAGACCTCGCGCCAGGCTCACGTCCTCGGGTCCGATCCCGGCCTCCTCGTACGCCGCCGCGCCGATCGACTCCTTGAACGTGTGCTCGGGCTCGCCGGCGACCGCCGAGGAGTCGGTCGAGAGGTTGGGCATGTCGAGGACCGTGTTGGGGAACGTCGGCGTGACCGTCGAGACCGCTCGCACCCGCACCGGCGTCGCCCAGGCCGTGCCGGCGGGCGTAGTCGGCGCTGGCCACGACCACCGCGGCCGCGCCGTCGGAGGTGGCGCAGATGTCGAGCAGGTGCAACGGGTCGGAGACCACCGCGCTGCCGAGCACGTCGTCGACGCCGACCTCCTTGCGGTAGCGCGCGTTGGGGTTGGCCAGCCCGTGCCGGGAGTTCTTGACCTTGACCTGCGCGAAGTCCTCCTGGGTGGCGCCGTAGAGGTCCATCCGGCGGCGGGCGTAGAGCGCGAAGTACATCGGGTTGGTCATGCCGAGCAGGCGGAACCGCAGCCAGTCGGGGTCGTCCCAGCGCTCGCCGGCGTTGGGAGCGAGGAAGCCCTTGGGCGTGGTGTCCGCTCCGACGACCAGCGCCACCTCGGCCAGCCCGGCCATGATCCGGGCGCGCGCGGTGTCGAGCGCCTGAGCGCCGGTGGCGCAGGCGGCGTACGACGTGGCGACGCGGGCGCCGTTCCAGCCGAGCGCCTGGGCGAAGGTGGCGCCGGCGACGTAGCCGCCGTAGCCGTTGCGCACGGTCTCGCCGCCGACGACCAGGTCGACGTCCTGCCAGGGGACGCCGGCGTCGGTGAGCGCGGCCCGGGCGGCGTGCACGCCGTACGTCGACGAAGCTGCGGCCCCACTTGCCCCAGGGGTGCATGCCGACCCCGAGGACGGCGACGTCGTCGCGGGCGTCGGCGCTCACTGGTCCGCCTCCTGGCCGAGCTCGGTCACGGGCTTCCAGCGCCAGGTGCTGCGCTCGCCCGTCTCGTCGGTGTGCAGCGTCTCGACGACGAGCTCGACCTCGTGGCCGACGCGCGAGGTCGGAGACGCCGTAGCCCGCCGCCACCTGGCCCAGCACGACGAGGCCCTCGGGCAGCTCGACCGCGGCCAGCGCGAACGGCTCGTAGGGGTCGGTGGCCGGCACGTAGGGCGGCGGGCGGCTGGTACTGCGCGTCGGTGTAGGACCACACCCGGCCGCGCCGCGACAGCTCGGGCCGGTTCGAACGCCTCGCCCTGGCAGGCGGGGTTGCGGCAGTAGCTCTCCGCAGGGACCGGCGGGAAGAACACGGTGCTGCAGCTCGTGCACCGCGACCCGAGCAGGGCGGGGTCGGGCCCGGTCGTGAACCAGCCCTCGATCGCGGGCGTCGCCTGCGTCATCGCACCTCCGAAGTAGAACGTGTTCTCATTCTTGCACGAGCGGCAGCGATCGAGGAACGAGATCGCTGCGTGGGCGAGTGCAGGTCGAACACGCCTCGCGGCCGAGGAACGAGGCCGCGCCGGCGCGTCGACCCCCGGTGGGCGCGGGCAGACGTCCGGCTCGGCCCGGTGGTTTCGTGGCTCGTCGCCAAGGCTCCTCGCACCTCAACCAACGGGTGCGCCGCGGTGGTGGTTGAGGTGCGAGCGAAGCGAGCCGACCGGTGGTTGAGGTGCGAGCGAAGCGAGCCGACCGTGGTTGAGGTGCGAGCGAAGCGAGCCACGAAACCCCGCCCACGAGCGGGGTGGAGGCGCCGACCTCAGGACAGCGACAGGAAGGCGAGCAGGTCCTGGCGGGTGAGGACGCCGACGGGCTTGCCGTCCTCCTGCACCAGCACCGCGTCGGCCTTCTCGAGCAGGGCGACGGCGTCGCGCGGGTCCTCGGTGGAGCCGATGGCCGGCAGCGGCGGCGACATGTGGTCCTCGACGCGGTCGGTGAGCTTCGCGTGCCCTGCGTAGAGCGCGTCGAGCAGCGCCCGGTCGGAGACGGACCCGGCGACCTCGGCCGCCACGATCGGCGGCTCGGCGCGGACCACGGGCATCTGCGAGACGGCGTACTCCTGGAGGATCGCGACGGCCTGCGCGATGGTCTCGTTGGGGTGGGTGTGCACCAGGTCGGGCAGCTGCCCGGACTTGCCACGCAGCACCTCGCCGACGGTGCGGCTGGGGGTGCCCTGACCACTGGCGAAGCCGTACTGCGCGAGCCAGTCGTCGTTGAAGACCTTGGTGAGGTAGCCGCGACCGGAGTCGGGCAGCAGCACCACGATCACGGCGTCGTCGCCCTCGGGCGTGCCGGCGAGCTCCTGGGCCAGCTGGCGCGCGGCGTACGCCGCCATCCCGCACGAGCCACCGACCAGCAGTGCCTCCTCGCGGGCGAGCCGCCGGGTGAAGGCGAACGAGTCGGCGTCGGAGACCTCGATGATGCGGTCGGCGATGTCGCGGTCGTAGGTGTCGGGCCAGAAGTCCTCGCCGACGCCCTCGACGAGGTAGGGCCGACCGGAGCCACCGGAGTAGACCGAGCCGGCCGGGTCGGCGCCGATCACCTGGACGTCGGGGTTCTGCTCCTTGAGGTAGCGCCCGGTGCCGGTGATCGTGCCGCCGGTGCCGACGCCGCACACGAAGTGGGTGATCCGGCCCTCGGTCTGCGCCCAGATCTCGGGCCCGGTGGTCTCGTAGTGGGAGCGCGGGTTGTGCGGGTTGGCGTACTGGTTGGGCTTCCAGGCGCCGGGCTGCGAGGCGAGCCGGTCGGAGACGTTGTAGTAGGAGTCGGGGTGCTCGGGCGCGACCGCGGTCGGGCAGACGACGACCTCGGCGCCGTAGGCCTTGAGCACGTTGCGCTTGTCCTCGCTGACCTTGTCGGGGCACACGAAGATGCAGTGGTAGCCCTTGGCCTGCGCGACCATCGCCAGCCCGACCCCGGTGTTTCCGGACGTCGGCTCGACGATCGTGCCGCCGGGCTGGAGCTCGCCGGAGGCCTCCGCGGCCTCGATCATCCGGGTCGCGATCCGGTCCTTCACCGACCCGCCGGGGTTGAGGTACTCGATCTTGGCGAGCACCAGCGGGCCCGCCTGCTCACCTGCCGACGCACCCGACTCCGGCCCGGGGGCATCTCCTCCGGGCAGGTCGAGCGTGCGCGAGAGGCGCAGCAGCGGGGTGTTGCCGATCAGGTCGATGAGCGAGTTCACGTACTCCACGTGGCCAATCTAGGCGCCGGTCGACCGGACCGGCGACCCCGGGGCCGACCGGGCTTCCTACACTCGGGGTCGTGACCAGGGCGAGTGCAGCACGCAGGTTGGCCTCCGCCGCCGCGTACGGCGGCGGCGGGCTGTCGGTGCTCGGCGCCGGTCTCTACGGCGTGCTGACGCTCGAGGCCAAGCTCGCGCGGCGCACGATCGGCAGGCTGGACGCCCCGCCGCCCGACGCCAGCGGCTGGTACGGCCGCGGTCGCCCGGGCCCGGCGATCACGATCGCGCTGCTCGGCGACTCCAGCGCGGCCGGCTACGGCGTCGAGCGGGTCGAGGAGAAACCCGGCGCGCGGCTGGCCAGCGGCGTCGCCACGTACGCCGACCGGCGGGTCTACCTCAAGGAGTACTGCGTCGTCGGCGCCCAGACCTCCGCGCTCGGTGGGCAGATCGACCGCGCGCTGCTGATCGAGCCGCACGTGGCGGTGGTCCTCGTGGGCGCCAACGACGTGACCCACGTCGTCCCGCCGTCGCAGTCGGTGAGCCACCTGGCCGACGGCGTGCGCCGCCTCCGCGAGGCCGGCGTCCAGGTCGTGGTCGGCACCTGTCCCGACCTCGGCACGATCAAGCCGATCGCGCCGCCGCTCAAGCAGCTCGCCCGGGCCTGGTCGCGGCGGCTGGCCGCAGCCCAGACGATCGCGGTGATCGAGGAGGGTGGGCGCACGGTGTCGTTGGGCTCGGTCCTCGGCCCGGAGTTCGCCGCGGCCCCGTCGCTGCTCTTCGGCCCGGACCAGTTCCACCCGTCGGCCGAGGGCTACCTCCAGCTGTCGGCGGTCCTGATCCCCTCGGTGCTCGCGGCTGCCGGCATGGCCCCGGACGACGAGGCCCTGCCCGAGACCTTCCGCGGCGAGGGCGTGCTGCCGATCACCCGCGCGGCGATCCGGGCCGTCAACGAGCCCGGCACCGAGCTCGACGGCACCGACGTCGCCGGCTCGAAGCGGGGCCTGCGCGGCCGCTGGGTCGAGCTGCGGCACCGCCGCCGCCGTCCGCGCACGGACGCCGAGGCGCCCGACGTCCTCGACGAGCACGACCCGCAGCCCACCGCCTGACCCGACCGGCCGGCCGACCGGCCGCCCAGTCCGGCCCCGGACGCACGAGAGCCCCGGATCGCTCCGGGGCTCTCGAGGTGGTGCTGGGTGCTGCTGGGCGCTACGGCTGCTGGGTCAGTCCTGGCTGAAGAAGGCCAGGATGCGCAGCAGGTTGGTGTAGATCCAGACCAGGCTGACCGTCATCGCGAACGCGGCGCGCCACGACTCCCGCTCGGGGATGCCGTTGGCGATGCCCTGCTCGACGAAGTCGAAGTCCATGATCAGCATGAACACACCGAGGATCAGCCCGGCGAAGGCCGTCACCATGCCGAGGCCGCTCACGCCGAACAGGCCGATCTGGGCGTCGAACATGCCCAGCACGAGCTCCATCACGCTGAGCCCGATCATGCCGAACACGGCCGCGATCACGAACCGGCGGAACTTGTCGTTGACCTTGATGTTGAAGGTCTTGTACGCCGCCAGCGTGCCGGCGAACGCGGCGAACGTGCCGATCACGGCACCCTGCACGACGCCCTCGCCGAACTGGATGTTGAACAGCTTGCTCAGACCACCCAGCGCGACGCCCTCGAGGGCGGCGAACGCCAGGACGAGTCCGGGGCTGATGACCCGCTTGAAGGCGTTGACCATCGAGAGCGCGAAGGCGCCCAGGCCACCGATGGTGACCGCGGCGATCAGCGGGCCGAGGTCGGCGCTGGTGGCGAACTGGTCGATGTCGGGGGTGAGGATCCAGGTCGCGAACGCGGTGATGATCACCACGCCCAGCGAGATCGCGGTCTTCTGCACGACCGTGTCGATCGTCATCGGGCCGGTGGCGACCGGCGCGTGGGTGGGCAGGTCGTTGCCGGGGGCACCGACACCCCACTGGGAGGGGTCGTTGCCGTAGCCCGGGTTGCGGGAGGTGGTCGCGCCAGCGCGGTTGAACTCCTCCGAGCGACGGAACACCGGGTTGTTGCTCTGCATGGTCTCCTCCTTGGAGGCCGGTAGTGGCCCCCGTCTCGTGTGAGGACTCACTTGGTTCGGGCTCAGTCTATCGAGCCTGGTCCTTGTTCAACGCTCCCCCGCCCCGGAACGTTCCCGAGCCGTGACCTGGACGACCACCGGACGCCGTGACGTGGCTCGCACCCGCAGCGTGCGCCCGGTGCGGCCGACCAGCCGGCCGTGGGCGACGCGGACGTCGTAGCCGCGCGGGTAGTGCAGCGGACTGACGAAGATCCGGGTCGGCGCGCTCACCGAGCGGTCCGGCCGGTAGCGGAAGCGGAACGCCCCGGTGGTGGCGTCGAAGCGCATCAGCAGCGGGGTCCCGGCGGTCGCCTGGGCGTAGGTGCGCACCAGCCGGCGCAGCTTGGCCTGCTTGACCGAGCGGAGATCGCGGTCGTCGCGGAACAGCCCCTGGTCGTCGTCGGCGGTGGTCGGGTCGTTCCAGAACTTGTAGGCCCAGTGGGTCCAGCCCATCAGGTGCCGGTCGGCTGCGTCGGCGTCGATCTCGACCGCCCGCACGTTGTCGGTGGCACCCCACTCCGACATCAGCGGTACGGCGCGCATCCGTGCCGCCTGGCCGAGCGCGTGCCGCTGCCGGCCGTCGGCGAAGTCGCGGCACGACTCCACGTCGCTGCCGGGCACCCCCTGGCTCTCGAGGAAGACCGCCGGGCAGTAGCTGTGCCACGACAGCCCGAGCCGCCGCTCCCCCTTCATGGCGGTGAAGAACGTGTCCAGCGGCAGCGCGCTCGAGAACTGCTGCGGCTCCCACCACACGACGTTGCGCTTGTCGATCGTCCGGATCGCGCGGGTGGCGCGCTCGAGGGCCGGCTGCAGCTCGCGACGGTAGGACGCGGGGCAGCCGTCGGCCATGCAGGTCGGCCACTCCCGCCCCATCCACGGCTCGTTGATCAGGTCGTAGCCCATCAGGTAGGGCTGGTCGTGCCAGGCCCGCGCGGCCACCCGCCACGCCGCGACCCACCCGTCGAGCAGGCCGCCACGGTTGGCCCAGAAGTTGTCGAAGACCGTGGAGGTCTCCGGCGTCCAGTAGCCGGTCGGGAACGGCGCCCGCACCGGCGGCAGGGCGGAGTACGGCGCGGGCCGGACCATCGCCCAGTCGGGCGCCCCCTCGCCGCCGTAGGTCTCGTGCCACTGGTCCTGGTGGGCGTCGAGCTGCATCCAGATCCGCTGCTTCGCCAACAGGTCCATCACCCGCTGCCACCGGCGCAGGTACGCCGGGTCCTTGCGGCCGGGCGCGTCGGGTGTGAGGCCCGCCCACAGGGTGCCGATCCGGGCGCCGTTGAAGCCGTGGCGCGCGAGCCAGCGGGCGTCGGCGGCCCGGAAGCCCGCCCGGGTGGCAGGCGGCACGTAGGGCTTGTGCTTCCACACCAGGTTGAGGCCGTGCACGATCACGACCCGCCCCTGGGGATCGACCAGCCACCTCCCCTGGCGGCGCAGCTGCGGCGGCCGGGACGTGCTCCGTGCTCGCGCGGACGTGGGTCGGGCCGTCGGGACCCGTCACCACCCGCTCCGCGACGGCCGGAGCCACCTCGTCCGGGTCCTGCGCCCCGGCGGGCGTCGTCACCGAGACCCCGGTCGCTCCCAGCGCCAGCACCAGGCCGGCCATCCACGTCGTCCGCACGACTCCACAACGAGGCAGCGCGCCCGAGGTCACCTCGACCTGGTCGCCCCGGACGGCGCGCAGTGAGGTGCCCCCGGTGGGGTTCGAACCCACACTGGACCGTGTTTAAGACGGCTTCCTCTGCCGGTTGGGATACGGGGGCCTCACGCGCTACTCGGGCATTGTGGCAGCGAGCGAGGCGGCCCGGCCGAGCACGTCGTCGAGCATCGGCTCGGTCAGCCTGCCGGTGAAGGTGTTCTGCTGGCTGGGGTGGTAGCAGCCGAGCAGCACCACGTCGCCGTGCGGACCGCCCAGCACCACCTCCGCGCCGTGCCCGAAGCGCGGCTTCGGGGCGGGCACGTCCCACCCGGCACGACGTACGGCGAGGAGGGTGGCGTCCCAGCCGATGCCGCCGAGGGCCACCAGGACGCGGAGGTCGGGGGCGAGCAGCGCGAGCTCCTGGTCGAGCCAGGGCGCGCAGCGCTCCTTCTCCTCGGTCGTCGGCTTGTTCTGCGGCGGTGCGCAGCGCACGGTCGCGACCATCCGGGCGCCGAGCAGCTCGAGACCGTCGGCCGCGTGCACGCTGGTGGGCTGGTTGGCCAGGCCGACGCGGTGCAGCGAGGCGAACAGCCAGTCGCCGGACCGGTCGCCGGTGAAGATCCGCCCGGTCCGGTTGGCGCCGTTGGCGGCCGGGGCCAGCCCGACGATGAGCAGCCGGGGACGGCGGGCGCCCCAGCCCGCGATCGGTCGGCCCCAGTAGGGCTCCCCGGCGAACGACGCCCGCTTGCCCACCGCGACCTGCTCGCGCCACTCGACCAGGCGGGGGCAGCGCCGGCAGACGCTGATGGCGGCACCGAGCTCGTCGAGCGGGTCGCCGCTGCCCGCCTCGGCGGCTGGGTCACCGGGCCAGCCGGTGGCCGGTGGGACCGGCGACGGGAACGCCTGGCCCGTGGCGGGGTGCGGAAGCCACGTGGTCACGGGTCGGTGGGTGGTTTCGTGGCTCGCTGCGCTCGCACCTCAACCACCGGCACGGCTCGCCCCGCTCGTCACCTCAACCACCGCCACGGCTCGCCCCGGTGGTTGAGGTGCGAGAGCGCCAACGACTCCTCCGGTGGTTGAGGTGCGAGGAGCGCCAGCGACGAGCCACGAAACCACCCCACCACACCGGGTCTCGTGGCTCGCTGCGCTCGCACCTCGACCACCGGCAGGGCTCGCTGCGCTCGCACCTCGACCACCGGCAGGGCCAGGTCAGGGGCTGGGCTGGATGGAGGTCTCGCGGCGTACCTTGTCGGCGGCGGCGGAGGCCGCGTCGGTGACCTTGTCCTTCGCGACGTCCGTGGCGCGGTCGGTGGCGGAGCGGACCCGGGGGTCGCGCGACACCTTCTTCGCACCGGCGCGGATCTGCTCGTAGCGCTCGCGACCGGCGCGGGCTCCGAGGACGTAGCCGGCGGCACCGGCGACCAGCAGGGGGATCTTCTTCATGGGAATCTCCTTCCGAGATGTCCAGACTAGGGCGACGAGGTGTCGACCGGGAGCGGGGGTCAGCGGCGACGCCGCCAGACCACGAGACCGACGACGACCACCACGACGCCGACGCCGACCGCGACGACCTGCGGCCGTGGCTTCCCGGAGTCGGTGGTCGATCGGTCGGCGAGGCCGTGGACGGCGTCCTGGGCGCGGGACTTGACGTCGAGCTTGGCCTGGAGCGCGTCGACGGTGTCGGCGAGCTGGTCGCGCTGCCGCTCGATGTCGGCGGCGATCTCCTCAGGCGTCTGGCTGGTCACTGGTGGCCTCCCTTGATCGTGGCGACGTCGTCCTTGATCCCCGCGATCGCCCGCTCGGGGGCGGGTGGGGTGGCCTGCTCGACCGACTTCTTGCCCGTCAGCCCGGCCAGCGCGGCGGCGGTCAGGAGCAGCAGCCCGACGATCAGTGCCGCGGCCCAGGCAGGCAGGGCCAGCGCCAGCGCCAGCACGCCGGCGGCGAGCAGGCACGCGACCCCGTAGAGCGCCAGCAGCCCGGCCGCCCCGAAGGCGCCGAGTCCCTTGCCGGCGCTCTTGCCCTTCTCGGCCAGCTCGGCCTGGGCCAGCCGCATCTCGCTGCGGATGAGGTCCGGCACCTGCTCGCTCAGCTGGTGCACGAGCGCACCGAGCGGGGCGTCGCTGCTCGGCGGTGCGGTGGGTGTCGACGGACTCGACGGTGGTGGTGCGGCTGGCTCGGTCATGCTCGTCCGGTAGCCACTCGTCGCCCAGGCAAAACACCGGCGGGCACGCCGGGTCGCTCAGGACACCATGCTCCACGCGATGCCGTCGAGGATGTCGGACTCGGAGACGACCACCGAGCTGACGCCGCTGCGCCGCAGCACCCGCGACCAGATCAGCGCCCCTGCGCCGATCACGTCGGCCCGGCCGGGGTGCAGGTAGCCCAGCGCCAGCCGCTCCTCCACGGTCATCGCCAGCAGCCGTTCCACGGCGGCGTGCACGTCGTCGACGGCGAGGACCTGCTGGTCGATCGCGTCCCGGTCGTACGCCGGCAGGTCGAGCACGGCGGCCGCGACCGTGGTCACGGTGCCGGCGACCCCCACCACGGTCGCCGCGGCGGCGGGGTCGACGGGGCAGGCGTCGAGCGCGGCGTCGATGTCGGCGGCGCAGGCCGCGACCTCCGCGGCGGTCGGCGGGTCGCTGTGGAGGTGGCGCTCGTGCAGCCGGACCGAGCCGATGTCCATCGAGTCGGCCGTGGTGGGCTCGGCGTCGCCGAGGATCAGCTCGGTGGAGCCGCCGCCGATGTCGACGACCAGCACCGGGGAGGCCGGGGGCGTGCGCAGCGCCCGGACCGCCCCGGCGAAGGCCAACGCGGCCTCCTCGGCCCCCGACAGCACCTCCGGCCGTTGCCCGAGCCGGGCGACCACGCCGTCGACGAAGGTCGCAGCGTTGCTGGCGTC
Organism: uncultured Actinomycetota bacterium; assembly: GCA_963834285.1. Taxonomy (GTDB): domain Bacteria; phylum Actinomycetota; class Actinomycetes; order Propionibacteriales; family Nocardioidaceae; genus Nocardioides. The sequence continues at coordinate 98,461 of CAWIAZ010000008.1, read as the reverse complement.
GCGGGTGGCGGAGGTGGCGCAGAAGCGGACCCGGGTGGCGCCGTGCTCGGCGATCAGGGCGGCGTACTCGTCGACCGCGGCGAAGGCGCGCTCGAGGGCGGCGTCGTCGAGCCGGCCGGTGCGGTCGATGCCCTGCCCGAGCCGCACCATCCGTGCCTCGCGCACCGCGACGTCCGGGAGGGCACCGACGAGCAGCTTGATCGTGTTGGTGCCGCAGTCGATCGCCGCCACCGTCTCCCGCGACTCGCTCGCAGCGCCCGTCACGGCGGGTCCGGACGCTCCGGGCGGCGCTCCACGCACGGACCCTCGGCCCACCACTCCCCCAGCAGCTCGAGCACCTCGTCGCCGAACGGGTTGACTCCGCGGCCGGCGGCGAGCGCGTGCCCGGCCAGGACGTGCAGGCACTTGACGCGGTCGGGCATGCCGCCGGCGGAGATCCCCTCGATCTCCGGCACGTCGCCCAGCTCGGCCCGGACCGCGAGGTAGGACTCGTGGGCGCGCCGGTAGGCGGCCGCCAGGTCGGCGTCCTCGCCCAGCCGGGCCTGCATCTCCTTCATCAGGCCCGAGCCCTCGAGGGTGCCGATCAGCGAGGCCGCCCGGGGGCAGGTGAGGTAGTAGGTCGTGGGGAACGGCGAACCGTTCGGCAGCCGCGGCTCCGTGGTCACCACGTCGGGGTTGCCGCACGGGCAGCGGTGCCCGACCGCGTGGATGGACCGCGGCGGGCGACCGAGCTGGCGGGCGACGGCGTCCTCGTCGTCTGGCTCGATCACCGGCTCACCCCGCGTCGTCCTGCGACCCGTCGATCCTGCTCAGCGGCGGCGGCTGCTGCCGGGGCGGCGTGCCGGCGAGCTTCACGGAGTCCCAGACGTCGCTGTAGATCGCCTCCGGCCGGGTCGGCGCCACCGAGTCGGGGTCGCTCAGCTCGGCCTCCGTCTCCACCGGCTGCCCGCGCTCGTCGAGGACGACGTACGACGTCTCGCCGGGCATCAGGTAGCCGAACCGCTCGCGGGCCTGCGCGCGGACGAACGCCGGGTCGTCCCAGCGCGACTTCTCCCGCTCGAGGTCGGCGATGCTCGCCTGCCGTTCCTGGATCTGCTCCTTGACCTCGCCGATGTGGGCGCGCTGCTGGAGGTAGGCGCGCAGCGAGGAGGCGTAGGAGACCGCCAGCACCGCGACCACGAGCACCAGGATCGCGGCGCGGCCGGTCAGCCGCGGTCGCCGGCGCTCGGCGCCGGCCTCCCGACCCGGCGTGCGGCCGGGAGGCCTCGCGCCGGCCCGCGACGGACGCCCGCCGGACGCACGGCCCGCGCCCGGCCCGCGTCGTCCGGCCGGGGCCGGGCGCGAGGGAAGACGTCGATCGGCGGGCACGGACCCGAGTCTGCCTGCTTCAGCGCTGGTATCGCGGGAACGCGGCCGCACCGGCGTAGCGCGCCGCGTCGCCGAGCTCGTCCTCGATGCGCAGCAGCTGGTTGTACTTCGCCACCCGCTCGCTGCGGGCCGGGGCCCCGGTCTTGATCTGGCCGCAGTTGGTGGCGACCGCGAGGTCGGCGATCGTGGTGTCCTCGGTCTCACCCGAGCGGTGGCTCATCATGCAGCGGTAGCCGTGACGGTGCGCGAGGTCGACGGAGTCGAGGGTCTCGGTGAGCGAGCCGATCTGGTTGACCTTGACCAGCAGCGCGTTGGCCTGGCCCTCGGTGATGCCGCGCTGGAGACGCTCGACGTTGGTCACGAACAGGTCGTCGCCGACGATCTGGATGGTGTCGCCGAGCTGGTCGGTCATCGTCTTCCACCCGGCCCAGTCGTCCTCGTCGAGCGGGTCCTCGATCGAGACGATCGGGTACGCCGCGCACAGCTCGGCGTAGTAGGCCGTCATCGCGGCGCTGTCCTTCGACCCGCCCTCGAAGGTGTAGGTGCCGTCGGTGAAGAACTCGCTGGCGGCGACGTCCATGGCCAGGGCGATGTCGGTGCCGAGGGTGAGGCCGGCGGCGGAGACCGCCTCCGCGATCAGGTCGAGCGCGGCCCGGTTGGAGTCGAGGTCGGGCGCGAAGCCGCCCTCGTCGCCGAGCCCGGTGTTGAGGCCCTTCTTCTTCAGCACCGACTTGAGCGCGTGGTAGACCTCGGCGCCCTGGCGCAGCGCCTCGCGGAAGGTCGGCGCACCGATCGGCGCGATCATGAACTCCTGCACGTCGACGTTGGAGTCGGCGTGCGAGCCGCCGTTGAGGATGTTCATCATCGGCACCGGCAGCACGTGGGCGTTGGGGCCGCCGACGTAGCGGTAGAGCGGCAGTCCGGACGAGTCGGCGGCGGCGCGGGCGACGGCGAGCGAGACGCCGAGGATCGCGTTGGCGCCGAGCTCGGCCTTGTTGGGCGTGCCGTCGAGCTCGAGCATGGTCTGGTCGACGACCCGCTGGTCGTCGGCCGCGATGCCCTCGATCGCGGGCCCGATCCGCTGGATCACGGCGTCGACGGCCGTACGCACGCCCTTGCCGAGGTAGCGGTCACCGCCGTCGCGCAGCTCCACGGCCTCGAAGGCCCCGGTGGAGGCCCCGCTCGGCACCGCGGCGCGGGCGAAGGCGCCGTCGTCGAGGACGACCTCGACCTCGACGGTGGGATTGCCTCGCGAGTCGAGGATCTCGCGTGCTCCGACAGCTTCGATAGATGCCACGATCATGCTCCTGGGTCGACGGGTGGGGTCCGGATCTCACCCTAGTCCCGTCCGGGCGCAGGGGGGCGAGGCGTCCGGCCTGGACGCCGGCGCACGCGACAGGCGACACGGACGGGGCCGAGCTCCATACTGACGCCATGACCACCGACGAGGTCTCAGCCCGCTTCGCAGCGCTGTTCGACGGGATCGCGGAGGTCTACGACCAGTCCGGTGCCCGCTTCTTCACGACCATCGCGGGCGGGCTGGTCGAGCGGCTCGCCCCCGCACCCGGCGAGCGCGCTCTCGACCTTGGCTGCGGCCGTGGCGCGGTCACGTTCCCGTTGGCCGAGGGCGTCGGGGTCACCGGTCGGGTCGACGCCCTCGACATCGCGCCCGCGATGGTGCGCCTGACCGTCGAGGAGGCCCAGCGGCGCGGCCTGTGGCAGGTGCGGATCGACGTCGCGGACGTCGGCTCCCCCGCCGACTCCCCCCTGGTCGAGCCGGGGGCGTACGACGTCGTCGCCTCCTCGCTCGTGCTGTTCTTCCTCGCCGACCCCGCCGCCGCCGTACGCCGGTGGCGCGCGCTGCTCGCCCCGGGCGGCCGGCTGGGCTTCGCGACGTTCCGCCCGTGGACGCCGCACTGGCGCGAGGTGGAGGACGTCTTCCGCGACTTCCTCGACATCGAGGGCGTCGAGTCGGCGGCGATGCCGCAGGTCTTCGCCGACGACGCCACGGTCGAGGACCTCGTGCGCGACGCCGGGTTCGCGGACGTCCGCACGGAGAGCGTCGTCTACCCCATCGGCTTCGACGACGCCGAGCAGTGGCGGCGCTGGTCGATGGGCACCGGCATGCGCGCGCTGTGGATGCAGACGCCGGCCGAGTCCCACCCCGAGATCCTGCGGCGCGTCGCGGCGCTGCTGGCCGAGCACCCCGGCGCCGACGGGCGCCCCTCGCTCGACGTCGACGTCCGCTACACCTTCGGCCGCGGCTGACCGGGCGGGCAGGGGACGCTGGTTGCGGCGGTCGAGGTGCGAGGAGCGCCAGCGACGAGCCCACCCACGGTGGTAGAGGTGCGAGGAGCGCCAGCGACGAGCCCACCCACGGTGGTAGAGGTGCGAGGAGCGCCAGCGCACGAGCCACGAACACCACCACACGAACGGGGTTTCGTGGCTCGCTCCGCTCGCACCTCAACCACCGAGGGCGACACTTCGCTCCCACGGATCTGCGGTGGTTGAGGTGCGAGGAGCGCCAGCGACGAGCCCACCCACGGTGGTAGAGGAGCGCCAGCGACGAGCCGCGAAACCACCACGCCCGAGGCCCGGGCTGCCCGGTGGGGCGAGACGGTGAGGGTTCTCGGTCACCTGGTGGCTGAGATCCCTCGCGGACTGGGCTAGAGCAGGCGGCGTACGGCGTCGCGCAGGGCCTGCTCGGGATCGGTGCCGGTCTCGCGGGCCTCGGCCACCAGCGCCAGCAGGCGGTCACCCAGGTCACCGCCCCCGGCGGGGACCGACGGTGTCGGGCCGCCCGCGCGCGCGAGCCGGTCGAGCACCTTGTCGGCGTACAGGAGCGCCGGGAGGGTGGGGGCGATGCCGTCGAGGACGGAGTCGCGCTGCTTCTCACCCGCCTTGACCGACTCCCACAGCTCGTTGACGGCGTCGGCATCGGCGGGGTCGGGTGCGTCGCCGAAGACGTGCGGGTTGCGGCGCACCATCTTCTCGGTGATGCCGCGGGCGACGTCGTCGAGGGTGAAGGTGCCCTCCTCCTCGGCGATCACCGCGTGGAAGTAGACCTGCAGCAGCAGGTCGCCGAGCTCCTCGCGGAGGTCGTCGGGGGTGCCGGTCTCGATCGCCTCGAGGGTCTCGTGGGTCTCCTCGAGCAGGTAGCGCGCCAGTGAGCGGTGGGTCTGCTCCCGCTTCCACGCACAGTCGGTGCGCAGCCGCCGCATCACCGCCGCGAAGTCCAGCAGCGGCTCGCCGTCGGCGGGCACCGTGGTCAGCCGGCGCTCAGCCGCAGCGCTGCGAGGCGGGCAGGTCGGCGGCGAGCTCGGCGCCCGACTCCGGCCCGGCCTCGTCGATGTCGGTCGCGGCCTGGGCCGAGACGGCGAAGTCGCTCACCGCCAGCGACAGGTCGTCGGTGGTCATCCTCAGCAGCTGGGGGTCGGCCAGCAGCTCGATCGACCCGAACCGCGGGTTGACCTCGATGGGGTGGTCGGCTGCCCAGTCGGCGGCCACGGTGAGCCCCTCCTGGAGCCCGGCCCCCTGGGTGTCGTCGGCGGCGGCGAGGCCGGCGGAGTCGCGGCCGATCTGCGTGACGACGTCGCCGTAGTAGGCGATCGCGGCGAGCTCGGGGACCACGCGGTCCACGAGGTCGGCGTCGACGCCGATGCCGAGCAGCTGCGCGGTGAGGTCGTCGACGGTCGGGCCGTAGCTGTCACCGGCCCCGGCGTCGTACTCGTCGGCGAGCTGGTCGGCCACCTCGCGCAGCACCAGGGAGCGCACCGTGTCCTTGCGGATCAGGGCTCCGGGCACGGGCTGAGCGGCGCCCTGCTCGGTGAGCACGTCGAACATCTCGCAGAGGTCGCCCGCGGCGTCGTTGACGTCGGACAGCCCGATCGTCGCGTCGCCCACCTCGGCGGCCGCACCGGGCGCGACGCGGGTGCTGCCGACGCCGCAGCCGCTCAGGGCGAGCCCCGTGGCCACGGTCACGACGGCGGTGGTGACGGCGCGGCGTACGGACCGACTGCTCGGGCTCACACGGACTCCTTGGTCTCACGGGGGTCGATGACGGCGTCGATCACGCCACGCGCCCATTCAAGCAGGGCGATCCCGGTCAGCGGGCGGCCGGTGGCCCCGGGGGTGCCCGGCCGCGGCACCAGCACGGTGCCCGAGCTCTTGACGATCGACTTCGGGTAGAGCCGGTTGAGGCGGACGACGCGCGACTCGGGCAGGCTGACCGGTGCGAAGCGCACGTTGCGGCCGGCGATCGTGAGCTCGCCGACGCCGGCCTCGCGGGCGCGGGCCCGCAGCCGGGCGACGAGCTGGAGCGCGAGCACCTCGTGCGGAGGCTCGCCGTAGCGGTCGACCATCTCCTCGGCGATCCGGTCGACGTCGGCGTCGGCGCGCACCTCGGCCAGCCGCTTGTACATCTCCAGCCGCAGCCGCTCGCTCGGGACGTAGTCGTGCGGCAGGTGCGCGTCGATCGGCAGCTCGATCCGGACCTCGTTGAGCTCCGGCTCGGCGTCGCCGCGGAACTCCTGCACGGCCTCGCCCACCAGTCGCACGTAGAGGTCGAAGCCGACGTCGGCGATGTGCCCGGACTGCTCGCCGCCGAGCAGGTTGCCGGCGCCGCGGATCTCGAGGTCCTTCATCGCGATCGCCATGCCGCCGCCGAGGTCGGAGTGCTGGGCCAGGGTGGCCAGCCGCTCGTGCGCGGTCTCGGTGAGCGGCTTCTCGGTCGGGTAGAGGAAGTAGGCGTAGGCGCGCTCGCGGCTGCGCCCGACCCGGCCGCGCAGCTGGTGGAGCTGGCTGAGGCCGAGGGTGTCGGCGCGCTCGATCAACATGGTGTTGGCGTTGGAGACGTCCAGCCCCGACTCGACGATGGTGGTGCACACGAGCACGTCGAAGCGCTTCTCCCAGAAGTCCAGCATCACCTGCTCGAGGCGGTGCTCCCCCATCTGGCCGTGCGCCGTCGCGACCCGCGCCTCGGGCACCAGCTCCTTGATCCGGGCCGCGGCCTTCTCGATCGAGTTGACCCGGTTGTGGATGTAGAAGACCTGGCCGTCGCGCAGCAGCTCGCGTCGGATGGCGGCGGTGACCTGGCGGTCCTCGTAGGCGCCGACGTAGGTGAGCACCGGGTGCCGCTCCTCGGGCGGGGTGGTGATCGTCGACATCTCGCGGATGCCGGTGATCGCCATCTCCAGCGTGCGCGGGATCGGCGTCGCCGACATCGACAGGACGTCGACGCTGGTGCGCAGCCGCTTCATCTGCTCCTTGTGCTCGACGCCGAAGCGCTGCTCCTCGTCGACGATGATCAGCCCGAGGTCCTTCATCTTGATGTCGGGGTTGAGCAGCCGGTGGGTGCCGACCACGATGTCGATGGTGCCCTCGGCCAGGCCGGCGGTGACCTCGGCGGCCTCGGCGTCGGTCTGGAACCGGCTCAGCCCCTTGACCACCACGGGGAAGCCGCTCATCCGCTCGGAGAACGTCGAGAGGTGCTGGGTGACGAGCAGCGTCGTGGGCACCAGCACGGCGACCTGCTTGCCGTCCTGGACGGCCTTGAACGCCGCCCGCACCGCGATCTCGGTCTTGCCGTAGCCGACGTCGCCGCAGACCAGGCGGTCCATCGGGACGGTCTGGCGCATGTCGGACTTGACCTCCTCGACCGTGGTGAGCTGGTCGGGGGTCTCGGTGAACGGGAAGGCGTCCTCGAGCTCGCGCTGCCACGGCGTGTCCGGCCCGAAGGCGTAGCCCTTCGTGGCCCGCCGGGCGGCGTAGAGCTTGATCAGCTCGGCGGCGATCTCGCGGACCGCCTTGCGGGCGCGGCCCTTGCGCTTGGCCCAGTCGGCGCCGCCGAGCCGGTCGAGGCTGGGCTGCTCGCCGCCGACGTACCGGGTGACCTGGTCGAGGGCGTCGGCCGGCACGTACAGGCGGTCGGCCGGGCCCCCGCGCTTGGACGGCCCGTACTCCAGCACGAGGTACTCGCGCACCGCGCCCTGCACCTCGCGCTGCTTCATCTCCACGAAGCGGCCCACGCCGTGCTGCTCGTGGACGACGTAGTCGCCGGCGCTCAGCTCGAGCGGGTCGATCTGCTTCTTGCGCCGCGCCGGCATCGCGCGCATGTCGCGGGTGGAGGCGCGCTGCCCGGAGATGTCCTCGGCCGTCAGCAGCGCGACCCGGTTGACGTCGTCCACGAACCCCTGCGCGAGCGACCCGCAGGTCACCTCGACGACGCCGGTCGCCTCGGTGCCGAGCTGCTCGACCAGCCGGGCCGGCACGTCGCGCTCGCCCAGCACCTCGACCATCCGCTGCGCCGGCCCGTGCCCGGGGTAGACCACGACCGTCCGGTAGCCGTCGCCCCGCCACCGCTCCAGGTCCGTGACCGCCTGCTCGACGTCTCCGCGGTAGGCGTCGGCCGGCCGGTGGGGTAGTCCCTGACGATCTGCACCCGAATCGGCCGGATCCGCGTGCGCTTTGTTTGGGACTATCCCGCCGGAGGGGTCGCCGTCGAGGCCGAACGGGCTGAGGGTCCACCAGGCGACGCCGCGGGCGATGCTGTGCACGCGGACGTCGCCGAGGGAGTGGTACGACGCCGCGCCGAGGTCGATGGGGGCCGAGCCGCCGCTCGCGGCGGCCGCCCAGCTCGCGTCGAGGAACTCCTCCGACGTCGCGACCAGGTCGTGAGCGCGGCTGCGGGCCCGCTCGGGGTCGAGCAGCACCAGGTGGGTGCCGTCGGGCATCAGGTCGACCAGCAGCTCCATCTCGTCGACGAGCACCGGCGCCAGCGACTCCATGCCCTCGACGGCGATGCCGGCAGCGATCTTGTCGGTGAGCTCGAGCAGCTGCGGGTGCTGCTCGCCGAGCGCGGCGGCCCGGCGACGCACCTCGTCGGTGAGCAGCAGCTCGCGGCACGGCGGCGCCCAGAGCCGCTCGGCCTTGTCGAGCGTGCGCTGGTCGGCGACGGAGAACCAGCGGATCTCCTCCACGTCGTCGCCCCACAGCTCGACGCGCAGCGGGTGCTCCTCGGTGGGCGGGAAGACGTCGACGATGCCGCCGCGCACCGCGAACTCGCCGCGCTTCTCCACCAGGTCGACCCGCAGGTACGCCGCGTCCGCGAGCCGTCGTACGAGGTCGTCGAGCGGCGCGGTGTCACCCACCGCGAGCTCGACCGGCTCCAGGTCGCCGAGCCCGCTCACCTGTGGCTGGAGCAGCGAGCGCACCGGCGCGACCACGACCGAGAGCGGCCCGTTGCTGGGGTCGGTGCCGGGGTGGCGCAGCCGGCGCAGCACCGCGAGCCGCTGGCCGACGGTGTCGCTGCGGGGGCTGAGCCGCTCGTGCGGGAGCGTCTCCCAGCTCGGGTAGTAGGCGACGGTGGCGGGGTCGACGACGTCGCCCAGCGCGCTGACGAGGTCCTCGGCCTCCCGCGAGGTCGGGGTGACGGCCAGCACCGTGCGACCCGCGCGCACCAGGCCGGCCACCAGGAAGGGTCGCAGCGCAGCAGGGCCGGTCAGGTCACGAGCGCCGGCCGACCCGGCGGCGGTGGCGCCGGTAGTGGCGCCGGTGGTGGCGCTGTCGAGCGCGGTCGCGAGCGTGGGGTCGGCGAGGACGGCGTCGACGAGGCCGGTGAGTGGCACGGAAGTCTCCAAGGGACAGCACGAGAGCCCCCGGTCGGCTCGGCCGGGGGTGGTTCCCGAGTCTACGGCCAGGGACGAGACCCGTGGCGCCCGGAGCGTCGCCCGGTGACCGCGTCCGGTGACCGCGTGCGGTGACCGTGCCCCCGGCCCGCGGAGCCGCTCCCCTGTGTTGGGTATTCGCCCTCGCATCGACCGATCCGGGGCAGCGCGCGACCTACGTTCGTCGAGTCCACGGGGGGGACGGCGCGTGCGTCGGTCTCGGACTCCTCCACCGACCTGCTCCGAGACCTGCGGAGCCAGCCCAGGGAGGGGCCGGATGTCCTCGCAGCGCCTGCGCCTGACCGCCGTGCTGACCGGATGCCTGCTCGCCGTGCTGCTCGCCGTGGCGGTCGCGGGCCTGGTGCGGTCCGGGCCCGACGACGCGGGCTCGCCGCCGGCGGACTCCGTCACCCACGAGGGGGACGCGCAGGGGGCCGGCTGGACCGCGTCGGCCGAGGTGCCCGCTGAGATGAACCCGGCCGCACCGGCCGCGGCCGACCCCGACGGCTACGCGCTGCCCAGAAGCAGCTCGACCGGACGACGCGCACCCGGCGAGGAGGGCTCCGCAGCCGGGCAGGGGCGTGCGCGGGAGCGCCGGATCGTCCAGGCGGTGCCGGGGTCCCGGGTCACCGGCACCCATCGATCCGCCGCCGACGGTCGGGTCCAGGTGACGCTGACCGCGAGCACGACGCGGTCGCAGGCCTTCGTCCTGCGCAGCTACCGGACCCGGCTGCAGCGACTGGGCCTCACCGCTGAGCCGGCCCGCGCGGTGGGCGGCTCGGTCGCCGTCACCTACACCGGGGACGGCGACGTCGTCGTGGTCACCGCCACCCCCGCGTCGGGCCGCACCACGTACGGCGTCCTGGCCACGCTGGACACCGGGTCGTCGCGCCGATGACCGTCCGTCGCCGTCTGGCGAGCCTGCTGGCCGTCCCGCTCGCGATCCCGCTCGCGGCCGGTCTCGCCGTCTCCACCCTGCTCACCGTCCACGTCCTCACCGACGACGGGGGCTCCGGAACCGACGCCTCCTCCGCCACGGAGGCCGAGGTGCCCCCCGTGCCGATCACACCGACCACCGACTCCCAGGCGGCCAGCGCGGCCAGCACGGCCAGTGCGACCTCGTCGACCGAGCCGCGCCTGGTCTTCCGGCACACCGGGATCGACGAGCACCTCGGGGTGATCGCGTCGGTCCCCCTGACCGAGCCCCGGGGCCGGCGCGCGTTCACCGGCGTGGTCTGCGACCGCGTGGACGCGACCCCGACCGCCGTCTCGTGCCTGCGCACCGTGCGCGGGGTGCAGACCCGCTTCGAGCAGGTGTTGATGGACGGCGACGGGGCGATCACCGAGACGGTCACGCTTGCCGGGCCGCCGAGTCGCACCCGCCTCTCCCCCGACGGCTCGCTGGTGGCCTCGACCGTGTTCGTCTCCGGTCACTCCTACGAGCAGACCCGGTACTCCACGGCCACCGAGGTCCGGGCCGTCGACGGCGCGACCCTGGGGAACCTCGAGAAGCTTCCCGCTGGTCGTCGACGAGAGGACCGTCGACGCCGAGGACCGGAACCTGTGGGGGGTGACGTTCCTCGACGACACCACGTTCTACGCGACGGCGGCCACCGGGGACCGCACCTACCTCGTCCGCGGCGACCTCGCCGAGCGCACGCTCACCGCGGTGCGCGAGAACGCCGAGTGCCCGTCGATCTCGCCCGACGGGACCCGGGTCGCCTACAAGGTCGACGGGCCCGGCGCCGGCACCCGGTGGTCGCTCGCGGTGCTCGACCTCGCCTCCGGGCGCGAGCGGGTCCTGCGCGGGGAGGCCGCCGACGTCGACGACCAGGTGGAGTGGCTCGACGACGACACGCTGCTCTACGGCCTGCCGCGACCCGACCGGCCGGGCGTCACGGACGTGTGGTCCCTGGACACAACCCCTGGCGCCCGTGCCGCGGCTGTTCGTGAAGCACGCCTGGTCCCCCTCGGTGGTGCGGCCATGACCGCCGGCTACCGGGGACGCCACACGCCCGGCTCGGGGGCCGTCCCCTCCAGGATCGACCGGATCGCGGCGGTCGACGACGGGGCCGCCGACCTGGTGGAGCGCCTGCTCACGCCGGCCGCCGAGGGCCTGGGATCGGCCTACCTGCCCCGGTCCGGCACGTTCGCCCAGACCGTCCGCGGCCTCCCCGGCCCCGCCGACGCACGGCTCCGCACGGAGGGCACCAGCCTGCGGTACAGCGCCATCGCCGCGTTGGGGCTGGCCCGACTGCCCGAGCCCGAGCAGCGTCGGCTCCTGCACGGCCGCACCGCCCACGACCTCGCGCGTCGGGTGGCCGACAGCGCCGAGCACGACCCGGACCCGGGTGCCGTGGCCCTCGGGGTCTGGGCGTCGGTCGAGGTGAACCACGACCTGCCCCCGGCCCTGCTGGGCCGGTGTCGCGACCTGGTCGACGCCGGGCGGCCCCTCGCCATCGTGTCGCTGTCCTGGCTGCTGACCGCGGCGGTGGCGGCGAGCCCCCTCGCGGACACCGACGCGCTGGTGCAGGCGGCGTCGTCCCGGCTGCTGCGCCACCAGGGCCGCGCGGGGTGCTACCCCCACGTCGCGCCCCCCGGCGCAGGAGTCGTGGTGGCGGCGGCACGTGGGCAGCTTCGCCGACCAGATCTACCCGGTCCAGGCGCTGGCCCGCGCGCGCGACGCACACGGCGCCGCCGATCCGCTGGCCGCGGCCAACCGCACCGCCGACCGGCTCTGCGCTGCTGCAGGGCCCGCCGGACAGTGGTGGTGGCACTACGACGCCCGCAACGGCGCGGTCGTCGAGCGCTACCCCGTCTACAGCGTGCACCAGCACGCGATGGCGCCGATGGCGCTGCTCGACCTCGCTCGAGGCCGGCGGCGACGGACCACACGCGAGAGATCGTCGCCGGGCTGCGCTGGCTCGACCCGCACCCGGAGGTCGTTCGAGGACCTGGTCGACGACGGCACTCGGCTGGTCTGGCGCAAGGTCGGCCGCCGCGAGCCGCGCAAGGCGGCGCGCGGCCTCGGCGCGTGACCGACCGCGCTGCGCCCGGGTCTGCAGCCTGCCGGTGCTCGACCGGGTCTTCCCCGCCACCGGGTCGACCACGAGTGCCGACCCTACGAGCTCGGGCTGGCTGCTCTACGCCTGGCTGCCCGCGAGGAGGAGGGAGACCGCTGATGACGCGAGACTCCTGCATGACCGGACCCGCGCCGGCTGCTCTTCGGCCTGGACGTCGACGCCCTGACGCTGCCGGAGGTGGTCGGGCTGGCGACCGACGCCTCCGCGGGCCACGGCCGGCTGCTGGTCGGCGTCGTCAACGCCGCCAAGATCGTGCAAGCTGCGCACCGACCCGCGTCCTGCGCGAGTCGCTGCTGCGAGTGCGACGTGCTGCTGGCCGACGGGCAGTCCGTCGTGTGGGCCAGCCGGCTGCTGCGGCAGCCCGCTGCCCGAGCGGGTCGCCGGGCATCGACCTGTTCGAGGCGCTCCTCGACGCTCGCCGACCGCGACGGCACCGCGGGTCTACCTGCTGGGGGCACGTCCCGAGGTGCTGGCGCAGCTGCGCGCGGTGGTCGCCGACCGGTGGCCGGGCGCCACCATCGCCGGCAGCCGGGACGGCTACTTCGAGCGACGCACGAGTCCGAGGAGGTCGCCGACCGACATCGCCGGCACTCCGGCGCCGACCTGCTGTTCCTCGGGATGACCACGCCCGAAGAAGGAGATCTTCCTCGCGCCGCTACGGCGCCGCCCTGGAGGTGCCGGTCGTGCACGGTGTCGGCGGCTCGTTCGACGTGCTGGCCGGTCGTCACCCGACGTGCCCCCGAGCGCTGGCAGCGCTGCGGCATGGAGTGGGCCTACCGCGTGCTCCAGGAGCCGCGCCGGCTGTGGCGCCGCTACCTGGTCACCAACACCGCCTTCGTCGCGCTCACCGCCACCGAGCTGGTGCACCCCCGACCCCGCTACGCCCGCCCGACGCCGCTGTCCGCGTCGTCGCTCCGCCCACCGGTCTCGGGCCCCGTGGGCTCGCAGCCCGTCCCCGCCTAGCAAGGACCTGACATGGACGATCTCGAGCACGAGCACTTCACCGGTCGAGTAGCGATCCTCGGCCTCGGCTACATCGGCCTGCCGACCGCCGCCGCCCTCGCGACCCGCGGCATCGAGGTGGTGGGCGTCGACGTCAACGAGGCCACCGTCAAGGCCGTGTCCAACGGCGAGGTCCCGTTCGTGGAGCCCGACCTGTCGACCGCCGTGAGTGGGGCGGTCGCGGTGGGCAACCTGACCGCGACCACCGAGACTCCTCCGGCCGACGCCTACATCATCGCGGTGCCCACGCCGTTCACCGACGACCACCGGGCCGACCTGCACTTCGTCCGCGACGCGGTCGAGCAGATCGCGCCCTGCCTGCGCCCCGGAGGGGTCGTGATCCTCGAGTCGACCTCGCCGCCCGGCACCACCGAGCAGGTCAGCCGCTGGCTCGCCGACCTGCGCCCCGACCTGGTCCTGCCGCACAGCTCGCGAGGGCGTCCCGGACGTGTTCGTGGCGCACTGCCCCGAGCGCGTCCTCCCCGGTCGGATCATGGTCGAGATGGTCACCAACGACCGGGTCGTCGGAGGCGTCACCCCCCGCTGCGCGCAGCGGGCGGCCGCGGTCTACCGGGTCTTCTGCCAGGGCCAGATCCTGCTCACCGACGCGGCCAGCGCGGAGATGGCGAAGCTGGTCGAGAACGCCTACCGCGACGTCAACATCGCCTTCGCCAACGAGCTGTCGTTGATCAGCGAGGAGCTCGAGCTCGACGTCTGGGAGGTGATCCGGCTGGCCAACCACCACCCGCGGGTCAACATGCTCACCCCCGGCCCCGGCGTCGGTGGCCACTGCATCGCCGTCGACCCCTGGTTCATCGTCGGCGTGGCACCCGAGACCTCACCGCTGCTCCGGACGGCACGGACCGTCAACGACGCCAAGCCCCGCCACGTCGCCGCCCAGGTGGCCCGCAAGTCCGAGCGGTTCCACGAGCCCACGGTGGCCTGCCTGGGCCTGGCCTACAAGGCCAACGTCGACGACCTGCGGGAGAGCCCGGCCGTCGACATCGTGACCGCGCTGGCGCAGGACCGTCCCGAGCTGGACATCCGGGTGGCCGAGCCGCTCGTGCGACGCCTGCCCGCCGAGCTGGAGGCGTTCCCGCACGTGCAGCTGCAGGCGGCCGGCGAGGCCATCGCGGCGGCCGACATCGTCGTCCTGCTCGTGGACCACGACCACTTCCGGTCGCTGAGCCGTTCCCGGCTGTCCGGCAAGGTCGTCTACGACACCCGCGGGCTGTGGCGGTAGCCGTGACCCCGACCGTGATGGTGGTCTACGGGACCCGCCCCGAGGCGATCAAGCTCGCGCCCGTCGTGGGCGCCCTGCGAGCGTGCCCCCACCTGCGACGTGGTGGTCGCCGTGACCGGGCAGCACCGCTCGATGCTCGACCAGGTCAACCGGCTGTTCGCCATCACGCCCGACGTCGACCTCGACGTCCTCCGACCGCGCCAGCAGCTGCACGAGGTCACGCAGCGGGTGCTCACCGGCCTGACGCGAGGCGATCCGTCGGGAGGGCCCGGACGCGGTGGTGGTCCAGGGGGACACCACCACCGCGTTCGTCGGCCGCCCTCGCTGCCTTCTACGAGAAGGTGCCCGTCGTCCACGTCGAGGCCGGGCTGCGGACCGCCAACCGCTACGACCCCTTCCCCGAGGAGCTCAACCGGCGGCTCACCGGCCAGCTGGCGTCCCTGCACCTGGCTCCCACGCCGCTCGCGCGCGACAACCTGCTCCGTGAGGGGGTCGACGCCGACTCGGTGGTGGTCACGGGCAACACGGTGATCGACGCGCTCCTCGACGTGGTCGCTCGCGACCTGCCGGTCGAGGACCCCGCGCTCGCCGTGCTCGACGGCACGCCCGCGGTGCTGCGTGACCAGCCACCGACGCGAGTCCTGGGGCGCACCCATGGCCCGGACGGCCGCGGCCGTGGCCCGGCTCGCCAAGGAGCACCCGCAGGTGCGGTTCGTGCTGCCGGCCCACCTGAACCCGCAGGTCCGCGAGGTGCTGCTGCCGCCCCTGGACGGCATGGACAACGTCACGATCACCGACCCGCTGTCCTACCCCGACTTCGCCCGCGCGATGGCCGCGAGCCGGGTCGTGCTGACCGACAGCGGCGGCGTCCAGGAGGAGGCGCCCAGCCTCGGCAAGCCGGTGCTGGTGCTGCGCGAGACCACCGAGCGGCCCGAGGCCGTCGCAGGCCGGCACGGTGCGCCTGGTCGGCACCGACGAGGACCTGATCGTCGACGAGGTCGACGACCCTGCTGCGCGACCCGGCGGCGTACGCCGCGATGGCGCACGCCGTGAACCCGTACGGCGACGGGCGCGCCGCCCCCCGTGCCCGCGCGGCCGTCGAGCAGCTCCTCGGCCTGGGTCACCGGTTGCCGGACTGGGTCCCGGCCTGAGCCATCGGCACGCCTCGGTCGGAACCGACCGTTGGTCAGTGGTCGGTGATCAGTGGTCAGTGGCGCCACGGTCGGGTTCGGGCCAGCCGGTCCACGGAGACCGCGGACACCGCCGTGAGCAGGAGGCCCAGCAGCAGCGTCATGCCGAGCGCCGCGCCCCGGTGACCCTGCTCCACGCGGACCCGCGGCTCGGCCGGCACGAGGCTGGTCGTGATCCGGTCGCGCGGACGGACCCCCTCCTCGACCTGGATCCGCTCCAGCGTCCGCTCCACCTCACCGACAGCGGCCGAGAGCCGGGCCGCGACGTCGTCCGCCGAGGGGCCCGTGACCTCCACGACCAGCACCGGGCGGTCGAAGTTCTGGGCCCACTGCCCTCCCGAGTCCGGCAGTACGACCGAGGTGCCGTCGCGGACCCCGCGCCCGAGCAGGGTGACCATGTCGCTGGTCGCGGGCGGCTGGGCGCCCCCGTTGACCAGCCTCTCGACCAGGCCGGCGGTGGCTACCACGCTCGTGGCCGCGGACGCGAGCTGGTTGGGGGTCTGAGGGGTGGCCGGGGCCAGGAAGACGACCTCGACGTGGGCGCTGGTGACCCCGTCCACCGCGGCGACCGCGCTGGCGGCGGTCCCGGTGAGCACGAGCCCCACGAGCACGACGTACCACCGCCTGGCACACGCCGCCAAGGCGTCCCATGTCGCCATGGCACCTCCGATGTCGACCCGCATCGTCGCAAGGTCAGCGGGTCCGGCGCAGGGTGACGGAGCGGATATCCCCCGAATCGGGGACGGCTCACCGGCGCACTGGAGCCAGGGTCTCGTCCCAGTAGTTGCGCTCCCACACGTTCCCCGAGTCGCCGAGGTCGAACGAGGCCACGACCCCGAAGGAGCCGCAGCGCGGCGAGTAGCGGCGGCTGAACCGGTTGTCGATGAAGCGGATTCGCGACGTGGCGCTGGCGCCCGCGCCACCGTAGACGCAGTAGCCCCCACCCGCGATCAGGTTCCTGCGGACCACGTTGTTCCGCTGGCCTCCGAAGTCCTGGTACATGGCGACGGCCGCGGTCTGGTCGTACTGGTTGAAGATCGTGTTGTGCCGGACCGCGAGACGGCCACCGCCGTTGGAGGCCACACCCACGACGTGGGACAGGCCTGGCACCTGAGCGAGGTCGTGGATGTAGGAGTCGCGGACCAGCGCCGCCCCGGAGGAGATGCCGGCACTGCACCCGTGGATGTCGACGCGCCGGATCACCGGGCGGGTGTCCCCGATGTTGAAGATGCAGGCCATGTCCTGCGCGCTCCCGGCCGGTGTCCGCACCTCGCTGTTGATGATCCGGAGGTTCCGCGCGCCCGGGCGGACGATGATCACCCAGTCGGCTGGGCCGATGCCCCGCCCGCCGGTGACGCGGGTGTTCCGGATCGTCACGTTGGACGCGGTGACGTTGATCTCGCCTCTGACGTCGCGCCGGCGAATCACCTGGCCGTCGCGGTCTGCGGTGATCGGGCCGGACGGGCGCAGCCGGACCCCGGGACGCGGCCCGGTGTTGGTGGCGTCCGGGTACCCGCAGGCGCTGGGGCGGCGGGCGCAGTTGCGTCGGCGTGGCCGGCTCCGGTCGGTGCCTGCGGCCGCGCCGGAGTCGCCGGCCACCGCGACCGCCCCCCGGTCCGCGGGGGCGACGCGACGAGCCTGCGTGGTCGGGGCCGAGCAGGCCTGGGCGACGAGCAGACCGGCGAGGGCCAGCAGTCCGAGCAGCAGGAGCCGCCGCGGCGCAGAGTCGGGGGCGGCAGGCATCCGATCGGGCGTCCGGGCAGGCATCCGGGCAGGCATCCGGGCAGGGCGAAGCATGGCGATCCTTTTGCTCCCACGGCGGCGCCTCACCTCGGACGAGGTGCGCGTGCAGGCTACCGGACGCGCTAGGTATGCCACGCGGGAACGTGAGATCACGTGCTCTCGGCCACCAGCCGACGGGTCGCCCCGCAGAGGCCCAGGACCAGGAACAGCACGCCGGCGGTCATCGCGAAGCTCAAGCCGTCGAACAGGGCCAACGTGACGCCGCCCGAGGCGACCGCCCCGAAGAGGCCGGCGGCCAGCTGGGACGGGAGCAGGTCCCGCGACGCCGACCGTGCTCGGCCGGCCGCGAGCAGGCCGGACCCGAGCAGGAGCGGCGAACGCGGCCAGGCCCACCAGCCCGGTCTCGACGGCGAGCCCGAGGTACTGGTTGTCGAGGATCCGGTACTCCGGCAGGAACGTCGAGAAGCCCCGGCCGAGGACCGGGGCTCGGCCGATGAAGTCCGCGGCGATGTCGTAGGACCCGGTCCGCGACAGCGCGCTGCTGTCGGAGCCGATCCGGGTGAAGAGGCCCAGCAGGCTGCCCAGCATGCCAGGGACGGCGACGTACACGAAGGGGACGGCCGCCAGCAGGCCGAGAGCGGCGAGCCGGCGCTCGAGCCTCGGCCAGGTGGCGACGACCAGGACCAACCCGACCGTGCCTGCGAGCAGCGTGGACCGGGAGATCGAGAGCGGGAGGCAGGCCAGCAGCACAGCGACCGGCAGCCACCGGCGCAGGGCCGACCGCTCCCGGTCCGCCATCGCGAGCGCGAGCGCCAGCGGCAGCACCATGGTCACCACGGCCCCGTACTCGATCGGGTGCGAGGCGGTGCCGAACGGGCGGCTGAAACCCTCACGCATCGTCAGGCCGGCGAGCTCGTGGTTGGACGTGAGCCCAGGAACGACGACACGGTCGACCAGCACCTGCCCCGACATGAACTGCGCGATGCCGAGAGCGGCCATGCCGGCGGTCACCACGACCAACCGGCGGGCGGCCGCCAGCAGCCTCTCCCGGGTGACGATGCCGTCCTGCGCGACGAGCAGCACCCCGCACCAGCCGGCCAGCAGCACCAGACCGAGGGTGGCCGTGCTCAGCTCGGCGGGCTCGATCGGGCGCACGGTGGCCGCCACGTAGCTGGCAGCGACGGCGAACCCGAAGCCCAGCGCCGCCGCCCGGACCGGCTGGAAGCCGCGGTCCGTGGCGTCGGGACGCCGGAGCCGGTCGGCGACCCACCACAGCAGGCACGCCAGCGCGACCAGCCCTGCCGGCGACCCCGCCCCGCCCAGCGGCCCCACCACGAGACGGTTCGGGATGACCATCAGGGCGACGAGGTAGACCGTGAGGACCGACGTCGCGTCGAGCCGCCCCAGGGCGGCGAACGCCGACGTCGGCGCCGGTCGGGGTGCCGGCTGGAGCACCTCAGCCGCCCCCGCTCGCGCTGCGGACCCCGCTGCGTGCCGGCACGCGCTGGTGACCACGGGTGCGCGTCCAGCGCAGCAGCAGCCCGTCGACCAGGCTCACGAGCAGGAGCCCGAGGACCAGGCTCACACCACCGACCACGACCACGGCGCTGTACTGCCCGCGCTGCACGGTCTCGGGCTGCGACGTGCGCGCGATCACCTGGGTCTGGATCTGCGACTTCCGCGGCACGGACAGGGAGCGCTGGAGGGTGTCGAGGACCTGGGGAACCTCCGCGAGCACCACCGTGAGCAGACGGTCTGCCGCCTCGGGGGTGCTCGCCTCGGTCGTCGCGACCAGCATCGGAGCACTGGTCGTGACGTCGGTCCTCACCTCGTAGCTCCCCTCGGGCACGCTGCGCGCGACGGTCCTGCGCACGTACTCGGAGCCGACCGTCCGGCTCAGCACGTCCACGCTCTGCTGCAGCCCGCCCAGGAACAGGTACGGGTTGCCGGTTTCACCGAGGGTCGTCTCGGGAGGCACCAGCACGACGGTCGCCGAGGACCGGTAGGTCGGCCCGACCCGGTCGGCACTCACCATGGCGCACGCCACGGTCGCCATCAGCACCACCGGCAGCAGGTACCACCGACGGCGCAGGCTCAGGAACAGGTCACGGACGTACACGAGGCACTCCTTCTCGCACGAGACGCGCGTAGAGCGCGTCGACTTGGTCGATCTTGGTCTCCCACAGGCCCACGGCGGCCACGCGTTCCCGCGCGGCCCGGCCCATCGCGGCGCGCAGGTCGGGGTCCGCCGCCAGCCGGCGCACGGCACCGGCCAGGGCGCGGGCGAGCTGGTCCGGCGATTCGGGTCGGACCCGGATCCCGCACTCGTCGGTCACCACGTGACCCGGGCCTCCGCGGTCGCAGACCACGGCCGGGAGC
Organism: uncultured Actinomycetota bacterium; assembly: GCA_963834285.1. Classification (GTDB taxonomy): domain Bacteria; phylum Actinomycetota; class Actinomycetes; order Propionibacteriales; family Nocardioidaceae; genus Nocardioides. The sequence goes on along the minus strand of CAWIAZ010000008.1, from coordinate 78,789 downwards.
CCGTGTCCCATCGCCTCGAAGGCGACGTTGCCTCCGGGCTCCCGATAGCTCGGGAAGACGAAGACGTCGGCCTCGCGGTAGAACTGCCGCACCCGGTCGCGGGAGCACGCACCGTGGAAGCGCACCCTTTCGGCCACGTCGAGGTCTCGCGCCGTGCGCTCGCACTCGGCGCGGTCGAAGCCGTCGCCGACCACGTCGAGGACCAGCGGGACGTCGCGCAGGTGCGCCAGCGCGGCGATCGCGTCGCGGGCACCCTTGGTCCGGACCAGGCGACCGACGAACAGCAGCCGCAACGGGCGACTCTCGGCGCCCTCCCGCTGCACCGCCTCGGGGAGCGTCTCGAGGGCCGTCTCCGGCATCAGCCCCAGGGCCCGCAGGGGCACCGCGGCGAGGGCGTCCGCGACGTACGGCGCGATGCCGAGAACGCAGGCGGCCTCGGCGTAGGTCGCCCGCAGGAGGGGGTCGTGGCGGAGCCGCCACCCGTCCAGGCGGCGCAGGGCCGTGTAGGGCGGTGCCGTGTCCTCGATCTCGAACGCCGCGGGCGACCCGAGGCTGCCCCCGACCGGGCCGATCACGTAGGGGATCCCCGACCCCCGCAACGGCGAGGGGTAACGCATCGCCACCGGCAGCGGCTGGTGGGCGACGTCGAACACCTCGCCCCGGGCACGCGCTGCGCGGATCCAGCGGCGGGCGCGGGCGTGGAAGGCGAGGTAGCCGGGCTTCATCAGGCTGTTGAGCCGCTCGGCCCTGCCCAGCAGCGGCGGCTCCTCCCACTCGACGACACGCAAGTGCGGCAGGGCCTGCACCACACTCGGGCGCGAGCGCTTGCGGTAGGTCAGCAGCGTCACGTCGTGACGGCTCCCGAGGTGGGCGGCCCACTGGTAGGCGACCCAGGCCTCCCCGACGTCGGTCGGATCGGCGGTCGGAGCGACCAGCAGCAGCCTCACCACGACCCGTCACCCCCGATTTCGGTGAGCGCAGCCGGTGCGGTCCGGCCTAGGCTCCTGCCATGAGCTGCGACGTCGCCGTGGTGGTGGTCACCTACAACAGCGACGCGGTCGTCGGGGACCTGCTCGACTCGCTGCCCGCGGCCCTCGACGGGCTCACCGCCGACGTGGTGGTCGTCGACAACGACTCCACCGACATGACCCGCGCGCTCGTCGCCGCCCGGTCCGACTGCCGGGTAGTGGAGGCGCCCAACGACGGGTACGCCGCGGGCATCAACCGCGGAGCCCGGGCGGCGGACGACGCCGACGCACTGCTGATCCTCAACCCGGACGTCCGCATGGATCCCGGCTCGGTGCCGCGCCTGCTCGCCTGCCTCGATCGCCCCGGGGTCGGCATCGCCGCGCCCCGGGTGCACGAGCCCGACGGCACCCTGCACCTCTCCTTGCGTCGCGCGCCCACGCTCCTCCGGGCCGCGGGGCTGAGCCGTCTGGGCCTCCCCGCGCTCTCCGAGCACGTGCAGGAGCCGGCAGCCTACGAGCGCCCGGGCCGCGTCGACTGGGCGCTCGGTGCCATCCTCGCCGTCTCCACGGCGTGCGCGCGCGAGGTCGGCGACTGGGACGAGTCGTACTTCCTCTACTCCGAGGAGACCGACTACTGCCTGCGCGCGCGCGATCTCGGCTGGGCCACCTGGTACGAGCCGGCCGCGCGGGCGGTCCACGTCGGCGGGGCCTCGGGACGCAACGACCTCACCCACGTCCTGCAGATCCTGAACCGCGTGCGCCTGTACCGACGTCGATCCGGACCCGTCGCGGGCGCCGCGTACTGGGCCCTGACCGTGCTGGCCGAGCTCAGCTGGATCGCGCGTGGCCATCATGAGTCCCGCGCCTCGGTGCGCGCGCTGGTGCGCCCCTCCACCAGGCCCGAGAGGCTGGGCTGCCGCGACCGGCTGGTCCCCGCCTGATCCTCGCGACGCTCGAGGGCGACCGCGAGGTTGAGCAGCAGGGCCACGGTCGAGGCCTGCGGCGACCGCCGCCCGGTCAGCACCTGGTCGAGCCACGAGTCGCGGAACACGCCCAGCGAGCGCACCGGATCAAGGAGCGTGGGTCGCGCCCGCCAGTGCTCGGTCACCTTGACGCCCAGCACCTCGCCACCGGCCGGTGGCCGGGTCGTGCCCTGACGTCGCTGCCGGACCTTCCCGACCACCCGCCGTCCCTGGGTCGCAGTGAGCCGTGCCGAGCTCCGCCAGGACCGCTCGGCGTAGACCTCGGGAGCGGGGCGTCCGTCCATCTCCGTGCGGGCCAGGTCCGGGTCCAGCTCCAGCAGGATCCTGCTCAGCAGCAGCATCGTCCGCTTCTCGGAGCACGGCACCGTCCGCACCAGGTCGAGGAACGCTCGGTCGAGCATGGGGTTCAGCGTGATCCGCTCCGCACAGGTGGCGGAGGCCAGCACGCCGGCCCAGCGCTGCATCCGCTGCCAGAGGTAGAGCTCGTCGGTGGCGGCCCACCAGTGCCGGCCACTGGAGGCCAGCGCCGCGTGGACGTCGAGCACCACCTGGCGCTCGGCGCCCCGCAGGAACTCCGGGTGCACCGCCTCGGTCTCCACCCGCTCGTTCGCCGCCAGCCGCCACCGGACCAGAGCCCCCGCCAGGCCGCGGGTGACCGGCATCGGCACCGGCGGGCCGACGTAGTAGAAGCCGCGGGCGACCTCGCCGCCCAGCCCGGCCAAGCGGGGTCGCGACGGCAGGTCCCGCTCGGCCCACTGCAGCGCAGCGAGCCCCAACGGGTCGGCGCTGCTCTCCACTCGCGCCGCCGCCTCCACGCAACGTGCGTACGCCTCACCGGGGTTGAGGTCGTCCAGGCCGTCGAGGTCGATGAGGCGGTGCCTCATCCCGTGCTCGCGCGCCAGCCGAGCCGCGATCCGAGCGTCCTCGGATCCCGGGACCACCAGGGTGAGAGCCTCGACCTGCGGCCGGCGTTCCGGCGGGATCGCCGCCAGCAGGATGCGCGAGTCGAGGCCTCCGGTGAGCTGGAGCAGTGCGTCGGGGTGCTCGTCGAGGAAGCCACCGACCAGCTCGCGGACCCGCACGGCCGCCCGTTGCGCCGCGGACGGATCGGAGGCCGCGGCGGGTGCCGGCGTGGTCCCGGCCGACGGCGGGGAGGACGACGGCGGGGGGGACGACGGCTCCCGGGAAGGAGCCTCCGTACGCCACGATCCTGCGCTGATCACCAGTCGCTCGCCGGGTGCGAGCTTGCGCACCCCGGCGTGCAGGCTGCGCGAACCGAGCTGCCAGCCGAGCATCGCCTGCACCCGGATCGCGGCGTCGTCGAGCCCCAGGCCGCGCAACGACCCGAGCGCCGCGGCCGAGGACGAGAGGGCGGCCCAGTGCCAGCCCTGGGTCTGGTAGACGTGGCAGAAGCCCAGCCAGTCGACCTGCGCCGTCAGCTCCCGTGCTCGTGGCGACCACGTGACCTCGGCGAACGGCGGCAGCGCCGTCTCCACCGCGGACGTCGCCGCCGCGTCCTCCCCCATCACCGGCGGGCCGACGTCCGCAGCCTCACCTGGCCGGATCCGGATCCGCGAGCGCCGGGGAGCCGCGGGCGATCCCCACAGCACGAGCCAGGCCGACCGGTCCAGCTCGGACACCCGGCCGGCCCTCCCTGCGGCTGAGTGGTTGGCCAGGTGGTCGGCCAGGCACCGCCCGAGCTCGGGACGGTCGGCGCACACGAACGCGAACCCGGGATGCGTCCTCGGCTCGGTCATCGGGTCCCACCTCCAGGTCCTTCGGCGCGCGCCTCGTCGCAGATCTCGCGCAGGCGCCGGGCACGGGCCTGCCAGCTGTGGGTGCTGGCGTAGTCCCTCCTGGCGGCGGCCAGCGCCGGATCGGGCGGGGCTGCCAGCCGGGTCATCGTCGCGGCGGCGAACTCGGCGGCGCTCGCGGCGACCTCGACCAGGTCCGTGTGCAGCGCCCGGGCTGCGGGCAGGTCGGTCGAGACGGCGCCACGGCCGGCCGCGAGGTACTCCAGAGTCTTCAAGGGGTGGCTGCCGCGATTGAAGTCCGTGTCGGCGTAGGGCGTCAGCCCGACGTCCACCGCCGCCATGAACTCCGGGAGCCGCTCGAAGGGCTGCCGGTCGATCCACTGCACGTTGGGTCGGGCGATCAGGGCATCGAGGCGCACCCGGGTCTCAGCCCGCTCCTCGTAGCGGGGACCGAGCAGCAGCAGTCGGGCGCCGGTGCCCGCGACCGCATCGAGGGCGTCGAGGTCGAGCCGGTCGTTGAGCTGACCGATCACTCCCGCCATCGGCCGGGCCAGGGCGACCTCGGGGGCCACGGTCACCGAGTCCACTGCTCGGTAGTGGTCGACGTCGGTGCCGTTCGGCAGCGTGAGCACCCGCCGTGGCCCCTCCGCCGCGGTCTGGGCCGCGAGCCGGGCTCGGAGGTGCTCGGTCACGGCCAGGACGACGTCGCTGCGCCGCAGGTTGGCCCGTCGGCAGCGGCGGGCGTAGCCGGCGCCGTGGCCGAGCAGTTCGGCACCCGCCACGAAGTCGTCGGTCTCGAAGTAGACCCGCACAGCAGCGCCGGGTCGCCTCGGCACGTACTGCTCGGGATCGCTGACCACGACCGTGTCGGCATGGAGACCGAGCGACCTCACCACGCGTGCGGCGTGCCAGGCGGTCAGCCACCGCGCCAACCGACGCAGACCCGGACGGCTGACCCCGGGCGGGCAGGAGGTGCTGACGCGCACCAGCCGCGGCAGCGGCTGGCTCACGGCCGGGATCCGCAGTCCGCGCCGTCGTCGCGCCACCCAGGACATCGGCGGGTCGACCCAGACGACCAGGTCGTGCTCGCTCAACGCCGTGGCCAGGTGCCGGTCGGTGCCGGTGACGGCCTGCCAGGGGGCGCCGGCGAACCAGACCACCACCCCGCCGGAGCCGGGGGCACCGGGCCGGCCGAGCGGCGCGTCCGCGGCCGACCGGGCCACCGGGCGGCCGTTGAAGTCCTCCGCGACGCGGCTCCCGCGCAGCCGGGCGACGCGACGCACGGCCTGGTAGCGCGCGTAGCCGGTCACGGAGCGGGCACCGGCCACGGCCGTGGTGAGGGCGCCCGGGGTCTCGGTGAGCGCCTCAGCGTAGATCTGCTCCTGCCGGCGGGCGGCGGCCTCCAGGGAGAAGCGCTGCTCGACGGTCCACCGGCCGAGCCGGCCGAGCTCGCTCCGGCGCACGGGGTCGGCAAGCAGACCGACCAGCGTCCGCGCCAGTCGCGACCCGGGATCACCCTCTCCGCCGTAGCCGTACCAGCCGCGCCACAGGAAGCCCGGCAGCGTCTCCTCGGTCAGCGGCTCGATGTAGCCTCCCTCGCCGAGCACGACGAGCGGGGCCCCGAACGCCATGGCTCGCAGCGCGGACCCGCCCATCCCCAGGGCCACGTCGGCCAGCGAGTACGCCGGCCGCGGGTCGCCCAGCTCGCCGGTCAGCACGACGGTGCCGGCGCCGGCGCGCCGGTTGACGTCCGCGGCCAGCGCGGCGACCTCGTCCCGGGCGTCGCCGCCCCCGACCAGCAGCAGCCGTGCCGAGGTCGCCCGGGCGACCTCCGGCATCGCCTCGATCGCCGTCCGCACGCCCTCCAGCTTCAGCTGGTGCGCGAGCCGGGTCACGCAGACCACCAGGGGGCGGCCGTCGTCCAGGCCCCACCGGGCCCGAAAGGCGTCCAGGTCCAGCGGAGCCCCCGGGCGGTTCAGCTCGGTGTCGACCGGGGGCTCGAGCAGCCGCACCCGGCTCCGGCCGCGGGCGCGCTCGTGGGCGAGGATCTGGGCCGTGCCGACCACGACCGGGCCGGAGCGTGGGAGGAACGGGGCCACGGCCATCGACATCACGGTGGTCACCGCGACCGCCGGCGAGCGCAGGGAGGCCAGGGAGCACTCCAGACCGGGAGGCCACTCGTAGCCGTGCAGCACGTCGATCCCGCGTTCCCCGGCCAACCGGCGCAGTCCGGCGACGGCGGCCGGCGACGGACGCCGGCCGATCGGAGGCGCCTCGACGAACTCCAGCCCGAGCTCGTGCACCCGCTCCACCAGGGGCCCCGGGGTGCCGTGCACCAGGACGTCGTGACCGCGTCCCCGCACGGCCGCAGCCAGCTCGAGGGCGTTGAGCTGGCTGCCGCCGACAGCCAGGTCGTGGGGGTAGACGAGGATGCGCACGCTAGACCCCCCGCTCGGCCGGTGGGCGGACGTGCGCACCGGCGGGGGCGCCCGCGCCCACCGGGACGGCGGCGTCGGCGGCGTCGGCGGCCGCGGCCGAGACGCGGTAGACGGAGAGGTCGGCGCGGTGTCGCCACAGGGCCGCCGCCGTCGCTGCGGCCGCGCCCAGACCGCACACCGCGAGCGCCAGCAGACCACCGTCGAGCCACCGGAACAGCACCCAGGTCGCTGCGGCGACTGCGGCGGCAAGCAGGACGGCGGGCCGCACCGCGCCCGCCAGGGCACCGAGGTCCACGCCGACCCGGCGCAGCTCGCGCAGGTAGAGAGGCGCGGTCACGAGGCCGGCGACCACGAGCAGGGCCGCTGCCGCGCCGCCGACACCGTGGCGGGCGGCCGCGTAGGTGACGGCGGGGACGAGCACCACGAGCGAGAGCACCTGCAGACGCAGGATCTCCCGGGACCGCCGCAGCACGACCAGGTAGTCGTAGCAGAGCTCGCCGAAGATGCGGAGCGCCGCTCCCAGCGCCAGCCAGCGCAGCACCTCCCCGGCGGGAAGCCAGGCGGTGCCGTAGACGACCTGCACGATCTGCGGGGCGGTCATGGCCATCAGCACGCACAACGGGAGCGCCGCCAGCGCCAGCGGACGCAGCACCAGGATGCAGGTCCGAGCGCAGGCGCCGCGGATCGTGCTGGAGCCGGGAGAACAGTGCAGGTGCCACGTTGCGCAGCGGCTGGGAGAACAGGGTGACCGGCCAGCTGGCGAGATTGACCGCCAGCACGTAGTAGCCGAGCAGGGTGGGCCCCAGCACGGGACCGACGACGATCTGGTCGACGAACCCGACGAGGAAGACGATCACGCTCGCACCGGCCAGGGGGAGGCCGAAGGCGAGCAGGGGTCGCACGTGCCGCGCGTCGAGACCGAACCGGTACGGCAGCGGCGAGTAGTGCAGGAACAGCAGCGCCGAGAGCCCGGCGCCCGCGAGCCGTCCGATGGCCAGCGACCAGGCGCCGAAGCCGAGCAGGGCGAGCACGATGGAGACCGAGGCACCCGACCCACACGTTGACCTGGTCGGCGAACATCCGCTGGTCCTGGCGGAACAGCCGCTGCATCAGCGCGGCCGGGGTCGCCACCAGGCCGTTGACCAGCACGCAGAGGCTCAGCAGCCGGATCACCCCGGTCGCCTCGGGCGCGCCCATCGCCGTCGCGAACCACGGCGCCACCGCGACGGCGATCCCGGTGAGCAGCAGGCTCGTCGCCACCGAGATCGTGGTGACGGTCGGCGCGATCGTCGCCGGGTCGACCCGGCCACCGGACGATGGCCAGGCTGACCCCCAGCTCGTTGAAGCTGAGCAGCGCGATCAACGCGACGAACGCGACCGCGTAGGTGCCGAACTGGTCCGGGCCGAGGAGCCGTGCCAGCACCACGCCGATCGCGACCGTGCCGACCCGACCCACCAACGTGTTGGCCATGCTCCACGCCAGGGCCCGCCCGGCGGTGGCGGGCGGGGGGTCGCCGAGGTGCCGGCCCGCCGTCATCGTCCCCCCTTGGCGACGGAGCGTGCCAGCACCTCGACGACGTTCTCCTGCTCTCCCGGCGTGAGGTGCGGGTGCAGGGGCAGCGAGAGGATCTCGCCCGCGGCGACCTCGGCGACGGGGCAGGTTCCGGGCGCCATCCCCAGGCCGGCGTAGGCCCGGGTGAGGTGCACCGGGGTCGGGTAGTGGATGCCCGCGCCCACGCCGGCGTCGTGCAGCGCCGCCAGGACCCGGTCGCGCTCGGCGACCCGCACGACGTACAGGTGCCACACGGGTGTGCAGCCGTCGGGCGTGCATCGGCCGGCGCACCTGCGGGACGTCGGCCAGCAACCGGTCGTAGACGTCGGCCGCGCGCCGGCGCAGGTCGTTCCACTTCTCCAGCCGGGCGCAGCTTGGCCCGCAGCACGACCGCCTGCACGGCGTCGAGCCGCGAGTTGAACCCGATCTCGTCGTGGACGTACTTGGTCGGCGAGCCGTGGGCGGCGAGCAGCCGCACCCGCTGCGCCACGCGGGGGTCGTCGGTGGTGACGGCACCCGCGTCGCCCGCGGCGCCGAGGTTCTTGCCCGGGTAGAAGCTCGTGGCCGCGACCAGCCCCAGCCCGCCGGCCGGTCGCCCCCGACGCAGGGCCCCCTGGGCCTGCGCGGCGTCCTCGACGATCGGGATCCCGCGCTCGGTGGCGAGGCACTGCAGCTCCTCCACCGGTGCGACCTGCCCGAACAGGTGCACCGGCACGATCGCCTGCGGTGCGCGCGGTGACGGCCCGTCGGGCCGCCGCCGGGTCGATGAGCAGGTAGTCGGGGTCGACGTCGACGGGCACCGGCCGCGCACCGATCCGCGAGACGGCCTCGGCCGTCGCGATGAACGTGTTCGCCGGGAGCACGACCTCACCTCCGGGCCTGACCCCCGCCGCGCGCAGCGCGAGCTCGAGCGCGTCGGTGCCGTTGGCGACGCCGACGCAGTGGTCCGACGCCCACGAAGCGCGCGTACTCCTCCTCGAAGGCGGCGACCTGCGGCCCGCCGACGAACGCCGCACCCGGCGAAGACCTCGTCGAGCCCGGCGCGGACCTCGTCGGCGACCTCACGCTGCTGGGAGACCAGGTCGACCAGGGGGATCCTCATCAGACGACCTCCCGCCAGTGTCACGGAGCGCGGCCTCGGCCGGGCCGGCACCCCGACCCAGACCTCGCCCGGCGGCACGTCGTCGACCACCACGGCGCCCATCCCGACCACCGCTCCTCGGCCGATCGCGGTCCGCTCGCGCACGGCGACGTTCATCCCGAGGTACGCCGACGGACCGACCACGACCCCGCCGCCGAGGCTCACCCCGGCGCAGAGCGTCACGTAGTCACCGAGCAGCCCGTCATGGGTGACGGTGGTGTTCGGCATCAGCACGGCGTGCCGGCCCACCGCCACGCCGGAGGTCAGCACGACCTGGGCCAGCAGCACGCTGCCGACCCCCACCGCACAGTCCTCGGGCACCTCGGCGCCCGGGTGCACGACCCGGGCGAAGCGGTCCTCTCCCAGCCCGAGCTCGCGCAGCCGGTGCACGATCCGGCAGCGGGCGTGGCCCGAGCCGACGCACACCACGACCTGCGCCCGTGGGTGGCGCAGTACCTCGTCGACCCCGCCCAGGACCGGCGCCCCCGACAGCCTCGAGCCCCAGGTCACGGGGTCGTCGTCGAGGACGACGAACCGGTCGTGGTCGCCCACCGCGCGAGCCACCACGAGGACCTCGCGGGCCAGTCCGCTGGCCCCGATCAGCACCAGCTCGGTCACCGCCCCTCACCGGCCCGTCGCAGCACGCCCAGGACACGGTCCTGGTCGGCCACGGTCAGCTGGTGGTACAGCGGCAGGATCAGGGTCCGGTCGGTCAGCCGCTCGGTCACCGGGCAGCTCGGCCCAGCCCGTGTCGCGGTCGGCGTAGGCCGGCTGACGGTGCGCCGCCATGATCCCGCGTCGCGCGGAGACACCGGCCTCGGCCAGCAGCGTCAGCAGCCGCTCGCGGTCGACCGGGAAGTCGGGTTCGACCTCCACCCAGTACGACTGGAAGTTGCTGGTCCCCCAGGGCGGGTCGCCGACCGCCCGCAGCCCCGGGATCTCGGCGATCGCGCCGGCGTAGGTGGCGGCCAGCTCGCGCCGGCGTCGCACCATCTCGGCGAGCCGGTCGAGCTGCACGATCCCGAGGGCGCCCTGGAGGTCGGTCATCCGGTAGTTGAAGCCCACCTCGGTGTAGGACTCGGGAGGGGGCAGGACGCTGGCGTGGCGGGCTGCGGCCGAGACGCTCATGCCGTGCTCGCGCAGCCGCCCGGCCCGTTCCGCCCAGTCCGTCCGCGTGGTGGTGAGCATCCCGCCCTCACCGGTGGTCAGCAGCTTGCGCGGGTGGAAGGACCAGGCCGCGATCTCGGCCCCCGCTCCGACCGGCCTCCCCGGCAGGGTGGAGCCGGCGGCGCAGGCGGCGTCCTCGATCACGACCACGCCGTAGGGGTCGCAGACCTCGCGGATCGCGGCCAGGTCGACGGGGACCCCGCCCTGGTCGACCGCGATCACCGCGCGTGTCTCGGGGGTGAGTGCCTGCCGGACGGCGTCCGCGGTGATGGTGCCGGTGATCGGGTCGACGTCGCACGAAGACGGGGCGCGCGCCGACGTAGGTGGGCGCGTTGGCGGTCGCGATGAACGAGAACGACGGCAGCAGCACGTCGTCGCCCGGCCCGACGCCGGTGACGGCCAGGGCCAGGTGCAGCGCCGTCGTGCAGCTCGAGGTCGCGACGGCGTGGTCGGTCTGCTGCGCGGCGGCGAACCTGATCTCGAACTCCGCGACGCGTGGCCCCTGGGCCACCCAACCCGAGGCGAGCACCTCCGCGACGGCGGCGAGCTCCTCCTCCCCGAACCACGGCCGCATCACGTTGATCCGGCTCATGCGGCACCGGCTCGTCGGCCGGCGGCGATCTCGGTCCGCAGCGGCCGCCACCAGGTGACCAGCTCGTCCAGTCCCCGCTCCAGCCCGACCTCGGCCTCGAACCCGAGGTCCCGGCGCGCGGCGGCGACGTCGGCCAGCCGGCGGGAGACGGCGTTGACGGCGCGCTCGGGACCGTGCTCGACCGGCAGGTCGGACCCCATCACCTCGAGCAGCGTCGACGCCAGGCCGACCAGGCTGGTCTCCCGTCCGCTGCCGACGTTGTAGACGCCGGCCGTGACGTCGCCTGCCGCCGCGAGCACGTTCGCCCGCGCGACGTCGGTGGTGAAGACCAGGTCCATGGTCTGCAGGCCGTCTCCGAAGATCAGAGGCGGCTCCCCGTCGGCGATCCGTTCCATCCAGCGGACGAGGACCTCGGTGTAGAGGCCGTGCACGTCCATCCGCGGGCCGTACACGTTGAAGTAGCGCAGCAGCACGTGCCGCAGCCCGTGGGTCGCGGCGAAGCTGCGGACCATCCCCTCGTTGAACGACTTGGCGGCACCGTAGAAGGTGTCGGCGTTGTGGTGGTGGTGCCGCTCACCGGTGGGGAACTCCTCGGCCATCCCGTAGACCGAGGCGGACGAGGCGGCGACGAGCCGGTCCACCCGCGCTGCGGCGGCCGCCTCGACCACGTTGAAGGTCCCGTCGACCAGCACCTCCAGCGCCAGCCGGGGCTCCTCGGCGCACTGGGTGATCCGGATCGCCGCCTGGTGGAAGACGACGTCACGCCCCCGGGTGAGGTCGTGCACCAGGTCGCGGTCACGGACGTCGCCCTCGACGACCGTGACCCGCCCGGTCGCGACCGCGTCGGCGAGGTTGGCGCGCCGACCGCGGACGAGGTCGTCGAGCACGTCGACGTGGGCCGCCCCTGCGGCCAGCAGCTGGTCGACGAGGGTCGAGCCGATGGTCCCCGCTCCCCCGGTCACCAGCACGGAGGCTCCGCTCAGCCCGGTCACGAGACCGGCTCCAGCACAGCGTCCTCGGACGTCGGCACGCTCACCGAGCGGCCCTGAGCCGCCCGGCTGCGCCGGGCCGCCTCGAGCACCCCGAGCACCCGCAGCCCGGCGGCGCCGTCGGTGCGGGGTGCGCGCTGCTCCCGGATGCTGGCCGCCAGCTCGGCCACCATGGCCCGCAACGGCTCGTGCTCGGGCAGCGCCGGCGCCCAGGTGTCACCCAGCCGGTAGGAGATCTGGCTGAGACTGCGGTCGACCGCGTCGACCGACTGCTGGGTCAGGTCGACCCCGCGGTCGTAGATGCTGAGCCGCTGCTGCGGGTCGAGGTCGTTCCACACCAGCGTCCGCCGGGAGCCGCCGATCACCATCCGGCGGATCTTGGTAGGGCTGAGCCAGTTGACGTGCACGTGGGCGATCGCGCCGCCGTCCAACGGCAACGTGAGGTACCCGACGCAGTCACGACCGGCGCCGATCGGGTCGGCGCCGTGCGCGGCGACCCCTTCCGGCCGCAGGCCCCCGGGCAGCACGAAGTCGAGGATCGACAGGTCGTGCGGCGCCAGGTCCCAGAACACGTCGACATCGGGCTGCACCAGCCCGAGGTTGATCCGCACCGAGTCGACGAACAGGATGTCGCCGAGCTCGCCGCGAGCGATCAGGTCGTGGATCGCCAGCACCGCCGGCGTGTAGCAGTAGGTGTGGTCGGCCATCAGCACCAGGCCCCGCTCCCGGGCCAGGCGCACCATCGAGCGGCCGGCCGGCGCGTCGTGCGCCAGCGGCTTCTCGACGAGCACGTGCTTGCCGGCCACCAGCGCGGCCTCCACGATCGCCTGGTGCGTACGGGCGGGGGTGGCCACCGCGACCACGTCGACGTCCGGACGCCCGAGCAGCGCGTTCACGTCGGTCACGGCCTCCGCGTCACCCTGCCTGCCGACGACCTGACGGGCCCGGGCCATGTCGAGGTCGCACACCGCGACCAGATCCCACTCGTCGGCCGCGCGGAAGTTCCGCACGAGGTTGGGGCCCCAGTAGCCGGCGCCGACGACGGCCACCCGCAGTGGTCCTTGTGTTCTCATCGCTGCTCCCTCATCGTCCTGGACTGCCCCCATTCGAGTCGGTCCGGGCGGGTCCGGGGGCGGAGCGCCCGGCGATTACCCGACGTTGGTTACGAGCCGGGCCGGAAGGTGACGTCGACGAAGTAGTTCGTCGACCGCCAGGACCTGGTCGGGAAGCCGCCGCCGCTGCCGTAGACGTAGACGCCGTTGGCTCCGGAGCGCGCCGTGAGCGGCCCCGCGGTGTGGGCCTGGGTGAAGAACGAGGCCGTGGCGGCGTAGTGCCCGTTCGGCGCGTAGTAGGAGACGACGTAGGACCTGCCGGCGGTCACGGGCAGGGGTGAGGTGAAGGTCGCGACCTGCCAGCCGCCGGCCGACTCCGCCGCGAACGTCGTCCGGCCGAGCAGGGTGCCGTCCTCGGCCCACAACGAGCCGACGTGCGTGCCGGTGTTGCCCGCGCCCTTGTAGAACAGCACCTGCGTCACCGCACCGTCCTCGGCCGGCGTGAACACCGTACCGACCTCCACCGGACCGCCGTCGTTGACGTCGGGGTTGTCGGGCGTCATCCCGGCGAAGAGCGAGCTGCCGGTCGGGACGTCGGACTCGGTGCGGAACGACCAGGTCTGGTCGGGAAGCACCGCGCCCTCGGTCGAGGTGACCCCCGACACCGAGACCGTGACCTCCGTGTCGGGCGGGAGCAGGTCGTCCGGGGTGAACGTGAGCCGTCGTCGGTCGGACGAGGGCGCCACGGAGCCGGCCACGTCGCCGCCCTCGTGCCGCAGCGTCATCTCGTCGAAGCTCGCCACCGCGGCCGAGAGCGAGATCGACGGCGTGGCCGCGCGTGACACCCCGGTGGCCCCGTCGTCCGGGCTCCGTCCGGTGACGGTGATCGAGGACGGCGTCACCTTGAACACGACGTCGACGAAGTAGTTGGCCGCCCCGTAGGAGAACCGCGGGAACCCGCCGTCCCCGTAGAGGTACCGGCCGTTGCCCTCCGCCGGAGCGGTCAGGTCGCCGGACGTGAACGGGGTGCGGAAGAAGCCCGGGGTGACGGAGTAGTGACCCTGCGGTGCGTGGTAGGAGACGACGTACGAGCTGCCGGCCGTGACCGGCACCGGCGACGACAGCACCGCGGTCTGCCACCCGCCGGCGGTCTCGCCGGTGAAGGTCGCCGTGGCGAGCCGTGCCCCCGCGGTCGTCCAGAGCGATCCGGTGTGGGTGCCGAGGTTGCCGGTGCCCTTGTAGAAGCGCAGGGCCGTGATCGTGCCGTCCCGGGCGGGGGTGAAGACCGTGCCCAGCTCGACCGGCGCGGAGTCGGCTGTGGAGGAGACCTGCGGAAGGTGGTCGGAGAACAGCGACTGGGCGTCGGCGGGGTCGGGCCCTCGGGTCCGGAAATCCCACGTCTGCGGCGGGAGCACGGCACCGTCCTGCGAGGTCACCTCGGACAGCCGGACCACGAGGTCGGTCTCGGCCGGCCACAGGCCGTCCGGACGGAGCGTCAGGGTGGTGCCGTCGGAGGACAGCTCGGTCGAGCCGGGCAGGGCGGGACCGTCGCCGCGGGACACCTCGAGGGTCGCTCCCGAGCTGATCGGAGCGGAGAAGGTCACCGAGACCGGGGCCGCCCGCCGGATGTCGCGTGCGCCGGGTGCGGGGTCCTGCGAGACCACGGAGATCTCGGGCTCGCCCCGCTCGAAGACCAGGTCCACGCCGTAGTGGGTGCTGGATCGGTTGCCCGGGAAGGCGTCGGCGTAGGAGTACGCACCCGCGGTGGAGGAGACGAGCAGCGGTGGCCGGGAGAGGTTCTGCGCGCTGAACGCGTTGGGGGTCGCGGCGTACCTGCCGACCTCGGTGCGGTAGGACGCCACGTAGTCGGTGCCGGAGGAGATCTCGACCGGCTCGTCGAGGACGAGCGTCTGCCAGCCGGCGGTGGACTCGTCGGTGAACACGCCCTCCGCCAGCCTGTTGCCGGTGCCGGACCACAGCGCGCCGGTGTGGCTGCCGGTGTTGCCGGGACCCTTGTAGAAGCGGACGGCCGTCACCGTGCCGGCGACCGACGTCGAGAACCGCACACCCAGGGTGACCGCCTCCGAGTCGGCGAACTCGACCACTGTCGGGTGGCTCCCGTCGTCGAAGAGCGTGCACGGGCAGACCCCGGGCTGGCCGGGCGGGCGAGCCGTGGTGAACGCCCAGCTGCCGCCGTCCGCGACCGGGCGTCCCTGCTCGTCGGTCGCGAGGACCTCGACCGCGTGGCGCACGGCGCCCTCGAGCGGAGCGGCCGGCGTGAAGGTGACGATCCTGGTGGACGGGTTGTAGTCGGTCGTGCCGGCGACGGCGGACCCGCTGGGGTCAGCGACCCGGACCTCGACCTGGTCGTCGGTGGCCGGACGCGAGAGCCGCGCGGTGATCTCGGTGGTCGGGGGCACGGACGTGGCACCGGGCAGCGGCCACCGGTCGGTGACCATCAGCGGCGAGGTGTCGGTGACCGCGAAGAGGACGTCGGCGAAGTAGTGCGCCCGCTGGTAGCTCGACTGCGGGAAGCGACCGAGGTCGCCGTACACGCCCGCCGGCGTGGCGCCGAACCCGCCCTCGACCGTGAGCGGCGGCTCGTCCACGCCGGCGACCGCGAAGGCCTCGGGCTGCACCGCGTAGCGCCCCTGTGGCGCCGTGTAGGAAGCCACGTACGTCGTGCCGGCCTCGACCGCCACGGCGCTGGGGAAGGCCACGCTCTGCCAGCCGACGTCGCTCTCGTCGGTGAACGTCGCCTTCGCGAGCCGGGTCCCGTCGCTGCTCCACAGCGAGCCGACGTGCTCGCCGTCGTTGCCGGGTCCGCGGTAGAAGCGGACCCCCTGCACGAACCCGTTCGTGGCCGGCGTGAAGCGGATGCCGAGCTCGGCGGCGTAGGGGTCGTTGGTGGCCGCGGTGGCGGGCTCGGTGGAGCCGTAGATGCTGCAGGGGCAGCGCACCGTGAGGTCCAGGGTGCTGGTCGCGCCGATGTTGGCGCTGTCGTCGACCGCGCGCACCAGCGTGGTCACCTCGCCCTGCCCGCGTTGGAGGTAGGTGTAGGACCAGGAGGTGGTGCCGGTCGCGGGGTGCCAGCTGCTCCCCCCGTCGGTCGACACCTCCACCCCGGCGACCCGTCCGTCGGCGTCGGTCGCCGTACCGGCGACCGTGACCTGCCAGCCGTTGGCCGGGCTGGCCCCCTGGTCGGGGGAGTCGATCTCCACCGTCGGTCCGACGGTGTCGGTCGAGGCCGTGGCCGGCAGCAGGCCCGCCTCGAGCGTGGCGGGCTGAGTGCCCATGTCGGCGAACAGGTTGACCTGCGCCTGCTGCATCCGCCGGTCCGCCGGTTCGGGCAGGAACGGCGAGTCGTGCACCTCGTCGAGGCCCCAGCTCCACTGCACGGTGCCCGCTCCGAAGACCAGCGCACCGCTCTCGGCGCGGTAGAGCGTCAGGTGGTGGGTGGTGCGGCCGGGCGCGACCCGGGTCCCGAAGTCCTGGAGGTACTCGGAGACGTCGGCCGTGGTGGTGGAGAGCCGCACCAGCCCGGGCGGGCGCCCGCCGTTGTCGAGGTCCTCGTCGGACTCGTAGCCCACCGTGTGCGGGGCGAGCTGGGTGGTGGACCCCGCCATCGAGGCCAGTCCGGTGTTGCGCCAGAGCCGGTACCGTCCCTCCGCCGCGGACACCGTCACCGGCTCGTCGCTGTAGTTGACCATGTAGGCGGTGCCGGTCAAGGCGTTCTCGGGACGTCCGGCACCGGCCGAGGTCGGAGCGAACCTCGGGTCCCGCCACGTTCCGGTCCACTCCGAGGAGGGGTCCGACTTCGCGTTGTCCCACGTCTCCTTGTAGGACACCAGCGTCCGGTGGGGCGCGTTGTCCGGGGCTGCGGACGGCTCGAAGCGAGTCTTCCAGTACACCTCGTTGCCGCTGAGGAACTGCAGGTGCACGCCGGCGTCGCGGGCGGCCTCCACGTTCGCGCGCTGCGGCCCGCTCCAGTACTCGTCGTGCCCGACGGACAGGAAGACCCCGTGGTTGCGCAGCAGGTCGCCGTCGCGGTCGGAGTCGACGCCGGACAGGTAGCTGACGTCGTAGCCGTTGCGCTCGAGGAACCGGACCATCGGGTACTCGTTGGCGAAGTAGAAGTCCCGCCCTCCCGGCCCGTCGCGCGTGAGCATCGGCCGGTTGTAGCTGAGCTTGTAGGCCCGCCCGCTCGGTCCGCCGCGGTAGAAGCTCGACCCGCCGTAGGCGTTGTAGGCCTGCCACGTGGTGTCCGAGGTCTGGAAGACGACGTCGGAGTCGCTGTCGTCGTCGCGGACGATGAACGTGATCAGGCTCGCGTCGCCGTTGTCGGGACGTGACAGCCGAGCCAGGTAGACCCCCGACACCGCGGCGCTCGGAACGGTCCACGAGGCGGAGACCGCCCAGTTGCCGCAGTCGTAGAGCCCCGTCTCGACGTCGCTGATGCACTCGGGCTGCTGCTGGGGCAGCGTGGCCGACGGCGTCAACGTGGTGATCCGGCGGGCGCCGTCCCCTCCGTAGTAGCCGGTCCGGTAGATCGTGACCAGGTACGACGAGGCGTCGGTGTCCACCTTGAAGTCGATCTGCTCGCCGCCGTCGACGCTGATCTCGGTGGCGAAGCCCTGGATCGAGTCGTCTCCCGAGCCCTCCACGTCCCAGACGCTCTGGGGCGTGCCCGGCAGCGAGTTCTCGCAGGAGATCTCGTTGCCGTCCGGGCCGCACGGGTCGGCGACGGCGGACGCGGGCGCGGGTGCCAGCGCGCCGAGTACGGTCACCACCATCACGAGGCCCAGGGCGGCTGCCCACTCGGAGCGCCGGCGCGCTCGCTCAGGCACGGGAGCTCTCGTCCCGCTGCCAGGTGGTGTAGTCCCCGGAGCGCAACGCCGGACGACTACCGAGGCGGGCGAGGACGGCCACGGCCAGGAAGACCGGCAGGCGCGGCAGCAGCGGTGGTCGGCTCAGCGCCAACCGCAGCAGCATGCCGGGCGTGGTGGCCGACTCCTCCCGGCGCAGTCCCCGCGCCCCCGCCTGGGCGTTGCCGGTGTGCACCCGCACCCGTCGGCGCAGCAGGTCGTGCGTCGTCCGCGGCGGGACCACGACCACCACGGCGTCGTCGACCACGCGTCTCTCCTCGGCGGAGAACACCTCGGAGGCGACCAGGTCGTCGCTCATCAGGTCCGGGAGGGCTGACACCCGTGCCTGGCCCTCGGCCGAGAGCGCGAACGCACCGCGCCCGAACAGCCCGCTGCGTACCTGCGGGAGCTGCTCCCACACGTCGTAGTACCACCGCACGGGTCGCGAGGACCGCTCGCGCACGAGCACCCTGCGGGGCGCAGTCGCCTCGACCTCGCCCCGGTGGAGCGGCGCGACCAGCCGGGCCAGGTCCCCGCCGGTGAGCCGGACGTCGGCGTCGAGGTGCACCCGCGGGAAGACGTCGGTCGCGGCGTTGCCCGCGCGCACCGCGGCGGCCTTGGACGCCACCGGGAGCTCGAGCACCCGGGCACCCGGCCAGCGACTCGCGGGCCTTCGGGCCGTGTCGTCGGTGCACCCGTTGCAGACCACGACCACGTCCAGTGCGGACGCGTCGATGCCGACCCGCAGCGACATCAGGCACCGCTGGATGCTGCGCGCCTCGTCGTGGGCGGGAATCACCACACTGGCGAGCGGTCGCCCGCCGCCACCCGTCCGCGCCCGTCCAGCGCCGTTGCTCATCGCAGCCCCATCCCGTCCAGGCACCGCCCGCCGAGCCGTCGGTGCTGTGCCCCCCATGCAGACCACCGACCCTTGCTCCGAGCCCGACGACGCGGCGCGACCGACCGCCCCTATCCTCGAATTTGGGGACGGATGCGCCACGCCGACGATGCGGGGTGACCACTATTGAGGAACGACCCCGCGGTCGCCGTCGGGCCCCGGGGGGACCGGGTGGGATCGGGGCATGGACCAGACACGTGACCTGTTCGCCACCAGCGCCGACGTCGAGGACGGTGCCACCCTGGGCTCCGGGACGCGCGTGTGGCACCTGGCGCACATCCGCAGCGGCGCCCGGGTGGGCGAGGACTGCGTGATCGGCCGGGGAGCCTACCTCGGACCCGGCGTCGTCGTCGGCGACCGCTGCAAGATCCAGAACCACGCGCTCGTCTACGAGCCTGCCGAGCTCGGGGACGGAGCGTTCGTCGGACCTGCGGTCGTGCTCACCAACGATCTCTACCCGCGCGCCGTCGACGCCACGGGGCGGCTGAAGCAGGCCGCGGACTGGACACCGGTCGGCGTCACGGTGCGGGAGGGAGCCAGCATCGGTGCCCGGGCCGTGTGCGTCGCGCCGGTCACCATCGGCCGGTGGGCCATGGTGGCGGCCGGATCGGTGGTGACCGCCGACGTGCCGGACTTCGCCCTGGTGGCGGGGACGCCCGCACGACACCGGCGCTGGGTGGGGCATGCCGGGGTGCCGCTGGAGCAGGTGGACGATCGCAGGTACCGGTGCCCGGTCACCGGACGGACGTACGCCGAGGTTCACGGTCCCGCCGACGAGGTGCGGCTCGCCCCGTGCGTCGACCCCGAGGAGGCGGTAGAATCCTTTACCGGGGAGAGGGAACAGGCGTCACACGATCATGAGGGCACTGAGGTCGCCCACGGCTGACGTCCCCGGCCGACCGGGCCGCGGGGACTGCGTGCCGTCCCGCCCCCCGGGCCCAGCACCACCGCCGTCCCGAGGGAGTCGTCCATGACACCTGTCGCCGAGATCACGGCCCGGCTGGTGCTGGAGCCCGAGTCGCACGTCGGCCTGCCCGAACGGCTGTGTCGTGACTGCGTGCGCAACCTGCCCGGATCCGCTGCCGGCATCTCGCTGATGAGCCGCCGCGGCTCGATCGAGATGAGCGCGGGCTCCGACGATCTCGGCCGCTCCCTCGAGCAGCTCCAGACCACCCTCGGCGAGGGGCCCGGCCTGGACGCGTTCGACTCCGGCGTGATCGTCACCGGGGCCGGCGTCGACGGCAACCGGCGCTGGCCGGCCTTCTGGCCCGCGGCTGCGGAGCGGGGCGTGGGTGCCGTGTTCGCCTTCCCGCTCCGGATCGGCGGCATCCGGCTGGGCGTCCTCGAGCTGTACCACGACCAGGCACGGCCCCTGGACGACGCGACGCTGACCGACGTCCTGCACCACGTCGACGCCGCCGGTGGTGATCCTGGGCCACCTGTCGGCCCCGGACGAAGACGTCGAGGGAGACGAGGGAACCGACGGGACGCAGCCGGCCCCGTTCGCCCTCGCCGGCGCGATCTCGTCGGGGACGGGCTTCCGCTCACACCCGGAGATCCACCTGGCCACCGGCATGATCTCCGTGCGCGCCGGCGTGGAGCTCAGCGAGGCTCTCGCGATGCTGCGCGCCCATGCGTTCGCGTCCGACCAGCCGCTCTCCGAGGTTGCCCTCGAGGTGGTGTCCCGGAAGCTCGTCCTGCGGTGAGCCGCCCCACCGGGCCCGGCGAGGATCCCGTCACGGCTCGTGAGCTGCGCCTGGCGGCGACCCTGCTCGAGCTCGCGGACACCCTGGCGGACGACTTCGACGAGCGCGACTTCCTGCAGACCCTCGTCTCGCGCAGTGCCGCCCTCGTGGAGGGCGACGCCGCCGCACTCAGCCTGGTCGACGCCCGCGGCGAGGTCCGCACGGTCGCCACGACGACCCAGGACGTCGCGCTGCGGGAGCTGGTCGACACCTCGGCCGACGACGGGCCGGCCCGGGTCGTGCTCGGCCACGGTCGTCCGGTCGTCAACGTGCCGCCGGCGGAGGTGACCAGCCGATGGCCGGGGTTCGCCACGGCCGCGGAGGAGCTCGGCTACGGCTCGTGCCACGTGGTCCCCCTGCGCTCCCGGGCGAGGGTCGCCGGCGCGCTGAGCGTCTTCTTCCGCGACGTCGTGACGCTCGGCGATCCTCAGGTCGCGATCCTCGACGCGCTGACCAGCGTCGCGACCGTCGGGCTGCTGCGGGAGCGGACCACGCGTCAGCAGGAGATCCGGGCCGCCCGCACGCAGAGCGCTCTCGAGGAGCAGGCCCTGCTCGAGCAGAGCACGGGCATCGTGGCCGAGCTGTCCGGGCGATCCATCCAGAGTGCCGCTCTCCTGGTCGCCGCCTACTGCCGACGCACGGGGCTGCCGGTGAGCGTGGTCGCCGAGAACCTCGTGCACCGGCGGATCGGCCTGGAGGAGCTGCTCGCCCCCGGCGACGACGACCTGCCCCCCGGCAGCCCGGGTACCTGACCCGGTATCTCCCCGGCGGTTGACCACGCAACCACCCGGTGCCTGACCAGGTAGTTGACGCTCTTTTGACGTCTGTTTGGCGCCTCCATGGCTGGATCTTGTCTAGTCATCCGGGGGGGGACAGATGGACAGATCTGCTATGACGCCAGCGCGCCGCAGATTCGGGGATGGGCAGGGCCGGCCACCACACCACAGCACCGCACAGGACCACGCCACACCGCACCACACAGCACAGCACCACGCAGAACCGATCGGGGCGCGCCGGGACGACCGACGTCTGCTGGTCCGGTGCCGGGTCAGCGGACTGGTCTGCGCCGCCGCCGTCGTCGAGGTGGTGGCCACCCTCCTCGTCGACGCGGGGGCCTTGGCCACGATCCGGACGACGCTCAGCACCCTCGCCGCCGGCGGACTGCTCGGGGTCGGTCTCACGCAGGTCCCCGTCGTGCTGGGGCTCGTCGCCATCGCCGCCGTCACCCGGGTCCACCGTGGCCACCGGGCGCCAACGTCGGGCGGCGAGCTCGCCTCGAGGTCCGCCGTCACCGAGCTCGCCCGCGCCCAGGAGCACCTGCACGAGCTCCGGACGGCGGTGGTGGGCATCAGCATGTCGCGCCGGATGCTGCGCGAGTCGGGGGGCACGATCCCGGACCCCGCTCGGCACCGCCTGCAACAGCTGCTCGACCAGGAGCTCGGACGGCTCGAGCGGATGATGGAGTCCGATGCCGGACCGGCAACGGCCCCGGTCCACCTGGGGGACGCCCTCGGGCCGCTGGTCGATTCCCTGCAGCTGCGGGGTCACGGGGTGCGCTGGCGCGGCACCGAGTGCCTGGCCTTCGGACGCAGCGACCACGTGGTCGAGGTGACGCAAGCGCTGCTCGAGAACTCGGTGCGACACGCGTCGGCCCGGGGGCTCGAGCTCCGCGTGTCCACCCGGGGCGGCGACGTCGAGATCCGGGTCAGCGACCGGGGTCCCGGCATCGAGCCGCACCTGCTCGACTCGCTGTTCCAACGAGGTGCCCGAGGCACCGACTCACCCGGTCAGGGACTGGGCCTGCACATCGCCGGCCGTCTCGCCGAGGAGATGGGCGGTCGTCTGCGGTACGAGGCCGGCGAGGGCGCCGGGGCCACCTTCGTGCTCAGCCTGCCGTCCGTGGACAGCCCGCTCGCATGCGCTCGCTAGGCCTGACCCGGATCGCCATCGTCGAGGACCACCAGCTGTTCGCCGAGGCCCTCGACGTCGCGCTGACCCTCGAAGGCCACGACGTACGCCGTCTCGAGCTCCCTGCGCAGCCCGCCCCGCCCGGACAGCTGATCGCCGCGATCCTGCGCCTGCGTCCCAAGGTGGTGCTGCTCGACCTCGACCTGGGGGTCACCGGCAACGGCACCCGGGTGATCGAGCCCCTGACCCGGGCCGGCGTGGCTGTCCTGGTCGTCACCGGCAACCACGAGCCGGCCCGGTGGGGCGAGTGCCTGATCTACGGCGCGAGGACCGTGCTGTCGAAGTCGACTCCGCTCAACACGATCCTCGCCACCATCCGGCTGATCACCGAGGGACGTCGGGTGATCTCGCGTGAGGACCGCGAACGGCTGCTCGCGGCGTTCCACCACGAGAAGGTCTGGGTGCAGGACGCGCGCGTCCGGCTCGAGTCGCTCACCATGCGTGAGCGCGAGGTCCTGGCCCAGCTGATGCAGGGTCGGCAGGTGCGCCAGATAGCCCGCGACGCGTTCGTCTCCGAGGCGACGGTGCGGACCCAGGTCAAGTCCATCCTGGCCAAGCTCGAGGTCTCCTCCCAGCTGGCGGCGGTCGGCACGGCGCTCAAGGCCCGCTGGCGCCCCCCCGCCGTGCACAGCCACGAGTGACTTCCCCCAATTGCGGCATGCGGCAGCCCTCGCCTGATTCCTAAGTTGGTGCTCTCGCCACCCCAGGCGACGACCCAGGAGGGGTGAACGTGCACTCGTCAGCTCCGCGTGACCAGGGTCTCGGGACGGAACGCATCTCGCACCGGAGAGGTGGGCGGCCGTGACGGCCGCGCTGCCCATCGGGCCGGACGACGCAGCCCTCGAGCTGCCGCTCGGTCCACGGCGCCAGCTGGGGCCGCGATTCCTGCGGTCCGCGAGCCCGACCGAGCCCGCCCTGCCGAGGCTTCCTCGGAGCTGGCTCCCGCCCGTGGTCGATGCGGCGCTCGGATTCGCCGTCGTGATGCTGGCCTCGCCTCTGACCCTGGCCGCGACCGGCACCGGGGGTCCGCCCGTGTGGACCCTCCACGTCATGGTCGCCGTGCTGTGGGTCTGCCTGCTCTCGGCCCACCGCTCCTACGACGCTCCCGCCCTCGGCTTCGCAGCGCACGCCGTCCGCCAGGTCGCGAGCGCCGGTCTGGGGCTCTGCGTCGGGGCCCTGCTGCTCGCCGCCGCCCTCGGGGCGACCGTCGACCCCGGCCGGCTGGTGGCGCTGAGCGTGGCGGCTGCCGGGGCCGCCGTCGCCTGGCGGTGCTGCGCCACCTCCCTGGTGCTGCCGGGACGACGCCCGGCCGGCGTCCGCGCCGTGGTCGCCGGCCACCGCCACGACCTCGAGCGGCTGGTCCCCGAGCTGACTGCCGCGGACCCGCGCCTCATAGTGGCTGCCGAGCACGCGCTCGAGCCCTGCCCGGAGGACGACGGTCGCCCCCGGCAGCCGGCCGCGCCGTCCGTCCACCGGCTCGAGGGCCTGACCGAGCTCGTCGTCCGGCACCGGGCGGACACCGTGGTCGTGGTCCCCTGCCGGCACCTCGACCCGGCGCGTCTGCGCCGGTTGGGCTGGGCCCTCGAGCACGACCGGATCCGGCTGCTCGTCACCACCGGCCTCGCGGACCTCGGGCGGCGCCGGCCCTGCCTGGGCCAGGTCGGAGGCGTCTCGCTGCTGCACGTGCGCCACGCCGAGCTGCAGGGCGGACGTCGTGCCGTCAAGGCCGTCGCCGAGCGGGTGGTCGCCGCACTCTCCCTGATCCTGCTGGCTCCGGTCCTCCTGGTGATCGTGGCCGTCGTCCGGTGGGAGTCCCCCGGACCCGCGCTCTACCGGCAGACGCGGATCGGCCGGGACGGCCGTCCGTTCACGATGCTCAAGTTCCGCACGATGGTGCGTGACGCCGATCGCCGCCGGGCAGAGCTTCGTGGCTGCCTCCGGCGGACCCGGTCTGCTGTTCAAGCTGCGCGACGACCCGCGGATCACCCGCGTGGGAGCGTTCCTCCGTCGCTACTCGCTGGACGAGCTCCCGCAGCTGCTCCACGTGCTGTGCGGCGAGATGGCACTCGTGGGCCCCCGGCCACCGCTGCCCGACGAGGTGGCCAGGTACGAGGACGACACCCGGCGCCGGCTCGTGGTGCTGCCCGGGATCACCGGCCTCTGGCAGGTCTCCGGGCGTTCGGACCTGTCCTGGGAGGCCTCGGTGCGACTCGACCTGCGCTACGTCGAGAGCTGGTCGCTCGGCTTGGACCTGTGGATCCTGCTGCGCACCGTCGGGGCCGTGCTCGGCCACCGCGGAGCCTACTGAGATGGGCGCGACCACCATCCGGGAAAGGACACCCCACCCCCGCCAC
Organism: uncultured Actinomycetota bacterium; assembly: GCA_963834285.1. GTDB lineage: Bacteria > Actinomycetota > Actinomycetes > Propionibacteriales > Nocardioidaceae > Nocardioides. Next base: position 54,323 of record CAWIAZ010000008.1, on the reverse strand, counting down.
CAGATCCCGAAGACTGGTGATGCTCCGCACCCCCCAGGGGATGCACCGTGGTCTCGTCGAGTCGGGGGCGGACTCGACGCACCGAACGGCTCACCAGCCGCCCTGCTCCCCACCGGGTCCGCGTGCCGGGCCCGGCCGGCGGGCAGTGCCGCACGGGTCCGGACCTGTCACACCACTGTCCCCCACGGCGGCGGGCGACAGGGACCGGGCGCGGCTGGTGAGTCCTCGGGGAGCGATTCGGCTTCGCGGGCTCGCTCACTATATCATGGGAAAGTTAAATAAGGAAGGTAGTGCCGCGCGATGAGTCGCGCGATGAGCCCTCGGGGGGTTGCCATCAACGTGCACCGACAGATCAGGATCAGGCTGTTCGGAAACCTGGACGTGGTCCGGGCGGACGGCACGGGGGTCAGTCCTCAGCAGTGGCGCACCGGCAAGACGATGGACCTGCTCCGGATGCTGGCGTTGAACAACGGACGCCCCGTTCGACAGTCCCTGCTGCTCGAACGGCTCTGGCCGGAGGTCGAGGAGGGAAAGCAGCGCGGAAGCCTGCGCACCGCGAGCAGCCAGATCCGTAGCGTCCTGCACCAGGACTGCGTCATCCGGGAGGCGGGGAGCCTGGTGCTGCGCGACGCCTGGGTGGACGTGACCCGCTTCCGCGAGGACGCACGACTCGTCCACGCCGCAGCGCTCGCCGGCCAGCACTCCCGGGTGCTGGCCCTCACCCTCGCCGCCGAACGGCTCTACCGCGACGACTTCCGGGCCCACGACGACGACAGTCCGTGGGCGCGCGGAGAGCGCGACCTCCTGTGCCAGCTGCGGCACGAGACGCTGTGCGACGCCGCAGCCGCCGCACTCCACCTCGGGCGTCCGCGCGACGCCCTCGACCACGCCTGGACCGCGGTGCGCCTGGACCGCTCCTCCGAGCGCGCCCACCGCGCGATGATGCAGGCCTACGCGGAAGTGGGCGAGATCGGCAACGCCCTGCGCACGTTCGAGTCCTACCGCGCCCACCTCGCCGAGGAGCTCGGCGCCGACCCGTCGCCCCAGACCCGCGAGCTGCACCTGTCGCTGCTGCGTGGCCAAGCCCAGACCGGGAGCCCAGACCGGGAGCCCAGACCGGGAGCCCTGACCGGGAGCCCTGACGACGGCTCGTAGGCTGGCCTCGATGACGTCCCGCCTGCTGGTCCTCGTGCTGAGCGGGATCCTGGCGCTCTCGGCCTGCACGGGGAGTCAGTCGCCACGGTCGGGGTGTGACCGGGAGACCGGCTCCTGCCTCTCCTCGTCGCCGCCGGGCCCGTCGACGGAACTGTCGCCCTCGGCGCGGGCGCCCGCCGACGAGCCGGATCCGCTCCCCGCAGTGCTCGCTCGCGCGATGGAGGCCCAGCCCCGCCGCGCGGGGTCACCGAGGGCGGTGGCCGCCCAGATCACCGCGGCCGAGGCCGCGATCGCCGACCCGGCCACTCCCGCGCGGGTGCTGGCCGCCGCCGGGCATCTCCAGCAGGTCGCCTACCGGGTCCTGGGCACCCGGCCGGGCTGGGACGAGCGGGTGCGGGCCGCGGTGCCGCCCCGGTTCCGGTCGCGGGTGCGGCTCAACGTCGCGTCACGCCGTGAGTTCCGCTCGATGCACTACACGCTGAGCGACACGCTGCCCGCCTGGCGGATCGTGGAGCCGGCGCCGGCCCGAGCGCTGCTGCGCCACTACCGGGAGGCCGAGCGCCGGTTCGGGGTCGACTGGGAGTACCTCGCCGCGATCAACCTCGTCGAGACCGGGATGGGCCGGATCCGCGGCACCTCGGTCGCGGGCGCCCAGGGGCCGATGCAGTTCATCCCGACCACGTGGGCGCGCTGGGGGCGCGGCGACGTCAACGACCCCCGCGACGCGATCCTGGCCGCCGGGCGCTACCTGGCGTCGCGGGGCTTCGCGCGGCCCGGTGGGCGACCCGGCGCGCTCTACGCCTACAACAACCACCCGGCGTACGTGCGCGGCGTGACCCGGCTGGCCGAGGTGATGCAGGCCCACCCCCGCGCCTTCCACGGCTACTACCACTGGCAGATCTACTACCTCAGCAGCGCCGGCGACGTCCTGCTCCCCGAGGGCTACGAGCAGCAGCGCGCCGTGCCCGTCCGCCGCTGGCTCGCCCGCCAGTAGCCACCGGGGATGTTACTGACCGTTGTGACTACTACCCGACCGATATTAAGCCCGCCCAGTAGCTCCAACGGTCAGTAACATGCCCGCTGGCCGCTCCCTCAACGCACGTCGTGGGCGCGGGTGAAGGCGACGATCCGGTCGGCGAGCTCGGGGCGGCAGACGATCAGGTCGGGGAGGTAGACGTCGTCCTGGTTGTACTGGAGCGGGGTGCCGTCGACCCGGCTGGTGAACAGGCCGGCGGCGCGGGCCACGGCCACGGGGGCAGCGGAGTCCCACTCGTACTGGCCGCCGGCGTGGACGTAGGCGTCGGTGAGGTCGCGGGCCACCGAGAGCACCTTGACCCCCGCCGAGCCCATCGCCACGAGCTCGGCGTCGAGCTCGGCGGCGAGCGCGTGCACGAACTCCGGGGGGCGGCTGCGCGAGACCGCGATCCGGGGGCGCGCCGACGTGCGCCCGGGTACGACGGGGGGCCGGCCGGTCGTGAACGTCTGGCCGAGCGCCGGCTGGGCCACCGCGCCCGCCGTGAGCTCGCCGGCGCCGCCCTGGCCGCCCTCACCGCCCGCACCGCGCTCCCACAGCGCCACGTGCACCGCCCAGTCGTCGCGCGGCGGCTCGGAGAACTCGCGGGTGCCGTCGAGCGGATCGACGATCCAGACCCGGTCGGCGTCGAGCCGGGCCTTGTCGTCCTTGCCCTCCTCGCTGAGGACGGCGTCACCGGGCCGGTGCGCGGCGAGCAGGTCCATCAGCACCTCGTGGGCCGCGCGGTCGCCGGCGTCCTTGAGCTCACGCCCCTCGAGACCCTGCCGGCGCACGTCGAGCAGCACCCGGCCGGCCTCGTCGGCCAGCCACGCGGCCAGCAGGTGGTCGTCGGACTCGGCCCCGGCCGGCGGGGTCTGCTGCGCGCGCTGTTCGTTGGTCACGGGCCAAATCTCTCACGACCCGGGTCACGTCAGGCGGCGCCCCCGGGCCAGCAGGAGCAGCAGGCCGGCGACCACCAGGGCAGCGGCGAGACCCGCGGCCACGCCGCGGCGCAGCGGCACCGAGTCGGTGATGCCGGTCTCGGTGTCGGTGGTCAGGAAGCTGAGCTTGAGCGCCGCGGGACCGCTCTTGGCCGAGGTGATCTCCGTCGTGGACAGGCTCTTGAGCGTCGCCACGGCCCGGTCGCGCCGGCGCTCGATCTTCTCGAACTCCGCCGCCTTCTTCGACGCGCGCGGCACGAACGAGCGCAGCGACTGCTGCAGCTGCTTGTTCTTGGCCCGCTGGGCGTTGACGAGGTTGCTCTGCAGCCGCTCGAAGGTCACGGTCGGGTCCATCCCGCCGTTGTCGGCGAGCGCCTGGTAGTAGGCGTCGATGGCCGCCGTCTCGGCGCGCTGGGCGGCCTGGAAGGACGGGGTCGGGCCCTCGGGGACGAGGTAGTCCTGCACCGACTCCAGGAACTGGGTGACGATCTCGCGGCGGTAGTCCTCGTCACCCTTGTCGGTGGTGAGCGTGATCTGCGCGAGCGTCGAGGCCTCGATCCGCTCCACCCGCAGCGAGCTGCGCAGCTCGGCGCCGCTGAGGTCGTTGGCCCGAGCCACGGGGTTGGTGACCGACGACAGCTTCGACGTGGCGATGAGGTCGTTGATCAGGTCGACCCGCTCGTTGGGCAGCGTCGAGCCGGCGCGGGTGTTGACCACCGCGCTGGTCGTCTCGTTGCTGGTGGCGGTGGTGAACGAGCCGACGAACAGCCCGGCGAGCACCCCGATGACGACCGGGAGCCACCACAGCCGGCGCACCGGGTCCAGCCATCCCCACGACCTGGTGAACAGATTCATAGACACACTTTCCGTTTCCTCGGCGAGCTTGCCGCGTAGTCGTCAGGCGCGCTGCACGGAGGCCTTAGGATAGCCCGGTCGCGCATGGCGCACGGACGAAGACACGGCCAAGCGCCGGACCGGGCACCGCACCAGGCACCGGCCAGGCGCAGGACCAAGCACGGGACGAGGGCTGACGATGACCACGAAAGTGATCTACGTCGCGGGCACGGGTCGCAGCGGTTCGACCCTGCTGGGCAACGCCGTCGGCTCCTTCCCCGGCGCCCTCTCGGTCGGCGAGGTCAAGCTCGGCTTCCGCCGCGGCCTCGCCGAGGACGGCTTCTGCGGGTGCCGGCTGCCGGTGCGCGAGTGCCCGGTCTGGGTGCCCGCCCTGGAGGCGACGTTCGGCAGCGTGCCGACCCGCTCGGAGGCCCTCGAGCTCGACCGGCGGCTGTCGTCCGCGGTCCGCACCCGGCGTACGGCGTGGTGGCTGGCCGGTCGCGCGAACGCCGAGGTGGCCGACCTGGTCGACGTCCTCGGGCGGCTGCTGTCCAACCTCGCGCGGGTGAGCGGCGCCGCGCTGGTCGTCGACTCCTCCAAGCTGCCGACCTACGGCGCCCTGATCTCCCGCAGCCCCCTGCTCGACGTCCGCACCCTGCACCTGGTGCGCGACCCGCGGGCGGTCGCCTGGTCGTGGCAGCGCGCCGCGGCCTCGCAGCAGGTCTCGGGCTTCGAGGAGGACATGGAGCGCTTCTCCCCGGTCAAGTCGAGCCTGATGTGGCTGGAGTCGTCGAGCAGCGTCGCGGCGCTGGCCCGCCGATCGGGCCACCGCGCCCACGTCGTGCGCTACGAGGACCTGGTGGCGCGCCCCGACGAGGTGCTGCGCGGGGTCGCCGCCTTCGCCGGAGCAGCGCCCGCCGACAGCCTCGTCGAGGGCGCCGCGCTGCACCTCGAGGGCTCGCACGCCGTCGCCGGCAACCCCAACCGGGTCCGCTCCGGTCCGGTCGCGCTGCGCCGTGACGACGAGTGGATGGCGCAGATGCCGCACGGGCACCGCCGCCTGGTCTCGACCCTGACCGCTCCCCGGAGGCGCGCCCATGGCTACTGACCAGGCGAGCGTCGGCGCCGACGGCACGGGCGAGGTCCCCACCCCCGTCCGCACCTCCACGGTCGTCCTGGGCGCCGCGGGCCTCGGGCTGCTGGTCGTCCTGGCCTCGATCAGCGGCGACTTCGGCCTGGGCATCGCGCTGCTGGTGGCCGTCGCCCTCGGCTTCATCGCGATCGCCACCGGCTTCCGCACGTTCGTGCACTTCTTCGCCGCGGCCTGCGTGCTGCGACCCCTGGTCGACCTGACCGCCGGCCCCCGCGAGAGCGGGGTCTCCTTCACCGAGGCGTTCGGCTTCGCCGTGCTGGCCGTGATGCTGCTGTGGCTGGGGGCCAACCGCAAGATCCTGGCCCATCGCCTCCGCAACCCGCTGGCCCTGTCGCTGATCGCCGTGGTCGTCGTCTACGCGCTCTCGACCATCGGCAGCGTCGAGCCGGCCGTCGGCTTCTCCTCCACCCTGCGGATGGCGGCCGGGGTCGCCGTCTACTTCGTCGTCGACCTGCTGCTCGTCACCAGACGGATGAGCCTGCGCGACCTGCTGGTGCTGATCTTCACGGTCAGCGTCATCCCGCTCCTCTACCCGCTGCTGGCTCCGCTGGGCTTCCAGGTCACCCACCAGAAGGACGGCTTCACGGCGCTGAAGTCCGTCTTCTTCCTGTCCAACAACTTCGCGCACTTCCTGGTGCCGCTGCTGGTGGTCGGTGCGGCCTGGGTGCTGCGCACCACCGGCTGGCGACGGCTGGCCGCGCTCTCCTTCTGCTCGCTGGTCGGCATCGAGCTGCTGCTGTCCCAGACCCGCGGTGCGTGGCTGGGCGCGGCCGTCGGCGTGATGCTGGTCTGCCTGATCCTGGACCGTCGTCTCGTCGTGGTGGGCGCGACCGCGGTCATCCTGGCCGGGCTCTTCGTGGCGCCGGTCAACAGCCGGATCGTCGACCTGGCCCCCGCTCCCGACGAGCCCTACTCCGAGAACTCCCTGACCTGGCGGCTCGACCAGTGGCAGCGCCTGCTGCCCGAGGTCGATCGCGCGCCGGTGCTGGGTGGCGGGCCCGGCCAAGCCGTGCGCAAGACCGGCAAGGAGGCCCACAACGACTACATCAAGGCCGTCGTCGACACCGGCTTCATCGGGCTGGGGGTCTACGTCTGGTTCGTGATCGCCTCCATCGTCGCCTCCTGGCAGGCGCTGCTGCGCGTGCGCCGGCTGCGCCTGGCCCGCCCCCGCTCCCCCGCGGCGAGGCCCTACGTCGAGGCCACCTTCGCCGGCATCGCCGCCTACTCGGTGGCCGCTGCGGCAGCGGCGTCCGGGGAGAACCTCATCGACAACATCACGTTCCTGTGGAGCGCGCTGCCGCTCTTCGCCATCGCGCAGTGGGCGCGCACCGCCCGCCCGCGACGCCTCGAGATCTGAGCCCGCCCCGTGTCCTCACGCTCGCTGCTGCCCCCCGTGTCCCGGCGGCTCCGCCACCTGGCGGCCCGCCGGCTGCACGCCCTGCGGCGCGGTGAGCGCGAGCTCCCGACGTACTTCATCGTCGGCGCGAAGCGGCGCCGGCACCACCTCCCTCGACGAGTACGTCGTCGACCACCCGCTGGTGCTCCGCGGCCTGGTCGAGAAGGGCTGCCGCTACTACGACGTCAACTACGCCCGGGGGCCGGCGTGGTTCCGCTCGCACCTGCCGCTGAGCGCCGACCTCGACCGGCTCGAGCGCGACCTCGGGGCGCGGCCGATCGTCGGGGAGTCCAGCCCCTACTACTGCTACCACCCCGAGGCTCCCGCCCGGATCGCCGCCGACGTGCCCGGCGCCCGCCTGCTGTTCGTGCTCCGCGACCCGGTGCAGCGCGCCTGGTCGCACTACCGCTACGAGGTCCAGCGGGGCTTCGAGGACCTCGGCCCCGACGCCGCCCTGGCCGCCGAGGCCGGTCGGCTGGCGCAGGCCGACGACGAGGCGCGGTGGTTCGCCCACCGGCACCACAGCTACGTCGGCCGCAGCCGCTACGCCGAGCAGCTGCGTCGCCTGCACGAGCACTTCCCCGAGGAGCAGGTGCTCGTCGTGCAGAGCGAACGGGTGTTCACGGAGCCGGAGGCCACGATGGCCCGCGTCTTCGACCACCTCGGGCTGCCGCCGCACGTCCAGGGCGACTACCGCGCGCACAAGGCGCTGCGAGCCGCCGCCGTGCCCGAGGAGTTCCGGGTCACGGTGGGCGCCGCGATCGCCGACGACCTCGCCGACCTCGAGGCCCTCACCGACCTCCGCTGGGACTGACCGGGGCATCAGGCGCGGCCGGGGTCGCCTCGGTCACCAGCCCCGCGAGCCACGCGGCGTGCGGCCAACCCTGCAGCGCGGCCCGGTTGGCGGGCTCGGCGAGGTGGTCGAGCAGCCCCTCCCAGGTCGTGGCGTGCGCCCGGTCTCCGGCGCCGAGCAGCCCTCGGGCCAGGAACGCCAGCGCCTCGGCACTGGTGGTGCGGCCCGCGTCGAGGAACGACGCGGTGTTGTTGGGGGGCCGGACGTCGGACTCCACGACGTAGTCGTCCGGACCGAGGGCGGTCTCGCCCGCGAGCAGCGCCAGCGCCACCCGGTGCCCCCCGTCGAGCAGCACCCACCGGTCCTCGCCCAGGGCCCATCCCCCGAGCGGGGTGCCGGCCGGCACCCGGGTCACCGTGACCTTGCCGAGCGCCTCGCGCCCGAGCCGGTCGTGGCGGTCCATCAGCTGCAGGCTGGCCACCACGATCGAGCGGAACATCCGCTCCCGGGTGCGCGCCGTGCCCGACGCGTAGCCCCGGGCCACCAGCACCTGGTCGAACCACTCGCCGTAGCGGCTGTTGCGCACCAGCGCCACGAAGTCGGGGAGCCGGTCGCGCCGCATCTCCTGGTGTGCCCGCGCGAGCCGGAAGAGCTCGGCCCGGGCCAGCACGTCGAGCCGGAAGGGGCTGATCAGCTCGTCGATGTCCAGCCGCTCCGCGCTGGCCTCGGCCTTGCGCAGCCGCCACTGCACCCGCCAGCGGCGCAGGGCCGGCAGCTTGAGGCTCGCGGTGCGGGAGACCGTGTCACGCTCCTCGCGGTCGAGGCCGAACCCGCCGATCACGACGCCGTAGACCACCACGACCGCCAGCGCGCCCACCAGGATCCGCAGCGCCGAGCCGGGGGGCAGCGGGGCGGCGGCCAGCGCGGCCGCGCCGCAGGCGAGCACCCCGCCGACCGCTGCGGCCGCCAGCTGCGGGCTCCAGGGCCAGCGCTCGGTGGCGACCCGGCGCAGCACCACGATCCGGACCACGGCTCCCGCCACCAGGGTCACCGCCCAGGCGAACGCCGACCCCTCGATGCCGAACGGCGGGATGAGCAGCAGGTTGAGCCCGATGTTGAGGACCAGCGCCGTCAGGTTGAGGCCCATGTTGAGCCGGTTGCGTCCGATCTGGTTGAGCACCACCGAGGACGGCGCCCCCACGGCCTCGGCCACCGCGCCGACCGCGAGGATCACCACGACCCCCCGCGCGGCGCCGAAGTCGTCGCCGAACAGGTGCAGGACCGCGGTCGGCACGGCGAGCAGCCCGGCCAGGACCGGAAAGCTCAGCCGCGAGCTCCACAGCACCGTGCCGACGTAGCGCTGGGTCACGAGACCGCGGTCGTCGTGGGCCCAGGCATGGGCGATCCGGGGCGCCATCGAGGCGGTCAGCGGGGTGATCACGAACATCCCGATCAGCACCACCCGGGCCGCGACCTGGTAGGCACCGACCTCCTCGGCGCTGACCAGGACGCCGAGGATCAGGATGTCGGCCCAGAGCAGACCTTGGGTCGCCATCGAGGCGACCCAGCTGAGCATGCTGAACGACGCGAGCTCGCGGGCCGGGGTGGCGACCTCGCTCCCCGGCAGGTGGGCGAGCATCCGGTGCAGCGCTGCCGCTGCCGCCACGCTCGAGACCACGCTGCTGATCAGCAGGGCGAGCGCAGCCGCGTCGAGACCGGCACCGCCGACGAGGACCGCGGCCGTGAGCGCCAGCCGGAGCACGGGCTCGAGGACCTGACCCACCCACGACGTACGCGCGCATGGTCTGGAAGCCCTGGGTCGCGGCGAGGGCGGTGTCGGTGAAGACGTAGAACGGCAGGCTGACGGCGAACAGCTGCATCGGCAGCTCGAGGGCGGGCTGGTCGAACACATGGCGGGCCAGCAGCCCCGCAGTCGAGAACCACAGGGCCCCCACCACCGTGGCCACGACCACCGGCACGACCAGGCCGGCCCGGACCGAGCCGCGCACGACGTCGTGCTCGTCGTGGGCGAGGTGGCGGGCGACGAAGCGCGTCATCGCCGTGCGCATCCCGAGCCCGCAGACCAGCAGCAGGATCGCCCGCAGCGCGAACGCGATCGTGTACTCGCCGACGGCCCCGCTGCCGAGCAGCCGCGCGATGACCAGGATGACCAGCACGTTGCACGCGTTGCTCACGACGGCACCGACCACAGCCCGCCCGCTGTCGCGGGCGAGGCTGGGTCGATGCCGACGTGGCGTGCCGGTGCCTGCTGAGCTCACCGGGTGATTGTCACCCGCGCTGCCCGCGCAGGCGGCAGCGGATCACCGCTTGATCTTGACCCGCACCCGGGTGGGCGTGCGGTCGAGGTTCGTGGAGCGGTCGACCGCGAGGGCCGAGACGACGTACGTGCCCTTGGGCAGACGCAGCCTGACCTTCCAGTCCGTCTTGCGGCCACCCGGACGCGCCAGCTTGGCCACGCGGTAGAGCTCGCGGTCGCCGAAGCGCTTGCCCTTCTGCAGCCAGGCGCGGGAGGCCGGGGCCCCCTTCTTGCGCACCGACACCAGCACGTGGCGCACCGACGTGTTGTCGGTGGCGGTGCCGCGCACGGTGACCGTGCGGCCCTTGACCGTGGCCTTCTTGGACGACGTGCGGGCGCTGGGCGCGGACCGGTCGGCCGACGGGGCGTTCACCACGAACGGGTGCCAGGTGGAGCCGCTGACGTTGCCGGCCTGGTCGACGCCCTTGACGTCGAAGGCGTAGAGACCGTCGGCCAGGGTGAGTCCGAGGCTCCAGGCGCTGGACGCCGCCCCGGGATCGGCCAGCGTGGCCGTCCGGAAGGCGTACGACGGGCCGAAGCTGCCGTCGTCCTGCAGCCACGGTCCGGAGGGTCGGGCCCGGTCGTAGACCGCGACCCGCACCTGGTCGGCCGCCAGGTTGTCGGTGATCGTCCCCGTGCCGTCGAAGGTGCGGCTGGTGACCGTGGCGTGCTTGGCGGGCGCCGTCACCGTGACGCTGGGCGCCGACGAGTCGGCCGGGGCCGTGTAGACCGAGAACGGCCGCCACGGGCGGGGGTCGGTGACGTTGCCGGCGGTGTCGACAGCACGCACGTCGAAGGCGTAGTTGCCGTCGGCCAGCGGCACCGGCAGGCTCCAGGTCGTGGCGGTGCCACCCGGGGTGCCGAGGGTCGCCGTGCGCGCGGTGTACGCCGCGCCCCACGAGCCGTCGGGCTGCAGCCAGCGCGTGGCGGAGTCGCCGTCACGGTTGTAGACGCCGACACGGACCTCGGTGACGCCGACGTTGTCGGCCGCGGTGCCCGAGCCGGTGACGGTCGAGGACGTGACCTGCTGCTGGTGGCTGGGCGCCGTGACCTCGACGGTGGGCCGCTGCGTGTCGACGGTGCCGAGGCGCACCGAGAACGGGCGCCAGGCCCGGTCGGGGTCCTCGTTGCCGGCGGCGTCGAAGGTGCGCGCGTCGATGGCGAAGTCGCCCTCGGGGAGCGTGATCCCGCCGAGGCTCCACGTCGTGGAGGTCGCCCCCGGCGAGGCCAGGGTGGCGTTGCGCGACGCGTAGCCCGGACCCCAGGTGCCGTTGGGCTGCAGCCACTTGTTGGTGGCGGCGTTGCGGTCGAAGACCGCGACGTGGACCTCGGTGACCCCGACGTTGTCGGTGGCGTCACCGGTGGTGGTCGAGCGACGTCGAGGTGAGGACCTCGTCGGGACCCGGCGTGGTCACCGAGGTCTCCCCCGGCAGGTTGTCGGGCTCCGGGTCGGGCGCGGGAGCCGGCACGACGCTGGTCTGCACCTGCGCGCGGGCACTGCCCGACCGCTCGTAGTACTCGACCCGCACCGTGTGCGAGCCGGCCGCCAGGGCCGACGACGTGCCGGTGCGCGAGGACGACCCGTCCGTCCACGCGTCGATGACGCGCTGCCCGTCGACGAAGACGCGGACGCCGTCGTCGGTGGTGGTGTCGACCTTGATCGCACCCGGCGACGCCAGGTCGACCGTGCGGCTCCAGGTGACGGAGAAGTCGTTGTTGGGCAGGTCGGTGCCGCTGGGGGCGCCGCTGCCGTAGTTGTAGTCGATGCCGGCCTCGCAGCGGGTGCTGTTGGGCGAGCCGGTCAGCGAGTTGTTGGCCCAGTACGACGCCGTCCACGGCGTCCCGCCGGTGCACACCGGCGGCGCCGGCGGGGTGGGCGGCGTGGCCGTGCCCGTGCCCGGCGTGGCCCAGAAGCCGCGCACGTTGGCCCAGTTGATGGAGGATCCGCTGTCGACCAGCGTCCTCGAGGAGTAGTCGACCCGGCCGTCGGGGGCGTAGAAGCGGTAGAGACGCCCGTCGTTCCAGGCGGCGTAGAGCCAGTCGCCGACCATGTTGAGCGCGCGGGCCGAGGACCACGACGCGCTCGAGGCGACGTACTCGCTGCCCTCCACGATGCCGCTCTCCAGCGAGTAGCCCCGCTGGTAGAGGCGGGAGTCGCCGGACCTGAGGTAGTAGATGCGGCCGTCGGCGTAGGTCGCCGCCGTCGTCTCCGCCACGCCGTACGGCTGGTCGTTGGGGGTCAGGTTGTAGTTGGTGTCGACGTACCCGACCGTGGTGGAGAGGTTGGTCGGGGTGCCGACCGCGGTGTCGCTGAACGGGCGCGACCAGAAGTTGCTGCTGGGCCCGAAGTAGTGGAGCTTGCCGTCCTGCACGAAGCCGCCGCGGTTGCTGCTCCAGCTCTCGCCGGTGAAGACCGTCGAGGGCGAGCCCACGGTGGCGCCGTCGAACGACGCGCGCTTCAGCGAGCTGCCGTCGGTCAGGTAGAGGTTGACCGGCAGGTCCACGGGGACCGGCTGCGGGTTGGCGGTGCCTCCGGCCACGGGCAGCTGCGCGAGGCGCTGCCGGATGGTCGAGGTGCCGGACACGTTCCACAGGTCGGTGTCGTGGCCGACGAACAGGTGGTCGTCGGTGGCGACGATCGCCTCCGCGCCGCGGCCGCGGTCGCGGCCGGGGTTCCAGGAGAGCGGGACGCCGGTGAGCGGGTCGAGGGCCACGATGCCGTAGCGCTCGACGGAGCCTGGCCCGTCGTTGTCGCCGCCCGGCGAGGGGCGGGGGTTGTTCATCCACCGCTGGTGGCCGCCGACGTAGACGGCGGACTCGGTCACCTCGGAGGCCCACAGGGTGTCACCGCCGGTCTTCGCCCGCCACGTGAACGAGAGGTTGTCACCAGTCGCGGTCGGCGGCAGCTCGAAGCGCGCCGCGGTGTCGCACATGGTGTCGACGCCGATGAAGGCGCCGGTGGTGCTGATCACGAGGTAGGAGCCGTCGGGGGAGATGTCCAGGCCACGGATGTAGGAGCCCGAGGCGGTGCTCGAGCTCGAGCAGTTGGGCGTGTAGAGGTCGGTGGACCAGTTGGCGAGCGAGGGACGCGCGGTGCTCAGGTCGATCAGCGCGACCTGCTGACGTGTCTTGTTGGCGATCTTGCGGAAGCTGCCGGAGACGGCGAGGAAGCGGCCGTCGGCAGACGCGTCGATCTCGTTGACGTAGGAGGCGTACTGGTTGCGCGAGTCGGTGGCCGGCAGGTTGAAGTCGGTCTGGGTGGCGCCGGTGGCAGGGTCGAGCGAGGCCAGCCGGGCCACGGGCTGACCGTTGACCTGGCCGAACCGTCCGCCGATGACGAGACGGTCGCCCACCAGCGCCATGTCGCTCACGATGTTGTTGAGGTCGGCCGAGAACGAGGGACGGACCGAGCCGTCGAGGTTGAGCTGGACGATCCGCTTGCGGCTCTCGCCGTTGACCGAGGTGAACCAGCCGCCGACGTAGAGCGACTGGCCGTCGGGAGCGAACTCGATCGCCTCGACGCCCGGCTGGTCCTTGACCAGGCCGTTGGTGGGCGTCGGGGTCGGGCCGCTCAGCTGCGGGACGAAGGTCTGCGAGATCGCCCCGGTCGTGGAGTTGTACATGAACAGCCACTGACGGGTCTGGTCGGCGCCGCTGGCGCCGGGACGGATCGTCGTGAAGCTGCCGCCGACCGCCACGAGCGGACCGTAGGTGTCGATCGCGTAGACCCGGCCGTTCATGATCCGCGGGGCCTGCTCGTCAGGGGTCGGACTGACCACGACGTCCTGCTCGGCGGAGGCGGCCGGCGCGAGCGCGACGGCCGACAGACCGAGCAGCGATATCGCCAAGGCGCCCACGAGGGTCCGGGTGCGCCCCATGCGCGCCCGGAAGGGGTGTGTGCTGGTCATGCCGACATCCTCTGGTGGTGGTGTGAAGGGAGCGGTGATCCGGTGCTGTCGATGACGGTCGCCCGAGCGCGACGGGACTTGCGCGACCCGCGGAGCGCGGAGCGGTAGATCTCCTCGAGCGCGTCGACGGCGGCGGTCCAGTCGTAGGTGCGCAGGGTGCTGCGGCGCAGGAGCTCGGCGGCGCCGTCCTCGCCCGCCTGGTCGGCGAGCAGCCGGCCCAGGGCCTGCTGCAGGGCGGTGGCGTCGCCCTCGGCGAAGACGCGCGCGCCGGGCCGGTCGCCCTCGACGATCTCGAGGTGGGGGTCGATGTCGCTGACCACGACCGGGAGGCTGGAGCCCATCGCCTCGAGCAGCGTGAGCGGGAGGCCCTCGAGCGCGGAGGGCTGGACGAAGCCGGCGGCGTTGCTGAACAGCTCGTCGAGCTCGGCGCCGTAGACGTAGCCCGGCATGATGACGCGCGGGTCGCGCTCGGCCAGGCGCTGCAGCTCGGCGACGTAGTCGTCGGTGTAGCTCGAGCCGCCGACCATCACGAGCTTCTTGTCGGTGTCGAGGCCGGCGAAGGCCTCGAGCAGCAGGTCGGGCCGCTTCTCGGGCACCAGCCGCCCGACGAACAGCAGGTAGTCGCCGCCGTTGAGCCCGTGCCGCTGACGGATCAGGGCCGGCTCGCGCCGGGGCTTGGGGTTGATGCCGTTGGGCACGTAGGTGGCGGGCCGGTCGTAGCGGACGGCGTAGTGCTCGGCCAGCGAGCGGGAGACCGTGATCGTGCGGTCGGGCACGTGGGCGCTCATCCAGGTGGCGAGGTTGAGCACGCCGCGCGCGCCGCCGCCCCACTTGGCGCGGTCGGCGTCGAGGCCGTGCACGGTCTGGACGACGGCGGCACGGGTGAGGTAGCGCGCCAGCGGCGAGACCAGGCCGGGGCCGACGGCGTGGTAGTGGAAGACGTCGTGCCCGCGGAGGATCCCGTGGGTGGTGGCCATGGCCGAGTGGCTGATCGCCTCGAGGCTGCGCACCGGCACGGTGGGCAGCGTCACGACGCGCATGCCGCGGTGCTCGCGGATGCGCTCGGGCGAGTAGTGGCTCTGGGAGTAGACGGTCACGTCGTGGCCGCGCTCGGCCAGCCGTGCACCGATCTGCTCGACGTGGTGCTCGACGCCGCCGAAGGTCGCGGGGACCCCGCGGGTGCCGAGCATGGCGATCCTGAGACTCATCGGTGTACCTCTTCTTGGTGGGCGCTCGCCCGGTGATAAAGGTCGTCGATGCCACGCACGTGGGTGCCGATGGCGTGGCGGGCCAGTGCGGCCGCCCGACCCTCGAGGCCCATCCGGTGCGCGGCGGCCGGGTCGTCGGTCAGACGCTGCACCGCGTCGGCCAGCGCCCGGGGGTCGTTGTGCGGCACGAGGGCGCCGGTGACGCCGTCCTCGACCAGCTCGGGGAGTCCGCCGAGGTCCGAGGCGACGACCGCGCGGCCGCAGCCGTAGGCCTCGAGCACCGTCATCGGCTGGTTCTCGTACCAGCGGGACGGCACCACCACGACGGCGGCGGCCCGCATCCGGTCGTGCAGCTCCGCGGCCGGCACCCGGCCGAGGAAGTCGATCCGGTCGGCCACCCCGAGGTCGGCGGCCCGCTTCTCGAGGGCCTCCCGCTCGGGGCCGTCGCCGGCGATGACGACCGGCAGCCCCACCGGCAGGTGCGGCACGGCGTCGACGAGGACGTCGACGCCCTTCTCCGACGACAGGCGGCCGGCGTAGAGGACGCCCTGGCCGGGGCCGGTGGCGACCTCGATCGAGGAGAGGTCGCAGAAGTTGGTGAGGTGCACCAGCCGCTCGGGCGCGATGCCGCCCTGCACCATCTTCTGGCGCAGGAAGTCGCTGGGGCACAGCAGCAGGTCGATGCCGTCGTAGGCGCCGAGCCGCGTGTGCAGCGTGAGCTCGAGGGCCGAGAGGGCGCTGCCGACCAGGGAGCCGCCGTTGCAGCGCTTGCGGACCGCCTGGCCGAACTTGCGCGGCAGGCAGGCCTCGCAGATCTTGCCGTCGTCGAGCAGCTGGTAGGTCGGGCACACCAGCTTGTAGTCGTGGAGGGTCATCACCGAGGCGATGCCCCGCTCGGTCACCGGCTTCAGGATCGACGGCGACAGCTGGTGGTAGATGTTGTGCAGGTGCACCACGTCGGGCCGCACCCGCTCCAGGACCCGCTCCATGCCGGCCCGCGCGTCGGGACGGTGCAGGATCTGGCCGGCGGTGCGCAGCCGGGCGGCCACGCCCTGCGGCGGCGGGTTGAGCTCCATCCGCGAGGGGAAGAGGTCGTCGTTGGGGTCGCTGAGGTTGTCGGGGTGCTCCATCGCGAAGAAGGAGACCTCGTGGCCGCCGGTGCGCTGCGCCTCGGCGAGGTCGAGCATGTAGGACTCGGCACCGCCGCGGCGGTACAGGAACTTGTTGACGTGGAGGATGCGCATCAGGCACCTGCCAACGGGGGTGCGAAGGGCGCCAGCGGCTCGCCGGCGCCGCCGATGCTGTCCGGCTCGTTGTCGTCGACGACGTGCATGACGGAGTAGATCAGCGACATGTCCTCGAGGAAGTGGAGCTGCTCGCCGCCGACGTTGCCGATGTGACCGGCGATCGGGAAGCCCCAGTCCTCCTCGAAGTCGTCCTTGACCCGGCCCTGCGGCCCCCACTCCACGGCGACGCCCACGGTGTCCCAGCGGGTGTCGTCGACGACGTAGGCGCCGTAGTCCATCAGCGCCTGCGCGAGGATCCGGGCGGGCTCGGTCTGGACGTTGTCGATGTTGAACCACGGCGGCAGGGTCAGCAGCGCGCCCATCCGTGCGGCGGGCACGGTGCCGGCGTAGGTGTCGGCCCAGTACTGGTCGGCGTTCTGGGCCGGCCAGCGGTAGCCGCCGGCGTACGCCGACAGCTGCGAGGCGTCCATGGTGAGCTTGAGGGCGTGGCGGATCTCGCCTCCGGGCACCCACTCGCCGAGGCGGATCGTGCCGCCGAAGGCGGTCATGCCGGAGCCGCCGTGGGCGCCGCTGCCGACGTCCTCGGCGGTGCCGCCGGTGACGATGGAGTTGTCGCGCCAGGCCGGCTGTGCCTCCTGGGAGACCGCGGTGCCGTCCTGGCAGACGTGCAGCGGCTGGGTCTCGAAGACCGTCAGGTCGGGCATCACGATGGCCGCGGCCTGGTTGGGGGTACGACCGGAGTAGCCCGGGTCGGTGTACCAGCCCTCGGGGATCGGCAGGTCGGAGGCGAGCACGTCGCCGGTGGCCTCGGCGCAGCGGCTGGCGCCCGGCTGCCAGCCGGCGGTGGTGGAGACCAGGTCACGACCCGGCGCGTCGGGGTCGACGATGATCAGGTCCTCCTCGGTGTTGAGGGTGCCTGCGCGGGGGCTCAGCGGGAACGGCACCAGGCGGGCGGCGTCGCCGCGCGGGTGGTTCCAGATCGAGTCGGACGGGTAGGGCCAGGTCAGCGGGTCGCGGGTCGTCGGCGCGGCCTTCTGGTCCAGCACGCCGCAGGCGGCGGTGGAGAGCAGCAGCGCGCCGGTGAGCACGCCGACGAGGAGGCGGGCGGACCGGGTCCGCCCGCGCAGGCGAGGAGACATCAGTAGGCGCCCTTGCGGCTGATCACGGCGCGCACGGTGCGCAGCAGGATCGCGGCGTCACCGCGGGTGCGCCAGTTGTCGGCGTACTCGGTGTCGAGCCGCATCGACTGCTCGCGGCTCAGCGAGGAGCGGCCGCTGACCTGCCACAGGCCGGTGATGCCGGGCTTGACCGCGAGCCGGCGGCGCTCGAGCTCGGTGTAGCGGGCGACCTCCTCGGGCAGCGCCGGTCGCGGGCCGACCAGCGACATCTCGCCGCGGATGACGTTGAGCAGCTGCGGCAGCTCGTCGAGGGAGGCCTGGCGCAGCAGCCGGCCGAGCCGGGTGATGCGGGGGTCGTCGTGGATCTTGAACAGCACGCCGTTGCCCTCGTCGAGGCGGGCGAGCTCGGCCTTGTGGTCCTCGGCGTCGACGCGCATCGTGCGCAGCTTGTAGACGGTGAAGAGCCGGCCGTCCCGGCCCACCCGGGTCTGGGTGAAGAAGGCAGCGCCCCGGGAGTCGACCCGGATCGCGAGCGCGAGCAGGACCACCAGCGGCAGCGCGACGATGGCGATGATCGCGGCCAGCACGCGGTCGAGGACCGACTTGGCCAGCACGAGGGGGGCCGAGGCCCGCGGCGGTGCGACGACGGCCATCGTGGAGCCGGCGATGACGTCGACGTGGATCCGGTGCGGGGAGACGTGCTCGGTGGCGCCGATCAGCGCCACGCGGGCCCGGGTGCGCTCCAGCGCCCAGGAGAGCCGGCGCACGTCGTCGCTCGACACCGCGGGCCCGGGGGCCACGACGACCAGGTCGGCGGGGTGGGTGCGGATGTGGTCGACCACGTCGGAGATGCCGCCGACCGAGGAGATGCCGAGGTCGCCGAGGCCGGACTCCGCCAGCTCGGTGCGGGCACCGAGCACCAGACCGCCGACCACGTGCACCGAGCGGTCGTCGGCCCAGCGGGCGACCATGCCGCGCACCTGCGGGAGGTCGCCCACGGCGACGACCCGCGGCGGGCGCGACCGCAGCGAGACGGCGGCCGCCACCAGTCCGGCGGGGACGGCGGCGACCACACCGAGCAGGAGGGCGTCGTCGACCACCCGGCGGGAGGCGTCGACCACGTGCAGCGCGAGCGCCACGAGGCCGGCCGGCAGGACGACGGCCTGGCCGGTGGCGACGAAGGCGGTCGACATGCGGACCCCGACGGGTCGGACGGCGCGGAAGACCTGGACCAGGCTGAGCGCCACGAGCGTGACCAGCAGGAGCGGCGCGGTGTCGCGCACGGCGGCTGCGGCGACGAGCGCGCCGGTGACCACCGCGGCGGTCTCGATCGGGAACCTGCGCAGCAGCCGCGAGAGGCCAGCCATGGTGCGGGACCGGGCGCGGGGCGGGGCGCTGACCACACGGCGAGCGGACTCGACCCGGTCGCCACCCTGGCCGTCGGGGACGAGCCTCAGGCGGGCTGCCGAGCTTCCGCTCACGGCCTGTGCCATCTGTGCCGACCCCCGTCGAATTCCTGTGGTCCCCATGGCCGGAGGACTGGCTGTGACGTCCTCACGACCTCATGGAGTTTATCGTTCCCCCGGACACGCGGGGGGCCACGGAGGTCCCCAGTTGTGCACAGTCGGTACAAGCCTCAGTAACGAGCCCGGACCGAGGTAACAAGCAGTCCTGCTTACCCGGGTGGGCATGTGATCCAGGTCTCCCCGGCCCGTTCGGTCCAGGCTCAGGTGTTGAAGCCCTGCTGGGTCCGCTCGAGCCCGTGCTCGATCAACGACTCGACCGCGTCGGCCGCGTTGTCGACCTGGAACGGCAGCTCCTTGCGCTGGGCGCCGGAGTAGTCCGAGAGCACGAAGTCGGCCACCTCCTGCCGGCCGGGCGGACGACCGATCCCCGCCCGCACCCGGTGGAAGTCGCCGCTGCCGAACGACGAGCGCAGCGACCTGAGGCCGTTGTGACCGTTGTCGCCGCCGCCGAGCTTGACGCGCAGGGTCCCGAAGTCGATGTCGAGCTCGTCGTGGATCACCACGATCCGCTCCAACGGCACCCGGTAGAAGGTGGCCAGCGCCTTGACCGGGCCGCCCACCTCGTTCATGTAGGACTTCGGCCTCGCCAGCACGACCCGGGTCGACGAGGGTGACCCGGGCACCCCGAGCCGGCCCTCGACGACGTCGGCGCGACCGGTCTTGTGGGAGCGGAACGACCCACCCAGGCGCCGGGCCAGCTCGTCGGCGACCAGGTAGCCGACGTTGTGCCGGTGGCCGGCGTACGCCGGGCCGGGGTTGCCCAGCCCCACGACCAGCCAGACGTCGGCGGTCATGCTCTCCCCTTCCGGGTGCACCTCAGCAGGGTCGGTGGTGGCCGCCCCCCAGGAGACGGAGGTCGTCGCCGGTGACACGAGTCGGCCCAGGAACCACCTGAGCCGGCGCAGGATCACTCCTCGTCGCCGGCCTCGGCGGAGTCGTCGGAGCCGGCGGCGTCCTCGGAGTCGGACTTCTCCTCGTCGGACTCGTCGTGCTCGATACCGGCCTCGGCCTCGGCCTCCTCGAGCTCCGCCTCGACCTCGGCCGCACTCTGGGCCTGGGTGATGTTGACGATCAGCGTCTCGGGGTCGAGCAGCAGGGTCGAGCCCTTGGGCAGGGTGAGGTCGGAGGCCAGGATCTGGGTGCCGGCCTCGAGGCCCTCGATGTCGACCTCGACGTACTCGGGGATGTGGGTCGCCTCGGCCTCGATCTGGATCGTCGAGGTGCCGGTGACGACGAGGGTCTCGCGGGCGGCCTCGCCGTTGAGGTGCACGGGGACCTCGACGGTGACCTTCTCGCCCTTGGTCACGACGACGAAGTCGACGTGCTCCAGGGTGCGGCGGATCGGGTCGACCTGGACCTGCTTGGTCAGCGCCAGCTGCGGCTTGCCGTCGACGTGGAGCTCGAGCAGCGCGTTGGCGCCGCCGTTCTTGAGCGCGATCCAGGTCTCGTGGCCGGGAAGGGTGATGTGCATCGGGTCGTTGCCGTGGCCGTAGACCACGGCGGGCACCTTGTCGGCGCGGCGGATGCGGCGGGCGGCGCCCTTGCCGAACTCGGTGCGGGTCTCGGCCTGGATCGTCTCGTACGCCATCGCGGTATCTCCTCGTGCCTGGGGGTGCGGATCAGTGAAGTCGGTGGTCGCCACGACGGAGAGATCCAGCCGGCCCTGTCGATCACGGAGGCCAAGCCCTGCTTGGCCTTCCCTCGCCGAGGCAACTTCCCGATCCTAGACGCTGGGTCGGACGGCGCGCCAATCGTCGCTGCGCCCTAGAGTCGGCGAGGTGTCCCTCACCCTCGCCGAGGCCCGCACCCGGGCCGCTGCCCTCGCCGACGTGTCCTACGACCTCGAGCTGGACCTCACCGCCCCGCACTCCGGCCGCTACGGGGTGCGGGCGGTCGTCGGCTTCACCGCCACGACCTCCGAGACCTTCCTGGAGCTCACCGCCGCGACCGACGTCGAGGTGGAGGTCAACGGGGAGCGCACCGAGCCGGCGTACGACGGCCGCCGGCTGCTGCTGTCCGGGCTGGCCGGGCGCAACGAGGTGGTGGTGAGGGCGCGGCTGCCCTACGTCACCGACGGCGACGGGATGCACCTGGTGACCGACCCGGCCGACGGCGAGACCTATGCCTCGGCCTACCTCGGCATGGACGTGGCCCAGCGGGTCTTCCCGTGCTTCGACCAGAACGACCTCAAGGCCCCGGTCACGCTGAGCGTGGTCGCCGACCCGGCCTGGACGGTGCTCGCCAACGGTCGGCTGGCCGAGCGCGACGGCGGCCGGTGGCGCTTCGCGCGCACCGAGCCGATCCCGCTCGCGATGTTCGTGGTCTGCGCGGGCCCGTGGCACTCGGTCACCTGGGAGCACGCCGGCCTGCCGTTCGGCTGGCACGCGCGGCGGTCGCTCGCCGCCGAGCTCGACCGCGACGCCGCCGAGCTGCGCGCGGTCACCGAGGCCTGCTTCGACCACTACGCCGGGCTCTTCACCGAGCCGTACGCGTTCGGCTCCTACGACCAGGCGTTCGTGCCCGGCCAGAACTGGGGCGCGCTGGAGTCACCCGGATGCGTCACCTACCGCGACGAGCTGCTCCCCCGCGGCCGGGTGACCGGGCTGCTGCGCACCCGGCGCAACGCGGTCATCGCCCACGAGATGGCGCACATGTGGTTCGGCAACCTGGTCACGATGACCTGGTGGGAGGACACCTGGCTCCAGGAGTCCTTCGCCGACTACATGGGCTTCCGGGTCTCCGGCGACGCCATCGGCGACCCGGCGGCCCTGCTCTCCTTCGAGATCGGTCGCAAGCCCGCGGCGTACGACGCGGACCTGCGCCGCTCGACGCACGCCGTGGCGCCGCTGGCCACCGACGTGCCCGACGTCGACGCGGCGGCCAACAACTTCGACGCGATCTCCTACGCGAAGGGCAACTCGTCGCTGCGCCAGCTCGTGACCTGGCTCGGTGACGAGACGTTCCTCGCCGGGCTCGACGCCTACCTGACCCGGCACCGGCTCGGCAACGCCACCCTCGACGACTTCCTCGCCGCGCTCGACGCGGCGTCCGAGCGCGACGTGCGCGCCTGGGCGGACCTGTGGCTGCGCGAGCCCGGCCACGACACGCTGCGGGTCACCCGCGACGGCGACGGGACTCCGGTCCTGACGCGGCTCGGACGCCGCCCGCACCGCGCCCGGGTGACGGCGTACGACCTGGTCGACAGCGGGCTCGTGGAGGTCGGCAGCCGGGTGGTCGACGTGGCCGACGAGCCGGTGCGGCTGGACGGCTGGTCCGGGCGCGTGGTGGTGCCCAACAGCCACGGCGAGACGTTCGCGGCGCTGGACCTCGACGCCGAGTCGTGGTCCGCGCTGGCCACGGGCCTGTCGGGCCTCGACGACGACCTGGTGCGGGCCGTGGTCTGGACCCACGCGTTCGGTGCGCTGCGCGGGCGCACGCTCGCCGCCGACGACTTCCTCGACCTCGTCGCCCGGCACCTGCCTGCCGAGCGGCAGCCGAGCGTGGTGGCGGCGGTGCTCGGCCGGGCCCTCGGCGTGCTCGTGCCCCAGCGGCTGCCTGCCGCGCGGGCTGCCGCCGCCCACGACGTGGTCGCCGAGGCGTGCCGACGAGGGTTGGCCTCGGCAGACCCGGTGGCCGACGAGCAGGTGCGCGTCGAGCTGGCCCGCGGTCTCGCCGCCACCAGCCGCGACCCGGAGGTGCTGCGCGGCTGGCTCGCCGACGACCGCACCGATGCCGGGGTGGAGCTCGACCCCTCGCTGCGCTGGGCCGCGGTGCACCGGCTGGCCGGGCTCGGCGGGCTCGACGCCGCCGCGATCGAGCAGGAGCGGCTGCGCGACGGCACCGTGGAGGGCGAGCTGGGCGCCGCCCGCGCGTTGGCTGCCCGGCCCACGGCGGAGGCGAAGGCGCAGGCGTGGGCCGCGATCAGCGACGACGACCGGCTCTCCAACCGGATGCTGGGCGCGATCTCCGACGGCCTGTGGTCGGCCGAGCACCCCGACCTGGTGGCGCCCTACGTCGCGGCGTACCTCACCGAGGCGCCGCGACTGGCCCGCCGCGGCCAGGCCTTCGCCCAGGAGGTCCACCGCGCGTTCCCCGCGCTCGCGCTCTCCGCCGAGCAGGTCGTCCTGCTCGAGCAGGCGCTCGAGGGCGACCTCCCGACCGTCCTGCGCAGAGGCTGGGAGGACCGGCTCGACGACCTCCGGTAGTCAGACCGGCCGGCGGCCCGACGTCAGGCGTGCCCGTCGAACATGGAGGTGACGGAGCCGTCCTCGAAGACCTCGCGGATGGCGCGGGCGACGAGCGGGGCGATCGAGAGGCAGGTGAGCTTGTCGAACTCGCGGTCGGCGGACATCGGCAGCGTGTTGGTGACGATGACCTCGGCGGCCGGGGAGTTCTTCAGGCGGTCGACGGCGGGGTCGGACAGGATCGCGTGGGTGGCGGCGATGACCACGCCGGCCGCGCCGTCCTCCATCAGGGCCTCGGCTGCCTTCACGATGGTGCCGCCGGTGTCGATCATGTCGTCGACCAGGACGCACATGCGGCCCGCGACGTCACCGACGACGCGGTTGGCGACGGACTCGTTGGGGCGGTCGGTGCGACGGCTCTTGTGGATGAAGGCCAGCGGCGCGCCACCGAGGCGGGCGGACCAGCGCTCGGCGACCTTGATCCGGCCGGCGTCGGGCGAGACCACGGCGAGGCGCTCGCCGCCGTACTTGCCCTTGACGTAGTCGGCGAGGATCGGCATCGCCATCAGGTGGTCGACGGGGCCGTCGAAGAAGCCCTGGATCTGGTCGGAGTGCAGGTCGACGGTGATCAGCCGGTCGGCGCCGGCGGTCTTGAACAGGTCGGCCACCAGCCGGGCCGAGATCGGCTCGCGGCCGCGGTGCTTCTTGTCCTGGCGGGCGTAGCCGTAGAACGGCATCACCACGGTGATCCGCTTGGCGCTCGCCCGCTTGAGGGCGTCGACCATGATCAGGTGCTCCATGATCCACTCGTTGATCGGAGCGGTGTGGCTCTGGATCACGAAGGCGTCGCACCCGCGCACCGACTCCTCGTAGCGGATGTAGATCTCGGAGTTGGCGAACTCGTACGCCGACTGGGGCACCAGGTCGGCGCCCAGGATCGTCGTGATCTCCTCGGCGAGGACCGGATGGGCCCTGCCGCTGAAGACCATCAGGTTCTTCTCGGTGGTCTTCTTCATTCCGGGCACGCGGAGCTCCTGGGGTCGCCGGGTGTACACCCGGATTCTGCCCGTCGGGGGGGCTTCACCCCAACTCGGCGTCGTCATCGTGAGACGGCGACCCGGCGCCTTGTGCCTTCTCGGCCGCCTCGGCCTGAGCCGTGCCGGCTCGCCGGGTCTGGGCCCAGCCCGGGATCGTGCGCTGGGCACCGCTGCTGACGGCCAGCGCGCCCGGCGGCACGTCCCGGCGGACGACGGTGCCGGCGCCGGTCGCGGCGCCGTCACCGATGTCGACGGGGGCCACGAAGGTGTTGTTGCTGGCGGTGCGCGCGTGGCGGCCGACCCTGGAGTGGTGCTTGGCGACCCCGTCGTAGTTGGCGAAGATCGTGCCGGCCCCGATGTTGGCGCCCTCGCCGATCTCGGCGTCGCCGACGTAGCTGAGGTGCGGCACCTTGGCGCCGTCGCCGATCCGGGCGTTCTTGGTCTCGACGAAGGCGCCGATCTTGCCGCGGACGCCGAGCCGGGTGCCGGGGCGGAGGTAGGAGAACGGGCCGACGGTGGCCTGGTCGCCGACCACGGCGAGCTCGCCGTGGCTGCGGACGACGCGGGCGCCGGTGCCGACCTCGCAGTCCTTGAGCGTGGTGTCGGGGCCGATCACGGCGTCCTCGTCGACCACGGTCGTGCCGAGCAGCTGGACCCCCGGCAGCAGCGTGACGTCGGGCTTCAGCACGACGTCGGCGTCGATCCAGGTCGTCGCGGGGTCCATCACGGACACGCCCTCGAGCATCCAGCGGTCGACGATGCGCTGGTTCATGATCCGGCCGAGCTCGGCGAGCTGCTTGCGGTCGTTGGCGCCCTCGGTCTGGGAGACGTCGTCGATCGGGTAGGCCCCGACCGTCAGCCCGGCGTCGCGCGCCAGCTGGACGGTGTCGGTGAGGTAGTACTCGCCCTTGGCGTTGTCGTTGCCGATCTTCGGCAGGGCCTCGGCCAGGAACCCCGCGTCGAAGGCGAGGATCCCGGAGTTGATCTCGCAGATCTCGCGCTGGTCGACGTCGGCGTCCTTCTCCTCGACGATCGCGACCACGTCGCCGTCGGCGTCGCGCACCACCCGTCCGTAGCCGTGGGGCTCCGGGACGATGCCGCTGAGGATGCTCACGGCGCGCTGGGCGGCCTCGTGGTCGGCGGCGAAGGCGCGCAGCGAGTCGCCCTGGAGCAGCGGGGTGTCGCCGTACGCGACCAGGATGGTGCCCTCGAGGGGTGCGCCCGCGGCGCGCACCGCCTCCACCGCCACCCGGACCGCGTGACCGGTGCCGTGCTGGTCCTCCTGGACGGCGAGCAGCGCCTGCGGGGTCAGCTCCTGGATGTGCGGGCCGACCTCCTCGCGACCGTGACCGATGACGGCCACGATCCCCTGCGGCTCCACCGCGCTCACCGCCCGGAGCACGTGGCCGATCATGCTGCGCCCGCACAGCGGGTGGAGCACCTTCATGGTCTTCGACCTCATCCGGGTGCCGCCGCCTGCGGCGAGGACGATGACGGTGACGTTGCTGGGCACGAGGTAAGCCTCCGGGGTCGACGACCGGCTCACTCTAAGCCCGGCCGTGCACCGCCGCGCGGGCGGAGCGTGACTCGGCCGCCTCGGCTCTAGAAGAAGCGCCGCGCGAGGGCTTGCTTCCAGCGCGGGTAGGGCGGGTTGAGCAGCGGGGGGTCGACCATCCACGACGGGCGGTGGTAGACCGCCTTGCGGTGGCTGAAGGTGTCGAAGCCGGTCCGGCCGTGGTAGGCGCCGTACCCGCTACCGCCCACGCCCCCGAACGGGAGCGTGGGGACGAGCAGGTGGGTGAGGGCGTCGTTGACGCAGACGCCGCCGGAGGAGGTGCCGCCCACGACCTGCTCGACGGTCTCCTCGGAGCCGGTGAAGAGGTAGAGGGCGAGGGGCTTGTCCCCCGCGTTGATCGCCTCGGTCACCTCGGAGAGGTCGTCGAACGGCAGCACCGGCAGCACGGGTCCGAAGATCTCCTCCCCCATCACGGCCGCGTCGCGGGAGACGCCGCGCAGCACCGTCGGGGCGACGTACCTCGCCTCGACGTCGACCTGGCCGCCGGCTGCGACCTCGTAGCCGGCGCCGTCGAGCAGGTCGGCGAGCCGCTGGGCGTGGCCGGTGGTGATGATCCGCCCGAAGTCCTTGCTCGCGCGAGGGTCCTTGCCGAAGCGCTTGGTGATCTCGGCGCGGACGGCGTCGAGGAACGCCTGCTCGACGTCGCGGTGGACCCAGACGTGGTCGCTCCCGACGCAGGTCTGGCCGGCGTTGAGGAACTTCGAGAAGGCCACCCGGCTGGCGGCCAGCTTGAGGTTGGCGTCCCGGGCCACGATCACCGGTGACTTCCCGCCGAGCTCGAGGGTGACCGGGGTGAGGTGCCGGGCGGCGGCCGCGGCCACGATCCGTCCCACGGTGCCGTTGCCGGTGTAGAAGATGTGGTCCCAGCGCTGCTCCAGCAGCGCGGTGGTCTCGGGGATGCCGCCCTCGACGACCGCGACGGCGTCGGGGTCGAGGTAGAGGGGCAGCAGCCGGGCCATCGCCGCCGACGACGCCGGCGCGACCTCGGAGGGCTTGGCGACCACGGCGTTCCCGGCGGCCAGCGCCGCCGCCAGCGGGTTGAGCAGCAGCTGGAAGGGGTAGTTCCAGGGGGCGATGACCAGCACCACGCCCAGCGGCTCGCTGACGACGCGGGCGCGGCCGGGGCGGAAGAGCATCGGGACCTTGCGCTTCTCGGGCGCCATCCACGACGCCAGGTGGCGGCGCAGGTCCTCGATCTCGCGGGCGGAGGACCGGACGTCGGCCGCCCAGGCCTCGAACGGGGCGCGGCCGAGGTCCTCGACCAGCGCCGCGACGAGCTCGTCCTCGCGCTCGGACAGCAGCCGCAGCAGGCCGTCGAGCTGCGCCTGCCGCCACGCCAGGGGCCGCGTCCGCCCGCCGGCGTGGGTCTGGCGCAGTCGTGAGACGAGCGCGCTCGCCTCGACCGCCCCGAAGTCAGGCTGCGGGGATCGGACCGGGGGGACGTCGACCTGGCTCACGGAGGCTCCACGGATCTCGGTAGTGGCGCGCCGCACCGACGCGTTGCGGCAAGGTAGTCCCGCCCCGGGTCGGTGACAAGGCGTTCCGGTGGGCAGCCGTCAGTACCGGCCGGGTAGCGGGACGTCGAGCGGGTTCGGCAGGCCGGCCCGGTAGAGCTGGGCGTCGACCCGCTTGACCGGCTCCAGCGCGGGGTTCGACCAGAGCTGGAAGATCTCGGCGCGCGCCGCTCTCGAGCCGGCGGCGTCGAGGATCGCGTTCGTGGCGGCCCGCGCCGACTCGTTGGCACCCTCCATCGTGGCCAGGTCGATGTTGGTGCGCACGAAGTCGCCGGAGAGGAACAGGTTGGGGATCCTCGTGGCCGCACGTGGGCGGTTCTCCCACGACCCTGCGGTGTTGACCAGCAGCGGGGTCGCGTTGCGGTTGCGCTTCAGCGCCGGGTCCCACGCGACACCGGGGTCCAGGAACCAGGAGTGGACGATGTCGTGGGGCAGCTGCTCGGCCGCCGTGTGGTGCTGCTGGATCTGCGCCCAGACCTCCTGCGCGACCTGCCGGCGGGTGCACCGCTTCGCGGGCTTGCCGAACAGGATGCCCGGGGCGTCCCAGTTGGAGATGTCGACCGAGAGGCAGTCGACGGCCCTCCCGTCGCCGTAGTCGGCGCGGAAGTCCCGGTCCTCCCAGAACTGGGCCTGGGTCAGCGCCGTGAGCGCCCAGGGCGAGTCGATGAACGTGATGTGGCCGTGCACGATGTCGACCGGACGCTTGAGGTAGTACTGGATGCCGACCATCCAGTCGGTGCGCAGCTCGCGCAGACCCTCGAGCGCCGGGTCGGCGCGCAGCACCCCGGCGCTGAGGTGGCGGCGCAGGCGCTCCACGGGCATGGCGCTCACGTACCAGTCCGCCTTCACCCGACGACGGCGTCCGCGGCCGTCGGTCACCCACACCGCCGCGATCCGGCCCCGCTTCATCTCGAACCGGGCGAGTCCGTGACCCTTCACGAACCGGACGCCGCGGGCACGGAGCAGCCTCATCCAGGGCCGGATCCACGCCTCGTCGGTGGGCAGGTCGAGCACCCGGTCGATCTCGCCGTCGGCGCCGGCCCCGGCCATCGTGTGCACGAAGGCCTCCCCCATCGTCCCGATCGTGCGGGTGCTGGCGACGGTCTCCTTCGCGGCGACGAGGTTGCGGGTGAGGCCGGCGGCGAGCACCCGCTGGTAGTCGGGCGAGCGGGTCGCCGCACCGACGAAGTCCCACCACGACGTGTTCTCCCACTGCCCGAAGCGGCGCGCCTTGCTGCTGGTGACGAACACGAGCAGCCGCTCGACGAAGTAGGCCAGCTCGTCCGGGGGGATCGACTGACCCTTGAGGTTCTCCATCAGGTAGCGGCGCAGGCCGTCGACGGTGAGCAGTGCCTGCGGGTCGGGTCCGATGCCGAAGATGAAGGCATCGGCCCGGTCGCCGGCGCGCAGGAACTTGCCGCTCTGGGCGGCCACCAGGTTGTCCCACACCCCGTTGGCGTTGCGGCCGAACGGGATCCTCCGCATCGTGTCCGGCACGCTCTGGTAGAAGCCCGGGAAGAAGCGGAAACCGTGCTCGCCGGGGAGGTCCTTGCGCCCGCCCTTGGCAGTGCGGGGGACCCCGATGCTGCGCGCCTTGCCGCCCCAGGCGCTGGGCTCGAAGACGGTGACCGAGAACCCGCGCTCGACCAGCTCCTGCGCGGCGGTCAGGCCGGCCATGCCGCCGCCGAGGACGACGACCTCCCGCCGCCGCCCGGCTCCCTGGGCCGGCGCTGCCCCGGCGGCGAGAGCCGTGGCACCCGCCGCGACGGCACTGCCGCGGATCAGGGTCCGTCGGTCGAGGTGGGGTTGCTCGAGGGAGTGGGTCACGGAGCCTCCGGAGGGTGTCGTCACCGGAGCAACGATCCGCACCACCCCGGGTTACCCCCGGCTCCCCCGGCCCCGCAGCCTCAGCGGCCCGACTCAGCCTCGGCGGTCCAGGAGCGTGACCTTGCCGCGACCGACAGCTCGATGACGCCGTCGGCGTCCAGACGACGGAGCACCTGGTTGACCGAGGGTCGGGTACCGCCGACCATCTCGGCGATGTCCTCCTGCTTCAGCGGGATCATCACGGTGCCGTCACGGGCCTCGTAGATCCTCGCCAGGTCGAGCAGGCTGCCGCTGACCCGACGGTCGAGGCCGACGTACATGGTGCGCAGCAGCCGGGAGCTGATCTCCCGCACACGCATCGTCATCAGCTCGACCACCAGACGCTCGATGCCCGGGTTGCTCCGGCAGAGCGTCCAGAAGGCCCCCTGGGTCAGCACCAGGGTCTCCGTGGCGTCGAGGGCCAGGACCGTCGCTGATCGCGGCACCGAGACCAGGTGTGCGATCGTCGAGAGCTCACCGAACCAGGCACCGGGTCCGATCACGTTGAGCGTCGCGATGTCGCCGTCAGGGGTGGACACCTTGATCGCGAGGTGCCCCGAGACCACCAGCTGGACCGAGTCGGAGGGGTCGCCCTCCGCGAAGACCACGTCGCCCTTCGCGTACGTGTGCGTGCTCGCCGCGGCGATGACGGCATCGCGCTCGGTCGCCGTGAGCGAGGCGAGCGGCGGCCACTCCACAGCGCTGGTCATCGACGCCTCATCCGTTCCTCGCCAGCTCCAGTCCGCTCCCCGGGTAGGAGTCGAACCTACGTCGCTAGTCCTGATTCAAAGTCAGGCGGGCCCTGCCGGCAGACCAACCGGGGATAGGTGCCCAAGGCTAGAGCCCCTCGCTCGCGACGGCACGTCGACCCGACCCGGACCCGGGTGGTTTCGTGGCTCGCTTCGCTCGCACCTCAACCACCGCACGTGGCTCGCTTCGCTCGCACCTCAACCACCGCACGTGGCTCGCTCGCTCGCACCTCCGCCAGGGCGACCGTCGGTGGTTGAGGTGCGAGGAGCGCCAGCGACGAGCCACGAAACCCCGGTGGTTGAGGTGCGAGGGCCCCCCGGGCCCGAGCCACGAAACCCACCCGGGCAGCAGGTCACTCCTGGGGCGGTCGCGCTTCGTGGGTGCCGTGGTGGTCGCGGACGATCCGGTAGCCGTGCGGCGTCGTCCACTCGTAGCCGGTGGCATGGATCCGTCGATATCGCCAGCGGCCGTGGGTCTTGGCGCGGTGATGTCGCCGGCACAGCGGCGCGATGTTGTCAGTGCAGGTCGCACCGCCGGTGCCGTCGGGGTCGTGGGGGTCGATGTGGTCGTGGTCGCACCGCTCGGCACGACGCTGGCAGTGCGGGAAGACGCAGTGCACGTCGCGCAGGTCGACCTGGTCCTTCAGCCGGTCGGGGATCTCGTAGGCCTCGACGTGGTGGTGCGCGGTGAGGTCCTTGACCGGCACCACCTTGATCTGCCCGGCGGTGCCGCACCAGTCGCGGATCTGCTCCACCGTCACCGGGGAGCGGGTGGTGGCGCACCGGCCGACGTTCCCGACACCGCTCAGGGCCTCCTCGGACAGGTGCACGTTCAGCACCACGCTGCGACCCTTGCCGGTGGTCTGCTCGCCGGTCGTGAGGTCGAGGGCGAGCTGGTGGCGGGCGAGCTCGCCGAGGGCCAGGGAGCGGCGGACGTCGAGGGGCTCGGTGTTGCCGAGGTCGGCGAGCTGCGCGGCGGTCTTGGTGACGGCGGTGTCGAGGTCGAGGGCGTCGGCGAGGTCGAGCTCGCCGTGGACCTCGACGGTGCCGGCGAGGGTGGCGCGGTGGGTGTCGACGTCGAACCTGCGTCGGTCGGCTGCTCGCTTGCGGTTCTCCTCGGCGGTGTCGGGGTCGTGGCGGGCGAGGGCCTCGTCGATCAGGTGGTCGAGCTGGGTCCAGGAGCAGGAGTGCGCGACGTGGGCGATCGCCCGATCGATCTCGGCCGCCCCGGCCCGCGGTAGGACGTGGGTGTGCTCGGCGATCCGCCGGGCGCGCCAGACGGGGACCTTGCCGTCGAGGACGCGCTGCCACAGCCGTGGGAGGCGGTAGCGCAGCTCGAGGGTGGTGCCGACGTGGGCCTTGCCTGCGTCGGTGGACAGGCCGAGGGTCGCGGCGTACTCCATCAGCGCGAACTCCGAGACCAGCGGGGCGCCGGGGCCGGCGATGGGGAGGCCGCGGTCGCACGCGATGCCGACCGAGTCGTGGCCGGCCCACCGGTCGGCGGTGGGGTCGTCGGGGTCGACGGTGTTGCGGACCGCCCAGGCGACGGTGAGCTGGAGCTTGCGGATCTCGATCTCGCGGATCTCGGCGTCGGCCTCACGGAGCGCGACCAGGACGTCGGCGGTGTCGCCGAGGTCGTCGATCGCGGGGTTGGTCATGGGTCTATTGCAGCACCGGCCACCGACAGTTCCGGCCCGAATCGGGGGTTGTGCACAGGGGTTCAGGTCACGGGTTGGTCACGACTTTCCGCGGTCAACGGTGGGGGTTTCGTGGCTCGGGCCTGGCGGCCCTCACACCTCAACCACCGCAGGGTGACCACGGTGGTTGAGGTGCGAGGAGCGCCAGCGACGAGCCACGAAACCACCGCAGGGTGACTTCGGTGGTTGAGGTGCGAGGAGCGCCAGCGACGAGCCACGAAACCACCGCACGGTGACTTCGGTGGTTGAGGTGTGACGAGCGTTAGCGAGGAGCCACGAAACCACCACCGCCGGGGTCAGCGGCGGACGAGGACGCGGGCGGGCTCGAGGCGGGAGGAGGGGGCGGACTGGGTGCGGAGGTCGATGTTGAGCAGCAGGCCGACGGCGAGCATGCCGGCGAACATCGAGCTGCCGCCGTAGGAGACGAACGGGAGAGGGACGCCGGTGACGGGCATGATGCCGAGGCACATCCCGATGTTCTGGAAGGCCTGGAAGCCGAACCAGCAGGCGATGCCGGCGGCAGCGACCCGGCCGAAGACGTCGTCGCTGCGGGCCGCGATCCGCAGCGCCCGCCAGAGCACGACCGCGAGCAGCGCGATCACGAGGGCGGCGCCGACCAGGCCGAGCTCCTCCCCCGCGACCGTGAAGACGAAGTCGGTGTGCTGCTCGGGCACGAAGCCCGACTGGGTCTGCGAGCCGCCGAAGAGGCCCTGGCCGAACAGGCCGCCGTTGCCGACGGCGATCCGGGCCTGCTCGACGTTGTAGCCGGCACCGCGGGGGTCGAGGCCGGGGTTGGTGAAGGCCAGGAAGCGGTCGACCTGGTACTCCTTCAGGACGCCGCTGGCCACGGCCGCCGCGGCCGCGGTGACTCCCCCGGCGGCGAGCAGCCCCAGCCAGTGCCGCGGGGTCCCGGCCGCGGCCAGCACCCCGAAGACCGTGGCGGAGAGCACCAGCATCGTGCCGAGGTCGGGCTGGAGGACGATCAGCACGGCGGGCGCCGCAGCCACCGCGAGCATGCCGAGGACCTCGACCAACCCGGTCCGGGCGCGCGCGCGTCCCTCGGCCCGCTCGGCCAGCACCAGTGCCATGCCGATGACGACCGCCAGCTTGGCGAACTCCGACGGCTGCAGCGACAGGCCGCCGATCATCAGCCACGAGCGCGAGCCGTTGATGGTGGTGCCCATCACCAGCACGAGCACCAGCCCGACGACCGAGGCGAGGTAGACCAGCGGCGCGACGATCCGCACCCAGCGGTGGTCGGTGAGCAGCACCGCGCCGAGCAGCACCAGCCCGAGGCCGATGTTGACCACCTGCTTCCACAGGTACGCACGAGGGGTCGCCGCCGGTCAGGTCGTCACGCGTCGAGGTGGCCGACCACACGAGCAGCGAGCCGAGCACGGTGAGGCCGAGCACCGCACCCAGCAGCAGCCAGTCGAGCCGCGCGAGCAGTCGGCGGGCGGTGTCGGTGGAGTGGCTGCTCATCGGTCGTCCTCGCGGGCCGGCGGCAGGATCGAGCCGTCGCGGCGGAAGTTGGGCAGCTGGTCGGGGAGCGTCGTGCCGGGGATCGCCGCCTGCGCGGGGCGCACCTGCTCGCCCTCGATGCCGTAGAGGGCCTCCCAGATCGCCCGGACGCCCGGCCCGGAGGTGCCCGAGCCGGTGCCGCCCTGGCTGACCATCATCACCACGACGTAGTCGTCGGAGTAGGACGCCACCCACGACGTCGACTGCTTGCCGTAGACCTCGGCCGAGCCGGTCTTCGACCGGACGGTGACCTCGTCGAGCGGGAAGCCGCCCATCCGCCACGACATGGTGCCCTGGCGGGTGACGCCCTTGAGCGCCTCGTCGATGTAGCCCGCCACGCCGCGCGGCAGGTCGACCTGACCGACCTTCTTCGGCGCGATCCGCCGGATCACGGTGCCGTCGGGGGCGACGACGGCCTTGCCGATCCGTGGTGCGTAGAGCGTGCCGCCGTTGGCGATCGCGCCGTAGGCGCGCGCGAGCTGGAGGGGGGTGACGATGGTGTCGCCCTGGCCGATGGCGAAGTTGACGGCGTCGCCGGCCCGGTAGGCGAAGCCCTCGATGCAGAACTCCCGGGCGAACTTGTAGACGAAGTCGCTGATCCCCTTGTTGCTGGGCGCGCTCTGCGGCTTGGCCGCGATGCCGCAGTAGTAGCTCTTCTGCGACTCGAAGTAGGCCCGCTTCCACTTCCGGTCGGCGATCCGGCCGGACGCCTCGCCGGGCATGTCGATGCCGGTCTCGCTGCCGAAGCCGAAGTCCTTCGCCGCGCTGACCAGCGGGTCCTTGGCGTCGACGTCGGCGACGTCGGAGCCGAAGCGCTGCCAGAAGTCGAAGCCGACGCGGTAGAAGAAGGTGTTGCAGGAGACCTCGAGCGCCTTGGCGAAGCCGATGTAGCCGTAGGCGCCGGACTCGTAGTTCTTGAAGTCGCGGTTGCCGACCCGGAACGCCGAGGAGCAGTTGAGCTGGGTGTCGAAGTGAGTAGCCGTTGGTCAGCGCGCCGGCGGTCATGAACGGCTTCCAGGTCGACCCGGGGGCGAACTGGCCCTGCGTCGCCCGCCCGAGCAGCGGGGTGCCGGCCTTCTCGGAGTAGAGCCGGTCGAGCTGCTTCTTGGTGATGCCGCCGACCCACACACCCGGGTCGTACGTCGGCTGGCTGGCCATCGCGACCACCCGGCCGGTGTCGGCCTCGAGGACGACGGCCGCGCCCGAGTCGGCGACGTAGTTGCGGCCGGTGACGGAGTCGCGGGTGCCGCGGGCGACCGTGATCGCCTCGGACAGCTGCTGCTCCACGACGCTCTGCACCCGGGCGTCGAGCGAGGTGACCAGGGTGTCGCCGGGCTGGCTCTCCACCCGGCCGTCGTCGCCGAGCACCCGGCCCATCGAGTCGACCGCCACGCTCCGGTAGCCCGGCATCCCGCGCAGCCACTGGTCGTACTCCTGCTCGACCCCGGCCCGGCCCACGGTCGACGCACCGTTGATCGAGCGGTCACCGGCATCCTCGGCGCGGTCGAGCTCGTCGTCGGTGACGGGGCTGAGGTAGCCGAGCGCGTGGGCGGCGTTGATGCCGAAGGGCTCTGGGTAGGCGCGGACGCTCTGCCGGTCGACGACGACGGCCGGGAAGTCCTCGGGCTGCTCCAGGATCCGCAGCGCCACGGCCTGCCGCACGTCCTGGGCGACCGGCACCGGCTGGAAGGGCGAGCCGTTCCAGCACAGACCGGGGACGCTGCCCTCGTCGCCGCAGGTGACCAGGCGGCGGTTGATCCGCTCGGCCCGGACGTCGATCTCCTCGGCCAGCCGCTTCACCAGCCGCAAGCGGTCGCGCTCGGCGAGCTTGCCGAGCATGCCGCGGTCGAGCGAGACCACCCACGAGAGCCGGTTGGTGACCAGCGGGCGTCCCTGGTCGTCGACGATCAGCCCGCGCTCGGGCTGCACCACGACCTCGCGCACCGACTGGGCGGCGGCCTTGGCGACGTACTCCTCGCCGCTGACCACCTGGAGGTAGTAGAGCCGCACGAACAGGGTGGCGAACAGGGAGAACACCAGCACCTGGATGACGACGATCCGCAGCCGGCCGCGGCGGCTGCGCGCCTCGGCGTTCACGGGGCGCTCACGGGGCGCTCACGTGGCGTGCTCGGGCTCGAGCCGGGTGAGGGCGCGGACCACGAGGGGGACGACGAGCGGGGCGAGCAGCAGGTCCCAGAGGAGAGCCACTCCGATCACCTGGAGCAGGTCGGGCACCGCCATCGGCGGGTCGCGCAGCAGCACGCCCGTGAGCGCGAAGACCGAGGTGCCGAGGAACGAGCAGGCGGCGACCGTGGCGAGCACGAGCGTCAGCGGCGGACGCTCGCCGCGCCGGGTCTCGGTGCGGGGGTCCTGGGCGACCCGGCCGGCGACGTACCCGACCACGAGCAGGGCCAGCGCCCAGCGGCCGGCGACGTGGTCGGCCGGCGGGGTGAGGTCGAGCAGGACGCCGGCGGCGAAGCCCAGCACCATGGCGAACTGGGGCCCGCGCACGAAGGCGGCCCCCACGACGACGAGCAGGACGAGGTCGGGGACGACCCCGTGCCAGGACACGTGCGGGAAGACCGACACCTGGAGGACGAGGGCGACGGTGAGGGCCAGGCCCAGCAGCGCGGCGCGCACGGAGGTCATCGCAGCCCCCCGTCGGCCTCGATGACGGCGCGGTCGCTGGTGGTGCCGGACGGCACGACCACCCCCACGAGGTCGAGCGACGCCGAAGTCGACGAAGGGCTCGGATCTCGGCGCGCTGGGTCTGGTCTCGCGCAGGCTGGTGAAGACCTTCGTGACCCGGCCGACGGGCACGCCGGCGACGTAGGGGGCGCCGCCTTGGCTGCCCCAGGTGAGCACGACGTCGTCGCGGGCGGGGATGACCCCGTCGTCGACCAGCTCGAGGTCGAGCCGGGCCTCGTCGCCGGCGCCGCCGCGGCCGTGCAGGAAGCCGACCTCCATGCTGTCGCCCGACCCGGCCGCCGACGGTGGAGTCGGCGTCGACGACGAGCAGGACGGTGGCGGTGCTGCGGGTGACGCGCAGCACCCGGCCCACCAGCCCGTCGCCGTTGACCACGGTCATGTCGGGGGTGAGGCCGGCGAGCGGAGCCGGCGTCGATGGTCACGGTGCTGGAGAAGGACTGCGAGGGTCCGAGCCCGACGACCCGCGCGGGCACCAGCGCGTAGCCGAGGGTCTCGGCGGCGGCGGTGAGGTCCTCGAACTCTGCGAGCCGGTTGCGGTCGAAGTCCGTGGTGCGCGACCTCGGGCGCAGGTCGGCGTTCTCGGCCTCGAGCCGGCCGATCTCGGCGGCGCAGGTCGTCGCGGCTGCGGAAGCCAGTCGGGGACGGCGACGACCGGACGCACCGCGGCGGCGACGCCCGCCTCGGCGGGGCCGAGACCTCGCCCACGACCCGGCGACCGGGGTCGAGCGGCGGAGTCGGTGACGTCGTTGCCGTCGAGGATCATCAGCGTCACGCAGGCCAGCACGAGCGCGAGCACGAGCCCGCGCGGCGGCTCGCCCCGGTCCCGTGCTGCCCGCGGCGGCCGGAGGCGGGTCGACGGTCGAGCCCGGCGGCGCGGTCGGACCGCGGGCGCCGGTCGAGCCGGGCGAGCACGTCCGCCATCAGCGTCGCCTCGTGTCGGAGACCAGCACCTGCTGGAGGGCCTCGAACTCCTCGACGCACCGGCCGGCGCCGAGGGCGACGGAGGTCAGCGGGTCCTCGGCGACGTGGACGGGCATGCCGGTCTCGTGGCGCAGCCGCTCGTCGAGGCCGCGCAGCAGCGCGCCGCCGCCGGTGAGCACGATGCCGCGGTCCATGATGTCGCCGGCCAGCTCGGGCGGGGTCTGGTCGAGGGTGGCCCGGACGGCGTCGACGATCGCGTGCAGCGGCTCCTCGATCGCCTTGCGGATCTCGGCGCTCGTCACCGCGACGCGTGCGCGGCAGCCCGGTGACCAGGTCGCGGCCGCGGATCTCGCGCGGAGGGCTCGCTCGCGACACCGGGAAGGCCGAGCCGAGGGTCATCTTGACCTCCTCGGCGGTGCGCTCGCCCAGCATCAGGGAGTGCTCCTTCTTCATCCAGGTGACGATCGCCTGGTCGAGCTCGTCGCCGGCGGTGCGCACGCGAGAGCGACGTGACGATGCCGCCGAGCGAGATCACCGCGACCTCGGTGGTGCCGCCGCCGACGTCGACGACCATGTTGCCGGTCGCCTGGTGCACCGGCAGCCCGGCGCCGATCGCGGCCGCCATCGGCTCCTCGACGATGTAGACCCGGCCGGGCACCGGCCTGGTAGCCGGCCTCCTTGACCGCGCGCTGCTCCACGGCGGTGATCCCGCTCGGCACGCAGATCACCATCCGCGGCCGGACGAGGTAGCGGCGGCGGTGCACCTGCTGGATGAAGTAGCGCAGCATCTGCTCGGTGGCCTCGAAGTCGGCGATCACGCCGTCCTTGCAGCGGCCGGATGGCGGTGATGTCGTCGGGCGTGCGCCCGATCATCCGCTTGGCCTCGTGGCCGACCGCCACGACCTCGCCGGTGGTGTCGTGGAGGGCGACCACGCTGGGCTCGTCGAGGACGACGCCCTTGCGTCGGACGTAGACGAGCGTGTTGGCGGTGCCGAGATCCACCGCCATGTCGCGGCCGATGAAGCTGTTCGCCATGCGCGCCTGCCTCGCATGCTCATTCGTGCGCCCGGGGAAGAGTCGAGCCGGACGGCGCGCGCACGGTGCCGTCGTACGGACGTGAGCGTAAATTCCGCCGGGCCGAGATCGGCGCAGGCACGCCGTGGCGCGCCGCGTGCGTCCTGGTGGGCCCGGGGGGTCAGGGGTGGGTCAGCCGACGATCGGCGCCTCGTCGGTGCGGCCCTCCCACTGGTCGCGCTGGTCGGCGGGCACCTCCACGCACGGGCCGGACGCGTCGAGCAGGACGTAGCGTCCCTGGTCGGGGCAGCTCGGAGAAGGTGACGTCGACGCCGTCGGCGGAGGTGCCGAGAGTCCGCCCGCCGGGCCGCTCGCCGGGGGTCGGGTCGAGCCCGGCGTCGCGCAGCACCGCCTCGAGCGGGGTCGAGCAGGGGCTGGTCGGCGGCCGGGCCGGCGTCGACCCGCGCCGAGGCGACGTAGCGGAAGTCGCGGTGTCCCTCCGGGAAGACCGAGGTGCAGCCCTCGTAGCGGCCGCGGGCGCTGGTGACGCGCCCGTCGAGGGCCTCGGCCGCGCCGGAGGCCAGGCCGGCCACCACCTCGCGCACCTGGGCGCGCTGGTCCTCGAGAGCGGTGCGGGCGGCCTCGGGGTCCACGTCGTCCCCCTCTCCGGGGCTGCAGGCGGTCAGGACCACCAGCCCGAGGCAGGACGCGAGGGCCCGCCTCGTGGGCACGGTGGAGGCCCAGCCTGCCAGTCGCCGGCTCATCGGGTGGGCACCGAGCGGGGCTCGCGGTCGAGCTCGGGGTCCTGGACGCCGCCCCACCACGGGTCGTAGTTGTGCTCGGCCAGCGTGACCTGGTCGTAGTGGCCGAGCACGATCTGGCTGAGGTTGTGCAGCGACTCGGTGTCGTGGTCGAAGTAGAGCGAGTGCTGGTCGAAGTCGGGCCCGCCGCCCCGGGTCGTCGACTCGGCCTCGAACCGCCGCCCGCCGAAGTCGTCCTCCGCGGGGTCGTCGCCCAGGCCGCCGCCGCCGAGCGCCTCGAGGTGGAAGCTGCCGTGGTTGCCGAGGTAGGTGACCGGGTCGCGGCTGTTGGCACCGGCCCAGACGTGCTCGGGGTCGACGCCGGTGTCGCTGGCGTGGTCGGTGTCGCCCCCGACGCCCGGGCTGCCGACGAACACCAGGTCGTCGGCGGCGAGCCCCTGGTCGTGGGCACCGTGACCGACCGTGGTGGAGCCGTAGCTGTGACCGATCGTGGTGAGGTGGGCAGGGTCGCCGTCGCGGCCGGCCCGCAGCCCGTCGATGGTGTCGGCGAGCCGCTCCCCGCCCTCGGTGGCCGCCCCCTCGGTGAGCACGCCGGCGGCGTCCCAGCCGCCCGACCAGGGGAGGTTGTCGGGGGCGTCGTAGCCGATCCAGAACACCGTGGCGTTGCTCTGGCCGGCGTCCAGGTAGCGCGCCGACTCGTAGAGCGTGGCGGCCCGGTCGGCCTGGTAGGGCGCGCTCTGCGCGTCGGTGCCGAAGCCGGGCACCACGACCGCGACGTTGTCGGCGGTGTCGAGGTCGCCCGCGGAGACCGCGACCCGGCCGTCGCCGCCGAAGGCCGAGGGGTCGTAGAGGTAGAGCTGCGGCACGATCGGCTCGCCGGTGACCGGGTCGTCGCGGCCGGCGATGGCGTCGCGGGCGCGCTCGGCGGCCCGGGCGTTGTCGAGCCAGGTGCGCTCGTCGTCGCTGAGCAGACCGGCCTCCTCGAGCATGGTCCACTCCGCCAGGTCGCGGTCGAGGGCGACGGTGTTGGCGGCGTCGCGGTCCTGGGCCGGGATGCCGTCGAGGTTGCCCACCGACCCGGGGCTGGCCACCATGATCGCGAGCTGCTGCTCGCGGGTGAGCCCCTCCCACCACCGGGCGACCTGCGAGGCAGGCGCCCCGCTGGGCGGTCGCGTGGCCAGCGCGGCGTCGGCGGGGTCCTCCCGGCCGCCGTGGCGTCGCTCGACCTGGTCGAGGGTCAGCACCCGGGTGAAGGCCTCGTTCATCTCCTGCTCCTCGGCGGCGACGTCGCCGGCCCAGGTGGCGACGTCGGCCTGGAGCGAGCCGACCTCACGGGCCACCCGGTCGCAGTCGGCCTGGATCGCCGGCGCCTCGTCGGTGGTGGCCGTCGCGGCCTGCTGGCCGAGCACGACGACTTGCTGGCCGAGGTGCTCGCGGCGCTCGACGAGGTCGACCCGCCGCTCGAGCAGGGCCTCCATCTCGGCGGCGTGGGCCTCGACCCGGCGCCCGACCGCACGCAAGGCCAGCGACATGGCGTCGGCCCGGTGTCCGAGCGGCCCGATGGCCTCGTGGTAGGCCGTCGCACCCTGACCGAGCCAGTCGTCGACCCGAGCCTCGACCGGCGACGAAGGTGCCGAGGTCGTCGACCTGCGCGGACGCCGCCAGCAGCTGCCCGCCGCACTGCCGGAGCGCCCCGGGGTCGACGACCAGCGGCGGCACCGGGCCCGGGCGCGGCGGGAGCCAGATCGTCATCGCCGCTCGTGGAGGTAGGAGCCGAGCAGGAACAGGTCGGCGCCGACCGCCTCGTCGCTGGTGACGTAGTCGCGGATCACGACGCGCAGCCCGTCGGCCTGCGCCTCGGACTCGCGCGCCAGGGCGTCGGCGTGACGCTCCCAGGCCGCGGTGAAGCGGGCCGCGGTGCCGGTGACCGCGCGGGTGAAGCCGCCGGTCGGCGCGCCCCGGACCTGGTCGGCGGCCGCCGCGAGGTCGAGGTGCTGCTCGTCCCAGGCGGTCGAGGCGTCCCCCACGGAGAGCGGGACGACCTCCATCACTGACCGCCAGTGGCGCCGGGGTCGCCGGGGGTCGCCGGGGGTGCCGGGCGTGCCGGGGTCGCCCGCGACGAGGTCGCGCGCGGTGACCACCCCCACCGACACGGAGGCGGACGACACCGAGAGCAGGAAGGCGCCGGACCCCGGGGCGTGGGACGCGGTGAGGACGAGGTCGTCGAGCGCCGCGGTGACGCGCGGGACGTCGCCCGGAGGCCGCTCGACCATCCAGCCGTCGCCGGCCAGGGCGTCACGGAGGTCCGCCAGCGCCGCCTCCCCGTCGACCAGGCGGGTGGTGACCCTGGCCGTCGCGCGCACCTGGTGCTCCTCGGGCCCGAACCGGAACCCGGCCCGCGGCTCGGCCCCGACCTCGTCGGAGACCGGGTAGCGCTGCGCCAGGAGCCCCCACCAGCCGCGCGCGACGGCCTCGACGCGGGCGAGCAGGGCGGTGGGGTCGGTGCCATCGGTGGGGGCCGCCGGGGTCGCTCGGGGCACCCTCGGGCGGCGGGCCCGGGAGGACCACCACGTCGACGTCGGGGTGGCGACGACGGACGGCGGCGAAGAACGGATCGTCGACCGGAGCGGTGCTGGGGCGAAGCTGCATTCCCCCAGAGTTCCCACCCAGCCGCGGGCGGAAACCGCCGACCTCGCACCTGTGCAGGAACGGGGCCGGCGTCACCTCACAGGTTCGGGAACCAGAGACCGATCTCGCGCTCGGCCGACTCGGGCGAGTCGGAGCCGTGCACGAGGTTCTCGCGGTTGGACAGCGACAGGTCGCCGCGGATCGTGCCGGGGGCGGCCTTGCGGCCGTCGGTGGCGCCGTTGAGGGCCCGGACGACCTCGATGGCCTCGTCGCCCTCGAGCACCAGCGACACCATCGGACCACTGGTCACGAACGCGCGCAGCGGGGGGTAGAAGTCGCGGTCGACGTGCTCGGCGTAGTGGCGGTCGGCCTGCTCGGCGTCGATGGTGCGGTGCTCCATGGCCACGATGGTCAGGCCCTTGGCCTCGAACCGCGACAGCACCTCGCCCACCAGGCCCCGGCGGACGGTGTCGGGCTTGAGCAGGACGAGGGTGCGCTGGCCGGACGGGGGCGCGGACGGTGCAGTCATGGCGGGCAGCCTAGCGAGCGGCCTCGGCGGCCCCGAGGTGCGCCGCCCTCCGGCGTACGTCGTCGGGCACCCGGTCGTGCGCGTCGTCGGCGGAGACGGGCTGGTCGGCGACCCGGCGCAGCGGGACGACCCCGGCCCAGGCGCCGGCCTCGACGTCGGCCTCGTCGTCGACCGGCCCTCCGGCCCGCACCTTCAGCGAGGCCTCGTGGAG
Organism: uncultured Actinomycetota bacterium; assembly: GCA_963834285.1. Classification (GTDB taxonomy): domain Bacteria; phylum Actinomycetota; class Actinomycetes; order Propionibacteriales; family Nocardioidaceae; genus Nocardioides. The sequence continues at coordinate 12,798 of CAWIAZ010000008.1, read as the reverse complement.
GGGGACGGCCAGCACCGCGGTGGCGGCCAGCTCCTTGCGGGTGCTGGCGCGGAGGGTGGCCGAGCGGCCGGGCACCATGTGGTCGACGGTCAGGGCGAGGGCGTGCTCCTTCTCCACCGGGTCGGTGACCAGCCGGGCGCGACCGATCACCACGGCCGCGCGGTAGTTCATCGAGTGGTGGAAGGCCGACCGGGCCGCGACCAGGCCGTCGAGCTCGGTGACCGAGACGCACACGGTCGCGCCCGCGGAGCGGCCCAGCCAGCCGGCGGCCACCGAACCGTGCACGTAGAACGTCCCGTCGCGGTCGGGGCCGTCGAGGTCGACCGCGAAGGCCACCGGGAGGACGACGGGGTGGTCGCCGACCACCACGCCGAGGTGCGCCACGAGCGCCTCGTCGAGCAGGGCGTGCAGGGCGGCGCGGTCGTCGACCGCGCGGTTGCGGCCCCGGGTGACCGTGGTGCGCCCGGTCGGGGACAGGGGGGTGCTCATGGCTCTAGCCTGGAGCACCAATGGCCTGTCCGCACGGGCCAGTTCATGCCAATCTGACCAGGACACTTACCAGGACACGTCCGGAGCCAGCCGATGACCGCCACGCCGCCCCCTCCCGCCCGGCCAGGCTGCCGGTGCTGCCGGTGCTGCCGGTGCTGCCGGTGCGCCTGGACCGCACGCTCGCCGACCCGCTCGGGGTGCAGCTGTCGGCACAGGTCCGGGGGCTGGTGCTCGACGGCACCCTCCACGCCGGCGACCGGCTGCCCAGCTCACGTGCCCTGGCGGCCGACCTGCGGGTCTCCCGCTCGGTGACCGAGCAGGCCTACGACCAGCTGGTCGCGGAGGGCTGGGTCGAGGCCCGGCGGGGTGCGGGCACCTTCGTGGCGTCGTCCGCGGCGGGCGCCCGGCCGCCCGGGCGCCGAGTGGCACCCCGGCCGCGGACGCCGTCCGCTCCGCCGGTGCGCCTCGACGCCGGCACGCCGTGGATCGACCCCCGGCACGCGGTCGGGTGGCGCCGGGCCTGGCGCGAGGTGTCGACGGCGACCCCTCCCCGCGGCTACGACGACCCACGCGGCCTCCCCGAGCTGCGGGCCGCGCTGGCCGAGCGGCTGGGGCGCACGCGGGGCGTGCGCTGCGACCCCGAGGAGGTCGTGGTCACCGCCGGCACGACCGACGGTCTGCGGCACCTGCTGGGCGCGGCGCGCCCGGGGCCCGTGGGCTTCGAGGACCCCGGCTACCGGGCGGCGGTCGAGACCGCACGCGCCCTCGGCCGCGAGGTGCGCGACCTGCCGGCTGCCGACCCGGAGGTGGGACCGGACGGCCCGTGGGGTCTCGACGGCCTGGCGGCGGCGTACGTGACACCGGCCCACCAGCACCCGCTGGGGCACGTGCTGCCGGCGGCCGACCGGTTGCGGCTGCTCGCGGCGGCGCGACGGGCCGACGCCGTGGTCGTCGAGGACGACTACGACTCGGAGTTCCGCTACGACGTGGCGCCGGTGCCCGCCCTCGCCGCGCTCGACCGCGACCACGTGGCCTACCTGGGCACGGCGGCCAAGTCGGTCGCGCCGAGCCTGCGGCTGGGGTGGCTGGTCCCGCCGCCCGCCCTGCTCGGCGCGATCGAGGCCCGGCGGGCGGTGACGCACGACGCGGCGTCCTGGCCGGTGCAGCGGGCGTTCCTGGCCCTGCTCCGCGACGGCTACCTCGACAAGGTCGTGCGCAGCGCCCGGCGCGTCTACGCCGAGCGCGCGCCGCGGGTGGCGGCGGCGCTGTCGCCGTTCGCCCGCGCGGCCGGCCCCTCGGCGGGGATGTACTCGACCTGGCTCCTCCCCCAGGCGCGCGCGGTCGCCGCCCGCGACGCCGCGCTCGCCGAGGGCTTCGAGGTCAACCTGCTCAGCGACTACTGCCGCTCGGCTCCGCTCACCGGCCTGGTCGTGGGGTTCGGCGGCGTCACCGACCGCGAGCTCGACCAGGCCCTGGCTGCCCTCGCCCGCGCCCTGGGCTGACCCGGGCCCGGGCCGTCAGCTGCGGTCGGGACCGGCCTCGGCGGAGCCGGCGTCGGAGTCCGCGTCGAGGGCGGCGTAGGCCGCGGCGCGCTCGCGCTCGATCTTGCGGCCCAGGAAGTACGCGGTGCCCCACAGGAGCGCGAACAGCGGACCGAGCACGAACATGATCGGGACGACCAGGCCGAGGGCGATCGCCCAGACCTGGATCACCCACCCCAGCAGGTAGCCCCACTCGGCGCGCAGCAGGCCCGCGACGACCAGGCAGGCCACGGCGAGACCGACGCCCACGGCGACGGCGGCTCCGGCCGGGAGGTCGGTGAGCACGATCATCACCGGCGTGGTCAGGCCGAGCGTGATCGCCTCCAGCGACAGGACGGCGGCACACATGCCCCGGCGGGGCGACCTGGCCTCGCTCACGAACGGCCTCCCAGCATCGTGCGGGCCTCACCCACGGTCACGACGGAGCCGGTGACGAGCACGGCGCCCGAGCCGAGCGGGTCGCCGAAGGCCTCGCCGGCCTCGGCGAGGGCGGCGGCCCGGTCGAGGGCGTCGGCGAGCCGCGGCAGGACGGTGACGCGGTCCTCGCCGTAGATCTCGATCGCGGCCTCGGCCAGCTTCTCGGCGGACATGGCGCGCGGACGTGGAGTTCTGCGTGCAGACCACGTGCGCGAAGTGCGGCTCGAAGGCGGCCAGCACGCCGTCGGCGTCCTTGTCGCCCATCAGCCCGACCACGCCGATCAGCGGCGAGAACTGGAAGGAGTCCTCCAGGGCGGCCGCCGTGGCCCCGGCGCCGTGCGGGTTGTGCGCGGCGTCGAGGACGATCGTGGGGCTGCGCCGCACGACCTCGAGCCGCCCCGGCGCGGTGACCTCGGCGAAGGCGGCGCGCACCAGCGCGTCGTCGAGCGCCTGGTCGCCGGCGAACGACTCGACCGCGGCCAGGGCGACGGCGGCGTTCTGCGCCTGGTGGGCACCGTAGACCGGCAGGAAGACCTCGTCGTAGCGCTGCCGCAGGCCCTGGAGCGTGACGACCTGCCCACCCACGGCCGCGGCGCGGTGCACGACGCCGAACTCCAGCCCCTCGCGGGCCACGGTGGCACCGACCTCCTCGGCGCGGGCCAGCAGCACCGTCGCCACGGCGAGGTCCTGCTCGGCGAGGATCGCGGTCGAGCCGGGCTTGATGATGCCGGCCTTCTCGGTGGCGATCGCGCTCAGCGAGTCGCCGAGGAAGGCGGCGTGGTCGAGCGCGACCGGCAGCACGACGGCGACGGTGGCGTCGACGACGTTGGTGGCGTCCCACGAGCCGCCCATGCCCACCTCGACGACGGCGACGTCGACGGGCGCCTCGGCGAACGCGGCGTACGCCATGCCGACGATGGTCTCGAAGAACGACAGCGGGTGGTCGGCCGTGGCGTCGACCAGGTGGGTGTACGGCGCGATCTCGTTGAACGCACGGACGAAGGTCTCGTCGTCGAGCGGCTCGCCGTCGACGCAGATCCGCTCGCTCATCCGCTCCACGTGCGGGGAGGTGAACCGGCCGGTGCGCAGGTCGAGGGCCCGCAGCAGCGCGTCGATCATCCGGGACGTCGAGGTCTTGCCGTTGGTGCCGGTCAGGTGGATCACGGGGTAGCCGCGCTGGGGGTCGCCCAGCAGCTCGGTGAAGGCCTGGATCCGGTCCAGGGAGGGCTCGAGCCGGGTCTCGGGCCAGCGCGAGAGGAGGGCGTCCTCCACCTCGGCGCTGGTCTCGGCCAGGCGGGGCGCGGTCGGTGAGTCAGTCATCGCCCCCGAGTCTAGGGACGACGCCTCCGGCACCCCGCACCGTGACAGGAACTGGAACAGGTTCTAGGTTTACGCCATGAAGACCACCGCGGCCGTCGTCCATGCCCAGGGCGGGGACTTCGTCCTCGACGAGGTGGACCTCGACGGGCCCCGGGACGACGAGGTGCTGGTGCGGATCGTGGCCACCGGCCTGTGCCACACCGACCTCACGATGCGCGGCTTCCTGCCGCCGGAGATGTTCCCCCACGTCTTCGGCCACGAGGGCGCGGGCGTGGTCGAGGAGGTCGGCGCCGACGTGACCGGCGTGGCGGTGGGCGACCACGTGGTGCTCAGCTTCCGCTCGTGCCGGGCCTGCGCCCGGTGCTCGCGCGGGCGAGGTCGGCTACTGCGAGTCGACGCTGCTGCTCAACTACATGGGCATGCGGATGGACGGGTCGATGACGACGTCCCTCGACGGCTCGCCGGTCTTCGGGTCGCTTCTTCGGGCAGTCCAGCCTGGCCGGGCACGCGCTCGCGTACGCCGACAACTGCGTCGTGGTCGACCCCGCGCTCGACCTGACCCGGCTCGCGCCGTACGGCTGCGGCTTCCAGACCGGCGCCGGCACCGTGCTCAACGTGCTGCGCCCCGGCCCGACCGACAGCCTCGTCGTGTACGGCGCCGGGGCGGTCGGCCTGGCCGCGCTGGCGGCGGCCCAGCGCCTCGACACCGGCCCGGTGGTCGCGGTCGACCTGCTGGCCTCCCGGCTCGAGGCCGCGGCCGGCTACGGCGCGCTGACCGTCGACCCCGGCGCGCTCGAGGAGGGCGTCAGCGTGGTCGACCGCGTCAAGGAGCTCACCGGCGGCGGTGCGACGTACGGCATCGACACCACGGCGATCCCCGCGGTGGTCACGCAGGCGCAGCAGTCGCTCGGGGTGCGTGGTCGGCTGGTCGTGCTGGGGCTCGGCGCGGAGGAGTACGAGGTCGACGCCATCGACCTGCTGCAGAACGGCAAGGTCGTCCAGGGCTGCGTCGAGGGCGACTCCGACCCCCAGCAGATGGTGCCGCGGCTGATCGAGATGAGCGCCGCCGGCCGCTTCGACGTCGACGGGCTGGTCACCACCTACCCGTTCCGCGAGATCAACACCGCCGTCGCCGACGTGCTCGCCGGAAAGGTCGTCAAGCCGGTCCTGGTCTGGTGACCGCGTGGGGTTTCGTGGCTCCTCAGCTGACGACGAGGTTGGCGGTGTCGACGACGGGGCGGAAGCCGAGGGCGGCGTAGATCCGGTTCGAGGTGGGGTTGGCCAGGTCGGTGAACAGGCACACCCGGGCATCCTGGTCGAGCAGCGCCTGGGACACGCCGGCGACCGCCGCGCTCGCGTAGCCCCGGCCGCGCTGCTCCGGCGGCGTGTAGACCGGACCGACCCGCGCCACCCCGTGCGCCGGCGCGTTGGCGGCCGTGAGGTGCACGACCTGCCCGTCCGCGTCCTCCCACAGGTGGACCCGCCCCTGCTCGATCCGCAGGGTCATCGATCGCGGCGTCCTGCGGCTCGAGCGGACCGTGACCGCCCGCGCGGCCGGCCTGCACCGCGGCGTCGTGCTCGAAGGCCGCGAACCAGGCCAGGCACACGTCGAGGTCCGCGACCGTGGCGGCGCGCAGCCTCCCCGGCACGCCGACCGGCGCGACCAGCCCGTCGAGCAGGTGCAGCCGCGTCTGCTCGTGGACGACGGCGTGCCGCCCGGTGAGCCGGGCGGTCTCCTCGGCCACCAGCCGCGCCGCGGGCAGCGCGCCGTTGACCGCCCGCACCTCCTCGCCGCGCTCGTGCAGCACCCCGGCCAGCGCGACGGCGGCGTCCCCGGGCATCGACAGCACGTACACCGGGTGCGGCGCCGCCGGGGCGGTGCGCATCGCGACGCCGACCACCGCGCCGCCGTCCTCGACCACGGCCCACCACCGCGGACCGTCGCCCCGGGGGATCTCGCCGGCCGCCGCCCGGTGAGTCACCGAGGCGACCACGGTGCTGCGCACCGGGTCGGCCGCGAGGTGGTCGCCGGCCGCGTCGAGGAAGGCCCGGGGGTCGTCGTGAAGGGTCAGCGTCAGCACCTGCGCAGACTAGGTGTTCGGCGCCGGATCGGCCGCTGGTTATCGCGGGAGCGGCGCCCCCTAGGATTTCCCCATGACCGAGAACCCAGGACGCCCGGCCCCGGAGACGACGAGCACCGACACGCGTGCTGTCGCCGTACCGGACAAGCCGGCCCTGGAGGGTCTCGAGTCACGCTGGGCGGCGACCTGGAAGGAGGAGGCGACCTACGCCTTCGACCGGACCCAGCCCCGCGCCAACGTCTTCTCGATCGACACCCCGCCGCCGACCGTGAGCGGCAGCCTGCACGTCGGGCACGTCTTCTCCTACACGCACACCGACCTGGTCGCCCGCTTCCAGCGGATGCGCGGCAAGTCGGTCTTCTACCCGATGGGCTGGGACGACAACGGCCTCCCGACCGAGCGCCGGGTGCAGAACTACTACGGCGTGCGCTGCGACCCGAGCCTGCCGTACGACGCCGACTTCACCGCCCCGGAGAAGCCGGACCCCAAGAAGCAGGTCCCGGTGAGCCGGCCCAACTTCGTGGAGCTGTGCGAGCGCCTCGTCGAGCAGGACGAGGAGGTCTTCGAGTCGCTGTGGCGCACCCTCGGGCTCTCGGTCGACTGGACCCAGCACTACACGACGATCGGACCCAAGGCGCAGACCGTCAGCCAGCGCGCGTTCCTGCGCAACTTCGCCCGGGGTGAGGCGTACCTCCAGGAGGCCCCCACCCTGTGGGACGTCACCTTCCAGACCGCCGTCGCCCAGGCCGAGCTCGAGGCCCGCGACTACGCCGGCGCCTATCACCGTGTCGCCTTCCACACCGTGCCGACGGAGGGTGCCGACAGCCGCCCGGTGCACGTCGAGACCACCCGTCCCGAGCTGATCCCCAGCGTCGTGGCCCTGATCGCGCACCCCGACGACGAGCGCTACCAGGCGCTGTTCGGCACGACCGTGACCAGCCCGGTGTTCGGGGTCGAGATCCCGGTCGTGGCCCACCCGCTCGCCGAGCAGGACAAGGGCGCGGGCATCGCGATGTGCTGCACCTTCGGCGACCTCACCGACGTCACCTGGTGGCGCGAGCTCCAGCTGCCCGTGCGCACCGTGATCGGCCGCGACGGCCGCCTGAGCCGCGAGACGCCCGAGTGGCTGGCGGGCGAGACCGCCGCCGCGGCGTACGAGGACCTCAAGGGCAAGACCACGTTCTCCGCCCGCGAGGCGATGGTCGCCAAGCTGCGCGAGAGCGGCGACCTCGACGGCGAGCCCACGCCCACGCAGCGGATGGCGAACTTCTACGAGAAGGGCGACAAGCCGCTCGAGATCGTCGCGACCCGTCAGTGGTACATCCGCAACGGCGGTCGCGACGCCGCCGTCCGCACCGAGATGCTCGATCGCGGCGCCGAGGTCGAGTGGATCCCCGGCCACATGAAGCACCGCTACGACAACTGGGTCAGCGGTCTCAACGGCGACTGGCTGATCTCGCGCCAGCGCTTCTTCGGCATCCCGTTCCCCGTCTGGTACCCGCTCGACGCCGACGGCGAGCCCGACTACGCCCACCCGCTGCTCCCCCGCGAGGCCGACCTCCCGATCGATCCCTCGACCGACGCCCCGAGCGGCTTCACCGAGGACCAGCGCGGCAAGCCCGGCGGCTTCCTCGGCGACCCCGATGTCATGGACACCTGGGCGACGTCGTCGTTGACCCCCCAGATCGCCGGCGGCTGGGAGTCCGACGACGACCTGTTCGAGCGGGTCTTCCCGATGGACCTGTGCACCCAGGCCCACGACATCATCCGCACCTGGCTGTTCTCGAGGGTCGTGCGTGCCCACTACGAGAACCACGCCGCTCCGTGGAGCCACGCGCTGGTCTCCGGGTTCATCCTCGACCCCGACCGCAAGAAGATGTCGAAGTCGAAGGGCAACGTCGTCGTGCCCACCGACATCCTGGAGAAGTACGGCGCCGACGCCGTCCGCTGGCGGGCCGCGATGGCCCGCCCCGGGCTCGACTCGCCGTTCGACGAGAGCCAGATGAAGGTCGGCCGGCGGCTGGCCATGAAGGTGCTCAACGTCTCCCGCTTCGTGCTCGGCAACGTCGGTGCCACCGACGCCAACCCGGTCACGATCACCGCCCCGATCGACTGCGCGCTGCTCGGCCGGCTGCGCGGCGTGATCGCCCGCTCGACCGAGGCCTTCGAGGCCTACGACTACACCACCGCGCTCGAGGCCACCGAGAAGTTCTTCTGGGAGTTCTGCGACGACTACGTCGAGCTGGTCAAGGAGCGCGCGTACGCCGAGGACGGTGGCGCGGGCACCGACTCGGCCCGCGCGACCCTGGCCCTGACCCTCGACGTGGCGCTGCGGCTGCTCGCGCCGTTCTTGCCCTACGTCACCGAGGAGGTGTGGTCGTGGTGGCGCTCCGGCTCGATCCACCGCGCCTCGTGGCCCGACCGATCACCGAGCTCGGCTCCGCGGCCGCGACCGACCCGGCCGCGGTGCACGCCGTCGCTGCCGCGCTGATCGGCATCCGCGGGGCGAAGTCGCAGGCCAAGGTCTCGATGCGCGCCGAGCTGGCCCGGGTCGAGATCAGCGGTCCCGAGGCCGCGGTGACCGCCGCCGGCCTCGCCGCCGACGACCTGCGCTCCGCCGGGAAGATCGTGGGCGAGCTGGTGTTCACCCCGACCGAGGCCGAGGAGATCTCGGTGGTGGCCGAGCTCGTCCCCACCGAGGGCTAGGCGCTCTTCTTCTTCTTGACCTCGGACTCGCGGAGCACGAGCTCGGGCACCTCGTTGTCGTCGACGACCGGGCGGCTCACCACGACCTTGGCGACGTCGCCACGGGAGGGCACCTCGTACATCACGTGGAGGAGGACCTCCTCGATGATCGACCGGAGCCCACGGGCACCGGTGCCGCGCTCGAGCGCCTTCTCGGCGATCGCCTCGATGGCGTCCTCGGTGAACTCCAGCTCGACGCCGTCGAGCTCGAAGAGCTTCTGGTACTGCTTGACCAGCGCGTTGCGGGGCTCGGTGAGGATCGCGACCAGGGCCTCGAGGTCGAGCTTGTTGACGCTGGCGATCAGCGGCAGTCGGCCGATGAACTCGGGGATCAGCCCGAACTTGGTGAGGTCCTCGGGACGCACCAGCGCGAGCAGGTCGTCGGCGGCCTTCTCGGCGTTGCCGCGGACCTCCGCGGTGAAGCCGAGGGTCTTCTTGCCGACCCGCTGCTCGATGATGTGCTCGAGCCCGGCGAAGGCCCCGCCCACCACGAACAGGATGTTGGTGGTGTCGATCTGGATGAACTCCTGGTGCGGGTGCTTGCGCCCGCCCTGCGGCGGCACCGAGGCGGAGGTGCCCTCGATGATCTTCAGCAGCGCCTGCTGCACGCCCTCACCGGAGACGTCGCGGGTGATGGAGGGGTTCTCGGCCTTGCGCGCGACCTTGTCGATCTCGTCGATGTAGATGATGCCGGTCTCGGCCTTCTTGACGTCGTAGTCGGCGGCCTGGATCAGCTTGAGCAGGATGTTCTCGACGTCCTCACCGACGTAGCCGGCCTCGGTGAGGGCGGTGGCGTCGGCGATCGCGAACGGCACGTTGAGCATCCGGGCGAGGGTCTGGGCCAGGTAGGTCTTGCCGCAGCCGGTGGGACCGATCACGAGGATGTTGGACTTGGCGACCTCGACGACCTCGTCCTTGCTGTGCTTGCCGTTGACCGGCTGGAGCCCGGCCTGCACCCGCTTGTAGTGGTTGTAGACGGCGACGGCGAGGGACTTCTTCGCCTGCTCCTGGCCGATGACGTAGCTGTTGAGGAAGTCGAAGATCTCCCGCGGCTTGGGCAGCTCGTCGAGGCTGACCTCGGTGCCCTCGCTGAGCTCTTCCTCGATGATCTCGTTGCAGAGGTCGATGCACTCGTCGCAGATGTAGACCCCGGGGCCCGCGATCAGCTTCTTGACCTGCTTCTGGCTCTTTCCGCAGAAGGAGCACTTCAGCAGATCGCCTCCGTCACCGATGCGTGCCACGGGCGGTCCTCCTGTTTGCCGACGATCGCTGCTGGTCCTGTGGTGCGGGTCGCGACGACCCGACGGACCGCAACTCTCCGAAGGTACCCCCTGCCGCCCTCCGGGGGAGGGACACGGGCACAGGGAGCATCTCGGGAGTCGCGGCCGTCGGTGTCATCGGGGCTCAGGCCAGCGCTGCCGGAGCGTCCTTGAGCGACTGGAGCACCGCGTCGATCAGGCCGTACTCGACGGCCTCCTCGGCGGTGAGGATCTTGTCGCGCTCGATGTCGCGGCTGACCTGCTCGAGGCTCCGGCCGCTGTGGTCGGTGATCATCTTCTCGAGCAGCTCGCGCATCCGGAGGATCTCGTTGGCCTGGATCTCGATGTCGGAGGTCTGGCCGAACGTGCCCTCGGTGTAGGGCTGGTGGATCAGGATCCGGCTGTTGGGCAGCGCCAGCCGCTTGCCGGGGGTGCCGGCGGCGAGCAGGATCGCGGCCGCCGAGGCCGCCTGGCCCAGGCACACCGTCTGCACGTCGGGCTTGATGAAGTGCATCGTGTCGTAGATCGCGGTCAGCGCGGTGAACGAGCCACCGGGGCTGTTGATGTAGATGCTGATGTCCTGGTCGGGGTTCATCGACTGCAGGCACAGCAGCTGGGCGATCACGGCGTTGGCGACGTCGTCGGAGATCGGCGTGCCGAGGTAGATGATGCGCTCTTCGAAGAGCTTGGCGTAGGGGTCGATGCGGCGGAAGCCGTAGGACGTGCGCTCTTCCCACTGCGGGATGTAGTAGTTCATGGCTCAGTCCTTCGTGTGGGCCGGGCGGCCGTCGTCGGCGGCCTCGCGGGCGCTCTTGACGACCTGGTCGACCAGGCCGTAGTCCTGCGCCTGCTCGGCGGTGAACCAACGGTCGCGGTCGGCGTCGGCGATGACCTGCTCGACGGACTGCCCGGTGTGCTCGGCGATCAGGCTCGAGCAGCACCTTCTTGATGTGCAGCGACTGCTGGGCCTGGATCTTGATGTCGGAGGCCGAGCCACCCATGCCCGAGGAGGGCTGGTGCATCATGATCCGCGCGTGCGGCAGGGCGTAGCGCTTGCCCTTGGTGCCGGCGCACAGCAGGAACTGGCCCATCGACGCGGCCAGGCCCATGCCGACGGTCGCGACGTCGTTGGGGATGTAGTTCATGGTGTCGTAGATCGCCATGCCGGCGTCGACCGAGCCACCGGGGCTGTTGATGTGCAGGAAGATGTCGGCCTCGGGGTCTTCGGCCGAGAGCAGCAGCAGCTGGGCGCAGATCGCGTTGGCGTTCTGGTCGCGGACCTCGGAGCCGAGGAACACGATCCGCTCGCGCAGCAGTCGCTGGTAGATGTGGTCGTCGAGGACGTTGAGCCCGGCACCCCCGTATGGCCTCGGGGAGCGTCGGGACGTGCTTGAGTTCTGGTTCACGTCGCCGACCCTAGCCCGAAGCACCGACACATCCACGGCATATCCCCGCCTGTTCGCCGACAGCGGAAGCCCCCGGGGCCTTGCGAGCCCGCGAGCAAGGACCCGATCAGGGGCGCAGGTCGAGCACGGTCGCACACGGTGGTGAGGTGCGAGGGCCCCCGGGCCCGAGCCACGAAACCGCCCGGGGGTTTTCGCGGCTCGCTGCGCTCGCACCTCAACCACCGCCGTCGCTGGTCAGGCCTCGGCGGCGGCCTTGAGCCGGGCGACCGTCTTGGCCATGCCCTGCTCGCAGCTCGTCGGCGTGGCCCTCGCCACCGCCGAGCAGGACGCCGGCGACGACCTTGCTGCCCAGGGTCAGCCCGGAGGGGACCGGACGGCGGTGGACGACGTGGGTCGACTCCCCGGCGGGCGCGAGCTCCCAGATCCAGCGGGCGCCGCTGGAGCGGGTGTCCCAGGCGATGACGCGGCCCGGCTCGAGCACGGCGACCACCGAGCGGGTGGGCCAGACCACGGCCTTGCGACGGTTGACGCCGAGGTACCACTGGCCGACGCGCAGACCGCCCGGCTTCATCGGGAGCATCGTGACCGGCTCGGGGCTCCACTGCGACATCCTGGAGAAGTCGGTGAGCAGGTCCCAGACCCGGGCGGGGGCGGCGTGCACGGTGGCCTCGGCCCGCAGCTTACGCGCGGCGCCGGTGGAGGTGGTCATGCGAGCCAGTCGCGCATCGCGCGGTGCACCTCGGGGTGGTTGAGCAGGCCGAAGTGGTCGGTGCGGCCGACGTGCAGCACGTCGGCGCCGGGGAACAGCTCCTGGCCGCGGCGGTCGCGGCCGTACGCCGACCGCGGGCGGACCAGCAGGTCGCCGACGACGTGGCCCACGGGGTGCCGCCGGGAGGCGGTCAGCGTAGCGCACACGAGGCGGTAGCGCGCGTGCGGCAGCGGCGGACGTCCTCGGCCAGCCCGACGACCAGGTCGTCGACGCCGACCGAGCGCTGGTCGAGGATCCGGCCGAACGCCGCCGTCTCGGGCAGCCGCGCCAGCCCGCGGCTCCCGTGCCCGATCCCCCGTGCGATCGGGGCGCCGAGGTGCGGGGTGCCGAGGGTGACGACGTCGGAGACCAGGGCAGGTCCAGTCCGGTGCCGGTGTCAGGAGAGCGTGCCGCGGCTGACCGCACCGGCAGCGCGGATCACCAGACCGCCCATCGAGTGGCCGACCAGCGCCACCCGGGTGACCGGCACCGGCCACTCGTCCACGACCCGCTGCATCAGCGCGGCGAGCGCCACGCCGTTCGCGCGCACCACAGGCCGGTGTTGGCGCGCAGGTCAACGGGGTCCAGCCCTCGCCCGGCGAGCGCCTCGCCGTACGTCGTGCCGCTGCGGTCGCGGTGCCGCCGCCAGTAGGACTCGTTCTCGCAGAGTCCGTGCAGGAACACGACCCGGGAGCCGGTCGCGTCGGGGAACGCGTCGGCGAGGCGCGCCGGATCCGGCGGTACGTCGGGGTCGGCGACCCGCACGGCCATCGGGATGGCCATGCGCGGCCG
>CAWIAZ010000007.1:0-83642 GCA_963834285.1 uncultured Actinomycetota bacterium | reverse complement strand
CTGACCAGGAAGGCCCCACCTGATGGACACCGCGGAGATCCGCCGCCGGTTCGTGGCTCACTTCGAGCACAACCAGACGGTGGGCGCGCACCAGGCGGTGCCGAGCGCCTCGCTGCTCGCCGACGACCCCAACCTGCTGTTCGTCCCCGCGGGCATGGTGCCCTTCAAGCCCTACTTCCTCGGCCAGGAGACACCGCCCTACGACCGGGCGGTCAGCATCCAGAAGTGCGTGCGCACGCCCGACATCGAGGAGGTCGGCAAGACCACCCGGCACGGCACGTTCTTCGAGATGTGCGGCGACTTCTCCTTCGGCGACTACTTCAAGGAAGGCGCCATCGAGCTGGCGTGGGACCTGGTCACCCGGTCGCGCGCCGACGGCGGCTGGGGGCTCGAGGAGAGCCGGCTGTGGCCCTCGATCCTCGACGGCGACGACGAGGCGCTGCACCTGTGGATGAAGGTCACCGGGCTGCCCAAGGAGCGGATCGTGCGCCTGGGCCGCAAGGAGAACTACTGGGTCGATGGGGGTCCCCGGTCCCGGCGGGCCGTGCTCGGAGATCCTCTACGACCGCGGACCGGAGCACGGCCCTGACGGGGAGTTCGCCACCACCACCCGCACCGAGATGCCGGTGAGACTCGAGGACCGCTACCTCGAGATCTGGAACCTGGTCTTCATGCAGGACGAGCTGAGCGCCGTCCGCAGCAAGGTGGACTTCGACGTCCGCGGCGCGCTGCCGCAGAAGAACATCGACACCGGCATGGGCCTCGAGCGGGTGGCCTTCCTGCTCCAGGACAAGCCGAACATGTACGAGATCGACGTCATGTTCCCCGGTCGATCGAGCGGGCGATGAGCTACGCACCGGCCGCCGTTACGGCACCGACCCGGTGGACGACGTCCGGTTCCGGGTGGTCGCCGACCACGTGCGCAGCTCGATGATGCTGGTCGGCGACGGGGTCACCCCCGGCAACGAGGGCCGCGGCTACGTGCTGCGCCGGCTGCTGCGCCGCGCCGTCCGGCTCGGTGCGGCTGCTCGGCTACGAGGACCCCGCGCTGCCTGAGCTGCTGCCGGTCAGCCGCGACAAGATGGGGGAGACCTACAGCGGGCTGCACTCGGACTGGGAGCGGATCTCCACCGTGGCCTACGCCGAGGAGCAGGCCTTCCGACAGACTCTGCGCGCCGGCACCTCGATCTTCGACCTCGCCACCACCGAGCTGAAGAGGTCCGGCTCCCGCCAGCTCTCCGGCGACCGGGCCTTCGCCCTGCACGACACCTACGGCTTCCCGATCGACCTCACCCTCGAGATGGCGGCCGAGCAGGGGCTCACCGTCGACGAGGGGGGCTTCCGCCGGCTGATGACCGAGCAGCGCGAGCGGGCCAAGGCCGACGCCAAGGCCAAGAAGGGCCAGCACCGCGACGCCGGCGCCTACCGCGAGGTCGCCGACGCCCTCGGCCGACCGGTGGAGTTCACCGGCTACGACCTCGTCGTCGACGAGGGCTCCGTGCGCGGCCTGGTCTCCGACGGCGCGGTGGTGCCCTCGGCCGGGCCCGGCGACGTGATCGAGCTGGTCCTCGACCGCACCCCGTTCTACGCCGAGGGCGGCGGTCAGCTCGCCGACCAGGGCGTCATCGAGCTCGACAACGGCGCCCGCGTCGAGGTGCGCGACGTCCAGTCCCCGGTCACCGGGCTGGTGGTCCACCACGCGGTGGTCCTCTCCGGCGAGGTGACCACCGGGCTGGGCGCGCAGGCGCTGGTCGACGTGGAGCGCCGCCGGGCGATCTCCCGCTCCCACACCGCCACCCACATGGTGCACAAGGCCTTCCGCGAGGCGCTCGGCGAGACCGCGACCCAGGCCGGCTCGGAGAACTCCCCGGGCCGCTTCCGGTTCGACTTCTCCGCGCTCGGGCGCGGTTCCCGGCTCGGTGATGGCCGACGTGGAGGCGCGCGTCAACGCCGTCGTCCTCGACGACCTCGCCGTGCACGCCGAGGTGATGAGCCAGGACGAGGCCGTCCGCTCGGGCGCGATGGCGCTGTTCGGCGAGAAGTACGGCGACCGGGTGCGCGTCGTCTCGGTCGGCGACTGGGCCCGCGAGCTGTGCGGCGGCACCCACGCCGGCAGCTCCGGCAAGCTCGGCGTGATCAAGCTGCTCGGCGAGTCGTCGATCGGCTCCGGCGTGCGCCGGGTCGAGGCGCTGGTCGGCACCGACGCCTACCAGTTCCTGGCCCGGGAGCACCTGCTGGTCGCCCAGCTCTCCGAGACCCTCAAGGTCCGGCCCGAGCAGCTGCCCGAGCGGGTCAGCGACATCCTCGACAAGCTCCGCACGGCGGAGAAGGAGATCGAGAAGGTCAGGCTCTCCCAGCTGCTCGCGGGCGGGGCCGCGCTCGCCGCCGACGCGACCCGGGTGGGTCAGGTACGGGTGGTCGCTCACCGCGCCGACGGCGCGGGTGGTGGCGACGTCCGCACCTTGGCCCTCGACGTCCGCGGCCGGCTGCCGCAGGACGAGCCCGGCGTGGTCGTGGTCATCGGGGCCGCCGACGGCAAGGTCTCGGTGGTCGCCGCGCTCAACGACCGGGCGCAGGCCCTGGGGCTCAGCGCCAACGACCTCGTGCGCGCCGTCGGCCCGCTGGTCGGTGGCAAGGGCGGCGGCAAGGCCGACGTCGCGCAGGGCGGCGGCACCGACACGTCCCGCATCGACGAGGCGATCGCCCTGGTCCCGGCCGAGGTCGGGAGGACGGCGTCCGTCTGATGCGGGCCGGGGTGCGGTTGGGCCTCGACCCGGGTGACGCCCGGATCGGGGTCGCCCGCAGCGACCGCTCCGGCATGCTGGCCACGCCGCTCGAGACGGTGCGTCGCGGCAAGCACGACCTGCGACGCATCGTCGAGCTCGCCCGCGAGCACGAGGCCGTCGAGGTCGTGGTCGGGCTGCCCCGCTCGCTGTCCGGCGGCGAGGGCCCCGCGGCCGAGAAGGTGCGCCGGCTGACGCAGCGGCTCGCGCGCCGGCTGCGGCCGATCCCGGTGCGGCTCTGCGACGAGCGGCTCACCACCGTGTCCGCGGAGGCTATGCTGCGCGATCGAGGCCGCACCGGACAGGACCGGCGGTCCGTGGTCGACATGGCCGCCGCCGTACTCATCCTGCAGCAGGCGCTGGACGCCGAGCGGGCCACCGGAGTCCCCCCCGGTGAGATCGTCGAGGAGACCGATGACTGACCACGAGCCGACGCCGATCCCGTTGGACGAGACGTTCCAGGCCCAGGCGGGTGCGGGCGGTCGCCGTCGGCACCGCACGGCGCGCCGACGGACCCGGATGCGCAGCTGCCTGCCGGTGCTGCTCGTGCTGGCCGTGGTCGGCGGCCTCGGCTACGTCGGCGTGACCAAGGGTCTCGACCTGCTGCGCGACCAGTTCGCCTCGGCCGAGGACTACCCCGGCCCCGGCTCCGGCAAGGTGACCTTCGAGGTCGTCAGCGGCGACTCGATCGCCCAGATGGGCCGCAACCTCAAGGCGGAGGGTGTGGTGGCCTCGGTGGAGGCGTTCACGGGCGCGGCGTCCGCCGACCCGGCCGCCTCCGGCATCCAGCCCGGCTTCTACCAGCTCAAGAAGGAGATGTCGGCCAAGCAGGCGCTCGGCGTGCTGGTCAACCCCGACTCCATGATCTCGACCGCGGTCGTCGTCCCGGAGGGACTGCGCGCGGTCGACATCGTCGACCTCCTGGCGGAGAAGACCGACTTCCCGCGGGCGCGCTTCGAGAAGGCGCTCGCCGACGGCACGGCCCTCGGGCTGCCCGACTACGCCGGCGGGGAGGCCGAGGGCTACCTCTTCCCGGCCACGTACGCCTTCGGGCCCGACGCCACCCCCGCCTCGATGCTGAAGGCGATGGTGGCGCGCTGGAAGCAGGCGGCGGCAGACGCCGACCTCGAGGCCCGGGCCGCGGAGCTCGGCTACACCCCCCACGAGCTGATGACGATCGCCAGCATGGTCGAGGCCGAGGGTCGCGGCGACGACATGCCCAAGGTCGCCCGGGTGATCTACAACCGGCTGGAGAACCCCGGCACCGCCGGCACCGTCGGGCTCCTGCAGATCGACGCGACCGTGGCCTACGCGCTCGGCGAGAAGCTCGGCGTCGCGCTCACCCAGGAGCAGCTCGAGGTCGACTCGCCGTACAACACCCGGCAGGTCAAGGGCCTGCCTCCCGGTCCGATCGACTCGCCGGGACAGGACGCGATCGATGCCGCGACCGACCCCGCCGACGGTGACTGGTACTACTACGTCACCGTCGACCTGGCGACCGGGGAGACGAAGTTCGCGGAGACGCCCGAGGAGTTCGCCGACTACAAGGCCGAGTTCCTGGAGTACTGCGAGACCTCCGACGCCTGCTGACCGGGGGAGTGTCGTGAAGTGTGCCGTGCTGGGTGACCCCGTCGCCCACTCGTTGTCGCCCACCCTGCACCGGGCCGGCTACGACGTGCTCGGCCTCGACTGGACCTACGACGCCGTCCGGGTGCCCGCCGGGGGCCTGTCGGCGCACCTGGCCGGCCTCGACGACCAGTGGCGGGGGCTCTCGCTCACGATGCCGCTCAAGCGCGAGGTGCTCGCGCTCGCCGACCAGGTCACCGACCGGGCGGCCCTGGCCGGCGCGGTCAACACCGTCGTGCTCGTCGGCGGGGAGGTGCGCGGTGACAACACCGACCTCCCCGGGGCGCTGGCCGCCGTCCGGGAGCGGTGGGACGGGCCGGTCACGACCGTGACGATCCTCGGTGCCGGTGCGACGGCCGCCTCGACCGGGCTGGCGCTGTGCGAGGCCGGGGCCCGCGAGGTGCGGCTGCTGGCGCGCTCGCCCGAGCGGGCGGCCGAGACCGCGGCCGCGATCGCCCGCCACGCGTCCGCGCCGCGGGTGGAGGTGGGCGCGCTCGACGACGTACCGTCCGGGGAGGTGCTGGTCAGCACGGTGCCCGCAGCCGCGCAGACACCCGCCCTGGTCGCCCGCTGCGCGCAGGTGCCGGTGGTCTTCGAGGTCGTCTACGACCCGTGGCCCACCCCGCTCGCGGCTTCGGCCGGTGACCGGGTGCTGGTCTCGGGGCTCGACCTGCTGGCGCACCAGGCGGCGCTGCAGTTCGAGATCTTCACGGGCTCGCCCGCGCCGCTGGCGGCGATGCGCGAGGCGGCCGAGGGCGTGCTGGCGTCCCGCAGCCGCACCGCGGGCCCGGCGTGATCGACCTCGCCGCCGCCGCGGGCTGCGCGGTCGTGGCCGGCGCCGGCAGCCTGCTGGTGCCGCGGCTGATCGCTCCGCTGCCCGAGCCGGCTGCCCTGGACCCCGCGGACGACCTCGACGACGCCGACGACCCGGTCGAGGACGACCCGCCCAAGGAGCCGTACGCCGACATCGCCGCGCTGCCCGGCCT
This sequence comes from uncultured Actinomycetota bacterium, assembly GCA_963834285.1. Taxonomy (GTDB): domain Bacteria; phylum Actinomycetota; class Actinomycetes; order Propionibacteriales; family Nocardioidaceae; genus Nocardioides. The sequence continues at coordinate 78,247 of CAWIAZ010000007.1, read as the reverse complement.
GGCCTGGAAGTCCGCCGCGATCGGTGCGCTCGCCGGCGCCGTCCTCGGAGGCCGCCTCGGGTGGGCGTGGCCGCTGCTCTACCTGGTGCCGCTGGTGCCCGCCCTGGTCGCGCTGGCGCTCATCGACTGGCGCACCCACCTGCTGCCCACGCGCCTCGTGTGGCCGCTCACCGGGGTGACGGCGGGGCTGGTGCTCGCCACGGGCCTGGTCGCCGGCGACCCGGCCGACCTCGTGCGGTCCGGCCTCGGCTTCCTGGTGGCCTACGGCAGCTTCTTCCTGCTGTGGTGGATCCACCCACGGGGGCTCGGCTACGGCGACGTACGGCTGTCCGGCGTCCTGGGCCTCGCGCTCGGCTACCTCGGGTGGGGCGAGCTCGTCACCGGGCTCTATGCCGGCTTCCTGCTCGGCGGGCTGGGCGGCGGTCTGCTCACGCTGCTGAAGGTGGTCGGGCGCCGGGCCTTCCCGTTCGGGCCGTTCATGGTGGTCGGTGCGCTGGCCGGGGTGGTGTGGGGGCAGTGGGTGCTCGACCGTCTCGTGACGGGGTGACCGACGAGCACCCGCGGGTGGCAATGAAAGACTGAGCCCATGCTGCGTTGGCTCACTGCGGGCGAGTCCCACGGTCCATCCTTGGTCGCGATCCTCGAAGGCCTGCCGGCCAAGGTCGCGGTCACCACCGACGACCTCGCCGACTCGCTCGCCCGGCGGCGCCTCGGCTACGGCCGCGGTGCCCGGATGAAGTTCGAGCAGGACGAGGTCACCTTCCTCGGCGGCGTGCGGCACGGGCTCAGCCAGGGCGGTCCGGTGGCGATCACGGTCGGCAACACCGAGTGGCCCAAGTGGGACCGGGTGATGGCCGTCGACCCCGTCGACCCCGACGAGCTCGCCTCGCTGGCCCGCAACGCGCCGCTCACCCGCCCCCGCCCCGGCCACGCCGACCTGGCCGGCATGCAGAAGTACGGCTTCGACGACGCTCGTCCGGTGCTCGAGCGGGCCTCGGCGCGCGAGACCGCGGCCCGGGTGGCCCTCGGCCGGGTGGCCACCAACTTCCTCGAGCAGGCCGCCGGCGTCCGCGTGGTCTCGCACGTCATCGAGCTCGGCGGGGTCCGGGCGCCCGACGGGCTGTGGCCGCAGCCCGACGACGTCGCCCGCCTCGACGACGACGCGGTGCGCTGCCTCGACCCCGACACCGCCGCCGCGATGGTGGCGCGGATCGACCAGGCGCACAAGGACGGCGACACCCTCGGCGGCGTCGTCGAGGTCGTCGTGCACGGCCTGCCGCCGGGGCTCGGCTCCCACGTGCACTGGGACCGGCGGCTCGACAGCCGGCTCGCGGGTGCGCTGATGGGCATCCAGGCGATCAAGGGTGTCGAGGTCGGCGACGGCTTCGCGCTCGCCGCGACCCCGGGCTCGCTGGCGCACGACGAGATCGTGCCCACCGCCGACGGGCTGCGGCGTACGTCGGGCCGCTCGGGCGGCACCGAGGGCGGGATGACCACCGGTGAGGTGCTGCGCGTGCGGGCCGCGATGAAGCCGATCGCCACCGTGCCGCGCGCACTGCGCACCGTCGACCTCGCCACGGGCGAGGAGGCCGTCGCGCACCACCAGCGCTCCGACGTGTGCGCGGTGCCGGCCGCCGGCATCGTCGCCGAGGCGATGGTCGCGCTGGTGATCGCGGACGCGCTCGTGGAGAAGTTCGGCGGCGACTCCGTCGACGAGACCCGCCGCAACGTCACGTCGTACCTCGACACGCTGACGCTACCGATGAGCGCCCGATGAGCGTGATCCTGGTCGGGCCGATGGGGGCAGGCAAGACCACGGTCGCCCGCCTGCTCGCCGAGGCGACCGGCGGCACCGCACGCGACACCGACTCCGACGTCGAGACGGCCGAGGGGCGCAGCATCTCCGACATCTTCGTCGACTCCGGCGAGGACCACTTCCGCGTGCTCGAGCGCGCCGCGGTCGCCTCGGCCCTCGCGGAGCACGACGGCGTGCTGTCGGTCGGCGGGGGAGCGGTGCTCGACCCCAGACCCGGGCCCTGCTGGCCGACCACACCGTGGTCTTCCTCCGGGTGGGCCTCTCCGAGGCGGTGAAGCGGGTCGGCCTGGAGCGCCCGGCCGCTGCTCCTGGGCAACGTGCGCGGCCGGATCAAGGCGCTGCTCGACGAGCGGACCCCGGTCTACGAGAGCGTCGCCGACCTCGTCGTCGACACCGACCACAAGCCGCCGGCCGAGGTGGCCGAGGAGATCAGGAAGGCGCTGTCGTGACCGAGACCGTGCTCAGCGTGCGCGGCGCGTCGCCGTACGACGTGGTGGTCGGGCGGGGCCTCGGGCACCGGCTGCCCGCGATGCTCGGCCCCGGCGTGGCCCGGCTGGCGGTGATCTGCCCCGAGCGGCTCGAGCCCTTCCTCGACGACCTGCTGGCCGACCTCGGCGACCCCGACGACGCCGATGGTCCCGGCGAGCTCGACGTGACGGTGCTGGCGGTGCCCGAGGGCGAGGAGGCCAAGCGGGCCGAGATCGCCGAGGCGTGCTGGGAGGCGCTGGGCGAGCAGGGGTTCACCCGCTCCGACGCCGTGCTCACCGTGGGTGGCGGCGCCACCACCGACCTGGGCGGCTTCGTGGCCGCCACCTGGCTGCGCGGGGTGAAGGTCGTGCACGTGCCGACCACGCTGCTGGCGATGGTCGACGCCGCGGTCGGGGGCAAGACCGGTATCAACACCGGCGCCGGCAAGAACCTCGTCGGTGCGTTCCACGAGCCCGCCGGCGTGCTCTGCGACCTCTCCCTGCTCGAGACCCTCGACCGCGCCGAGCGCCTGGCCGGGTCGGGGAGGTCGTCAAGTGCGGCTTCATCGCCGACCCCGAGATCCTGCGGCTGGTCGAGGAGCACGATCCCGACGACCTGGTCCCGTCGTCGCCCGTGCCGCGCGCGGTCGAGCGCGGATCCGCGTGAAGATCGACGTGGTGGTCGCCGACCTCAAGGAGACCGGTGGACCGGTGGCCCCGACGGGCACCCCGGGGCGCGAGGCGCTCAACTACGGCCACACGCTGGCGCACGCCATCGAACGGGTCGAGGACTACGGGCGGCATCCGGCACGGCGAGGCGGTGGCGATCGGCTGCGTGTTCGTGGCCGAGTCTGCTGCCCGGGCCGGCACCCTGTCGGCCGACGACGTGGCGCGGCACCGGTCGGCGTTCGCACGGGTGGGGCTCCCGGTGGGCTACGCGGCGGCGTCCCTTCGAGGACCTGCTCACGGTGATGCGCGTCGACAAGAAGGCCCGCGGCTCGCAGCGCGGTTCGTGGTGCTCGACGGCATCGGCCGCCCCCGGCGTGCTCGCCGGCCCCAGCGACGCCGACCTGCGCGCGTCGTACGCCGCCCTGGCGGGTGACCGATGAGGGTCTGGGTGCTCAACGGGCCCAACCTCGGCAGGCTCGGCCGCCGTCAGCCCGAGATCTACGGCACCACCACGCACGCGGAGCTGGCCGACCTATGCGGGCAGTGGGGGGCCGCGTTGGGCCTCGAGGTCGAGGTGCGGCAGACCAACCACGAGGGCGGCTTCGACCGGCTGAACACCGCCGCCGACGAGGCGGTCCCGGTGGTGCGCAACGCCGCGGCCTGGTCCCACCACTCCGACGCCCTCTACGACGCCTGCGCGCGAGCTCGTGGCGCCGCTGGTGGAGGTGCACCTCTCCGAGCCCCGGCAGCATCCGAGGAGTTCCGCCACACCTCCGTCGTCACCCCCCACGCCACGACCGTGATCGCCGGCCACGGGGTCGACGGCTACCGGCAGGCCCTCGACTCCCCCGCCGGGGGATAGTCCCCAACCATCCGCACGCGGAGCGCGGCCCCGGGCGTGCGGTTTGTTTGGGACTATCCCGGCCAGGGCCGGCCCCGGGAGCGCCCAGGGCCCGGGAGTGGGTGGTGCCGGGCGCGGGCGATAGACTCGGTCGCCGCCGCCACGGTGGCCTCCTAGTCCCCAGGACACTCCTCCGAACGAAGGCTGACACTCGCGCGATGGCAACGACCAACGACCTGAAGAACGGCATGGTGCTCAACCTCGACGGCCAGCTCTGGCAGGTCATCTGGTTCCAGCACCACAAGCCCGGCAAGGGCGGGGCCGTGGTGCGGTCGAAGCTGAAGAACATCGAGTCCGGCAAGACCGTGGACAAGACGTTCAACGCCGACGTGAAGGTCGAGGTCGCCAACGTCGACAAGCGGGACATGACGTACCTCTACAACGACGGCACGTCGTACGTCTTCATGGACACCGACAACTACGAGCAGCTCGAGGTGGCTCCGGAGATCGTCGGCGACGCCTCGAACTTCCTGCTCGAGAACGAGCAGGCGATGATCGCCACCAACGACGGCCGCGTGCTCTACATCGAGCTGCCCGCGTCGGTGGAGCTCGAGATCACCTTCACCGAGCCCGGCCTCGCCGGTGACAGCGCCACCGGCCGCACCAAGCCGGCGACCCTCGAGACGGGCCACGAGATCCAGGTCCCGCTCTTCATCACGCAGGGGGAGAAGGTCAAGGTCGACACCCGCGACTCCTCCTACCTCGGTCGCGTCAAGTCCTGACGGGCGCACCCCATGGGAGCCCGGTACAAAGCCCGCAAGCGCGCACTCGACCTGCTCTACGCCGCCGACCTGCGCGCCGAGCAGGCCACCGTCACCCTCGACCGGTCGGTCGAGGAGGGCGAGGGGCCCAGCAGCAGCTGACACGTCGGTGCTCGTGCACGGCGTGGTCGAGCACCAGGCGCGCATCGACCAGCTGCTCTCGACGTACGCCGAGGGCTGGACCCTCGAGCGGATGCCCGCGGTCGACCGCAACGTGCTGCGGCTCGGCGTCTACGAGCTCCTCTACGTCGACGACGTGCCGGACGGCGTCGCGGTGAGCGAGGCGATGGCCCTGGTCCGCGAGCTGTCGACCGACGACTCGCCGCCCTTCGTCAACGGCATCCTCGGCGCGATCGTGCGGCACAAGCCCAGCCTGACCTAGCCCGACGTACGGTTCGGCTCGTGAACGACACCTCGGGTCAGGCGGAGCAGACGGCGCGCGACGTCCACGCCAGCGACACCCTCGAACACGTCAACCGCTTCGGGCTCCTCGCGTTCGGCGTCGTGCACCTCGTGCTGGGGTGGCTCGCCGTGCAGCTGGCCTTCGGTGACCGGGAGGGCTCGACCTCCACCTCGGGTGCCGTGCAGCAGCTGGCCGAGCAGCCCATGGGGATCGTGCTGGTCTGGCTGGTCGCGATCGGCATGGTCCTCTACTCCCTGATCCAGCTGGTCGAGGCCGCGATCGGTCGCCGCGACGACGACGGGACGAAGCGCACGCTCAAGCGCGCGATCTCCGCCGGCAAGGCGGTGGTCTACGGCGTGATCGCCTTCAGCGCGCTCAAGGTCGCGCTCGGCAAGGGCTCGGGCGGCGGCGAGCAGAGCACCGACTCGATGACCGGCAAGATCATGGATCTGCCCGGCGGGCAGGTGCTGGTCGGGCTGATCGGCCTCGGGATCCTCGTCACCGGCGGCGCCCTCGTGGTCAAGGGCGTCACCGACCGGTTCCTCGACGACATCCAGGGGTCCGGGCAGCGCGGCGCCGACGGAACGGCCTACACCTGGGCGGGTCGCATCGGCTACTCCGCCAAGGGCATCGCGATCGGCATGATCGGCCTCCTCTTCGGCTACGCCGCGATCACCCACGACCCCGACAAGTCCGGCGGACTCGACCAGGCGCTGACCGAGGTGCTCGACCAGCCCTACGGGCCCGTGCTGATCGCAGCGCTGGGTCTCGGGCTGGCCAGCTTCGGCGGGTTCTGCTTCGCCTGGGCCCGGCACCTCGACCGCTGACCGCCGGCCGCGTGCGAGGGTGTCGCCCATGACGCAGAGCCGTGAGGTCGACGTGGTGGTGATCGGGCTCGGGCCCGGGGGCGAGTACGCCGCCAACAAGCTCGCCGCGGCCGGCCTCGAGGTCGTCGGGGTCGAGCGCGCGCTGGTCGGCGGTGAGTGCCCCTACGCCGGGTGCACGCCGTCCAGCTGCTCGTGCGGGCCGCCCACACCCTGGCCGAGTCGCGGCACGCGCAGACCCTCGGCGGGCACGGCGCGGTGCACCCCGACTGGTCGCTGCCCTCGGCGCGGATCGTGGAGTCGACCAACGGCTGGACCGACGACAGCCACGTCGACCGGCTGGTCGAGGCGGGCGTCGAGGTGGTGCGCGGGCAGGGCCGGCTCGACGGCGCCGGCCGGGTGCTGGTCGAGCCGGCCGACGGCGCGCCGCTGCGGTTCACGGGACGCCGCGGCGTCGTCCTCGGCACCGGGACCGCGCCGGCGGTGCTACCGATCCCGGGGCTGGCGGACACGCCGTACTGGACCAACCGCGAGGTCTTCCACGTGGAGGACCCCCCGGCGAGCCTGGCCGTGATCGGCGGCGGGGCGATCGGGTGCGAGCTGGCGCAGGTCTTCGCGCGGTTCGGCACCCGGGTGGTGCTGCTCGAGGCCGCCGACCGGCTGCTCGCCCCCGAGGAGCCCGAGACCAGCGCCGCCGTCCAACGGGTCTTCGAGGCGGAAGGGATCGACGTGCGCACCGGTGTGACCCTCGAGCGGGTCTCCTACGACGACGGCTTCCGCCTCGAGGTCGAGGGCGACGCCGACGGACCGCTGCGGGTCGAGCAGGTGCTGGTCGCCGCCGGGCGCGCCACGCAGCTCACCGGCCTGGGGCTCGAGACCGTCGGCCTCGACCCGGACGCCGAGACCGTCGAGACCGACGAGCGGCTCCGCGCCGGAGACCGGCTCTGGGCCGTCGGCGACATCACCGGGCGCGGCCCCTACACCCACGTCGCGCTCTACCAGGCGGCCTGCGTGGTCCGCGACGTGCTGGGCGAGGACGGCCCGTGGGCCGACTACCGCGGGGTCAGCCGGGTCACCTTCGTCGACCCGGAGGTCGGGGCGGTCGGGCTCACCGAGGAGGAGGCCCGGGACGCTGGTCTCCGAGTCGCGACCAGCGTCGTCGACATCCCCCGTTCGAGCCGGGGCTGGATGCACGGCGAGGGCAACGACGGCATCGTCAAGCTGGTCGCCGACGTCGACCGTGACGTGCTGGTCGGCGCGAGCGTGGTGGCGCCGTACGGCGGCGAGGTGCTGGGGCTGCTCGCGGCCGCCGTGCACGCCGCGATCCCGCTCCCCACCCTGCGCGGCATGCACTTCGCCTACCCGACCTTCCACCGCGTGATCGAGGTGGCGCTGCGCGACCTCGGCTGACCAGCGGCGTGCCAGGGTGGGGCGCATGAGCGAAGAAGTGGAAGTCGACCTGGTCGTCGTCGGTCTCGGCCCGGGCGCCGAGACCCTCGCCAGCGGTGCTGCGGAGGCGGGGCTGCGCGTCGTGGCCCTCGACAAGCACCTGGTGGGCGGCGAGTGCCCCTACTACGGCTGCGTGCCGTCGAAGATGATGGTGCGCGGGGCCGACCTGCTCGCCGAGGCCGGGCGCGTCGACGGCATGGCGGGGGAGGCCGCGGTCACGCCCGCGTGGGGGCCGGTCGCCGAGCGGATCGCCGAGGAGGCCACCTCCCACTGGGACGACCAGATCGCGGTCGACCGGCTGGTCGAGGCCGGCATCACCTTCCACCACGGCATCGGGCGCCTCGACGGCGCCGGGCGCGTCACCGTGGAGCTGCCCGACGGCAGCGCCGGACCGACGTACGTCGCCAGCCGCGGCGTCGTCCTCAACACCGGCACCCGACCGAGCGTGCCCCCGGTGCCGGGCCTGGCCGACACGCCGTACTGGACCAACCGCGACGCCGTCCAGGTCACCGACCTGCCGGCGTCGCTGATCGTGCTCGGCGGCGGCCCGATCGCGGCCGAGATGACGCAGGTGTTCGCGCGCTTCGGGGTGCAGGTCACGATGCTGCAGCGCGGCGAGCGGATCCTCGAACGGCTCGAGCCCGAGGCCAGCGCGCTGGTGCAGGACGTCTTCGTCCACGAGGGCATCCGGGTGCAGGCGGGCGTGGAGACCACGTCGGTGGCCTACGCCGACGGTCGCTTCACCGTGACCCTCGACGACGGCACCGAGGTGGGCGCCGACAAGCTGCTGGTGGCGGCCGGACGCACGCCGAACCTCGACGACGTCGGGCTCGAGACCGTGGGGCTCGACCCGACCGCCCGCACGGTCGAGGTCGACGCGCAGCTGCGGGCCGGCGAGAAGCTGTGGGCGATCGGCGACATCACCGGCAAGGGCGCCTTCACCCACGTCGCGATGTACCAGGCCGCGCACGCGCTGGCGGACATCCTCGAGCAGGACGGCCAGGAGCCGACGTACCACGCGCTCCCGCACGTCACCTTCACCGACCCGGAGGCGGCGGCCGTGGGGATGACCGAGGCGGAGGCGCGCGAGGCGGGGTTGTCCGTGCGGATCGGCTCGACCCCGCTGGAGACGTCGTCGCGCGGCTGGCTGCACGGCCCCGGCGGCCGCGGCCTGATCAAGGTCGTCGAGGACGCCGACCGCGGGGTCCTCGTGGGCGCCACCGTCGTGGGCCCCTCGGGCGGCGAGATCCTCGGCTTCCTGGCCGTCGCGGTGCACGCGGCGGTGCCGGTGGCCACGCTGCGCAACATGATCTACGCCTACCCGACCTTCCACCGGGCGATCGAGACGGCGCTCACCGACCTCGACTGAGCCCGAGGCCGGCCGGGCCGGCCCGGTCAGCCCGGGGGTACGGCGACCAGCAGCGCGGTCGCCACCAGCGCGCCGAGGGCCAGCACGCAGCTCGGTGGCGACCAGCCGCAGCGAGGCGTGGTGCCGCTGGGTTGCGTGCCGGCGCGCGTGCTGGCCGGCGCGCAGGAGCAGCACGAGCACCACGGCCTTGACGCCCAGGACCAGGCCGTAGAGCGAGGTCACCAGCGGCCCCACGCCGTCGGCAACCACCAGCGCCTGGATCGCCCCGCTGACCAGCAGCACCGCCGCGCTGACGGCTGCGACGCGGCCGAAGAGCGGCGCGACGACGTCGACGCGATGCACCTCGTCGCGGCCGACCAGCAGCACCGCCAGCGCCACGACGCCGCCCACCCACGCCGCAGCGGCAAGCACGTGTCCGCTGCTCGCGACGGCCTCGACGGTCGCCCAGCGGCCCTCGGGGGCCGCGACCCGCCCGCCAGGCTCGCGGCGAGCACGATCACGACCACGAAGGCGAACCCCTGGCGCCAGCCGCGATCCGCCCCCGGACCAGGTCGGGCAGGAAGAACGCCGCAGCGCTGAGCGCCGCGAGCCGCACCAGCAGCGCTGTGCCCGCGGTGGCGTCGAGGAAGTCGCCGAGCGCCTGGTCGCCCGCCGTGAGCCGCACCAGCGGGTCGGCGAGCGTCGCCAGGGCCAGCAGGGCGATGCCGCCGACCGCGAGGCCGGTGAGCCGCCGGTCGCGGCTGCCGCCCGGCCACACCACGATCCAGAAGGCCAGCGTGCCGGCGAGCAGCACGTAGCCGACGTACGAGACGGTGCGCAGCACGTCGAGGGTGAGGTCGGTGGGCTCGCCCATCAGCGCGCTCCGGCGCGTTCGGCGCCCGTCATGCGCCGTCGCGCAGGTCGAACTGCATCACGACGAGTGCCTGCGCGCGGGCCAGGTCGACGTTGACCCACAGCAGGGGTGGGGTGCCGGCGGTGCAGGGCTCCTCGGGCAACCCGGAGAGCGGGCACGCGAGGTCGCGGATGTCGTCGCCCCAGGTGGCGACCGCGACCGGCAGGTCGTCGGGTACCGACGTCGTGAGTGGCTCGAACGCCGCCAGCGCGCGGCCGGTGGCCGACGGCTCGCTGCGGACGACGACGTCGTCGAGCCGGTAGCGCAGGAGGTAGGCGCGCGTCGGCTCGTCGAGCTCGACGGTGGCGGGGTCGCCCACGTCACCCGGGTGCCGGCACCGGCTGGCCGTCGATCGTCATCTCGGAGCGTCGGCAGACGTAGGGCAGGGAGTCGGTGAAGCCGCTGCCGGCCTCGGACAGGTCGGGCGGGCGCAGCCCGACCGTGCGCGTCGGCGCGGCCAGCAGCACCCACTCCGCGACGTCGAGGGTGTCGTCGGCCGCGGGTCGTGCGACCAGCAGGATGCCTGCCTCGGAGACGCCCGGCCCGTCCTGGGGCAGCGGTGCCGGCGGTGGCTCGCCCCGCACGTCCTCCGGGACCTGCTTGGGCTCCTCGTCGGGGCCCGTGCCGTCGTCGCTCGCCGGCCCGGTCGGGGCGGCCGCGGGGGTCGTGGGCAGGTCGTCGGCGACCCGGTTGACGACCACGGCGCCCACGAGCAGGACGGCGACCGTGGCGGCGCCGACGGCGCGGCGCACGGCCGGACGCCGGGGTCGCGAGGTCACGTCTCTGAACCTCTCACATCGCGACAACGGCTGCATGTCCACCCACTCGGTAGCCTGGGCGCGGGGGGCGCCGGAGCAGACACCGGTGCGCGGAGGGGTGATGGGCATGGCACGACGTCAGGCAGCCTGGACGATGGCCGTGCTCGGGGGTGCGCTGGGCCTGGCCGGGCTGGCAGCGACCCCGGGCCAAGCGGTGGGCCAGCGGGTGGGCCAAGCGGCGAGCCCCGCGAAGGGGGCTGCCGAGAATCTACGTGGTCCAGGGGATCCCCGGGAAGGACCTCGACCTCGCGCTCGACGGTGAGACCGTGGAGGAGGGCGTCGCCACCTCGGCGGTGGCCGGACCGTTCGACGTCGAGCCGGGCTCGAGCACCCTCACGGTCACCGACGGCGACGAGACGGTGCTGGAGCGCACGATGGACGTCGAGCCGGGGTCCAGCTCGGACGTGGTCGTGCACCTCGCCAGCTCCACGACGGCGCCGCCCGAGGCCACGGTCTTCGACAGACGACGCTCAGCTACCGTGCCGCGGGGCAAGGGCCGGCTGACGGTCGCGCACACCGCGGCCCTGCCTCCGGCGGACATCCGGGTCGACGGGGAGGTGCTGTTCGCCAACGTGGCCAACGGCGAGTCGCTTACCCTCGTGGTGCCTGCGGGCACCTACGGCGTCGACATCGTGCCGACCGGGCAGAGCGCGCCCCGGTTCCTCGGCCCGCTCGACCTGGCCGTGTCGGGCAGGTCCCTCAACCGGGTCTACGCGGTGGGCGATCCCGACAGCGAGAGCATGAACGTCGCCGTCCACGTCATCGAGACGTCCTCGACCGGGTCGGCCGCGCCCACCGAGGTCAACACCGGGACCGGGGGACAGGCGGCCGGCTTCACCCGCGGCTACTCGCCGCTGCTCCCGTGAGGCCCTGGTGACCTGGGTGCCACGCGCGCCCCGCGGTGCGGCGGCAGCGATCCTGCTGGTCGCCGTCGGTGTCCTCGGTGCGGGCTGCGCCGCCGAGGCGGAGCCCTCTGACGCGCCCTCCACCGCCACGGAGGCGAGCGCCGAGGCGGGCAACGAGGCCGGCCCCGAGACGGGCGCGATCCCCGAGGCCCGTGCGGGCCGGGTCGCGGCCTCGCAGCGGGTCACGTTCGTCCCCCGCTCGGTCACCCTGCCCGCTGGGACCGCGGCGGACGTGCCGCCCGCGTCCACGGTCCGCGGGGAGCTCGTGGTGCCCGAGAACGTCCGGCACGTGTGGTGGGACGGCAGCGCCTCGGTCGGTGACCCGTTCGGCACCACCGTGATCGCCGGGCACGTCGACTCCGCCTCCGACGGGCTGGGGCTACTTCGCCCGGCTGCTCACGCTGTCCTCGGGCGAGACGGTCACGGTGGGCTCCGGGCAGCACCGCCTCGACTACCGGATCACGTCGGTCGAGACCCTGACCAAGCAGACGCTGGCCACCTCGGCGGCGATCTTCGACCAGGTTGGTCCGCACCGGCTGGTGCTCATCACCTGCACCGGGGCGTATCGGCCCGGACGTGGCTACGACAGCAACCTGGTCGTCACCGCGGAACCACTCGGCAGTGCCCGCTGAGCCGCACGGGTCGAGTGAATCCGCGACCGCGAGCCGCGCCGGTGGCATAGTGTCGCGCGATCAGCCGCTCGATCTCTCGGAGGACAGATGACGCCGTGGCCGGAGCACCCCGTCGGACGGCGACAGCGCCGACACCGGTGAACGCCCCTACCTCGCCGCGCAGCCGGACGACGGCCTGGGCGACGAGCCGGTGCACACCACGGACCGGTCCGCCTCGCCTGCTGCCCACCCTGCCTCGGGGCCGGCCGCCGGGGTGGGCGACCCGCTGATGGACCCGATCCCCGGGTTCCCGGGCACGCCGCCGCCCGCCGGCCCACCGCCGCGCTGGCCCGCCGCCGGCCGGCCCGCCGCCGGCGTCCCCGCCGCCGGCGTCCCCGCCCTCGGCGACGCCGCCCTCGGCGACGCCGCCGGTCACGCCGCCGCCGGCGACGCCCCCGCCCGTCACGCCGCCGCCGGCGCAGCGAGCGACACCCGGCCTTCCGGCTCCGGCCCCCGCCCAGCACGCCGCCCAGCACGCCGCGCTCTCGGAGCCCCCGGCCGAGGAGGAGCCGCAGGGGCGCTTCATGTCGGCCACCGACTTCCTCGACCGGCGTGACGCGCACGTCCAGATCGGCCCTGCCACCTGGGGCTGGCGCGGCGCCGTCCGGCGCTGGAGCGGGGGCACGATCCGTCCGAGCATGAGCGTCCAGGAGCGGGCGTACCACAACGACCGCGCGCTGATCCAGAAGGACTTCGACGGCCCCCGGACGATCGCCTTCATCAACCCCAAGGGCGGCGCGGCGAAGACCACCGGGGTGCTCGCCACCGGCTACACCTTCGGCACCGTCCGCGGTGGCGGGGTCGTCGCCTGGGACAACAACGAGACCCGCGGCACCCTCGGCATCCGCGGCACCCGCAGCGCGCACCGCAACACCACCCGCGAGCTGCTCGAGGACCTCGGCCGCTTCAAGGACGTCTACCAGTCCCGCATCGGCGACCTCGGGGCGTTCGTGCGCTCCCAGGGCGACGCGCACTTCGACGTCCTGGCCTCCGACGAGCGTCCGGACGTCACCGGCACGATCCGGGCCGAGGACTTCAGCGAGGTGCACAAGCTGCTGGAGCGCTTCTACCGGATCATCCTGATCGACACCGGCAACAACATGCGGGCCGAGAACTGGCTGGCCGCCGCCGAGGCCGCCGACCTGCTCGTGGTGACCAGCACCGTGCGTGAGGACACCGGCTACAGCGGGCTGTGGATGCTGGACGCCCTCCAGGACGCCGGCTATCAGGACCTGAAGTACAAGACCGTCACCGTGCTCTCCGACCCCTCCCCGCAGGTGGACGCCAAGCTCGCGCACGACCTCACCCAGGTCTACGAGCAGCGCACGCGTGGCGTCTACCGCGTCCCGTACGACCCGGCCCTGGTCTCCGGGTCGGTGGTGCCCTACGACCAGCTCTCGGAGGCCACCCGCCGCTCCTGGCTCCGCGCCTCCGCCGGCATGGCCTCCGCCCTCTAGACCGCCCGCACCCTCCGCGGCGAGGTGGTTTCGTGGCTCGTCGCTGGCGCTCCTCGCACCTCAACCACCGACAGCGACCCCCGGTGGTTGAGGTGCGAGCGAAGCGAGCCCTGCGGTGGTTGAGGTGCGAGCGAAGCGAGCCACGAAACCCGAACGGTGGTGGTGGTTTCGTGGCTCCTCGCTGGCGCTCGTCACACCTCAACCACCGACAGCGACCCCCGGTGGTTGAGGTGCGAGCGCAGGCCGAGCCACGAAACCCCCACCGTTGACCGCGAAAGTCGTGACCAACCCGTGACCTGAACCCCTGTGCACAACCCCGATATCCGGGCCCGGAGTGTCGGTGGCCGGTGCTGCAATAGACCCATGACCGCAGCAGCCACCACCACCGCCGAGATCCTCCTCGGCGCGCTGCGCGCCAACCGCCACGCCACCACCGACCTCGAGGTCGAACGCCTCGAGCTCACCATCGACTGGGCCGCCGAGCACACCGTGACCGCCGACGGCGACTGGGCCGCCCACCAGGTCGGGATCTTCGGAGACCGAGCCCTGCCGGTCGCCGGCGAAGGCGCACCGCTGGTCTCGGAGTTCGCGATCATGGAGTACGCCGCCACCCTCGCCATGAGCACCGACGCGGGCAAGGCCTACGTCGGCAACGCCCTCGAGCTGCGCCACCGCCTGCCGCGGCTCTGGGCGCACACCGTGGCCGGTCGGCTCCCGGTGTGGCGGGCGCTGCGGATCGCCGAGCACACCTGCTGCCTGCCCCCGGCCGCCGCGGCCGAGGTCGACCGGGCACTCGCGCCGGTGGCCGGGACCTGCTCGTGGGCCCAGCTGGACCGGCTGGTCGAGGAGGCCCTGGCCCGCCACGACCCCGCCGAGGCCGAGGACCGCCGCCGTCGCGCTGCCGACGGACGCCACTTCGACGTCGAGACCGACCGCGCCGACACCAGTGGCACCGTGGAGGTCCACGGACGTCTCGACCTGGCCGATGCCCTCGACCTCGACGCCGCCATCGGCCAAGCACCGCCGCGCAGCTCGGCCGACCTCGGGTCGACCCGAGTCCCTCGACGTACGCCGGTCGCTGGCTGCCGGTGAGCTCGCCCGCCACCAGCTCGCCCTCGACCTCACCACCGGCGAACAGACCACAGGGGCGGGGTCGGAGCGTGGTGCTCAACGTCCACCTCACCGAGGACGCGCTGGCCGGCGCCGGGAACGTCGGTCGCTGCGCCACCACCCGCACCCCGGTGACGGTGGAGCAGATCCGCGAGTGGTGCGGCACCGCCGGCCAGATCCGGGTAGTGCCGGTCAAGGACCTCACCGCCCACCACCACGTCGAGGCCTACGAGATCCCCGACCGGCTGCGCGACCAGGTCGACGCCCGCGACGTGCACTGCGTGTTCCCCCACTGCCAACGGCGTGCCGAGCGGTGCGACCACGACCACATCGACCCCCACGACCGCGACGGCCCCGGTGGCGGCGACCTACGTACTCACAACATTGCGCCGTTGTGCCGGCGACATCACCGCGCGAAGACCCACGGCCGCTGGACCTACCGACGGATCCACGCCACCGGTTACGAGTGGACCACGCCGCACGGCTACCGGATCGTCCGCGACCACGACGGCACCCACGAAGCCCGACCACCTGAGCGCTGACGGCCTGCCCGGGTGGTGGTTTCGTGGCTCGGGCCCGAGGGGCCCTCGCACCTCAACCACCGGGGTGGCTCCTCGCTGGCGCTCGTCGCACCTCAACCACCGGGAGGCTCGGCCCCGGAGGCTCTCGCACCTCAACCACCGGCGGCGACCCCCGGTGGTTGAGGTGCGAGCGAAGCGAGCCACGAAACCCCACGCGTGCCCCGGTCAGGCGGGCGGGGGGCCGCCGAGGCCGGCGTCGCGGGCGAGGGCGACGGCCTCGGCCCGGCTGCGGGCGTGGAGCTTGCCGAGCACGTCGCTGACCCGGTTGCGGACGGTCTTGGGGGAGAGGAAGAGCCGGCGGGCGATCTCGGTGTTGTCGAGGCCGTCGGCGAGCAGCGTCAGCACCTCGCGCTCGCGGTCGGTGAGCTCGGGGAAGGGGAGCGCGCCGCCAGCGGAGGCGGGCCGGGAGAAGTAGGCGACGACCCGGGCGGCGACGCCCGCGCCGAAGACCGCCTCGCCCGCCGCCACGGCACGGATCGAGCGGTGCACCACCAGCCCGTCCGACTCCTTGAGCAGGTAGCCACGGGCACCCGCCCGCAGCGCCGCGAAGACCGAGTGGTCGTCCTCGTCCATGGTCAGCACCAGCACCTTCACCTCCGGCAGGGCGGCGGCGATCCGCGTGGTCGCCTCCAGGCCGCCGACCCCGGGCATCCGCAGGTCCATCAGCACCACGTCGGGCACGTGCTCGGTGACCACGCCGACGGCCTCCTCGCCGTCGGCCGCCTCGGCGACCACCTCGATGTCGTCGAGCTCGTCGAGCACCGCGCGCATCCCCTGCCGGAACACCGGGATGGTCGTCGACCAGCACCACCCGCACCGGGCTGTCGCTCATCGTCCTCCTCCGTCCTGCGGGAGCGGGACCGTCGCCCGCACCCGGCACCCGCCACCGGGACGGTCGAGCACCTCGAGCCGGCCACCGACCTCGGCGGCGCGCTCGCTCATGCTGTGCAGCCCGACGCCGTGGCCGACCGGTCCGTGCAGCCCCTGGCCGTTGTCGTCGACGTCGAGGACCAGCACGGAGTCGTGCACGACCGCCGTGAGGGACAGCGTGCTGCCGGCGCTGTGCCTCAGCGCGTTGCTCACGGCCTCGGCGGCGATCGAGTACGTCGCCACCTCGACCGCCGCGGGCAGGCTCGCCGGGAGCCGGACGTCGGTGCGGCACACGGGGGAGTCGATGCCCTCGACCAGACCGCGCAGGGCGCCGGCCAGGCCACGCTGGTCGAGCACCGGCGGGCGCAGGTCGTGCACGATGCTGCGCACGTCGACCACGGTGGCCCGCAGCCGGTCGCGGATCGCCAGTGCCCGGTCGGCCGCGTCGTCCTCGCCGGACCGTCGCAACCGGGTGGCGAGGGCCTCGAGCTGGTGGGCCGTGCCGGCGAGGGTGGGGCCGAGCCCGTCGTGCAGGTCGTCGCGCAGCCGCCGCCGTTCCTCCTCGCGGGCGGCGACGATCCGGGCGCGCGAGCCGGCGACGTCGGCGACCAGCCGGCCGGCGTACGCGAGGGTGCCGGCGCGGGAGGCGACCTCGGCGATCGCGCCGAGCTCCTCGGGGCCGAGGCGCTCGCCCGGACGCCGCAGCCCGCCCGCAGCTCGCCCATCGGCTGGCCGAGCGCCACCGCCGGCTCGGCGTGCCACTCGGGCGTCGGGCGGCCGGAGGCGGCGACCTCGCGGCCGGTGTCGTCGACGAAGCACACCCAGGGAAGCCGGAGTGCCTGACGCAGGGCGTCGACCAGCAACCGCAGCGCCTCGTCGGCCTCCCCGGCGGGCGCGATGTGTCGGCCGACCCGCGACACCACGGCGTAGGGGTCCCGCCGGTGGCCGAAGAGGAGACGGTCGACCGCGCGCTGCACGACGGTGCGCCCGGCGGCCGCGGCCAGGGCGGCGCCGGCAACGAGGAGCAGCCCCGGCCCCGACGTGGCGCCGACCGACCCGAGCAGCAGCACGGCGCCGGCGTACGCCCCCACCACCAGGGCCGAGACCACGATCAGCACCAGCGTGCGATTGAGTGCGAGCTCGACGTCGAAGAGCCCGTGGCGGAGGATCGCGATCGCGATCGCGACCGGTGGCCCCAGCAGTCCGAGGGCCATCACGATCTCCCGACCCTGGTCGCCTGGCACCGGCAGCGTGAACCCGACCACCAGAAGGGCGCCGCCGAGCAGCAGCCACTGCATCTGGGTCCGGTGCCGGCCGACGGCGCGTCGGGTGCGCAGCAGCACGCTCACGAGGCCGAGCAGGTTGCCGAGGAAGACACAGGTGTAGGCACCCACCAGCGTCACGTGGCGCAGCCAGAGCCACGGCAGGGACACGGGGTTCTCGACCTGCGGCGCGATGTCGGTGGCCACCGGCGCCACCATCCGCGCGGCCACGGCCACGGCGGCGACCACCAGGACGCCGAGGACGACCGGCCGCCACCGCGGCGTCAACGGTCGGCCGTCGGGGAAGAGCAGCAGGGCCAGGGGGAGCACGTAGAAGTACGGTGCGAAGCCCCAGGCTGCGAACCAGGCGGCGACGTCGGCCAGCGGGAGGTCGCGACCGGGCAGGGAGTCGGCGGCGGCGTAGTAGGCCGCCACGTGGTAGGGCCCGATCATCGAGGCGGAGACCAGGACCCAGCCCACCGGGTTGCGCGGCGCGGCGCGGACGACCAGGGCCCCGGCCACCGGCCACGCGATGCCCAGCACGAGGTCCCCCCACAAGGCGGCCTCGACCTCGGTCCGGGCCGCGAGCCACCGCGCGATCGGAGGGGCCGCCACGCAGCAGACGACGCTGAGCGTGGCCAGCGCGGCAGCCACCGTGGGTCGCCACTCCGGGCGGGTGCGCGGCCCGGGCGGCACGGTGCGGTCGCCCACCTCGGCGGTGCCTGCCTCCATGCGCGGCATCCTGCCACCGCGGAGCCGCTGAGGGACCGGCTTGCGGGCAGGTCGGGCGGAACCGGGACGCCGGTCCCTCGTGTCCGGGACGCCGGGCGCCGAGCGTGGTCACCGACGGCGGGAGACGACCCGCCCTGATCCAGGAGACGACATGACCGCGCTCGACCCGCACCCCACCTCCCACCCGGCGTCCGACCCCGCCGCACCGTCGGCCGACGCCGTACGCCGCCCCCGCTGGGCGCTGCTCGGCGCCGCCACCGGCCTGCTCGGGCTCGGCGCGACGCTGATCACCGACGTCCACCCGATGTCGTGGGCGACGCGGACGGCGACCCCCGACATCGTCGACGACCTCAGCCGCGGCACCGCCCACGTCAGCGTCGCGCTCGGCTTCTCGGTGGTGGTGGGCCTGCTCGTGCTCTCCGCGGCCTGGCGCCGTCACGTCGAGGCGCGGGCCGCCCACAGCACGGCCGCGCGGGTGGTCACCCACGGGCTGCTGGCCGGGGCCGGCGCGCTGTCGCTGGGCTACGGCTACAAGGGGATGCTCGCGATCTACCTGCCCGGCGGCATCAACGCCGAGGCCTTCGACCGCGAGGCGCTGTACGTGATGTACGTGCTCAACGACTTCGGCAGCTTCATCGGCTGGCTCGGCGTGACCGTGGCCGCCGGGGCGATCGCCTGGATGTCGCTGCGCGAGCGTCTGGTCAGCCGCTGGATCGGGTTCTTCAGCCTGCTGCCGGTCGCCGCCGTCGGGTCCCTGCTGCTCGCCACCGGCCTGCCCGGCTTCCCCGGCGTGGTCACCCCGCTGTGGATGGTCGTCGCGTTCACCGGCCTCTTCCTCGGCCGCAGCCCGGTCACCCGCTGAGCCGGGGTGGGGGGCGGCCTGGGCTGGTGGTTTCGTGGCTCGGGCCCGGGGGCCCTCGCACCTCAACCACCGGGGTGCGGGGGCGGCCTGGGTTGGTGGTTTCGTGGCTCGGGCCCGGGGGGCCCTCGCACCTCAACCACCGGCGCGAGCCTCCTGCGGTGGTTGAGGTGCGAGCGTCAGCGAGCCCCTGCGGTGGTTGAGGTGCGAGCGGAGCGAGCCACGAAACCCCGGTGCCGGGCCTGGTCCCGGCCGCCGGCGCGCGGCAGGATCGGGGGCATGAGCCAGCTGGACGCGGTGCGGATGGTCGTGCACGGGCGGGTGCAGGGGGTGTGGTTCCGGGAGAGCTGCCGGCAGGAGGCCGAGGCCCACGGCGTACGCGGCTGGGTCACCAACCGCGACGACGGCGCGGTGGAGGCGGTCCTGGCCGGACCCGCCGCCGCCGTCCAGGCCGTGGTCGCGTGGGCCCGCACCGGTCCGCCGGCCGCCCGCGTCGAGCGGGTCGAGACCGAGGCCGCGGCCGTCCCGGACGGGACGGGCTTCGAGGTGCGGTGACGCCGCGCTAGCGTCGGGGCATGCGTGCTGTCGTCTACCGCGAGCCAGGTCCGTCGTCCGTCCTCGAGGTCGTGGAGCGCCCCGCCCGCGAGCCCGGGCCGGGGGAGGTGCGGGTGCGGCTGGTGCGCGCCGGCGTCAACCCCACCGACTGGAAGTTCCGCTCCGGCATGATGGCCGGCGGCTACGACGAGGTCGCCCCGGGCATGGATGGCGCCGGTGACGTGGACGCCGTCGGCGACGGCGTCACCGAGCACGCGGTGGGCGACCGCGTCTGGGTCTACCTCGCCCAGCACGGCCGGCCCTACGGGACCGCTGCCGAGCAGGTCGTGGTGCCCGTCGCCCAGGCGGTCCGGCTGCCCGACGGTGCGTCGTACGACCTGGGCGCCAGCCTGGGCGTGCCGGCCGTGACCGCCCACCGGGCGCTGACCGCGGGGGAGAAGCCGTCGCGGCTCGGGCCCGGCTCGCTGGCGGGTCAGGTCGTGCTGGTCGCGGGTGGCGCCGGCGCGGTCGGCAACGCCGCGATCCAGCTCGCCACCTGGTCCGGCGCGACGGTGGTGACCACCGTGAGCAGCGCGCAGAAGGCGGCCCTCGCGACGTCGGCCGGCGCCCACCACGTCATCGACTACCGCACCGAGGACGTCGTGGCGAGGATCGGCGAGATCGCCCCCGACGGCGTCGACCTCGTGGTCGAGGTCGCACCCGCCGACAACCTCGGGCTCGACCTCCAGGTGGTGCGCAACCGCGGCACCATCGCCTACTACGCCAACAACGGGGGTGACCAGGCGACGCTGCCGCTGCGGCCCAGCTTCGCCAAGAACGTGCGGCTGCAGGGGCTGCTGCTCTACACCCTCGGCGAGGACCTGCTGGCCGCCGCCGCCCTCGACGTCACCGCTGCCGTCGAGAGCGGGGCGCTGCGGGTCGGCGAGGACGCCGGGATCTCGCTGCACCACTTCAGCCTCGAGGAGACCGCCGCGGCCCACGACGCCGTGGAGCAGGGCGCGATCGGCAAGGTGCTGATCGACCTGGCCTGAGCCACGCGGGGCCGCACCGGCCGTGGCCGGCGTCCACCCTCCGAGAAGCCGGTGCGCCGGTGCCGGGGACGGGGCTGCGGCAGGTTAGGCTGCGTCCCGAGTTCGACATCCTTTAACGAGCCGTCCCGTGAGGCGGAGAAGGAGGTCACGCGCATCCATGTGTGCTGAGCCTGCCCCCGACGCTGCGATCCCGCCGCCCGCTCCTCCTGGCGGCCGCGTGGTCCTCGACGCCCGTGACATCACCCGGGCCCTGACCCGCATCTCCCACGAGATCCTCGAGCGCAACAAGGGCGCCTCGGACCTCGTGCTGCTCGGCATCCCCCGTCGCGGGGTGCCGCTGGCGCACCGGATCGCCGAGCGGATCTCCGCCGTCGAGGGGTACGCCGTCCCGGTGGGCTCGCTCGACGTGACGATGTACCGCGACGACCTGCGCCTCAAGCCGGCCCGCACCCTGATGCACACCGAGATCCCCGGCGACACCGTCGACGACCGCACCGTGGTGCTGGTCGACGACGTGCTCTTCTCCGGCCGCACGATCCGCTCGGCGCTGGACGCGCTCGGCGACGTCGGCCGCCCGCGTGCGGTGCAGCTCGCCGTGCTGGTCGACCGAGGCCACCGCGAGCTCCCGATCCGCGCCGACTTCGTGGGCAAGAACCTCCCCACGTCGCTGGTCGAGCGGGTCAGCGTCCGCCTCGCCGAGACCGACGACGTCGACGCGGTGGCGATCGAGGGCACTCCTGCCGGCACCACGGGAGAGGGGCGAGCATGAAGCGCCACCTGCTGAGCGCCGGTGACCTCACCCGCGACGACGCCGAGCTGGTGCTGAGCACCGCCGAGGAGATGCGCTCGCTGGCCGACCGGCCGATCAAGAAGCTGCCCGCGCTGCGCGGTCGCACCGTGGTCAACCTCTTCTTCGAGGACTCCACCCGCACCCGGATCTCCTTCGAGGCGGCCGCCAAGCGGCTGTCGGCCGACGTCATCAACTTCGCCGGCAAGGGCTCCAGCGTCAGCAAGGGCGAGAGCCTCAAGGACACCGCGCTCACGCTGGAGGCCATGGGCGCCGACGCGGTGGTCGTCCGGCACAGCGCCAGCGGCGCCCCGCACCGGCTCGCCAACTCCGGCTGGGTCCGCTCGAGCGTGGTCAACGCCGGAGACGGCACCCACGAGCACCCCACGCAGGCGCTGCTCGACGCGTTCACGATGACCCGCCACCTCGGCCCGCTCGACGGCCGCCGGGTCGCGGTCGTGGGCGACGTGCTGCACAGCCGGGTGGCCCGCTCCAACGCGCTGCTGCTGCACACGCTCGGGGCGGAGGTGACGCTGGTGTCCCCGCCGACCCTGCTGCCGGTCGGGGTGGAGAGCTGGCCGGTCGAGACGTCGTACGACCTGGACGCCGTGCTGCCGAAGGCCGACGCGGTGATGATGCTCCGCGTGCAGCGGGAGCGGATGAACGGCGGCTTCTTCCCGACCCCGCGCGAGTACTCCCGCCGCTACGGCCTCGACGGACGCCGGATGGCCGCCCTCCAGGACCACACGATCGTGATGCACCCCGGCCCGATGGTCCGCGGGATGGAGATCAGCGCCGACGTGGCCGACTCGTCCCGCTCCGTGATCGTCGAGCAGGTCACCAACGGCGTCGCCGTCCGGATGGCCGTGCTCTACCTGCTGCTCAGCGGGGCCTCGACAGGCTCGACCACCGCTGACGACCACCCCCACGAGGAGAACGACGCGTGAGCGCCTACCTGATCAAGAACGTCGCGGTGCTCGGTGGCGAGCCCGCCGACCTGCTGCTGCGCGACGGAGTCGTGGCCACCGGCGACCCCGGCGACGCCGAGGTCGTCGACGGCACCGGGTTGATCGCGCTGCCCGGGCTGGTCGACCTGCACACCCACCTGCGCGAGCCCGGCCGCGAGGACGCCGAGACCGTCGAGACCGGCACCCAGGCCGCCGCGATGGGCGGCTTCACCGCCGTGCACGCGATGGCCAACACCGAGCCGGTCGCCGACACCGCCGGGGTGGTGGAGCAGGTGTGGCGGCTCGGCCGCGAGGCCGGCTACTGCGACGTCTACCCGGTCGGCGCGGTCACCGTCGGGCTGGCCGGCGAGCGGCTCGCCGAGCTCGGCGCGATGGCCGACTCCGCGGCCCGGGTCCGGGTCTTCTCCGACGACGGCCACTGCGTGAGCGACGCGGTGCTGATGCGGCGCGCGCTGGAGTACGTCAAGGCCTTCGACGGCGTCGTCGCCCAGCACGCCCAGGAGCCCCGGCTCACCGAGGGCGCCCAGATGAACGAGGGCGAGCTCTCCGGGCGGCTGGGGCTGGCGGGCTGGCCGGCCGTCGCCGAGGAGGCGATCATCGCCCGCGACTGCCTGCTGGCGGCCCACGTCGGCTCCCGGCTGCACGTCTGCCACGTCTCCACCGCCGGGTCGGTCGAGATCGTCCGTGACGCCAAGCGCAAGGGCTGGAACGTCACCGCCGAGGCCTGCCCCCACCACCTGCTGCTCACCGACGACCTCGCCGCGACCTACGACCCGCTCTACAAGGTCAACCCGCCGCTGCGCACGACCGCCGACACCGAGGCGCTGCGCGCCGGGCTCGCCGACGGCACCATCGACATCGTCGCCACCGACCACGCCCCGCACCCCCACGAGGACAAGGACTGCGAGTGGGCCGCGGCCGCCTTCGGCATGCTCGGCCTCGAGACGGCGCTCTCGATCGTGCAGGAGACGATGGTCGACACCGGCCTCCTCGACTGGGAGGGCGTCGCCGAGCGGATGTCCTACGCGCCCGCACGGATCGGCCGGGTCGCCGACCACGGCCGCCCGATCGAGGACGGCGCCCCGGCCAACCTGGTGCTCTACGACCCCTCCGTGCGCCGCACCGTGGTGCCGTCGGAGTCCGCCTCGCTCTCGCGCAACACGCCGTACGCCGGCATGGAGCTGCCCGGCCAGGTGGTGGCCACGTTCCTCCGGGGCCGGCCCACCGTGCTCGACGGGAAGCTCCAGTGAGCGCCCGCGAGGCGATCCTGGTCCTCGAGGACGGCCGCACCTTCCGCGGCGAGGCCTACGGGGCGCAGGGCGAGACCTTCGGCGAGGCGGTCTTCAACACCGGCATGACCGGCTACCAGGAGACGCTCACCGATCCCTCCTACCACCGCCAGGTGGTGGTGATGACCTTCCCGCACATCGGCAACACCGGGGTCAACGACGACGACCCCGAGTCCCGCCGGATCTGGGTCTCGGGCTACGTCGTCCGCGACCCCGCGCGGGTGCCGAGCAGCTGGCGCTCGGTGCGCAGCCTCGACGACGAGCTGCGCGAGCAGGGCGTCGTCGGCATCTCCGGCGTCGACACCCGGGCCCTCACGCGGCACCTGCGCGACCGCGGCGCGATGCGGGTCGGGATCTCGTCCACGGAGACGGACCCCGCGCTGCTGCTCGAGCGGGTGCGCGGCAGCGCCGAGATGGCCGGCACCGAGCTGGCCAGCGAGGTCAGCACCGCCGAGGCCTACGTGGTGCCCGCCGTCGGGGAGCGGCTGTTCACGGTCGCGGCCCTCGACCTCGGCATCAAGACGATGACGCCGCGCCGGCTCGCCGAGCGCGGGGTCGAGGTGCACGTGCTGCCGGCGGCCTCGAGCCTCGAGGACGTGCTCGCGGTCGAGCCCGACGGCCTGTTCTTCTCCAACGGCCCCGGCGACCCGGCCGCCACCACCGGGCAGGTCGAGCTGCTGCGGGGTGCGCTGGAGCGGGGGCTGCCCTACTTCGGGATCTGCTTCGGCAACCAGCTCTTCGGCCGCGCCCTGGGCTTCGGCACCTACAAGCTCACCTACGGCCACCGCGGCATCAACCAGCCGGTGATGGACCGCACCACCGGCAAGGTCGAGGTCACCGCCCACAACCACGGGTTCGCCGTCGACGCCCCGCTCGACACGCCCACGCCCACGCCGTACGGCGTCGCGTCGGTCAGCCACGTCTGCCTCAACGACGACGTGGTCGAGGGGCTCGAGCTGCGCGCACCGGAGGAGGAGGGCGGCGCGCTGCGCAGCTTCTCGGTGCAGTACCACCCCGAGGCCGCCGCCGGGCCGCACGACGCGGCGTACCTCTTCGACCGGTTCGTCGACCTGCTAGGAGACCGTGCCTGATGCCCAAGCGTGACGACATCCAGTCGGTGATGGTGATCGGCTCCGGGCCGATCATCATCGGCCAGGCGTGCGAGTTCGACTACTCCGGCACCCAGGCCTGCCGGGTGCTCAAGGCCGAGGGGCTGCGGGTGATCCTGGTCAACTCCAACCCCGCCACGATCATGACCGACCCCGAGTTCGCCGACGCCACCTACGTCGAGCCGATCACGCCCGAGTACGTCGAGAAGGTGATCGCCAAGGAGCGCCCCGACGCGCTGCTGGCGACCCTGGGCGGCCAGACGGCACTCAACGCCGCGATGGCGCTCGACAAGGCCGGCGTCCTGGAGAAGTACGGCGTCGAGCTGATCGGCGCCTCGATCGAGGCGATCGAGCGCGGCGAGAACCGCCAGTCGTTCAAGAAGATCGTCGAGAGCCTCGGGGGAGAGGTGGCGGGCAGCGCCATCTGCCACACCATGGACGACTGCCTCGCGGCGGTCGAGCGCTTCGGCTACCCCATCGTGGTCCGGCCGAGCTTCACCATGGGCGGCACCGGGTCAGGCATCGCGCACGACGAGACCGAGCTGCACCAGATCGCCGGCGCCGGCCTCGACGCCAGCCCCACCACCGAGGTGCTGATCGAGGAGTCGATCATCGGGTGGAAGGAGTACGAGCTCGAGGTGATGCGCGACACCGCCGACAACGTCGTGATCATCTGCTCGATCGAGAACCTCGACCCGATGGGCGTCCACACGGGCGACTCGATCACGGTGGCCCCCGCGATGACGCTCACCGACCGCGAGTACCAGCTGATGCGCGACATGGCGATCGGCATCATCCGCGAGGTCGGCGTCGACACCGGTGGCTGCAACATCCAGTACGCCGTCGACCCGGCCGACGGCCGCCTGATCGTGATCGAGATGAACCCCCGGGTCTCCCGGTCGAGCGCCCTGGCCTCCAAGGCGACCGGCTTCCCGATCGCGAAGATCGCCGCCAAGGTGGCGATCGGCTACACCCTCGACGAGATCCCCAACGACATCACCACCCGCCCCGGCGGCTTCAGCACCCCGGCCAGCTTCGAGCCCAGCCTCGACTACGTCGTGGTGAAGGTGCCGCGGTTCGCGTTCGAGAAGTTCCCCGGCGCCGACCCCACGCTGACCACCCACATGAAGTCGGTCGGCGAGGCGATGGCGATCGGCCGCAACTTCACCGAGGCGCTGCAGAAGGCGCTGCGCTCGCTGGAGAGCAAGGACGCCGTCTTCGACTGGCACCAGCACTGGGTCGAGCTCGACAAGGCCGAGCTGCTGGAGACGGTCCGCACCCCGCACGACGGCCGGCTGCGCAAGGTGATGGACGCGATCCGGGCCGGCGCGACCCCGGAGGAGCTCTTCGCCGCCACCGGCATCGACCCGTGGTTCCTCGACCAGCTCGCGCTGGTCAACGAGGTCGCCGCCGAGGTGACCGCCGCCCCCGAGCTGACGCCCGGGCTGCTGCGCCGGGCCAAGCGGCACGGCTTCTCCGACGCCCAGATCGGCAAGATCCGCGGGATGACCCCCGCCGTCGTCCGCGGCGTCCGGCACGCGCTCGGCATCCGCCCGGTCTACAAGACCGTCGACACCTGCGCGGCGGAGTTCGCGGCGGCCACGCCCTACCACTACAGCTCCTACGACGAGGAGTCCGAGGTCGCGCCCCGCGAGAAGCCCGCGGTGATCATCCTCGGCAGCGGCCCCAACCGGATCGGGCAGGGCATCGAGTTCGACTACTCCTGCGTGCACGCCTCGCTGGCGCTGTCGGAGGCCGGCTACGAGACCGTGATGGTCAACTGCAACCCCGAGACCGTCTCCACCGACTACGACACCTCCGACCGGCTCTACTTCGAGCCGCTCACGCTCGAGGACGTGCTCGAGATCGTGCACGCCGAGGAGCAGGCCGGCCCGGTGGCGGGGGTGATCTGCCAGCTCGGCGGGCAGACCCCGCTCGGCCTGGCCCAGGGGCTCAAGGACAACGGCGTGACGATCGTCGGCACCCCGCCCGAGGCGATCCACCTCGCCGAGGAGCGGGGTGCGTTCGGCCGGGTGCTGGCCGAGGCCGGGCTGCCCGCGCCCAAGCACGGGATGGCCACCAGCTTCGCCGACGCCCGCCGCATCGCCGCCGACATCGGCTACCCCGTGCTGGTGCGGCCGTCGTACGTGCTCGGTGGGCGCGGCATGGAGATCGTCTACGACGACGAGGCCCTGCGCGGCTACATCGAGCGGGCCACCGAGATCAGCCCCGAGCACCCGGTGCTGGTCGACCGGTTCATCGACGACGCGGTCGAGATCGACGTCGACGCGATCTACGACGGCCACGAGCTCTTCCTCGGCGGCGTGATGGAGCACATCGAGGAGGCCGGCATCCACTCCGGCGACTCCTCCTGCGCGCTGCCGCCGATCACGCTCGGCGAGGCCGAGGTCGGCCGGATCCGCGAGGCCACCGAGGCGATCGCCCGCGGGGTGGGGGTGCGCGGGCTGATCAACATCCAGTTCGCCCTCGGCGCCGACGTCCTCTACGTCCTGGAGGCCAACCCGCGGGCCAGCCGCACGGTGCCGTTCGTCTCGAAGGCCACCGCGACGCCGCTCGCCAAGGCCGCCGCCCGGGTGATGCTCGGCGAGACCGTGGCCCAGCTGCGCGACGCCGGCGTCCTCCCGGCCACCGGTGACGGTGGCAGCCTGCCCGCCGACCAGCCGATCGCGGTCAAGGAGGCGGTGATGCCCTTCAACCGCTTCCGCACCAAGGACGGCCGCCAGGTCGACACCCTGCTCGGCCCGGAGATGAAGTCGACCGGTGAGGTGATGGGCCTCGACGCCGACTTCGGCACCGCGTTCTCCAAGGCCCAGGCGGCGGCGTTCGGGTCGCTCCCGACCAGCGGCCGGATCTTCGTCTCGATGGCCAACCGCGACAAGCGGCACATGGTGTTCCCGATCAAGGTGCTGGCGGACCACGGCTTCGAGATCCTCGCCACCCAGGGCACCGCCGAGGTGCTGCGCCGCAACGGCGTGCAGGCCACGGTGGTGCGCAAGCACTTCGAGGGCACCGGGCCGCAGGGCGAGCCGACCACGGTCGACCTGATCCTGGCCGGCGAGATCCAGCTCGTGATCAACACCCCGCACGGCTCGACCGGCGGCGGCTCGGCCCGCATCGACGGCTACGAGATCCGGACCGCCGCGGTCCGCGCCAACATCCCCTGCATCACCACCGTCCAGGGACTCGGCGCCGCCGTGCACGGCATCGAGGCGCTGATGCGCGGCGAGGTCGGCGTCCGGAGCCTGCAGGACTGGGCGCGGCGCGGGCAGGCCGGATGACGGTCTACCGCACCCTGTTCGACCACGGGCTGCGCCGGGTCGACGCCGAGCAGGCGCACCACCTCGGCTTCGCCGCGCTGCGGGCCGGTTCGCCGGCGATGCGCGGGCTCGACCTGCTCGACCGCCGGCTGCGCGGCGGCTCGCGGCCGGTCGAGGCGATGGGGCTGCGCTTCGCCAACCCGCTCGGGCTCGCGGCGGGCTTCGACAAGAACGCCGTCGGCATCGACGCCCTCGGCGCGCTGGGCTTCGGTCACGTCGAGGTCGGCACGGTCACGGGGGAGGGCCAGCCCGGCAACCCGAAGCCGCGGCTCTTCCGGCTGCCCTCCGACCGCGCGGTGGTCAACCGGATGGGGTTCAACAACGACGGCGCCGAGGTGGTGGCCGCCCGGCTGGCCCAGCGGTCAGAGCGACGCGGTCTCGCGGCGCAGGGGGCCGGTCCCGTGCTCGGGGTCAACATCGGCAAGACCAAGGTCGTGCCCGACGACGACCAGGCCGCCGTCGAGGCCGACTACGACAAGAGCGCCCGGCTGCTGGCGCCGCACGCCGACTACCTCGTGGTCAACGTCAGCTCGCCCAACACCCCGGGCCTGCGCAACCTGCAGGCGGTCGAGAAGCTCGGCCCGCTGCTCGAGCGGGTGCAGGCCACCGCCGACGCCGCGAGCGGCCGCGCCGTGCCGCTGCTGGTCAAGATCGCCCCCGACCTCGCCGACGACGACGTCCGCGACGTCGCCGACCTCGCGCTGGACCTCGGTCTGGCCGGGATCATCGCCACCAACACGACCACCAGCCGGGCCGACCTGGCCAGCGATCCCGCCGAGGTCGAGCGCGTGGGCGCCGGCGGGCTGTCGGGCGCCCCGCTCACCCGGCGCGCCTGCGAGGTGGTCCGGCTGCTGCGCGACCGGGTGGGCCCGGACCTCACCCTGATCGGGGTCGGGGGCATCACCACCGCCGCCGACGCCCGGGCCCGGCTCGACGCCGGCGCCACCCTGCTGCAGGCCTACACCGCCTTCGTCTACGAGGGGCCGCTCTGGCCGCGACGCACGGTCGGAGCCCTCCGCTGACTACTGGGATGAGTACCGGGATGACCTTCGGACGCCGGTTCGTCGAGGCGCTGGCCGCCCGCGGACCCTTCTGCGTCGGCATCGACCCGCACGGCGCCCTGCTGCGCGACTGGGGTCTCGACGACGACGTCGCCGGGCTGGAGCGGTTCGCGCTGAGCGTGGTCGAGGCGGTGGCGCCGCTGTGCTCGATGGTCAAGCCGCAGTCGGCGTTCTACGAGCGGTTCGGCAGCAGGGGAGTGGCGGTCCTGGAGCGCGTGGTCGCCGAGTCGCGGGCCGCGGGCGCGCTCGTCCTGCTCGACGTCAAGCGCGGCGACATCGGCTCCACGTCGCAGGCCTACGCCGACGCCTACCTCGACCCGGCCTCGCCGTTGGCCGCAGACGCGATCACCGCGAGCCCCTACCTCGGCTTCGGCTCGATCAGCCCGATGGTCGAGACCGCGCGCCGCCACGACGCCGGGCTCTTCGTGCTCGTCGAGACCTCCAACAAGGAGGGCGCCGAGGTGCAGCACGCCCGCACCGGCGACGGGGTCACGGTGGCGAGCCGGATGGCCGAGCACCTGCGCGAGCTCAACGCCGGAGCCGAGCCGCTGGGCTCCTTCGGCGCGGTGGTCGGCGCGACGATCGGCGACACGGAGACCGACCTGGCGTTCAACGGCCCGATCCTGGCACCCGGCTACGGCGCCCAGGGCGGCACCGCCGCCGACGTCCGCCGGATCTTCGGGGGCTCGGCCGGCCACGTCGCGCCCAGCTCGTCGCGCGAGGTGCTGCGGCTCGGCCCCGACCCGGTCGCGATGCGCGACGCGGTGCACCGCGCCAACGAGGAGCTGCGCGGATGACGTCTCGCACCCGTCTGGTCGCGCTCGGTGTCTCGCTGCTGCTCGTGGTGCCCGCGGCCGGCTGCGGGGAGGACGACCCGTTCGCGGCGTACTGCGCCGAGGTCGAGGCCCAGCAGAAGCCGCTCACCGAGGCCCTGGCGCAAGGTGGCCCGACGGCGCTGATCGCGGCCCTGCCGAGCTTCGAGGCGCTCTCGGCCGAGGCTCCCGACGACCTTGCCGACGAGTGGCGCACCGTGGTGGGCAGCATCTCCGCCCTGGTCGACACCCTCGAGGAGGCCGGGGTCGATCCCGCGACCTACGACCGCGAGACCCCGCCCGCCGACCTCACCGACGACGAGCGCGACCGCATCGATGCCGCGGCCCGCGGCCTGACCCGGCCGGGCACCGTCGACGCGCTCGAGGGCGTCGAGCAGCAGGCACGCGACGTGTGCAAGACGCCGCTGTACTTCTGATCCGGCCGCGGCGTGCTCGGCGGACCGATCGGTGGAACGTGTTCTCGACGCCGATTGCCGCGCCCTCGCGAACGTGGCTAGATTGACCTCGTCCGCGATGCCGATCCAGCCGCGGGCTCCTCGAGCGAAAGAGCCTCCGACGTGGCGTTGCCCCCCCTCACTCCCGAACAGCGACAGGCCGCGCTGGACAAGGCCGCGGCCTCGCGACGCGAGCGAGCCGAGGTGAAGAACCGGCTCAAGAACTCGGGGGCCTCGATCTCCGACGTGCTGCGTGACGGCGAGACCAACGAGGTGATCGGCAAGATGCGGGTGATCGACCTCCTCCAGTCGATGCCCGGCCTGGGCAAGGTGCGTGCCCGCCAGACCATGGAGCGGCTGGGCATCGCCGAGTCCCGTCGGGTCCGCGGGCTCGGCACCAAGCAGGTCGCCGCCCTGCAGCGCGAGTTCGCCCCCGAGCAGTGAGCGCGGCCGCCCCCGCAGCCCAGTCCGCAGCTCACTCCGCAGCCCAGTCCGCAGCCCAGTCCGCCGCCCAGTCCGCAGCCCGACCTGCGGCCCCGCGACCGACCCGTCTCGTCGTCCTGGCCGGCCCCACGGCCGTCGGCAAGGGCACGGTGGCGGCCGCGGTGCGCGAGCGTCATCCCGAGGTCTGGATCTCGGTCTCGGCGACCACGCGCAAGCCACGACCCGGTGAGGTCGACGGTGTCCACTACTGGTTCGTCTCCGACGCCGAGTTCGACGCCATGATCGAGGGCGACGAGCTGCTCGAGTGGGCCGTGGTGCACAGCTCGGCCCGCTACGGCACCCCCCGTCGTCCGGTGGAGGAGACCCTGGCCGCCGGCCGGCCGGCGATGCTGGAGATCGACCTCCAGGGCGCCCGCCTGGTCCGTGCCTCGATGCCCGGTGCGCTGTTCGTCTTCCTCAAGCCCCCCTCGTGGGACGAGCTGGAGCGCCGGCTGGTCGGCCGCGGCACCGAGACCGAGGAGGAGCGGGCCCGGCGGCTCGAGACCGCGCGGGTCGAGCTGGCCGCGGAGGACGAGTTCGACGTGACCGTGGTCAACCACGAAGTTCACGCCGCAGCCGAGGAGTTGGTATCGTTGATGTTGGACGACCAGGTGTCCGACTGACCTGGCTCCCAGGACCTGTCCACGAGGCTCGTGCATGGCTCGTGCATGGGGTCCCACTCCGATCTACCACCGACTGCGAGGCTTACACGCGTGTCTGCGCCCAACATTGCCGCCGAGGGCGTCACCAACCCCTCGATCGACGACCTGCTCACCAAGACCGACAGCAAGTACAAGCTGGTCCTCTACAGCGCCAAGCGTGCGCGCCAGATCAACGCCTACTACTCCCAGCTGGGCGAGGGCCTGCTCGAGTACGTCGGCCCGCTGGTCGACACCCACGTCCAGGAGAAGCCCCTCTCGATCGCGCTGCGCGAGATCAACGAGGACCTGCTGACCTGTGAGGACGTCGACCCGGCCGAGCTCGCCGCCGAGGAGGCCGCCGCGAAGCAGGCCGCCCTCGACGCCGCCGCCGCCGGCAACGAGTGACGCACTGAGCACCAGCACGACGTACGAGGCCGCTTCCCCGTCGGGGGAGCGGCCCCGTGTCGTCCTGGGGGTCGCCGGCGGGATCGCGGCCTACAAGTCCTGCGAGGTGCTGCGCGGCCTCACCGAGTCCGGGCACGACGTCACCGTGGTGCCCACCGCGGCCGCGCTGGAGTTCGTCGGAGCGGCCACCTGGTCGGCGCTGTCGGGCAAGCCGGTGGCCAGCGACGTCTGGACCGACGTCCACCGGGTGCCGCACGTGCGGATCGGCCAGCAGGCCGACCTCGTGGTCGTCGCCCCCGCCACCGCCGACCTCCTCGCGAAGGCGGCGCACGGCCTGGCCGACGACCTGCTCACCAACACCCTGCTCACCGCCCGCTGCCCGATCGTCTTCGCCCCCGCGATGCACACCGAGATGTGGCAGCACGAGGCCACGCAGGCCAACGTCGCGACCCTGCGTGGGCGCGGGATGCTGGTGCTCGAGCCCGCCGACGGCCGGCTGACCGGCAAGGACACCGGCAAGGGACGGCTGCCCGACCCCGACGAGATCGTCGAGACCTGCCGTCAGGTGCTCGCCCGGGGGACCCTGGGGGCCGAGGGGGCCGGGGGCGTCGACCTGGCCGGACGCCACGTGGTGGTCTCCGCGGGGGGCACCCGCGAGTACCTCGACCCGGTGCGCTTCCTCGGCAACCGCTCCTCCGGGCTCCAGGGCTACGCCCTGGCCCGCGCCGCCGTCGCCCGGGGCGCCTCGGTGACCCTCGTGGCTGCCAACGTCGCGCTGCCCGACCCGGCCGGGGTCTCGGTGGTGCACGTGGAGACCACCGCCGAGCTGCGCGAGGCCGTCGTCCGCGCCACGGCGTCGGCCGACGCCGTGGTGATGGCCGCGGCCCCGGCGGACTTCCGTCCCGACACGCGGAGCGACACGAAGATCAAGAAGTGCGAGGACGGCTCCGCGCCGCCGGTGTCGCTGCGCCAGAACCCCGACATCCTCCGCGAGATCTCCGGCGAGCGGGCCCGGGCCGGACAGGTGATCGTCGGCTTCGCCGCCGAGACCGGCGACGGCAGCGGCAGCGTGCTCGACCTGGCGCGGGCCAAGCTGGCCCGCAAGGGCTGCGACCTGCTGGTGGTCAACGACGTCAGCGGGGGCGCCGTGTTCGGCAGTCCCGACAACGAGGCCGTGCTCCTCGGCGCCGACGGCTCGTCGGTGTCGGTGCCGCGGGGCTCGAAGGCGGTCCTGGCGCACCGGATCTGGGACCAGGTCGCGGAACGTCTGACCCGGTGAGTCGTTGGGGGCGCGTCGGTGATTCGTTGCGTGAGATGCCCATCTTGCATGCTGGTCACCAACTATCGTGGACCCACCTGTGCGGGCCCCGAGCCTGACCGTGCAGAGCCTTGACCCATCGATTCGACCCCATTGAGCGGAGTAGCACTGTGGCTGGACGCCTTTTCACCTCGGAGTCGGTGACCGAAGGTCACCCGGACAAGATCGCCGACCGGATCAGCGACACCGTCCTCGACTACCTGATGGAGCACGACGCCAACAGGGAGGACCTGCGCGTCGCGGTCGAGACCCTGATCACCACCGGCCTGGTCGTCGTGGCCGGCGAGGTCCGCACCACGGCGTACGCCCCCGTCGCGGACCTGGTCCGCAAGGCCATCCTCGACATCGGCTACGACCAGTCCGACAAGGGCTTCGACGGGCTCACCTGCGGCGTCCAGGTCGCGATCGGCGCGCAGTCGCCCGACATCGCCCAGGGCGTCGACCAGGGCCACGAGGCGCGGGTGGGCGACTCCTCCGACGAGCTCGACCTGCGCGGTGCCGGCGACCAGGGGCTGATGTTCGGCTACGCCTGCGACGACACCGACGTGCTGATGCCGCTGCCGATCGTGATCGCGCAGCGCCTGCTCGGAGAAGCTCACCGAGGTGCGCAAGAACGGCACCATGGCCAACCTGCGTCCCGACGGCAAGACCCAGGTCACCATCGAGTACGACGAGAACGACACGCCGGTGCGCATCGACACCGTGGTGCTCTCCACCCAGCACTCCGAGGACACCGACCTCGCCAAGCTCGAGGCCGAGATCAAGCAGAACGTGATCGACCCCGTGCTCGAGACCTTCGCGCTGCCGTCCGAGGGCTACCGGCTGCTGGTCAACCCCACCGGCAAGTTCGTGGTGGGCGGCCCGATGGGCGACGCCGGCCTGACCGGCCGCAAGATCATCGTCGACACCTACGGCGGCATGGCCCGCCACGGTGGCGGCGCCTTCTCCGGCAAGGACCCGTCGAAGGTCGACCGCTCGGCCGCCTACGCGATGCGCTGGGTCGCCAAGAACGTCGTCGCCGCGGGCCTGGCCCGTCGCTGCGAGGTGCAGGTCGCCTACGCGATCGGCAAGGCGCAGCCCGTCGGCGTCTTCGTGCAGACCTTCGGCACCGGCATCGTGGCCGACGAGCTGATCCAGAAGGCCGTGCTCGACGTCTTCGACCTGCGGCCGGCCGCGATCCTGCGCGACCTCGACCTGCTCCGTCCGATCTACGCCAAGACCTCGGCGTACGGCCACTTCGGCCGCGAGCTGCCCGAGTTCACCTGGGAGCGCACCGACCGCGCCGCCGAGCTGAAGGCCGCCGTCGGCTCCTGAGCGCCCGTCGTCCGGCCTCCACCGCCCCGCCCGGGTCACCGCGGCGGGGCGGTGGCCGTCTCGGGGTCAGCCCACCGCCGTCGCGGGGGCGCCGGGGGTGGCGGCTGGTAGGAATACCGCCGTGACCGCCGGATCCGCGGGGCAGCCGCCCGCCCAGCCGCCCCCAGAGCCCGGGCAGCCCGAGCTGCTGCCCGGGCTCGCGCGCGCCTCGGTGAAGGCCTCGCAGGCCAAGGCCCGCGCCACCCGGGCCCGTCGCAGCGCCGAGGCCGAGGTCGCGGCCACCGACCCGGTCGCCCGGGTGCTGGTCGACGTGGGGCTGGCGCACCTCGACCGCCCGTTCGACTACGCCGTCCCCGCAGCCCTCGACGACGCCGCCCGCCCGGGCGTCCGGGTGAAGGTGCGCTTCGCGGGCCAGGACGTCGACGGCTTCCTCGTCGGCCCGCACCGCGCGCTCCGACCACGCCGGCTCGCTCACCCCGCTGCGCCGGGTGGTCAGTCCCGAGCCGGTCCTGAGCCCCGCCGTGGCCGCGCTCGCCGGTGCCGTGGCGGCAGCGCTACGCCGGCGTCCGCTCCGACGTGCTGCGGCTCGCCGTCCCTCCCCGGCACGCCACCGTCGAGAAGCAGACCCCGCTGGCACCCGACGACACGCCCCGCCTGGGACGACGCGACCATGGAGGCCGCCGAGGCCGCGTGGGCCGACTACGCGCACGGGGCCGGCGTTCCTCCACCACCTGCGAGACGGCGGGGCGCCGAGGGCGGTCTGGACGGCGGCCCCGGCCGGCGAGCTGGCCGCCGGCTCGCTGGCGCAGGCGGCCGCCGCCGTCCGCGGCAGGCGGACGCGGGGCCCTGCTCTGCCTGCCCGACGTGCAAGGACGTCGCCCGGGTCGACGCCGCGCTCACCGAGCTGCTCGGCCCCGGGCACCACGTCACGCTCACCGCCGACGCGGGGCCGGCCGCGCGCTACCGCGACTTCCTGGCCGTCAGCCGCGGCGCCCGGCGGATCGTCGTCGGCACCCGCGCGGCGGCGTTCGCCCCGGTCCACGACCTGGGCCTGGTGGTCGTCTGGGACGACGGCGACGACCTCCACGCCGAGCCTCGGGCTCCCTACCCGCACGTGCGCGAGACCCTGCTGCTGCGCGCCGAGCAGGAGGGCGCGGCGTTCCTGGCGGGCGGGTTCGCCCGCAGCGTCGAGGCCGACCACCTGGTCCGCACCGGCTGGGCCCAGGAGATCGTCGGCCGCCGCGAGCGCCCTGCGGGCCCGGGCGACCGTCGCGATCACCGGGGCCACCGAGCACGACCTGCGCCGCGACCCCCACGGCGCAGGGGCGCGGATGCCCCTGCCAGGTGCACACGCTGCTGCGCGACGCCGCTCGGCCACGGCCCCGTGCTGGTCCAGACGCCCGCGCGCGGGCTACGCGCTGGCGCTGGCCTGCGAGCGCTGCCGCACCCCGGCCCGCTGCGACCACTGCGCGGGGCCGCTGGCGCTCACCAGCGCCACCACCCCGCCGGCCTGCCGCTGGTGCGCGCACCCGGCCGCGAGCTGGTCCTGCTCCGAGTGCGGCGCCTGCGGGCTGCGCGCGCCGGTGCTCGGTGAGGCGCGCACCGCCGAGGAGCTCGGGCGCACGTTCGCCCCGGTCCGGGTCCGCACCTCCTCCGGCGACCGGGTGCTCGCCGACGTCGACGACGAGCCCGCGATCGTCGTGGCCACCCCGGGCGCCGAGCCGGTGGCGGCCGGTGGCTACGCGCGCCGTCGTCCTGCTCGACACCTGGATCCTGCTCGGCCGGGACGACCTGCGCGCCGACGAGGAGGCGCTGCGGCGCTGGGCCAACGCCGTCAGCGCTGGTGCGACCCGGTGGCCGGGTGCTCGCGGTCGGCGACCCGGGCCGAGCCGGCCCTGCAGGCGCTCGTGCGGTGGGACCACGCCGGGCTGCGCGCGCCGGAGCGACCAGCGCCGCGGCAGGCGCGCCTGCCGCCCGCGTCGCGGCTGGCCACCGTCACCGGCGAGCCCGGCGCCGTCGACGACGCCGTCACGCTGCTCGCCGCCCCGCCGGGCGCCGAGGTGCTGGGCCCGGTGCCGCTCGCCGACGGCGAGGAGCGGCTGGTGGTGCGGGTGCCCCGCACCCACGGCGCCGCGCTGTCGCGGGCGCTCGACGAGCTGCAGCGGATCCGCTCCAGTCGCAAGCTCGACGCCGTCCGGATCCAGGTCGACCCGGCGCAGTTCTGAGCGTCCCTGGGCCGGGCGCGGCCTGCGGGTGGTGCGGGTACTGCCGGGGGTAGGGGTGCTCAGGGCGTCAGGGTCCGGGCCCTAGGATCTCCGCGTGTCCGTTCGCCCCATCCGCCTCTTCGGTGACCCCGTCCTGCGCTCCCGCGCGGTCGAGGTGACCTCCTTCGACAAGGAGCTCCGCACGCTCGTCGAGGACCTCACCGACACCATGCTGGCCGCGCCCGGGGCGGGGCTCGCGGCCCCCCAGATCGGGGTCGGGCTGCGGGTGTTCACCTGGTACGTCGAGGGCGAGGTCGGGCACCTGGTCAACCCCACGCTCGACGCTCTCCGCCGAGACCCAGGAGGGCCTCGAGGGCTGCCTGTCGCTGCCCGAGCTGACCTACGAGTGCCGACGGGCGCTCCGCGTGGCCGCCCACGGCTTCGACCTGCACGGCGAGCCGGTCACGATCGAGGGCTCGGACCTGCTGGCGCGCGCCATCCAGCACGAGACCGACCACCTCGACGGGGTGCTCTTCATCGACCGGCTCGACCCCGAGGCCCGCAAGCAGGCGATGCGCGACATCCGCAACGCCGACTGGTTCGGGGACACCCCGCCGACGATCAAGGTCAGCCCGCACCGCACGGGCCGCGCCGGGGGCTTCGGCCTGTGAGGCCTCGATGAGGGTCGTCTTCGCGGGCACCCCGGACGTCGCGGTGCCGGCGCTCGACGCGATCGCCGCGTCCGACCACGAGCTGGTGGGCGTGGTCACCCGGCCCGAGGCCCGCTCCGGCCGCGGCCGCCGGTTGGTCGCCAGCCCGGTCGCCGTCCGCGCCGCCGAGCTCGGCGTCCCGGTGCTCACCCCGCAGCACCCTCGCGACCCCGACTTCCAGGAGCGGCTGCGTGCGCTCGCGCCCGACTGCTGCCCGGTCGTGGCCTACGGCGCGATCCTGCCCGCCTCCGCGCTCGAGATCCCGGTGCACGGGTGGGTCAACCTGCACTTCTCCTGCCTGCCCGCCTGGCGCGGCGCCGCCCCCGTGCAGCACGCGATCTGGGCGGGCGACGAGGTCACCGGCGCCACGACGTTCCGGATCGTCCCGGAGCTCGACGCGGGTCCGACGTACGGCGTGATGACCGAGCGGATCCGGCCCACCGACACCGCCGGCACCCTGCTCGAGCGGCTGGCCGAGGGCGGTGCCGGGCTGCTGGTCGCGACCCTCGACGGCCTCGCCGAGGGCGGGCTGGAGGCGCGTGCGCAGCCCCTCGAGGGGCTCAGCCACGCTCCGAAGATCGAGGTCGAGCACGCCCGCGTCGACTGGACCGACCCCGCCGTCGCGATCGACCGACAGGTGCGTGCCTGCGCCCCCGCCCCCGGTGCCTGGACCACCCACGGCGGCGACCGGCTCAAGCTGGGGCCGGTCACCGTGGTCGACGACGTCCTGGCTCCCGGAGCGCTCGAGGTCGGGAAGCGCGAGGTGCTGGTCGGCACCGGCACCAGCGCCGTGCGGCTGGGCGAGGTGCAGGCCGTGGGCAAGCGCCCGATGCCCGCTGCCGACTGGGCTCGGGGCCTCGCGCCGACCGCCGCCCGCCGCGTGGGTGACGACCCGACGGAGGGGCCGGCATGAGGCTGCCGCAGCCGTCGCCTCCCATGTCACGTTACGGGCATTCCTGTCCGGAGCCGGTAGGGCATGTCTACCGTGGGGGGCATGAGCGGTGGGGCGTGCGGTGAGAGGGCTCGAGGACCAGCGGGTCGGCCACCGACGACGCCGGGCGCCTGAGGTGCCGTCCCGCTCCAGCAGCCGCTCGGCCGCGCCGCGCACCCGCCCCCGGGTCGAGGTCGACGTTCCCAGGCTGGCGGCCCTGGACGTGCTCAAGGCGGTGCGGGTCGACGACGCCTACGCCAACCTGGTGCTGCCGGCCGTCATCGACCACTACGGCCTGGACGCCCGCGACGCGGCCTTCGCCACCGAGCTCGCGTCGGGCACGCTGCGGATGCGCGGCACCTACGACGCCATCCTGGCCGGCTGCGTGGACCGTCCGCTGCGCAAGGTCGAGGACAAGGTGCTCGACGCGCTACGGCTCGGCTGCCACCAGCTGCTGTCGATGCGGGTGCCGACCCACGCCGCGATCAGCACCACCGTCAACCTCGTGCACGCCCGCAGCAGCTCGGGTGCCGCGGGCTTCGCCAACGCGGTGCTGCGCAAGGTCGCCCGCCAGGACCTCGACGGCTGGGTCGCCGAGGTCGCGCCGAGCCAGGAGCAGTCGCCGACCCGGTACGCCGAGATCGCGTTCAGCCACCCGCGCTGGGTGATCGACGAGCTGCGCCGGGCCGTCGGCGCCGACGAGCTGCACGACCTGCTCGCCGCCGACAACGTCGCGCCGCGGGTCACCCTCGTGGCCCGGCCGGGTCGGTCGACCCGCGACGAGCTGCCGGGCACGCCCACGCCGTACTCGCGGCACGGCGTGGTGCTCGACGGCGGCAGTCCCGCCGCGGTGCCCGCGGTGGCCGAGGGGCGGGCCGGGGTGCAGGACGAGGGCTCGCAGCTGGTCGCCCAGCTGCTGGCGGACGCCCCGATCGAGGGGCCGGACCGGACCTGGCTCGACCTGTGCGCCGGCCCGGGGGGCAAGGCCGCGCTGCTCGCGGGGCTGGCCTCCGAACGCGGTGCCGGCCTGCTCGCCGTGGAGCGGCAGGTGCACCGGGCGCGGTTGGTCATGCGGTCGCTCGCGGGCGCCCCGGGCTCGCTCGGGGTCGTCGCCGCCGACGGCACCCGGGCGCCCCTGGCCCCCGGCAGCGTCGACCGGGTGCTGGTCGACGCCCCCTGCACGGGCCTCGGCGCGTTGCGTCGTCGTCCGGAGTCTCGGTGGCGGCGCAGGCCCGACGACCTGCTCCCGCTGGTGCTGCTGCAGCGCGGCCTGGTGAGCGCGGCCCTCGACCTCGTGCGCCCCGGCGGCGTCGTCGTCTACGCCACCTGCAGCCCGGTGCTCGCCGAGACCAGCGAGGTCGTCACCTCGGTGCTGCAGCGGCGTGACGACGTACGGCTCGAGGACACCGGGGCGCTGCTGGGCCAGGTGCCCGACGCCGCCGGCCCGGTGCCCGGCACGGTGCAGCTGTGGCCGCACCGGCACGGCACCGACGCGATGTTCATGGCCCTGCTCCGCAAGGCCTGACGATGGCGTCCCCCGCGGTCGAGATCGAGGTCGACGGCCGCACCGTGCGCGTGAGCAACCCCGACCGGGTCTACTTCCCGGAGAGCGGGGCCACCAAGCACGACCTGGTCGACTACTACCTCGCGGTGGGTCCCGGCATCGTCAACGCGCTCTTCGAGCGGCCGTGCATGCTGCACCGCTTCCCGAAGGGGTTGGCCGGACCGAAGGTGCACCAGAAGCGGCTGCCCGCGGGTGCGCCCGCGTGGGTCGAGACCGTCGAGCTGCACTTCCCGCGGTGGAACCGCACCGCCGACGAGCTCTGCGTGACCGAGCTCGGGTCGGTGATCTGGGCCGTGCAGATGTCGACCGTGGAGTTCCACCCCTGGAACAGCCGCCGCGAGGACCCCGAGAAGCCCGACGAGTGGCGGATCGACCTCGACCCCGGCCCGCTGTCGGACTTCGCCCAGGTGCAGCGCGTGGCCGGCGTCGCCCGCGAGGTGCTCGACGAGCTCGGCGCGGTCGGCTACCCGAAGACCAGCGGCGGCACCGGGCTGCACGTCTACGTGCGGATCCGCCCCGACCACGGGCACAAGGCGGTCCGCCGGGCGGCGCTGGCCTTCGCCCGCGAGGTCGAGCGCCGGGCCCCGGACGACGTGACCACGACCTGGTGGCGCAAGGACCGCGACCCGCACCACCTCTTCGTCGACTACAACCAGAACGCCCGCGACCACACGATCGCCGCGGCCTACTCGGTGCGCGGCGTCCCCGATGCGAGGGTGTCCGCCCCCGTGCGCTGGGACGAGATCGACGACTGCGACCCGCGCGACTTCACGATC
Source organism: uncultured Actinomycetota bacterium (assembly GCA_963834285.1). GTDB lineage: Bacteria > Actinomycetota > Actinomycetes > Propionibacteriales > Nocardioidaceae > Nocardioides. Next base: position 37,680 of record CAWIAZ010000007.1, on the reverse strand, counting down.
CGCACGATGCCCGCCCGCTTCGCCGACCTCGGCGACCTCCACCACGACCTCGACGACCACGTCTTCGACCTCGCCCCGCTCCTCGAGTGGGCCGACCGCGACGAGGCCGCCGGCGCCGAGCCCCCGGCCGACCCCGACGCCTGAGGAGGGCGACCGGCGAGCGGTGGCGAGCGGTGGCGAGCGGCTGACGCGTTATGCGGTCGGCGAGTCACGGTCAGTAACATCCCAGCTGCCCGACGCACCCGCCCGCGCCGCGGCGGTTCGGCCTAGGCTGGCGGGCGTGGGTATCCAGATCACGCCGAGCATCCTCAACGCCGACTTCGCCGCCCTGGGCGCCGAGGTCGCGCGCATCCCCAGCGCCGACTGGGTGCACGTCGACGTGATGGACAACCACTTCGTGCCCAACCTGACCTTCGGGCCGACGATGGTGGAGGCGCTCGCGCGCAGCACCGACGTGCCGCTCGACGCGCACCTGATGATCGAGGACGCCGACCGCAACGCCCTCGCCTACGTCGAGGCAGGGTGCGGCTCGGTCACCTTCCACGTCGAGGCGGCGGCCGCGCCGGTGCGGCTGGCCCGCGAGATCCGCAAGGCCGGGGCCCGCGCCAGCATGGCGCTCAAGCCGGCCACCCCCATCGAGCCGTACGAGGACCTGCTCCCCGAGCTCGACATGCTGCTGGTGATGACGGTCGAGCCCGGCTTCGGCGGCCAGTCGTTCCTCGACCTCTGCCTGCCCAAGATCCGCCGGGCCCGCGCGCTGATGGACAAGCACGGCGTCGAGACCTGGCTCCAGGTCGACGGCGGCGTCTCCCTGGAGACGATCGAGCGCTGCGCCGAGGCCGGCGCCGACGTCTTCGTGGCGGGGAGTGCGGTCTACTCCGCCGAGGACCCCGACGCGATGGTCGGCGCGCTGCGTGCCGCCGCGGAGACCGCGGCGTCGTCGGCCGCGGCGACGTCGTCCGACCCGGCGGCCGGCTGAGCCGTCGGCCGGTCGAGACCCCGACGTCCGCATGCCCCACGACCGCACGCTGAGCGCAGCCTGCGAGCGGCTGCGCCTGCCCCACCCGGTGCGTCGCCACCAGCGCGAGGCGCTGCAGGCGCTGGCGACCGTGCGGGCCGGTGGGCGCCGCCGGGCCTGGGTGGTGCTCCCGCCCGGCGCGGGCAAGACCCTCGTGGGCCTGGAGGAGATCCGGCGGGCAGGGAAGCCCGCGTTGGTGCTGAGCCCCAGCGCGGCGATCCAGGGCCAGTGGGTCCGTGGCTGGCGCCGGCTCCTCGACGAGACCGGGGCCAGCGACGTCGGGGTCGGCACCGACCGCGAGCTGACCCGACCCGTGACGGCCCTGACCTACCAGGCGCTGGCCGTGTTCGCCGACGACGACGCGACGACGACGCCGACGACGAAGCAGCCGACGACGCAGCCGGTCAGGAGGGCGCGGAGGGCGCCCCCGCCGCGGATGACGGAGAGCTCGCCCGCCTGCACCCCCACGGCCGGGCCCTGGTCGAGACCCTCCGGGCGGCGGGACCGATCACGCTCGTGCTCGACGAGTGCCACCACCTGCTCGAGGTGTGGGGCCGCCTGCTGGTCGAGGTGCTGGCCCTGCTCCCCGAGGCCACCGTGCTGGGTCTCACCGCGACCCCGCCGGCCACCCTGAGCCCCGACCAGGCGGGACTGGTCGAGGAGCTGTTCGGCGAGGTCGTCTACGCCGCCTCGATCCCGGCCGTCGTGCGCGAGGGCCACCTGGCGCCGTTCGCCGACCTGGTCTGGCTCACCGAGCCCACGGCGAGCGAGGTCGACTGGCTCGAGGACCAGAGCCTGCGCTTCGCCGAGCTCACCACCGAGCTGCTCGACCCGGAGTTCGGCTCGGTGCCGTTCCTCTCCTGGGTCGACCGCCGCTTCGCCGGCGAGGTCCCGTTCGCGCGCACCGCCGCGTCCGCGCCCGCCCTGGCCGACGCCGCGCTGCGCCTGCAGCACGTCGGCCTGCTGCGGCTGCCCGACGACGTACCGGTGGGGGAGCAGCACCGCCACGACCCGGGGGCCGAGGACTGGGCGCTGCTGATCGACGACTGGTACGACGGGTGCCTGGCCGGGTCGGACGACGAGCGCGACGAGCGGGTCCGGGCGGCGCTGCGTCGGGCCCTGCCGGCGGTCGGCTACCAGCTGACCCGGCAGGGGATGCGACGCGGACGCACCAGCGTCGACCGGGTGCTGGCCCGCAGCGAGGCCAAGTCGCGCGCGCTGCTCGAGATCGTGGCGGCCGAGCACCGCGTCCTCGGCGACCGGCTCGCGATGCTGGTGATCTGCGACCACGAGAACGCCACCGCCACGCTGAGCGCCGACCTGCGCGGCGTCATCGAGGCGCGCGCCGGGTCGGCCCGGCTGGCCCTCGCCTCGCTGCTGGCCGATCCGGTGACCCGCTCCCTGTCACCGGTGCTGCTGACCGGACGGACGGTCGCGGCCGCCCCCGACGTGCTCGAGCGGCTGCGGCGGCGCCTCGACCTCGACCTGGTCGTGGGGCCTCCGGACGGCGACGGGATCGCCGAGCTCCGCGCGGCTCCCGGGGCGGTGCCGGGGTGGACCACCCGGGTGTGGGTGCCGGCGGTGACCGACTTCTTCACCGACGGCGAGTCGCAGGTGCTGGTCGGCACCCGGGCGCTGCTCGGCGAGGGCTGGGACGCGCCCCGCGCCAGCGGGCTGGTCGACCTGAGCATGGCGAGCACGGCGGGGGCCGTCGTCCAGACCCGCGGCCGCACGCTGCGCCTCGACCCGCGCGACCCCGCGAAGGTGGCGGTCAACTGGACCGTCTGCTGCGTCGCCGAGGACCACCCGCGCGGCGACAACGACTGGCGCAGGACCGTCGCCAAGCACCAGGGCTACTTCGGCGTCGACGACAGCGGCGACGTCGTCGACGGAGTGGCCCACATCCACCCGGCCCTGTCGCCCCACGCGCCGCCGCCGTCCCGGGACTTCGACGCGATCAACGCCGCCATGCTGGTCCGGGCCGAGCGCCGCGCGGACGTCGCCGAGGCGTGGCGCGTGGGCGAGCCCTACGAGGACGAGGAGCGCTTGAGCATCTGGCTGCGCCCGGTGCCCGGGGCCGTCCCGGCCCTGCCCCAGCCGGCCGTGTCGGCCGCGGCCCCGCGACCGCCCGACGTCGTGCTCACCGGCGACGGTCTCCGCGGGCGGCTGCCCGACGTGTGGCGGGGCACGCCCGCGGCGCTGCTGGCCGCGACCGTGGCGGTGGTCGTGCCGGCGATCTGGACCGGTCTGCTGCTCCTCGCCCTGCCCGCGCTGCTCGGCCCCGTGCTCGCCGTACGTCGGGTGGCCGAGCGGCGGCGCACGCTGCTGGAGCAGGTCGCCCGCCCGCCCGACCCGGTCCGCGTGGCCTGGGCGCTCGCCGACGGGCTGCGCGCGGCGGGGCTCACGGCGGTCGGCGCCGAGGGGGTCGAGTGGCACGTCGCCTCCGACGGCGGGCTGCGCTTCCGGCTCGACTCCGGGCCTGGCGCCTCCGGTGACAGCACCGTCTTCGCCGAGGCGCTGGCCGACCTGGTGGCGCCGGTCGGCTCGCCGCGCTACCTCGTCGCCCGCCACGTGCTGACGGTGCCGGACGGGATCGGTCTCCTGCGCCCCCTGCGGTCGGTCCGCCCCGACGGCGTGGCCTGGCACCCGGTGCCCACCGTGCTCGGCACCCGGGCCGCGCTGGCCGAGGCCTTCGCCGGCGCCTGGCAGACCTGGGTGGGCGGCGGCCGGGCGCTCTACACCGGCAGCCCCGAGGGCGCGGGAGCCCTGGCCGCCAGCCGCGGCACCCACCCCGGCGCCGCGACCAGCGTGCTCCGGCTGAGCTGGGCGTGACCCAACTCATTCCCGCCCCGGCCGCTGATGTGGCACGCTTGTCCCCGACGAGTTGATAGCTCGCGTGCTCTGGGGTCGGTGTAATTCCGAGCCGGCGGTGAAAGTCCGCGACCCGGTCACAGCCAGTGACCGGTTGATCAGGTGAGATTCCTGGACCGACGGTGAAAGTCCGGATGGGAAGCGCACGCAGGTGACGTCGACGCGCGACGCGCGTCGGTCGAGCCGTCTGCCCCGGAGTCCGCGACGACCGGACCGAGAGCAGACCATGACGTTCACCCCCGCCGAGCAGGCAGCGATGCTGCGCGCGCTCGGGCTGGCGGCCTCGCCCGGCGTCCCGCTCGGTCCCAACCCACGGGTCGGCTGCGTGCTGCTCGACGACGCCGGGGAGGTCGTCGCCGAGGGCTACCACCGCGGCGCCGGTACGCCGCACGCCGAGGCCGACGCCCTCGCCCGCGCCGGGGCGACCGCTCGCGGCACCACGGCCGTGGTGACGCTCGAGCCCTGCAACCACACCGGACGCACCGGACCGTGCGCCGAGGCGCTCCTGGCCGCCGGCGTACGACGGGTCGTCTTCGCCCAGCCCGACACCAACCCGGTCGCGGCCGGGGGAGCGGCGCACCTGCGCGCCCACGGCGTGGAGGTGGAGGGCGGGCTGCTCGAGGACGCCGCCCGCGAGGTCAACCGGGTGTGGACGTTCGCCGTCGACCACGGACGCCCCTTCGTCACCTGGAAGTTCGCCACCACGCTCGACGGCCGCAGCGCCGCCGCCGACGGCACCTCCCGCTGGGTCTCGAGCCGCGCCGCCCGCCTCGACACCCACCGGTTGCGGGCCCGCTGCGACACCATGCTGGTCGGCACCGCGACCGTGGCCGTCGACGACCCGCAGCTCACCGTGCGCGACGAGCACGACCAGCCGCTCGCGCACCAGCCCCTGCGGGTGGTGATGGGCGAGCGCGACCTCGACCCCGGTCGCCGGATCTTCGACGACGCCGTGCCCGGCGGCAGCCTGCACCTGCGCACCCGCGACCCGCACGAGGCGCTCGCCGAGCTCCGCGCCCGCGACCGCCAGCACGTCTTCCTCGAGGGCGGACCCACGCTCGCGGCGGCGTTCCTGGCCGCCGGCCTGGTCGACGAGATCGTCACCTACGTCGCCCCGATGCTGCTCGGCGCCGGCACCCCCGCGGTCGCCGACCTCGGCATCACCACCATCGCCGACGCGGTGCGTCCCGTCGTCACCGACGTGACGGTGCTGGACGGCGTCGACGGCGAGCCCCCCAACGTCCGGATCACCATGCAGCCCACCACCCAGCCCACCCAGCCCACCCAGCCCTCCGAAGGAGCCTGAATGTTCACCGGGATCGTCGAGGAGCTCGGCACCGTCGCGGCCGTCGAGGAGCAGGGCGACGCCATCCGGCTCACCCTGCGCGCCACCACCGTGCTCGAGGACGCCGGTCTCGGCGACTCGATCGCGGTCAACGGCTGCTGCCTCACCGTCGCCGAGCGCACCGACCAGACCTTCACCGCCGACGTGATGCAGGAGACCCTCGACAAGACCAGCCTGCACGGCATCGCCGCCGGTGACCGCGTCAACCTCGAGCGCGCGGTCACCGTCGACAAGCGGCTGGGCGGGCACATCGTGCAGGGCCACGTCGACGGCGTCGGCACGGTCCTGGCCCGGACCCCCAGCGAGCACTGGGAGGTCGTCGAGGTGCAGATGCCCGAGGAGATGGGCCGCTACCTCGTCGACAAGGGCTCGATCACCGTCGACGGGGTGAGCCTCACCGTGGTCGAGGCCGGCCCCGACCGGTTCACCGTCAGCCTGATCCCGGAGACCCTCGCCCGCACCACCCTCGGCTTCCGTGCCCCGGGCGACCGGGTCAACCTCGAGGTCGACGTCATCGCCAAGCACGTGGAGAAGCTCGTCCGCGCCTACACCCAGGAGAAGCCATGAGCGTCAAGCTCGACAGCATCGAGCGCGCCGTCGCCGACATCGCGGCCGGCAAGGCCGTGGTCGTCGTCGACGACGAGAGCCGGGAGAACGAGGGCGACCTGATCTTCGCCGCCAGCAAGGCCACGCCCGAGCTGATGGCGTTCACCATCCGCTACTCCAGCGGCGTGATCTGCGTACCGATGCCGGCCGACATGCTCGACCGGCTCGAGATCCCGCTGATGACCCCGCACAACAAGGACAAGCTGCGCACGGCGTACACGATCTCGGTGGATGCCCGCGACGGCGTCTCCACCGGGATCAGCGCCGCCGACCGCGCCCACACCGCCCGGGTGCTGGCCGACTCGGCCACCGAGCCGTGGGAGATCACCCGACCCGGCCACGTGTTCCCGCTGCGCTACCGCGAGGGCGGCGTGCTCGTACGCCGCGGGCACACCGAGGCGGCGGTCGACCTCGCCCGGCTCGCGGGGCTGACCCCGGCCGGCGTGCTGGTCGAGGTCGTCAACGACGACGGCACGATGAAGCGGGCCCCCGAGCTGCGGGAGTTCTGCGACGAGCACGGGATCGCGATGATCTCCATCGACGACCTGGTCCGCTACCGGCGCCGGCACGAGAACCTCGTGGAGCGCGTGGCGGAGACCAGGCTCCCCACCAGGGCCGGTGACTTCACCGCCTACGGCTACCGGATCACCGTCGACGGCTCCGAGCACATCGCCCTGGTCCACGGCACCGGGGTGACCGACGGGTGGGGCACCGAGCCGGTGCTGGTCCGGGTGCACTCCGAGTGCCTGACCGGCGACGTGTTCGGCAGCCACCGCTGCGACTGCGGCCCCCAGCTCGAGGAGGCCATGGACCGGATCGTGACCGAGGGCCGCGGCGTCGTGGTCTACCTGCGCGGCCACGAGGGCCGCGGCATCGGCCTGGTCGCCAAGCTGCAGGCCTACCAGCTCCAGGACGGCGGTCGCGACACCGTGGACGCCAACCTCGACCTGGGGCTGCCGGCGGACGCCCGCCACTACGGGACCGCCACCCAGATCCTGCGCGACCTCAAGATCGACAGCGTCCGGCTGCTCACGAACAACCCCGACAAGGTGAGCAACCTCGAGGACTTCGGCATCACCGTGGCCGAGCGGGTACCGCTCACCCCCCACCCCAACGACCACAACCTCGCCTACCTGCTGACCAAGCGCGACCGGATGGGGCACGACATGCCCCACCTCGCCGACGGCACCGACCCCTTGGAGGGACCCGCATGAGCGGCCACGGAGCACCCGACCAGCAGCCCGTCGACTGCAGCGACCTGCGCGTCGCGGTGGTCGCCGCGAGCTGGCACACCGTCGTGATGGACGGCCTCGTCGACGGCGCCCAGCGGGCCCTCGACGACTTCTCGGTGGCCGACGCCGAGGTCGTCCGGGTGCCCGGCACCTTCGAGCTGCCGGTCGTCGCGGCCGCGCTGGCCGCCGACGGCTACGACGCGGTGGTGGCGCTGGGCGTCGTGATCCGCGGCGGTACGCCGCACTTCGAGTACGTCTGCAGCGCGGCGACCGACGGGCTCACCCGGGTCGGTCTCGACCACACGGTGCCGATCGGGTTCGGCGTGCTCACCTGCGACACCGAGGAGCAGGCGCTCGCCCGGGCCGGGCTCGAGGGATCCAGCGAGGACAAGGGCTACGAGGCCACCGCCGCCGCCCTGCTGACCGCGCGGACGCTGCGCGGGCTGCAGGGTCGCTAGCCGGTCGAGCCGGTCGCTGGGCCGAGGCTGACCCAGGTCGCGTTGACCGCGGCGTTGCCGGACAGGGCGTCGACCAGCGCGCCGTCGGTGAGCACGTTGACGTTGACCCCGCCGACCCCGCCGGCCCCGCCGGCACCGTCCTCGCTCCAGCCATGGGGGATGCTGACCACGCCGGGGCGGACCTCGTCGCTCACCTGCGCCTCGATCCGCACCTCGCCCACGCGGGACCGCACGGTGACCTGCGCCCCGTCGGTGAGGCCGCGCGCGGCGGCGTCGTCGGGGTGCACCAGCACGGTGCAGCGCCGCCGTCCCTTGCCCATGGCCGGCACCCGGTTCATCCAGGAGTTGTTGCTGCGCAGGTGGCGGCGTCCGATCAGCCGCAGGTCGTAGCCCTCGGTCGCGGGCGGCACGATGAGGTCGGCGACGGCGTCGAGCAGCAGCCGCGGTGCCAGCCGCACCCGGCGGTCGGACGTGCGCAGGAGGCCCGGCAGTCGCGGCACCAGCGGCCCGAGGTCGATCCCGCCGGGAGTACGCCGCACCTGGGCCGCGGTGAGCCCGCGCCGGGGGTGCCGCAGCCGGCCACGCGGGCCGGTGAGCACGAGGGCGGCGATCACCCGCTCGGCGGGGATCCGGGACACCAGGGCCCGCAGCGCCCGGCGCGCCGCGCCGACCGGCACCAGCTCGGCCGCCAGCGTCAGGAGGATGTCCCAGTCCTCGGGTGCGTCCGGCGGCGGCTCGACGGCGCGGGGCGAGGCGCGCACGTTGTTGCGCACGCTGAGCGACGGGAAGACGATGTCGAGCTCGCTGCGCTCGAGCTGGCTCACCGGCGGCAGCACCCAGTCGGCGTGCCGCGCCGTCTCGCTCTCGTACAGGTCGACGCAGACCAGCAGGTCGAGCTGCTCCAGCGACGCGGCGAGTCCCGCGGCGTCGGGGGCCGAGACCACCGGGTTGCCGGCCACCACGACCAGGCCGCGCAGCTGTCGTGGTCCGGGCCGGGTGATCTCGTCGCTCATCGCCGCCAGCGGCAGCTCGCCCACCAGCTCGGGCAGGTGGGCGCCGCGGCTGCGGAACGCGTCGTACGACGACGGGCCCCACAGGACCCGCAGCAGGAGGCCGAGGTCCACCGGCGGCGAGGGGAACATCGCGCCACCGGGCCGGTCGAGGTTGCCGGTGACGACGTTGAGCACGTTGACCAGCCAGTGCGTCACGGTGCCGGTCTGGTGGTGGCAGACCCCCAGCCGGCCGTAGGCCACCGCCGACCCCGCCGTGGCGAACTCGCGGGCGAGCCGCGTGATCGTCGCGGCGTCGACCCCGCAGCGCGGCGCCGCCGCCTCCGGCGGGTGCGCCGCCACCACCCGGCGGACGTCGGGAAGCCCCTCGGCCCACGACGGCGTCCGGTCGAGACCCTCACCGAGGATCACGTGCAGCATCGCGAGCAGCAGGTACGGGTCGCCGCCCGGGAGGATCGAGACGTGCTCGGTGGCCAGCCGCGCGGTCTCGGTGCGCCGGGGGTCGACCACCACCACGCGGCCGCCGCGCTCACGGACCGCCGCGATCCGGCCGCGGGCGTCGGGCATCGTGGTGACCGAGCCGTTGGACACGGCGGGGTTGGCGCCCAGCACGAGCAGGTGGTCGGTGCGGTCGATGTCGGCGACCGGCAGCAGGGTGTGGTCGCCGAACATCTGCAGCGAGGTCAGGAACTGCGGGAACTGGTCGACCGAGGCGGCCGAGAAGACGTTGCGGCTGCGCAGCACCTTCTTCAGGCCCTCGGCGGCGAGGATCGCGGTGGAGTGCGCGGTCGGGTTGCCGAGGTAGAGCCCCACCGCGTCGCGGCCGTGCCGGCGGCGCAGGCCCCGCAGCCGGCTGCCGATCTCGGCGTACGCCTCGGCCCAGGTGGCCGGCACCAGCTCGCCGTCCACCCGACGCATCGGGGTGCGCAGCCGGGCGGGGTCCTCGTGCAGGTGCTGGAGGGCCGTGGCCTTGGGGCAGAGGTAGCCGCGGCTCAGCACGTCGGCGGGGTCGCCGTCGATGCGCAGCACCTGCTCCGGTCCGGGCCCGCTCCCGGGCGTCCGGCCGACGTGCACCCGGATCCCGCAGTGCGCCTCGCACAGCGGGCACTGGCGCTGCACCAGCCGGGTCGTCCCGGCCACCCCCTCGGAGGAGCGCGAGCCGGGGGCGGGGGCGGATCGGGTGAGGGGGGCCACAGCCGGACGGTAGACCCTCCGCCGGCCCCCGGCATCGAGAACGGGCGCATCCGGGACCGCGGCACGGACCGCGAGTCGCTGCGCCTAGGCTTGACCCCCGTGAAGACGTTCGAGGAGCTCTGGTCCGAGCTCGCCGACAAGGCCCGGACCCGTCCCGAGGGCTCCGGCACCGTGCGCGAGCTCGACGCGGGGGTCCACGCGATCGGCAAGAAGCTGGTCGAGGAGGCCGCCGAGTCCTGGATGGCCGCCGAGCACGAGGGCAAGGAGCGCGCGGCCGAGGAGCTCAGCCAGCTGCTCTACCACGCGCAGGTGCTCATGCTCAGCCTCGGCCTCGAGCTCGACGACGTCTACGCCCACCTCTGAGAGCGCCCACCATGCCCCTGCTGAAAGTCGCGGTCCCCAACAAGGGGTCGCTGTCCCAGTCCGCCTCCGAGATCCTGCGCGAGAGCGGCTACCGCCAGCGCGAGGACTCCAAGCAGCTCACGCTGACCGACGCCGAGAACGGCGTCGAGTTCTTCTACCTGCGCCCCCGCGACATCGCGCTGTACGTCGGCGAGGGCACCCTCGACGCCGGCATCACCGGCCGCGACCTGCTCCGCGACTCCGGCGCGCAGGCGGAGGAGGCGCTCGACCTCGGCTTCGGCCGCAGCCGGTTCCGGTTCGCCGGGCCCCAGGGCCGGTTCACCGAGCTCGCCCAGCTCGAGGGCACCCGGATCGCCACCTCCTACGTCGGGGTGGTCCGCGCGTTCCTGGAGGAGCGCGGGATCGACGCGTCCGTGGTCCGGCTCGACGGCGCGGTGGAGACCAGCATCCAGCTCGGGGTGGCCGACGCGATCGCCGACGTGGTCGAGACCGGCAGCACGCTGCGCCAGGCCGGCCTCGAGGTCTTCGGCGAGACGATCCTGGAGTCGTCGGCGGTGCTGGTCACCCGCGACGGTGCCGTGCCGAGCGGCTTCGACATCTTCCTGCGCCGCGTGCAGGGCGTGCTGGTGGCGCGCAGCTACGTGATGATGGACTACGACATCGAGGAGACCCACGTCTCCGAGGCGATGACGCTGACCCCCGGGATCGAGAGCCCGACGATCGCCCCGCTGCGCCGCGAGGGCTGGGTGGCGGTCCGGGCGATGGTGCCCCGGGCGGGGGCGCAGCGGTTGATGGACGAGCTCTTCGAGATCGGCGCCCGCGGCATCCTCCTCACCGACATCCATGCCTGCCGGCTCTGAGCCCGGCGGCACCCGGGGCGCCGGTGGCCCCGGCGGCGACGGGGTCGCGCTGCCGCGCACCTGGCGACCGCTCGGCCCGCGGATCGCGTCCGGGGTGGCGGTGGCCACGCTGGGGATCGTGATGCTGTTCCTGTGGGTCGGCTTCGACCAGGCGACCCGCGACTCGGTGACGCCGTTCCAGCGCGGCACCCTGGTCGTGATCGCACTGCTCGGCCTGGTGGTCTTCCACGCCCTGGCCCGGTGCCGGGTCGACGCCACGACGGAGGGCCTGGTCGTCGTCAACGGCTACCGGGTGCACCGCTACGAGTGGGCCCAGGTCGTGGGCGTGCACCTGCCGCCGGGGGCGCCGTGGGTGACCCTCGACCTCGCCGACGGCACCACGGTGTCGGCCGTGGGCATCCAGTCCTCGGACGGCGCCCGGGCCCGGACCGCCTACCGCGAGCTGCGGTGGCTCGTCGACCACCCCGTCGGCTAGCCGACCGTCAGCCGCCGGATCAGCCGCCGGCTCAGCCGCCCGTCAGTCGGTGCGGCTGATCCCCCAGGAGACCGAGTGCTCGTCGCCGTCGGTGTCCGCGGGGGCCAGCCAGACGACGTCGTCGCCGGTGCGGAAGGCGTCGGCGCCCGCGGTCATCGGCTCCACGGCGAGCGAGCGGCGGCCGATGCCGGCCACCCCGTCGGCGTTGTAGACCTGGAGCCAGCCGATGCCGCTGTCGACCCAGAGGGCGACCTCGCGGCCGGTGGCCGGGTCGCGCAGGGTGACGGTCGCGACGCCGTCGGGTCCGTGCTCGAGGTCGGTGAAGCCGTGGTCGAGCGCGACGTCGCCGACCAGCCGCGGCGACCGGAAGTCGTAGGCCGTGCCGGCCACCGGGCGACGCTCGACGGGCAGCATCCGGTCGTCGGTGACGACGTACGTCGACGCCGGCATCGTGAGCTCCCAGCCGTCGACCGGCCCCTCGCCGACGGTGAGGTAGGGGTGGGCGCCGGACGCGTAGGGCGCCGGCGTCGCCGCGCGGTTGGTGGCGGTCTGGGTGACCGTGAGACCGGTGGCCGAGACGTCGTACAGCACGTGCAGGTCGACGGTCCACGGGTAGCCGGTCTGCGCCATGACCCGGTAGGTCAGCGACACCGAGTGCGCGGTGTGCTCCTCGAGGCTCCAGGCCGCCCAGCGGGCGAGCCCGTGGGAGGAGTTGGCCCGGGCGGGCTCGGTGAGCGGCAGCTGCAGCTCGACGTCGCCGACCTGGTAGCGGCCGTCACGGATCCGGTTGGGCCACGGCACCAGCAGCTGCCCGCGGCACCCGTAGGACATCTCGTCGTCGCCGAACCCGTCGACGAGCGGACGGCCGGCGTGGGTGAGCACCCGCAGCGCGGCCCCGCTCTCGGTCACCACCGCGCGGTAGCCGCTGGCCTCGATCGCGTACTGGTCTCCGCTGGGGGCGAGCATGGGGCTAGCAGACCACAGACCCCGTGCCGCGGCTCAGCCGGGAACGCTGGGCGGACGCCGCCCGGTGCCGTCGACCACGACGTCGGCGCGCGCGCGGGTGCGGTCGCGCGCGAAGTGACGGGCCTCCTCGGCCCGCCAGCGCAGCCAGTGGTCGCGCATCTCCTCGCCGTCGCGCGTGAGGCCCCGCGCCAGCCGCAGGTCGGACGGCGCCTCGATCCAGACCAGCAGCGTGTGCAGGTCGGCGCAGGCCGCCGAGCCCGCGCCGACGCCCTCGAGCACGAGCAGCGGTGCCGGCTGCGACGGTCACGGTCTCGGCGAAGCGGCGGGCGTGCCAGTCGTAGCGGCGGTAGCTGCCGGGGCGGCCCTCCGCCAGCGGCCGGAGCAGGGTGGCCAGCTGGTCGGCCACGGTGCCCAGCCCGGACCAGCCGTCGTAGAGGTCGTCCATGTGCACCAGCACGGCTGCGCCGGCGCCGGCCTCCGCGTCGTACGTCGTGACACAGGCCGCGCCGAGCGTGGTCTTGCCGGACCCGGCGGGGCCGTCGAGGCAGAGCAGCCGGCCCGGCCCGAGGGTGGGCTCGCGGCGCAGCAGCGCCGCCACCACCACGTCGGCGGCTTCGGCTGGCGAGGTCACGCCCTCAGGTGATCCCGCGCTTGCGCAGGATCGCCTCGATGTCGGCGAGGTCGTCGTCGATGACCGGCTCGGACTCGGGCCGGCGTCCTGCCGGCAGCCCGGCGGTCTTGCCCGGCTTGCCGGACTTGGGCGACTTGCCCGACTTGCCCGGCACGCTCGGCGCTCCCGGGTCCTGCGACCGGCGCGGCTCCTTGGCGGCGACGCCCCGGGTGCCGATGCCGCGTGACTCCAGAGCCCGTCCGGCGCCGAAGAGGAGCACGCCGAGCCCGGCCAGCACGACCCCCAGCCACACGGTGGGGCTGAACACCAGGCGGGTGGCCCAGTCGGCGACGGCGTCGACGATCCGGGTGAACATCTGGAGCGTGTTGGTCAGGTAGGCCGCGAGGGGCAGTGCGGTGAGGCCGGCGCCCTTGAGCGCCGCGGCCACACCGCGCCGCTGGTAGGCCAGGTAGGTCCAGATCGCGCCCACGACCGTGAGCGACAGGGTCAGGGCACCCCAGGTCACGTCGTCCATGCCTCCAGCCTCGCACACGGCTGTCCGGGGTCGCCGTGGACAATGGAGCCGTGCCCGTTCCCGACCCCGCCGCCTCGACCCGGCTCCAGGGCTCGGCCTACCCCGACGACGACGGCACCGCCGACGAGGCGCTCGCGGCCGCGCTGGCGGCGTACGCCGCGGCCCCCTCGCCCGAGGCGTACGTCGACGCGTTGGCGGCCCTCGCGCAGGCGCGGGTGCTGGTGCCGGTCGTCGCGGTGCTCGGCGAGGTCGAGGTCGACGAGGCCGGCCTGGCGCACGACAAGACCAGCGACATGGCCGCGGTGCTGCTGACCGGCGCCGACGGCCGGCTCGCGCTGCTGGCCTTCACCAGCACCGCCACGATGGCGGCGTGGGACCCCGCGGCCCGCCCGGTGCCGGTGCCGGCCCAGGTCGCGGCCGCCACCGCCGTCCAGGAGGGGGCCGCCGCCCTGGTGCTCGACGTCGCCGGCCCGATGCCGCTGGTGCGTGGAGGGCGACGACCTGCGCGCGCGTCGCGGCCGGCTGGACGCTGGGCCGGGTCGGGGAGCGGACCGCCTGGATTGGAGCATCAGGGGAATCGTCGGATAGCATCGAGCGTTGACCGATCAGCTCGGGGTGCCAGCACGGGCCGCGCGCTGATCTCACAAGCGGGGATCCAGCACCACAGGCTCTCCCACCCGCATCGACCGCACCAGGTCGTCGGGTCCGGTCTGAGGCTCCGGCCTGCGTCGTCCGCATCCGTGCGGGAGACGCGGACAGGTGTCACGACTGGCCTCCGCTTGAGACAGCGGAGGCCTTTTCTGTTGCTGGACGAACCCCGTCTCGGGGCCGGCACGGGAGGGGACCTCCGGCCCCGAACACACTGGAGGACACATCAGCACCGAGCTGCGTATCAACGATCGGATCCGGGTTCCCGAGGTCCGGCTCGTGGGACCCAACGGCGAGACCGTCGGCATCGTGCCGACCGATCAGGCGCTCAAGCTGGCCCAGGAAGCCGACCTGGACCTGGTCGAGGTCGCCCCGACGGCGCGTCCGCCCGTCTGCAAGCTCATGGACTACGGGAAGTTCAAGTACGAGAACGCCCAGAAGGCCCGTGAGGCGCGCCGCAACCAGACCAACGTGATCATCAAGGAGATGAAGCTCCGCCCCAAGATCGACGCGCACGACTACGAGACCAAGAAGGGTCACGTCGTGCGGTTCCTGAAGGCGGGCGACAAGGTCAAGATCACGATCATGTTCCGTGGTCGCGAGCAGCACCGCCCCGAGCTGGGCTTCCGGCTGCTCCAGCGGCTGGCCGAGGACGTCACCGAGCTCGGCTTCGTGGAGTCCTCCCCGAAGCAGGACGGCCGCAACATGGTCATGGTGCTCGGCCCGCACAAGAAGAAGGCCGAGGCCAAGGCCGACTACCTCGCGGCCAAGGAGTCCAAGGCTGCCGAGCGGGCAGCCGCGGAGGACGAGGAGCGCGCCGAGCGCGACGCGGCCCACGCCGCCGGCCCGGTCGCCCAGAAGAAGGAGCGCGGACGCTCCGAGAACCTCGATCCCGAGATCGAGGCCTGACCCTCCCGAAGCCGTCCCGGCACCCGGGGCGGCGGTCGACCGCGGTCGACGACGGACTCACAGCAGCAAACGAAGGAGAGAAACGACAATGCCGAAGAACAAGACGCACTCCGGTGCCGGCAAGCGCTTCCGGGTGACTGGCTCGGGCAAGATCCTGCGCGAGAAGGCCGGCAAGCGACACAACCTGGAGAAGAAGCCCTCCAAGGTGACCCGTCGGATGACCGGGACCGTCGAGCTCGCGAAGGCCGACGTCAAGCGCGCCAAGAAGATGCTCGGCATCTAGCTCCACACCCGCTGGGGCTCCGCCCCAGACCCCGGGTCCCTGGACCCAGTCGTCTCACCAGCTTTCGATCAAGGAGAACCACCATGGCACGCGTCAAGCGGGCAGTGAACGCCCACAAGAAGCGCCGGACCACCCTCGAGCGCGCCAGCGGCTACCGCGGCCAGCGCTCGCGCCTCTACCGCAAGGCCAAGGAGCAGGTCACCCACTCCCTGGTCTACAGCTACAACGACCGCCGCAAGAACAAGGGCAACTTCCGCAAGCTGTGGATCCAGCGGATCAACGCGGCCGCCCGTGCGCAGGGCCTGACCTACAACCGCTTCATCCAGGGCCTCAACCTGGCCGGCGTCGAGGTCGACCGCAAGATCCTCGCCGAGCTGGCCGTCAACGACGTCGCCACGTTCAACGCCCTGGTCGAGACCGCCAAGGCCGCGCTCCCCGCCGACGTCAACGCCCCCAAGGCCGAGGCCTCCGCCTGAGCACCGGTGCCCTGACGGTGGGCAACGCCCGCCTCAAGGACATCCGCAAGTTGAGCCGTCGCTCGGTACGTTCCGAGCGGCGGCTCTTCCTCGCCGACGGCCCGAAGGCCGTGGAGGGGGCGCTCGCAGCGGGCTGCGTGGTCGAGGTCTTCGCCCGACCCGACGCCGACGACCTCGTCGCCGACCTGCCGGACGGCGTCCCGCTGACCCGCGTCGACGACCGGGCCCTGGCCTCGCTGTCCGACTCGGTCAACCCGGCCGGCGTCGTGGCCCTCTGCCGCTACGTCGACGAGCCCCTCGACCGGGCGCTCGTCGGCACGCTGGTGGCGCTCTGCGCCGACGTCCGCGATCCCGGCAACGCCGGCACCGTGATCCGCACCGCCGACGCCGCCGGAGCCGACGGCGTCGTCCTGGCCGGCCAGTCGGTCGACCTCTACAACCCCAAGACCCTGCGCGCCAGCGTCGGCAGCGTCTTCCACCTGCCGGTGGCCGTGGCGCCCGACGTCGAGTCGACCATCCGCGCCGCCCAGGCCGCCGGCCTCGTCGTCCTCGCCGCCGACGGTGCCGGGGAGGTCGACCTCCACGACCCCGCTGTGGGTGCGCCCTCGGGGCTGCTCGACGCGACCCACCGCCTGGCTGTTCGGCAACGAGGCCTGGGGCCTCCCGCCCGAGGTCGCGGCCCTGGCCGACCACCGCGTCCGGATCCCGATCCACGGTCGCGCCGAGAGCCTCAACCTCGCCACCGCCGCCGCCCTCTGCCTCTACGCCTCCGCCCAGGCCCAGCGCCGGCCCCGCGCCGGGCGCGTAGTCCCCGACCCGCGCTGGCGCCCACCCCGCCGCGTCTGGTCCGCCCGTGGTCGCCCTGGCCGTTCAATTGTTGGCGAACGGCCCTGTTTCGCGCGAAGACCGGGCCATTTGCCAGCAATTGTCCGGAAACGGCCCGCACCCGGCCCGCACCCGGCCCGCACCCGGCCACCCGGGCGCACCCGGCCCGCGCCCGCGCCGCTCAGGAGCCGCGGGTCAGGCGCACGCGGTAGCCGGCGTCGGTGCGCTGCAGCCGCAGGCCGCGGGAGCGCTGGGACGAGTCGAAGTGGAAGCGCCCGGAGCGCCGTACGACGGGTGGTGGACGGCCCGGCAGCGGCCGGGGCCGATCTGCTTGACCCGCTGCACGGTGCGCCAGCGGGTCCCGGTCCAGCGCTGCAGCCGGGTCGGGAAGCCGCGGGAGCCGCGGGTGGCGTCGAGCCGCAGCAGCGAGCGCGGCCCGACGGGCAGCACCGCCTCGCACCGTCCGGGGGCCGCGGCCCGCAGCCGGGCGAAGCCGCTGGGGGAGACGATCGTCGTGACCTTCCGTCCCGGCGCGGCGACCTGCTGCCGGTCGAGGGAGGGCACCACGGGCCGCGCGCCGACCGGGATCGTGCGCCAGCGCGCGCCGTCCGCGCTCAGCAGCGCCCGCCGGGCCCGGGGCGGCGCCGGGTCGTAGTCGCGGGTGCGCGCCGGGTAGTCACCGCTGCCGCGTCGCTTCGGGTAGCAGTGCATCAGCAGGCTGTGCACCGGCCGGGATCCGGAGCCGGGGCCCTCGCCCCACGTGCAGCCCGGGAAGCCGTGGTCGTAGACCGTGCGCGACGGCCCCCACGCCTGCGCCGCGTCGTCGTAGGTCTGCACGCGCACCCGGCGACGGTCGTGGCTGCCCAGCGCGCGGAGCGGCTGCCCGGTCACGTCGGAGAAGACCAGGCCCATCCGCCGCTCGTAGGAGCCGCCGTAGGTCTGCAGGCCGGGGGCGTCCTCGGGGGCGCGGGCCAGCAGCGCCCAGGGCGAGGCCTCGTCGGCCCGGCCGACGACCCAGCGGCCCTTCCGGCCGGCGTACCGGCTGTTGGTGACGCGGGTGCTCGACACCCCCTCGACGGCCATCTCGGTGCAGCCGGTCTCGGCGCCGGGTGCGAGGTCGACGTGCTGGGCGGACGTGGTCCCGGCCGGATCCAGCGCGTGCAGCCCGAGCACGCAGCGACGCGCCGAGGTGGTCGGGTCCGGCGACCGTGACGGTGCCGTCGTCGGCGACGACGACGCCCGGGTCGCCCGAGTCGTCGTCGTACGTCGTGCTCCGCACCCCGGAGAAGCCCTCGCCCGGCGGTCCACGAGACCAGCTGGCCGTGGTCGCCGGTGAGCCAGGCCGCGTGCTCGCCGCTGGGGGAGAGGCCCGGGGGCCGGTAGGCCTCGCCCGGCAGCTGCGCGACCGACCAGGTCTCGAGGTCCTGGGTCACCGCCGCCTGGCTGTGCACCGGTGCCTGGTCCTCGTAGTACGGCGTGTCGCACTCGCAGCGTCAGCGCGACCCCGCCCGCCGACGCTGCGTCCGTCGATCTCGCCGCAGGTGACGCCCGAGCGGCGGAAGAGCACGGTGGGCGTCGACCACGAGCCCTCGCCGTCCAGCCGTCGCTGCACCACCACGGTGCGCGGGTTCGGCATGCCGACCGCCACCGCTCCCGTGCCGGGCACGGTGAAGACCTGCGCCTCCGAGGAAGCGGTGTCCTCGGCAGGGGACGGTCGACGCGGGGTCGGCGGTGCTCGCCGAACGACGGGAGCAGGACGGCGGCGAGTGCCGCGGCGGTCACGGCGGCGAGTCCGGTCGCCGCGAGTCGACGGGTGGCAGTGCGCACGCGTACCTCCGGGTGGGTGTGCCTACGATGACGCTGACCCGGTCCGCCCGTTGCCCCGCCACGACATCGTGACCCATCCGTGACGTCCGCCGTCTACGCTGACGGCGTGCCGGACCCGGACGTTGCTGCCCAGTCGCTCGCCGACGTCCTGCCCGACGGCGTCGTGGTCGCCGGACGCCGACCAGCGGGTCACCCTGGTCTCGGCCCCCGCGGCCCGGATGCTGGGCGTCGACCCGGACGCCTCCCTCGGGCGTCCCGTCGGCGAGGTGCTGAGGCTCCAGGACCAGGACGGCCAGGACTGGTGCTCCTGCAACACCCCGTACGTCGGCCTGCTCGACGCGCACCGGCATCCCCGAGCAGTCGTGGCTGCTGCCCGACGGCACCGAGGTGCTGGTCGCCGCGCGGGTGCTGCGGGCCGGCCCCGGCGGGCCGGTCACCGGCCTGGCGGTCACGCTGCGGTCCGGACGCGGGCGGGCCCGGCTCGACCGCGAGCGCTCCGACCTGGTCGCCACCGTGGCCCACGAGCTGCGCTCGCCGCTGACCGGCGTCAAGGGCTTCGTGCAGGCGCTCCTCAACCGCTGGGACAAGCTCAACGACGACCAGAAGAAGCTGATGCTGCACACCGTCAGCGCCGACGCCGACCGGCTCAGCCGGCTGATCGCCGAGCTGCTCGACGTGGCCCGCATCGACACCGGGCGGCTGCAGCTCTACCCCCGGCCCAGCGACGTCCGGGTGCTGGTGACGCGGGTCGTCGACTCGGTGGCGGCCGGCGTGGCGCGCCCGATCGACGCTCGACGCCGACGACGACCTGCCGGAGGTGATGGTCGACCCCGACAAGCTCACCCAGGTCGTCACCAACCTGGTCGAGAACGCCGTGCGGCACGGCGAGGGGCGGGTGCGGGTCCGGCTCACGCGCGCCCCGGCGACCGCCGGTGCCGCCGACGCGGCCGACGCGCATCCTGATCGTCGTCTCCGACGAGGGCGAGGGCATCCCCCAGGAGCTGCGGCGACGGGTGTTCACGAAGTTCTGGAAGGGCGGCGCGCGCGGCGGGTCGGGGCTCGGGCTCTACATCGTCGGCGGGCTCACCCGGGCGCACGGCGGCAGCGTCGAGATCGACGACGCCCCCGGCGGTGGCGCCCGGATCACCGTCCGCTGGCCGGTCGGCGAGCCGCTCGGCGAGCTGACCCGAGCCCCGGCGCCGACCCCGCCGGGCGACCCCGTCGCGACCGCGGCGGCGACGTTCCTAGACTTGGCTCCCGTGTCCGGACCCAACAGCAACTACGACCCCGTGGAGGTCACCGACTTGAAGCCCGAGGAGGTCGAGGCGTCCCGCGACGCCGCGCTCGCGGCGATCGCCGCGGCGACCGACCTCGAGGCGCTCAAGCAGGTCCGGATCGCCCACACCGGCGACCGCTCCCCGCTCGCCCTGGCCAACCGCGAGATCGGTGCGCTCCCGCCCCAGGCGCGCAAGGAGGCCGGACGGCGGATCGGTCAGGCCCGCGGCGCCGTCAACCAGGCGCTCGCGGCCCGCCAGGCCGTGCTCGAGGTCGAGCACGAGGAGCGGATGCTGGTCGAGGAGACCGTCGACGTCACGCTGCCGACCACCCGCACCGCGCGCGGCTCGCGGCACCCGATCACGCTGATGTCCGACCACATCGCCGACCTCTTCGTGGCCATGGGCTGGGAGGTGGCCGAGGGGCCGGTCGTCGAGGCGGAGTGGCTCAACTTCGACGCGCTCAACCTCGGCCCCGACCACCCGGCGCGCACCATGCAGGACACCTTCTGGACCGAGCCGGCCGACCACCACGTCGTGCTGCGCACCCACACCTCGCCGGTGCAGGCGCGCACGATGCTCACCCGCGAGCCCCCGATCTACGTCATCTGCCCGGGGCGGGTCTTCCGCACCGACGAGTACGACGCCACCCACAGCCCGATGTTCCACCAGGTCGAGGGGCTGGTCGTCGACCACGGCATCACGATGGCCCACCTCAAGGGCACCCTCGACCACTTCGCCACGCAATGTTCGGCGAGGGCATCACCACCCGCTTCCGGCCGTCGTACTTCCCGTTCACCGAGCCGTCCGCCGAGGTCGACCTGGTCTGCTTCGTGTGCCGCGGCCGAGCGCCCGGTGTCGAGTCCTGCCGCACCTGCAAGGGCGAGGGCTGGATCGAGTGGGGCGGCTGCGGCGTGGTCAACCCGCGGGTGCTCACCGCGTGCGGCGTCGACCCCGAGACCTACACCGGCTTCGCGTTCGGCATGGGCATCGACCGGGCCTTCATGTTCCACAGCGGCGCCGAGAGCCTGCGCGACTTCTTCGAGGGCGACGTCCGGTTCAGCTCGGCCTTCGGAACGGAGCTCTGACATGCGCGCCCCTGTCTCCTGGATCCGCGAGTACGTCGACCTGCCGGCGGACGCGACCACCGACGACCTCGCCGCGCGGCTGACCGCGCTCGGCCTCAAGCTCGAGGCGCTGCACCGCCCCGGCGACGCGATCACCGGCCCGCTCGTGATCGGGCGCGTGCTCACGATGGAGGCCGAGCCGCAGAAGAACGGCAAGACCATCAACTGGTGCACCGTCGACGTCGGCCGACGCCAACGGCACCGGTGAGCCCCAGGGCATCGTCTGCGGCGCCCACAACTTCGCGGTCGGCGACCTGGTGGTCGTGATCCTGCCCGGCGGCGTGCTGCCCGGTGACTTCGCGATCTCCGCGCGCAAGACCTACGGCCACGTCTCGGCCGGGATGATCTGCTCGGTCAGCGAGCTCGGCCTCGGCGCCGACGCTCGGACGGCATCATCGTGCTGCCCGCCGACGCCGGCGAGCCCGGCACCGACGCCCGCGACGTGCTCGGGCTGCGCGAGGAGACGATCGAGTTCGAGATCAACCCCGACCGCGCCTACGCGCTCTCGCTGCGCGGGGTCGCCCGCGAGGCGGCGATGTCCTACGGCGTCGCGTTCCGCGACCCGGTCGACCGTCCGGTGCCGGCGGCCGACGACGCCGGCTACCCCGTGGTCGTCGACGACCAGGTCGGCTGCCCGGTGTTCGTGGCCCGCACCGTCTCCGGCTTCGACCCCACGGCACCCACCCCCGACTGGATGGTCTCGCGGATCCAGCTCGCCGGGATGCGGCCGATCTCGCTCGCCGTCGACGTCACCAACTACGTGATGCTCGAGACCGGGCGCCCCATCCACGGCTACGACGCCGACAAGCTCACCGGCACCGTCCGCGTGCGCCGCGCGGCGGCCGGCGAGCGGCTCACCACCCTCGACGGCACCGCTCGCGCCCTGTCGCCCGAGGACCTCGTGGTCACCGACGACTCCGGCGTCATCGGCCTCGGCGGCGTGATGGGCGGCGAGGCCACCGAGATGTCCGCGACCACGTCGCGGGTGCTCGTGGAGTCCGCCCACTGGGACGCCACCGCGATGTTCCGCACCGGCCGGCGCCACAAGATCACCTCCGAGGCCGGCAAGCGCAACGAGCGCGGCGCCGACCCGACGACGTGCGAGGCCGCGGCCGACCGGGTGGTCGAGCTGCTGACGACGTACGGCGGCGCGACGGCGGAGCCGGGCGTGACCGTGGTCGGCACCCCGCCCGCCCGCTCCCCGATCGAGATCGCGGTCGACCTGCCCGCCCGCGTGACCGGGATGTCGATCGACGACGCCACCACGCTGGCGCACCTGGAGGCCGTCGGGTGCGCCGTCGAGGTCGACGGGCCGCGGGTCGAGCGCGACGCCGCCGCCGTGGCGCCCCGACCTCACCGACCCCTACGACCTGGTCGAGGAGGTCGCCCGGCTGGTCGGCTACGACCGGGTGCCGTCCGTGCTGCCCACGCCGCCGTCGGGCCGCGGCCTCACCCGCGCGCAGCTGCTGCGCCGCCGCGTCGGCCGCACCCTGGCCGGCGCCGGCTACGTCGAGGTCGTCAGCTTCCCGTTCGTCGGGGTGCCCGAGCTCGACCGGCTCGGCCTGCCCGCCGACGACGACCGACGCACGACGCTGCGGCTGGCCAACCCGCTGTCGACGGAGGAGCCGTCGATGACCACGACCCTGCTGCCCGGCCTGCTCAAGGCGCTGGGCCGCAACGCCGGTCGCGGCGCCACCAGCGCCGCGCTGTTCGAGTCGGCCACGGTGACGCTGCCGCACGCCGGCGGGCCGGCACCGATCTACGGCGTCGACCGGCGCCCGACGCCCGGCGAGATCGACGACCTCGACAAGGCGCTGCCGCACCAGCCGCTGCACCTCGGGCTGGTCGGTGCGGGGGAGCGCGAGCGCGACGGCTGGTGGGGCCCGGGCCGCCCGGTCAGCTGGGCCGACGCCGTCGACGCCGTGCGCGCGACCGCCGAGGCCGTCGGCGTGGAGATCGAGGTCCGGCCCGCCGCCCGCGCACCGTGGCACCCCGGCCGCTGCGCCGAGATCCGCGTCGGCGACGCGGTGCTCGGCCACGCCGGCGAGCTGCACCCGAAGGTCTGCCAGGCCTACGGCGTCCCGGCCCGCACCGTCGCCGCCGAGGTCGACCTCGACCGGCTGCTCGAGCTGGCCCCCGACGAGACCCGCGCGCCGTCGTACTCCGACTTCCCGCTGGCCAAGGAGGACGTCGCCCTGGTCGTCGACGCGGCCGTGCCCGCCGCCGACGTCGAGGCCGCGCTGCGGGCCGGCGCCGGCGACCTGCTGGAGTCGATCCGGCTCTTCGACGTCTACACCGGCGCCCAGGTCGGGCGAGGGCAAGAAGTCGCTCGCCTTCGCGCTGCGCTTCCGCGCCCCCGACCGCACCCTCACCGAGCAGGAGACCGGCGCCGCCCGCGACGCCGCGGTAGCCGCCGCCGCCGAGCGGGTCGGGGCCGTCCAGCGCAGCTAGCCGGGGTTTCGTGGCCCGCTCCGCTCGTGCGCGGTTCGGTGGTTGAGGTGCGAGGAGCGCCAGCGACGAGCCACGAAATCCACCTCGCAGGGGGGTTTCGTGGCTCGCTTCGCTCGCACCTCAACCACCGGGGCCTGCGGCGGTCGAGGTGCGAGGGCCGCCAGGCCCGAGCCACGAGACCCCGCGAGCCGGACCTCGCTTCGCCCGAGAGGCCCTCAGTCGATCGGGTGGTCGACGCAGCCGCGGAACCGGTCGTAGACCTCGCGGTCACCGTCGACCACGAGCGCTGCGTCGTCGCCGCGACGCCACAGCCACAGGTCGACGTCGACCGAGGATCCGGTGAGGGTCACGTCGGGTGCCGTGCCGGGGTCGGGGACCACCGCGATGTCGGGCTCGTCGTAGGACTTCTCGGAGTCGGGGTCGGTGCCGGTGAAGCGGCCGAGCTGCACCCAGACCGGGGCGGCGTCGGTGAGGTCGACGCGCACGTGCTGGGGGAGCCCGGTGAACGAGCCCCACGGCGGGCAGCCGCCGAACATCACGCCCAGGGTCTCGACGACGCCGTCGGCCGCGAGGGCGACGTCGACGTTGGCCCGGGGCGCGCCGACGGTCTGCTCGGCGTCGATCCGGTGGATCAGCGCCTCGTGGGCCTGCCGGCGGTAGGTGAAGCCCACCGTCTGCTCGGGCGCCCAGGTCCAGGCGGGCTCCTCCGGACCGGCACCCGCCAGGGCCTGCACCAGGTCGGCGTGGGCGGTGTCGAAGGCCGCGAGCACGTCGCGGTAGCAGACCGGCCGCTCCGGCGCCGTCCAGCCGTCGGGGGCGGCCGGACGGGTGCGCACGACGTGGGCCCAGAACCCCTGCACGTCGGGGCCGAGGTGCCACAGCAGGTCGGCGGCCGTCCACTCCGGGCAGCCAGGCACCCGCGCGTCGGGGTCGGCGCCGGTCAGCACCTCACGGAACCGCGCCGACTCGGCACGCAGGTGCCCGAGCAGGTCGTCGAAGGTCAGGCGTGAGGCCAGGTGCCCGGCCGGTGGTGAGGTCTGCGTCTGCTCCCGAGTGGTCATCCTCCGAGGGTAGGCGTCCGCACCGACTGCGGCCCAGGGGCTTCCGCCCGGTTCTTCATGACCATGCACTCGGGTGTATGGTCATGCACATGACGACACGTGTGGCGGTGGCCGGAGCCAGCGGGTACGCCGGGGGTGAGGTGCTCCGCCTCCTCCTGGGGCATCCCGGGGTGGAGATCGGGGCGCTCACCGGCGGCAGCAACGCCGGCCAGCCGCTCGGCAGCCTCCAGCCGCACCTGGTGCCGCTCGCCGACCGGGTGCTCGAGCCGACCGACGCTCGACACGCTCGCCGGGCCACGACGTGGTCTTCCTCGGCCTGCCGCACGGCCAGTCCGGCGAGATCGCCGCGCAGCTGCCCGACGACGTCGTCGTCATCGACTGCGGTGCCGACTTCCGGCTCGCCGACCCGGCCGAGTGGGAGCGGTTCTACGGCGGCAGCCACGCCGGCACCTGGCCCTACGGCCTGCCCGAGCTGCCCGGCCAGCGCGACGTCCTGCGCGGAGCGACCCGGATCGCCGTCCCCGGGTGCTACCCGACGATCTCCACGCTCACCCTGGCCCCGGCGGTCGCCGCCGGCCTGGTCGAGCCCGACGTCGTGGTGGTGGCCGCCTCCGGCACCAGCGGCGCCGGCAAGGCCGCGAAGCCGCACCTGCTCGGCAGCGAGGTGATGGGCAACGCCAGCGCCTACGGCGTCGGCGGCACCCACCGGCACACCCCCGAGATCACCCAGAACCTCTCCGGCCTCGTCGACGGCACCGTGAGCGTCAGCTTCACCCCGCTGCTGGTCCCGATGTCGCGCGGCATCCTGGCCACCTGCTCGGCCTCCCTGGCCGGCGACCTCACCGCCGAGGCGGCGCACGACGCCTACGCCGAGGCCTACGCCGACGAGCCGTTCGTGCACGTGCTGCCGGCCGGGCAGTGGCCGCAGACGCAGTCGGTGCTGGGCTCCAACTCGGTGCACCTGCAGGTCACCGTCGACGAGCACGCCCGTCGTCTCGTGGCGGTGGGCGCGGTCGACAACCTCGCCAAGGGCACCGGCGGCGCCGCCGTCCAGTGCATGAACCTCGCGCTCGGCCTCGACGAGGGCCTGGGCCTCACGACCGTAGGGATCGCCCCATGACCACGACCTGCGACGCACCGCCACCCTCACGTCCTCGAGCAGCACCCGGAGGCCCTCGCCGTCGTGCGGCTCGGCCCGGGCGCCGACGTCCCGACGTGGGCCGCGTCGTCCTCGCTGTTCTCGATCACCGCCACGGCCACCGAGACCTCGCTGGTCTGCGCCGCCGCCGGGGTGCCGCCGAAGGCGACGTCGCAGCAGCCGTTCGCCGCCTTCTCGGTGCAGGGCCCGCTCGACTTCGCGCTCACCGGCGTGCTGGCCGGCCTGCTCGCGCCCCTGGCGGAGGAGCAGATCAGCGTCTTCACGATCTCCACCTACGACACCGACTGGATCCTGGTGCCCGCCGGCCGCGCCGAGCAGGCCGCCGAGTGCTGGCGACGACAGGGCCACACCGTCGAAGCCGTCCCCGTCCCGCCGTCCAGGAAGAGCACCCGATGAGCGTCACCCACCCCCAGGGCTTCCGGGCCGCCGGCGTGGCCGCCGGGCTCAAGGCCAGCGGCGGCAAGGACGTCGCCCTGGTCGTCAACGACGGTCCCGCCCACGACTCCGCGAGCGTCTTCACCGCCAACCGCTGCAAGGCCAACCCGATCCTGTGGAGCCAGGAGGTGGTCAAGGACGGCGTCGTGCGCGCCGTCGTCCTCAACTCCGGCGGGGCCAACTGCTACACCGGCCCCGAGGGCTTCCAGACCACGCACGCCGTCGCCGAGCGCGTCGCCGGGCTGGTCGGCATCGGCGCCGGTCGACGTGGTGGTCTGCTCGACCGGGCTGATCGGCCTCACCAACCCTCGCCAGGACGTCCTCGACGGCGTCGACGCGGCCTTCGCCGCCCTGTCGGCCGAGAGCGGCGACGACGCGGCGCACGCGATCATGACCACCGACTCGGTGAGCAAGCAGGTCGTGGTCGAGGGCGCCGGCTGGTCGATCGGCGGCGATGGCCAAGGGCGCCGGCATGCTGGCCCCGCAGCTGGCCACCATGCTCGTCGTCCTCACCACCGACGCCGTCGTCCCGGCGGCCGAGCTCGACCAGGCGCTGCGCGCGGCGACCCGGGTCAGCTTCGACCGCCTCGACTCCGACGGCTGCATGTCGACCAACGACACGGTCACCGTGCTGGCCAGCGGCGCCAGCGGCATCACGCCGTCGCTGCCCGACTTCACCGCGGCGCTCACCCAGGCCTGCACCGACCTGGCGATGCAGCTGCTCAAGGACGCCGAGGGCGCCGACCACGAGATCGCGATCACCGTGCTCAACGCCGCCACCGAGGACGACGCGGTCGAGGTCGGCCGCAGCGTCGCGCGCAGCAACCTCTTCAAGGCCGCGGTCTTCGGCAAGGACCCCAACTGGGGCCGGGTGCTGGCCAGCCTCGGCACCACGGCGGCGGCCTTCGACCCCGCCGACCTCGACGTGGCGATGAACGGCGTCTGGGTCTGCCGGGCCTCCACGCCCGCCGAGGACCCGACCCTGGTCGACCTCGAGCCGCGTGAGGTCAGCGTGACCATCGACCTCAAGGCCGGCACCGAGCGTGCCACGGTCTGGACCAACGACCTCACCCACGCCTACGTCCACGAGAACAGCGCCTACTCCTCCTGAGATGACGGATCCCCAGATGAACGACTCCAGCACCGGCCCGGTCGACCCCCGCAAGCCCGACCAGGCCAAGGCCCGCACCCTCGCCGGCGCGCTGCCCTGGCTCAAGCGCTACCACCAGAAGGTCGTGGTCGTGAAGTACGGCGGCAACGCGATGACCGACGACACCCTGAAGCGCGCGTTCGCCGAGGACATCGCCTTCCTGCGCTTCGCCGGGTTCCGGCCGGTCGTGGTGCACGGCGGTGGTCCGCAGATCTCCGCGATGCTCGACCGCCTCGACATCACCTCGGAGTTCAAGGGCGGGCTCCGGGTCACCACGCCCGAGGCCATGGACGTCGTCCGGATGGTCCTGGTCGGCCAGGTCCAGCGCGAGCTGGTCGGGCTGATCAACGAGCACGGACCGCTCGCGGTCGGCCTGTCCGGCGAGGACGCCGGCCTGTTCACCGCCGAGCAGACCAACACGATCGTCGACGGCGAGGAGGTCGACCTCGGCCTGGTCGGCGAGGTCTCGCACGTGCGTCCCGAGGCGGTCCTCGACATCATCGGCGCCGGCCGGGTGCCGGTCGTCTCCAGCGTCGCCCCCGACGTCGACGGCCAGATCCACAACGTCAACGCCGACCTCGCCGCCGCGTCCCTCGCCATCGCCCTGGGTGCCGAGAAGCTGCTGGTGCTCACCGACGTCGAGGGGCTCTACCTCGACTGGCCGGACCCGGAGGAGGTCATCGGCGAGATCAACCCCGACGAGCTGGAGCGGATCCTGCCGACGCTCGCCAGCGGGATGATCCCGAAGATGGGCGCCTGCCTCAACGCGGTGCAGGGCGGCGTCCCGCGGGCCACCGTCGTCGACGGCCGCGAGCCGCACGCCGTGATCCTCGAGCTCTTCACCGACGAGGGCGTCGGCACCCAGGTGCTGCCCGGGGTCGAGACCAAGACCCGGAAGGCCAGGGACACCAAGTGAGCCACCCGACCTGGGGGGAGCGCTACGCCGACTCCCTGATGAACACCTTCGGCCCGCCGCGGCTGACCCTGGTCCGCGGCGCGGGCGCCCACGTCTGGGACGCCGACGGCCGCGAGTACGTCGACTTCCTCGGCGGCATCGCCGTCAACACCCTCGGCCACGGGCACCCCCGGCTGGTGGCCGCGGTCTCCGAGCAGGTGCGGACGCTGGGCCACGTGTCCAACTTCTTCACCACCCCGCAGCAGGTCGAGCTGGCCGAGCGGCTGCTCGCGCTGACGGCGCCCGACGCCGAGGGGGCCGACGGGGCGCGTGTTCTTCGTCAGCACCGGCACCGAGGCCAACGAGGCGGCGCTCAAGCTCACCCGGCTCACCGGCCGCACCCGGGTGGTGGCCATGGAGGACGCCTTCCACGGCCGCACGATGGGCAGCCTGGCCCTCACGGCCAAGGCGGCCTACCGCGAGCCGTTCGAGCCGCTCCCGGGCGACGTCACCTGGGTGCCGTTCGGCGACGCCGAGGCGCTCGCCGCCGCCGTCACCGACGAGACCGCGGCGGTCGTGATCGAGCCGCTCCAGGGCGAGGCCGGCGTCAACGTCGCGTCCGCTGAGTTCCTGGTCGCGGCCCGCGAGATCACCGAGCGCCACGGTGCGCTGCTGTGGTTCGACGAGGTCCAGTCCGGGATGGGCCGCACCGGGTCGTGGCTGGCGAGCCACGCCTCGGGGGTCACGCCCGACCTGCTCACGCTGGCCAAGGGGCTCGGCGGCGGGGTCCCGATCGGGGCCCTGATCGGCTTCGGCCGCGCCGCCACGATGTTCGAGCCCGGCAACCACGGCACGACCTTCGGCGGCAACCCGCTCTCCTGCGCCGCGGCCCTCGCGGTCATCGAGACCATCGAGGAGGAGGGGCTGCTGGCGCGGGCCACCGAGGTGGGCGAGCGGCTGCGCGACGGCCTCGCCGGGGACGCCCGGGTCACCGAGGTGCGCGGGGTCGGCGTCCTGGTCGGCTGCACGCTCGCCGAGGGCAAGGCGCCCGCGGTCGTCGCCGCCGCGCAGGAGGCCGGCTGGATCATCAACGCGACCGGCCCCGACCGGGTGCGGCTCGCGCCGCCGCTGGTGGTCACCGACGCCGACGTCGACGGCTTCCTCCAGGCCTGGCCGGGTCTCCTCGACGCCGCCGGTGTCGCCGCCCCGGGTGGTGCCCCATGAGGCACCTGCTGCGCGACGACGACCTGAGCCCCGCCGAGCAGGCCCACGTGCTCGACCTGGCCGCCCGGATGAAGCGGGCGCCGTTCGAGGCGCGACCGCTCGAGGGACCGCACACCGTGGCGATGATCTTCGACAAGCCCACGCTGCGCACCCAGTCCAGCTTCGCCGCCGGCATCGCCGAGCTCGGCGGCCACGCGATGCTGGTCGACGGCCACCTGGCCGGGATCGGCGTCCGGGAGCCGGTCGCCGACGTCGCCCGGGTGCTGGGCCGCCAGGCCGCGGCGATCGTGTGGCGCACCTACGAGCAGCGCAAGGTCGAGGAGATGGCGGCGTACGCCGGCGTCCCGGTCATCAACGCCCTCACCGACGACTTCCACCCCTGCCAGCTGCTGGCCGACCTGCAGACCGTGCGCGAGCACCGCGGCACGCTGGCCGGGCTCCGGGTCGCGTTCGTCGGCGACGGCGCCTCCAACATGGGCAGCTCCTGGCTGCTCGCGGGGGCCACCGCCGGCATGCACGTCGTGGTGAGCAGCCCCGAGGGCTACCTGCCCGGCGCCGAGGTCCTCGAGCGCGCCGCGCAGATCGCGGCCGGCACCGGCGGCTCGGTCTCGGCGCACGGCGACGCGCGCGCGGCGGTGGCGGGTGCCGACGTCCTGGTCACCGACACCTGGATCTCGATGGGCAAGGAGGAGGAGGCCGCGACCCGTCGCGAGGTGTTCGGGCCGTTCGCGCTCACCTCCGAGCTCGTGGCGCTCGCGGCCCCCGACGCGCTCGTCCTGCACTGCCTGCCGGCGTACCGCGGCGTCGAGATCGACGACGCGGTGCTCGAGGGACCGCAGAGCGTGGTCTGGGACGAGGCGGAGAACCGCCGGCACGCCCAGAAGGCGGTGCTGACCTTCCTGCTCGAGCAGTGGGCCACGGACGGTGACCTGTGAACGACGCCGCCGTCCGGCCGGTCACCAAGATCGCCCGGCACCAGCTGATCGTCGAGCTGGTCTCCAGCCGTGAGGTGCACTCCCAGACCGAGCTGGCAGACCTGCTCGCCGAGACCGGGCTCAAGGTCACCCAGGCGACCTTGTCGCGCGACCTCGTCGAGCTCGACGCGCTGAAGGTCCGGTCGGCGTCCGGCGGCATGGTCTACGCCGTGCCCGGCGAGGGCGGCGACCGGCGCCTCGCCGCGCCCGCGGGCAGCGAGGCCTCGATGCAGCGGCTGGCACGGCTCTGTGCCGAGCTCCTCGTGAGCGCCGACGCCAGCGCCAACCTCGCCGTCCTCCGCACCCCGCCCGGGGCCGCGCAGTTCCTGGCCTCCGCGTTCGACCGGGTCGAGCTGGACGGCGTCCTGGGCACCCTCGGCGGCGACGACACCGTGGTGGTGATCAGCCGCGACCCCGCCGGCGGCCAGGCGCTGGTGCGCCGCTTCCTCGAGCTCGCCCAGCACGGCTCCACCAGCGCGAAGCACCGCTACGCACCCCAGCAGACGACCCAGACCCCACCCCCAGACACCCCAGACTCTGAAGGAACCCACGTGAGCAAGGTCCTGACCGCACTTCCCACCGGCCAGCGGGTCGGCATCGCCTTCTCCGGCGGCCTCGACACCTCGGTGGCGGTGGCCTGGATGCGCGACAAGGGTGCGATCCCGTGCACCTACACCGCCGACATCGGCCAGTACGACGAGCCCGACATCGCCGGCGTCCCCGCCCGCGCCATGGAGTACGGCGCGGAGCTCGCCCGCCACCTCGACTGCAAGCCGCAGCTGGTCGAGGAGGGCCTGGCCGCGCTCGCGTGCGGGGCCTTCCACATCCGCTCCGGCGGCCGCGCCTACTTCAACACCACGCCGATCGGCCGCGCCGTGACCGGCACGATGCTGGTGCAGGCGATGCACCAGGACGGCGTCGACATCTGGGGCGACGGGTCGACGTTCAAGGGCAACGACATCGAGCGGTTCTACCGCTACGGGCTGCTGGCCAACCCCGAGCTGCGCATCTACAAGCCGTGGCTCGACGCCGACTTCGTCCACGAGCTCGGTGGCCGCGACGAGATGAGCCAGTGGCTCACCGCGCACGGGCTGCCCTACCGCGACGCCAAGGAGAAGGCCTACTCCACCGACGCCAACATCTGGGGCGCCACCCACGAGGCGAAGACCCTCGAGCACCTCGACGTCTCGCTGGAGGTCGTCGAGCCGATCATGGGCGTGAAGTTCTGGGACCCCGAGGTCGCGATCGAGACCGAGGACGTCACGATCCGCTTCGAGGCCGGGCGTCCGGTCGCCATCGACGGCAAGCGCTACGACGACGCCGTCGAGCTGGTGCACGCCGCCAACACGATCGGCGGCCGCCACGGCCTGGGCATGTCCGACCAGATCGAGAACCGGATCATCGAGGCCAAGTCGCGCGGCATCTACGAGGCGCCGGGCATGGCGCTGCTGTGGATCGCCTACGAGCGGCTGGTCAACGCGATCCACAACGAGGACACCATCGAGGCCTACCACTCGCAGGGACGCCGCCTCGGCCGGCTGCTGTACGAGGGTCGCTGGCTCGACCCGCAGGCGCTGATGCTGCGCGAGTCGATCCAGCGCTGGATCGCCTCGCTGGTGACCGGCGAGGTGACGATCCGGCTGCGCCGCGGCGAGGACTACACCGTGCTGCAGCACCGAGGGCGCGGCGTTCTCCTACCACCCCGACAAGCTGTCGATGGAGCGCACCGACAACGCCGCCTTCGGCCCGGTCGACCGGATCGGGCAGCTGACGATGCGCAACCTCGACATCGCCGACTCGCGCGCCAAGCTCGAGCTCTACGCCGGCCAGCCGCTCGACGAGGGCCAGGTGCTCGTGCAGAACGGCACGCTCTTCGGTGC
Source organism: uncultured Actinomycetota bacterium (assembly GCA_963834285.1). GTDB lineage: Bacteria > Actinomycetota > Actinomycetes > Propionibacteriales > Nocardioidaceae > Nocardioides. Next base: position 5,539 of record CAWIAZ010000007.1, on the reverse strand, counting down.
GATCGAGGCCGGTGGCGCGGAGCGGATCGCCCGCAACGAGGCGGCCCGCGACGCCGCCGACGAGGCGCTCGACGCGGCCGCCATGGAGTTCGGCACCGACTGATGGGCCCGATCCACCGCGTCGCGGCGCGGGTGCTGCCGGTGAGCCCCGGGGGAGAGGTGCTGCTGGTGCAGGGCCAGGACCCCGCCCGGGCGGGCGACCTGCACTGGGTCAGCGTCGGCGGCGCCGTCGAGGCCGGCGAGACCCTGCGCGAGGCCGGGGTGCGCGAGCTGGTGGAGGAGACTGGCCTCCGGGTCCCGGCCGAGGCCCTGCTGGGGCCGCTGCACCGGGTCACCCACCCGTTCTCGTGGGCGCAGGTCGACTACGTCAGCGACAACAGCTTCTTCGCGGTGCCGCTGGCGCGCGAGGTGGAGGTCTCGTTCGCCGGCCTCGAGCCGGCGGAGGTGGGCAACCTGCTGGCGGCCGCGTGGTGGACCCCGGACGACCTGCGACGCGAGGGTGGTGCCGTGACCGCGGACCTGCCCGACATCATGGAGCTGGCCATCGCCGCCGTACGACGAGGAGAGACGTGAGCACCAACACCGGCAAGCTGTGGGGCGGCCGCTTCGCGGGCGGCCCGTCGCCCGAGCTCGAGGAGCTCTCGCGCTCCACGCACTTCGACTGGCGGCTGACCCCCTACGACCTCGCCGGGTCGCGTGCGCACGCCGGTGCGCTGCACCGCGCGGGGCTGCTCACCGACGACGACCACGCCGAGCTGCTCCGCGGGCTGGAGGTCCTGGGGGAGCGCTACGCCGCCGGCGACCTGCTGCCCGACCCCTCCGACGAGGACGTCCACGGTGCGCTCGAGCGGCTGCTCCTGGCCGAGGTCGGCCCCGACGTCGGGGGCCGGCTCCGCGCCGGCCGCAGCCGCAACGACCAGATCGCCACGCTGTTCAAGGTCTTCCTGCGCGACCACGCCCGGGTCGTCACCGGTCACCTGCTCGACCTGGTCGACGCGCTGGCCGGGCAGGCCGCCGAGCACCTCGGTGCCGTGATGCCCGGGCGCACCCACCTGCAGCACGCGCAGCCCGTGCTGCTGTCGCACCACCTGATGGCGCACGCGTGGCCGCTGCTGCGCGACGTCGACCGGCTGGCCGACTGGGACGCCCGGGTGGCGGCCGACTCGCCGTACGGCTCGGGCGCGCTGGCCGGCCAGTCGCTGGGCCTCGACCCGGTCGGGGTGGCCGCCGAGCTGGGGTTCACCGGCTCCAGCGCCAACTCCATCGACGGCACCTCCGCGCGCGACTTCGTCGCCGAGTTCGCCTTCGTCTGCGCCCAGGTCGGGGTCGACGTGAGCCGGCTGGCCGAGGAGGTCATCTTCTGGTCGACCCGGGAGGTCGGGTTCGTGACGCTGCACGACGCCTGGTCGACGGGGTCGAGCATCATGCCGCAGAAGAAGAACCCCGACATCGCCGAGCTCGCCCGGGGCAAGGCCGGCCGGCTGATCGGCAACCTCGCCGGGCTGCTCGCCACGCTCAAGGCGCTGCCGCTGGCCTACAACCGCGACCTGCAGGAGGACAAGGAGCCGGTCTTCGACTCCGTCGACACGCTCGAGGTGCTGCTGCCGGCGTTCACCGGGATGGTCGCGACGCTGACCTTCCGCACCGAGCGGATGGCCGAGCTCGCGCCCCAGGGCTTCTCGCTGGCCACCGACGTGGCCGAGTGGCTGGTGCGCGAGGGTGTCCCGTTCCGGATCGCCCACGAGGTGGCCGGTGCCTGCGTGCGCCGCTGCGAGGAGCTCGGGATCGAGCTCGACGAGCTCGACGACGACGAGCTCGCCGCGATCTCGCCGTCCCTGACGTCCGGCGTCCGCGAGGTGCTGACCGTCGAGGGCTCCGTGTCGTCCCGCGACGGACGAGGCGGCACCGCCCCCGTCCGGGTGGCCGAGCAGCTCAGCGAGCTGCACGCCGCCGTGGAGCGTGCCCGCCGGCGCTGACCTGGCCACGCTGCTCGCTGGCCGGGTCACCGAGGTCGCGCCGCGCCTGCTCGGCGCGGTGGTGCGTCATGGCGGGGTCGCCGTGCGCCTCACCGAGGTCGAGGCGTACGACGGCGCCGACGACCCCGGCTCCCACGCCTACCGCGGTCCGACCGCCCGCACCGCGGTGATGTTCGGGCCGCCCGCTCACCTCTACTGCTACCTGTCCTACGGGGTGCACGTGTGCGCCAACGTCGTGGCCGGGCCCGGACGGGCAGGCCGCCGCCGTGCTGCTGCGCGCCGGCGAGGTGGTCGAGGGACTGGACCTGGCCCGCGAGCGCCGCCCGGGCTCCACCGACCGCGACCTCGCCCGCGGGCCCGGACGGCTGGGCCGTGCGCTCGGCCTCGAGCTCGCCCACGACGGCACCGACCTGCGCTCCGGGCCGGTGACGCTGACGCCTGCGCAGCGGACCGCGCGCGGCGGGTCGAGCGCGGTCCGCGGGTGGGCTGCGGCTCGCTCCCGACCGGCCCTGGCGCTACTGGATCGCGGGGGAGCGCACCGTCTCGACCTACCGCCGCAGCCCCCGGGCCACCCCGATTGGCGTCCCCGAGTGAGGCCCTGCTACGTTTCTCTACGTCGCGCAAGCGGCTCCCACCCCGGGTCGCAAGACCATCGAGGTGGGTTGCTGTGCGCCCGGCACTGGGACACCAGGTCGCGCTCGACGCCAAGTTGACGCAGCCAGACGGACCCGGTAAGTTTTTGCAGGTTGCCCCGAGCCCGGTCCAAGCGGATCGAGCAGGTGTGCGTGTGATTCTTGAGAACTCAACAGTGTGTCAGATAGTCGATGGATAAGTTTGTGCCTCGATCAAGTTGTTTTTGGTTTGGGTTTGCTTTTTTCGGCATTCAATGATTCTGGCTTAATTGCTAGTTTCGTTTTTTGTTGGGTTTGAATTTTCTATGGAGAGTTTGATCCTGGCTCAGGACGAACGCTGGCGGCGTGCTTAACACATGCAAGTCGAGCGGTAAGGCCCTTTGGGGTACACGAGCGGCGAACGGGTGAGTAACACGTGAGTAATCTGCCCTCCACTTTGGGATAAGCCCCGGAAACGGGGTCTAATACCGAATATGCACTGATGCGCGCATGTGTGTTGGTGGAAAGTTTTTTCGGTGGGGGATGTGCTCGCGGCCTATCAGCTTGTTGGTGGGGTAATGGCCTACCAAGGCTTCGACGGGTAGCCGGCCTGAGAGGGTGACCGGCCACACTGGGACTGAGACACGGCCCAGACTCCTACGGGAGGCAGCAGTGGGGAATATTGGACAATGGGCGGAAGCCTGATCCAGCAACGCCGCGTGAGGGATGACGGCCTTCGGGTTGTAAACCTCTTTCATCACCGACGAAGGTGCCGCTTTTTGGTGGTGCTGACGGTAGGTGGAGAAGAAGCACCGGCCAACTACGTGCCAGCAGCCGCGGTAATACGTAGGGTGCGAGCGTTGTCCGGAATTATTGGGCGTAAAGGGCTCGTAGGCGGTTTGTCGCGTCGGGAGTGAAAACACGGGGCTTAACTCTGTGCTTGCTTCCGATACGGGCAGACTAGAGGTATGCAGGGGAGAACGGAATTCCTGGTGTAGCGGTGAAATGCGCAGATATCAGGAGGAACACCGGTGGCGAAGGCGGTTCTCTGGGCATTACCTGACGCTGAGGAGCGAAAGTGTGGGGAGCGAACAGGATTAGATACCCTGGTAGTCCACACCGTAAACGTTGGGCGCTAGGTGTGGGGTCCATTCCACGGATTCCGTGCCGCAGCTAACGCATTAAGCGCCCCGCCTGGGGAGTACGGCCGCAAGGCTAAAACTCAAAGGAATTGACGGGGGCCCGCACAAGCGGCGGAGCATGCGGATTAATTCGATGCAACGCGAAGAACCTTACCTGGGTTTGACATACACCGGAAAGCCGTAGAGATATGGCCCCTTTTGTCGGTGTACAGGTGGTGCATGGCTGTCGTCAGCTCGTGTCGTGAGATGTTGGGTTAAGTCCCGCAACGAGCGCAACCCTCGTTCTATGTTGCCAGCATGCCCTTCGGGGTGATGGGGACTCATAGGAGACTGCCGGGGTCAACTCGGAGGAAGGTGGGGATGACGTCAAGTCATCATGCCCCTTATGTCCAGGGCTTCACGCATGCTACAATGGCCGGTACAAAGGGCTGCGATCCCGTGAGGGGGAGCGAATCCCAAAAAGCCGGTCTCAGTTCGGATTGGGGTCTGCAACTCGACCCCATGAAGTCGGAGTCGCTAGTAATCGCAGATCAGCAACGCTGCGGTGAATACGTTCCCGGGCCTTGTACACACCGCCCGTCACGTCATGAAAGTCGGCAACACCCGAAGCCCATGGCCCAACCGCTTGCGGAGGGAGTGGTCGAAGGTGGGGCTGGCGATTAGGACGAAGTCGTAACAAGGTAGCCGTACCGGAAGGTGCGGCTGGATCACCTCCTTTCTAAGGAGACACACCACAGGGCTCCAGGCAACTGTGTCTGGGGTTGAGGGTGTCTTGTTAGTGGAATCCATCGATGAAGAGCTCACCGGTCATCGGCCGGCTTCGCTAGTACTGCCGACGCGGTCCCTTCGGGGGAGGTTGTGGGTGTGGAACGTCGGGGTCGTGCGGGTGGTGGGTGGTTTGTTCTGGCGCACTGTTGGGCCCTGAGGAATCAGGCGCCGCCGGGTCCGGATGGATCTGGTGGGGTTGGTTGTCTCTTGTTTGTTTGATTCGTGGATAGTGGACGCGAGCATCGCCCGCACAGTTCTGCTCACCGTTGGGTGGGGGAACGAGTTGTGTGGGTGTTTGTTTTTGTAGTGTGTGTCTTTGCAGAGTGTTTTTTGCTGTTGCTCAATCCTATGGACCGCCCGGCGTGCGTTGATGGTCGTGGTTTGCTGGCTGGCGTGGTTGGGTGGTTTGTTGTGTTTGTTGAGTGTTTGTTAGTGGCAAGCTGTAAAGGGCGCATGGTGGATGCCTTGGCATCAAGAGCCGATGAAGGACGTTGGAGCCTGCGATAAGCCCTGGGGAGTTGGCAACCGAGCTGTGATCCGGGGGTGTCCGAATGGGGAAACCCAGCTGGAGTTATGTCCAGTTACCTGCACCTGAATGTATAGGGTGTGTGGAGGGAACGTGGGGAAGTGAAACATCTCAGTACCCATAGGAAGAGAAAACAAAAGTGATTCCGAGAGTAGTGGCGAGCGAAATCGGAACAGGCTAAACCTCGGATGTGTGATACCCGGCAGGGGTTGCATTCGGGGGGTCGTGGGAGCATTCGTGTGCATCTGCCGGTGCGCAAGACAGTAAGAAAGTTCGTGGGAAGTCGAAGTCCATTGGAAAGTGGCGCCGTAGAGGGTGATAGCCCCGTAGGTGTAAGCGCGAGCCTGTCTGTAGTGTTTCCCAAGTAACACGCCACCCCTGAAATGGTGTGTGAATCTGGCGGGACCACCCGTTAAGCCTAAATACTTCTTGATGACCGATAGCGGACAAGTACCGTGAGGGAAAGGTGAAAAGTACCCCTGGCGGGGAGTGAAATAGTACCTGAAACCATGCGCC
>CAWIAZ010000006.1:0-346708 GCA_963834285.1 uncultured Actinomycetota bacterium | reverse complement strand
AAGCAGACCGCCGAGCTGACCGGGTTCAGCGCCGGCCAGCCGCGCGACGCCCTCGCGATCCAGCTGGCGCTCGTGCTGGGCCGCCAGTCCGGGCGGATTTTGTAGGGTTTCCACAAAACCCGCCGGGTCAGATTCGTGCGGCCCGGTGCCCGGGACCGGGTGGCGAGCAGGCAGAGTGGACCTCGTGCTCGTCATCGTCGCTCCCGGTCAAGGCGCCCAGACGCCTGGCTTCCTCGCGCCCTGGCTGGAGAACGACCTCCTTCCGGTCCCGGCTGCACTGGCTCTCGACCGTCTCCGGTCTCGACCTGGCCCACTACGGCACCGAGGCCGACGCCGACACCATCCGCGACACGCAGGTGGCCCAGCCGCTGCTGGTCGCCACGGGGATGCTGGCGGCGCTCGAGCTCTTCCCGCACCCGGCCGACGGGTTCGGGCAGGTCGGTGCCGTCGCCGGGCACAGCGTCGGCGAGCTGGTGGCCGCTGCTGGCCACGCACGATCACCGCCGAGCAGGCGATGGTCCTGGTCCGCGAGCGCGGCCGGGCGATGGCCGAGGCCTCGGCGACCACCCCCACCGGCATGACCGCCGTCCTGGGCGGCGACCGCGACGAGGTACTGGCGAGTATCCACAAGCACGGCCTGACGCCTGCCAACGACAACGGACCCGGCCAGATCGTCGCCGCCGGCACGATGGAGCAGCTCGCGGCGTTCGCCGACGACGCCCCGCCAAGGCGCGGCTCCGCCCGCTCCCGGTCGCCGGGGCCTTCCACACCGAGCACATGGCGCCGGCCGTCGGGCACGTCGAGGCCCTGGCCACCGCGGTCTCGGTGCACGACCCCCGGGTCCCGGTGATCTCCAACCGCGACGGTCACGTCGTCCGCGACGGCCAGGAGGTGCTCGACCGGATCGTGGGGCAGATCGCCAGCCCCGTGCGCTGGGACCTCTGCCTCGGCGCGATGACCGAGCTCGGCGTCACCGGCGTGCTGGAGCTGCCTCCCGCCGGCACCCTCACCGGCATCGCCAAACGCGCGCTCCCGGGTGTCGAGACGTTCGCGCTCAAGACCCCGACCAGCTCGACGAGGCCCGCGCCTTCTGCCTGAAGACGGCGGCTGCCTGATGGCCATCACCAGCGCCACCGGCGCCGCGAACGCCGCGATCCTCGGGGTCGGCGCCTACCGCCCGTCCCGCGTGGTCCCCAACTCTGAGATCGTCGACGCGATCGACTCCAGCGACGAGTGGATCCAGCAGCGCTCAGGCATCAAGGAGCGGCGCTTCGCCGAGCCGCACGAGACCGTGCAGATGATGTCGGTCGCGGCGTCCCGGGCCGCCCTCGAGCACGCCGGCATCGACGCGGAGCAGATCGACTGCGTCGTGGTCGCCACGATCAGCCACCTGCTCCAGACCCCGGCGGTCGCCACCCTGGTCGCCCACGAGCTGGGCACCAACCAGGCCGCCGCGTTCGACATCTCCGCCGCGTGCGCCGGCTTCTGCCACGGCGTGGCCCTGGCCAACGACTTCGTGCGGGCCGGCAGCGCCAGGCACGTGCTGGTGGTCGGCGTCGAGCGGCTCTCCGACATCACCGACCCCACCGACCGCGGCACCGCGTTCATCTTCGCCGACGGCGCCGGCGCCGTCGTGGTCGGCCCCAGCGAGACCCCCGGGATCGGTCCGGTCGTGTGGGGCTCCGACGGCGAGCAGTTCGACCTGATCCGGCAGCGCGAGGACTGGCGCGACGTGGTCGCGTCCGACGTCGCCGGACATGCCCCACCTGACGATGCAGGGCAACGCCGTCTTCCGGTGGGCGTCCTTCGCGATGGCCAAGATCGGCCAGCAGGCGCTCGACACGGCCGGCATCACCGTCGACGAGCTCGACGTCTTCGTGCCCCACCAGGCCAACATGCGCATCATCGACGCGATGGCCCGCACCATGAAGCTGCCCCCGAGCGTCGTGATCGCCCGCGACATCGCCGAGCAGGGCAACACCTCCGCCGCCTCGGTGCCGCTGGCCCTCGAGCGGCTGGTCCGCGAGGGCCAGGCCCGCTCCGGCGACACCGCACTGCTGATCGCCTTCGGCGCCGGCCTGGCGTACGCCGCCCAGGTCGTCACCGTCCCCTGACCGCACCACCCAGAGACCCAGCAGACGACCCACGAGCACCACCAACCAGAAGGAGATGCCCCATGGCCACCACCGAAGAGATCCGCACCGACCTCGCCGAGATCGTCAACGAGGTCGCCGGCATCGACACCGACGACGTCCAGCTCGACAAGTCCTTCGTCGACGACCTCGACGTGGACTCGCTGTCGATGGTCGAGGTCGTCGTGGCCGCCGAGGAGAAGTTCGGCGTCACCATCCCCGACGACGAGGTCAAGAACCTCAAGACCGTCGGCGACGCCGTCGCGTTCATCGAGAACGCCCAGGCCTGAGGCCCGGCTCGACCCGCCACCGCTCTACCCGCATCCAGCAGAATCGAGGCACTCATGAGCCGCATCCGCGTCGTGATCACCGGCCTGGGCACCACGAGCCCGCTCGGCGGCGACGTCGCCAGCACCTGGGAGGCCATGGTCGCCGGGCGTTCCGGCGTCCGCGCGATCACCCATGACTGGGTCGACGGAGCTGCCCGTGAAGATCGCGGGCACGGTGGCGGTCGAGCCGACCGAGGTGCTCGAGCGGGTCAAGGCACGCCGCCTCGACCGCTCCTCGCAGCTCGCGATGGTCGCGGCGATGGAGGCCTGGCGCGACTCCGGCCTCGACGTCGCCCAGGCGTCCGGCGACCTCGACGGCGACCGGGTCGGCGTGGCGATGGCCTCGGGCATCGGCGGGGTCAACACCCTGCTCGCCAACTACGACACCCTCAAGGAGAAGGGCCCGCGCCGGGTCTCTCCGCTGGCGGTGCCGATGCTGATGCCCAACGCCCCGGCGGCCAACATCAGCCTCTACATCGGTGCGCGGGCCGCGGTCAACACCCCGGTCTCGGCCTGCGCCTCCGGCAACGAGGGCATCGCCCTCGCGGTCGACCAGATCCGGCTCGGCCGGGCCGACGTCGTCGTGGCCGGTGGCACCGAGGCAGCGATCCACCCGCTGCCCGATGGCCGCCTTCGCGAACATGATGGCGCTGTCGAAGAACGACGGCGACCCGACCACGGTCTCCCGCCCCTGGGACACCGGCCGTGACGGTTTCGTGCTCGGCGAGGGTGCCGGCGTCCTGGTGCTGGAGTCCGAGGAGCACGCCCGGGCGCGTGGCGCCCGGATCTACGGCGAGGTGCTGGGCGCCGGCATCACCGCCGACTCCCACGACATCGCCCAGCCCGACCCGAAGGGTCGCGGCGGGTCGCGCGCCATCCTGCGCGCCCTGGCCGAGTCGGAGATCAGCGCCTCCGACATCGCCCACGTCAACGCCCACGCGACGTCCACGCCGCAAGGCGACATCGCCGAGGGTCTGATGCTGCACGCCACGCTCGGCGAGCACGTCTCCAACGTCGTCGTCACCAGCACCAAGTCGATGACCGGGCACCTGCTCGGCGGCGCCGGGGCGCTCGAGTCGATCGCCACCGTGCTGGCCCTGCACCACCGGGTGGTCCCGCCGACCATCAACCTCGACGACCTCGACCCCCAGGTCGAGCTCGACATCGCCACCACCGCGCGCACGCTGCCCGAGGGCGACCTTGCCGCGCTCAACAACTCCTTCGGCTTCGGCGGCGCCAACGTCGCCGTGGCCTTCGGCAGCGCCTGACCGGCCGCGGGGCGGTCGCGACCGACCGGGTCGCGGTCCCGCCCCTCGGTCGCCCCACGTAACTCCATCCGTAGCCTGACGTTGTAGAAGACGACGTACGTCACGGCACGCGGAGGGACGAGATGGTGAGCAGGGCGATCGCGGGAGCGACCTCCGGGCTGGTGATGAGCACGCTGCTCGTCGCGGGCTCCACCGACGACGGCGGAGGCCTACCGGCCGTGGGGTTCCACCGCGGCGAAGAACCAGGTGATCAAGCGCTCCTGCCACTACTACCCCTACCGCTACGTGGTCGACCCGCCCACCGACCAGTGGGCGGCCGAGATCTTCCTGGTCGGGCCGAGGGGCGGCGGCATCGCGAGCGCAGCGATCGACTCCGCCTCCGACCGTGCCCGGGGCAAGCGCTTCTGGCGGCTCTGTCGGGCCTCGGTGATCTCCGGGCGCTACAAGATGCGGATGAAGATCACCTGGCAGCGTGGCTTCGACCGGCACGAGGGCTGGGTCAAGCCGTCGCACTTCCGACTGCGACGCCGATGACACGCCGCTCCCCGCGACCGACCCACGTCGGTCTGGTCGCCGCGCTGTGCGCTGCGCTGCTCACGCTGACCGTGCCGACGGCCTCGTCGGCTCCGACCTCCGCGTCGTCGGCCGAGCCCGTGCGCGCCGCCGGCGTCAAGCCCTGGGGACGCACCCGGGCCCGCAACCAGGTGCTCAAGCCCGGCTGCCGCAGCTACCGCTACACCTACCGGGTCACGCCACCCAGTGACGACTGGATGGCCGAGATCTTCCTGGTCGGGCCGAAGAAGGGTGGCATCGCCTCGGCGACCCTGTTCTCCGTCAGCGAGCCGGCGCGGGGCCGTCGCTTCGTGGCGGTTGTGCCGCAACACCGTGATCCGGGGGCGCTACACGATGAAGATGAAGGTGACCTGGGGCGACGGCTACCAGGAGACGATCGGCCGCGTGCCCTCGTCGCGGTTCCGGCTCACGGCCCGCCGCTAGCCGGAACCGGTCACACGACCTGGTGCAGCCACCGCACCGGGGCGCCCTCGCCGGCGTGCCGGAACGTCTCCAGCTCGTCGTCCCAGGGCTTGCCGAGCAGCTTGTCGATCTCGGTGACCAGCGTGGTCTCGCCCAGGGCGGCCTTGACCACCGCGGCCTTCAGCCGGTCCTCGGGGATCATGATGTCGCCGTGCAGCCCCGTGACGGCGTGGAAGACGCCGAGGTCGGGCGTGAAGGAGTAGCGGGCGCCCTCGGTCGAGGCCGTGGGCTCCTCGGTGGCCTCGTAGCGCAGGTGGTTCCAGCCGCGCAGGGCGGAGGCGATCGCCGCGGCCGTGCCGGCTTCGCCCGCCCAGGAGAACTCGGTGCGGTAGGTGCCGGCCTGCGCCGGCTGGGCCGACCACTCGGGGTTGATGGCAACGCCGAGCACGCCGCCCACGGCCCACTCGATGTGCGGGCACAGTGCGGACGGCGCCGAGTGGACGTAGAGAACGCCTCTGGTCGCGGTGCGTGGTGCGGTGCGTGCGGTCACCGTGGGACTCCTCGAGCTCTTCACCTCCGGCGCGAGCTGCGCCTTCCCCAGCGGGCTCGTCGAGTGGTGGTGACGGTCAAGGGGCCGACACGAGTGACACGTGTGTAGTTATGGGTCCATTGTGGCCCAGATCGGCCGGGAGCGCCAGCGGATCAGGAGGTCGCCGCGCGTCGGGTGCGCCGGGGCCCGAGCTCCATCAGCGTGGAGATCACCTCTTCGGCGATCCCGAGCCCACCGAGGTGGCTCTCGCCGTCGATCGCGCTGATCGTGGCGTCGGGCAACCGGTCGACCACGTGCTGGCCGTGCCGGAAGGGCACGATGTGGTCCTCGTCGCCGTGCCACCAGCGCACCGGCACCTCGACGTCCGCCAGCGCGAAGCCCCACTCGCGGGTGAACAGCACCAGGTCGCTGATCGGCGCCGAGGTCTGGAAACGGCTGCCGTTGAGAAGGTCGTCGAGGAACATCGCCTTGAACTCGGGCCGGGCGAGCAGGTGCTTGTCTCCCGGGGGCTGCACGGCGCCGTAGAGGTCCAGCGCGGTGCCGGCCACGGGCCGGGCCAGCCGGATGACGCCGGTGAGGGCCATCCCGAGCGGCACCCGGGCGGCGACCAGTGCCGGCGCCAACCGCACCGCCAGCTGGATCGGCCCACCGTCGACGGCGTCCGGGCCGCGGGTCGGGGCCACGCCTCCGAGCACGCCCACCCCGTGGACCCGGTCGGGCAGCGCAGCACCGGCCGCCAGGGCGTACGGGCCGCCGCCGGAGAGCCCGATGATCCGCAGGGTGTCGACCGCGAGCGTGTCGAGCAGGACCTCCAGGTCGTGGGTCCAGTCGACGACCGAGGGGTAGAGGTGCGGCGTGGAGGAGCCGATGCCCGGGCGGTCGATGCCGATGATCCGGACCCCGTGCTGCTCGGCGTACGCCCTCGCCTCCAGCGGGATCTGCCGGCGGGCGCCCGGGGTGCCGTGCATCCACACGATCGCGGGGCCACGGGTGGGGCCGTACTCGGCGAAGCTGAGCCGGCGTCCGTCGCGGACCGCCACGGTGCCCTCGAGCGCGGGCCGTTGCACGTGCGTCATGGGCACAGTCTCGCAGAGCCGGACGGCGCCGCACGGCGCGTTTCAGCCCAGGCGCTTCTCGAGCGCTGCGGCGCGCTCGTCGGCGTCCGTGAGCTGGTCGCCGTCGACGGCGTGGGTGCGGTGGAACCACGCCAGCGCGTCCTGGAGCCGCGCCCGCGGTCTCGAGGGTGTCCGCGTAGGCGTAGCGCAGCCGAACGACCCATGCGGTGCGGTTCTGCGACATCAGGGGGGCGAGCTCGAGGATCCGCAGCGCCGCGTCGAGCTGCCCCATGTCACGCCGGGCACCGGCCTCGACGATGGTCATCTCGGCCTTGGCCTCGGGCGCGAAGTTGGCCACCGAAGGGCTCTTGGCGAGCTTGATCGCCTGCTCCGGGTTGCCGAGCGCGCGGTGGCAGTCGGCCATCATCGGAAGGTAGCCCGTGGCGCCGTTCATCCGCTTGGCGGCCCGCAGCTCGGCCAGCGCCTCGGCGAAGTGCCCGGCGGCGTAGGCCGTCTCGCCGGCGGCCTCCCGCACCACCGCGAGCCGGGTGGCGCGCGAGCGGGCCGCGAGAGCGTGCTGGTAGGCGGTCTCCGGGTCGGTCTCGATCAACAGGCCGGCCGCGGCGAGGTGCCGCCCGATCCGGGCCGCGAGCTTCTCCGGGAGGCCCTTCAGCTGGGCCCGCACGGCGGGGTCGAGCTCCTCGCCGGTCACCTCGGGTGGGATCTCCGGGCCGTCGTAGACGGCCTGCTCCGAGCTGCGGGGCCGCTGCTCGCCGGAGGAGCGCTTGTCGGCCCACTGCGAGCGGGACCGACCACCCCGGCCGGACACCGCCGGTCGCACCGGATCCCGGATCCTCCGGCGTCGCGACGACCCCGGGACTGGCCGGGCTTGCCCGAACCCGACCCGGTCCCGGATCGGCGCGGTCCCCCTCGAGCGGGACGCTGTCCTCGATCCTCGGCCACGATGTCTCCTCGTTCCTTCGCTGTGCTCGTCCGACCCGGTCAGCGGGTCGTAAATGACGTAGAGGCCACCTTGCGATGGCCTCTACGACAATGTTTGTCCGGCGGCGTCCTACTCTCCCACAGCCTCGCGGCTGCAGTACCATCGGCGCTGGCAGGCTTAACTTCCGGGTTCGGGATGGGACCGGGTGTTTCCCTGTCGCTATGGCCGCCGTAACTCTATGAACCTCACCGCTCACGGGTGTCCCGTGGGTGGTGGGTTGGATTGTGGACGCGAGTGTTGTTCTCGTGTGTGCGCAGTACAGCACGTGTTTGCTGTGGGGTTTGTTGTGATGGTTGAGGGTTTGGATGGCAAGCCCTCGGCCTATTAGTACCGGTCGGCTGGGCATTGCTGCTGTACACCTCCGGCCTATCAACCCAATGGTCTGTTGGGGGCCTTACCCACTTACGTGGTGGGAAACCTCATCTTGAAATGTGCTTCCCGCTTAGATGCATTCAGCGGTTATCACGTCCGAACGTAGCTAACCAGCGGTGCCCCTGGCGGGACAACTGGCACACCAGAGGTTCGTCCATCCCGGTCCTCTCGTACTAGGGACAGCTTTTCTCAAGTTTCCTGCGCGCGCGGCGGATAGGGACCGAACTGTCTCACGACGTTCTAAACCCAGCTCGCGTGCCGCTTTAATGGGCGAACAGCCCAACCCTTGGGACCTACTCCGGCCCCAGGATGCGACGAGCCGACATCGAGGTGCCAAACCATCCCGTCGATATGGACTCTTGGGGAAGATCAGCCTGTTATCCCCGGGGTACCTTTTATCCGTTGAGCGACGTCGCTTCCACATGCCGACGCCGGATCACTAGTTCCGACTTTCGTCCCTGCTCGACATGTCTGTCTCACAGTCAAGCTCCCTTGTGCACTTACACTCGAAACCTGATTGCCAACCAGGCTGAGGGAACCTTTGAGCGCCTCCGTTACATTTTAGGAGGCAACCGCCCCAGTTAAACTACCCATCAGGCACTGTCCCTGATCCAGATCATGGACCTAGGTTAGACATCTAGTACGACCAGAGTGGTATTTCAACGATGACTCCACACTCACTGGCGTGAATGCTTCACAGTCTCCCACCTATCCTACACAAGCCGAACCAAACACCAATACCAAACTATAGTAAAGGTCCCGGGGTCTTTCCGTCCTGCCGCGCGTAACGAGCATCTTTACTCGTAGTGCAATTTCGCCGAGTCCATGGTTGAGACAGCGCCCAAGTCGTTACTCCATTCGTGCAGGTCGGAACTTACCCGACAAGGAATTTCGCTACCTTAGGATGGTTATAGTTACCACCGCCGTTTACTGGGGCTTAAATTCTCCGCTTCACCACAAGTGGCTAACAGGTCCTCTTAACCTTCCAGCACCGGGCAGGAGTCAGTCCGTATACATCGTCTTACAACTTCGCACGGACCTGTGTTTTTAGTAAACAGTCGCTTGGGCCTGGTCTCTGCGACCCTCCCCGCGGCCCCCAGCTAGTGGGTTGACGGTTCGGGTCCCCCTTCTCCCGAAGTTACGGGGGCATTTTGCCGAGTTCCTTAACCATGGTTCGCTCGATCGCCTTGGTATTCTCTACCTGATCACCTGAGTCGGTTTGGGGTACGGGCGGCTCGATTCTCGCTAGAGGTTTTTCTCGGCAGCATAGGATCACCCACTTCCCCCCTACGGGGTCGGCATCACATCTCAGACTCGTGCTCGAAGCACAGCGACCCGGATTTACCTAGATCACGTCCTACCTGCTTACCCGTGGACAACCATCGCCACGGTTGGGCTACCTTCCTGCGTCACCCCATCGCTTGACTACTACCGGATCGGATCCCACGCTCCGCCCGAGCGCCTCACCCCGAAGGGATCGGTCACCCGGGTTTCGGGTGGTTAGCATCACCGGCCTCGTCAGGGACGAATCTTCGCCGGTACGGGAATATCAACCCGTTGTCCATCGACTACGCCTGTCGGCCTCGCCTTAGGTCCCGACTTACCCAGGGCAGATTAGCTTGACCCTGGAACCCTTGATCATTCGGCGCACGGGTTTCTCACCCGTGATTCGCTACTCATGCCTGCATTCTCACTCGTGTCGCGTCCACCCCTGGATCACTCCGGAACTTCACTCGCGACACGACGCTCCCCTACCCATCCACACACCTGAACACCCACCACGAAGGACGGGTGCTAGGAGAACATGTGAATGCCATAGCTTCGGCGGATGACTTGAGCCCCGCTACATTGTCGGCGCGGAATCACTTGACCAGTGAGCTATTACGCACTCTTTCAAGGGTGGCTGCTTCCAAGCCAACCTCCTGGTTGTCACTGCGACTCCACATCCTTTTCCACTTAGTCATCTCTTAGGGGCCTTAGCTGATGGTCTGGGCTGTTTCCCTCTCGACTACGGAGCTTATCCCCCGCAGTCTCACTGCCGCGCTCTCACTTACCGGCATTCGGAGTTTGGTTAACGTCAGTAACCTTGTAGGGCCCATCAGCTATCCAGTGCTCTACCTCCGGCAAGAAACACACGACGCTGCACCTAAATGCATTTCGGGGAGAACCAGCTATCACGGAGTTTGATTGGCCTTTCACCCCTATCCACAGGTCATCCCCTCAGTTTTCAACCTAAGTGGGTTCGGTCCTCCACGCGGTCTTACCCGCGCTTCAACCTGCCCATGGATAGATCACTCCGCTTCGGGTCTTGATCGCGCTACTCAAACGCCCTATTCGGACTCGCTTTCGCTACGGCTTCCCCACACGGGTTAACCTCGCAACACAACGCAAACTCGCAGGCTCATTCTTCAAAAGGCACGCCATCACCCCCACCCCCGAAGGGCATAAGGCTCTGACGGATTGTAGGCGCATGGTTTCAGGTACTATTTCACTCCCCGCCAGGGGTACTTTTCACCTTTCCCTCACGGTACTTGTCCGCTATCGGTCATCAAGAAGTATTTAGGCTTAACGGGTGGTCCCGCCAGATTCACACACCATTTCAGGGGTGGCGTGTTACTTGGGAAACACTACAGACAGGCTCGCGCTTACACCTACGGGGCTATCACCCTCTACGGCGCCACTTTCCAATGGACTTCGACTTCCCACGAACTTTCTTACTGTCTTGCGCACCGGCAGATGCACACGAATGCTCCCACGACCCCCCGAATGCAACCCCTGCCGGGTATCACACATCCGAGGTTTAGCCTGTTCCGATTTCGCTCGCCACTACTCTCGGAATCACTTTTGTTTTCTCTTCCTATGGGTACTGAGATGTTTCACTTCCCCACGTTCCCTCCACACACCCTATACATTCAGGTGCAGGTAACTGGACATAACTCCAGCTGGGTTTCCCCATTCGGACACCCCCGGATCACAGCTCGGTTGCCAACTCCCCAGGGCTTATCGCAGGCTCCAACGTCCTTCATCGGCTCTTGATGCCAAGGCATCCACCATGCGCCCTTTACAGCTTGCCACTCAAACACTCAACAAACACAACAAACCACCCAACCACGCCAGCCAGCACACACACTGACCATCAACGCACGCCGGGCGGTCCATAGGATTGAGCAACAGCAAAAAACACTCTGCAAAGACACACACTACAAAAACAAACACCCACACAACTCGTTCCCCCACCCAACGGTGAGCAGAACTGTGCGGGCGATGCTCGCGTCCACTATCCACGAATCAAACAAACAAGAGACAACCAACCCCACCAGATCCATCCGGACCCGCGGCGCCTGATCCCTCAGGGCCCAACAGTGCGCCAGAACAAACCACCCACCACCCGCACGACCCCGACCTTCCACACCCACACACCCCCCGAAGGGACCGCGTCGGTAGTACTAACGGCGCCGGCCAATGACCGGTGAGCTCTTCATCGATGGATTCCACTAACAAGACACCCTCAACCCCAGACGAAGTTGCCTGGAGCCCTGTGGTGTGTCTCCTTAGAAAGGAGGTGATCCAGCCGCACCTTCCGGTACGGCTACCTTGTTACGACTTCGTCCTAATCGCCAGCCCCACCTTCGACCACTCCCTCCGCAAGCGGTTGGGCCATGGGCTTCGGGTGTTGCCGACTTTCATGACGTGACGGGCGGTGTGTACAAGGCCCGGGAACGTATTCACCGCAGCGTTGCTGATCTGCGATTACTAGCGACTCCGACTTCATGGGGTCGAGTTGCAGACCCCAATCCGAACTGAGACCGGCTTTTTGGGATTCGCTCCCCCTCACGGGATCGCAGCCCTTTGTACCGGCCATTGTAGCATGCGTGAAGCCCTGGACATAAGGGGCATGATGACTTGACGTCATCCCCACCTTCCTCCGAGTTGACCCCGGCAGTCTCCTATGAGTCCCCATCACCCCGAAGGGCATGCTGGCAACATAGAACGAGGGTTGCGCTCGTTGCGGGACTTAACCCAACATCTCACGACACGAGCTGACGACAGCCATGCACCACCTGTACACCGACAAAAGGGGCCATATCTCTACGGCTTTCCGGTGTATGTCAAACCCAGGTAAGGTTCTTCGCGTTGCATCGAATTAATCCGCATGCTCCGCCGCTTGTGCGGGCCCCCGTCAATTCCTTTGAGTTTTAGCCTTGCGGCCGTACTCCCCAGGCGGGGCGCTTAATGCGTTAGCTGCGGCACGGAATCCGTGGAATGGACCCCACACCTAGCGCCCAACGTTTACGGTGTGGACTACCAGGGTATCTAATCCTGTTCGCTCCCCACACTTTCGCTCCTCAGCGTCAGGTAATGCCCAGAGAACCGCCTTCGCCACCGGTGTTCCTCCTGATATCTGCGCATTTCACCGCTACACCAGGAATTCCGTTCTCCCCTGCATACCTCTAGTCTGCCCGTATCGGAAGCAAGCACAGAGTTAAGCCCCGTGTTTTCACTCCCGACGCGACAAACCGCCTACGAGCCCTTTACGCCCAATAATTCCGGACAACGCTCGCACCCTACGTATTACCGCGGCTGCTGGCACGTAGTTGGCCGGTGCTTCTTCTCCACCTACCGTCAGCACCACCAAAAAGCGGCACCTTCGTCGGTGATGAAAGAGGTTTACAACCCGAAGGCCGTCATCCCTCACGCGGCGTTGCTGGATCAGGCTTCCGCCCATTGTCCAATATTCCCCACTGCTGCCTCCCGTAGGAGTCTGGGCCGTGTCTCAGTCCCAGTGTGGCCGGTCACCCTCTCAGGCCGGCTACCCGTCGAAGCCTTGGTAGGCCATTACCCCACCAACAAGCTGATAGGCCGCGAGCACATCCCCCACCGAAAAAACTTTCCACCAACACACATGCGCGCATCAGTGCATATTCGGTATTAGACCCCGTTTCCGGGGCTTATCCCAAAGTGGAGGGCAGATTACTCACGTGTTACTCACCCGTTCGCCGCTCGTGTACCCCAAAGGGCCTTACCGCTCGACTTGCATGTGTTAAGCACGCCGCCAGCGTTCGTCCTGAGCCAGGATCAAACTCTCCATAGAAAATTCAAACCCAACAAAAAACGAAACTAGCAATTAAGCCAGAATCATTGAATGCCGAAAAAAGCAAACCCAAACCAAAAACAACTTGATCGAGGCACAAACTTATCCATCGACTATCTGACACACTGTTGAGTTCTCAAGAATCACACGCACACCAACCTCGCCGTCTCCGGTTCGGCTGGGACTCGTTGGTCCCACCTGCACCCACACGTTCGGCCCGGATCTTCGAGTTGACCTTGCGGCCGGCCCGATCACCCGGGGAAGGTGAGTCAGCGGTGGTCACCGGGGGCCGAAAGCCCGACCTCTCGGTCTTGCTCTCCGCCGCTCCCTGGCGACATCCAGAACATTAGAGGACTGCTCGGGCGGATGCCAAATCGGGTCCCCGTGAGCCGGGCCACACGTGGCCCGGACCCGCCTCCGAGGCGGTCTCAGACCACCCTGACGCCGGCAAAACGCTTCTTGCCACGCCTCAGCACGAGCCACGAGCCGTCGATGAGGTCGCCGCCGGACACCTGGGCGTCGGCGTCCTCGAGCCGCCGGTTGTTGAGGTAGGCACCGCCCTCCCCGACGGTCCGCCGCGCCTCGCTGCGGCTGGCCGCGAGCCCGCTGGCGACGAGCAGGTCCACCACACCTGGCCAGCCGTCGCTGGTGGACACCTCGACGACCCCCGCTTCCTCGAGCGCAGCGGCGAGGGTGGCTCCCGAGAGTGCCGACAGCTCGCCGCCGCCGAACAACGCCGCGGCTGCCGCCTTGGCCTGCGCGGTCTCCTCCGCCCCGTGCACCAGCGTGGTCACCTCGTCGGCCAGGGTCTTCTGACCCAGGCGCAGGAACGGCTTCTCGGCGTGCTCGGCCTCGATCCGCTCGATCTCCTCGCGCGGGAGGAAGGTGAACACCCGCAGCAGCTCGCCGACCTTCTCGTCCTCGACGTTGAGCCAGAACTGGTGGAACGCGTACGGCGACAGCATCGCGGGGTCGAGCCACAACGCACCGCCCTCGGTCTTCCCGTACTTGGTGCCGTCGCTCTTGGTCATCAGCGGCGTGGCGATGGCGTGGACCCGCTCCCCCTCCGCTGCGCCGGATCAGCTCGACCCCGGCGGTGAGGTTGCCCCACTGGTCGGAGCCGCCGAACTGCAGCGTCACGCCGTGCGTGCGGTGGAGGTTGAGGAAGTCGAGCGACTGGAGCAGCACGTAGCTGAACTCGGTGTAGCTGATCCCGCTCTCGAGCCGGCTGCGCACCACGTCGCGGGCCAGCATCCGGTTGACCGGGAAGTGCTTGCCGATGTCGCGCAGGAAGTCGATCGTCGACAGCGACGCCGTCCAGTCGAGGTTGTTGACCATCGTGGCGGCGTTGTCGCCGTCGAAGGACAGGAACGGCTCGATCTGCCCGCGGACCCGCTGGACCCACTCGCTCACGGTGTCCGCCGGGTTCATCACCCGCTCACCCGCCTCCTTGGGGTCGCCGATCATGCCGGTGGCCCCGCCGACCAGGGCGTACGGCGTGTGGCCGGCCTCCTGGAGCCGCTTGGCGGTGAGGATCTGCACCAGGTGACCCATGTGGAGGCTGGGGGCCGTGGGGTCGAAGCCGACGTAGAACCGCACGCTCCCGGCGCTCAGCGCCTCGCGCAGCGCGTCCAGGTCGGTCGAGTGGGCGATCAGGCCGCGCCACTGCAGATCGTCGAGCAGAGTGGGGTCGACAGGCACAGGGAACCTCTTTCGTGGTGAACACCCCTAGCCTGCCGCATGGGACGCCCCGACCTGAGACGGCCTAGGCTCGGCGACGGCGACGAGAGGACGGACCCACGGTGATCGGCGGCAGGTACACCCTCGACCGGGAGATCGGTCGGGGCGGCATGGGTGCGGTGTGGCTCGCGCGCGACGAGGTGCTCGGACGCGTCGTCGCGGTCAAGCAGCGTCGGCGCCCAGCCGGGCGGGTCCAGCCCCGACCTCCTGCGCGCCGAGCGCGAGGCCCGGCTCGCCGCCCGGATCAACCACCCGCACGTGGTGGCGTCTTCGACCTGGTCGACGACGACCGAGCAGCAGTGGCTGGTCATGGAGTACATCGACGGGATGCCGCTCTCGCAGCTGATCGCGACCAAGGGCCGGCTCGGGGCCGACGAGACCGCCGCCCTGCTGGCCCAGGCGGCCGAGGCGCTCACCGCCGCGCACGAGGCCGGGATCACCCACCGCGACGTCAAGCCGTCCAACATCCTGGTCGGTCAGGACGGTCAGGTGAAGCTGTCCGACTTCGGGATCGCGCGTGCCGAGCAGGACGCCTCGCTCACGGCCACCGGGCTGGTGACGGGGTCACCGGCGTACATCTCCCCCGAGGTGGCCTCGGGCCGTCCCGCCGGTGGCGCCAGCGACGTCTGGTCGCTCGGCGCCACCGCCTACCACGCGCTCACCGGCAACCCGCCGTACGACGTCGGCGACAACGTGCTCGGTGCGCTCTACCGGATCGTCCACGAGGACCCCCCTCCGCTGCTCGACGGGGGCTGGCTGACGCCGTTCGTCACCGCCGCGATGACCCGCGACCCCGCACAGCGGTGGTCGATGGCCGAGGTCGCGGAGTTCCTGCACTCCGGATCGCGCGGCGGGGGGTCGCCGCGGCTCACGGTCCCGCCGTCGACCACCGTGGTCGCTCCGGCGCCCGCACCCGGGGAGGCCAGCGAGCACGGCACCCAGCCGCTGGCGGTCACCGACCCCGTGGTCGATCGCTCCGGCCACCGGTCGGCCCCGGCGGCGAGCGGGTCGCGCCGCGGCGCCGGCGCAGCCTGCTCCCCCTCGCGGTGGCGGCCGCCTTCGTCGTGCTGGTGGCCGTGATCGCCTTCCTGCTGCTCGACGACCGCAGCCCCGTCGACCCCGGCGGCTCGACCGGCACTGCCGGCGAGTCACCGTCGGCGAGCGCGAGCGAGTCGCCCTCGGAGCCGGCCGCTCCCGACGCCGACGCCATGGAGGCCTTCGTCGGCGACTACCTGGCGACGGCGGACGCCGACCCGGCGTCCGCCTTCCAGCGGCTGACCCCGGCCTACCAGGACGCCAGCGGCGGCCTCGCCGGCTACGAGGGCTTCTGGGGACGCGTCAGCAACGTCGCCCTGAGCAGCGCGAGCGCCGACCCGGACGCCCTGACCGTGACCTACACCTACAGCTACGACCTCGACGGCAGCAGCCGGAGCGACCAGGTGCGGATGACCCTGCAGCAGGACGGCGACGCCTTCCTGATCTCCGACGCCGTGACCCTCTGACGGCGCCGGAGGCTTCGCCTGGCGGTTGCCGGGGTACTGGTGCGCGACGGATCGGCGACTGAAGGAGACCCTGATGCGAGGACTGCTCTCGATGGCCGTGGTGGTCTGGCTGGTGATCGGCGCGTTCGCCGCCTACCAGCGCGGCTACTTCGGCGACGACCGGGAGGTCAGCTGCAAGACCTTCGGAGACACGGCGCTCACGATCCTGGCCGGGCCGCTCAACTACGTGGGCGTGAACCCGAAGATCGACTGCGAGGTGCCCGAGCCCTCGGAGTAGCCCACCGGGTCAGCCACGCTCCTCCCGCCCGCGGACCTGCTTGGATCGGGGGGTGACCAGCGCGTCGGCGTCCTCCCGTCCCTCGGCCCTCCGGTGCGCCGGTGCCGTCCCGGGGGCGACCCGTCTCGCGGGTGCGTCGGTGGTGGCGCGCCGCGCTCTCGCCGTTCTGGGTGGTGCCCGCGACGTGGTGCGTGCTGGCCGTGGCCCTCGGGATCGGCCTGCCGCTCGTCGACCAGGGCGTGGGCACGATCCCGCTGGCGTTCGAGAGCGGGCCCGAGGGGGCGCGGTCGGTGCTCTCGACGATCGCCGGCGCGATGATCTCGGTGACCGGCCTGGTCTTCTCGATCACGATCGTGGTGCTCCAGCTGGCCAGCAGCCAGTTCACCCCACGGGTGCTGCAGACGTTCCTCGACGACCGGGTCACCCAGCACACGCTGGGCGTCTTCGCGGCCAGCTTCCTCTACGCGCTCACGGTGCTGCGGGGCGTGCAGAGCGAGGCCACCGGCGGGGCCGACGCCGTACCGCAGCTGGCGGTGACGTTCGCCTACGTGCTGGTGCTCGGGTCGGTCGCGATGTTCTTGCTGTTCATCCACCACATCACGACCGCGATCTCGGTCGACTCGGTGATCGGCCGGGTGGCCGCCGACTGCCGCCGGCTGATCGCGCGTGCTGAGAGCGAGGCGCAGGACCTGCCGAGCCAGGCTCCGACGCTGCCCACGCTCCGGCGTCAGACCGTCGTGGCCTCGCCCCGATCGGGGTACGTCGACCTGGTCGACCGCTACCGGCTCGCCGACCTCGCCGAGCGCCACGACGTCCGCATCGAGGTGCTGCACCCGCTGGGCACGTTCGTGCCCGAGGGCTCGCCGCTCGCGATGGTGCACCAGGCGACGGTCGAGGCCGGCACCGACTGGGCCGACGTGCTGCACGCGGGGCTGTCGGTCCGCACCGAGCGCAGCATGGAGCAGGACGTCACCTTCGGGCTGCGCCGCCTCGTCGACATCGCCGAGCGCGCGCTCTCCCCCGGCGTCAACGACCCGACCACGGCGGTGCAGGTCGTCAACGAGCTCCACGACCTGCTGCGGCTGATCGCGGCCAGCCCCGACCCGGTGCCGGTGACCAGCGACCGCGACGGGGTGCCGCGCGTGGTCACCGACGAGTGGACCTTCGAGCGCTACCTCGACCTCGCCGTCGACGAGATCGCGCACTGGGGCAGCGACAGCCTGCAGATCCCAGCGCGCCTGGACGAGATGCTGCTCGACCTGGCCGCCAACGGCCCGCCGTACCGGCGTCCGGTGCTCGACGCCAAGCGGGCCGCGCTGACCTGAGCCGGGTCAGTCGTTGCGCGCGGAGTCGATCATCAGCGCGACGGCGTTGAGGGCCGCCCAGCCCATCGTCACCGACAGCACCTTCTTGCGGATGTCGGCGTCGTCGGTGCGCAGGGCGAGGAGCGTGCCGTCGCCGAGGTCGTTGAGGATCCGGATCTTCATGGCGGTCTTCACGGTCTTCGGCGAGCGCCCGAACATCCCGAAGGCACTGATCGCGAGGTCGCGGATGCCGTAGGTCTGCGCGAGTGCGCGGAACCCCGCCATCTCCTTGGCGTCGACCCCGAGGGCCTTGCCGAGGTGGTCGGGATCGGCCAGGGCGTAGGCGCCGTACGAGGCGGTCGCAGTCGACATCAGGCGGCTCAGGCGGTAGCTCATGGGTCCTGTCTACCGGACCCGTGGTCGGAGCGTCACCCCGACGCTCAGGCGTACGGTGCGGTGCTCAGGTAACGCAGCCCGGAATCGACCGCCAGCGTGACCACGGTGGCCGAGGCGTCGAGCTTCTCGGCCACCCGAAGCGCCGCGATCACGTTCGCCCCGGTGGAGGTCCCGGCGAAGAGGCCCTCCTCGAGCGCCAGCCGCCGCGCCATCGCCTGCGCGTCAGGGCTGGCCACCTGGTCGAGACCGTCGACCAGCCTGGCTTCCCACAGCGGCGGGACGAAGCCGATGCCGATCCCCTCGATCCGGTGCGCCCCGCTCGGCCCGCCGGAGAGCACGGCCGACTCCGCCGGCTCGACGCCCACCACCCGCACGTCCGGACGGTGCCGGCGCAGCACGCTGCCCGCGCCCTGGATCGAGTGCGCGGTGCCGACGGTGTGTACGAAGGCGTCGACCCGGCCCTCGGTCTGGACCCAGATCTCCTCGCCCAGCGGTTCGTAGCCGGTGACGGCATCGTGGTTGGTGAGCTGGTCGGACCACCAGTGGCCGGGCTGCCGGCTGATCGCCTCGGACCGGGTGATCATTCGCTTGATCAGCTCCTCGGTGATCTGCCCGCCGTCACTCGCCTCATCGGTGATCGAGGCGCCCAGAGCAAGCATGGTGCGTCGTTTCTCCACACTGAACGCGTCGGAGAACACCACGTGGAGCCGGTAGCCGAGGGCCGCGCACACGAACGCCAGCGAGATGCCGGTGGTCCCGGCCGTGTACTCGACCACCGTGCCTCCCGGCGACAACCGGCCGTCGCGCGCAGCGGCCGCGACCACCTCGACCGCCATTCGATCCTTCATCGACCCGGTCGGGTTGGCGGACTCCAGCTTCAGCAGCACCCGGCAGCCGGAGTGCGGGACGACCCGCCGCAGCGCCACGATCGGAGTGCCGCCGACGCCGGCGAGCACCCCGGGCCGCTCCTGGCTCCCGGCTCCGGCCTGGGACATCGCCACCCCCTGTCGCGCAACCCGAGGGCCGCGCTGCTGCACGAATGCTCGCAGCATGCGCGCGAGGGCGCACGCCCGTCAACGCCCTCCCGTGCCGGGCGGCTGCTCCGCCTGGTAGCAGCCGCCCGCCCCCTCGAGGCTCAGCCCTTGGGCCCGTTCTTCCCCTGGGTGGCGACGAAGCTCACGCAGTCACCCTGGTTGCGGAACGTGTAGATGCCGTTGAAGCTGCGCCAGCCGTCCTTCTTGCAGTCGTCCTTGGTCAGCGGCACCTCCTGGGTGTCGCAGGCGGTCCCGATCCCGTCCTGGTCGGCGTCCTCCTGGCCCGGGTTGGGGGTGTCGACGCAGTTGTCGGTCCCGTCGGGCACGCCGTCGCCGTCGGCGTCCGGAAGCGGGGCCTCGAAGTCGTAGGTCGTCTTGTTCCCGCCGACACTGACGTAGAGCGCGTCCGCGTTGGAGATCGTCCCCGAGTTGAACGAGCCCTGGTTGAGGCCCAACGAGCCCGGGCACGGCGTCTTGATCCCTCCCGGTCCGCAGTTGGCGCCCTCCCGGATCGTCGCCTGCGGGAACGCAGCCAGGATGGCGTTCCAGGTGCACGGTGTGTTCTGACCGCAACCACCGGCACCAGTGTTGATCCACCACTTCGCGCTGCCGCCGCGATAGGCGTCCCAGTCCTGCCATACGCCCAGCTGCACCGCATCGTTGCCCAGGTCCTGGTACGGCTCGTAGACCAGGTAGGCGTCGGGCTGGCTGCCGCCGGTCGTGGCGATCCGGAGGTTCAGCGCCGACACCCCGGCGACGAATCCGGTGGAGGCGGGATCGCGGTAGGTCGAGTAGCCGATGCCGTCGATGCCGGCGAGCGGCGTGCCGTCGTACTCGTCGGTGAGCAGCTGCACCTTCTCCGGGTTGCTGATCGTCCGGAGCTCGAAGCTGCCGGTGCCCAGGGGTGGTGCGAGCGGCCCGTTCTCGAAGGTGCCCGTGCCCGGCGGCCGCGTGTCGCCGGTGTACCAGTGCCCAGCCGGCACGTCGGCCGCCCTGACGACCACCGTGGTGTCCGCCGCCTGCGCGGCACTCGTCCCTGCCCCCACGAGCAGCGATACGGCGATCCCGAGCGCGGCAAAGCCGCCAAGAATTTTCTTCATGTGCCCCCCCATTGGTGTGAGAGACCGACGGTGTCCCATCGCCACCAGGGCGGCTATAGCCCGGTTGGGCTATCCGGCCCCCCTGAGATGACTAGGCGCCGGGTTCGCAGGGGGCGCGCCATGTGACAAACGTTCGTCACATGGTGGCCGCGCCCTGGCACGGGGTGAGGCGGGTGGGGCTCGAACCCACGACCCAAGGAATCGATCTGGCCACCAAATCGGACGTCACGCGAGGCCATCTGAGCGTGAAAACCGCTCTGCTGAGCCAGCCTGAGATCACCGCGGGCCACCCGTTCTCACGGCAAAGTCAGGAATAAGTCAGAAACTGATCCGCGGACTGGGCTCAGCGAGGCGGATCACTGTGTCGCACTCGGATCGCCGTCGGCCTTGCCGAACACTGCCTCCCAGTCCTGTCCACCGTGGAAGACGCCGAGGATGTGCACCACGCGCTCACCAGAAGACTCGTCCACCTCGTAGGCGACGAGGGTTCTCTTCCGAAACGTGCTGGTTCGCATGCCAGGTCGGACGTCGTCGCGGGCGCGGCCGGCGAGCGGAAGTCGCCGATGGCGTCGATGTGGTCGAGGACGGCTGTGACGAAGCGTCGAGCAGTGTCGGCGGAGGCCGCGCTCGTGATCCAGGCGTCGATCTCGTTGAGCTGCCTCTCGGCTTCGGGGGTGACGTTGATCCGCCCCGTCATGGACGGGCGGCCCACTTGCCCTCGAGCCGCGCCCGAACGTCCTCAACAGGGATGGCGCGTGACGGGTCGGCTCTCAGTGCGTCGTACGCGGCCCCAGCCTCCGCGTGAAGCCACGACTCGGCCCCCCGATCGAAAGCGTCGTCAGGGTCGACCGATTGGAGCAGGCGCAGAGCCACGTGCTTGCGCGCATCTGGAGGCAATGACATCCCGGCCTCATAGAGCTCCGCTTCGCTCAATGACATGCCCTCAGCCTACGCTCGCTCCGCCCCGCTGTCCGAGATCGGTGCGCAGCTCGGCCACGCGGACCTGAACGTGACAGCGCGTTGCCTCGGCAGGACCACAGCGCCCACTCGCGCGGCTTCCATCATGGTCCTCAAGGACAAGAACCCACTTCAAAGTCAGGAATAAGTCAGAATTGTTCGATCGCGACCGCGAACTCATCCGGTCAAAGCGATGTTTGTGCAGGTCAGCGACCTGCTAGGTGGGGCGGGTGGGGCTCGAACCCACGACCCAAGGATTATGAGTCCTCTGCTCTGACCGACTGAGCTACCGCCCCTCGGTGCAGGACCCTATCGGGCCGTCCGCGGGTGGCGTGCATGACGTTCGGCCCTGGGCCGCCGCCACGACGAGGTCGAAGATCGGGAGCAGGACGACGCACCGGAGGTGGGCCCGATGAGGTACGACGACGGCAGCATGATGGATGGGGGAGCTGCCGGCTGGATCCTGACGGCGCTGCTCGGGCTGGGGCTGTGGTTGCTGCTGGGGGTGGCCGCCTTCGCCGCCTGGCGGGCTCTCGTCGCACCCGCGGGCGGCCGGAGACCCCGGAGCGGCCCGTCACCGGCCGACCCGGAGCAGGTGCTCGCGGAGAGGCTCGCCCGCGGCGAGATCGACGCCGAGGACTACCGGCAGCGCCGGGACCTGCTGCGCTCCGACGGCTGACAGCTAGTTGCTGGCCTCGACCGTGGCGTCGCCGCCGGTGTCGTCCGTGCCGTCGGGGTCGTAGCCGCAGACGTCGACCGGCTCGACGGCGGCACGGTCGGGCTTGGGGGTGCCCGGCTTGCGGGCGGGTGGGCGGATGGTGTTCTGGACGACGTCCTGGACGTAGTCGAAGTCGGGGTCGCCGGAGAAGAACTTGTCGGAGTTGCGGAAGACCACCGACTTCACCTTCGCCTCCTTGACCTTCAGCGCCAGCTCGACGAACGCGGGCGCGAGGTCGAGCGGGATGTCGGTGTAGACGACGTCCTCCCCGGCGGCGGCGAGGTCCTGGTAGCGGCGGAAGAGGTTGAACGGGTTGGCCTCGTTGATGATCGCATCGACCATGCAGCGCTGCCGCTCCATCCGCTCGTAGTCGTCGGAGCCCCAGCGGCCGCGCGCGAACCACAGCGCGTGGTAGCCGTCGAGGTGCTGGTCGGGGCCGGGCTCGAGGTAGCCGATCGGTGGGATGCCGGCATCGGTGTTGCCCTCGATCGCGACCGGCTTGTTGATGTTGACCGTCACCCCGCCCATGGCGTCGACGATCTCCTTGAAGCCCGCGAGGTTGACCAACAGGTAGTACTGCACCGGGATCCCGAGGCTGCCCGCCACGGCCTGCTTCACCGCGTCGGCGCCCTCGTTGTCGCTCTCGCCGAGGACGCCGGGGTGGTTGGCCGGCACCTGCCCGTAGATCGCGTTGAGCATGTAGAACGCGTCTTCCTGGGAGCCGGAGTAGCCGTCGGGGTAGAGCTCGTGCAGCGGGCTGTGCTGCGGGAACTGCGCCGACATCATGTTGCGCGGCAGGCTGAACATCGCCGTCCGCCCCGTGGCGGTGTTCATGCTGATCAGGATCACGGTGTCGGTGCGCACGCCGGTGCGCCCCTCGCCGCCGTCGCCGCCGAGGAGCAGCACGTTGACGCGGTCCTCACCGCCCCACGGGTCCTCCGGGGTGATGTTGGTGGGCGTCGTGGCGCTCTGGTTCGTCTGGGCGTCGAAGACGTTGGTGACCACGTCGGCCTGGGCCAGGGAGTTGCGGGCGGCCAGCCAGGTCGGCGCCGCCACCGACAAGCAGAGGCCGAGCACGACCAGGTTGCCGAACGCCGTGTGCCAGCGGGGACGCTGCCGGGGGCGGACCAGCCGGTAGGAGGTGAGCACGACGAACGCCCAGCCGAGGAAGGCCACGAGGATCACGGCGGCCGCGATCCGCAGCCGGGTGGGGTCGAAGACGAACTCCAGCGTCGCGTGCGTGCCGCGCCCGACGACGTACCAGAGGCCGCCGACGATGACCGTGAGGTAGCCGAGCAGCACCAGCGCACCCAGCGCCCGTCGTCCGGCGAAGAGGTAGCCCGCCCCGGGGACCATCGCCCCGAGCAGGGTCATGCCGAGGGTGCCGGTCAGTCCGTGCGTACGACGACGCCGACGCAGCACGCGGGACCCGCCCGAGCGGCGGCGGAACGAGCTGCGGAACCGTTGACCGGCCGAGACGCGGCGCGACGACCGGGACGCTCGGCGCACGCCCGGGCGGCGCGGCTCGGCGACCGGCTCGATCATGGGCTCCTCGTCGGGGGAAGTCGGCGGTGGGCGCCCGCGTCCCACGGGCGTGCCCAAAGTAGCACCGCGACGCCCCACGAGAGGCGATCACACGGCCGATTCAGGGGGCCGGAGGACCCACGGGCGGATCGACCAGGAGCCGCCCGAGCGAGGCCGCCGCCGCGTCACCCCACTCCGCCAGCTCGGCCGCGGTCATCGCCTGCGTCACCCGGTGCCAGGACTCGACCCGGCCCAGGCAGGCCAGCTGGAGCGCGGCGGGCAGCGCGGCCCGTAGCTCGGCGGCCGGCGCCAGGTGGCTCCACACCTCCAGGCCCGCCTCGGCGACCCGCAGCACCCGTGGGTCGTCGGGTCCGGCGTCGAGCTGGTGGGCGAGCACCCGCAGCGGGATCAGCAGCCCCGCCAGCGGCTCCATCACCACGGCATCCCCCAGGTCGAAGAGCACCAGCCGGTCGTCGACGGCGAAGACGTTGTGCGCGTGCAGGTCGTTGTGCAGCACCGTGAGCGGCAGGCCGAGGGCCGCCACCTGGTCGGCCCACGCCTGCAGCTGCGGCTGCAGCGCCCGCAGCTGGCTCGCGTCGTCCTCGGGGAGCCGCCGCGGGTCGGCCACCGGCAGCGCCGCGAGCTGCTCGACCATCCCGGTCACCCACGCCGGTGCCTCGTGCGGCGCGATGGTGACCAGCCCCAGCCCGTCGGCGTACGGCGCCACCTCGCGCTGCAGCTCAGCGGCGGCGACCACGATCCGGCACCACAGGTCGAGGTCGCCGTCGGCACGCTCGCCCACCGGCTCGCCGTGGTCCGCGGCCACGAAGAGGCTGCCCCGCGCACCGGCCACCGGGAGGGTGCGCCCGGGCGCGAGGGTGCCGAGCCTCGTGAGCAGCGCGGCCTCGTGCGCCTGGGACGGGCAGTTGTCCTTGACGTACCAGGTGCCGCCGGGTGTCTCGGCCCGCCACACCACCGACCACGGACGCTGGCGCACCGGCTCTACCGAGGTCGGCTCCCCCACGGTGTCGGCGACGAGCGCACGCACCTCGTCGCCGAAGCCCGGCGCACTCCACCGCTCGGTCGTCATGTGCGGACGCTATCCGCGCGAGGCCGACGCTGGCATGCTGATTTCATGGAGATCCAGAAGCTCGAGCTGCTCAACGAGGACTGGGACCGCGCCCTGTGCGTCGTGGCCCACCCCGACGACCTGGAGTTCGGCGCGGCCGCCGCGGTCGCCCGCTGGACCGGCCAGGGCAAGACCGTCGGCTACTGCATGGTGACCAGCGGCGAGGCCGGCATCGACGGGCTGGAGCCCGCCCAGTCGCGGGTCGTGCGCGAGGCCGAGCAGGTCGAGTCGGCCCGGATCGTCGGGGTCCCGTCGGTGGAGTTCCTGGGCCTGCCCGACGGCGTCCTCGAGTACGGCGTCACCCTGCGCGCCGCCATCGCCCGCGAGGTGCGACGGTTCCGGCCCGACATCGTGGTCACCGGCAACTTCCGCGACACCTGGGGCGGGGTCAACCTCAACCAGGCCGACCACATCGCGGTCGGCAAGGCCGTCCTCGACGCGGTGCGCGACGCCGGCAACCGCTGGATCTTCCCCGAGCAGCTCGAAGGCGACCTGGAGCCGTGGGGCAAGGTGCGCGAGGTCTGGGCCTTCGGGTCGCCGCAGTCCACCCACGCCGTCGACACCACCGACACCTTCGACGCCGGCGTCGCCTCGCTCGAGGCCCACGCGGCGTACATCGAGGGGCTGGGCTGGGAGAGCTTCGACGCGCGCGAGTTCCTCGAGGGGATGGCCCGCGGCACCGGGCAGCGCATCGGCACCGCCCTGGCCGCGCCGTTCGAGGTGTTCCCGATGGGCTGGGGCGAGTAGGCGCCGAGCCCGGGAGGACACGTCGGCGTGGAGTACGTCTGGTTCGGCCTGGGGCTCGCCGTGCTCACCGGTCTCACGGTCGGTCTCGGGTGGTGGGCCGGTGTCGGGGTGGGGGTCTTCCCGGCGTGGGCGGTGGTGCGTGCCGTCGTCCAGCTGTCGGTGATCGCGCTGCTGCTGCGCGGCATCCTGGCGGCGCCGTGGACGGTCGTGGCGTTCGTGGCCCTGATGCTCACCACCGCGTCCTGGACCGCGGCCGCCCGGCTGAAGGGGCTCCCCCACGGCCGTCCGATCGCCGTGGCCGGCGTGCTCGCCGGGGCCGTCACGACGCTCGTCGTGATCTTCGCGCTCCGGCTGGTGGACCTCGAGGTGCGTTACCTCGTGGCGGTGGCCGGCATCGTGATCGGCAACAGCATGAGCGCCGCCACCCTGGCCGGTCGCAACTTCCTGCGCAGCTCGCAGCAGCGCCGGGGTGAGATCGAGGCGATGTTCGCGCTGGGCGGCAGCCCCCGGCTCGCCCACGAGGACATTGGCCGGGAGGCGGTGCGCGAGTCGCTGCTGCCCAACCTCGACCAGACCAAGTCGACCGGCCTCGTCACCCTGCCCGGTGCCTTCGTGGGCGCCCTGTTCGGCGGTGCGAGCCCCGTCGTCGCCGCTCAGTTCCAGCTGGTGGTGCTCGCGGGTGTCGGCCTGGCGACGATGACCACCGCGATCGTGGTGACCCGGTTGGCCGGGCGGGCACCGGCCGCACCGCCCCCGGCGTGACTCGCGGGCGGGTCGGGGAACAGAGAAAGGCCCGGCCGGCGAGATCGCTCTCGCAGGCCAGGCCTCTCGTGCTTCTGCTCCCCCGGCTGGACTCGAACCAGCAACCCTCCGATTAACAGTCGAATGCTCTGCCAATTGAGCTACAGGGGACCGATGCGGGAATACCGTAGCAAGCCCGACGACGCCCCTCTAAATCGAGCCCGTCGGAGCGGTCAGGCGATGCCGACGTCGGCCTGGGCGGCGGCCAGCGCGTCGGCCGCGAGGCGCCGTACGTCGGGGTCGTCGGGGTCGACGCCCTCGTCGAACTCGTAGATCCAGACCAGCTCGCCGCGACCGCTGGGAGCGCGACGCGCGATCACCCGCAGGCCGCGGGAGCCCCGGACCGCGACGTGCCGCTGGAGCACGACGCTGGCGGTGACGCGCTCGCGCACGAGCTGGAGGAGGCGGGCGGGCTCGACGAGCACCAGGAGGTGCTCGGGACGACGGTGGCCCCAGGTGCCGACCTCGCTGACCCGCAGGGTGTCGGTCTCGCTGTCCCAGTCGGCCGCCTCCACCTGCTCCCAGGCGATCCGGTCGGGCACGTAGAGGGCGTCGCGGGTGCCGCCGACCACGCGCCCGTCGTCGGCGCGGGCCCAGGCCAGCAGCCGCTCGCCCGCGGCCACCTCGAGGTCGGGCCGCTCGCCGGCGTTGCGTCGCAGTCTCATGTGGCTCCCAGGATCCGATCGCGGAGCGTACGGCGGTGCTGCTCGAGCGCAGCGAGCTCACCGAACATCCGGTTGTAGTCGGCCGCGTGCTCGACCGGGTTGGTGCGCTGGAGCCGCGACTTCAGCTCGGCGATGCGGCGGAGCGTCGTGAGCTCGAGCAGCCGGAACACGTAGTGGCCGACGTAGCCGGCGTCGGGGTCCTTGGTCATCAGCGGCTCGACGCCGAGCGCGCTGATCGCCGAGGAGATCTCGGGCTCGGTGGCGGAGTCGCGCAGCCGCGTGCTCCAGGTCGGGTCGTCGGCCCCGGCCACGGTGCCGCCGGCGGCCGCCACGAGCTCCCACACCGCGCGGTAGGTCGGGTGGGTGAAGTCGTTGGCGCCGATGTCGGCGGTGGTGCGGCCGATGGCCATCGGGTGCTGGATCACCAGCTTGAGCGTCTCGCGCTCGATGGAGAACCGCGGGTGGCGCGGGTCGGGCACCGCCGGTCGGGCCGGCCGCTCGTCGGCGGCTGCCGCGGCGTCCGGCGCAGCGGGCCGCCTCTCGACCCGGTCGCGGCCGCCGCTGGACGGCGGGCGCTTGGCGGCGCGGCGTACCTCGGTGCGGGCCTCGTCGACGTCGATGCCGATCATCCCGGCGACCTCGCGGGCGAACGCGTCGACCTTCGACTTGTCGCGGATGCTGGACACCAAGCGGGCGGCCTCGCGCAGTGCGTCGACCCGCCCGTCGGCGCGGTCGAGGTCGTACTTGCCGACCACGTTGCTGAGCACGAACCGGTAGAGCGGGACCCGGCGGGCCACCAGCTCGCGCACGGCGGCGTCGCCCTGCTGGATGCGCAGGTCGCAGGGGTCGAGGCCGCCGGGCTCGACCGCGACGTAGGTCTGGGACACGAAGTTCTGGTCGCCGTCGAAGGCGCGCAGCGCGGCCTTCTGGCCGGCGGCGTCGCCGTCGAAGGTGAAGACCACCTCGCCCCGGAACTCCTCGTGGTCGTGCAGGAAGCGGCGCAGCACCCGCGAGTGGTCGTCGCCGAAGGCGGTGCCGCACGTCGCCACGGCGGTGCCGACGCCGGCCAGGTGGCAGGCCATCACGTCGGTGTAGCCCTCGACGATCACCGCCTGCGACGAGCGGGCCATCTCGCGCCGCGCGAGGTCGATGCCGTAGAGCACGTGGCTCTTCTTGTAGATCGGCGTCTCGGGGGTGTTGAGGTACTTGGCGTCGATCGAGTCGTCGTCGAAGATCCGGCGGGCACCGAAGCCGATCGTCTCGCCGCTCGCGTCGCGGATCGGCCACAGCAGCCGCCCCCGGAACCGGTCGTACGCCGAGCGCCCGATCGCCACCAGCCCCGCGGCGACGACCTCCTCCTGGGTGAACGACCTCCCCCGCAGGTGCTTGAAGAGCGCGTCGCCGTCGCGCGGCGCGAAGCCCAGCCCGAACGTCGCCGCCGCGGCCTGGTCGAAGCCGCGCTCGCCGAGGAACTGCCGTGCCTGGAGCGCGTCGGGCCCCTCGAGCCGCTCGGCGTAGTACTCCTGGGCGACCGCGTGCGCCTCGATCAGCCGACGCCGCTGCGGACCCTTGGGGCGGTCGTCGTGGCTCCCGGGGCCCTCCTCGTCGCGCTCGAGCCGGACGCCGGTCTTGTCGGCCAGCCGCTCGACGGCCTCGCCGAAGCTCAGCCCGTCCATCTTCATCACGAACGTGATGACGTCGCCGCCCTCCTGGCAGCCGAAGCAGTTGCCCGTGAGGATGTTGTCCTCGAGCGTGAACGCGTGCCCGTCGTCGACCTCGGCGCAGAAGACCTCCTCCACGCGGTCGGTCTCCTCGACCGACTCCACGACCCAACCCCGACGGGCGAACTTCTTGTCCGCGCTCTCGAACCGCTCGCGGTGGGTCTCGAGCAGGAAGAAGCTCGACGTGAGGTCTTCGTTGACGAGATGGATCCGGTGCAGGTCGGACGGCTCACGGCCCGCGAACCCCGTCCCGGGACTGGGTCGTGATCCCGTAGGTGGCGATCCCGAGACGGGTGCAGAGCGTCCGGACGAACTCGAGGTCCTCGCGGTCGGCGGAGTTCAGATGACGGTGCCGTCGGCGGCGACGCAGCCGTCGGCGGCGAAGTAACCGGCGAGCCAGCCGTAGAGGTAGGGCACCGACTCGTCGAGTGGCGGACGGCTCTTGAAGAACCGCGGCAGATGATGCACCAGCAGGTTCTCGCCGGACTGGCTCGTGTGGGAGTTCGGGAACCACTTGAGCATCGCGAGGTCCTTGGGAGGACACAGCAGCGCCATGCTGCCCGAGCCGTTGAGCGTGCCGTCGCCGTAGGTGAAACCGTGAGCGATGCCGAACGGCGAGGGCGTGGTGCGCTGGATGCGCGACCGGGGGTACTTCGGGCGAGGCGGTCGCCCGGCCTTCAGGGAGCGGGTGAGCACCTCCTTCGGTCGCGCGGTCACCGCCGCCGCAGCGGATGAACCACCGGTGCTCGTCGGTGGCGTAGAGCTCCTTGCGCTGGCGGTTGCGCGTCAGCACGAGCTTGAGGAGCGGCTGCACGCCGTAGGACCGGAACGGCGCCTCGATCCAGTCGCCACGCGCCCCGAGGATGCGGTGCGTGCCGCCTGCGAGGTCTCGGATCTCACGAGGGCCGTCCCAGGTCAGGACGCGGGTCTCCCCTGCCAGGCAATGGAAGAACCCGCGGCTCGGGGTGACGTGGAACGACGGGGACTTCTCGTCGTGGAAGGGGCACAGGCCCTTCATCGAGCCGCCGCCGGCGTTGCGCAGCGTGACGTAGCTGGAGACGACGTCGTCGATCCGCGCCTTCTCCCGCACCTCGACGATGCTGCTCTCGCGAATCCGGCCCACCACGCCCGCGATCCTACGGCCGGGTCAGTACGAGCCGGTCATCACGTTCCACAGGGGCTCGCCGGCCGCCCAGCGGTGCAGCTGGTCGCGCACCAGCCGGTGCGCCCGGGGCCACATCGCGCTGCTCATGCCGCCGACGTGCGGCGAGACGAGCAGGCCCGGAGCGTCCCAGAGCGGGCTGTCGGCGGGCAGCGGCT
The DNA here is from genome assembly GCA_963834285.1 of uncultured Actinomycetota bacterium. GTDB lineage: Bacteria > Actinomycetota > Actinomycetes > Propionibacteriales > Nocardioidaceae > Nocardioides. The sequence continues at coordinate 316,997 of CAWIAZ010000006.1, read as the reverse complement.
CGGGGTCGACGACGTCGAGCGCGGCGGTGATCCGCCCGGTGTGCAGCGCCGCGACCAGGGCGTCGGTGTCGACGACCGGCCCGCGGGCGAGGTTGACCAGCAGCGCGCCGTCCTTCATCGCCGCCAGGAAGCCGGCGTCGACCAGGCCGCGGGTCTCGTCGGTGAGCGGCACGAGCAGCACGACGACGTCGGCGGTCGGCAGCAGCCGGGGCAGCTCGTCGATGCCGTGGACGCCGTCGCGCGCCGTCCGGGCGACCCGCGTCACGGTGGTCTCGAACGGCCGCAGCCGGTCCTCGACGGCCTGGCCGACGGCGCCGTGACCCACGAGCAGGACGTGCTTGTCGGCCAGGGCCGGCCGCCAGGCGGGCGCCCAGGTGCGCCGGTCGTGGGCGCGGACGAAGCCGGGCACGCCCCGCAGCGACGCCAGCACCAGCGTGAGCGCGAGCTCGGCGGTGGAGCTGTCGTGGATGCCGCGACCGCTGCACAGGCGGACGCCGTCGGGCACCGCGGCGCGGACGTTGTCGACGCCGGCGGTGAGGGTCTGCACGACCTCGAGGCTGCTCATCCGGTCCATCACCTCCGCCACCGAGGCGTCGACGCGGTAGGGCGTCACGTAGAACCGCACGTCGTCGACGGAGCCGGGCACGGACTCGGTCGGGTCGACCACCTCGTAGCGCAGCCCGTCGGGCGGGTCGCCGAGCTCGGCGGGGTCGAACGGGAGCCAGACAAGTGGAGACGTCACGGGACCATCCTCTCGTGCCAGGCCACGGCGCTGGCGTCGGTGAGCGAGGCGACCTGGTCGACCACCACCCGCAGCCGGCCGGCGTCGTCGGGAGCGGCCCGCCAGTCGTCGGCAAGCGGCCGGTCGAGGGCGTCGGGGCCGCGGTCGAGGAGCACGGTGACCAGCTCGGTGACCAGCTCGCGCTGCGACTCCATCACGGCGAGCCGGTCCTCGGCGCGCATGACGTAGTGCGCGGCGACCCCCTTGAGCACCGCGATCTCCAGCCCCGTCGTCTCCGGGCACGACCAGGTCGCCGCGGTAGCGCACGAACGGGCCGTCGCCGCCGGCGAACGTCGCCTCCTGCACGGCGCCGCAGAACCGGCCGATCAGGTCGCTGGTGAGGTTCTTCAGCGCCGCCTGCGCGCGCCGCGTGCCGTCGTAGGGCGTGGTCGGCCAGCCGTCGACCGACTGCAGACCGACCAGGACCTCGTCGAGCCGGTCGTCAGCGACGTCGGCGACGTACCACTCCCGCACGGTCTGCCAGACCGCGTCGCGGTCGAGCCGCGAGCAGGTCGAGCCGGCCGGCCACCGTGCCGTCCTCGACGTCGTGGACGGAGTAGGCGACGTCGTCGGCGAGGTCCATCACCTGGGCCTCGAGGCAGCGTCGTCTGCCCCTCGACCGCCCGCCCGCATCCAGGTGAAGACCGGGAGGTCGTCGGCGTACACCCCGAACTTGTGGGTGACCACGACCGTGCCGTCGGCGTGGACGCCCGCGGGGTCGGCGGCGTCGGCGCGCGACCAGGGGTACTTCGTGCAGGCGTCGAGGGTGGCGCGGGTGAGGTTGAGCCCGGCCGGGCGGCCCTCGGCGTCGAAGGTCTTGGCCTCGAGCCGGGTGAGCAGCCGCAGCGTCTGGGCGTTGCCCTCGAAGCCGCCGCACGCCTCGCTCAGCTCGGCCAGCGCCCGCTCGCCGTTGTGGCCGAACGGCGGGTGGCCGAGGTCGTGGGCCAGCGCCGCGGTCTCGGCGATGTCGGGCTGCGAGCCGAGCGCCCGCGACAGGTCGCGCGCGACCTGCGCGACCTCGAGGCTGTGGGTGAGGCGGTTGCGCACGAAGTCGTCGGACTGCGGACCGACCACCTGCGTCTTGGCGGCAAGCCGCCGCGACGACGCGGCGTGGACGACGCGGGCCCGGTCGCGCTCGAACGGCGTCCGCTCCGGCGCGTCGACCCGCTTGGGCGGCTCGGCGACGAGGCGCTCGCGCGCCGAGTCGTCGTAGAGGTCGAGGGGATCCATCGAGCGCGAGACTACTGCCCGCCTCCCCCGCGGGTCAGCCGCGGACGGCCGGCAGGAACGACAGGGCGACCAGCGACATGCCCAGCCCGCCGACCACGACGCTGACGACCACCAGCACGTACGCCGCCTGGGGAGCGCGGCGTCGCAGCGAGCAGCCGACCGTCCACGCCAGCCCCGCGACCACGAGCGGGATCGCGAGCACCCCGGCGAGGATGACGAGCACCCCTGCGAGGTTCTCCTCCGGACCGGCGGTGACGAAGCCGACCAGGAGCAGCACGACGAGCGACAGCAGCGCCGCCATGAAGGCGAGCGCGACCACGTGCAGCCAGCGCGGGATCCCGCTCGTCGGGACGGGGAGGTGGTCGCGGGACGCCTGGCGTGGTCATGCGGTCCAGCCTCGCGGCGTCCACGAGCCGGCGTATCCGCCGAGGTACTCAGTGTCCGGCGCCGCGGTGCTCACGCCCCAGGTTTACTGGCGGACCGAATTGTTCGAACACCGTGAATGCGCCGAGATGACGCCGACCTTGCCAGGAAAGCGCACGGTGTCCCCCGCGCCCGGCATCACCAGAGTGGCTCGCGAAGAATCTCCTCGAAGTCGGCGTCCGTGCCGACGATATGCGTGTTCTGGGGAAGCCCTGCTGCCCGCCCAGCACGCCTGGCGGTATCTACGAGCCGCCCGAGTTCGCGACCGTACAGGTAGACCGACGTCGTAGGACCGAGCTCCCAGCCGTCGACCTCGTCGCCGCGGGGCACGGCTCGCCGCAGCCGCCTCAACAGTTTGTCGAGGTTGCCGGTCCACGGCTCGCTGATGACGACGCGAACTCCGAATGGGAGCGGTGCACGAGAATGTGCACATGGGTCCGCCTCGGGGACCTGGTCGAGTTGGTGCGTCCAGAACGGTTGTGTCTTCATCGGCGGTAGACCAGCGCTGATCATCGCCGTGACGCCGGCCTCCGCAGCTTTGCGTCCTGCCGTTGAGCCGTACTGCGGTAGAAGTGCAGCCTCCTCTGCGGCGATGGGGCGGCGGCCTAGTTCAGTGTCGATGTCCTCGGCCAGGCGCACGGCGGAGTAACTCACGCCGCCATCGCGACTCGGGAATCCGCGCGAGTGCTCGATGATGGGCCACGCCGTCCTCGCAACCGTGGTCTTGCCGATGACGGGCCACTCGCCACCGCGGATTCCGAGGTAGCCAGTGGCTTCCGCGAAGAAGGCATCACCTGCCTCTGCAGCCTGCATATCGAAGTCGTCGCTGGCGGCGAAGTAGTACACAAAGAGCAGAGGACCGTTCTGGCGAACCACGTGCGCGAGACATCGCTTGGGGGTGCCGGTCGGCACTTCAACCCACAGCCCAACAAGGCTGCCCGTCAGTGGTGGAGACGTGTTCACATTAAGTCGCCTTCGTCAACTGGGGTTCAGGTTTCCAGGACATCTGGTTGAGAATGAAGACGCAAGCTCGAGCCGCTTTCCGAGCGCAAGGTTGAGACGCGACATGGACGCTGGCGATTCAGGCTGCCGTTGTTGCGCGCGGTTGAGATGTCGACGTCACCCCAGGTCTGGTTGATGAGGTACTGCTCGAGTCCGCGCCGGGCCTGGTAGTTGCCAGTTTCGAAGACTTTGACAAATCGAAGCGAACTCTTCTCAGAGTCCCTGAGGTGTTGTGCCCTTCGCGCGGAAAAGTTGTTGGTTTGGCCGACGTACCGGATGACATCGGTGCCGTTGGCAAGGGTCTCGACGAGCTTGTAGACGCCGCCGCCGGTCTTGCTGCACAGGTCCTTCGGTCGGTAACCGCCGGCGATGTTGAGGATGGCCTCGGCGATCGCCTCGTCAACCCCGTTGCCTTCGGCTTCGTCGCTGTGTGCGGTGTAGTCGACGGCACCGTCCACGCTGATGCCGTTGCAGGCGCCTTCGTCTTCGTTGGTCAGGACACACTCGTAGTAGGCCTGGTTCGCGATGTATTCGGACCGGAACCGCCCGTCATCGGTGAACACGCCCTGGACGTTGACCGCTTGCCGGAGGACGGACTCGATCCGGGCCTCCTGGTCGCAGTTCGAGCCCCACCAGATGGTCCAGCAGTCGTCTCCTTGACGCTGCGCCGCGGCGGCGTTGACCTCGTTGCAGTAGCCGTCCCCGCACGACCAGCCGTCGGTGTAGGTCGTCGCCTCTCGGTATTGGACCGGCCAGAGCACTCCGTGGTCGTCGACGTACGTGCCGTTCAGAATGATCGAGTGGTGCGGGGTCGTGCTTGGTCGGGATGAGTCGTAGGTGGTCAGGTCGTCGTAGTCGTTCGGCTGGAACAGGTTGTAGGCCGGGACGCCTTCGATTTCGAACGCCGTCGCGGTTCGGTGTCCTTGGGGTCGGTGCCGACGTAGTACTCGTTACGGTCGCTGGACAGGTCTGAGTCGGTGTCGACCAGTCGAGGGTCCGAGTCGTAGCTGACGCCGAAGACTTCGATTCCGCGGATCTCATCGAAGTCGCTGACGAAGTCGTCATCGGTATCTGTGAGACGAGGGTCGGAGTACCCGGCGTAGAAGTACGTCGACGCCGATGGTCGGCAGGCCGCCAAGTACGACAGCGGCAAAGCCGTCGAGATCGGCGAGGTCGATCCTGGGCCCGCCTCCTCGCCGTCGCTCAGGCCGTCGTCGTCGGTGTCAGCGTCGTCAGGGTCAGAAGTCGCCCTCGTCGCGACGAGCTCGGCGTTCGACGCTCCATCGAGGAATGCCTGGATGGTTGGGCCGACCACGACCCCTGCCCGCTCTTGGCAATCTGTCAGACCATCACCGTCGGTGTCGTGCTGGTTATCAATGAGCCCGAGGGTGAGGTCGCGTGCGATCGAGTCGGCGCTTCGCGATCCGGCCTCGACGTAGGTCCCTCCGGTCTGCTGGGACATCTCCTGCAGTGTCGTGGAGGAGCCGCCCATGCTCACCGTGTCGATGGCGACGCTGCGGTCCCGGGCTTGGGTCGTGAGCGCGGTGTTGTAGGCGCCATCTCCGTCGCTGAGCACGGCCATCCGGGCTCGGGTGCCGGCGGGCACGCCCGACAGCATCCCGAGAGCCGCTTGGACCCCGCTGGTGATGTTTGTGCCTCCGGAGGGCTCCGCGACACCGTCGATGGCGTCCTTCAGGGCGGTTCGGCCGGCAGTGGTCAACTCGGTCAGTGGAGCAAGTTGCTGGGCGACATCGTTGAACTGGATGAGGCCGGCCAGATCAGGGTCGGCCAACTCGTCGATGAGGCTGTCGAGTATCGCGACCTCGGTGTCGCGTTGAGACACCATGGATCCCGAAACATCAACGGTGAGGGCGATCGCAGTGTTCGCAGAGTCGCTGCCGGTTCCTTGACAGACGTAGCCAAAGTCCGCAGGCGGGTCGAGTGCGGCATCCGGTGGGATCTTCGCAACTGCGTAGGCGGAGAAATCGGTTGTCGTGACCTCAACGATGTTGTTGGTCGTGTCGACCGTGAACGCGCCGCCGAACGGGATCCAGGCGCCGAGGTGCTCGTCACGGTGCAGGACAGTCAGGTCTTGTTCGTTGTAGGAGCCGAGCCGCGCTTCGTCGTACGGGATGCGAAGCTTCGCGCTGGTCAAGCGTCCCTGCTTCGGCAGGGTGACTTCGTAAGCCGGGCCGGCTGCGACGGTTAAGACCGTGGAGAGTGCTGCGTCGTTGCGCAGGATGAAGACGTCCCACGGCTGGATGCCTCCTGCTGTCTCCAGTTGTAGCGATGAACCGTCGGGGCCATCGACTGTGAAGTTCTTTGCCGGCGCATCAAGGTTTACGGCGGGGACGGTGAAGGAGAAGTCGGTTGTTACTGGATCGCGCAGGGTGCCGATCGTCGCTTGCTTGCTAGTCGGACCGGGATTGGTGACACGTTGGGGAGAAGTGATGTCAATCCGGAGCTTCCCGGCAGCAGATCACGGAACTCGTAGCGGCCGTACTCATCGGTGATCGCAGTCGAGAGCAGCTCGACCCCGCCGAGCGGAGTCCGCTTCCCGAACAGCGAGACCGTGACATCAGACGCGCCGGACGTATGGCTGGCGTCGGTCTCGCTCTTCAGGGTCACCGCACCCGAGAGGGATCCCCGCGCTAGGTCTTGTGAAGTCGCTGCGACGTAGCTGATCGACTGATCGCGGGCATGGCCGTCGAAGACGTCGATCTGATAGGTAACCGTGTCGCGGGAGGTCGCTCGAGCGGGGATCGTCGCTTCGTACGTCCACGTTGTCCCGTCGGCGTTCGACGTCCTGGCCATCGGTCGGGATGCCCAGGAGCCGTTGGGTTCTTGCCACCTCAGACGTGCCCCGCAGTAGTCGGTCGAGCAGTTCGACGTTGCCTGGATCTTGAGGTCGAGTCCGCGCGGAACGACGGTGGGCGGAACGTGCACGATGTGGGGTGGCTCGAGAACACGGACCGGGTGCACACCGATCTGTTGACCGTCGGCAACGAGGTACGCGCCGAGATAGGAGGTTCCGGGCGCGTAGGTCGTGGTGTAGCCGTCGCTGACCTTCGCGTACCACTCGATTCCCAGCGTCGTCACGTCGGCGGCTGGAATCGTTGCGCTGTACTCGCGCGAGCCGCTTAACAAGGGCAAGTCCGCGCCGGCGGACATGGTCAGATGCTTGAAATCATCTGCCGTGCCGGAGTCGCGGTAGTACAGATCTGCTTCGCAGGCGTCGAGTCTACGCACACCGCCGCGACGGATACCGGCAGAGTCCTCCCTGCAGGAGTTGCCGGAGCCGTGGTGGTGACCGCATGAGGCGGCTCCTCGACACGTGGATGTGGCTGTAGCCGACCCGTGCGCCGCCGACGACGATGGCCGCGACATCGAGGTGGGATGTGCCGGGCCACCATGCAGTGGTCGAACCATCGCTGACCTGCATGAAGTAGTCGACCCCGCGGGTGTCGACGGCGCTGCTCTGGATCGAGCCGGATACCTGGATCCGGCGCTGGCCCTCACCGACGACATCACCCTCGGTGACGGTCATCGACTCCGAACTGAAGTCGGCGGCATCGCCAGTGATCGGCATGCTGCCGTCGGAGGGAGTGGTACGCCAGTACAGCCGGGCTGTGCAGGCTTGAGCCACGGCACAAGTCGCGGTCGCCTCAACCGCGATTCTCGTCCCGGAAGTCCGCGCTGAGGACCGGGGCGTCGCCAACGAGCCTGGTCGGTTCGGCAACGTGGACGTGCCGTAGCCGAGTCATGTGCCGTCCACCGGGACGACGCCCTCGTAGGTGGTTCCAGGCCAGTAAGAGGTCGTCGAGCCGTCCTTGACCTGAATCACGTAGTCCACGCCGCGTGTTGTCACGACAGACTCCGGAATTTCGGCGACGAAGTTGATCTGCTCGCCAACGTCGCCGAGCGACGAAGACCCAGCAGCGTTCATGGCGACACTCGGCCAGTTCGGAGCTCCAGTCAGGTGGATGTCGCTTCCTGAGGCTGGCGATTCGCGGTAGAAGAGCTTCGCCGTACAAGACCCCGTCGAGCAGGTTGCCTTCGCGTCGATCGTGACCGCGTTTCCAGCCGGGACGAATGCTGGTGGAACGTGTGTGATGACGGGCGGGCTCACCGCGGAAACGTGGTATGGCCGGATCGAGGCGTCGACGACTCCGGCGGGGCTCGTCACCACAGCTCCGCCGGCGTCGACCGATTCCAGGTAGTAGTCGACCCCGGTGGAGTCGACGGCCGACGAGGGGATCGTCGCGGCCCAGTCCCGGGTCTGCTGACCCGCGGCGACGGTCGGAGCGCCTGAGGAGTTCATCAGGCTCCGCGTCCAAGCCCCGATCGGGAAGTCGCCGCCCCCGGTGTCCGATGACGAGTGTCGCGGGCATTCGTTGTTGTCGCGCAGGTCGTCTTCGCCGAGACCTGGATCGGCGATCCGACCGTGGTCGTCGCCCGGTACGTGCGTTTCACCGCGGTGCCGGCGGCGACCGCAGTCGGCGCAGGCCGACGGGCGTCGGAACACCACCGCGAGCGCGTCGAGTACGCGCGCACCGCGAAATTCCGACCGACGGGCAATGACCACGGGGACCCCCGTTTGCGAACGCGCGGCGTTTCGCTTGACTGCGCCTTGATCTGCTCGCCGCCCCATCGGCGCGCACGACGCACCGATGACTCGAGATCGATTCCGCTGTGCCATCGAGAGGACCGGGAGAATCGAACCGCTCGGCCATGCTCACGTAGCCCCTTCGAGCCATGGATCCCATGGCACCCCGCCCCTACAGTGGCCCGCCGATGTAGCGCGTCCGCGGCCCCCGGCGCGGCGTTCCCTTCTCGGCGGTGCTGATGTGGAGGCCGAGCAGATCTGCGATCGCACGCTCGGCAACTCGGCTGCGAGGTGCAGCAGCGCCGTGTTGCGGGCCGCGCGGGGCTCGATGTCGAGCGCCTTAGTCGGCGGGCACGTTCGTCGCGGGCTCTTCGGCAGGTCGGGCCGGCGGCCGGGGACGCCACGCGCGTTCGGGTTCATCTTGCCGCCATGCCGACCGGACGGTTCTCGGGCAGCCGCTGATGAGTTCGTCGAGCGGGGCGGAGGTCGAGCAGGTCCCGGCCGAGCCGAAGGGGACGGCGCCTCCGTCACGACGACTCGGCACGGTTCTGGTGATGCGCGCGCGGTCTGCCCGTGAGCAGCACGAGGGCTCCCGCGACGCGGTCGCGGAGCGCGAGTTCGTCGTCGGTGGCATGCGGCGCGCATATGCCCGCGGAGATCGTCGGGGACGCCCTTCGGATCCCCCGTGCGGGATGGTGACGACCTCGAGTTGGGACGTGCCTCTGTTGGTGGCCCATTTGAGGACCGCGAGCCGCGGCCGAGAGCGTGGCGTCGTGGTGCCCCTCGTCCACCGCGGTTTGGTGGGGACTCGCTGTTCGCCGCGCCCGCGGGCCCAGGTCGAAACGGGTGACGTCGGCGAGTTCGTCGCGTGCACGATGCGGCTCCCGCCTTGGTCCCGTCGCGCTGGTCGGCCTTCTGCCGAGTCGGTGCGCGTCGCCCGTGGCGTGGCACGTCGACGGGCCGGTCGCCGGAGTCGGCCGTTTCGATCACCTCGGCGAGGGGAGTTCGACGCGCGCGAGGTGCCGGTCGCGCGATGGGCGCTCCGCTGCGACGGCCTGCGGAGGTGCTCGACCGCGACGCCCTCCCGCGCCGCGGTCCCGCCACGTCATCCGCGTCGTGTGGGCGAGGGGCCTCGCCCCCGCCTCGCCTGGAGGCCAGGATCGCGGGGCTGCGGCCGAGCCGCCGATCGCGGTGCGGGGATTATCGACCGCCATCCTGCTGACCGGGGCGGCACGCGACTGGGACTCCTTGCCGTCGGTGCGCCGAGGACTTCGTCGAGCCGGCGAGCGAGGCGGCGCGGAGCGATCGGACTTGCCCGGTGTCGTCGTCCGGCCAGTCCTCGTTCCCGCAGATCGCGCCGTCGGTGCCTGGTGCAGGTGGCCGATCGGGCGGCCGTCGCGGCGGGACCGCGGTTCGTCGTATCCGCCGGCCCTGCCGCACTCGCGCCCGGGTGGCGGTGCACGGTGCACCCGGCATCCCGTGGCCGCGATGCGCCGTCCGCTCCCGGCCGCCGACGGCACGCCTCCGAGCGCTGTGCACGGGCGCAGAGCGGATCGCCCCCTTGGTTCTTCCGTTGCCGCTCGGTGGCGGCCGCCCCGGCCGGTCGCCCCGGCTGGTGTCGCGGCGCCCATGCTGCGGATTGATGCCGTCGGGCTGCCGGCGACCTGCTTGACCCGCCCCCCGGCGGCCTCCTCCTGATGAGCGCGGTTGTGGCACATCGCGCCCGCGGGCGGCCCTCGGTTGTGCGCGGCGATCGCGTTCCCGCCGCGTCCCGCCCCGCGATCCGGGTGCGGTTGTGCAGCGATGCAGATCCGCTTGCTGCCCGGGTTGACGCTCGACCTTGCGATTGCACTTGCGCGCGGGGACGCCGGACCGTCGAGCCGGCATCCCAAGGTCGCGATCGCGCGCCGACCCCTTCGGCGGCTGGTCGCCTGTCGTCATACATCGATTCTCGGTCGTGCCGCGAGGCGGGGCGTGGCCGGCGCGGCGCCCCCGCTCGACACGCCGCGCGTCGGTCGAGGCGCGGTCCCGGTGGCCCCCTCGACGATGAGGTCGGTCCGTCCTGCTGCGCGCCGCCGCGGCGACGGTGCCGCGCGGGCGGTCGCTCCTCGTCGGTGCGATCTTGCGCGGTCGGCCTGACGCCCGCCCCCCGTCGCCCGGCTTCGCCTCCTGCTGCCTTCCTGTGCTGGTGCGGCCGACCTCGAGCACCCGGTTTCGATCGATCGGTCGCGGCGTCCGTGCGTCGCGAGCGCGGCGGGACCTGCATGTTCACCGCTCCGGTCCCGGTGCCGCGATGACCTGTGGCGGGCTTGATGCTGCGTTCGCGGCCGGCATCGTCGGTGGTCGGTACATCTCCCGCTGCCTCACTGCGCATGCCGCGTCTCCCCTGTCGATCCGGCGCCGATCTCGTCGCCTCCTCCTGTCGTCCGCCGCCGGTGCCCGGCGCCGCCTCGTTCTGTACGCGGTGCTGCCCCGCTGTAGATCGCGGTCGGCGCCGCGCGTGCCGACCTGCTGCTGCGGCGGTCGTGCCGTCCTCGGCGATGCGTGCGGGTGCCGCGACGGCGATGCATTCGCTTGCGCCGATCGTCTCGCGGTATTCGCGCCGGCGTCCATGTCGCTGGACCCGTCCGCCGCGCTCGGTCGCCCGCATCCGCGATCGCCGGTGCGTCCGGTCGATCTCTCGCGTCTCGCCGCCCTCGGTCGACCGGCATCCCGCCGCCCGCCGCGCCGCGGTGCGATCCCTTCATCGCCTGCCGCTCCCGGCGATGCCGAGCTTCCCGCTCGGCGGCGGCGTGCGGTGGTCTGACGTCCGCATCCCGCCTCCCGCGGCGCGCCCGCGCGTGATCGTCTGCCGCCGCGTCCCGGCCGCGGTCCCCGCCCTGCGCCCGCCCTCTGGCGTCGATCTGTCGTCGCGGGTCGGCCGCTGCGCTCCTGCGTGCGCCTGCCCGCGCGCCCTCGGTCCGCGCGTGCCGCGGGTCCGCTGCTGCGATCTGCCGTGCGCCGCCGCTCCCGCATCCTCGCCCGCCGGCGCTGTCGCGGGTGTCGCGCGCGCGGCGCGTCTGATGTTCCGGTGCGTCGGGCGCGCGCCGCCGTGCGCGCCTCGACGCCCCTCCTCGACGTCGCCGCGCCCTCCGGCTCCCCGCGCGCGGGCCGCCGTCGCGCCCTCCCGCTGTCGTGTCGCCGCCGCCGGCGTCTGCTGCGCGCCGCCGCGGGCTCGCCTCGCCCGCCTCCTCCGGCGATGCCCCCTCGCGCCCCTGCCGCGCCGCGCCTGCGCGGCCGCCCGGTCCCTCTGCCTCTCCTCCCCGGCGTGGGCTGCTCGATGCTGCCGTCGCGGCGCGTCCGCAGTCGCTGCGGCTCCCCCGCGCCCCCGGTCGCCCCGGGCCCCGGCCGCGCCCCGTTCAGTACGTCGTGACGTGCACGTGGTCGTAGTGGTTGGCGGTGGCCGAGCCGCGGCTGCTCATGCCCCGCCAGCCCTCGCCGGACCGGTCGACCGACCAGATGCTCTGGGAGTAGATCACGTAGTTGACGCCCAGCGCGGCGTAGTTCTCGCGCACGAAGTTGGCCACCTGCCAGCCGCGCTCGCCGGAGGTCATGATGTCGACCGCGATGCCCTGGCCGTGCTCACCGTCGCTGCGGAAGGTGCCGTAGACGGTGATCTCGGGGAAGTCGGCGCAGACGGCCGCGTGGACCTTCTTGATGTTCTCGCTGACACCGCTGGGCACCGAGGTGCCGTTGGTGCACTCGCCACCGAGGGCGAGCGGCTCCTCGGCGTCGAGGTAGCCCGCGGTGACCCAGCGCGACTGTCCCGTCGACCACGATCTCCTCGCGACCGAGGAGCGTGCGGCCGGTGACCAGCACGCGCTCGGCGATGGCGATCTCGCCGACGGACTCGGCCTTCTCGTCCGGGCTGCTCCACAGGTTCAGGTCGGCCTGGGTCCACAGCTTCTCGTCGGCCGCCTTGACGGCCTTCTTCGTGGCCACGGGGGCCGTCATCAGCTCGAGCTGGGTCGGCTTGCGCTCCAGCTTGGCGCCCGCCACGACCTCGGTGGCCGAGGCGGCCGCACGGGAGGTGCCGCGGGAGACGGTGGTGCCGCGGTCGCCGAGGGCGGCGCCGACGTCAGCGGTGGCCCCGGCCGCGGAGATCTCCGCGCGCAGCATCTCGGGGACGGTGCCGGGCTCGGCTCCGAGAACCCCGAGGGTCACGACGGATGCGGTCGCGAGGACTGCCAGAGGGCCGGCGATGACGATGGCGCGTGCCTTGGAGGGCATGGTGCGGCGGGCATTGGGCTCCCGCACGTGGCGATGATCTGCCACAGCGCTGGTCCTTTGCTTTCGAAGACGTGGACGCGTGCCAGACCCCGAGGCAAGCAGGCACGACGCCCGACTTAACCACACCCCCCCTGGGGATCCGCAATTCGACGAGCCGTCCGGAGGGGGTGTTCCCCGTCACCCTCCGCTGGTCTCGGAGGCGTCCTCGGCGACGCCGCAGCCGGTTCCGTCGGTGTCGTCGAGCCACCCCTCGGGCAGCACGACGCGCGCCCGGGGCGAGCCCTGGCGGCCGCGTGGCGAGCCCAGCTCGGCGACCGGGAACGCCTCGTCGGGGTCGAGCTCGGCGAGCAGACCGTCGAGCTCGGCCAGGCTGCTGACCAGGCCCAACGACCGCCGCAGGTCTCCCCCGGCGGCGAAGCCCTTGAGGTACCAGGAGACGTGCTTGCGGAACTCGCGGCAGCCGCGCTCCTCGCCCATGTGCTCGCTCAGCAGCTCGCAGTGGCGGCGCATCATCGCCGCCACCTCCCCGAGCCGCGGCAGGGTGGCGACCTGCTCGCCGGCGAAGGCGGCGGCCAGGTCGCGGAACAGCCACGGCCGTCCCAGGCACCCCCGGCCGACCACGACCCCGGCGGCGCCGGTCTGCTCGACCATCCGCAGCGCGTCGGCGGCCTCCCAGATGTCGCCGTTGCCGAGCACCGGCAGGTCGACGTGGGAGACCAGCTCGCCGATGGCGTCCCAGTCGGCCCGCCCCGAGTAGGCCTGGGCGACCGTGCGGCCGTGCAGCGCGATCGCCGCGCAGCCGGTGTCCTGCGCGATCCGGCCGGCGTCGAGGAAGGTCACGTGGTCGGCGTCGAGACCGATGCGGGTCTTCATCGTCACCGGCACGTCGTAGGGAGCGGCCGCAGCCACCGCCTGCTCCAGGATCTGCCCCAGGAGCCCGCGCTTCCACGGCAGCGCCCCGCCGCCGCCCTTGCGGGTGACCTTCGGGACCGGGCAGCCGAAGTTGAGGTCGACGTGACCCACGCCGTACTCGCCGCACAGGATCTCGGTGGCCTTGCCGACGTACGCCGGGTCGGTGCCGTAGAGCTGCACCGACCGGACCTGCTCGAGGTCGTCGAAGACCAGCATCTTCAGCGTCGTGGTGTCGCGCTCGACCAGCCCCCGCGAGGTGATCATCTCGCAGACGTAGAGACCCGCTCCCTGCTCGGCGCAGAGACGGCGGTAGGCGGCATTGGTGATGCCCGCCATCGGGGCCAGCACCACCGGCGTCTCGACGTGCACCGACCCGAGGGTCAGCGAGGTGGGCAGGGACGACATGGCGTCCATTGTCGGCGCGGGCGCCGACGAACCGAAATCAGCCCGCCTTGTTCTTCTTCTTGTTCTTGCCCTTGTTCTTCTTCTTGTTCTTCTTGTCCTTCGGCGCCGTCAGGTCCTTGACCTCGCCGGTCCAGGTGATCGGCACGAAGTCCTGGACCGGGCGGAAGGTCACCGACGCCAGCTCGCCGCCCTTCGGGACGAGGTAGACCAGGCAGACGTCCTGCGCGTCGCCGGAGCCGAACTTCTTCGGGAACGCGCCGTCGCCGGGGCACGGCTTGAAGCGGTCCTCGAAGCTGGAGGCCGCGACCAGCTTCTCGGTCGTCGCGAGCGCGTAGAGCGGGACGTCGCGCCCGCCGAGGTCGGTGGGGCCGGCGTTGAGCACCGTCGCGCGGACGAAGTAGGGCGTGGTCTTCCGGGTCGCCTTGTCGAGCTGCCACCCCTCGAAGGACTTCTCGAAGCTGGTCTTCTCCACCCGGTTGACCGTGATGTCGAGGACTCCCACCAGGTCCTGGCGCGGCTCCCACGCGACCAGGGCCGACTCCTTCAGGTCGAGCTCGCTGCCCGGCTCGGTGAGCGACACCCCGCTGGGCACCGGCAGGTAGGTCGCGCCGGTGGCGGGCGACTCGGAGGACCCGGACGACTCCGACGACCCCGATGACTCCGACGCGGAGGCGGACGAGGTGGCCCCGCCGGTGTCCGCCGTGGCGTCGTCGTCGCCACCGCAGGCCGTCAGGCTGCCGGCAGCGAGCAGCGCTGCGGCGAGCGTCGCGACGCGGGAGCCCGCTCGGCGGGGGTTCAGGTTCACCCCGCCATTGTGCACGGTCGGGGTCCGCTGGACCGGCAGGCCGCGATCAGCAGCCGAGCAGCCGAGCGGCGAAGTAGCCGCTGATGCCGTCGAGGCTGATCCGCTCCTGGCGCATCGAGTCGCGCTCGCGCACCGTCACGGCACCGTCCTCGAGGGTCTCGAAGTCGACGGTCACGCAGTAGGGCGTGCCGATCTCGTCCTGGCGGCGGTAGCGCTTGCCGATCGCCCCGGAGTCGTCGAAGTCGACGTTCCAGCTCCGGCGCAGCTCGGCGGCGAGGTCACGCGCCTTGGGCGACAGGTCGGCGTTGCGGCTCAACGGCAGCACGGCGACCTTCACCGGCGACAACCGGTGGTCGAGCCGCATCACGGTGCGGGTGTCGACCCCGCCCTTGGTGTTGGGGGCCTCGTCGACGTCGTAGGCATCGACCAGGAAGGTCATCAGGCTCCGCGACAGGCCGGCGGCGGGCTCGATCACGTAGGGCACGTAGCGCTGGTCGGCGGCCTGGTCGAAGTACGACAGGTCCTTGCCGGACGCCTCACCGTGCGTGCGGAGGTCGAAGTCCGTGCGGTTGGCGATGCCCTCGAGCTCACCCCACTCGGAGCCGGTGAAGCCGAAGCGGTACTCGATGTCCACGGTGCGGGTGGAGTAGTGGCTCAGCTTCTCCTGCGGGTGCTCGAAGTGGCGCAGGTTGTCGGCCTTGATGCCGAGGTCGACGTACCAGCGGGTGCGCTCGTCGATCCAGTACTGGTGCCACTGCTCGTCCTCGCCGGGCTTGACGAAGAACTCCATCTCCATCTGCTCGAACTCGCGGGTGCGGAAGATGAAGTTGCCGGGCGTGATCTCGTTGCGGAAGCTCTTGCCGATCTGCGCGATGCCGAACGGGGGCTTCATCCGGTTGCTGGTGACGACGTTGGCGAAGTTGAGGAAGATGCCCTGCGCGGTCTCCGGGCGGAGGTAGTGCAGACCCCCCTCGTCCTCGGTGACCCCCAGGTAGGTCTTGAGCAGGCCGGAGAACTGGCGCGGCTCGGTCCAGGCGCCACGGGTGCCGCAGTTGGGGCAGGCGAGCGTCGCGAGGTCGACGGCGTCGGGGTCGTCGAGACCCTTCTTCTCGGCGTGCTCCTCCTGCAGGTGGTCGGCCCGGTAGCGCTTGTGGCACGACTGGCACTCGGTGAGCGGGTCGCTGAAGGTCGCGACGTGGCCGCTGGCCTCCCACGTCTGGCGCGGCAGGATGATCGAGGAGTCGAGGCCGACCATGTCGTCGCGGCCCTGCACCATCGCCTTCCACCACTGGCGCTTGATGTTGTCCTTCAGCTCCACACCGAGCGGGCCGTAGTCCCAGGCGGAGCGGGTGCCGCCGTAGATCTCCCCGCAGGGGAAGACGAATCCTCGGCGCTTGGCGAGGGAGACGACGTGGTCGACGGTCGATGCTGGCGGCTTGGCCACGAAACTGGTCTCCTGCGGTGTAGCGGGGGTTGCCGATCAGCCTAACGACCGGGGCTCGGCGAGGTTCAGGGCGGTGCCGGGGGTGACGGACTCGTAGGCGCTGGGCTCGTCGACGGCTCGCGAGAGCAGCGCCACCGCGCGCAGCTTCACGTCGTACGACGACAGGGCGCGGCGGTAGGCGCCGACGTGCTCCCAGGTGGTGCTGAGCACCCACAGGGTGGGGTCGTCGAGGTTGCGCCCGATCGTGCCGTCGAGGTAGCCGGGCCGGTCGGCCAGCGCCTGGCGCGCCTGCTCGAGCTCGACGCGGAACGTCTCGCCCTCGTCCTCGGGCACCCGGAACCTGCTCACGACCAGCACGGCACCAGCCTACCGGCGGACGGTATTGACAATCATTCTCAACAAGAGTGAGAATGATTCTCATGATGCTCCGCTCACCCTCGTCCTCGCCGCCACCGGCGCGGCTGCTGCTGGCGACGTCGGGCTGCGCGGCGCTCTCCGACGAGTCCGACGCGGCTCAGCGTGGCGGCGGCGCTTCTACCCCCTCGCCTACGTCGCCGAGCAGGTCGCCGGCGACGACGCCGACGTCGAGGTGCTCACCACCCCGGGCACCGAGCCCCACGACCTGACGCTCACGATCCGCGAGACGGCCGTGATCGCCGGGGCCGACCTCGTCATCCACGAGGACGGCTTCCAGCCCGCCGTGGACGACGGCGTGGCCCAGAACGCCGAGCGGGGTCGTGCTCGACGCCGCCGCCGTCGTCGACCTGCTGCCCGAGGACGGTCACGAGGCCGATGAGGACCACGAGGAGGACGGTCATGACCACGCGGACGGCGACGTCGACCCGCACTTCTGGCAGGACCCGCTGCGGATGGCCACCCTCGGCGACGCGGTGGCCGCCGCCCTGGCGGAGATCGACCCCGACCACGCCGACGGCTACGCCACCCGGGCCGCCGCGCTGCGGCGCTCCCTCGAGACCCTCGACGCGGCGTACGTCGACGGGCTGGCCGACTGTGTCCGCGACACGGTCGTGGTCTCGCACGACGCGTTCGGCTACCTCGAGAAGTACGGCCTGGAGATCAGGGGCGTGGCCGGCCTCTCCCCCGACGCCGAGCCCACCCCCGCCGACCTGGCCGAGCTGCAGGCGCTGATCACCGACAGCGGCATCACCACCGTCTTCTCCGAGCGGCTCGCGAGCCCGCGGCTCACCGAGGCGCTGGCCGGCGACCTCGGGCTGGAGACCGCCGTCCTCGACCCCGTCGAGGGCCTGACCGACGAGACGGCGACGGAGGACTACCGTTCGCTGATGGAGCAGAACCTGGTCGTGCTGCGGGAGGCCAACCGATGCCGGTGAACCCCGTCGAGCTCACCGACGGCGCCGTCGCGATCGCCGGCCGGCCGGTGCTGCGCGGCATCGACCTGGTGGTGCCCGAGGGCCAGTTCGTGGCGCTTGATGGGTGCCAACGGCTCCGGCAAGTCGACGTTGGTGCGCGCCCTCACCGGGCTGCGCCCGCTCAGCCAGGGGCGTCTCCAGCTGTTCGGGGTGCCGTTGCCCGAGTTCCACGACTGGCAACGGATCGGCTTCGTGCCGCAGCGCCAGGGCGCCACGTCCGGCGTTCCGGCGTCCGTGTGGGAGGTCGTCTCCTCCGGCCGCCTCACGCACCGCCGCCTGCTGCGTCCGTTCGGCCGGGCCGACCGCGAGGCGGTCGAGGACGCCCTGCGCGTGGTGGGGCTCGCCGACCGAGCCCGGGACGGGGTGGCGCAGCTGTCCGGCGGCCAGCAGCAGCGGGTGCTGATCGCCCGCGCGCTGGCGTCCCGCCCCGACCTGTTCTTCCTCGACGAGCCCACCGCCGGCGTCGACCTGCCGAGCCAGGACGCGCTCGCCGCTGCCCTCGGCGCCCTCAAGGACAGCGGGGCCACGATCGTGCTGGTGGCCCACGAGCTGGGCCCGCTCGCGGGGCTCGTCGACCGCGCGGTCGTGATGCGCGACGGCCGGATGGTCTACGACGGCGCTCCGCTGGCCGACCACGAGGTGCACGCCCCCGGGCTGGGCGAGCTGCACACCCACCATCACGCGCGCCCCGACGTCCACGACCACGTCCCGCACGTCGCCTCGCCGCTGGAGCCGCGCCGATGACGCCGCTGGAGCTCTTCTCGACCGAGTTCATGCAGCGTGCGTTGCTGGCCGCCCTCTTCACCGGACTGGCCGCACCAGCGGTCGGCACCTACCTCGTGCAGCGCCGGCTCGCCCTGATGGGCGACGGCCTGGGTCACGTCGCGGTGACCGGCGTCGCCATCGGCCTGCTCACCGGCACCTCCCCGACGTGGACCGCGATCGCCGTCGCGGTGCTCGGCGCGCTGCTGATCGAGGTGATCCGCGAGCAGGGACACACCAACGGCGACGTCGCCCTGGCGCTGCTGTTCTACGGCGGTCTCGCCGGCGGCGTGCTGGTGACCGGTCTGGCCGGCCAGAGCGCGGCCCGGCTGCAGCAGTACCTCTTCGGCTCGATCACCACGATCTCCGACACCGACGTGCTGATCACGATGGCACTGGCCGCCCTGGTCATCGCGGTGTGCGTCGGCCTGTCCCCGCAGCTGTTCGCGGTGGCACAGGACCAGGAGTTCGCACGGGTGGCCGGCCTCAACGTCCGGTTCTACAACCTTCTGGTCGCGGTGCTCGCGGCCGTCAGCGTCACCGTGGCCATGCGCACCGTCGGGCTGCTGCTGGTGAGCGCGCTGATGGTGGTGCCGGTAGCCACGTCGCAGCAGGTGGCGCGCTCCTTCCGCGCCACGCTGTACGCCGCCATGGCCCTCGGCATGGTCGCCTCGGTCGGCGGCCTGGTGATCTCCGCCTTCGCCTCCTACCGCGCCACCGTCGCCCCCGGCCCGACGATCGTGCTGCTGTCGCTGGCCGGCTTCGTGGTCACCTGGCCGCTGGGGGCCTGGCTGCGGCACCGGGCTCGGCTGCGAGCGCCCTTCGCCGACGACGCTCCGGACGAGCACGCGACCACCGACCACCCGCACGAGCACGGTCCCGACTGCGGCCACCTGGCCGTGCCGCACGGCGACCACGTCGACTACGTGCACGACGGCCACCGGCACGCCCCGCACGACGAGCACTACGACGAGCACTAGCTTTCGCTCGCTGGTGCGCTGACCCGGTGACCGGTGACCGGTGACCGGTGACGCGCAGCATCAGCGCTACGGGTGCGGGCGGTCGCCTCCGCGTCTGAGCTCCCAAGCGGGCTTTCCGAGACCCGACGAAGCACTCGGACGCTCATTCCGGGCGCCGGGAAAAAATCGTTGCCCACTTTCCGCGGAAAGCCTGTGGAGAACCCCGATTTCGAGGTCCGACCGTCGGTGGCCGGTGCTGGGATGGGGTTATGGCCACCACGACGACCACCTCCGGATCGGACCACCCGATCCTGTCGGCGGTCGCCCTGATCGAGGGCGCAATCGACACCCTGACCGATGCGACGACGTGGTCGATGAGCGACGACGAACTGCGCGAGGCCCTGCCCGCCCTGACCCGACTCGGGGCCCGGGTGGCCGGGGTCGAGACCACCGTCGCGGCCGAGGCCCAGACCCGCCATGTCGAGGATGCCTCGGGGGCCACGTCGACCGCGGTGTGGTGGGCCAACGAGACGCAGATGACCCGCGCCGAGGCCCACCGCAAGACCCGGCTGGCGCAGGCGCTCGACACCGAGCAGCACGAGCCGGTCAAGGTGGCCTTGACGGCGGGTGACCTGCTTCCCGACCAGGCCGCGGTGATCGTGACTGCCGTCGACGCACTCCCCGCGGGCACCGACCTCGACACCGTGACCAAGGCCGAGGCGTTCCTGCTCGACCAAGCCGGCGACCTCGACGCCAAGCGGCTGCGGGTCCTGGGGCGCCGGCTGCTGGAGGTCGTCGACCCCGAGACCGCCGACGCCCACGAAGCCGACCTCCTGGCCAAGGAGGAAGCCGCAGCGTATGAGACCGCGTCGCTGACCATGACCGACGACGGGCACGGCAAGACCCACGGCCGGTTCACCCTGCCCACCGCAGTCGCAGCGATGCTCAAGAAGGCCCTCCTCGGACTGGCGGCACCCAAGCACCGCGCCGCGGTCGACGGTCACGCGCCGGTCCCGGGACGCCCGTCGTCGACCAGGATGGGGCAAGCACTGGTCGAGTACGTCGAGCGCTACCCCCTCGACCGGCTCCCCGACGCCGGCGGGCTCAACGCCTCGGTCGTGGTCACGATGCCCGTCGAGACCCTCAACGGCGCCGCCAAGGCCGCGGCCCTCGACACCGGCGAGCCGATCTCCCCGGGCACCGCCCGCCGACTGCTCTGCGAAGCCGGCATCCTCCCGGCGGTCCTCGGCGGTGACTCACAGGTCCTCGACCTCGGCCGCACCCGCCGCTTCCACAACAACGCCCAACGCCTCGCCGCCGGCCTGCGACATCGAGGCTGCGCCGCCCGCGACTGCGACTGGCCACCCGGCCTGTGCCACCTCCACCACCCCCAAGCCTGGGGCGCCGGTGGGGGCACCGACTCCGACGGACTACCGCTCTGCCCCCGACACCACCACCACATCCACGACCCCCGCTACACCGCCACCATCCACCCCGACCGCACGGTGTCCTTCCACTGACGGTGCTGAGGCGCTCGCCAAGCGGGCCGCTACGCGATTGAGGTGTGAGAGATCCCGCCGCGCAGAGGCGTCCGGATCTGCCGATGAGCGGACGCCGGCTCACCTCAGGTCGAGACGAGCACCGCCGTCGCCACGAGCGCAGCAAGTAGGGACAGCGCCACAGCAGCGGTGCCCGTCCTTCTAGTGCGCTCGTCCGTTCTCGGGTGATGAAGCCGAGGGCGAGAGCAGGCACTGCAGCTAGGTCGGCGTAAAGGCTGAAGAAATAGGTCGGGGCCAGGATGAGGCTCAGTACCCCAAGACCGACCGAGATGTAGCCCAGCGGACGAACGTCCGGCTCCTGTCGCGAGGCCGTCGCGTTCGTCGTGGGCACGTGTCGAGGCTTCCTACCTGAGGCACAGTCATGCCGCGCAGCGTGCGTTCGCAGACGCCGCTTCTGCCTCGTTGCGTACGCCACTCTGCCGCGCTGCGGGCTCCACCCGATCTGACTTAGGCGCTCCGGCTGATTGCGGCTGGCCTTGGAGTGACGCGCACTCATGTAGATCATCCACCCAATGACTCCGACGAAGCTGGCGAAGATCATCCCCAGAAGTCCAGCCGTGACTGACGAACAACAGCATCGCGGGCACGGCGAGCAAAACGCACAGGACGTAACTCGCCTGGATCGGGGCACCGTTGCTCGGACCAAATGTCACGGAGCGATGGTACGCCGAGAGCGAGGCCGCGTGACATATCCGCCCGCGACCATGCCGCGATCCGCGCGCTCGGCCATCACCCCTCGATCGCAGAGGGGCAAAGCGGAGCTCAGGCGGGGTTGGGCAGTGCCCCGCCGTAGCGGCGGTCGCGACGGGCGTAGATCTCGATGGCGTCCCACAGGGCGCGGCGGTCGACGTCGGGCCAGAGGATGTCGGTGAAGACCAGCTCGCTGTACGCCGACTGCCACAGCATGAAGTTGGACAACCGCTGCTCGCCCGACGTGCGCCACACCAGGTCGGCATCGGGCAGCTCGGGCACGTAGAGGTAGCGCGCGAACGTCTTCTCGTCGACCCGGTCGGGGTTGAGCCGGCCGGCGGCGACGTCCTGCGCGATCGCCCGCGCGGTGTCCGCGAGCTCGGCGCGGCCGCCGTAGTTGACGCACATGGTCAGCGTCAGCACGTCGTTGTCGTGGGTGAGCTCCTCGGCGACCTTGAGCTCCTTGATCACCGACTTCCAGAGCCGGGGCGCGCGTCCGGCCCACCGCACCCGCACGCCCAGCTCGTGCATCTCGTCACGTCGCCGCCGGATCACGTCGCGGTTGAAGCCCATCAGGAAGCGCACCTCCTCGGGCGAGCGCGACCAGTTCTCCGTGGAGAACGCGTAGGCCGAGATGGCCTTCACGCCGATCTCGATGGCTCCCTCGACGACGTCGAACAGCGACGCCTCGCCGGCCTCGTGGCCCTTGGTCCGGGGCAGGCCACGCTCCTTGGCCCAGCGTCCGTTGCCGTCCATGACGATGGCGACGTGCTCGGGCACGAGGTCGCGCGGCACCGCCGGCGGTCGGGCCCCCGAGGGGTGCGGCAGGGGTCGGCGTACGGAGCGCTTCACCCGGCAGACGCTAGCGCTCGACGTGCTCCCACGAGCGCAGCGACCTCTCGAGGTTCCAGGACAGGAACGCCGAGACCAGCCCGCTGCCCTCCTTGACGTGCCGTGGATCGGTGCCCTCGACGGCCGGCCAGTCACCTGCCAGCAGCGCGCCGAGCAGCGCCACGGTCTCGGGCGCCGGCCGGGTCGATCCGGGCAGCCGGCAGGTCGTGCACAGCATCCCTCCCATCGAGGGGTTGAACCAGCTGTGCGGCCCGGGCCGTGCGCAGTGGGCGCAGGAGTCGAACGACGGCGCGTAGCCCGCGACCGACAGCGACCGCAGCACGTAGGAGTCGAGGACGTGCGACGGGCGTCGTTCCCCTGCGGTCATCGCACGCAGCGCCCCCACCAGCAGCAGGAACTGCTGCAGCGAGGGCTCCTTCTCCTCCGAGACCAGCCGCTCGGCAGTCTCGAGCATCACCGTGCCGGCCGTGTAGCGCTCGTAGTCGGCGCCCAGGTCGGCGGCGAACGCCGCGCGGGTCTCCGCCTGGGTGATGATGTCGAGGTTGCGTCCCTCGGCGAGCTGCAGGTCGACGTAGGTGAAGGGCTCGAGCCGCGAGCCGAACTTGGACGTCGTCCGGCGCACCCCCTTGGCCACGGCACGCACCCGTCCGTGGTGACGGGTGAGGAGGGTGATGATGCGGTCGGCCTCCCCCAGCTTGTGGGTGCGCAGCACGATCGCCTCGTCGCGGTAGAGAGGCACCCGGCCATTCTCCCCCGACGTCCGCGTCAGCCCGTGGAGGACCGCCCGGTGCGGCGTGAGCGCTGCTCGCGCCAGCAGCCGAGCGCGAAGTCGGCGGAGGCCTGGTCGAGCCGCGCCGGCCGCACCCGCCACTCCAGGATGTTCTTCGCCTGGAGGAACGTCGCGTTGGGCATCTCGTCGGCGAGCATCGCGGCGTCGGCCGCGGGGTGGATCGGGTCGGCGGGGTGACCGATCACCAGCGCCGGCGCCGTGATCGCGCGCCGCTGCTTGGACGACGGCGCGAGGCGGCCGAAGAACAACCCGTGCACCACGGCGGCGACCGAGTCGGCACGCTGGTCGAGGGTGTCGAGGACGATCCCGGCCCAGAACGGCACGATCCCGCTCGGCACGGGCCGGGTCACCAGCCGCAGTCCGTCGACCGTGAACGGCAGGAAGCGGGCGGCGAAGAGCAGCGGCCCGAAGGCGAGGATCGCCGCCTCCACCGCGTTGTCGAGCACCGGCATCTCGACCAGCAGGCCGCGCACCCGCTCGGGCGCGATGGACGGCGACCTCCAGGGAGACGTTGGCGCCCAGCGAGGTGCCGCCGATCACGGCCTGCTCGGCGCCGAGGTGGTCGAGCAGCGCCAGCACCTGCTCGCCGAAGGCGGTCATCGAGTAGACCAGCGGGTCGGCCGGCCGGTCGGAACGGCCGTGGCCGAGCAGGTCGACCGTGACGACGTGGAGTCCCTCCGCGGCCAGGGCGCGAGCCAGCGGCTGGTGCATCCGACGCGGCATCAGCTGGCCGTGGACGAGCACCACCCAGGCCTCGCCGCTGCCGTACTCGGTGTACTCGAGGCGGTCACGACCGTCGTCGCTCGGCGAGGAAGAACTGGCCGATGCGTTCGGAGACGAGCATGACCACGAGCCTAGACCGATCCCGGCACCGGTAGGCCGACGGATCTGCCAGACCTGCCACATTTGCGCAGCCCCTGCCGGAGGATGGGGGCGTGACCTCGAGGCAGAGCCGTGGGCTCGGCTGGACGGGAGCACTCGGCCTGCTCGTGCTGGCGGCCGCGCTGGATCTCGTCCTGGCCGCTGTGACCCCCGGCATCGGTACCGCCGTGTGGTGGAGCGTCGTCGGCATCCACGTCGGCCTGCTGGCCCTGGCGCCCTTCGCGCTGGTGGCCGGTGCTCGGTCTCGGCGTGGCTCGGCTCACGACAGGCGACGCTGCTGGCCGTCGGGCGACCCGGTCGAGGTGGCGGCCTGGTCGAGGGCGTCGGAGCCGTGGCCACGGCGGCCGCGGGCGCCCTGGTGCTGCGCCGCGGACCGTCCGCTCGCCTCCAGCTCGCCCGGCGACCTGGCCCGGTTGATGGCGCCGCCGCCTCGCCGGCCTGATCGGCGTCGTCATCGACGCGGCTCGCCGCGGCGGGCTGGTCGATGCCCGAGACCCTGACCCTCGTGGTCCTCCGGGCGTGCTCAGCGCGCACGCACTCTCCGTGCTCGCACTGGTGACGCTGGTGCTGCTCGCTGGGACGGGTGCGGCGGCAGGGACCGCGCGTGGCTGCTGGCCGGTCCAGGTCGCGGTCCTCGCCGGTGCCACCTACGTGAGCCTCGCGACCGAGACAGCGGTGCCCCTGACGTTCGTGCCCGGTCGCGGCGCTCGTGTGGGCGGCCTACGCCTTCGACCTCGCGACGTCGCGACCGTCGAGCTCGCCGTCTTCACCGGTGTCGTGATCGTCGTGAGCGCCCGCGGCAACGGACCGTTCGGCACCCTGCTCGCCGACGGGACCCTGACCCCCGACGCAGCCGGGGCGTTCACCCAGGGCTACGTGCTCGCCGCAGCCCTCGTCACGCTCCCCCTGGGCATCGCCGTCCACCAGCAGGAACGGCTGCGAGCCGGCTGAGCGCCGACGAGGAGCAGCAGCGCCGCAACTTCGAGCACGGGCCGGTCGGGATGCTGATGCTCGACGACGACGACGGCTCCCTGCGCGTCACCGACCTCAACGACGCCGCCGTCGCGGATCTTCGACGCCCCCCGCGAGCAGCTGGTCGGACAGCTGCTGCTCGACCTGGTCCGCCCCGACGACCGGCTCCCCGCCGGCCCGACGGGCTGCTCGGCAGCGAGCCGGTGTGGCGCGGTCGCGCCACGGTGGTGGCCCGGCCCACCAGCCGGGTCGACCTGGTGCTCTCCACGTTCGGCGCGCCCGGCGAGGGGCCCGCCTACTCCGCCCAGCTGCTCGACGTCACCCAGGAGCTGGCGGCCATCCGTCGGGTCTCCACCGCCCAGCAGCTGGCCGAGGCGACGCTCGACACGGCGGGCTGCGTCATCCTGGTCACCGACCCCCAGGGCGTGGTGATGCGAGTCAACGCCGCGACCCGCGAGATCACCGGCTACGACCCCGAGAGCCTGGTCGGGACAGGCGATCTGGGACACCCCCGTCTCGCCGTCCACCCGCCCCGACCTCGAGGCGCTGATCGTGTGGCCCAACCGCTCCGGTCTCCCGGTCGTGCGCGAGAGCACGATCACTGCCCGCGACGGCCGTCGGCTGCGGCTGATCTGGAACAGCAACGTGGTGCAGTCCGACGCCGGCCGGCCGGCGTACTGCGTGGTCACCGGTGTCGACGTCACCGTCGAGCGTGCCAGCACCGGGCTGGTCACCCACCTGATGCAGGCCTCGGTGACCACCGCGCTGATCGGCACCGACACCGAGCGGCCGGATCACCGTCTTCAACTCCGGTGCCGAGCACCTGCTGGGCTGCTCGGCGGCCGACGCGTCGGGGCGTCCGTTGGCCGAGTTCCTCGACCCCGACGAGGTACGCCGGCGCGGGGGCCCGACGTACGGGCGCGAGTCGGGCGACGCGACCCCCGCCCTCCTCGCCTTCGTCGAGCGGCTCGCCGACGGCACCGAGTCACCCACGCTCGACTGGACCTGGATCACCTCCACGGGCGCGCGCCGCGTCGTGTCGATGACGCTGAGCCCGACCGCGGACGACTCCGGTCGGTTGGGCTACCTCTGCGTGGGCCGCGACGTGACCGAGCGGCGCGAGGGCCATCGCGCGCTGTCCGACGCGCTGGACCGCGAGCGGGCCGCGGTCGAACGGCTCCAGGTCCTGGACCGGGCCCGCGACGAGTTCGTCTCCACGGTCTCCCACGAGCTGCGGACCCCGATCACGAGCATCCTCGGCTTCACCGAGCTGCTCCAGGACGGCGCCACGGTCGCCCCGGACCCGATGCAGCTCCCGCTGCTCGACAACATCACCCGCGCCAGTCACCGGCTGCATCGCGATCTGCAACGACCTGCTGCTGCTGAGCGGCCTCGAGGCCGGCGCCGTGACCTTGGACCTGAAGCTCTCGACCTCGCCGACTGCGTCGACGGCGCCGTCGAGGCGATCAGACCGCTGCTCGCCAACCGCGACCTGCGCGTCGAGATCGACCGTCCGCGGGAGCCCGTCACCGTCCGCGGTGACCGCGCCCAGCTCGAGCGGGCCGTGGTCAACCTGATCAGCAACGCGGTGAAGTTCACCGACGACGGCGGGCGCATCACCCTGCGGGTCGACGCCGACGGCGCCGAGGCGGTGCTCTCGGTCGCCGACACCGGGATGGGGATCGATCCGGCGGACCAGGAGGCGATCTTCGAGCGTTTCTTCCGCACCGACGAGGCCCAGCGTCAGGCGATCCCCGGCACCGGGCTGGGCCTCTCGATCGTGGCCGACATCGTGCTCGTCCACGGCGGACGGGTCGACGTCGCCTCGACGCCCGGCGTCGGCACCACCTTCACCGTGCGGCTGCTGCGGACCACCCACGACCCTGGCAACATCCCTGGCAACGGCACCAGCAAGGGCTCCGGCCTCGCCCCCGGCTTCAGCCCCGAGATCGCGGCCCAGATCAGGGCTGAGCTCGGTTGACCGCCGAGATCACGGCCCGCAGCGAGGCCGTGACGATGTTGGGGTCGAGACCCACGCCCCAGAGGATCTCGTCGCCGACGGCGCACTCGACGTAGGCCGCGGCGATCGCGTCGCCGCCCGAGCTGCAGCGCGTGCTCGTGGTAGTCGAGGACCCGTACGTCCCAGTCCTGGGGCAGCTCGTTGATCGCGTTGACGAACGCCGCGATCGGGCCGTTGCCGGTGCCCTCGAGCGAGGTCAGCTCGTCGTCGACGTAGACGTTGACGCTGAGCTGGTCCTTCTCGCCGGCCGCCGAGCTGGTGTGCACGGAGTTGAGCCGCAGCGGGGTCTGCCGGTCGAGGTACTCGGCGCGGAAGGCCGACCAGATCGCCTCGGAGGTGACCTCGCCGCCGTCGGCGTCGGTCTTCTCCTGGATGACCCGGCTGAACTCGATCTGCGCGCGCCGGGGCAGCTCGAGCTTGTGCTCGGCCTTGAGGATGTAGGCCACGCCACCCTTGCCGGACTGGCTGTTGACCCGGATCACGGCCTCGTAGCTGCGGCCGACGTCCTTCGGGTCGATCGGCAGGTACGGCGCCTCCCACGGCAGCTGCCCCACGGGTACGCCCTGCTCGTGGGCCTGCCGGTCGAGGTCCTCGAGGCCCTTCTTGATCGCGTCCTGGTGGGAGCCGGAGAAGGCCGTGTAGACGAGGTCGCCGGCGTACGGCGTGCGCGGGTGGACGGGCAGCTGGGTGCAGTACTCGACGGTGCGCCGGATCTCGTCGATCTCGGTGAAGTCGACCATCGGGTCGACGCCCTGGCTGAAGAGGTTCATCCCGAGCGTGACCAGGTCGACGTTGCCGGTGCGCTCGCCGTGCCCGAACAGGCAGCCCTCGACACGGTCGGCGCCGGCCATCAGCGCCAGCTCGGTGGCGGCGACCGCGGTGCCGCGGTCGTTGTGCGGGTGGAGGCTGATCACGGTGTTCTCACGCCGGGTGAGCTGGCGCGAGAACCACTCGATCTGGTCGGCGTAGACGTTGGGGGTCGACATCTCGACCGTCGCCGGCAGGTTGAGGATGATCTCGCGGCCGTCCTCGGGCTGCCACACGTCGGAGACCGCCTCGCAGACCTCCACGGAGAACGGCAGCTCGGTGCCGGTGAAGATCTCGGGGCTGTACTCGTAGCCGATCACGGTGGCGTCGAGGTAGCTCTCGACGTTCTTCATCACCAGCTCGGTGCCTCGGGTCGCGATGTCCTTGATCTCGTCCTTGCCGGCGTGGAAGACCACCCGGCGGAACAGCGGCGCCAGCGCGTTGTAGAGGTGGATGTTGGCCCGCGGGACGCCGACCAGCGACTGCACGCTGCGCTCGATGAGGTCCTCGCGCGCCTGGGTCAGCACCGAGATCGTGACGCCGTCGGGGATGTGGTCGCCCTCGATCAGCTGGCGGACGAAGGCGAAGTCGGTCTCGCTGGCGGCGGGGAAGCCGACCTCGATCTCCTGGTAGCCCATCCGGACCAGCAGGTCGAACATCATCATCTTGCGCGCCGGGCTCATCGGGTCGATGAGCGCCTGGTTGCCGTCGCGCAGGTCGGTGGACAGCCACCGCGGCGCGGTCGGTGATCGTCTTGCTCGGCCAGGTGCGGTCGGGCAGGTCGATCGGCGGGAAGGCGCGGTAGCGCTCGAAGGGCATGCCGCTGGGCTTCTGGGCGGGCATCGGGCCCTGGATGTGCGTGGTCATGAGGTTCCTCGGCTGTGGCTCGGCTGTGCTGGTGGGGTGCCGGGCGCGCAGCATGCTCTCCGCAACGAGGGGGTCCGGCTTCTCAGACCTCGCTGCGGCAGCGAAGGAGCAGGAACTGGCGCATCATGACGTGCCCCACTCTACCGCAGCCGGTCGACCGGGCTAGCGTGCCAGGCATGGCCACGCTGCTCGTCGTCCACCACTCCCCCACCCCGACGGTCCGGTCGCTGACCGACGCCGTCGTCGCGGGCGCGGGCGACGACGCGATCGAGGGCGTGGAGGTGGTGGTGCGCCCGGCGCTGGAGGTCGGCGCGGACGACGTGCTGGCCGCTCGACGGCTACCTGCTGGGCACCCCGGCCAACTTCGGCTACATGAGCGGTGCGCTCAAGCACTTCTTCGACACCCTCTTCCTCGAGATCGGCGGGGCGCTGGCCGCCGACGGCGCAGCCGGGCCGGGCGGGGACGGGGGTCGGGCGACGAGGAAGCCGTTCGGGCTGTGGGTGCACGGCCGCTACGACACCAGCGGGGCCGTGCGCTCGGTGCTCTCGATCACGGGGGCGCTGCCGTGGAGCCAGGCGGCGCCGGTGCTGGAGGTGCTCGGCGACGTCGACGCCGAGCAGGAGGCGGCGGCCTACGAGCTGGGCGGCGACGCTGGCCGCCCTGCTCACCTGACGCCGGCGTGGGTGCCGCCCACTACGATCACCCGGTGGTCCGTCTTCGTCTCCTCGCACCTGCCTTCGTGCTCGCGCTCCAGCGCCTGCGGCGGACAGGCGCCGGCCACCGACCGGTCCCAGGTCAACTCCGTCGAGGCTCCCGAGCTGGGCGCCTGCCGGGTGCTCACGCCCGACGACGTCCAGCGCGCCACCAACGCCACGAGCACGGTGCCGTGCGCGCGCACGCACACCGCCCAGACCTACGCCGTCGGCGAGCTGCCGGCCGAGCTCGCCGACGCCGGCTACACCGACCAGGCGGTGAGCGAGTTCGCGTTCCGCACCTGCTCGGAGAAGTTCCAGACCTTCCTCGGCGCCGACGAGAGCCTGGCGATGCGCACCGTCGTGACCTGGGCGTGGTTCCGGCCGTCCGAGAAGGCCTGGGACGACGGCGCCCGCTGGTACCGCTGCGACGTCGTCGGCGGGAGCGACCAGACGCCCCGAGTACGCCGACCTCCCGAAGACCGCCAAGGGCCTGCTGTCGGGGCGCGCCGCCGACCGGTGGATGGTCTGCGCCTCGGGCCCGTCGGTCTCCTCCGGCGAGAAGGTCCCGTGCGACCGAGCCGCACGACTGGCGGGCCGTGACCACCATCAAGCTCGGCGAGCCCGACGACCCCTACCCCGGCGACCGGCTGGTCGAGGTGCGCACCCGCGACTTCTGCTCCGACTCCGTGCGGCGCCTGGCTCAACTACCCCGTCGACTACGACTTCGGCTACACCTACTTCCACGAGGCCGAGTGGCAGGCCGGCAACCGCCGGTCGGTCTGCTGGGCCAAGACCCCCGACTGAGCATGCCGATGACCCGACGACGGCCGCACGGCGACTGGCCGCGCTGCTGTGCGCGGGGGTGCTCACGACGACCGCGGCCTGCACGGCCGCCGACGACGACGGCGACCCGTCGTCCGCTCCGTCGACCGCAGCGCCGTCGGAGACGCCGAGCGCGCCGCCCACCGCTACCGCGCCCCCGTCGCCGCAGGAGCGGGCCTGCTACCGCCTCGACTACGCCGCCGCCGTGGCGCCGACCGCGGCCATGGACCCGCTCGACTGCGGCAAGCGGCACACCTCGATCACGATCGACGTCGGGAACGCTCGACAACGTCGACGCCGGTCACCTGCTGGCCGTCGACTCCCGCCGGGTGCGCGACGCCGTGGCCGATCGCGTGCCCGCGCACCTTCGCCGGAGTTCGTCGGCGGCTCCCTCGAGGACCGGCGCCTGAGCATGCTGCGGCCGGTCTGGTTCACCCCCACGCTCGAGGAGGCCGACCAGGGCGCGCAGTGGTACCGCTGCGACGCGATCGCGGTCGCCGGCGACGACCGCCTCGCGCGGCTCACCGGTCGCCTCGCCGGGGCGCTCGGCACCCCGGCGGGCCGCGACCGCTACGCCATGTGCGGCACCGCGGCCCCCGACGCCGACGACTTCGAGCGGGTCATCTGCTCGACGAAGCACGCGTGGCGGGCGATCTCCACCGTCGACCTCGGGCACCGGCGCCTACCCCGGCGCCGCCACCGTGCGCGACCGCGGCCAGGCGCCCGTGCGAGGACGCCGGCGCGGCGGTCGCCGACGACCCGCTCGACTACGAGTGGGCCTACGAGTGGCCCACCGCCGCGCAGTGGGAGGAAGGCCAGACCTTCGGCCGCTGCTGGGCCCCCGACTGACGCCTCGTACGCCAAGACACCTGGAGGCCCGGTCGTGCCGATGAGGGAGCCGTGCCCAGGCGGGTGCTCGATCTGCACGGCGCGAGCCGCGCATAGCGTGAAAGGCTTCCGGCCATGCCGGAGGAGGAGCCACTCAGCGGAGGCAACACCACGATCGTTGTGCGCGTAGGTGACACGGTGCGTCGCCCGGTCGGACCGTGGACGCCTGCCGTGCACGACCTTCTGAACCACCTGACCTCGGTCGGGTTCTCCGGCTCACCTCAGGTTCTCGGCATCGACGACGCGGATCGGGAGATCCTCGAGTTCGTCGCGGGCGAGGTCGGAGTCTTTCTGCGACGCAGCCGCTGCCGGCGTGGTTCCGAACACCCGAGAGCTGCTGGTCGGTCGGACGATGGATCCGCGACTTCCAGGCCGCGCAGGCGGGCCTCGTGGTCGATCCGACCAAGCCGTGGCGGCGTGCCGGAGGCACTTCTCTCCTGCCGGGCCAGGTGATCGTGCACCACGATGTGTCGCCGTACAACACCGTGCGTCGGCAGGACGACTCACTCGTCGTGCTGGACTGGGACTTCGCCCGGCCCGGAGACCCGATCGAGGATCTGGCCTGGGCGGCGTGGCGATGGGTGCCGTTGATGGCCGGTCGGCGGTGGCATTCCGAGTACGGGATCCGCGCGGACGAGAACGTACGCGAGCGTCAGGAACGCAACCTGGCCGCCCTTCTTGACGGATACGGCCCGTCGAAGCGCCAGCGGCGCGTGCTCGCCGATGCGATCGCCAAGCAGATGACCACCCACGCGTCGGACCTGGAAGACATGGCACGGACCGATCCGGCGTTCGCGCGCCTGGTCGATCTCGACTACGCACGAGCCGCACGCCGCGACGCCGAGTGGTGGGTCAAGGCCGGCCTTCACACATCCGTGCTCGGACCGTCCTGACAACGTCCACTTCTGCCGCGACAAGCGCGCGACTCTCCCGATGCGCGGTTCCATCCCGGAACGTCATACGGAAGAGAGCATCCGCTTGCTCTAGCCGGATGACGTCCTCGCGCACGACTCCGCGACGGAGTCAGCGGAAGAGCTCGGCCGCCATCAGCTCGATCAGCTTCTCCAGGCCCTTGGCGGGCCGCACCATCACGGTGAAGTCGGTGAGCCGTCCGTCGTCGCCCCACGTCATCATGTCGATGCCGTGCACCGAGATGCCGTCGAGGTCGGCCTCGAACTCCAGCACGGCCGAGGTCTCGGCGTACCACTCGCGGCGGTAGGTGAGCGTCGGGCCGAGCACGACCATCGCCGCGGCGAGGTACGCCGTCGTGATCTCGCGGCCCTCCTGCGGCGTGTGCACGGCCGGCGAGCGGAAGACGACGTCGTCGGCGAGCAGGTCGGCGAGCCCGGCGGGGTCGCGGGACGCGGCCAGCGCGTGCCAGGCGGCCACGGGCGCGGGGACGACGGGGGCACGGGTGTGGTCATCAGAATCCCAGTCGTCGGAGCTGTCGCGGGTCGCGCTGCCAGTCCTTGGCGATCTTCACGCGCAGGTCGAGGTAGACCGGGGTGCCGAGCAGCGCCTCGATCTGCTTGCGCGCGACCGTGCCGACCTGCTTCAGCCGGGCTCCCGTGGTGGCCGATCACGATCCCCTTCTGGGAGGACGCGCTCGACGAAGAGGTTGGCGTGGATGTCGAGCAGCGGCTTGTCCTCCGGGCGTGCCCTCGCGCAGCCCCATCTCCTCGACGACGACGGCGATCGAGTGCGGCAGCTCGTCGCGGACGCCGTCGAGCGCGGCCTCGCGGATCAGCTCGGCGACCAGGATCTCCTCGGGGGCGTCGCTGAGGTCGCCGTCCGGGTAGAGCTGCGGCCCCTCGGGCAGCAGGCCGACCAGCAGGTCGGCCAGCAGCCCCACCTGGTCGCCGCTCACGGCGGAGACCGGGATGATCTCGGCCCACTCGGTCTTCGTCTCCTCGACCGAGCGCCGCGATGTCCATCAGGTGCTGGCCGATCCGGGCGGAGTCGGCGAGGTCGGTCTTGGTGACGATCGCGACCTTGATCGTGCGCCGCACCTTGGCCATCTCGTTGACGATGAACCGGTCGCCCGGGCCGATCTTCTCGTTGGCCGGCAGGCACACCGCGGCGACGTCGACCTCGGCCAGCGTGGTCTTCACCAGGTCGTTGAGACGCTCGCCGAGCAGCGTGCGCGGCCGGTGCAGCCCGGGGGTGTCGACCAGGATCAGCTGGGCGTCGGGCCGGTGCACGATGCCGCGCACCACCGTGCGGGTGGTCTGCGGCTTGTCGGAGGTGATCACGACCTTCTGCCCGACCAGGGCGTTGGTCAGCGTCGACTTGCCGGCGTTGGGACGGCCGACGAAGGAGACGAACCCGCTCCGGTGCTCCGGTGCCGCCGGTGGAGGTGCTGCTTCGCTCATGACTCACGCGCCTTGTCGTAGTCGGCCCAGATCTCGTCGTCGCTCTTGCCGGCGGCCTTGCCCGAGCGCCAGATCGGCCCCGGGTCGACCGCCCGGGGCTGGCGGGCGGTCACGCCGCGCCAGTAGCCCATCACGTCGTAGGCGGTGCTCGGCAGCCGCACCTCCCGCATCAGGTGCTTGCGGATCGCCCGCATCTGCGCGGACTCCCCCGCCATCCAGAAGTAGCCGTCGCCCTCGGGCCAGTCGATCGCCGGTGACCGCGTCGGCGAGGAGGCTGCGCTCCTCGCCGGGCGGCGTCAGCCAGGTGACGTCGGCGCCGACGGGCAGGTAGTCGTCGAGGCGGTCGGCGGCCTCGGCCCAGACCCGTCGTCGGCAGGTCGGTGGTCTCGAGGATGCGCGCCATCGCCGGCAGCGCGGTGAGGTCGCCGACCAGGATCAGCCACCCGGCGTCCGCGGGCGGGGCGAAGGAGCCCTTCGGGTCGGTGACGACGACGGTCTCGCCCACGCAGTCGCGGCGCGCCCACTCGGTGACCAGGCCGACGTCGTGCAGCACGACGTCGAGGGTGAGCTCGCCGTCGCGCCAGGACCGCACGGTGTAGTAGCGGCTCTGGAACTGGTCGGGCACGACCAGCCCCACCCACTCGTCCGGGATGCCGGTGGAGGTGAAGCCGGCGAGCCCGGGCCCGCCGAGCACGAGCCGCACCAGGTGCGCCGACACCCGGGTGCGGCGCAGCACCTGGGCGGTGTGCTGCTGGGCTCGCGCGGTCATCCGGCGAGCCTAGTGGGGCCGGGTCACCACCGTGGCCGGAGGGGGAAGCCGTCGGAGCCGTCGTCGGAGGTGCGGGCGGCGAGCACCTGGTGGAGCTGGATCTCGTTGCGCTCGAAGCCGATCCGCGACACCGCCATGTAGAGACCCCAGACCCGGGCGGTGCCCGGGCCGACCTCGGCGACGCACTCGTCCCAGTGGTCGACGAGGTTGCGGTTCCAGTCGCGCAGCGTCAGCGCGTAGTGGTGCCGGAGGTTCTCGCTGTGCACGACCTCGAGGCCGGCGTTCTGGGCCTCCCTGATGATCGTGCCCGACCCGGTCAGCTCCCCGTCGGGGAAGACGTAGCGGTCGATGAACGCCCCCGTGCTCTCCGGACGGTTGTGGTGCCGGGTGATCGAGTGGTTGAGCAGCCGCCCCTCCTCACGCAGCCGTCCGCGCAGGAACGAGAAGTACGCCGGGTAGTTGCGCACCCCGATGTGCTCGGTGAGCCCGATCGAGCTGACCGCGTCGAAGTCGGACTCGAGCACGTCGCGGTAGT
The DNA here is from genome assembly GCA_963834285.1 of uncultured Actinomycetota bacterium. Classification (GTDB taxonomy): domain Bacteria; phylum Actinomycetota; class Actinomycetes; order Propionibacteriales; family Nocardioidaceae; genus Nocardioides. The sequence continues at coordinate 282,487 of CAWIAZ010000006.1, read as the reverse complement.
CGAGGTGCCGCACCTCCGCGAGGTCGCCGAGCCCGTCGCGGTCGATCGCCTCCTTGCCCCACGACGCCTGCTGGGCCGAGAGGGTCACCCCGAGCGCGCGCACGCCGTACTCCTGGGCGGCGTGACGGACCATCCCGCCCCACCCGCAGCCGACGTCGAGCAGCCGCTGCCCGGGCTTGAGGTCGAGCTTGCGGGCGACGAGGTCGAACTTCTCGTGCTGCGCCTGCTCCAGCGTCGACTGCTCGTCGAGGTAGAGCGCGCAGGTGTAGGCCATCGAGGGGCCGAGGACGTGGCGGTAGAAGGCGTTGGAGACGTCGTAGTGGTGGCGGATCACCTCCGCGTCGCGCCCCATCGAGTGCCGCAGCCCCTCGACGGCGCGGCGCCAGCGCGGCAGGTGCTCCTGCGGCGGCGGGGGCGGGGGCTTGAGGTGGGAGACGCCCAGCCCGCGGAGCATCGCCACGACCTCGCCCGCCGAGGGTGTCCGGAAGTCGAGGTGGTCCTTCAGCAGCGTCATCGCGGCGTAGGGGTCGCCCGGGTGCACCCCGTGCAGCACGAGGTCGCCGGCGACGTAGGCCCGGGCCATGCCCAGGTCGCCGGGCGCGGTGAGCAGGTACGAGAGGCCGCGCGGGCGTGACCAGCTCGAGCCCGATCTCGGCGTCGGTCGGCCCGGCCGCGCTGCCGTCGTAGGCCGTGAAGCGGACGGGCAGCTCGTCACGCAGCAGGTCGGTGATCGCGTCGGCGATCTTCATCGTTGTCGCACCGCCTTGTCGTAGAGAGAGGTCAACCGGTCGTCGGGGTCGTAGCGGCGCTTGACCTCCGTCAGCGCTGCGACGTCGTAGAGGCGGTCGAAGGTCTCGCGGTCGTAGAAGGCGTCGGAGTAGAGCGACTTGTGGCCGCCGAGCTCGGCGACCTTCGCCTCGATCGCCCGGTTGCGGGGCGAGGCCGCTGCGTCCGGGCCGACGTGCACGGTGCCCCAGAAACCGACGTTGACGTAGGTCTCGCCCGGCGTCAGCGGGTAGGTCGGCCACGCCCGCTGCGCCACCAGCGGGCAGACCCACACCGGGCGCATGCCGACCTCGGAGTCGAACCAGGTGAGGAAGTCCGCCAGCCGCTCCACCGGCACCTCGACGTCCTGCACGACGCGCTCGCGCTGCGGCCGACCGGCCCGCCGGTCGAGCCGGTCGGCGATGTCGAAGCGGCGGTCGAGGCCGAGCAGCCGCATGTAGACGTCGGAGCGTCGCCAGCGTCGCGGCCACAGCCGGCGGACCACCGGGTGCTGGGCGCCGAAGGCACCCGAGCACCAGAACCAGTCGGTGTCCCAGCGCCACAGGTAGTCGTACGTCGTCAGCAGGTCGGTCTCGCGCTCGCGCAGCGGACCGGAAGTAGATCGCCTGGCCGGTGTAGTCGGACGGGGCTCCGCTCGTGGTCTCGTCGTCGGGGACCCAGCGGGCGAGCGTCAGGTAGGACTCCCCCGGCTCGAAGACGACGCCGTCCAGCCCGTCGACCCGCTGGCCGTCGTGCTCGCGGGTCGCGGTGACCTCCGCGATCGTCTTGGCCAGCAGCCCCGCGTCGTCGAAGCGCAGGTGCCGCAGCGCGACCCGCGACGGCACCGGCTCCAGGGCGATCCGCAGCCGGGTGGCGTAGCCGAGGGAGCCGTAGGAGTTGGGGAAGGCGTCGAAGAGGTCGTCGCCCGGGCCGCGTGGTCACCACCTCGCCGGCGCCGGTGAACACGTCCATCTCGAGCACCGACTCGTGCGGCAGCCCGTTGCGGAAGCTGGTCGCCTCGATGCCGAGCCCGGTGACCGCACCGCCGAGCGTGATCGTGCGCAGCTGCGGCACGACCAGCGGGACCAGGCCGTGCGGCAGGGTGGCGTCGACCAGGTCCTCGTAGGTGCACATGCCCTGCACCTCGGCGGTGCGGGCTCCTCGGTCGACCTCGATGACCCCGTCAGGCCGGAGACGTCGAGCCCGGGGGCGGTCGGCGCGGCCCGCTGGCGGAAGAGGTTCGTGGTCTGCTTGGCCAGCCGGACGGTGCGTCCGGGCGGGATCGCGGTGGTACGACGACGTGAGCCGGTCGACCGCGCGGTGGTGCGCGGCCCACCCGCCCATGGTCACGGGGTCCGGGTCAACCACCCTTCGAGGCTACTCCAGCGAGCGGATTTCGGCTCCCCCGAGGCTGGCGGTCACCGTGCCGCGCTCGTCGGCGAGGTGGACGGCGACCTGCTCGTCGGCGACGTCGGCCAGCACCGCGCGGTCGGGCTCGGCCAGCGCGTCGGCGCCGCCGAGCACCACGGCCGCGTGCAGCGACCGGGAGCCCGAGGCGAGCGCCATCGCCACGCACACCTGCACCGCGGAGAGCTGGAGCGAGGGCAGGTCGACGGTCGCGCCGGCGTACGTGCGGCCGTTCTCGTCGCGGACGGCGGCGCCCTCGGCGGCGCCGACCCGGGCCCGGGTGGCGCGGGCCAGGGTGACCAGCTTCTGGTCCTCGCTCGAGAGTGACTCGGTCACGGGGTGGCCTCCATCTCGTGGGGTTCGAGCTCCGGCTGCGGCGGCTGCACCCGGCGGATCAGCACGGTGCCGATCTTGTTGCGGCGCCCGGCGGTGTCCTCGGCGACGAACCGCAGCCCGTGCGCCTCCACCGCCGAGCCGGGGATCGGCACCAGGCCGAGGTGCTTGGCCATCAGGCCGCCGACCGAGTCGACGTCCTCCTCCTCGACGTCGAAGCCGAACAGCTCGTCGAGGTCGTCGATCGGGTAGCGCGAGGAGACCCGGACGGCGTCGCCGTCGACCTGCTCGACCTCGACCTCCTCCTCGTCGTACTCGTCGGTGATCTCGCCGACGATCTCCTCCAGGAGGTCCTCGATGGTGAGCAGGCCGGCGGTGCCGCCGTACTCGTCGACGACGACGGCGATGTGCTGCCGGTTGGCCTGCATCTCGGCCAGCAGGGCGTCGACCGGCTTGGACTCGGGCACCCACAGGACCGGGCGCATCACCTCGTCGATGCGCTCGGTGAGCTCGACGTCGGGGGCCTCGAAGTCGCGGCGCACGATGTCCTTGAGGTAGGCCATGCCGTGGATGTCGTCGAGGTTCTCGCCGATCACCGGCACCCGGGAGAAGCCCGAGCGCAGGAACAGCGACATGGTCTGGCGCAGGTTCTTGTAGTGCTCGATGTAGACCACGTCGTTGCGGGGCACCATCACCTCGCGCACGGTGGTGTCGCCGAGCTCGAAGACCGAGTGGATCATCTTCCGCTCGACGGACTCGATCAGCGCCGAGGCCTCGGCGATGTCGACCATCTCGCGCAGCTCGGTCTCGCTGGAGAACGGGCCCTCGCGGAAGCCGCGCCCGGGGTGATCGCGTTGCCGACCAGGATCAGCAGCCGCGGCAGCGGACCGAGCACGGTGGTGAACGCCGCCAGCGGTCCGGCCGACAGCGCGGCGATCCGGTCGGCGTGCTGGCGGCCGACCGTGCGCGGCGCGACGCCGATGACGACGAACGACAGCACCAGCATCGACGCCGACCGCGACCAGCACGCTGGCCCACCAGGCGCCGTCGAGCGCGGCGTCGATGTAGAGGGTGACCAGCACGATCGCGGAGATCTCGCACAGCAGCCGCAGCAGGAGCGCGGTGTTGAGGTGGCGCGGGGCGTCCTCGAGCAGGGCCACCAGCCGCGACGCGCCGGTGTGCCCCTCGCGCGGCGAGCTCGGCGGCGCGGGCCTTGGAGAAGCCCGCGAGGGCGGCGTCGGCGGCGGAGAAGAGTCCGGCCAGCAGGACCAGGACGGCCGCGAGCAGGAGCAGCCAGGGGGCGCTCATCGGTCGCGGATCACCCGTGGACGGCGGGGCGCGCCACTCGGCCAGCAGCCGGTCCTGGAGCCCGAACATCTCGCGGTGCTCGTCGGGCTCGGCGTGGTCGTAGCCGAGCAGGTGCAGGATGCCGTGCACGGTGAGCAGCTCGATCTCGGCCGTCGTGCCGTGGCCGGCGGTCTCGCCCTGCTGCTCGGCGACCGCCGGGCACAGCACCAGGTCGCCCAGGACGCCCTCCTCGGGCTCCTCGGCGACCAGGCCCGGGCCGCAGCTCGTCCATCGGGAAGGCCAGCACGTCGGTGGGGCCCTCCTTCTCCATCCACTGCTCGTTGAGCTGGGCGATGGTGTCCTCGTCGACGGCCTTGATGCACAGCTCGGCCAGCGGGTGGACCCGCATCCGGTCCATCACGAACCGGCTCAGCGCGCTCAGCCGGCGTGCGTCGACGTCGCGCCCCGGACTCGTTGAGGATCTCGATGCTCATCGGCGCGGACCTCCGTCGGAGGTCGTGGCGGACGCCGCGGCCTGCGGCCCGCCGCGGGCGTCGAACTCCTCGTAGGCGTCGACGATCTTGCCGACCAGCCGGTGCCGGACGACGTCGTGGCTGGTGAGCCGGTTGAAGGAGATGTCCTCGACCTCGTCGAGGATGCCCTCGATGATCCGCAGCCCCGACCGGGTGCCGCTCGGCAGGTCGACCTGGGTGACGTCGCCGGTGACGACGATCTTGGAGCCGAAGCCGAGCCGGGTCAGGAACATCTTCATCTGCTCCGGCGAGGTGTTCTGCGCCTCGTCGAGGATGATGAACGAGTCGTTGAGCGAGCGGCCGCGCATGTAGGCCAGCGGCGCCACCTCGATGGTGCCGGCGGCCAGCAGCTTGGGGATCGACTCGGGGTCGATCATGTCGTGCAGCGCGTCGTAGAGCGGGCGCAGGTAGGGGTCGATCTTCTCGCTGAGCGTGCCGGGCAGGTAGCCGAGCCGCTCGCCGGCCTCGACCGCCGGGCGGGTGAGGATGATCCGGTTGACGCTCTTCGACTGCAGCGCCTGGACCGCCTTGGCCATCGCCAGGTAGGTCTTGCCGGTGCCGGCGGGGCCGATGCCGAAGGTGATCGTGTGCTTGTCGATGGCGTCGACGTAGCGCTTCTGGTTGAGCGTCTTGGGGCGGATCGAGCGGCCGCGGTTGCTCAGGATGTTGAGGCGAGAGCACGTCGGCGGGGCGCTCGGTGGTCTCGGCGCGCAGCATCTGCAGCACCCGCTCGACGGTCTCGGTGCTGACGCCCTGACCGGTGCGGATGATCGCGACCAGCTCGTCGAGCAGCCGCTCGATGAGCGCCACCTCGCCGGGGTCGCCGTGCATGCTGATCCGGTTGCCGCGCACGTGGATCTCGGCGTCGAAGCTGCGCTCGATCAGACCGAGGTGCTCGTCGCCGGGGCCGAGCAGGCTCACCATGTTGATGCTGTTGGGCACCACCACCGTGTGCTTGGTGCGGTGGCGGGGGGTGTCGGTCGCCATGGCCGGCCCGGTGTCGCCTCGAGAAGTGCTGTCGGTCATGGGTGCTTTCTGTGAGCGAGGTGGACGGCGCAGGAGCGGCGTCGTCCGGGTCGTCCTCCACGTTACGGGAGTCACGGTCCGGTGCCGACGCGTACGGTGGTCGCATGCAGCGCGACGAGTTCGACGAGGACCCCGACCCCGAGGATCGCGAGCTCGTCCCGTCCTGGTTCGCGGGCCAGCACCTGCCGCCGGACGCCCGCGCAGATGGGGCTGACCCACCACGTCCCCGACGGCGCGCTGCTCGACTTCGCCGGACGCCTCGACGCCACCAAGACCTTCCACCGGATCACCGCGTGGGCGCTGCTGTTCGTGTTCGGGATGCCGGTGGTCTTCTACGTCCTGCGGATCGCCCGCTGGGCGATGGGCGGCTGAGCCGCAGCCTCCCGAGCGCTGGTCACCCGAAGGCGACCGACAGGATGCCCGAGGCACATCTCGTCGGTGGTGCCCTCGGCCCACACGACGTACTTCTCCTGCTGGCCCTCGAACGCCGGGAGCAGGTCGCGCAGCCACTGCACGTGACTGGCAGGTCACCCGCACGGTGTCGAACGGGTCGAGCGTGCACCGGGTCGATCGCCCGGGAGCCCTGGTCGTCGAAGTCCCACGGCTTGATGTCGAGGACCGTGCGCGCCTCGGGGGTGTCCGGGTCGACCTCGACGGTGATCCGGCGTCCGAGCAGGTGCATGTGGCCGGCGACGCCCGAGGATCGTCATCGGCCGCGGCCGATGGTGCGGGTGCACGACGTCGTCGCCGACGGCGTCGGCGCGGCTGCCGCAGAGCAGGTGCAGCAGGTCGGCGGTGGCGCCGGCCCGGTCGCCGAAGCGCGCCTTGGCGTCGGCCACCGCGGCGGCCCGGTCGCACAGGGGACCGTCGTCGTGGGCCGGGCGGCAGGGCAGCTCGACCGGGGCGGGCACCAGGTAGGTGTGCAGCGGGGTGAGGTCCCGCGTCGTCCGGTGATCCGCAGCTGGGTGGCGCTGGTGTCGGACGTCTCGGCCCGCGAGCAGGTTGTAGTGGACCTGCATGACGATCCGCGAGCCGGCCGGGAGCTCGACGCCGTAGCCCTTGCGGGTGACGGTCTCGGTGCCGCCGGGCGCCCAGGCGCCGAGCCAGCTGGCGTCGTCGAGGTTGGTGAGGTCGCCCTCGAGCCCCGAGCCGCCGAAGCAGGTCCAGCCCGGGCCGTCGGTGTCGGCGTCCGTCTGCTCGGCCTCGGCCACCTGGTCGGGCGGCACCCGGAAGAGGATCACGTGGTGCACCACGTCGGGGCTGCCCGGCACGACGTTGGTGCCGGTGAGCACGCGTCGTCGGCGAGCTCGGGGTCGAGCAGGAAGCAGCGGTAGTCGTCGGTGCCGACGCCCGTGGGCGGCGAGGGCGTGTAGGCCGCGTGCATCGTGAGCGTGCAGCCGCTCCTCGCCCTTGCGCAGCGGGCGCAGCTTCGTCGGGCCCGTCGCGTGGCCAGCTCTCGTGCTCGGCAGTCGGGCTCGGCGGCGGCTCGGCGGCGGCGTCGGCCGGCGTGACTCGGCGGCGGGCTCGGTGGCCGCGCAGCCGGCGAGCAGCGAGGACGACGGCAGCGAGCGCCGCGGACGACCGTGCGGAGGGTGGTCACCCGGGCGGCCAGCGCGAGGCTGCGCCCCGCCAGCAGGTGGAGGTGGGTGTGGAAGACGCTCTGCCCGGCGCCGGCGCCGGTGTTGAAGACCAGGCGGTAGTCGTCGTGGCCCTCGGCCGTGGCCACGGCGGCGGCGGTGGCTCACCAGCTCGGCCGAGGCCACGGGGTCGCCGGCGGCGAGCTCGGCGGCGTTGGCGTAGTGGTCGCGCGGCACCACGAGCACGTGGGTCGGCGCCTGCGGGTCGAGGTCGCGGAACGCCACCGTGCGCTCGGTGGTGTGCACGACGTCGGCCGGGATGTCTCCCGCGACGATCCCGCAGAACAGGCAGTCGCTCATCGATTTCCCTCCGATCGTGGTCATCGTACGTGTCAACCACGGTCGACCAGCCCGCGCGTGGAACTACCGTGACCGCCCATGCACCCTCCCGGCACGGCCCCACGGTGAGTCCGGCCACGGACCCGCTGCGCTGGGACGCGGACGAGGCGCTCGAGCACCTGTACGCCGCCCACTGGCGCGGCCTGGTGCGGCTCTCGGTGCTGCTGGTGCGCGACCAGGGCACCGCCGAGGAGGTCGTCCAGGACGCCTTCGTGGCGGTGCACGGCCGCTGGGGCCGGCTGCGCGACCCGGACAAGGCCCTCGCCTACCTGCGCGCAGGCCGTGGTCAACCGCTCCCGGTCGGCGCTGCGGCACCGCGGCGGTGGTCGACCGGCACGCGCGCCGCGAGTCGCAGACCTCGGCCGCACCGGGCGCCGACGAGGCCGCGCTGGCGCGCGACCGGCGTACCGCCGTGCTGGAGGCGCTCCAGGCGCTCCCCCGACGCCAGCGCGAGGTGCTCGCGCTGCGCCACTACCTCGACCTCTCGGAGGCCGAGATCGCCGACGCCCTCGGCATCAGCCGCGGCTCGGTGAAGACCCACGCCTCCCGCGGGGCCGCCGCGCTCCGTCGACCTCCTGGACGGAGCAGACCTGTGACCGACGACGACCTCCGCAGCCTGCTCGACGACGCCGTCGCCGACGTCGAGCCCGCCGACCGGCTCCGCAGATCCGCGCGCGCACGTACGTCGGCGTCGCGCGTCCCGGGTCCGGCCGTTCACCGTGCGGCGCTGCCGCCCTCGCCGCCGCGGCCGTGGTGGTGGGGGGCGTCGTGCTGGGCCGCGACATCGCCGGCTCCGGCACCACGGACGAGCCGCCGGTGGCGACCCCTCCGCCGTACCGGTCGCTGTCTACTACCAGGGCAGCACGCCGACGGGCCCGCGGCTCTACCGCTCGTTCGAGCCGGCCGCACGACGACACGCTCGCCACCGCGCTGGGCCTGGCTCTCGGCTGCCCGAGCGACCCTGACTACCGCTCTGCCCTGGGCGACGGCGCGTTCGAGGGTGGTGCCGTCGCGACGGGGTCATCGAGGTCGCCCTGTCGCCCGACGTCGACCTCGCGGGATCGTCGGCCCCCACCGGGGACGCCGTCGCGCTGGCGGTGCAGCAGGTCGTCTACACCGCCCAGGCCGTCGTCGGCCGACCGGCTGCCCGTGCGCTTCGTGCGCGACGGCGTTCCCGGTCGACGTCGTGCTCGGGGTCGACACCTGCACCCGGTCACCCGGGCGCCGGCCCTCGAGACGCTCGCCCTGGTGAGCATCACCGACCCCGCCGAGGGGCAGGTCGTCGAGGGCGGCTCGTTCGTGGCCCAGGGCGTCGCGAGCTCGTTCGAGGCGACCGTCGAGTGGGAGCTCCGCGACGAGACGGACGCCGTGGTCGTCAGCGGCTTCGCCACCGCGGACGGCTGGATGGACCGGCTCTACCCCTGGCGCACCGAGGTCGACGTCAGCGACCTCGCACCCGGGCGCTACACCTTCGTCGCCTCCACCGTCGACGCCTCCGGGCGGCGCCGAAGGTCCCGGCGTCACGTCCGACACGCGCACCGTCGTCGTCCCGTAGGTCCACCACCCCCGAGTCCGAGGAGCCCAAGATGGAGATCATGACTTCCCCCAACCGCCGCCGTGCCCGCCTGCTCCGGATGTCTGTCGCAGCGTCGGCCGCCGCCCTCGTGCTCGCCGGCTGCGGCGACGACACGACCCCCACCGCCACCGACCCCGAGGCCTCGGACCCGCCGTCCTCGAGCGCCCCGGCCCCCAGCGAGCCCACCAGCGACGCCCCGGCCGAGACCGACGGCCCGGCCTCGACCATCACCGTCCCGGTCTACTTCGCCGGCACCGGCCCACGGGGTCCGGTGCTCTTCCGCGAGTTCCGCCAGGTCGAGGACGACAACCCGATGGACGAGGCCGTCGCGCTGCTGTTCGCCGGTGACGCCCTCGATCCCGACTACGGCTCGCCGTTCCCGGACGGCGCGATCCCGGTCGGGACCAGCTTCGACGGCACCGGCTCCGGCGGCACGATCGGCGTCGAGCTGGCCGACGACGGCCTGGTCGAGCGGCCGGCCGGGATGAGCAAGGCCGAGGCGAGGGTCGCGGTGCAGTCGCTGGTCTACACGCTCCAGGGTGTCGTGCAGGCCCGGGCGAAGCTGGTGGCCTACTCCGCCGACGGGCAGCCGACGTCGCTGCTCGGCATCGACACCAGCGGCGGCGTGAAGAACGCCTCGCAGCTCGACGTGCTCAACCTGGTCAGCGTCACCACGCCGCAGGAAGGCGCCTCGGTGAGCGGCACCTTCACCGCCTCGGGCGTCGGCAGCTCCTTCGAGGCGACGATCCCGTGGGAGGTCCGGCAGGGCGACCAGGTCGTCAAGGAAGGTTTCGCGACGGCCGAGGGGTGGATGGACAGGCTCTACCCCTGGGAGACCGAGGTCGACGTGTCCGGCCTCGCGCCGGGTGACTACACCTTCGCCGCGATGACCGACGACCCCAGCGGCGGCGAGGGCTTCGGCCCGAGCGAGGACACCAAGACCATCACGGTGGAGTAGGAGCGCCGGTTGTTGGATGAGCACATGGAGTGGGAGACGCACCCGGTCACGCCCGACCGGTTCGAGGACTTCGCCGACGTGCTCAACCGGAACAGACGCGCCACCCACTGCTGGTGCCTGTCCCACCGCCTCAAGGCACGGGACATCGAGGAGCTGGGGCAGGGCTCTCGGGAGCGGGCCGCTCGGGCGCTGTGCGAGGCCGACCCGCCGCCCGGGGTGGTCACCTACCGTGACGGCGTGCCCGTCGGGTGGTGCAGCATCAGCCCGCGGGCCGACATCCCGCGCCTGGTCTCCTCGAAGCTCATCCGCCCGGTCGACGACGTCCCGGTGTGGAGCATCATCTGCGTCGTGGTGCGCAGCGGGCACCGTCGCCAGGGCGTGACGACGGCCCTGCTGGAGGGCGCAGTCGCGTGGGCCGCCTCCCAGGGCGCACCCGCGGTCGAGGCCCACCCGGTGGACACCGGTGGCGACCGGATGGACCTGACGATGGCCTTCGTCGGCACCCGTGCGATGTTCGAGAAGGTCGGCTTCGAGGTGGTCGGCACCACCGACGCGACGGCCAGCTCGATGCAGCGCCTCGTCATGCGTCGAGACCTCAGCTCGCCCTGACCGACGGTGGCCTCATCGGTGGTTGAGGCGCGAGGGCCGTCAAGGCCCGAGCCACGAAACCCGGTGCTATCCGCTCCCCGCTCCCGTCAGCTCGGGCTGGTCTCGGTGAGGTCGGTCGTGCCGTCGAGGTCGCGGAGGAAGGTCTGGTGGTGGGGGTCGGTCCAGAGATAGACGCCGGGTTCGATGCGGGTGTAGTGCCAGCCGGCGTGGGTCTTGAGTCGGTGGTGATGTCGGCACAGCGGGGCGAGATTGTCGTCGGAGGTCTGGCCGGTGCCTCGTCGGGTTCGTAGGGGATGCGGTGGTCGAGGTCGCAGCCGGGTGCGGGGCGGGTGCACCAGGGGAAGACGCAGGTGGGTTGGGCGAGGGTGACGCGTTCCCTGAGTCGGTCGGGGATCTCGTAGGCGTCGACGGCGACGTGGTCGGCGAGGTCGAGGACGGGGGTGACGGTGAGGTGGGTGTCGGTGCGGCCGCACCAGTCGCGGATGGCCTGCTCGAGCTCGGCCCGGCCGGTGGTCTGGTTGCGCCCGACGGGTTCGAGGCCGGCGACGGCGTCATGGGAGAGGTGGAGGTAGAGCACGGTCTTCTTGCGTGGCTTGGGGGCCGGGGCGTCGTGGAGGAGGGCGGCGGCGCGGGCGGGGTCGGCGAGGACACCGATGGCGATCGACGCGGCGGGTGTCGAGGTCGGTGTGCTCGCCCTCGGGGGTCTCGGCCAGGGCGTGGGCGAGATCGGTGAGGGTCTGGTCGAAGTCGTGGAGGTCTTTCCAGTCGCCGCGGATGCGCATCTCGCCGACGCCGGTCTCGGTGAGGGTGTGTTCGTCGAGGGTGACGTGGCGGCGGTCGAGGGCTTCGAGCTGGGCGAGCTCGCGTTCTTCGGCGTGCAGGCGGAGCATGGCTTCGTCGAGGAGTCGTTCGAGCTGGATCGGGCCGACCTTGGCGGCGATGGTGACCAGGGTGTGGTCGAGGTGCTCGACGACGTCGGCGGGGGCGCCGACGACGGCGCGGGCGATCCGGCGGGCGCGCCAGGCGGGCAGCCGGCCGGAGGTGACCTGGCCCCACATGCGGGGCATCCGGTGGCGCAGGATCAGGGCGTCGCGGATCAGGGCGCGGCCGGCGGTGGTGGACATGGCGTTGGCGGCGGCGAAGGGGGCGGTGGCGTGCCAGGCGACGGGTGGGATGCCGTAGTCGTCGGCGTCCTCGTCGCAGGTGAAGTCGGGAAGGGTGCCGTCGAGGCAGTCTTCAGGACGGACCCGCCAGCTCTGGTCGGCTGCTGAGGGGCTGGGGTGGGCGTGGGCCCACTCGACGGCGAGCTCGAGGATCGCGACCTCGGCGCGGTTGGCGGTGTCGCGTTCGGCGCGGACCCGGGCGATGAGCGCCGACGGGGTGGGGGCCGTGTCGGGGAGCTCGGTGGCGGGTGCGGTCATGGGTCCATGATACGGGAACATGTGTTCGAATACAACGACTGCTTCAGTCATCTGTGGAGACCCAGCACTGCGGTCCGAAAGGCATCAGCGGATGAGGAGCTCCGCGCCGATCGTCGCCAGGTGGCGTTGGCATTCGATCACCACGAGCGCGCTCCGTGGCGTGTCACACGCATTCCGCCGGCCGGCGACCGCCGCAGCGGCGGCGCGGGACAGGCGTACTGTCGGGACACGGAGCCATTCAGGCTTCCTCTCAGAGAGATGGCCCATGAGCGACAAGTCGCCGCGGCAGAGCATGACCAAGAAGGCCGGCAAGTCCATCAAGGAGAAGCGCGCCGAGAAGCGCGACAAGGGATCCGGCGAGACCCTCTCCGACACGATCCAGCCGACGAAGAAGAAGTGACGCTGCTGGGGCTGGGCGTCATCGGCTCGTCCTCGAAGGAGAACGAGCACCGGCTGCCGATCCACCCCGAGCACCTGCCCGGGCTGGACGCGGACCTGCGGGCTCGGATCACCCTCGAGCACGGGTACGGCGCGAAGTTCGGCGTCTCGCGACGCCTCGCTCGGCGAGCACGTCGCCGGGTTCGCGTCGCGCGCCGAGCTGCTGGCCGACTCCGACGTCGTGCTGCTGCCGAAGCCGCAGCACGAGGACGTCGCGGCGCTCGGCCCCGGCCAGGTGCTGTGGGGCTGGCCGCACTGCGTCCAGGATCCCGACCTGACCCAGCTCGCCCTCGACCGACGGCTGACGCTGATCGCGTTCGAGGCGATGAACCACTGGACCCGCGACGGCGCGGTCGGTCTGCACGTCTTCCACAAGAACAACGAGCTCGCCGGCTACTGCTCGGTGCTCCACGCGCTGGAGCTGGCCGGGCTGACCGGTGACTACGGCCGCCCGCTGACCGCGGTGGTGATCGGGTTCGGCGCCACGGCGCGTGGGGCCGTGACCGCGCTCAACGCGCACGGGGTGCACCGGGTCGCGGTGCTGACCAACCGCGGCGTCACCGCGGTCGGGCTCACCGATCCACTCGGTGCTGATCCGGCAGTTCGACCACGAGCCGGACGGCGCCCGCCTCAGCCACGTGATCACCGAGCGGGGGCGCGAGCCGCTGCCGGCGTACCTGGCCGAGAACGACATCGTCGTCAACTGCACGTTCCAGGACACCGCCAACCCGCTCGTCTACCTGCACACCGAGGACCTGGCGGCGTTCCGCCGCGGCAGCGTGATCGTCGACGTCTCCTGCGACCTCGGGATGGGCTTCGACTGGGCCCGCCCGACCATCTTCGACGACCCCAGCTTCCTCGTGGGCGACCACGTCCTCTACTACGCGGTCGACCACAGCCCGTCGTACCTGTGGAGCTCGGCGACCTGGGAGAACAGCAACGCGCTGCTCCCCTTCCTGCGCCCGGTGCTCGAGGGTCCGGCCGCGTGGGACGCCGACGAGACCCTGAGCCGGGCGATCGAGATCCGCGACGGCCTGGTGGTCAACCCCGAGCATCCTGGCCTTCCAGGGGCGGGCCGACCGAGCCGCCGTACGCGCTGGTCTGACGGGGCGCCAGGCAGGCTCCCGTACGGTCGGCACGTGTCCGACACCGCTGCGCGTGCAGAGTCCCTGGCCCGACGGCTGCTCGACGCGCAGGTCGAGCACCACCTCGGCCAGCTGACGGGCGCGCAGCTCGAGGACACGGTGGCCGGCCTCGCCGACGACCTGCTGTCCGCCTCGGCAGGACACCCGATCGGCGAGCTCGTCGACGCGGGCGCGATCAAGGCGATCGTGGCGCGAGCGCTCGTGACCGTGCCGGGCAGCGCCGCGGTGGGCGCGATCGTCGAGCTCGCGACGGACGTCGTGCTCGCCGGGCCCACCGAGACCTACCCGCTCGGTGACCTGGTCGACCGCGACCGGGTCGAGGTGCTGCTCGACGAGCTGCTGGGGCTGACACCGGTGCTCGAGCGGGTGCTGGAGCGGCTGACCGCGAGCCCGCTGGTCGGCACGATGGCGTCGCGGTTCATGGGTCGCATCGTCGGCGAGGTGGTGCAGGCCAACAAGGCGATGGCCGACAAGGTGCCCGGTCTCGGCTCGCTGATGTCGTTCGGCACCAGTGCGGCCTCGCGGATGGTGGGTGCGGCCGACAAGCAGCTCGAGGGGCTGGTCGGCGACGCCATGGGCAAGGGCGGCACCTACGCCGTACGCCGTCTCAACCGGATCGTCATCGAGACGCTGCGCGACCCCACGACCCGCGACGCCGTGCTCCAGGTCTGGGACCTCGTCGCGCAGGAGTCGGTGGCCGGGCTCGGCGACCACACCAGCCGCGAGGAGATCTCGGGGGTGGTCGACGCCGTCCACGACCTGACGGTCACCACGGTGGCCCACGAGCGCGTCGTCGAGCTCGGCCATGCGATCGTCGACGCCTTCCTCGCGCGCTTCGGCGGCCACACCCCGACCGAGATGCTCGACGAGCTCGACCTCGATCGTGCGGAGCTCGTCGCCGACCTGCGACGGCTGGCGCCGCGGGTCGTCGACGCGCTGCGCGACAGCGGTGACCTGGAGCGGATCATCCGCACCCGGCTGGAACCGTTCTACGACTCTGCCGAGGTCAGGGCGATGCTGGAGTGACGGGGCGCCGGGCCGAAGCCAGGTAGGAGAGGCCAGGGATCGTGAGACCGGCCGACGTCTCGAACTGCGACAACCGGGCCCGGACCGTCTCCCGCACGGCGTCCCGCTGGTGGGTCGTGAGACGAGCCAGCAGGCTCTTGAGGGGCCCTGCCAGATCGGTACGCAGCTGCCAGTAGTCAGCGAACGACGCGTCGTGGGTGGGAAGCGCCACCTCCTCGACCTGCACCTGCTCGAGCCCCGCACCGGCCAAGACGTCGGCGAGCACCCCGGGCGCGCCGAGCGAGAACGGACCCGGGACTCCCGGTGGGGGGACCGGGGATCCGAGCTCCTCCTGCACCGCGTCCGCGAGCACACCGAGCCATGGATTGCGCTCTCGAGGACCCCAGACCGCGACGGCCAGGCGTCCACCGGGGCGGAGCACCCGGGTGATCTCGCCCGCTGCGCGGGCGGGATCGAGTGCGAACATCAGTCCCTCGCGACACACCACCACGTCGACGGACGCGTCCGGCAGGTCGATCCCCTCCAGGTCGAGGACTCGCACGTCGATCTCGACGTCCGCGTCTACCTGCGCGGCTCGAGCAGCCGCGATCGCCACCATCGGGGGCGCCACGTCGGAGAGGACGACCCGCCCCCCGGGCGCCACCCGGTCCGCGATGCCCAGGCCGAGGCCACCGGCCCCGCACGCGAGCTCGACGACCGCGTCACCGGGGACGGGCGCGACAGCCTCGATCATCAGGGCGTTCAGCGGCGCGGACCGCTGCTCCACCTGGTCAGCGTGCCTGCCCCACGAGGCGGCCACCGCGCCCCAGGCCTGGTGCACGCGGTCACGGACCTGCTCGGCGGTGGCCGCCTCAGCGACGTCAGAGGACATCGCGGACCTCCCATCTCTCACCGGATCTAGTTCGTTACACTCGATGTGTAACTAATTACCCGTAGAGTGCTCCCCGTGCCCGACGATGTCAAGAGCACCCGCAGCTACGACTCCACGCTCCGCTCCCGCCAAGCGGCTGATCGGCGGCGGCGCTCGCTCTGGCTGCGCGAGACCTCTTCGTCGAGCGGGGCTACCCCGGGACCTCGATGGAGTCGGTCGCCTCGCGAGCGGGGGTCTCGCTCAAGACCGTCTACAACGCCCACGGGACCAAGCCCGGGTTGCTGAGGGCGGTGTGGGACCTGCTGCTCAAGGGGGATCTCGACGACGCTCCCGTCGCCCGGCGGGCGTGGTACACCGCCGATGCTGGAAGAACCCGATCCCCGACGCCAGGTAGCGATGACGGCGGAGAGCTCCCGCGTCGTCAAGACGCGCATCGGTCCCATGCTCAAGGTGATCAGGGACGCCGCGCCGCTCGACGTCGAGGCGGCCGCCCTGTGGGAGCTCATCCAGACCGACTTCTGGGACAACCAGCGAGTGATCGTCGAGAGCCTCGCGGCCAAGGGAGCACTTCGCCCCGACCTCGACGTCGAGCTGGCCACCGACCTGCTCTGGACGCTGAACCACCCGGACGTGTGGCTCCTCCTCGTGGGCCGACGCGGATGGTCACCCACGCAGTGGGAGACCTGGTTCGCCCAGTCCTGCCTCGACCAGCTCCTCGCTCCCTGAGGCGTCGGACCCCTTCCGGCGATCCGACGACCGGCCGTGTGGTGCCGTGAGACAAGATCAGCCCATGAGTGCCAAGAGGTTGGTCCCGCCGCAGGACGCGATGTTCCTGTGGACCGAGACGCCGGAGACGATGATGCACGTGGCGTCGTTGATGCCGTTCACGCCACCGGCCGACGCGGGTCCGACGTACCTGCGTGACATCCTCGACCAGGCGCGCGAGGACCCGATCACCTCCCCGTGGAACCTGAAGCTGACCCACCCGTTCCTGCTGCGGCACCCGCGGCAGGCATGGGTGGAGGACGAGAAGTTCGACTTCGACTTCCACGTACGCCGCTCCGCGCTGGCCAGCCCGGGCGACGAGCGCGAGCTCGGGATCCTGGTCTCGCGGCTGCACAGCCACCAGCTCGACTTCACCCGGCCGCCGTGGGAGCTGCACGTCATCGAGGGGCTCGAGGGTGGCCGCTTCGCGCTCTACACCAAGGTGCACCACGCGCTGGTCGACGGCTTCACCGCGGTGAAGATGCTCGGCCGCTCGCTCTCGGAGGACCCGGAGAGCACCGAGGGGAAGTTCTTCTTCAGCCTCGACCCGCCGAAGCGTCCGAAGCCGCCGAAGCAGTCCGCGTCGCTGGTCCGCGCGGTGAGCGACACCGCGACCGGGGCCGCGAAGGGTGCGCTCGGTGCGGTCGGTGCCGCAGCAGGTGTGGCCAAGGCCGTCGCCCGGCTCGAGCTCAGCCGCGGCGAGGAGCACCAGAACCTCAAGGGCGGGTGGAGCGCGCCCGACTCGATCCTCAACCAGCGCATCAGCCGGACCCGCCGGTTCGCCACCCAGCAGTTCGCCACCTCCCGGTTCAAGGCGATCGCGAAGGCGTCGGGCGGCACCCTGAACGACGTGGTGATGACGGTGTGCGGCGGTGGGCTGCGCGCCTACCTCGACGAGCTCGGCGAGCTGCCGGAGAAGCCGCTGGTGGCCTTCGTGCCCGTGAACATCCGCGAGGGCGGCGACGAGGGCGGCGGCAACAAGGTCGCCGTGCTGATGGCCTCCATGGGCACCCACGTCGAGGACCCGGCGCGTCCGGCTGGAGGTGGTGATGGACTCGACCAGCCCAGGCCAAGAAGCAGATGGCCGGGCTGGGGCAGCTGCCCGCGCTGGCCTACTCCGGCTACCTGCTGGCGCCCGGTCTCGCGCAGACGGTGGCCGCGATCGCGGGGGTCAAGAACCCGCTGCCCACGACCTTCAACCTCGTCCTCTCCAACGTGCCCGGACCGAAGAAGACGCTCTACCTGCGCGGTTCGCGGCTGGAGGCGGTCTACCCGGTGTCCATCCCGGCGCACGGGATGGCGCTGAACATCACCCTCGAGACGTACGCCGGCACGATGAACTTCGGCTTCATCGGCGACCGGGACACGGTGCCGCACCTGCAACGGCTCGCCGTCCACACCGGTGAGGCGCTGGTCGCGCTCGAGCGCAGCCTGGGCCTCGAGCCCGACGCCGCGGACGGCGGCGTCACGGTCCCCCCCGAAGGGGCGCACCAGCGTCGGGAGAAGCCCGGAGCGGGCCCGTCGTCGGCGACCCGATCCGCGCTGACCAAGCCGGCGAAGAAGAGCCCCGCCACGAAGGGCACCGCGAGCAAGGGCACCGCGAGCAAGGGCACTGCGAAGAGGGGTGCGTCGCCCGCGTGAGGTGCCTGCGCGGGAGGTAGCCACGTCGTCGACGTCGGCGCGGCTCGCCGTCCCAGCCCAGCCACGTGCGGCGCCCGGCGGTGCCTGCGCCACCGTTTCCGTCGGCCGATCGGTGGCTGGTCCACCGCCGCAGCGCGCCCGGCCCGGGCGGCGGTGGGAATGCCACCGGTCACGACCAGGAAAACGTGGCACACCCACCGCCGCACCCCCGCCGGCTGTGCAGCACGCCGCCGTCCCCAGGCCGCCCCAGCCACGGCCGGAGCGGCCCGACGGCGGCCGCGCTCAGCGGCCGGTGAACACCGCCGGTCGCTTCTCGGCGCGTGCGGCAGCGGCCTCACGGACGTCGTCGCTGGCCCAGCAGGCGGCGAACGACGCGTCGATCTCGGCGTCGTGCGTCGTGTCGACCATCGCCGACAGCACCCGCTTGTTGTGGGCCAGGGTGAGCGGCGCGAGGGCCGCGATCTCGTGCGCCCAGGCGATCGCGGTGTCGAGGTCGCCGCTGCGGTCGGCGAGGCCGCAGTGCAGGGCCGCGTCGCGGTCCAGGGTCTCGGCGGCCAGCATCACGCGCCGGGCCACCCCTCCCCCGGCGACGTGGGCCAGCGCGCGCATCGTCCACGCGTCGACCGCCATGCCGTTGCGTGCCGTCGGGACGGCGAACCTCGCGGCCCCGTCGGCCACCCGGAGGTCGCTGGCCAGCGCCAGCTGGGTGCCGGCACCGATCGCGGGGCCGTTGACCGCGGCGATCACCGGCACCGGGAGCCGGGTGAGGCCGTGCAGCATCCCGTAGAGCGCGTCGAGGAACTCCTGCCCGTAGACGCCGCCGAGGTCGGCGCCCGAGCAGAACGCCGAGCCACGGCCGGTGACCACGAGCACCCGGGCGCCGGCGTCCACCTCCGCGACCGAGGTCGCCGCCAGGGCGCGGCACTGGTCGAGGTCGAGCGCGTTGCGGCGGTCGGGGCGGTTCAGCTCGAGGACCGACACCGGCCCGTCGCGTCGGGTCTCCAGCATGGCCGTCAGCGTAGGGGTCTCGGGGTCAGCGCCAGCGGGGTGTCCGGGCGAGCAGGGCGCTGACGGCGGCCACCCCGGCGGTGGAGGTGCGCAGCACCTCGGTGCCGAGCCGGACCGCGCGAGCACCCGCGGCGGCGAGGGCAGCGACCTCGTCGTCGCTGAGGCCGCCCTCCGGACCGACCACCACCACGATCTCGCCGGACGTCGGCACGTCGAGCCCCGCGAGCGGCTCGGCGGCCTCCTCGTGGAGCACGACGGCCAGGCGCCGCGGCACGGACCAGCGCGGCGACCTGGTCGGTCGTCGCCAGGTCGTCGACCTCGGGGTGCCAGGCGCGCCGGGACTGCTTGGCGGCCTCGCGGGCGGTGGAACGCCAGCGGGCCAGCCCCTTCGCGACCCGCTCGCCCTTCCAGACCGCGACCGAGCCGGGACGCCGCCCACGGCACGATCCGCGCCACGCCGACCTCCGTCAGCACCTCGACGGCCAGCTCGCCCCGGTCGCCCTTGGGCAGTGCCTGCACCACGGTCACCGACGGCGCGGGCCGGGGGTGCGTCGTCGGTCTCCGCGACCTCGACCTCGAAGACCCGCTTGCCGGTCGAGACCACCGGCCCGGTGGCCGTGAGACCGGCCCCGTCGGTGAGGACGACCCGCTCCCCCGCCCGCAGCCGTCGTACGGCGACGGCGTGGTGGGCCTCGTCGCCCTCGACGGTCACGGTGTCACCGGCGCGTACCCCGGCGAGGGTGGGCACGAGGTGCAGCGGGAGCGTCACGCTCCGGTCAGGCTCCGTGCTGGAAGGCGTCGCGCAGCCGGCCGAAGACCGACTTGTGCCCCGCCTCGACCTGCCCGGTGGGGCTCTCCTCGCCGCGGACGGCGGCCAGCTCGCGCAGCAGCTCCTCCTGGCGGGCGTCGAGCCGGGTCGGGGTCTCGACCCCGATCTGGACGACCAGGTCGCCGCGGCCCCCGCGGAGTCCGGGGACCCCGCGACCGCGGAGCACGTGCTCGGTGCCGGACTGGGTGCCGGGCCGCACCTCGAGCTCGTACTCGGTCTCCACGCCCGAGCCGGCGCCGGACTCGAGGTCGGCCTCGAGGGTGGGCAGCCGGAGCGTGGTGCCGAGGGCGGCGGCCGTCATCGGAACCGTCACCTGGCAGTGCAGGTCGTTGCCGTGGCGGGTGAAGGTCTCGTGGGCAGCGACGTGGATCTCGACGTAGAGGTCACCGGCGGGGCCGCCGCCGGGGCCGACCTCGCCCTGCTCGCTGAGCTGGACGCGGGTGCCGTTGTCGACGCCACCGGGGATCTTCACGGTCAGCGTGCGCCGCGAGCGCACCCGGCCGTCGCCGGAGCACTCCCGGCAGGGGTCGGGGATGATCGAGCCGAAGCCCCGGCAGGCGGCGCACGGGCGGAGCGTGCGGATCTCGCCGAGGAACGAGCGCTGCACCTGCGCGACCTCGCCCTGGCCGCGGCAGGTCTCGCACGGGACCGGGTGGCTGCCGGGCGCCGCGCCCTCGCCCTCACAGACGGTGCACACCACGGCGGTGTCGACCTTGATCTCGCGGGAGACGCCGAACGCGGCCTCAGCGAGGTCGATCTCGAGCCGGATCAGGGCGTCCTGGCCCCGCCGCATCCGGGAGCGCGGACCGCGCCCGCCGGCACCGCCGCCGGCCCCGGGCTGGCCGCCGAAGAAGGCGTCCATGATGTCGGTGAACGAGAACCCGGCGCCCTGGCCGAAGTCGCTCCCGCCTCCGAAGGGGTTGCCGCCCCGGTCGTACGCCGCCCGCTTCTGCGGGTCGGAGAGCACCTCGTAGGCCTGGGAGACCTCCTTGAAGCGCTCCTGGGTGGCGGGGTCGGGGTTGACGTCGGGGTGCAGCTGGCGCGCGAGCCGACGGTAGGCCTTCTTCAGGGTGTCGGCGTCCGCGTCGCGGGCGACACCGAGCAGGTCGTAGAGGTCCTGGCTCAACGGGGTTCCTTCGAGGTTCGTGGGGATCGGGAAGGTTCAGGGGGCAGCGGGCTCAGGCGTCGTCGAGGATGCGCGAGACGTAGCGGGCCACGGCGCGCACCGCGGCCATGGTGCCGGGATAGTCCATCCGGGTCGGGCCGACGACGCCGAGGGAGGCGAGGACGTCGTCGTGCGCGCCGTAGCCCGTGGTGACGACGCTGGTCGACGCGAGCTGCTCGTAGGGGCCCTCGTGGCCGATGCGGACGGTGACGTCACCGCCGACGGTGGCCTCCCCGAGAAGCTTGAGCAGCACCACGTGCTCCTCGATCGCCTCGAGCAGCGGGCGCACCGCGGAGTCGAAGCTGTCGCCGTAGCGGGCCAGGTTGGCGGTGCCGCCGACGACCAGGCGCTCGTCGGACCGGTGGTCGCTCATCGCCTCGACCAGGGTCTCGACCACGAGCTGGGTGGGGCCCGGCACCACGACGGGCTGCTCGGCGAGCGTGCGGAGCGCGGACAGGGCGGTCGAGATCACCTCGCCCGTCGCCACGCTGTTGACGACCCCGCGCAGCTCGGCGAGGTCGGCCTCGGCCAGGTCGCCCTCGAGCTCGATCATCCGCTGCTCGACCCGGCCGGTGCTGAGGATGAGGACCACCAGCAGCCGGTCGGGGGCCAGCGCGACCAGCTCGACGTGGCGCACGGTGGACCGCGAGAGGGTGGGGTACTGCACGACGGCCACCTGGCGGGTGAGCTGCGAGAGCACCCGCACCGAGCGGTTGACGACGTCGTCGAGGTCGACGGCCCCGTCGAGGAACGTGGCGATGGCCCGGCGCTCCGGGGAGCTCATCGGCTTCAGCGAGGAGAGCCGGTCGACGAAGAGCCGGTAGCCCTTGTCGGTGGGCACCCGGCCGGCGCTGGTGTGGGGCTGGGTGATGTAGCCCTCGTCCTCGAGGGCGGCCATGTCGTTGCGGACGGTGGCGGGCGAGACACCGAGCCGGTGCCGCTCCACCAGCGCCCGGGAGCCCACCGGCTCCTCGGTGGCGACGTAGTCCTCGACGATCGCGCGGAGCACGGCGAGGCGGCGGTCCTCCTGCATCGGTCGTCCTCCTCCTCTCGCTCGTCGGTTGGCACTCAGTCGGACAGAGTGCCAATCCTACCGTGACCCCCCGTAGGCTTGCAGGATGCCGTTCTCCGAGGTTGCCGACCGGATCTGGGTGGCCCGTTACGACTGGCTCGACGTCAACGTCTCCCTGGTCGGCGGCGAGGACGGGCTGATGGTCGTCGACACCCACGCCAGCGGCGTCGCCGCCCGCGCCATGATCGACGACATCCGTCGGCTCGGTGCCGGCGAGGTGGTCGCCGTGGTCAACACCCACGAGCACTTCGACCACACGTTCGGCAACGCGGAGCTGCTCTCGCAGTACGGCGCCGTGCCGATCCACGCCCACGAGACCGCCGCGGAGCAGACGGTCGCGGCCGGGCAGCGGATCCAACGCCGCTACGCCGAGCAGCCCGACGACCCCCACAGCGCCGAGGTGCAGGAGACCGAGATCGTCGCGGCCGGCCACACCTTCTCCTCCGCGGTCGCGCTCGACCTCGGCTCCCGGATGGTCGAGCTCGTGCACCCCGGGCGCGGCCACACCGGTGGCGACCTCGTCGTGCGGGTGCCCGACGCGGACGTGCTGCTCGCCGGCGACCTCGTGGAGGAGTCGGCGTTGCGCCGGGGCGTGCCGAGCTTCGGCCCCGACTGCTACCCGCTGGAGTGGCCCTGGACCCTCGACATCGTGCTCGGGCTGCTCACGGCGTCCTCCGTGGTCGTGCCGGGTCACGGGGCGCCGGTGGACCGCGAGTTCGTCGAGGACCAGCGCAACGCCGTCGGTCTCGTGGCGGAGGGCATCCGGGGCCTCGCCGGCAGCGGCGTGCCACTCTCGGAGGCGCTGGACGCCGGCGACTGGCCCTACCCGCGCGAGGAGCTCGCGGACGCCGTCCGCCGGGGCTACGAGCAGCTCCCGCGCGGCCAGAAGCAGCTCCCGCTCGTCTGAGCGCCCGCCGGTCGCGGCGCGCGGTTCGGACCCGGCCGCCGTGGGTACTGTCGCGCCATGAGCACTTCCGAGAACGAGTCGTCCGACGCCCCCGACACCTCCCACTCCGCTGACTCCGCTGCGACGACGGGGATCGACGACGACCAGCTGCCCGAGGACCTCCAGCCCAGCGAGGACAACCCGCTGGCCGAGGGACTCGAGGACCGCGAGACCGTCGACGACCTGATGGACGGTGGCAAGCAGGCCGACGAGAGCGACGAGGACGAGGACTGACCGGGTCGCCGGGTTTCGTGGCTCGGGCCTGACGGCCCTCGCACCTCAACCACCGGTGGTCGAGCCCCTCCGGTGGTCGAGCCGCTCCGGTGGTTGAGCCCCTCCGGTGGTTGAGGTGCGAGCGAAGCGAGCCACGAAACCCCCGTCACGGCGCGTCCTCACGCTCGGGGTCGGCGGCGGCGCCTACGGTCGGGCGCGTGAGTGATCGCTACGGCTCCGACGTCCTGTCCGGCGACTGGCGCAAGCCTGCCCGCGGCCGCGCCGTCGACACCCCCGCCGCGCTCGGCACCGTGGTCGAGGAGGTCACCACCGACTGGTGCGGCGAGATCGTGGCGATCGACCGCGACCTCGACACCCTCACCCTGGAGGACCGGCGCGGCCGCAGGCGCACGTTCCCGCTCGGCCCGGGTTTCCTGATCGAGGGCAAGCCGGTCGTGCTCACCCGACCCGTGCGCCAGGCAGCGCCGGCACGGCCCACCCGCACGGCGTCCGGCTCGGTGGCCGTGCCCGACGCCCGCGCCCGCGTGGCGCGGGCCAGCCGGATCTTCGTCGAGGGCCGGCACGACGCCGAGCTGGTCGAGAAGGTCTGGGGCGACGACCTGCGGGTCGAGGGCGTCGTCGTGGAGTTCCTCGGTGGTGTCGACGACCTCGCCGACCACCTCGTCGACTTCAAGCCCGGTCCGCAGCGACGGGTCGGTGTGCTGGTCGACCACCTCGTGCCGGGCTCCAAGGAGAGCCGGATCGCGCAGGGCATCGCCCGTTCCCCCGTCGGCAAGCACGTGCTGATCGTCGGGCACCCCTTCGTCGACGTCTGGCAGGCCGTGAAGCCCGACCGGCTCGGCCTCACCTCGGGCTGGCCCACCGTGCCCCGCTCGATCGAGTGGAAGAAGGGTGTGTGCCAGCACCTGGGCTGGCCGCACCGCGACCAGGCCGACATCGCGCGGGCGTGGCAGCACATCCTGTCTCGCGTGAGCTCCTTCGACGACCTGGAGCCGGCGCTGCTGGGCCGGGTCGAGGAGCTGATCGACTTCGTCACCGCCGAGGGCTGACCGGCCCAGTCAGGGCAGCAGGTCCCGGACCACCGCGTCGGCGAGCAGCCGGCCACGGTCGGTCAGCACCAGCCGGTCGCCGTGCGTGTCGACCAGCCCGCGGGCGGCCAGGTCGGGCAGCGCGCCGCGGCCCGCGTCGTCGAGGACCGCCAGCGGCAGCCCGTCGCGCAGCCGTACCTCCAGCAGCACCCGCTCCACCCGCCGGCTCTCCGGGTCGAGCACCTCCCGGGCCAGCGCCGGGCTCCGGCCCGCGGCCAGTCGGCCGGCGTACGCCGTGGGGTGCTTGACGTTCCACCACCGCACCCCGCCGACGTGCGAGTGCGCACCCGGGCCGACCCCCCACCAGTCGCCGCTGGTCCAGTAGCCCAGGTTGTGGTGGCAGCGGCTCGCACGGTCGCGCGACCAGTTGGACACCTCGTACCAGCCGAGCCCGGCGGCGGTGAGCCGCGCATCGGCGGCGACGTACTTGTCGGCGAGGTCGTCGTCGTCGGTCATCGGCACCTCGCCGCGTCGCACCTGCCGGGCCAGCGCGGTGCCGTCCTCGACGATCAGCGCGTACGCCGAGACGTGGTCGGGCTCGCAGGCCAGCGCCGTGTCGAGGGTGGTGAGCCAGTCGGCCGCCGACTCGCCGGGGGTGCCGTAGATCAGGTCGAGGCTCACCTGGTCGAAGCCGGCCTGCCGGGCCCACTCGACCACCACCGGCACCCGGGCGGGGTCGTGGGTGCGATCGAGCGTGCGCAGCACGTGCGGGACCGCCGACTGCATGCCGAACGAGAGACGGGTGAACCCGGCCGCGCGCAGCGCCTCGAGGTCGGCCAGCGAGACCGAGTCGGGGTTGGACTCGGTCGTCACCTCGGCGCCCGCGACCAGCCCGAACTCCTCCTCGACGGCCGCGAGGACCGCCCCGAGGTCGTCCGGGCTCAGCAGCGTCGGGGTGCCACCGCCCACGAAGACGGTCGAGACCGGGAGATCGGCCTCGCCCAGGGTGCGCCGGGCGCGGCGCACCTCGGCGACCGCCGACGCGGCGTACGCCGAGCG
Source organism: uncultured Actinomycetota bacterium (assembly GCA_963834285.1). GTDB lineage: Bacteria > Actinomycetota > Actinomycetes > Propionibacteriales > Nocardioidaceae > Nocardioides. The sequence goes on along the minus strand of CAWIAZ010000006.1, from coordinate 257,369 downwards.
CCCGACGCCCGGGCCTAGCTCCTCGGCCGTGTAGGTGTTGAAGTCGCAGTAGCCGCAGCGGACCGAGCAGAACGGGACGTGCACGTAGAGCCCGAACGGCCGCTCCCCCAGCCCGGCCAGCGCCGCGGCGGGCAGCGAGCCGTCGGCAGGCACGGGCTCGCCGGGCGGCAGGGCTGAGGGCATGGGCCCCAGTATCGGGGCCCATGCTCAGCGCTCGCCGCCCGGCGTCCCCGGCCGGGACGTCCTGCGGTGTCGCTCAGCCGTAGAAGGCGGCGATCTTGTCGGAGTTGTTGGTCTCCACCACGTTGCGCTTCACCTTCAGCGACGGGGTGAGCTCACCGGACTCGATGGTGAGGTCGTGGTCGAGGATCTCCCACTTCTTGATGGTCTCCCAGCGGTTGAGCTTGGCGTTGAGCTGGTCGACGTAGCCGCCGATCATCTCCTTGACCTTCTCGGACCGCACGACCTCGGTGTAGTCGGCGCCGGCCATGCCGTTCTCCTCGGCCCAGCCCGTGACGGCGTCGGGGTCGAGCGTGATCAGCGCGACCACGAAGTTGCGGTCGTTGCCGAACACCATGAACTGGCTGGCGTAGGGGCACAGCGCCTTGAACTTCGACTCGATCGACGACGGGGCGATGTACTTGCCGCCCGAGGTCTTGAAGAGGTCCTTGATCCGGCCGGTGATGGTCAGGAAGCCGTCGGCGTCGAGGCTGCCCTTGTCGCCGGTGCGCAGCCAGCCGTCCTCGGTGAGCGTCTTCGCGGTCTCGTCGGGCAGGTTGTGGTAGCCGGCCATGATGTGCGGACCGCGCAGCATCACCTCGTCGCCCTCGCCGATCTTGATCTCGCTGCCGGGCAGCGCCGGGCCGACCGAGCCCATCTTGTAGTCGTCGGGGTGGTTGACGGTCGCGCCGGCGGCGTTCTCGGTCATGCCGTAGCCCTCGAGGATCAGGATGCCCGCGGCGTTGAACCAGTTGGCGATCTCGGCGTTGAGCGCGGCCGAGCCGGAGATGAAGAAGCGCACCCGGCCACCGAAGCGGTCGCGCACCTTGCTGAAGACGAGCTTGTCGAACAGACCGTGCTGCAGCTTGAGCGGCAGCGGGACCGACTTGCCCTGGCGCTTGAGCTCCTGGACCTTGATGCCGACGGAGAAGGCCTGGTTGAAGAGCTTCTCCTTCGCGCCGCCCTCGGCCGCCTGCATCATCACGATCCGGGCGTGCGCCTTCTCGAAGATGCGGGGCGCGGCGCCCATGAACGTCGGCTTCACGACGCCGAGGTTGTCGACGATCTTGTCGACGCGGCCGTCGATGGCGGTCGCGAACCCGCAGGCGAGCTGCGTGGAGAGCAGCACCTTGCCGAAGGAGTGGGCCATCGGGAGCCAGAGGAACTGCAGGTCGCGCTCGTCGAGGATGTTCTGCGCCTGGATCGCCGCACCTTCGTAGACCCAGGACTTGTGCAGCAGGCGGACACCCTTGGGGCGGCCCGTGGTGCCCGAGGTGTAGATCAGGGTGGCGAGCTGGTCGGGGGCGATGTCCTTGACGATGGCGTCGATCGCGTCGGGGTGCTCGGCGAGGTAGGCGTCGCCGAGCTCGGCGAGGGCGTCCATCGTGATCACGTGGTCGCCGTCGGCCTGGCCGTCGAACGTCACGATCTTCGTGAGCTGTGGCAGGTCGCTGCTGTGCTCGGCGACCTTGGCGAGCTGCGCGTCGTCCTCGGCGAACAGCACCCGGCAGTCGGAGTCGCTCAGGATGTACGCCGTGTCGTCGCTGTTGGTGCTCGGGTAGACGGTGGTCGTGGCGCCGCCGGCGCACATGATCGCGAGGTCGGCGAGGATCCACTCGTAGCGGGTGCCGGAGGCGATGCCGACGCGCTGCTCGGACTCCAGCCCCAAGGAGACGAGACCGGCCGCCAGGCTGCGCACGCGGTCCCCGGTCTGCTTCCAGGTGACCGACTCCCACGCCTCACCGCGCGGGTAGCGGTAGGCCTCGGCGTCGGGCGACGTGGCCACCCGGTCGAGGAACAGGACTGCCACGTTCTGAGCGAGGTGGTCGACGAAGCTGGTGTCGTGAGTGACAGGCATTTCTCTCCATGCGTCGGGCCGAGACGGGAAGTTGACACGGCGGTGGCTCCCTGTGCTGCCGCCGTTGCGGAGTAACCTAGATCACGCACGGTACCCACCGGTAGCCGTCCCCCCGCGCGCCGCTGCTCTAGGCGCAGGTGGGTGCCCGCTCCAGGCCCCGCTCGGCGGCCCTCCACCTGCTCGTCGACCCCGGCAGGTCGACCCGGACGGCGCTCCAGAGATCGTCGGCGCTGTCCTGGTCGAGGGCGCCCTCCTCGACGTCCGCGAGCTGACCGAGGCGCTCCTCCCACAGGTCCATGGCGTCGGTGGCCGCCTCCATCGACTCGCGGAGCGCCTGCATCCGGCCAGGACAGGAGCCGGACCTGTTGGTGCAGGAGTCCCCGGACCCGTCGAGCAGGTCCTCGTAGTCCCGCTCGGCGTCGGCGTAGCGCTCCAGGTCGTCGGGACCGGCCAGGGTGGTGGACCGGAGCTGGGCATCCCGGCTCTCCTCGTCCAGGTCACCGGCTGCCCATGCCTGGTGGGCACCCACCTGGGTCTCGAGGTGGGCGATCCCGGTGCGGGCCGCCGAGACCAGCACCCCGGCTGCCGCCACCTGGTCGCGGCAGGCTCGGGCACCACCGGTCGCGGCATCCGACGCGCTCGCCTCCGGTGTGCCGACGAGGCTCTCGGAGGCCTGGTTCGCCTGGTCCGGGCTGTCAGCGACGGTCCCCCGGACGAGTGCAGCGACCACGGCGACGGTCAGGACACCGAACGCCGCCGCGCCTGCGAGCAGACGACCTCCCGACCGTCGACCCGGAGCGCGATGACCTGCTGGCGTGTGCGTCCTGCTTGCCTTGCGCGACCCCATGTCGATCCCCCCCAGGATCGAGACCCGGCGATGTCGTGGAGCGGGTCTCTGCCGACCATCCTCACCGGATCGGACCGGCTTGTCGAACCGGGTGGGACGGGCCCGCGTCAGTCCTGCACCGCCTTGGCCACGGCGATGCACGCGGTCAGCCAGCCGCTGTCGAGAGCGTCGGGGTGGTCCTCCAGCTCCCACAGCACCAGGTGCAGCATCCGGACGACGACCCAGGCGCGCGCCCGGTCCTCGTCGAGACCCGCGGTGTCGACGACCGCGTGGAAACGTCGGCGCACCCCGTCGCGGACGTCGCCCGCGAGCTCCTCGAAGCGGTTCCAGAGCAGCGGCGCCACCTCGTAGTGCGGGTCTCCGCTCGTGGGCTTCGGATCGATCGCCAGCCATGGCTCCCGATCACCGGCGAGCACGTTGGCGTAGTGCAGGTCGCCGTGGATCATCGTGCCGGTGCTGGCCGGGTCGGCGACGAGGTCGTGGCCGAGCGACACCGCCTGCTGCACCAGCCGGCGCGGCACCGGAGCGCTGCTGGGCAGCCGCTCCAGCCGGGCGGTCCAGGTCTCGACGTACGACGTCTGGGTCCGCAGCTGGGGCGGTGCGGGCACGTGCAGGCGACCGTAGAGCCCGCCGACGACCTCGCAGGCCTCGACGTCCCACAGTCCGGTGAGGTCCTCGGCGTGCAGCCGCTCGAGCAGGAGCGCGGAGCGCCGCGGATCGGCCCGCAGCAGCACGACCGCGCCGCGGCCGTGCCAGTGCTGCAGGGCGAGGTGCTCGTGCTCGGCCTCCTGGTGCGGCCACCCGACCTTGAGCACCGCGGGACGTCCGGCGCCGGTCCGGACCGGGACGACCAGCGCCGTGTGCCCGTGCGTGGGCTCGCCGTCGACGTGCAGCGTCCACTCGCCCAGCAGGTCATCGACCAGGTCCGGCAACCGGTCCAGGAAGTCGGCCCACTCCGGGCCACGGGCGGCGTTGGCCTGGAAGGCGACCGGGAGCCGCACTACTTCTTGGGCTTGTCGCCCGCCGGACCCGAGGTCGAGAGCGCGGCGATGAACGCCTCCTGGGGGACCTCGACGCGGCCCACCATCTTCATCCGCTTCTTGCCCTCCTTCTGCTTCTCCAGCAGCTTGCGCTTGCGGGTGATGTCACCGCCGTAGCACTTGGCGAGCACGTCCTTGCGGATGGCGCGGATGTTCTCCCGCGCGATCACCCGGGCCCCGATCGCGGCCTGGATCGGCACCTCGAACTGCTGGCGCGGGATGAGCTCCTTGAGCTTGCCGGCCAGCATCACGCCGTAGGCGTAGGCCGCGTCGCGGTGCACGATCGCGCTGAACGCGTCGACCGGCTCGCCCTGCAGCAGGATGTCGACCTTCACCAGGTCGGCGGCCTGCTCGCCCGAGCGCTCGTAGTCGAGCGAGGCATAGCCCTTGGTGCGCGACTTGAGCTGGTCGAAGAAGTCGAAGACGATCTCGCCCATCGGCAGCACGTAGCGCATCTCGACGCGGTCCTCGGAGAGGTAGTCCATCCCCTGGAGGTTGCCGCGCTTGCTCTGGCAGAGCTCCATGATCGTGCCGATGTAGTCGGACGGGCTCAGGATCGTCGCGCGGACCACCGGCTCGACCACCTCGGCGATCTTGCCCTCGGGGTACTCGCTGGGGTTGGTCACCTCGACGACCGACCCGTCCTCCATCCGCACCTCGTAGACCACGTTCGGCGCGGTGGAGATCAGCTCGAGGTTGAACTCGCGCTCGAGCCGCTCCCGCACGATCTCCATGTGGAGCAGGCCGAGGAAGCCGCAGCGGAAGCCGAAGCCCAGCGCGCCCGACGTCTCGGGCTCGTAGGCCAGCGCCGCGTCGTTGAGCTGGAGCCGCTCGAGGGCGTCACGCAGGGTCGGGTAGTCGTCGCCGTCGATAGGGTAGAGCCCGGAGTAGACCATCGGGTTGGGGTGCTTGTAGCCGCCGAGCGCCTCGGTCGCACCGTGGTGCTGCGAGGTCACCGTGTCGCCGACCCGGGACTGACGGACGTCCTTCACCCCGGTGATCAGGTAGCCGACCTCGCCGACCCCGATCTCGCCGGCCTTCACGGGCTCGGGGCTGATCACGCCGACCTCGAGCATCTCGTGGACGACGCCGTTGGACATCATCTTGATCCGGTCGCGGTGCTTGAGCTTGCCGTCGACCACCCGGACGTAGGTGACCACGCCGCGGTAGGTGTCGTAGACGGAGTCGAAGATCAGCGCCCGGGCCGGGGCGTCGGCGTCACCCACCGGGGGCGGCGTCTGCTTCACGATCTCGTTGAGCAGCGCCTCGACCCCCAGGCCGGTCTTGGCGGAGGTCCGCAGCACGTCGCCCGGGTCGCAGCCGATGATCCCGGCCAGCTCGGCGGCGTACTTCTCGGGCTGGGCCGAGGGCAGGTCGATCTTGTTGAGCACCGGGATGATGTGCAGGTCGGCGGCGAGCGCGAGGTAGAGGTTGGCAAGGGTCTGGGCCTCGATGCCCTGGGCCGCGTCCACCAGCAGGACCGCGGTCTCGCAGGCCTCGAGGGACCGGGAGACCTCGTAGGTGAAGTCGACGTGCCCGGGGGTGTCGATCATGTTCAGGACGTAGCCGCCGGGCTCCGCGCCCTGCTCGTTGTCGGCGGGCACCGTCCACGGCATCCGCACGGCCTGGCTCTTGATGGTGATGCCGCGCTCGCGCTCGATGTCCATCCGGTCGAGGTACTGGGCCCGGGCCGCACGCTCGTCGACCACCCCGGTCAGCTGGAGCATCCGGTCGGCAAGGGTCGACTTGCCGTGGTCGATGTGCGCGATGATGCAGAAGTTGCGGATGATCGCGGGATCGGTCTGGCCGGGCAGGGGTGCGGTGGGCACGCGGGTCTCTCGTTCGACGATGGGGAGGATCTCCCATTGTTCCATTCACAGCACGGAGGCGACGAACTCCCGGACCGTGCCGGAGGATGAGCAGGTGATCCCCACCTCCGTCCCGCACGGCCGGACCGCCCGCCGCCTCGAGTGGAGCCACCTGCCGCCCCACCTGCGGTCGGCGATCGAGCGCAGGTGCGGCGCCCCCGTCGTCGACGCCGTCTCCCGCACCGCCGGCTTCACCCCCGGCTTCGCCTCGGTGCTGACCTGCGCCGACGGCAGCCGGCACTTCGTCAAGGCCGCGTCGGTGAAGGCGCAGCGGGTCTTCGCCGAGTCCTACCGGCAGGAGGCCCGCAAGCTCGGGGGGCTCCCGGCCGCCGCGCCCGCCCCTCGGCTGCGGTGGACCCACGACGCGGACGACTGGGTCGCGCTCGGCATCGAGCACGTCCCGGCCCGCCACCCGCGCCGGCCGTGGGACGACGGCGACCTCGCCGCGCTGCTCACCGTGCTGACCGACGCGGCGCGGACGCTCACCCCGGCCCCTCCCGCACTCGCCCTCGGCGACATCGGCGTCGAGCTCGCCGACTGGCCGGCCTGCTGGGACCACACCGCCGCCGCGTGGCCGGACCACCCCCACGTCGCCGAGGCAGCAGCGCTCGCCGCGCGCTTCCCCGAGGTCTCGGTGGGTGACTCGGTGGTGCACACCGACGTGCGCGACGACAACCTGCTGCTCTGCGACGACGGCCGCGTGCTGCTCTGCGACTGGAACTGGCCGGCCCGGGGCGCCGCGTGGCTCGACTCCGTGTGGGCCATGATCGGCCCGCGGGGCGACGGGCTCGACGTGGACGCCGCCCTCGCCACGCACCCGCTGACCGCCGGCGTACCGGCCGACGACGTCGACACGACGATCGCGGTGGCCCTCGGGTACCTCTTCCACGCTGCCGACCAGCCGGTGCCGCCCACCTCCCCCTACCTCCGCGAGTTCCAGCGCTGGCAGGCAGAGGTGTGCTGGGAGTGGCTCGGCGAACGACGCGGGTGGGCCTGAGCGCTGATTTGGGCGGGGCCGCGACACGCTGGTAACTTTGCTCGTCGCGTGTCCGGCGCTGCAGCCTGCGCGGACCGCCTTTCGACTTCACGACCTGACCAGCAACTGACCAAGAGGGTTCACACAGTGGCGAACATCAAGAGCCAGATCAAGCGCAACAAGCAGAACGAGAAGCGTCACGAGCGCAACAAGGCCGTCAAGACCGGTCTCAAGAGCGCCGTGCGCAAGTTCCGCGAGGCCGCCGAGTCGGGTGACAAGGACCAGGCCGTCGAGCTGAGCCGCGCCGCCGCGCGCAAGCTGGACCAGGCCGCCTCCAAGGGCGTCATCCACAAGAACCAGGCCGCCAACCGCAAGTCGTCGATGGCCAAGAAGGCCGCCGCTCTCTGATCCCGCCCGGGGCCGCGCGCCCCGGTTGCTGCGTCGATCCCGGACGACCCGCCAGGACCTCCTGGCGGGTCGTTCGTGCGTCCGACAGGTCTGGTCCAGCCACGACGCGAGCAGGACACGGGGCGGGGACGACCCCACACTGAGGCCATGACCCCCTCCCCGGCGGTGACCGGTCGGCCCACGCTGCCGCTGATGCGCCTGGTGCTGGGGATCGGCGTCGTGTTCGTGACCGGCGCGGGGGTGCAGCTCTACGTGCTCGGCGACCGGACCGAGCAGTTCTTCGCCTGGACCATCGCCGACCCGCTGTCCGCGGCCGCGCTCGGCGGCTTCTACCTCACCGCCACGGTGGTGGCCGGTCTCGCGCTCGCCCAACGCGAGTGGGCGCGGGCGCGGGTCGGGGTGCCCGGGATCCTGGTCTTCCTGTGGCTGATGGTGCTCGCCTCCGGCCTCCACCTCGAGGTCTTCCACCTGCAGGACGGACCGGGCTCCGCGCGGGCCGCCGCCTGGCTGTGGCTGGTGATCTACGTCGTCGACCCGCCGCTGGCGACGCTGGCCTACCTGCGGCAGCGCCGCGCCCCGGGGCCGGACGCCCCGCGCAGGCTGCCGGCCCCCCGGTGGTTCGGCGCCGGCCTGCTCGCGGCGGCGGTGCCGGTGCTCGTGCTCGGCGTCGCTCTCGTCCTGCGTCCCACCCAGGCGGGCGGCTCGTGGGCCTGGCCGCTCACCCCGCTCGTGGCACAGGCGCTGGGGGCCTGGCTGGTCGGGCTCGGGCTGCTGCTGGTCGCGGCCGCCCGCGAGCGGGACTGGGAGCGGATGCTGCCGGCCTCGGCCGGGCTGGTGGTGCTCTGCGTCGTCCAGCTCGGCGCGCTCGTGCGCTTCGACCGGCCGCCCGACGGCGTGGTCGGCTGGACGTGGGTGGTGCTCCTCGTCCTGCTCGGGCTCGGCGGCGCCGTGGCGACGGGCGCGCGGCTCAGCGCTGGTCGCGCAGCCCGGCGATCGTGAGCACCAGTCGCTCGAGGGTGTACGAGGCGTCGCTGGCCGCGCCCTTGATGTCGGCGTCGGCCTGGGCCACGGCCCGGATCGCCCGGGAGAGGCCGGCCTCGCTCCAGGAGCGTGACTGGTCGCGGATGGTGCGCAGCTTCCACGGCGGCACGCCGACCTCGCGGGCCAGGTCGGCCTCGCGCAGACCGCGCACCGCCCCCTTGTAGCGGGCCAGGCCGCGGGCGCTGCCGGCGAAGGCCGAGGTGACCAGCACCGCGGCGGTGCCGCCGTCGAGCGCCCAGCGCAGCTCCTCCAACGCGGCCTGGCGGTGGCCGCCGAAGGCCGCGTCGGCCACGGCGAAGGACTTCGCCTCCGCTCGGCCGCCGAAGTACTTCTTGATCTTGTCGTGGGTCAGCGCCTCGCCCGGGAAGTCGTGGGTGAGCTGGGAGGCCGCCGCGGCCAGCGAGCGAAGGTCCTGGCCGACCGCCTGCACCAGGCCGGCCGCCGCCTCGGGGTCGATCGACGAGCCGTGGCGGCGCACCTCGCCGGCGACGAAGCCGGGGTACTCGGAGGGCCTCAGCTCGGCGGACTTGTGCTCGACGACCGCGGCGAGCTTGCGCAGCTTGGTGAGCACACCCGAGCCCTTGGGACCACCGCCGTGCACCAGCACGACGGTGACGTCGTCGGCAGGCTGGGCGGCGTAGTGGAGCAGACCCTCGACCGACTCGTCGGGCAGCTGCTCGAGGGCCCGGACGACCACGCAGCGCACGCTGGAGAACAGCGAGGGGGCGGCCAGCTCGCCCAGCGTCGCCAGGCTGAGCTCGGCCGCGTTGGTCTCGGAGAGCTCCGCCTCGGGGTCGTGGGCACGCACGGTCGCCCGGGCCGCGACGACCGTGCGCTCGTTGAGGAACTCCTCCTTGCCGGTCACCAGGAGCACCCGGCCCAGCACGTCGTCGACCCGCAGCCCCACCATGCGGAGCAGCCTGCCACAGCCCACCGACGCTCACGGGTCACGGGCGCGCACCTCGGGCCCCGAGGGGGTGGCCAGCACGAGCAGGTCACCCTCCTCGTCGGTGCGGTGCACCTCGGTGCCGCCGTCGGCGAGGGCGGAAAGCACCTCGGGGGCCGGGTGACCGTAGTCGTTGTCGGCGCCGACCGAGACCACCGCCACCTCCGCGTCGAGCGAGGTGAGCCAGTCGAGGTCCTGGTAGCGGCTGCCGTGGTGGGGCACCTTGAGCACGTCGAGGTCGCCCATCGCCGGGACGAGGCGGCCGATCGCGGCCTGGCCGGGTGGTTCGACGTCGCCGGTGAGCAGCAGTCGCAAGCCCTGCGACTCGACCAGCAGCACCACACTGGCGTCGTTGGCCCGGCTCCCGTCGCCGGACCCCGCCACGAACGGGCCCGGCCGGGGCCACAGCACCTGCAGCCGCACGTCTCCGACCGTGCGGGTCGTGCCGAACGGCGCCGCACCGGCCACCAGGCCCTCGCGGCTCACCGCGGCCACGGTCTGCTGCACCCCGGAGGCGGGGTCGAGGGTGCGCGTGGTCTCCACGGCACCGACCGTGCGTCCGTCGAGGACTCCCGGCAGCCCGTCGACGTGGTCGGCGTGGAAGTGGGTGAGCACCACCAGCGGCACCTGCCGGACCTCGAGCCGGTCGAGGCAGTCGTCGACCTGCCCGGGGTCGGGGCCCGCGTCGACCACCACCGCCGAGGACGGACCGCTGCGGAGGACCACCGCGTCGCCCTGACCGACGTCGCACATCGCCAGCACCCATCCGGCAGGGGGCCAGCCCGGCGTGGGCAGCCGCACCGCGACCACCGCCACGACCAGCACCCCGCACGCGAGGCCGGTGACCGGACGCCGCAGCAGCCGGTGCCCGGCGAGCGCCACACCGGCGCACAGCGCCACCAGCAGCACCAGCGGCCCGGGGCCGGTGCCCCAGTCGAGCGCGGCGGCCGGCAGGGCGGCACCGCGCTGCGCGACCACCACGATCCAGCCCACGCAGGTCGCGGCCAGCCACCCCAGCACGCCGCCGACGGTGGGGCTGACCAGCGTGACCAGCCCGCCCGCCAGCCCCAGCACGGTCGCCGGACCCACCGCGGGGGCGACGAGCAGGTTGGCACCGACCGCGACCAGGCTGACCTGGCCCGAGATCGCGGCGACCAGCGGTGTGCAGGCCAGCTGCGCGGTCGCGGGCACCGCCACGGCCTCGGCGCACCACCGCGGCATCCAGCGAGCCAGCGCGTCGCGCCAGACCGGCGCCAGCAGCACGATGCCCGCCGTGGCCAGCACCGAGAGCGCGAAGCCGACCGAGACCGCGAGCGTCGGGACGAGCAGCAGCAGCACGACCACCGCCACCCCCAGGGCCCGCAACGCCCGGTGCCGGCCGTTGACGCCCAGCGCCACCAGCCCGACGGAGCCCATCACCGCCGCCCGGACGACGCTGGGCTCGGTGCGGGCCAGCAGCACGAAGCCGACGATGCCCGCGGCCCCGACCAGCAGCAGCCAACGTCCGCGCACCCGGCACCAGCGCGCGACCACGAGCAGGAAGCCGACGACCAGCGTCAGGTTGGTGCCGGAGACCGCCGTCAGGTGGGTGAGGCCGGTGGTCCGGAAGTCGGCCTCGAGGTCGGCGGGCAGGCCGGCGTCGTCGCCGTCGACCAGCGCCGGGACCAGGCTGCGCTGCTCCACCGGCCGGGTGTGCACCGACGCCCGGATGCCGGCCCGCACGGCCTCGGCCCCGCGCCACCAGGCGTCGGGTGCGGCCGAGGTCCGCGGCGCGGAGGCCCCGACCAGGATCGCGGCGAGGTCGCCGTCGTCTGCGGTGGCCAGCCGACCGCCGGTGCTGACGGTCGAGCCGAGCGCGGCCCCCTCCCACTCGGGGCCACCGAGCACCAGCAGCGGAGCCGAGACCCGATGGCGCAGCCCCCGGCCGGTGACGGAGGTGACCCGCAGCCGCACCGCCACGCGGGGGCCGAAACCCCCGTCGACCGGCCGGGGGTCGGAGGCCACCACACCCGACAGCGACACCGCCGCCCGGTCGGCGGCCAGCGCAGCCACCGGGCCCTCGGCGACGGCGAGCTCGCGCACGCCGGCCGCAGCGGCCACCACGGCCGCGGTGAGCACGACCGCCGCCACCAGGCCGGCGACGGCGGGGGGCGCCCGGCGTCGTGCGGCCAGCAGGAGCAGGACCAGCAGCACCAGCACGGGCAGGCCTGGCCAGAGCAGGCCACGCGGCCCGAGGACCACGGCGGCCAGGGCGCCGCCCCAGGCGCCGAGCCCGAGCAGCGGCATCCGCAGGTCGAGCCGACGCTCAGCACCCTCCTCCTCACACGGTGGCATGGGGGGCGATCTGACCCAGCGTGGTCTCCCCGATGCCCTGCACCTCGAGCAGCTCCTCGACGGCGGTGAACCCGCCGTGCTCGTCACGCCACGCGATGATCGCCGCCGCCGTCACCGGGCCGACCTCGGGCAGCGTGTCGAGCTCGGCGGCGGTGGCGGTGTTGAGGTTGACCAACGCAGCGGGGCCGGTGCCCGGGGGCGCGCCGGCACCGGCCCCGGGTGGGGCCGCCGGCACCGGGGCGGCGGCCACCCCCACGAGGATCTGCTCCCCGTCGACCAGCAGCCGGGCCAGGTTGAGGGTGGACAGGTCGACCCGCGGCTTGGCGCCCCCGGCGGCCTCGAGCGCGTCGATGACCCTGGCGCCCGCGTCGAGCACCGCGATGCCCGGACGGCGGACCCGGCCGGCCACGTCGACGGTCACCGGCCCGGCGCCGGACCCCGAAGACGACGCCGGCGACGACGCCGGCGTCGAGGGCGCAGCGGGAGGGACGCTGACCAGGTCACCGTCGGCGGAGCCGGGGAGGACCGAGGGACCACCGGCTGCGGGGGCGGCGGCCGGAACCTCGGGTGCCTCGGGCGCACCGCGGACGACCAGCACGGCGGTGACCAGGGCGCCCACCGCCACCAGCACCGCGATCACCGCGACGCTGCGCGGGGCCGAGGCCGATCCGGTGCCTCAGCCCGTCGGGCGCCGCCTCGGTCCAGAGGTCACCGGCCCGGCTGCCGCGGCGGCGGGCGGCGTGCCGACCAGGCATCGGCACGACGTCGTCCGGCTCGTGCCCCGCAGCGGGCTCGCGGTCGGGCACGACGTGCAGGGCCGCCCCCGGGACCCGGGTGTGCTCGGCCCACCACTCGCCTCCCGCGGCCGGCGCGACCTGCGGAGGTCGGGTCGCGTCGAGCTCGGCCGAGAGCTGGGCCAGCCGACGCGCCACCGCGGCCTGGTGCTCGGTCCGGGACCCTCGAGATCGCATGCGGCGACCGTAGGAGTGCCCGCCCCCGCACCGCACGGCTCCCGGACGCGGCTGTGGACAACCCGGTCGACCGGGGTGCCTGGGGACGAGAAGTGGCCCGCCGGGTCAGAGCCGCGGGGCCACGCACACCGCGAGCATGCCCGGCCCGACGTGGGCACCGAGCACCGCACCGAGCTCGCCGCACCACACCTCACGACCCTCCAGCGGCTCGGCCAGGCGCTCGGCGAGCCGCTCGGCCAGGACGCCGGCCCGGTCGGGGCTGGCCAGGTGCGCCACGCAGACGTCGACCGACCGGTCGGCGGCGGCCTCCACGGCCAGCTCCTCCAGCCGGGCCAGCGCCCGTCCGGAGGTCCGGACCCGCTCCAACGAGGCCACCACACCGTCCTGGATCGTCAGCAGCGGCTTGACGGCCAGCGCGCCACCGAACAGCGCGGCGGCGGCGCCGATCCGGCCACCGCGGCGCAGGTACTCGAGGGTGTCGACGTAGAACAGCGAGGAGCTCGCGTCGGCCCGGGCCCGAGCGGCGTCGGCGGCCTCCCGGGCGGTGCCGCCGGCGTCGAGCACGTCCGCCGCGGCGAGCACGGCGTACCCGGTGGCGACGCCGACCTGGCGGCTGTCGACGGTGGTCACCGGCACCGGTGACTGCCGAGCGGCCAGCTGGGCGGACTCGAAGGTGCCGCTCATCTCGCCGGAGAGGTGGATCGAGACGATCTCCTCGGCGCCGGCGCGGGCCGCCGCCTCGTAGGCCTCGAGCAGGACCGCGGGCGCGGGTCGGGAGGTGCTGACCGGGCGGTACTCACGCAGCGCCTCGGCCACCCGCTCCGGGGTGGCGTCCGGAGACCCCTCGTCGAACGCGTCGGGACCGATCACGACCTGCAGCGGGATCACCGTGACCGCGCGGTCGGTGACCACGTCGTCGGGCAGGGACGCCGTCGAGTCCGTCACGAGCGCGATGCGAGGCACCCGCGCAGGGTAGCCGGGTCCCGCGCCGGGCCCGGAGACGGTCCGGTGCTTCAGACGACGAGGTTGACCAGCTTGGGGGCACGGACGATCACCTTGCGGACCGCGCGTCCCTCGAGCGCGCGGACCACGGCCGGGTCGCCCAGTGCCTGCGCCTCCAGGTCGGCCTCGCTGATGTCGGGCGGGACCTCGAGGCGGGCGCGGAGCTTGCCCTGGATCTGGACGACGGCGGTCACCGACTCCTGCACCAGCAGCGCCTCGTCGACCACGGGCCACGGCACCTGGGCCACCGACGGCGGGTGCCCGAGCCGCTCCCACATCTCCTCGGCGACGTACGGCGCCACCAGGGACAGCAGGATCGCGACGGTCTCCGCGGCCTCGCGCACCGCCGGGTCGGCGGGGCCGCAGCCGGAGTCGATGGCCTTGCGGGTGGCGTTGACCAGCTCCATGACCCGGGCGACCACCACGTTGAACCGGTGGCCCTCGAGCAGCTGCTCGGCCTCGCGGACGGTGCGGTGGGTCACCGATCGCAGGGCGGTGTCGCCCCCGTCGGCCGCCGTGCCCGGGGCGGAGGTCACGTCTCCGCTCAGCCGCCAGGCGCGCTGCAGGAACCGCAGCGACCCCGCCGGGCTCATCTCCGCCCAGTCGATGTCGTCCTCCGGCGGTCCGGCGAAGACCAGGGTCAACCGCACCGCGTCCACGCCGTAGGCCCGCAGCTGCTCCCCCAGGCTGACGCCGTTGCCGAGGGACTTGCTCATCTTCTTGCCCTGGTTGATGACGAAGCCCTGGTTGAGCTGCGCCGAGAACGGCTCGCCCGTCTGCAACAGCCCCATGTCGCGCAGCGCCTTGGTGAAGAACCGCGCGTAGAGCAGGTGCAGCACCGCGTGCTCGACCCCGCCGATGTAGAGGTCGACCGGCATCCAGGCGTTGGCCACCGCGGGGTCGAACGGGCCGTCGGTGTAGCCGGGCGAGCAGTAGCGCAGGAAGTACCATGACGAGTCGACGAAGGTGTCCATCGTGTCGCTGTCACGCTTGGCGGGACCGCCGCAGGCCGGGCACTCGACGTCGACCCAGTCCTCAGCGGCGGCCAGGGGCGAGACGCCCTTGGGCTTCAGGTCGGCCCCGCGCAGCTCGGGCAGCTCGACGGGCAGCTGGTCGAGCGGTACGTCGACCTCGCCGCACGAGGGGCAGTGCACGATCGGGATCGGCACGCCCCAGTAGCGCTGCCGCGACAGCAGCCAGTCGCGGAGCCGGTAGTTGACCGTGCCGCGTCCGAGACCGGCGCCCTCCAGCCAGGAGATGGTCAGCGTCTTCGCCTCGTCGACCCCCATCCCGTCGAGGTCGATGTCGGCGTTGGCCGAGTTGATCGCCGGGCCGTCACCGGTGAAGGCGTCACCCTCCCAGTCCTCGGGCGGCTGGACGGTGCGCACGATCGGCAGCTCGAACTTGGTCGCGAAGTCCCAGTCGCGCTGGTCCTGGCCCGGCACCGCCATGATCGCGCCGGTGCCGTAGTCGGCCAGCACGTAGTCGGCGGCGTAGATCGGGATCTCCGAGCCCGTGACCGGGTTGACGGCGTGTGCTCCCAGGAACACGCCCGTCTTGGGGCGGTCGGTGGCCAGCCGGTCCATCTCGGTGGACCGGCGCACGTCCTCCAGGTAGCTCTCGTAGGTCGGCCGCTGCTCCTCGCTGACCAGCTCGCGGGCCAGCGCGGCGTCGGGGGCCACCACCATGAACGTCGCGCCGAACAGCGTGTCGGGGCGGGTGGTGTAGACGGTCAGCGGCTCCTCGCGCCCGGGGACCACGAAGTCGACGTGGGCGCCCTCGGAGCGTCCGATCCAGTTGCGCTGGGCGGCGACCACCCGGGCCGGCCAGGTCGCCTCCAGCCGGTCCAGCTCGGTGAGCAGCTCCTCGGCGTACTCGGTGATCCTGAAGTACCACTGGGTCAGCTCGCGCTTGGTGACCTCGGCTCCGCAGCGCTCGCACGCACCGTCGACGACCTGCTCGTTGGCCAGCACGGTCTGGTCGTTGGGGCACCAGTTGACCGGGCTGTTCTTGCGGTAGGCCAGGCCCTGCTCACGGAACTTCAGGAACAGCCACTGGGTCCAGCGGTAGTACTCCGGGTCGGAGGTGTGCAGCCGGCGCGACCAGTCGAAGGCCAGGCCGAAGCGCTTCATCGAGTCGGCCTGGGTCGCGATGTTGGCGTAGGTGTAGGTCGCGGGGTGCTCGTCGTTGCGGATGGCGGCGTTCTCGGCGGGCAGCCCGAAGGAGTCCCAGCCCATCGGGTTGAGCACCTCGTAGCCGCGGAAGCGCCAGTAGCGCGAGATCACGTCGTGCAGCGCGAAGACCTCGGCGTGACCCATGTGCAGGTCGCCGCTGGGGTAGGGGAACATCGTCAGCGCGTAACGCTTCTCGCGGGTGCCGTCGAGGACCGCCGCGTCGTCGGCGCGGAACGGGTCGATCTCCTCCCACACCTGCTGCCACTTCCGCTCGACCGCCGGCACGTCGTACGTCGTGCCGGTCTCGGCGGTGGCGCTGGTGGGCTGCTGGGTCATCGCGTGCTCTCCTGGTCGTGCGCTGCTCCGGTCCGGACATGAAAAAGCCCCTCGCATGGAGGGGCGGCCGCGCGATCGGGGGTGATCAGCGCGGCTGACGAAGAAGCAGGGCCTGCGTGCTCATGGGGCCATGCTACCGCTCGCGGGGGACGGCGCCAGCACGGAGCCCAGGAAGGCCACCTGCGCCGCGACCGACTCCGCGAACGGCTCGCCCTCGTAGATGTCGAAGTGCCCGACGTCGAGCCGCAGCGTCTCCACCCGACCGCCGGTCCGGCGCGCGACCCGCTCGACGGCCGCGGGCGGCGCGATCGTGTCGTGGGCCGCGACCACGAGGAACAACGGCATCCGCAGCCGGGACGCCGCGGTGACCGGGCGGTTGAGCAGGATCGGGAGGATGCCGCGCGCGAGCATCCGGTTCTCGAACGTGGGGCCCATGATCAGGGAGTAGCCGGCGAGACCGTCGTGGGAGGTGATGGCGGCCAGCGAGCCGGGCTCGCCCACGATCGGCAGCCAGTGGCGGCGCCGGACCGTGCCGAGCAGCGAGTGCCCGGTGAGCCGGAGCAGCTGTCGCACCCCGGCGTAGCGACGGATCTCGAGGACGGCGGCGAGCCCGTCCATCGCGGCGCCCTGCGAGATCACGCCGGCGATCCGCGGGTCGGCGGCGGCGACCGCCACGACGTGGCCGCCGGAGTAGGAGCTGCCCCACAGCACGATCCGCTCGGGATCGATGCCGTCGAGGCCGCGCACGTGCGCGACCACCGCGCGGTAGTCGGCGCGGTGCCGCCGGTGGTCGACGTGCTGGCGCGGCGCGCCCCCCGACGTACCGAACCCGCGGTAGTCGAAGACGACCACGTCGGCGCCCGCTGCTGCGAACCGCTCGGCGAAGGGCTCCAGCCCGGCGTCCTTGGTGGCTCCGAAGCCGTGGGCCATCACCACGCAGGGACGACCGGCCGCCGTCTCCCAGGCGTCGGTGGCCGCCCGGAACCGCCAGGCCGAGAGCCGCACGCCGTGGCTCGGGATGTCGAGACCGGTGCGGTCGGGCGGCGAGGTCGGCATGGAGGTCACCCTACGATCACGGGATGACTCTCACCGACATGTTCCGGCTCGACGGCAAGGTCGCGATCGTGACCGGCGCCTCCAGCGGCCTCGGCGTCGCGTTCGCCCAAGGACTGGCCGAGGCCGGCGCCGACCTGGTGCTCGGCGCCCGCCGGGTCGACCGGCTGGCCGAGACCGCCGCGCTGGTCGAGGCCACCGGACGACGCGCGCTGACCGTCGAGACCGACGTGGCCGACCCCCAGGCCTGCACCGACCTGGTCGCCCTGGCGATGGAGGAGCTCGGTCGCGTCGACGTGCTGGTCAACAACGCCGGCATCGGCACCGCCTCCCCCGCGACCCGCGAGGCTCCCGACGACTTCCGCCGGGTGATCGACGTCAACCTCAACGGCTGCTACTGGATGGCGCAGGCCTGCGGCCGCGTGATGCAGCCCGGGTCCAGCATCATCAACATCAGCTCGGTGCTCGGCATCACGACCGCCGGTCTCCCGCAGGCGGCGTACGCCGCCTCGAAGGCCGGGCTGATCGGACTCACCCGCGACCTCGCGCAGCAGTGGACCGGCCGGAAGGGCATCCGCGTCAACGCGGTCGCGCCGGGCTTCTTCGCCTCGGAGATGACCGACCAGTACCCGCCCGGCTACCTCGACTCGCAGCAGGCGCGGATCCCCGCGGGCCGCCAGGGCGACCCGCGGGAGCTCGCCGCGACCATCGTGTTCCTCGCCTCCGACGCCGCCGGCTACATCACCGGGCAGACCCTCCCCGTCGACGGCGGCATGACGATCACCTGACGCTCACCCGAGCCGACCTCGAGCCGGGTCAGCGGCGGGTGACCTGGACGACGGTCGGACGGGGCCCGGCGAAGTCGCCGCGCGGCGCCGGACGGCCGGGCGGGACGAAGTCGGGGAAGTGCGAGTCCTGCGCCTCCCAGGTGCCGTCCTCGCCCGGGTGCTGGACGGCGACGAACACCGACCCCCGACCGTCGCGGTCGTGGATCACCGGGCCGCAGGTCTCGGCGCCGGTGGGGACCGACAGGAACTGCTGGACCCGTCCGCGCTCGTCGCCGGACAGCGTGACCTTGAACAGGCCGTCGTTGTAGCCCAGCGCGCCGGACTGCCCGTCGGTGGAGACCCACAGCGTCCCGGTGCTGTCGAAGGCCACGTTGTCGGGACAGGCGATCGGCGAGACCGGACCCTCGTAGCCGCCGAAGTAGGTGCCGGCCGTGTCGGGGTCACCGCAGATCAGCAGCAGGTTCCAGGTGAACCGGTCGTCGGTGTGGTCGCCGCGTCGCGGGCAGATCTCGACCACGTGTCCGTCCTTGTTGGGCCCGCGCGGGTTGGGCTCGGTCGGCCCCTCCTTGCCGGGCTTGCCGCGGTCGGTGTTGTTGGTGCAGGCGACGTAGATGCGGCCGTTGTGGAGGTTGGGCTCGACGTCCTCGGGCCGGTCCATCTTGGTGGCGCCCGCGGCATCGGCGGCCAGGCGGGTGAAGACCAGCACCTCCTCCAGCGAGAAGCCCGGCACCATCGAGCGGCCGTCACGCGTGAGCGGCAGCCACTCCCCCGTCCCGTCGCTGACGCCGTCCTCGAGCCCGTCGCCGGTGAAGCGGGCCACCGAGAGGTCACCCTCGGAGAGCAGCCGCCGGTTGTGCCTGGCCGCCTTCGCGCTGTTGCCCCGTCGGAACGTGTCGCGGGAGACGAAGCGGTAGACGTAGTCGAAGCGCTCGTCGTCGCCCATGTAGGCCGCGACGTGACCGTCGTCGTTGATGATGACGTTGGCGCCCTCGTGCTTGAAGCGGCCCATGGCGGTGTGCTTGACCGGGGTCGAGCCGGGCCGCTCGGGGTCGATCTCGACGATCCAGCCGAAGCGGTTGGGCTCGTTGCGGTAGTCGGCGGTCGTGGCGTCCCAGCGGTCCTCGAACGCGCTCCACCCGCGCGAGTCGCCGGTCGGGCCGAGCCCGTAGCGCTGCTCGCGCGCGTCGGTGCCCACTGCCGTGAAGTACTGGTTGAAGTTCTCCTCGCCCGAGAGCACCGTGCCCCACGGGGTCGTGCCGCCGGAGCAGTTGTTGATCGTGCCCCGGACCGTGACGCCGCGCGGGTCCTCGGCGGTCTTCAGGAGGTCGGAACCGCGGACCGGGCCGTCGAAGGTGAACGGCGTCTCGAGGGTGAACCGGCGGTTCTGCCTGCTGCGGCGCCGGTAGCGCCAGGTCTCGCCACGACGGTTGCGCTCGAGCTCGACGACGGACATGCCGTGCGCCGCCCACGCCGTCCGGACCACCGTCTCCGGGTCGGTGTCCGGCGGGAACATGATCTCTTCGTTGGTGTACTCGTGGTTGGCCACCAGCAGGGCGCGGGTGCCCTGCCGGTTGGTCTCGATGATGTCGAGGTAGTCGCAGTTGTAGCCGAACTGGCCGGCCTGCGCCTGCGGGGTCTGGTGGTGGGCGTCGAAGAGCGGCGCCCCCGGGAGGATCGGGTCGCCCCACCGGATGATCACGTCCCAGTCGTAGCCTGACGCGAGGGTCATGTCGTCGACGTCGTCGGGCACGGGCGTGATCGCCGTGAACGGCAGACGGCCGCCGTGGCCCCCTCCACCGCGGCCGCCGGGGCCGTGGGGTCGCCCGGCACGGGCGGCTGCGGTCGTCGGCGCGAGGGCCGTGGCCGCGACACCGAGGCCGGCCGCGCCGAGGACGCGGCGCCGGCTCAGGGCGGCGGTGGCGACGTCGCGGAAGTAGGCGTTGTCCGTGGGGTTGGGCGGGCGGGACGCGCAGGCGTCGCCGCAGCGCAGGTGGCAGGTGACGGGGCTGCGGTTGCCGTGGGTGAGCCCGGCCATGGGCAGCGGGCGGCGATCCGAGGGTGTGGGTGTCATCGAGATGCTCCGGTCCGAGAGGAATTGCTGATGTCCTGACGAACGTAGGCCCACCCCGCCAGTCACCGCTAGCCCCTCGGTCGGGCCGCAGGGCTCGGCCGCGTGGTCACGGCCGGATTTATCGATCGTGGGAGCGCGTTGGCTCCCGCGCCTCCACGACGCCGCCTAGGTTCGGTCCATGACCTCCCCCGCCTCCCTCCCCCGTCGTGCCCCCCGCGTGATCGTGATCGGTGCCGGCTTCGGCGGCCTCGGTGCCGTCCGCGCGCTGCGCGAGCAGGGCGTCGACGACGTCGTGGTGCTCGAGCGCGCCGCCGAGGTGGGCGGCGTCTGGCGCGACAACACCTACCCGGGGGCGGCGTGCGACGTGCCGTCGCCGCTCTACTCCTGGTCGTGGGCGATCAACCCCTCCTGGGGCCGGCGCTACTCCCAGCAGCCGGAGATCCTGGCCTACCTGCGCAGCGCCGCCGAGCGGGAGGGGCTGCTCGAGCACGTGCGGACCGGGGTCGAGGTGGCCTCCAGCGTCCTCGACGACGACGCCGGGACCTGGACGGTCACCGCCACCGACGGCACGACGTACGAGGCGGACGTGGTCGTCTCCGCGGTGGGACAGCTGTCGCAGCCGGTCGTCCCGTCCCTGCCCGGCATCGACTCGTTCGCGGGTCCGGCGTTCCACTCGGCGCAGTGGCGCCACGACGTCGACCTGACCGGCAAGAAGGTCGCGGTGGTCGGGACCGGGGCGAGCGCGATCCAGTTCGTGCCGGGCATCGTCGACCGGGTCGGGTCGCTGACGGTCTTCCAGCGCTCGGCGCCGTACGTCGTGCCCAAGCCCGACCAGGCCTACCGCCCCTACCACCACCGGGCCTTCGCGAAGGTGCCCGCGCTGCTCGGTGCGGAGCGGCGCTTCGTGTTCGTGCTCAGCGAGCAGCTCAACGCGGCGCTGGGTGGGGCCTCGCCCGTCTCGAGGCCGATGCTGACCGCGCTGCGCACCGCGTGGCGCCTGCACCTGCGCCGCCAGGTGCCCGACGCCGACCTGCGCGCGCGGCTGGTGCCGGACTACGAGATCGGCTGCAAGCGGGTGCTGTTCTCCAACGACTGGTACCCCGCGCTGGCCCGTGACCACGTGGACGTGGTGACCGGTGCCGTCGCCGAGGTCGTGCCCGAGGGCGTGCGCACGGCCGACGGCACCCTGCACGAGGCGGACGTGCTGATCTGGGGCACCGGCTTCGCGGCCACCCAGTTCCTCGCGCCGATGCAGGTCACCGGCCGCGACGGCCGTGACCTGCACGCGGAGTGGGCGGACGGCGCCCGGGCCCACCTCGGCCTCGCCAGCCCGGGCTTCCCCAACCTGTTCTTCGTCTACGGCCCCAACACCAACCTCGGCGGCAGCTCGATCATCGGGATGATGGAGGCCCAGGCCGAGTGGATCGCCGAGGTCGTCCGCCGGCTGGCGGACCGCGGCGCCCGCACCGTGGAGGTCCGCGCCGAGGTCGCCCGCGACTTCGACGCCGAGATGCAGTCGCGGCTGGGCGACTCCGCCTGGGCCGGCTGCGACAGCTGGTACGTCGACGGGGGCCGGATCACCACCAACTGGCCCGGCCGGGTGGCGGAGTACCAGCAGCGCACCGCCGAGGTCGACTGGGACGAGCTCGAGCTGACCGGCTGACCCTGAATGGTTGCTCCCTCGCCCACGGGAGACCGAGCTGGAAAATGCTTCCGTGTGCGATGTCGAAGGCGAAGGATGTCGTTCGACGTACGGGTGAGTCGCCCACCGAGAAGCGGTGGGCACCGAAGCAGAGGAGCAGGACGATGCCGCGGTTCATGGGATTCGTGAGGATGGCAGAGGGCATCGGCGCGCCGCCGCAGGCGTTGTTCGACGCGATGGACAGCTACATCGGTGAGCAGCTGCAACAGGGGCACTTCCTCGACGGAGGTGGCCTGTACGGCACCGAGGACGCGGTGAACTTCGTGGTCCGCAAGGGCGACACCACGCGGGTCGACGGCCCCTACGCGGAGGCCAAGGAGGTCGTCGGTGGGTGGGCGCTGCTCGAGTACGACAGCCTGGAGGAGGCGATCGTCGGCCAGCGGGAGTTCGCCGAGCTGCACGCCACGCACTGGCCCGAGTGCGAGATGGTCGCCACGCTGCGTCAGATCTCGGAGGCGGAGCCCGAGGCAGCCAGCGCCTGACCGCTCGCTCCGACCCGGCCGTGCGGCCGGCCCTAGGCTGGCCGCATGGCTCGGACCACCGGCGAGACGATCACCGCCACCTGGCGTGAGGAGTCCGCACGGTTGCTCGGCGCGCTGACGCGGATGACCCGCGATCTCGACCTCGCCGAGGACCTGGCGCAGGACGCCCTGGTGAGCGCGCTCGAGAGCTGGCCGGCGCACGGGATCCCCGACAACCCCGCCGCCTGGTTGCTGACGACGGCGAGACGTCGCGCCGTCGACGGCTTCCGGCGAGCCGACAACCTTCGTCGCAAGACCGCGGAGCTGGGCCACGCCCTGACGGAGGAGGACGACGTGCCGACCTCACCGCTCAGGTGGACTTCATCGAGGACGACGTGCTGCGGCTGGTCTTCCTGTCCTGCCACCCGCGGCTCACCGCGGAGTCCCGGGCCGCGCTGACGCTCCGCCTGGTCGGGGGGTTGACGACCGCGGAGATCGCTCGCGGCTTCCTGGCCACGGAGACCGCCATGGGGCAGCGGATCTCCCGTGCCAAGAAGACGCTGGCCGAGGCCGGCGTCGACCTCGAGCTCCCCGTCGGCGCCGAGCGCAGGGCACGGCTCGACGACGTGATGGCGGTCGTCTACCTGATCTTCAACGAGGGCTACACCGCGACGGCGGGCGATGACTGGATGCGTCCCGAGCTGACGCACGAGGCGATCCGCCTGGCCAGGATGCTCGCCGACCTGGTGCCGGACGAGCCCGAGGCACACGGGCTGCAGGCGCTCCTGGAGCTGCAGGCCTCGCGCGCGGCTGCACGTGTCGACGCCCACGGTCGCCCGGTGCTGCTCGACGACCAGGACCGGATCCTGTGGGACGCGCTCCTGATCCGACGGGGGCTGGCAGCACTGGCGCGCGCGGAGCAGCTAGCGGGACGAGGTCGGCCCGTGGGGCGCTACTACCTGCAGGCGGCGATCGCGTCGAGGCACGCCGTCGCAGCGACACCGGGCGACACGGACTGGCGTGCCATCGCGAGGTGGTACGACGTGCTCGCCGAGGCCGCGCCCGGTCCGGTCGTGGAGGTCAACCGGGCGGTCGCGCACGGACGGGCCTTCGGCCCTGCGGCCGGTCTCGCGATCCTCGACGTCCTGCCCGAGGGCGCTCTTGCGGGATCACACCTGCTGCCCAGCGTCCGCGCCGACCTGCTCGCTCGGGCGGGGCGCCATGTCGACGCCGCCGCGGCCTTCCGCGAGGCCGCGTCGCTGACCTCGAACGAGAGCGAGCAGTCGCTGCTGCTCTCACGCGCCGAGCGATGCTCGGACGCGGCTGCAGGACGCCGTCGTGCTCGGTGGAGCTGAGGGGACTCGAACCCCTGACCCTCTGCATGCCATGCAGATGCGCTACCAGCTGCGCCACAGCCCCGTGCTGTCACTGTCGTGGAACCCGATCAGCAACTCGCGGAATACTAGCCAACGTCTCCGGGCGAACGAAAATCGGGGGTGGTTTCGTGGCTCGAGCGAGCAGCAGCGCGCGAGGCACGAGCGCGCTGCGTGGGCGAGCGAAGGTCGAGAAGTCCGCGACCGAGCCTGCGAGGTCGCGACGAGCGCGTCGAGACCCGGTGACCCCACCCGACACGTCGCTGCGCAGGGGGTTTCGTGGCTCGTCGCTGGCGCTCCTCGCACCTCAACCAACGGGCGTGCGGCTGCACCTCCCGGTGGTTGAGGTGCGAGCGCAGCGAGCCACGAAACCCGCCTCAGGTGACCGTGCGGTTGTAGGCGCCGAGGCGGAGGCCGCCGGCCTGAGGGTGCTCCTCCAGGACCACCCATCCGCAGTTGTCGAGCCCCCGCAGGGTGTGGAAGAGGTCGTCGGGCCAGCCGAGCAACGCGCCGGTGGCGACCCGGATCGCCCCGCCGTGGGAGACGGCGACCGCGGTCTGCCCCGGCTCGAGGGCGGCGCGCAGGTCGGTGAGCACGCTGCGCATGCGTTCGCGGACCGCCGAGGTCGGCTCGGCGCCCGGCGCGGAGTCGTAGTGGCCCTGGCGGAAGGCCGCGAACTCGTCGGCGTCGGCCTCGGCGTACTCCGCGTGGGTCAGACCCTCGCGCTCACCGAAGGAGAACTCCCGCAGCCTCTCGTCGTACGTCGGCGCCAACCCGGTCGCAGCGGCGACCGCGAGCGCGGTGTCGCGGGCGCGGCTGAGGTCGGAGCACCACAGCAGGCTGGGCTCGAGCGCGGCGAGGGCCGGCGCGACCGCGAGCGCCTGGGCGTGGCCGGTCTCGTCGAGGTCGGCGTCCTGCTGGCCCTGCACGCGGCCGGCGTGGTTCCAGGCCGTCCGTCCGTGCCGGAGCAGGACGAGACGGCGGCTCACCGGTCGTGCGAGGTGACGTCGTCCGGCAGCTCGATCGTCGGGCAGTCACGCCACAGCCGCTCCAGGGCGTAGAACTCCCGCTCCTCCTCGTGCTGGACGTGCACCACGATCTCGCCGTAGTCGATCAGCACCCACCCGCCGTCGCGCTCGCCCTCGCGGCGGATCGGCTTGGCACCGATCTCGCGCAGCTTGTCCTCGATCTCGTCGACGATCGACTTGACCTGACGGTCGTTGGTGGCGGAGGCGAGCACGAAGGCGTCGGTGATCGCGAGCTCGTCGCTCACGTCGAAGGCGACGATCTTGGTGGCGAGCTTGTCGGAGGCGGCGCGGGCGGCGGCCTGCACCAGCTCCACGGCGTGGTCGGTGGCGGTCATCGGGATTCCTGTTCGTGGGTGCGGCGGTAGAGCCGGTGCTTGTGGATGTACTGGACGACGCCGTCGGGCACGAGGTACCAGACGGGCTGGTCGCGGCGCTGCCGGTCGCGGCAGTCGGTCGAGGAGATCGCGAGGGCCGGGATCTCCAGCATCGTGACCCGGTCGTGCGGGATCGAGCGCAGGGTCTCGAGATCCATCTCCGAGCCGGGCCGGGTCACGCCGACGAACTGCGCGAGCCCGAAGAGCTCCTCGGCGTTGCGCCAGCTGAAGATGTCGGTGAGCGCGTCGGCGCCGGTGATGAAGTAGAGGTCGACCCCCGGCAGCTCGCCAGCCAGGTCGCGCAGCGTGTCGATCGTGTACGTCGGCCCCTCGCGGTCGACGTCGACCCGGGACACCCGGAACCGCGGGTTGCTCGCGGTGGCGATCACCGTCATCAGGTAGCGGTGCTCGGCCGGGGAGACCGGGCCGTCGGCGCGCTGCGTCTTCTGCCAGGGCTCGCCGGTCGGCACGAAGACCACCTCGTCGAGGTCGAACCACGCCTGCGCCTCCGACGCCGCCACGAGGTGCCCGTGGTGGATGGGGTCGAAGGTGCCGCCCATCACGCCGACGCGGCGACGCGGTGGGCTCCCGCCGTCCGGGACGGGTGCTGCGGGATCCTCGGCCGCGGTGCTCAGCTGTGCTCGCGTCCCCCGCCGAAGGCGATCAGCGCCAGGAGCATCGCCATCAGGATGCCGAGCGCGACGGCCCCGACGTACCACGGGTTGACGACCTGCTCATGGTGCTCCTCGGCGGCCCGGAGGACGAGGAGGGAGATCTGGCTCGACATGGCCCGGATCCTATCGCTCCGACTACCGGTATCCGCCCGGGCGGTAGTACTTCTTGTACATCGTGCGCCGGAACAGCACCCCGCCGAGCGGGCCGAGGAACTTCAGCACGGCCCGCATGTGCTTGTTGTCGATCAGCTCGATCAGGTTGCCGTCGGGGTCCTTGATGAAGAAGAAGGTGTGCCCGTGCGGCGACTGCTCGGGAGGGCAGACGATCTCCACGCCCTGCTCGACGAGGTAGTCGTGCCACTTCGTGGTGTCGCGGACGTTGACCGAGAAGTGGTGGATGCCCTGGCGGTTCCACACCACCTCCTCGTAGGGCTCGGAGGGCACGAACTCGAAGACCTCGATGGTCGCGCCCCGCGGGATCCGGATCCAGCCGATCTTGAGCGTCGGGTCGGGGGCGCCCTCGGGCACCTCCACCCCGAAGAAGCCCCGCACCCGCTCGGTGGGGGTGTCGGAGACCCCGACCACCGGGGCTCCGAAGATGTCGGCGTACCAGCGGACGGTGCGGTTGAAGTCGGCGACGGTGATCGCGACGTGGCTGAACGAGTGGGCCTTCATCGACCTCGGACGCTTTCTCAGGGGGCTCTTCATGCGGGCGGACACGCTCCTTCGGATCGGTCGGACTGGCTGGTCTGGTGGTGGAGCACCTCGCGCTTGAGGTGGTCGGCCACCCGCAGCGACTGGGCGATGATGGTGAGCCCGGGGTTGACGGCCCCGGACGACGGGAAGAACGAGGCGTCGACGACGTAGAGGTTGTCGAGGTCGTGGGCGCGGCACCAGGTGTCGAGCACCGACGCCCGGGGGTCGTCGCCGAAGACGGCGGTGCCGCACTGGTGGGTGGTGTTCTCGTGCTTGAACCGGTGCCGGACGACGCCCCAGTAGCCGAGCCCCTTGAGCGCCTTGACCGTCTCCTTCACGAGCCGCTTGTGCGGGGCCAGGTTGTTGACCTGGTAGGTGAGCTTGATCTGGCCGGACGACGTGAGCGTGACCCGGTTGTCGGGGTCGGGCAGGTCCTCGCTCATCGCCAGCCAGTCGACGCCGCGCGCCACCCAGGCCTCCGCCAGCCGGTGCGGGATGCCCGGGCATCACGCCCTGGATGATCCCGGCGTGCGCACGGCCCTGCGACTGGATGTGGCCCAGCGGGAACGGCCGCCCCGGCCCGGGCAGGTAGAAGTCGTTGATCATCACGGTCTTCTGGAACACGGTGGGGTTGACCCGCGTGGGGTGGACCGCCTCCATCATCGTCGCGATGTGCGCCATGTAGCGGCGGCCGACGAGGTCGGAGCTGTTGGCCAGGCCGTGCGGGTGCCGGTCGGTGGCGCTGCGCAGCAGCAGCGCCGAGGAGTTCACGGCGCCCGCGGAGAGCACCACGGTGCCGGCGTGGACCAGCACCCGCTCGCCGTCGACCACGACCTCGACCGCCGTGACCCGGTCGCCGGAGGAGTCGGTGACCAGCCGCTCGGCGAGCGCACCGGTCCAGAGCGTGACGTTGTCGGCCTTGACCGCGTCGGTCACGCAGATCACGTCGGTGTCGCTCTTCGCCCGGACCTGGCAGGGGAAGGAGTTGCAGGTGTTGCACAGCAGGCAGCCGCTGGCCTCCCCCGGCCGGACCACGCCGAGCGGCAGGTGCTCGGGGTGCAGCCCCTGCCCGCGCAGCCCCTCCACCAGGTCGGCGATGGCCGGCTCGTGCGGCACCGGGGGGTGGGGGAACTCGTTGCGCGGCGGGTCCGTGGGGTCGCCGGTGGCGCCGTGCACCTGGTAGAGGCGCTCGGCGGCGTCGTACCAGGGCGCGAGGGTGGCGTAGTCGATCGGCCAGGCCGGCGAGGTGCCCTCGGCGTGCTCGACGGGGCCGAAGTCGGCCTCCCGCAGCCGCAGCAGCGCCGCGCCCCACATCTTGGTGTTGCCGCCCACGACGTAGTGCATGAACGGGCGGAACTCCTTGCCGTGGCGGTTGACCCACGGGTCGTCGGCCCGGTAGCGCAGGTCCTGCCAGACCGAGATCGGGTCGGCGTTCTCGGGCTCCATCGGCAGCCAGTCGCCGCGCTCGAGCAGCAGCACGCTGACGCCGGTGCCGGCCAGCGCGTGCGCCATCGTGCCGCCGCCGGCGCCGCTGCCGATGATGACGACGTCGTAGCGCTCCTCGCGGGCGACCGTGGGGGCGGTCTGGTCAGGCAACGCCGGCCTCCTCCATCAGGCGGTGGTCCTCGAGTGCCCGCTCCAGGGACATCTCGGGCTGGACGCCGGCGCGCACCGACCGGACCAGGTCGCGGTACATCGCCTGGTAGCCGCGGATGTCGCGGTAACCCGGCAGCACCACGCGGGGCAGCCGGTGGCGCTTGCTGCGCACGACCACCGCGGCGCCGTTGGACTCGAAGGTGATCACGCCCTCGCGGCCGTAGAGCTTCGACACCCTCGCCCCACGCAGCAGCGACGGGACCTCGCGGGAGTAGAGCAGCGCGCCGACCGCCCCGGTGTCGTAGTCGAAGGCCACCAGCATGCTGCGGCTGCGCCGGTCGGCCAGTCCGGCGACGTCACCGGCGGACGCCGGCCGGTGCCCGCTGATCCGGGTGATCCGCGGGCCGAGGCTGCCGGCGAGGTGCAGCCAGTGGATGCCCTCCTCGAAGAAGGCGTCGCCGCCGGCCAGGGACTCGTCGTTGCGCCAGTCGTCGGCCGCCTTGGCCTTGTCGGCGACCGTGACGAACGAGGCCATCACCAGCTCGCCGATCGCGTCGTCGGCGAGCAGCCGGCGCAGGGTGGCGGCGAGCGGCTTGTAGTGGTCGTTCTCCCCCACCAGCACGACCCGGCCGGCGGCGTCGCGCGCAGCGACCACCTGCTCGTAGTCGGCCGCGGCGAGGTAGGCGGGCTTCTCGACCAGGACGTGCTTGCCGGCCGCGAGCGCGGCCAGGCTCAGCTCGAGGTGGTACGCCGGCGGCACGGCCACCACCACCGCGTCGACGTCGTCGTCGGCCAGCGCGTCGGCGTAGTCGCCGTAGGCGCGTACCCCGTCGTAGCGCTCGCGGAAGGCCCTCGCGCGGGAGAGGTCGCGGCTGGCGTAGGAGACCTCGACAGCCTCAGGGCTGCCGGCGAGCGCCCGCAGGTGACGACTGTGCACTCCGGCGATGAAGCCGCAACCGAGGAACGCCACGCGGAGCGGCCGAGGGGCGGCTGACACGGCGGCGAACCTATCACCGGCACCCGGACCCGACGCCGCCCGGGCAGTCGCGTCCCGCTCCCCGGGTGCCGCGCCGACTACCATCACGTCGTGACCTGGCTCGCAGTGCTCTTCGCGCTGTGCAGTGCTTTCGTCACCGCGCTGTCCACCTCGGTCCAGCACCAGGTCGCGGGCTCGGCGCCCGACAGCGTGAGCGGCACCTGGAGCCTGCTGCGGCACCTGCTGTCCCGCCCGTGGTGGGTGGTGGGCCAGGCCCTCGGCCTGCTCGGCTTCACCTTCCACGCCCTCGCGCTGTTCAACGGCCCGATCGCGCTGGTGCAGCCGATCATCATCACCGGCATCGTGTTCGCCGTCCCGGTGCGGTCCGCGATCTCGCGCCAGTGGCCCGAGTCGCGCGAGCTCGGCGCGGTGGCGCTCACGGCGGCCGCGCTGGTCGCGTTCCTGCTCGCCAGCGACCCGAGCCACGGCACCGGCGTCCCCGACGGCCCGGTCTTCCTGCTGCTGGTCGTCGGCAGCGCCGTCGTCGGCTTCGCGGTCTTCGCCCTTGCCCGGCTCGTGCGCAGGCCCACCGAGCGCGCGTTCCTGATGGGCG
The DNA here is from genome assembly GCA_963834285.1 of uncultured Actinomycetota bacterium. Classification (GTDB taxonomy): domain Bacteria; phylum Actinomycetota; class Actinomycetes; order Propionibacteriales; family Nocardioidaceae; genus Nocardioides. Next base: position 227,944 of record CAWIAZ010000006.1, on the reverse strand, counting down.
CCGGAGCCGGCTTCCTGTTCGGCCTGGTCGCGGTGCTGATCAAGGCCACCGAGTGGCAGCTCCACGAGGGCGGGGTGGCCAGGATGGTCACCACCTGGCCCCTCTACTCGGTGCTGGTCGTCGGGGTCTCCGGGGTCGCCCTCAACCAGGTGGCCTACCGCTCGGCCCGCCTCTCGGCGTCGATGCCCGTGCTCAACGTGGTCAACATCCTGCTCGGGCTGTCGTTCGGCTACCTCGTCTTCCAGGAGGTGCCGCGGCACACCCCGATCGCGATCGCCATCGAGCTCGGGGGCCTGGCTCGTGCTCTGCGTGGGCCTGTGGCTGCTCGCCAGCTACGAGGAGCAGCACCTCGACGAGCTGGTGGTGGTCGACCTCGACGGTGGGCTCGAGGGTGGGCTCGACGTGTCGCTCGATCAGCGCACGTGACCGTCGCCGGTCACGACGTACTTGGTCGAGGTCATCTCGGGCAGCCCCATCGGTCCGCGGGCGTGCAGCTTCTGGGTGCTGATGCCGATCTCGGCGCCGAAGCCGAACTCGCCCCCGTCGGTGAAGCGGGTGCTGGCGTTGACCAGCACCGCGGCTGAGTCGACCTCCGCGACGAAGCGCCGCGCGGCGGCCTGGTCCTGGGTGACGATCGCGTCGCTGTGCTGGCTCGAGAAGCGCCGGATGTGCTCGAGAGCGGCGTCGAGGTCGGGCACGACCGCGGCGGAGAGGTCGAGCGAGAGGTACTCCCGGGCGTGGTCCTCGTCGGTGGCGGCGACGACACCCTCGTGGGCGCAGAAGGCGGGGTCGCCGTGGATGGTCACCCCGGCCTCCTGGAGCGCCGCGACCACCCGCGGCAGGAACTCCTCGGCGACGTCTGCGTGCACGAGCAGCGACTCCGCGGCGTTGCAGACGCTGGTGCGGTGGGTCTTGGCGTTGACCACGATCGCCAGCGCCTGGTCGAGGTCGGCCGCGCGGTCGACGTAGACGTGGCAGTTGCCGACGCCGGTCTCGATCACCGGCACCGTCGACTCCTCCACGACCGAGCGGATCAGGCCGGCGCCGCCGCGCGGGATCAGCACGTCGACGTGGCCGCGGGCGCGCATCAGCGCCTTGACGCTGTCGTGGGTGTCGCCGGGCACGAGCTGGACGGCGTCGGCCGGCAGCCCCGTCTCGGCGGCGGCGTCGCGCAGCACCGCGACGATGGCGGCGTTGCTCGACGGGCGCTCGACGAGCCGCGCAGCAGCACGGCGTTGCCCGACTTCAGGCAGATACCGGCGGCGTCGGCCGTGACGTTGGGGCGGGCCTCGTAGATCATGCCGACCACGCCGAACGGCACCCGCACCTGGCGCAGCTCGAGCCCGTTGGCGAGGGTGCCGCCCCGGACCACCTCGCCGACCGGGTCGGGCAGGGCTGCGACGTCGCGCAGCCCCTGCACCATGCCGGCGAGCCGCTCGGGGGTGAGCCGCAGCCGGTCGACGATGTTGGCGCGCGGTGCCACCGGCCTCGGCGCGGTCGACGTCCTCGGTGTTGGCGGCCAGCACCTCGGCCTCCCGCGCGACGAGCGCGTCGGCCATCGCGAGCAGCGCCCGGTCCTTGTCGGCGCGCGTGGCGAGGGCGAGCGCCCGGCTGGCCACCCGGGCGCGGCGCGCGACCTCGACGACGTCCTCGTGGATGCTCACAGCGCGAGCGTAGGCACCGGTCAAGAAAACTTCCGCGGACGCAACCAAATGGTGGGATGCGACGTCCACCTGGGTGACGCACCTCACCATTTCTGAGAAGAGACGCCCGTGTCCGCTCGCCGTCGTACCCGTCGCAGCGCCCTCCTGGCCGCCTCGGCGGCGTTGGCCCTCGTCCCGCTGACCGCCCTGGCGGTCACCAGCCCCGGCCAGGCGGCCTCGCCCGCCGCCGCGGCTCCGCGCTCCCGATCCCGAGTCCAGCCGCCTCGCTGTGGGCGCCGAAGAAGCTGGTCGCGGAGCTCCGCGGCAACCGCGACCGCGCCGGCGTCCGCCTCGACGCCCGGCTGGTCGCCGGCAACGCCCCGCTCGAGCTGTGGTCGACGCGCGCGTCGTACTCCGAGCAGATCCGCACCGTGTGGCGCTCGCCCTCCGGCGACGTCGAGCTGCCGCTGGGCTCGATGTCGACGTTCAACGCGCTCGACCGCTTCGTGCGCATCCAGGTCACCAACGTCGCCACCGGCAAGAAGTCCAAGAGCGGGTCGCGCGACGTGTGCCTCAACGGATACGGCGAGCGGGTGCGCCCCGACGCGCCGGCCCGGTCGCCCTACCCGCGCTACTGCTTCGCCAACCCCTACAGCATCGGGTCCGTGCAGGGCGTGCAGGCCGGGTGGTCGACGTCCGTCCTCGGCTACGGGCGCGGGGTCAGGCTCGGCAAGGGCCTCTACGACGTCAAGGTGCGGATCGCCCGGCCCTACGCCGCCGTCTTCGGGATCTCCGCGGACGACGCCAGCACCACCACCCGGGTCCGGGTCAAGCGGGTCCGCGGCCACGACCACGACGATCACGACCACGGCTACAGCGGCGGTGGCGAGCGGTCTCCGGCGACCACACCGGCACCGCCCAGCCGGCGGCTGCCGAGCCGACCGGTCCGGAGCTCGAGGAGCCGACCGGTCCCGCGGCCCAACCTGCGCTCGCTGCCGGCGTGGGGCATCTCGATGGCCCGCAACGGCAACTACCTGCGCTTCGCCGCGACCGTCTGGAACGCCGGTGACAGCCCGCTCGTCGTCGACGGTTTCCGTCGTGCGGACGAGGACGTGATGGACGCCTACCAGTACTTCTTCGACGGCGACGGCGAGCAGGTGGGCTACCAGCAGATCGGCACCTTCGGGTACGACCAGAAGCCCAGCCACCAGCACTGGCACTTCCTCGACTTCGCGTCGTACACGCTGCTGAAGGCCGACAAGACCACGGTGGCGGTGTCGAAGAAGGAGGCGTTCTGCCTCGCCAACACCGACTCGATCGACCAGACCGTCACCGACGCCGAGTGGAACCCCGAGAACACCGACCTGTCCACCGACTGCGGCGAGCCCGGGTCGCTCTCGATCCGGGAGGTGCTGGCCTCCGGCTGGGGCGACACCTACGCGCAGTTCCGCGCCGGCCAGTCGTTCAGCCTCAAGGGCCTGTCCAACGGCACCTACTACATCGCCACCATCGCCAACCCCCGCAACCGGCTCGTCGAGTCGAACCTGGACGACAACGTGGCCCTGCGCCGGATCCGGATCTCCGGCAAGCCCGGCGCCCGCAAGGTGAAGGTGCCGCAGGTCGGGATCATCAAGGAGCCCGTCGACCAGTGGTGAGGTAGGGCGTCTGCTCCTGCTCGTCGCCTCGAGTCGGGAGGCGGCTCGCGCGCCTGGCAGGGCGGGTCTCGCGGCTTCACCCGCGCGATAGCCGTGGATCCTGGTCACCCCGTGACTGAGATCCACGGCCATCCTCCTGACGCGGGGCGTGATCGGCCATCAGGGAGGGTTCTCAGCCACCTGGTGACTGAGAACCCTCGCTGATCCGGGGCGAGCCCCCGCGGGGCCCGCGCTTGCGCGGGCGGCGGCTTGCCGCCGCCCCGTGCGCCGCTCAGCAGGTCGGGCGAGGCTCGCAGTCAAGGATGGCCGCAGGCCACCGCGCAGCGGCGGAGCGTAGCGACGTCCTTGACGGCGAGACCCGACCTGCTACGCGCGCGGGCCCACACCACCCCGCAAATCACAGGATCCCCGGCGCCGAGGCGCCGGGGATCCTGCGTACGTACCTGGGCCAGGCTCAGCCCTTGCGCTCGGTGATCTTCTCCGCGGCGGCGGGCAGGACGTTGTTGAGGTCGCCCACGACGCCGAAGTCGACGAGCTCGAAGATCGGGGCCTCCTCGTCCTTGTTGACGGCCACGATGGTCTTCGAGGTCTGCATGCCGGCGCGGTGCTGGATGGCACCGGAGATCCCGGCCGCGATGTAGAGCTGCGGCGAGACGGTCTTGCCGGTCTGCCCGATCTGGAAGGAGTGCGCGATCCAGCCGGAGTCGACGGCGGCGCGCGAGGCGCCGACGGCGGCACCGAGCGAGTCGGCGAGACCCTCGATCGGCTCGAAGTTGCCGCCGGTGCCACGGCCACCGGCGACGACGGTGGCCGCCTCGGTGAGCTCGGGACGACCGGTCGACTTCTTGGGCTCCGAGGCGACGATCTTCGCCTGCTTGGCGGAGTCGGAGATGGTCGCGGCGAACTCCTCGACCGTGCCGGCGCCGTCGCCCTCCTCCGGGTTGGCGGAGTTGGGCTTGACCGCGATGATCGGCGTGCCCTTGGTGACCTTGGCGGTCACCGAGTAGCCGCCGGCGAACACGCTCTGCGTGGTCTCGCCGGCGTCGGAGACGTCGACCGCGTCGGTGATCAGGCCGGACTCGATCTTGATCGCCAGCCGGGCCGCGACCTCCTTGCCCTCGATGCCGGAGACGACGAGGACGGCGGCCGGCGACGTCTTCTCGACGCAGCTGCTGGAGCACCTCGGCCTTGGGGGCCACGAGGTAGCCCTTGATGTCGGCGTCGTCGACGACGTAGATCTTCTCGGCGCCGAACTTCTTCAGCTTCTCCGTGGCCGTGGAGGCCTCGTCGGAGCCGCCGATGACGACCGCCGAGGGCTCGCCGAGGCGCTTGGCCAGCGCGAGCAGCTCGAGGGTGGGCTTGGTGACGTTGCCGCCGACGTGGTCGACGAGCACCAGGACTTCAGACATGGATGTATCTCCTCTTTACCGCTGACGGGTCCGCTGTCCGCGGCTCAGATGAACTTCTTGGAGGCGAGGAACTCGGTGAGCGCCGTGGCGCCCGAGCCGTCCTCGTCCTTGACGATCTCGCCCGCGGTCCGCGGCGGACGCGCGGTGGTCTCGGCCACCTCGGTCCAGGCCACGGAGAGCCCGACCTTCTCCGCCTCGACACCGAGGTCGGCGAGCGACCAGGTCTCGACGGGCTTCTTCTTGGCCGCCATGATCCCCTTGAACGAGGGGTAGCGGGCCTCACCGGTCTGGTCGGTCACCGACAGCACCAGCGGCATCGTGCCGCCGATGACCTCGGTGGCGGTGTCGCTGTCGCGCTTGACGCGGACCTGGTCGCCCTGGCTCTCCACCACGGAGGCGAAGGTGACCTGGGGCAGGTCGAGCCGCTCGGCCAGCATGGCCGGGATGACGCTGCCCGCGGCGTCGGTGGACGCCATGCCGCACATGATCAGCTCGGGCGACCCGATCTTCTTGATCGCCTCGGCGAGCACCAGCGAGGTGGCGACGTAGTCGGAGCCGGCGATCGCGTCGTCGAGCACGTGGACGCCGGCGTCGGCACCCATCTGCAGCGACTTGCGGACGGCGTCGGAGGCGCCCTCGGGGCCCACGCAGAGCGCGGTCACCGTGACGTCCTCGGGGTTGTCGGACTTCTCCTTGAGCTGGAGCGCCTGCTCCACGGCGTACTCGTCGAGCTCCGACAGCAGTCCGTCGACGCCAACACGGTCCACCGTGTTGTCGTCCTCGAAGCGCCGGTCTCCAGTGGCATCGGGCACGTACTTCACACAGACAACAATGTTCATGGTCGTGGCCGGGTCGGCCCCTCCTGTGCTCTCGGGTCGCCGGCCACGGGAAAAGGTTGGCCGGCGCTTGCAGGTTACCGCCGAGTTGGAAGCGGTGCGACGGATGTCCGTCGTTGACTAGGTCACAGCGTCGAACGCGTCACACCGCGCCCGCACCGCGTGGATCAGGGGCGGATCAGCCGGTCGAGGACGCGACCGATGACCAGGTAGGCGATGGCGCCCAGCCCGTAGTTGAACAGCGCCGTCTTGGTCTCGGCGTTGTCGCCGCCGAAGCCCTTGATCGGGTTGTCGAGGTCGAAGACACCCAGGTCGACGCCGTCGGCGAGGTCCTTGACGAAGGTGACCAGGCTGTTGTCGTTGTTGGCGTCGAGCGCGATCAGCAGCGCCGCCAGCGCGAGCACGAGGGCGAACAGCACCGCGAGCGCCCAGACCACCCGGGCGAGCAGCGTCCGGATCTTGGCGACGTCAGACGCTCGGGGCACCGGAGTACCCGGACTTGGTGTCCCCCGTGGTCTTGGCCGTGCCCTTGGTGTCCTTGGCAGTCCTTGCCTGCCGGTGGTGTTGCCATCGGTTGCTACTTCCCTTCAAAGCTTGCCTTGCCCGGCCCCTCTTCGATGAAGGATTGCATACCGCTGGTCCGGTCGCTGGTGGCGAAGACGGCCGCGAACTGCTGGCGCTCGATCTCGAGCCCCGTCGCGAGGTCCACCTCGAGCCCGCGATCGATGCACTCCTTCGCCGCGCGCAGGGCGTACGCCGCCGCGCCGGTGAACTGGCGCGCCCAGGCGACGGCCTCGGCGTACACCTCGGCGGCCGGCACCAGCCGGTCGACGAGGCCGATCGCGAGCGCCTCGTCGGCCTTGACGAAGCGACCGGTGAAGATCAGGTCCTTGGCCCGGCTCGGGCCGACCAGGCGGCTGAGCCGCTGGGTGCCGCCGGCGCCGGGGATGATGCCGAGCAGCACCTCGGGCTGACCGAAGGTGGCGTCGTCGGCGGCGATCCGGACGTCGGCGGCCAGCGCCAGCTCGCAGCCGCCGCCGAGCGCGTAGCCGTTGACCGCCGCGACGACGGGCTTGGGGATCCGCGCGATCGCCGTCACCGCCGCCTGCAGCGGACCGGACCGCTCGACCATCTCCGTGTAGGACATCGACGCCATCTCCTTGACGTCGTTGCCGGCGGCGAAGACGCGGTCGCCGCCGTGCACGACCACGGCCCGGACGTCGTCGCGCTCGGTCGCCTCCGCCGCAGCGGCGGTCAGCTCGTCCTGCACCTGGAAGCTGATCGCGTTCATCTTCGGGCGGTCCAGCCGGATCGTGCCGACCCCGTCAGCGACCTCGAGCCGTACGAACTCCATGAGTGCTCCCATCGTGGCGACGCGGTGCGCCAGCAAGCGCACCCGGATGAGCGCATTGTGCCGTCCGTCCTCGGGGCCGGGAACAGTCGGGAACAATGGCGGGACAATGACCACCGTGAACCCCGGCATCTGGCGCACCCGCAACGAACGATCCCCGGTGTGGCCCGGCCAGCGCTGGCCGCTCGGGGCCACCTGGGGCGAGGAGGCCACCAACTTCGCCGTCCACTCCCCCGACGCCACCGCCGTCTGGGTGGCCCTGGTCGACGACGAGGGCGTCGAGACCCGCCACGAGCTCACCCAGCAGAACCTCGGCATCTGGCACGGCGCGATCCCGGGCGTGGCCCCCGGCACCCGCTACGGCTTCCGCGCCGACGGTCCGTGGGAGCCCGCCCAGGGGCACCGCTTCAACGAGCTGAAGCTGCTGGTCGACCCGTTCGCCCGGGCGATCAGCGGCGAGCTGGACCTCGACCCCGCGGTCTACGCCCACGACCTCGACCGACCCGACCCTGCCGAGCGCGCTCGACTCGGCCGGCCACGTGCCGCTGGGCGTCGTCGTCGCCGACGACCACTTCGACTGGGGCGGCGAGCAGCCGATGCGGCACCGGTGGCGCGACACCGTGATCTACGAGCTGCACGTCAAGGGCATGACCGCCCTCCACGACCGGGTGCCCGAGCACCTGCGCGGCACGTACGCCGGGCTGGCGACCCCCGGCGGTGGTCGACTACCTGCGCGACCTCGGCGTCACCGCGGTCGAGCTGCTGCCGGTGCACCACTTCGTCTCCGAGCCGGCCGTGGCCGCGCGAGGGCTCTGCAACTACTGGGGCTACAACACGCTGGGGTTCTTCGCCCCGCACGCGGCGTACTCCTCGGCGGGCGACCGGGGGCAGCAGGTCACGGAGTTCAAGGCGATGGTGAAGGCCTTCCACGACGCGGGCATCGAGGTGCTGCTCGACGTCGTCTACAACCACACCGCCGAGGCCGGCTCCGACGGACCGACGCTGTCGCTGCGCGGGCTCGACGACCGGGGCTCCTACCACCGCGACTACCTGCGCTCCGCCAGCCAGCCCTATGTCGACCGGTACTGGGACGTCACCGGCTGCGGCAACACCGTCAACGTCGACACCCCGCACGTGCTGGGGCTGATCCTCGACTCGCTGCGCTACTGGGTCACCGAGATGCACGTCGACGGCTTCCGCTTCGACCTCGCCCGGCCCTCACCCGCGTCGACCACGAGATCGACCTCCACTGCCACCTGATCACCGCCATCGGGCAGGACCCCGTGCTGCGCCACGTCAAGCTCGTCGCCGAGGCCTGGGACGTCTCGATGGACGGCTACCGGGTCGGTGACTTCCCGCCGCCGTGGGTGGAGTGGAACGACCAGTACCGCGACGAGATCCGCGACTTCTGGCGCGGCCGGTCCGGCGGCATCCGCGACGTCGCCACCCGGCTCTCCGGCTCCTCCGACCTGTACGCCGACGACGGGCGGTCGCCGTACGCGTCGGTCAACTTCGTCACCGCGCACGACGGCTTCACCGTGCGCGACCTCGTCAGCTACGAGCGCAAGCACAACGAGGCCAACGGCGAGGACAACCGCGACGGCACCGACCACAACCGTTCGTGGCACCACGGCGTCGAGGGCGAGACCGACGATCCCGCGATCCTCGCGCTGCGACGACGGCAGGCGGCGAACCTGATGGCGACGCTGTGCCTGTCCAACGGGGTGCCGATGATCACCGCCGGCGACGAGCGCGGGCGCACCCAGCGGGGCAACAACAACCCCTACTGCCAGGACAACGAGATCTCCTGGATCGACTGGCGCGCCGACGACGCCTGGCTCGACGTCTACGAGGTCACCCGTGCGGCGCTCCACCTGCGCCGCTCGCACCCCGCGCTGCGGCAGCGCCACTTCTTCGAGGGCCGCCCCACGGTGGTCGGCGGCCCGAAGGACCTCGCCTGGCTGCACCCCTCGGGCCGCGAGATGACCGAGCAGGACTGGCACGACCCCGACCTGGCCACGCTCGGCATGTTCGTCTCCGGCTCACCCCTGCGCGCCCCCGGCCCGCGCGGCGAGCAGCAGATCGACGCCTCGTTCGTGCTGTGGTTCCATTCCGGCACCACCCCGATCGACGTCGACCTGCCCGAGAACGACTGGGTGCACGCCGGCGAGGTCGTGCTCTCCACCGACCCCGCCCTCGCCGTCGGCGCGCCGGTCTCGATGGGCGAGCGGCTCGCCCTCGGCCCCCGCACCGTCGCGGTGCTGCGCGAGACTCGCTAACGGCCCTCGGCCCGGACCTTCTGGGCCTTTGCCCCACCTTCTGGGCCGATGCAAGAGCCCAGAAGGTCGCACGTCCCTGCTTAAGGTGGGATGTCCGCCCCGACCCCTCAGGCCATCGCGACGACGCCGAGCTCGGCGGGCGAGGTCAGCAGCTCGTTGCGGGGGATGACGCGGACGGTGTAGCCGAAGGGGCCGCTCTGGGCGAGGGTGACGTCGCCGTCGAAGCGGTGCCGGCCGCCCTCGTAGGTCTCGGTGAGCGTGAGGACGTCGACGTGCGAGGTCACGATGACGTCGTCGGCGTCGGTGCGGCCGTGGACGACCTCGACCGCGACGTCGTCGGGCGAGAGCGCGCCGAGGGCGACGAAGGCGCGCACGTGCAGGACGTCGTCGACCTCGGGCGCGTCGCCGACGCCGGCGCTCTCGACGTGCTCGACCCGGACCTCGCCCCAGCCGGCACGCACCCGCGACTTCCAGGCCGCGAGCTCGCGGGCGCCGGCGTAGTCGGAGTTGAGCGCGCGCGAGACGGTCGCGGCGGGCGCGTAGAGCTGGCGGGTGTAGTCGCGCACCATCCGGGTGGCGAGCACCTTGGGGCCGAGCGACTTCAGGGTGTGCCGCAGCATCTCGACCCAGCGGGTCGGGACGCCGTCGGCGTCGACGTCGTAGAAGCGCGGCGCGACGTCGTTCTCGATCAGGTCGTAGAGCGCGGCGGCCTCGAGGTCGTCACGCTTGTCGGGGTCGTCGAGACCGTCGGCGGACGGGATCGCCCAGCCGTTCTCGCCGTCGAACCACTCGTCCCACCAGCCGTCGAGGATCGAGAGGTTGAGCCCGCCGTTGAGCGCGGCCTTCATGCCCGAGGTGCCGCACGCCTCGTAGGGGCGCAGCGGGTTGTTGAGCCACACGTCGCAGCCGGGGTAGAGCGGCTGCGCCATCGCGATGTCGTAGTTGGGCAGGAAGACGATGCGGTGCCGCACCTCCGGGTCGTCGGCGAACCGGACGATCTCCTGGATCAGCTTCTTGCCGCCGTCGTCGGCGGGGTGCGACTTGCCGGCGATGACCAGCTGCACCGGACGCTCGGGGTGCAGCAGCAGGGCCTTGAGCCGGTCCGGCTCGCGCAGCATCAGCGTCAGCCGCTTGTACGACGGCACCCGCCGCGCGAAGCCGATCGTCAGCACGTCGGGGTCGAGCGCGCTGTCGATCCAGCCGAGCTCGGCCGGGGCCGCGCCCCGCTTCGCCCACGAGCGGCGCAGCCGCCGGCGGGCGTCGGCGACCAGCCGCTCGCGCAGCGTCCGCTTGACCGACCAGATGTCGACGCCGGAGACCTTGTCGACGGCCGGCCAGAAGGTGTCGGGGTCGTCGCCGTCGGCGCCGTGCGCGGCTGGCGAGGTCGAAGATCTCGCGGGCCACCCAGGTCGGCGCGTGCACGCCGTTGGTGATCGAGCCGATCGGCACCTCGGCCTCGTCGAAGGCCGGCCACAGCCCGCTGAACATGCCGCGGCTGACCTCGCCGTGCAGCTCGGAGACGCCGTTGGCGCGCTGCGCGAGGCGGAAGCCCATCACGGCCATGTTGAAGACGCCGGGGTCGCCGCCGTCGTAGTCCTCGGTGCCGAGGGCGAGGATCCGCTCGACCGGGACGCCGGGCGTGGCGCCGCCGTCGGTGGCGAAGTACTGCTCGACCAGCGTGCGCGGGAAGCGGTCGATGCCGGCCGGGACCGGCGTGTGGGTGGTGAAGACGGTGGAGGCGCGGCCGACCTCGAGCGCGGTGTCGAAGTCGAGCCCGGGCCGGCGGGGTCGGCGGTGAGCTCGCGGATCCGCTCGACGCCGAGGAAGCCGGCGTGGCCCTCGTTGGTGTGGAAGACCTCGGGCTCGGGCGCGCCGGTGATCCGCGAGTAGGCGCGCAGCGCGCGGACGCCGCCGACGCCGAGCAGCAGCTCCTGGCGCAGCCGGTGCTCGGAGGTGCCGCCGTAGAGGCGGTCGGTGACCTCGACGTAGTGGTCGGGGTTGCCCTCGACGTCGGTGTCGAGCATCAGCAGCGGGACCCGGCCGACGCTGGCGACCCAGATCCGGGCACGCAGCTCGGGACCGCCGGGCAGCGCGATGGTGATCATGGCCCGGGAGCCGTCGGCCTCGCGCAGCGCCGAGATCGGCAGCCCGTCGGGGTCGAGCACCGGGTAGGTCTCCTGCTGCCAGCCCTCGCGCGACAGCGACTGCTTGAAGTAGCCGTGCCGGTAGAGCAGGCCGACGCCGATGATCGGGACGCCGAGGTCGCTCGCGGCCTTGAGGTGGTCGCCGGCGAGGATGCCGAGGCCGCCGGAGTACTGCGGCAGCACCGCGGTGATGCCGAACTCCGGCGAGAAGTAGCCGATCGCGCGGGGACCCTCGCCGGTGCCCTCGAAGCCGCCGGCCGGTTCTGCTGCTGGTACCAGCGGTCCTCGGTGAGGTAGCGGTCGAGGTCCGCCTTGGCGGCGGCGAGCCGCTCGCGGAAGCCGTCGTCGGCGGCGAGCTCGTCGAACCGGTCGCGGCCGACCTCGCCGAGCAGCCGGACCGGGTCGTGCCCGCAGGACTCCCACAGCTCGGGGTCGACCTCGGCGAAGACGTCCTGGGTCGGGGGGTGCCAGGACCACCGCAGGTTGCCGGCCAGCTCGCCCAGCGGCGCCAGCGCTTCGGGCAGGACGGGACGGACGGTGAACCGTCGGATCGCGCGCACGGAGAGGACGGTAGTGCCGAATCGCCTGGATCGATCCAATTTTCACCCGCCGAACAAGGCCGCGTGAACAAGTTCCTGCATGACGAATCCGGCGCGACTCCGTCGTTGGTCTAGACATGTCGCTCACTCGGCTCGCGCCGCCGCCGCGCCACGGTCGCCGTCGCGCTGCTCACCGTCACCCTGGTCCCCGGCCTCGTCCAGCTCTCCGCCGTCGCCGACGGCAGCTGCCCCGGCCGCCCCCGTGCGGCACCGCGCGCCCGCCGGCACCCGGCACCGCAGCCGGGCGCGCCACCGTGCCCCCGGCACCCTCGGCGACCCGGTCGCCGGCCTGCTCGACGTCGACGTCCGCGGCGTGCGCCTGCCGTCGCTCGCCCAGCAGCGCGCCGCCGCCGCGCTCGACGCCGCCAGCCTGCGCTGGAACGACTTCGGCACGCCGGCCTCGATCCTGCCCGCCGACGGCGTGCTGGCCCGCGCCACCTCCTCCGAGCCCCGGTCGCCGCCGCCCGGCGCTACCTCGCCGCCCACGCCGCGGTCCTCGGCTCTCGCCGGGCCCAGGTCGGCGCCCTCGAGCTGGTCAACGACCAGCAGCTGGTCTCCAGACGGCGGCCACGCCGTGCTGTTCCGCCAGCGCTTCGGCGGGCTCCGCCCCGCGCTGGGCAGCATGGTCACCGTCGGTGTCGCCGACGGCGAGATCGCCTACGTCTCCTCCTCGCTGACCCGCACCACCGGCACGCCCGCCGGCCGCGCGGCTCACCGCCGCTGCAGGGCTGGCTGAGGGCCGCCCACGACGTCGGCCTCGACGCCGGCGTCGCTCGACCCCATCGGCATCACCGCCGAGGTCCGCGACGGCTGGACCCGGCTCACCGTGCCCGGCCTGGTCCAGGAGCAGCAGGTCCGCCTGCGCGCCCTCGCGCTGGCCGACGGCTCGGTCCGCCCGGTCCTCGAGGCCAACGTCGTCGACGTCGCCGGCGGCACGGCCGTGGCCTACACCCTGCTGGTCGACGCCGTCGACCGGCCGGGTGCTGCACCGGCAGAACCAGGTCGAGAACAGCTCCGACGCCTTCGCCTTCTCCGGCGCGATCACCCCGACCGCGTGCGGGCCCCGGCACGCCTTCGCGCTCACCGACGACCGCACCCGGTCGATCGTCGTCGGCGGCCTCCGAGGTCAACGCCGCCAACGACATCACCGTCAAGCTCTTCGCCCCCGACGGCGAGCTGCTGAGCTCGAGGACCTCGGCACCAGCCCCGAGGTGCTCACCTACTCGGCCGACTCGATCCCGGGCGGCACCTACAGCGCCCAGGTGTGCCCGTTCGACGCCCCGTCGGCCCCGATCCTGCCGCCGTACGACTACGCGCTCAACGTCGTCACCAGCGACTCCGGCACCGGCACCGGCGGGCGTGCCCACGCCACAACCCGCGCTGGCGCTTCTTCCCGGCCAACCCGACGCTCGACTGCCCCACCCAGACGCCGCGCAACTCCGTCATCGGCTGCTGGTTCAACCGCTCCGGCTGCACGCTGCCCACCGGCCAGCTGCGCAACGTGCAGGCCTTCGGGCCCTGGGACGTGCTGACCGCCACCGGCCTGCCGACCGGCACCACCGTCGGCAACAACGCCAGCACCCGCGAGGCGTGGGCCAGCCCGCTGACCCCGGGCGGCACCGCCCAGGCGCCGGTCTCGCCCACCGGTCAGTACATCGAGCCGTTCACCGACGCGTGGAACAACAGCCGCTGCAACCCCGCCGAGCTCGTGCCCGGCGGCAACGACATCAACGCCTCGGTCACCAACCTGTTCGTCGTCCACAACCGGATGCACGACTTCAGCTACTACCTCGGCTTCAACGAGCGCAACTACAACCTGCAGCTCGACAACGTCGGCCGCGGCGGGGTCGACAACGACCCCGAGGTCGGCAACGTGCAGGCCGGCGCCCTCACCGGCGGCCAGCCGTCGTACCTCGGCCGTGACAACGCCAACCAGATCACCCTCCAGGACGGCATCCCCGGCATCACGAACCAGTACCTCTTCCAGCCCATCGCCGGCGCGTTCTACGCCCCGTGCACCGACGGCGGCCTCGACATGGGCATCGTCGGGCACGAGTACACCCACGCGATCAGCAACCGCATGGTCGGCGGCCCCGACGAGGGCCTGACCTCCGAGCAGGGCGGCGCGATGGGCGAGTCGTGGGGCGACCAGGTCGCGGCCGAGTACCAGTTCGAGCACGGCTACTCCAACGGCGGCAACATCTGGGCCGTCGGCGTCTACGCGACCGGCAACAAGCGCACGGCCATCCGCGACTACGCCATCAACCGCAACCCGCTCAACTACTCCGACTACGGCTTCGACACCACCGGCCCCGAGGTCCACGCCGACGGCGAGATCTGGAACGGCGTCGCCTGGGAGGTCCGCCAGGCGCTGGTGAAGAAGTGGAACAAGCGTTCCCCGTACGGCAACAAGGCGCTCCAGCTCAAGTGCGCCCAGGCCGGCGTCAACAAGGGCGTCGTGCGCCCGCAGAAGTGCCCCGGCAACCGCCGCTGGCTCCAGATCATGTTCGACGCGTTCCTGCTCCAGCAGGGCGCGACGTCGATGCTCGACGCCCGCGACGCCTTCCTGGCCGCCGACCAGATGCGCTTCCGCGGCGAGAACCGCAAGGTCATCTGGGACGCCTTCGCCCGCCGCGGCATGGGCAAGGGCGCCTCGACGCCGTCCGCGGACTCCTCGGACGTCCGGCCCAGCTTCGCCTCGCCGAGGTCCAAGAACGCCAAGGTCGTGTTCAAGACCCGCGGCTCCGGCCAGATCTTCGTCGGTGACTACGAGGCCCGGGTGACGCCCGGTCGCCGACACCCTCAAGAGCACCAGGCTGAAGAACGTCGCCCGGTTCACGCCCGGCAGCTACCGGCTGCTCTACGTGTCGAAGAAGCACGGCTTCTCCCGCAGGTCCTCACGGTCACCCGCGGGGGCAAGAAGACCGTCCGGCTCGGCGGCAGCAAGAACCTCGCCGCCGCGGCCGCGGGCGCCAAGGTCATCGGCGCCACGCCGGGGTCCCGCAACCCCGCGCTTCCTGATCGACGGCACCGAGGCCACCAACTGGGGCGGCGTGACCGACGGCAACGTCGATGCGACCAAGCCGTACGTCGCGGTCGACCTCGCCGGCGGGGTCCACCAGGTCCGCCGGGTCAACGTCAGCGCCTACCTCACCCCGGCGCCGCCCGCGGCCACGGACGTGCCGTTGTTCCGCAACGCCGACGACGACCCCGACTCCGGCTCGCGCTTCACCGCGCTGCGCCAGTTCGCCGTCGAGGCGTGCGTCCGGGCGCTGCGGCTCGGCGTCGGCGCGGTGGAAGCGGGTCTACACCTCGCGCGCCGACGCCTTCCCGGGCGTCCGGCCGCGGCCGGTGGCGCCGAACCTGACGCTGCGGTCGTTCAGGATCAAGCCGACCCGGGCCGCCGCGCTGCGCCTGGTGACGCTGGAGAACCAGTGCACGGGCTACGCCGGGTACGCCGGTGAGCTCGACAACGACCCGGTCAACGACACCGACTGCAAGACGGCGTCCGACCGCGGGCACCATCGTGCACGCCGCGGAGTTCCAGGCCTTCGGCTGACCTCGGACCCGCACCGACCGGGGACCGGCGCGCTGCCGCCCCGGTCTGACTGCCCTCGGACGGCGACTTGCACGGGTTTGGTCCGGCAGGCAAGTGTGGGGCAATGGTCGGTCGCATCCCTGTCATGGACGTCACGCCCCTGGTCGACCTCGGACGGTTGCCCGCCAAGGCCACCGTCGGCGAGCGGCTCCCGGTCTCGGCGACCGTCTTCCGCGAGGGGCACGACCAGCTGAGCGCCGAGGTGGTGCTCGATCGGGCCCGACGGCGTCCGGCGTCCTCCGGTCCGGATGGTCAAGCAGGACCAGCCGGTCGACCGCTACCGCGCCTGGGTCACCCCCGACCGCGAGGGCGCCTGGCAGTTCGAGGTCCAGGCCTGGTCCGACCCGATCGCCACCTGGCAGCACGACGCCGGCCTGAAGATCCCGGCCGGCGTCGACGTCGAGCTGATGTTCACCGAGGCGCGGCTGCTGCTCGAGCGGGTGCTCGCCGACCCTGACTCCGCGCCGGGCCCGCGCGAGCAGGAGGTCCTGCACGGCGGGATCGCCGCGGCCACCGACACCACCCGGCCGGTCGAGGCCCGCCTGGCGCAGCTCCAGTCCGCCGACCTGACCGCGGTGCTCGCCGCCCACCCCCTGCGCGAGCTGGTCTCGGTCAACGGCCCCTACCCGCTGTACGCCGACCGCGCGCGCGCCCTGTACGGCAGCTGGTACGAGTTCTTCCCGCGCTCCGAGGGCGCCATCCGCGACCCCGCGACCGGCGAGGTGGTCAGCGGCACCCTCGCCACCGCCGCCGAGCGGCTCGACGCCGTCGCCGCGATGGGCTTCGACGTGATCTACCTGCCGCCGATCCACCCGATCGGCGAGGTCAACCGCAAGGGCCCCAACAACACCCTGACCCCCGGCCCCGAGGACCCCGGCTCGCCGTGGGCGATCGGGTCCCGCCACGGCGGCCACGACGCCATCCACCCCGACCTGGGCACCTTCGCCGACTTCGACGCCTTCGTCGCGCGCGCCCACGCGCTCGGGCTCGAGGTCGCCCTCGACCTCGCCCTGCAGGCGGCCCCCGACCACCCGTGGGTGACCACGCACCCGCAGTTCTTCACCACCCGGGCCGACGGCTCGATCGCCTACGCCGAGAACCCGCCCAAGAAGTACCAGGACATCTACCCGGTCAACTTCGACAACGACCCCACCGGCATCTGCCGCGAGGTGCTGCGGGTGGTGCGGCTGTGGATGTCGCACGGCGTGCGCATCTTCCGGGTCGACAACCCGCACACGAAGCCGCTGCCGTTCTGGGAGTGGCTGCTCGCCGAGGTGCGGCGTACCGACCCCGACGTGCTGTTCCTGGCCGAGGCCTTCACCAAGCCGCCGATGATGCACGCGCTCGGGGCGATCGGCTTCCAGCAGTCCTACACCTACTTCACCTGGCGCACGGCCCGGTGGGAGATCGAGGAGTACCTGCGCGAGGTGAGCTCGGAGTCCGACCACCTGATGCGGCCCAACTTCTTCGTCAACACCCCCGACATCCTCCACGCCTACCTCCAGTACGGCGGCCCGGCGGCGTTCAAGATCCGGGCGGCGATCGCCGCGACCAGCGTCCCGTCGTGGGGCGTGTACGCCGGCTACGAGCTGTTCGAGCACGTCGCGGTGCGCCCCGGGAGCGAGGAGTACCTCGACTCCGAGAAGTACCAGGTCCGGATCCGCGACTGGGACGCCGCGGCCGCCGAGGGCCGCACGCTGGCGCCGTACCTGACCCGGCTCAACGAGGTCCGCCGCGCCCACCCGGCGCTCCAGCAGCTGCGCAACATCACGATCCACAGCAGCGACGACGAGAACATCCTGGTGTTCAGCAAGGTCGCCCACCACCCCGTCAGCGGGCGAGATCAGCGACCGGGTGGTCGTCGTGGTCAACCTCGACCCGCACGCCGCCCGCGAGACCACCGTGCACCTCGACCTGGCGGCGCTGGGGCTCGACACCGAGGAGTCCTTCGACGTCCACGACGAGATCACCGGCGACACCTGGCGCTGGGGCCAGCACAACTACGTGCGGCTCGACCCGTTCCACGAGCCCGCCCACGTGCTGGCGGTGCGCGGATGACCCAGCCGCAGAGCCAGCCCGCTGCCCCTCGCGCCCCGACCCCGACTGGTTCAAGACCGCGGTCTTCTACGAGGTCCTGGTCCGGTCCTTCCGCGACTCCAACGCCGACGGCACCGGCGACTTCCGGGGCCTGATCGAGAAGCTCGACTACCTCGAGTGGCTCGGCGTCGACTGCCTCTGGATCCCGCCGTTCTTCACCTCGCCGCTGCGCGACGGCGGCTACGACGTCGCCGACTTCGTCAACATCCTCCCCGAGTGCGGCACCGTCGAGGACTTCCACCAGCTCCTCGACGCGGCCCACTCCCGCGGCATCCGCGTGATCATCGACTTCGTCATGAACCACACCAGCGACGCGCACCCGTGGTTCCAGGCCAGCCGCACCGACCCCGACGGCCCCTACGGCGACTTCTACGTCTGGTCCGACACCGACGAGCTCTACCAGGACGCCCGGGTGATCTTCGTCGACACCGAGCCGTCGAACTGGACCTGGGACCCCGTGCGCCAGCAGTACTTCTGGCACCGGTTCTTCTCCCACCAGCCCGACCTCAACTACGACAACCCCGCGGTGCACGACGCGATCCTCGACGCGATCTCGTTCTGGTTCGACATGGGCCTCGACGGCTTCCGCCTCGACGCCGTGCCCTACCTCTACGAGCGCCCGGGCACCAACGGCGAGAACCTCCCCGAGACCCACGAGTTCCTCCGGAAGGTACGCCGGTTCGTCGACGACAAGTACCCCGGCAAGGTGCTGCTGGCCGAGGCCAACCAGTGGCCGGCCGACGTCGTCGACTACTTCGGCGACTTCGAGTCCGGGGGCGACGAGTGCCACATGTGCTTCCACTTCCCGGTGATGCCGCGGATCTTCATGGCCGTGCGCCGCGAGTCGCGCTTCCCGATCTCGGAGATCCTCGAGCAGACCCCGGAGATCCCCCACCACTGCCAGTGGGGCATCTTCCTGCGCAACCACGACGAGCTCACCCTCGAGATGGTCACCGACGACGACCGTGACTACATGTGGAACGAGTACGCCAAGGACCCCCGGATGAAGGCCAACATCGGCATCCGGCGCCGGCTCGCCCCGCTGCTCGAGAACGACATCAACCAGATCGAGCTGTTCACCGCGCTGCTGCTCTCGCTGCCCGGCTCGCCGGTGCTCTACTACGGCGACGAGATCGGGATGGGCGACAACATCTGGCTCGGCGACCGCGACGGCGTCCGCACGCCGATGCAGTGGACGCCCGACCGCAACGCCGGCTTCTCCTCGGCCACGCCCGGAAAGCTGCACCTCCCCGCGATCCAGGACCCCGTCTACGGGTACCAGAGCGTCAACGTGGAGGCCCAGCTGGAGAACTCCTCGTCGCTGCTGCACTGGACGCGACGGATGATCCACGCGCGCCGCCGCCACCACGCCTTCGGGCTCGGCACGTTCACCGACCTCGGCGGCAGCAACCCGACCGTGCTCTCCTACGTCCGCGAGCACACCGACGAGGACGGCCGCGAGGACGCCATCGTGTGCATCAACAACCTGTCGCGCTTCCCGCAGCCGGTCGAGCTCGACCTGCGCCGCTTCGAGGGCAAGGTCCCGGTCGAGCTGCTCGGCGGGGTGCCCTTCCCACGGGTCGGCGAGCTGCCCTACCTGCTGACCCTCGGCGGCTACGGCTTCTACTGGTTCCGGCTGACCGACCCCGACGACGACGGTGGTGCTGCATGAGCTCCGACCCCACGAACCCCACACCCCGACGCCTGCGCCAGCGCCACTCGTCGAGGCGCTCACCGAGCTGGTGACCTCGGCCCGCTGGTTCGGCGGGAAGGGCCGCGAGGCGATCATCTCCGACGTCCGCCGGCTCGCCGAGGTCCCGACCGGCGACGGCGGACCCCGGGTGATGGTCGAGCTCGTCGAGGTGACCTACGCCGGCGCCACGGCGACCGCGAGCTCTACCAGGTGCCGCTGGTCTACTACACCGAGCCCGAGCACCGGCTCGACCACGCCTTCGTCGGCTGGTGGGAGGACCCCGAGCACGGCTGGGTGCACGCCTACGACGCGCTGCACGACCGCGTGGCGATGGGCGCCTGGCTGCGGGGCTTCACCGAGGAGGAGCACGGCGCGCTGACCTTCCACCGGGTGCCGGGCCACGACCTCGACCCCGACGCGACCTCCACGCTGTTCTCCGGCGAGCAGTCCAACTCCTCGGTCTTCTTCGGCGAGGACGCGATCCTCAAGGTCTTCCGCAAGGTGACGCCCGGGATCAACCCCGACATCGAGATCCACCAGCTGCTCACCGAGGCCGGCTCGAGCCACGTCGCCGCGCTCTACGGCTGGGTGGAGTGCCGGCGGTCCTCGGAGGAGTCGCCGAGGGGGCGCCGCTCCAGCTCGCGATGCTCCAGCAGTTCCTGCGCACCGCCACCGACGGCTGGGACCTCGCCCTGGCCAGCGTCCGCAACCTCTTCGCCGACCCCGACCTGCACGCCAACGAGGCCGGTGGCGACTTCGCCGCCGAGGCCGCCCGGCTGGGCGAGGCGCTGAGCGAGATCCACGACACGCTGCGCGAGGTCGCCCCCACCGACGCCGACGCCGTCAGCCCCGCCGACGTCGCCGCCGCGATGACCTCCCGGCTCGACGAGGCGCTCACCGTCGTGCCCGAGCTCGCCGAGCACGCGCCGGCGCTGCGGCGGCTCTACGCCGCGGTCGGGCGCGCTCGACGACCTCGACGTGCAGCGCATCCACGGCGACCTGCACCTGGGCCAGACCCTGCGCACCGCGCGTCGGCTGGAAGGTCGTCGACTTCGAGGGCGAGCCGGCCAAGCCGCTGCCCGAGCGGTCGCTGCCCGACTCGCGGTGGCGCGACGTCGCCGGCATGATCCGCTCCCTCGACTACGCCCCGCACGCCGTCGAGCGCGGCCACCGCGACGACGTCGACGCCGCCCCGCTGCTCGCCGTCCGCGCCGAGGAGTGGGCGCACCGCAACCAGAACCACTTCCTGGTCGCCTACTCCGGTGGCGACCTGACCGAGCAGCAGCGCACCCTCCTCGACGCCTACGTCGCCGACAAGGCCGTCTACGAGTGCGTCTACGAGACCCGCAACCGACCCGCGTGGGTCGCCATCCCGTTGGCCGCCGTGGCCACGATCGGAGCCCGAGCATGAGCATCGTCCATCCCCGCGAGGAGCTCGACCAGATCATCCGCGGCGAGCACGGCCACCCGCACGCCGTGCTCGGCCCGCACGTCGTCGGCGGCGAGGTCTGGGTCCGCGTCTACAAGCCGCTCGCCGACGCCGTCGTCATCCGGCACGCCGACGGCGACACCGCGCTCGAGCACGTCCACGAGGGGGTCTGGGCCGGGCATGCTGCCGCAGGCCGACGTCCCCGACTACCGGATCGCCGTCACCTACGGCGACCACAGCATCGAGGTCGACGACCCCTACCGCTTCCTGCCCACCGCTGGGCGAGCTCGACCAGCACCTGATCGGCGAGGGGCGCCACGAGCTGCTGTGGAGCGTGCTCGGCGCCCGGGTGCACCACTACGAGAGCCCGCTCGGCGGCACCGATCTCCGGCACCGCGTTCGCGGTGTGGGCGCCGTCCGCGCGCGGCGTGCGGGTCAAGGGCGACTTCAACAGCTGGGACGGTCGCGAGCACCCGATGCGCCAGCTCGGCACCTCGGGGGTCTGGGAGCTGTTCGTGCCCGGCATCGGCGCCGGCACGGCGTACAAGTTCTGGATCAACGGCGCCGACGGCACCTGGCGCGAGAAGGCCGACCCGATGGCCTACCACGCCGAGGTCGCGCCCGCGACGTCCTCGAAGGTCTTCGAGTCCTCCCACACCTGGGGCGACCAGGAGTGGATGGAGGCGCGCGCGAGCTCGCAGCCGGTGGCGCGGCCGATGTCGGTCTACGAGATGCACCTCGCCTCGTGGAAGAAGCACCCCGGCGGCGCCTTCTGGTCCTACGACGAGATGGCCGACGACCTCGTGCCCTACCTCGCCGACCTCGGCTTCACCCACGTCGAGCTGATGCCGGTGATGCAGCACCCGTTCGGCGGGTCGTGGGGCTACCACGTGACGTCGTACTTCGCGCCCGACTCGCGCTTCGGCGACCCCGACGGCTTCCGGCGGCTCGTCGACCGGCTGCACCAGGCCGGCATCGGCGTCATCCTCGACTGGGTGCCCGGCCACTTCGCCACCGACGAGTGGGCGCTGGTCAACTTCGACGGCACCCCGCTCTACGAGGACCCCAACCCCCAGCGCGGCTGGCACAAGGAGTGGGGCTCCCACATCTTCAACTTCGGGCGGCACGAGGTGCGCAACTTCCTCTACGCCAACGCGCTCTACTGGCTCGAGGAGTTCCACGCCGACGGCCTGCGCGTCGACGGCGTCGCCTCGATGCTCTACCTCGACTACGCCCGCGAGGACGGCGAGTGGTCGCCCAACAAGCACGGCGGCAACGAGAACCTCGAGGCGGTGCAGTTCCTCCAGGAGATGAACGCCACCGTCTACAAGCGGGTGCCGGGCATCACCACGATCGCCGAGGAGTCGACGTCGTGGCCCGGGGTCACCGGCCCCACCTCCGGCGGCGGGCTCGGCTTCGGCTTCAAGTGGAACATGGGGTGGATGCACGACACGCTCGGCTACCTCGAGCGCGACCCGATCTACCGCTCGCACCACCACCACGAGCTGACGTTCGCGATGACCTACCAGTGGACCGAGAACTTCGTGCTGCCGCTGAGCCACGACGAGGTCGTGCACGGCAAGGGCTCGCTGCTGCGCAAGATGCCCGGCGACCGCTGGCAGCAGCTGGCGACGCTGCGCGCCTACTACGGCTACATGTGGGCCCACCCCGGCAAGCCGCTGCTGTTCATGGGCTGCGAGATCGGCCAGGAGTCCGAGTGGGCCGAGTCGCGCGAGCTCGACTGGTGGCTGCTCGAGCACCCCGAGCACCGCGGCCTCCAGTCGCTGGTGCGCGACCTCAACGCGCGCTACGTCGACTCCCCCGCCACCTGGGCGCTCGACGCGTCGCCGGAGGGCTTCCAGTGGATCGACGCCAACGACGCCGGTCGCAACGTCTACTCGTTCGTGCGGCGCTCGCCCGGTGAGGCCGACCTCGTGTGCGTCACCAACTTCTCGGCCGTCCCGCACGGCGACGTCCGGCTGGGGCTGCCGCTCACCGGCGAGTGGACCGAGGTGCTCAACACCGACGCCGAGGTCTACGGCGGCTCGGGGGTCGGCAACCTCGGCTCGGTGACCGCCACCGCCGCCGGGCCCCTCGACGCCGAGGCGCCCGGCGGGCATGGCGGCGCAGGCCACGATCGTCGTACCGCCGCTGGCCACGCTGTGGCTGCGGGGCCCCTCCCCCGCCTGAGGCGCCCTGGCTAGGCTTGGCGCCGTGAGCGCTGAGCACCGGACGACGTCCGTCACGACGGTCGCCGAGGGGGTCGCCCGGATCTCCTGGACGCGGCGAGCTCGGCGCCGACGGCTGGATGTCGGCCGTCGACGTCGTGCGCCGCGAGGTCGCGTCCGCGCTCGAGCAGCACCCGCGGGTGGAGGCGCTGGTCGACCGCCGACGACGAGCACGGCCAGCGCGTGGCCACGTGGTCGGGGATGCGCCGCGAGGGCGTGATGCGCGGCGTCGAGGGCGACCTGATCGTCTACGCGCGGCTGGTCACCGACACCCCGGTCAACGAGCCCGGCGGCTTCCGGGCGCTGCTCAACTCCTTCCTCCCCCGCAAGCGCGCGATCAGCCAGATGCTGATCCGCGACGACCGCGACCGGGTGCTGCTGTGCGGGCTCACCTACAAGGCCGACTGGGACCTGCCCGGCGGCGTCGTCGAGGTCGGCGAGTCGCCGCAGCTCGCCGTCGCGCGCGAGGTCGAGGAGGAGCTGTCGCTCTCGATCACCCCCGGCCCGCTGCTGCTCACCGACTGGCTGCCGCCCTGGGGCGGCTGGGACGACGCGCTCTGCCTGGTCTTCGACGGCGGCGCGCACGCGCCCGACGCTGCTCGACTCCGTGGTCAAGCAGGCCCGCGAGATCCGCGAGGCGGAGTTCTGCACGCTGGAGCAGGTGCGCGAGCGCGCCGCCGACTTCACCGCCCGCCGCGTCGAGGCGGCCCTGGCCAACCTCGGCGGCGGGCCGGCGTACACCGAGTCGGGGCGCTGAGGTCGGGCGCTGAGGTCGGGCGCCGGGACGGTCGGTCCTCGGGGCGCCGGCCAGCGGTGACTCAGCCACCTTCCCCTCAGCCGAGCACCTGGCTCACCCACCGCCGACCTCACCACCGCCACACCAGCGGTGGCCGCCACCTCCCCTCAGCCGAGCACGTGGCTCACCCACCGCCGACCTCACCACCGCCACACCAGCGGTGGCTCAGCCACCCTCCCCTCAGCTAGGAAGGTGGCTCACCCACCGCCGCCCTGACCAGGCTGACCAGGCTGACCAGCCCCACCAGCCGCGTCGAGCAGGTCGCGGGCGAGCATCGTGGCGCCGACGACGGCGGCGGGCATCACGGCGATCGCGCCGAACGGGACCAGGAAGAACGCCTGGGTGGCGGCGCCGAAGGCCAGCACGCGGCCGCGGTGCGGGCGCAGGAGGTCGGCGCGGGCGTGGCGGTCCATCCCGCGCGCCTCGAGCGGGCGCGACAGCAGCTCGCCGGCCAGCACCCGCCCGGCCAGCACGAAGCCGAGCACGACGCCGACCACCGAGCCCGACCAGCGGCACCAGGCCGAGCGCGAGGACGCCGAGCCCGGTGGCGACGCCGATCAGCACCAGGACGGCGCCGTCCCTCACCGCCCGCCCCAGCCCCAGCGACGCGGCCGGCACCGGCCCGCCGAGCATCTCCTCGGTGGCACGCCAGATCCGCTCGTAGAACGGGTCGCCGACCATCAGCGTGAGACCGGTGAAGCTCGAGCACCGCGCCGGCCAGGGCGCCGGCGAGCAGCAGGACGCCCAGCATCCCGCGCACCAGCACGCGGGCGGTCTCGGCCCAGTCGTCGGCGAACGGCGTCAGCCACGAGGTCAGCGCACCCAGGTGGGTCACGAGCAGCAGCACCAGCGCCGCCAGCACCACGAAGACGACCAGCGCCGGCACCATCCCGAGCAGCATCAGCCCGGGGCGGCGGCGCCACATCCCGAAGCCACGAGCGAGGTACGACGGCCCCGACGTCACGGTCGGCTCGGTCCTCTCGGTCCTCTCCGTCGGCTCAGAAGAGCGCGGAGGCGAGGTTCTGGCGGCCGCGGAGCACCCGCGGGTCGTCGTTGCCGACGGCGGCGAAGAGGCCGAGCAGGTGCTCGCGGGCGCGGGTACGGTCGGCGTCGCTGGTACGACGGACCAGGTCGACCAGCCGGTCGAAGGCATCGTCGACGTGGCCGCCGAGCAGGTCGAGGTCGGCGACCAGCGTCTGTGCGTCGACGTCGTCGCGGTCGGCGGCCGCGGCGGCGCGCGCGGCGTTGAGGTCGGCGCCCTGGGTGCGCTGGAGGACCTTGGCCATCGCCAGCCCGGCCGCGGCCTCGGCGTCGGCGGGGTTGGCGTCGACGAGCTTCTGGTACTCCGCGACGGCGGCGTCGATGTCGCCGGCCTCGAGCGCGTCCTGGGCGGGCGCGTAACGCGGGTCCGACTGGTCGGCGTCGCCGGCCTCTGCGTCGTCCTCGACGGGCGCGGCGCCGCGCGGCTGGTGCCGGCCGGTGACGCCCTGGGTCGTCAGCTGCTGCATGACCTGCTCCAGCGCCGTGCGCAGCTGGTCGATCGGGACGGCGTCCTGCAGCAGCGGCGCCGGGCGGCCGTCGAGCACGGCCATCACGAAGGGCACCGACGGCACCTGGACCGCCTGGGCGATCGCGGGGACGGCGTCGATGTCGACCCGTCCGGCGAGGAACCTGCCCTCGAACTCGCCGGCCAGCGTGACCAGGTCGTCGGCGAGCTGGACGCTCTCGGGCATCCGCGAGGGCGAGTAGAAGACCAGCAGCACCGGCGCGGTCATCGAGGCCTCGACGGTGGCCTGGAAGTTCGCCTCGGTCACCTCGACGGCGTACGCCGCTCCGCCACCAGCACCACCGCCGCACCACCGCCGGCGCTCCCGCCGACAGCCGCGCCACCTCCGGGCGCACCGGCGCCGGGGCCGGGGGCGGCCGGGCGCTTGAGGGCGGAGAGGTCGATCGCACCGGGACGGGAGAACGGCTGCTGCGTCATGCCCCCAATCCTAGGGAGCCAGCGCCACCTCGTCCGGCGCGGGTCGCCCTCGGGCGGACGACCGGGGCGGCCGACCGCGCGCGCCCGCCGCGCAGCGCCACCAGGACCCCGAGCACGAGCAGGACGCCGCCCCCGGCCTCGCCGGCGCCCGGCACCTGGCCCAGCAGCAACCACGACGCCGACATCGCGACCACGGGGGCGAGCAGCACCCACGGCACCACGTGCGCCGACTCGTTGCGCCCCAGCAGGGAGTTGAACACGGCGTACCCGACCAGCGAGGCGAGCCCGGCGGTGTAGAGCGTCGACAGCGCGGCCTGCCAGCCGAAGGCGGCGAGCCCGTCGGCGACCTCCGCCGGACCGTCGACCGCCAGCGAGAGCAGCAGGGCCGGGACCGGGACCACCAGCGCCGACCAGACCGTGATCGAGAGCCCGCCGACCACGCCCGCCGAGCGCGCCACGACGTTGCCGATGCCCCACGAGAGCGCCGCGAGCAGGCACAGCCCGAGCGCCAGCGCGGTGACCGCACCACCGCGCCCCAGCCCGACCACGACCAGGCCGGCCATCCCGACCAGCACCCCGATCGTCTGGACCCGCGTCGGCCGCTCGCGCAGCACCCCGGCGGCGATCACGATCGTGAAGATCACCTGGGCCTGGAGCACCAGGGCGGCCAGGCCGGGCGTCAGGCCGGCGTCCATCGACAGGTAGAGGAGCCCGAACTGCCCCAAGGACATGAAGGTGCCGACGGCGACCACCGTGCGCCACGGCGCCTGGGGACGGCGGACCAGGAACACCGCGGGCAGGACGACGGCCGTGAACCGCACCGCCACGAACAGCAGCGGCGGCACCCCCTCCATGCCCCAGTCGATGACCAGGAAGTTGAGTCCCCAGATCGTGGCCACGAGCGCGGCCAGGCAGGAGTCACGGCGAGACATGGCTCCATCCTCACGCACGCCCACCATCAAGCAACAGCGAATGATCGTGCACGGGTCGCGGTAGCATCGCTTCATGATCGACCTGGCCGCCCTCACCGCCCTGCGCGCCGTCGACACCCAGGGCTCGGTGGTCGGCGCCGCCGAGGTGCTCGGGTTCACGCCGAGCGCGGTCAGCCAGCAGGTCAAGCGTCTCGAGCGGCAGTCGGGGGTGCCGCTGCTGGAGCGGGTCGGGCGCGGCGTGATCCTCACCCGGCACGGCCGGCACCTCGTGGACGCCGGCGCGCGGCTGCTCTCCGACCTCGAGGAGATCGAGGCCGGCCTGCACCACCAGGCCGCGACCGTGGCCGGGCACCTGCGGCTGGTCGCCTTCTCGACCGCGATGCGTGGCCTCGTGGCCGCCGCCGTCGCCGACCTGCACGCCGCGCACCCCGACCTGACCATCGGCCTGGCCGAGCGCGAGCCGTGGGACACCGTCGACCTGGTCGCCACCGGTCAGTGCGACGTCGGGCTCGTGCACAGCTGGGGCGACGTGCCGCTGGAGGTGCCCGACCACCTGACCCGGACCTCGGTCGCCAGCGACGAGGCCGAGGTGATCGTGCCGCTCGACCACCGGCTGGCGGGGCGCACGCTCGTCACCCCGCACGACCTCGTCGGCGAGGGCTGGATCGCCACCCCGGAGGGCACGATCTGCCGCCAGTGGCTGACCCGGATGTACGTCGGCACCGGGCACGTCCCGCGGATCGCGCACGAGTCGATGGAGTTCGCCTCCCACCTCGCCCTGGTGCGGCACGGGCTGGGCATCGCGCTGGTGCCGCGGCTGGGTCGCTCGCCCCTGGGCGACGACCTGGTCGCCGTCCGGGTGCACGACCCGGTGCCGGTGCGCGACATCGTGGTGGTGCACCGCACGAGCATGGCGAGCTCGCCGGCGGTGGCCGCCGTGGTCGCGCGCCTGCGCGCTGCCCAGCAGGGCCCAGCAGGGCCCAGCGAGGCCTAGCGGGGCCTAGAAGCGGGCCGTCTCGCGGTACTCGCCCCACTCCGCGCGCAGCGCGTCGCAGATCTCGCCCAGCGTGGCCTCGGCGCGGACGGCGTCGAGCATCGCCTCCATCATGTTCTCGTCGGTGCGGGCGACCTCGACCATCCGCGTCAGCGCCGCCTGCACCACGTCGTCGTCGCGGCCCTGCTTGCGCTCGGTGAGCGCGCGCACCTGCTCGGTCTCGACCTCGTGGGAGACCCGGAGGATCTCCAGGTCGTGGGTGACCGAGTCGGTGTGGCAGTTGACGCCCACCACCTTCTTCTCGCCCTTCTCCAGCGCCACCTGGTAGGCGAACGCGGCGTCGGCGATCTCGGTCATGAACCACCCCTGCTCGATGCCGCGCAGCAGCCCCGCGGTGACCGGCCACTCCCGCTCGCGCATCGCCTCGGCGAGCGCCTCGGGCTGGTCGTGGGTCAGCGTCGAGCCGCCGAGGGCGAGGATCGTGTCGAAGATCGCGTTGGCCTCGGCCTCGAGCCGGTCGGTGAGCGCCTCGACGTACCAGGAGCCGCCGAGCGGGTCGGCGACGTTGACCACGCCGGTCTCCTCCATGATCACCTGCTGGGTGCGCAGGGCGACCTCGGCGGCCATCTCGCTCGGGCAGGGCCAGCGTCTCGTCGAGGGCGTTGGTGTGCAGCGAGTTGGTGCCGCCGAGCACCGCCGACAGCGCCTCGACCCCGGTGCGGACGACGTTGTTGTAGGGCTGCTGGGCGGTGAGCGAGACCCCGGCGGTCTGCGTGTGGAAGCGCAGCCACTGCGACTTCTCGCTCTGCGCGCCGAAGACGTCGCGCATCCACCGCGCCCAGATCCGGCGGGCGGCGCGGAACTTGGCGATCTCCTCGAAGAAGTCGACGTGGGCGTCGAAGAAGAACGACAGCCCCGGCGCGAAGACGTCGACGTCGAGGCCGCGGGAGAGCCCCAGCTCGACGTACCCGAAGCCGTCGGCGAGCGTGAACGCGAGCTCCTGCGCGGCCGTCGAGCCGGCCTCGCGGATGTGGTAGCCGGAGACGCTCAGCGGCTTGTAGTCGGGGATCGTGCTCGAGCAGTACTCCATCAGGTCGCCGATCAGGCGCAGGTGCGGCTCGGGACCGAAGATCCACTCCTTCTGGGCGATGTACTCCTTGAAGATGTCGGTCTGCAGCGTGCCGTTGAGCTTGGTGGTGTCGATGCCCTGCCGCTCGGCGGCGACGAGGTACATGCAGAAGACCGGCACCGCGGGGCCGCTGATCGTCATCGACGTCGTCACCTCGTCGAGCGGGATGTCGCGGAACAGGATCTCCATGTCGGCGGCGCTGTCGACGGCCACACCGCAGTGGCCGACCTCGCCGAGCGAGCGCGGGTCGTCGGAGTCGCGCCCCATCAGCGTGGGCATGTCGAACGCCACGCTGAGGCCGCCGCCGCCGCGGCCGAGGATCATCCGGAAGCGCTCGTTGGTGTGCTCGGCGCTGCCGAACCCGGCGAACTGCCGGATCGTCCAGGTGCGGCCGCGGTTGCCGGTGGGGTGCAGCCCGCGGGTGAAGGGGAACAGGCCCGGCCACTCGGAGTCGTCGGTGCCGTACGCCGGCTCGACCTCCATCCCGCTGAGCGTCGTGAAGTCGGCGTCGCGCACCCGGGCGGCGTCGTAGCGGGCTTGCCAGCGGGCGCGTGCGGAGTCCGTCATGCGTCGATAGTAGGACGTCCAACTATCGCGGGCAACGGCCTCAGAAGTCGCCGGCGGCGGACCGGATCGGGCGCAGCAGCTCGGACAGCGCGCGCTGACCGGCCTCGTCGAGCGCGTCCAGCCCGAAGTCGCCGCCCACCAGGTCGGCGGTGGCCCGCTCGACGAGGTCGCGTCCCCTCGGGGTGATCTCGGCCAGCACGGCCCGCCCGTCGTCGGGGTGCGCCTTGCGCTCGACCAGCCCCGCGGCCTCCAGCCGCCGCATGATCGAGGTGATCGACGTCGGGTGGACCTGCAGCCGCTCCCCCATCTTGCCCAGCGGCAACGAGCCGCGCGAGGAGAAGACGAGCAGCACCAGCGCCTCGTAGCGGGCGAAGCTCAGCCCGTGCGGACGCAGCACGGCGTCGAGCCGGCCGAGGACGAGCTGCTGGACGCGCATCAGGGAGGTGACGGCGTGCATGGCCCCGACGCCGTCCCACCGCCGGCTCCACTGCCGCGCCGCCTCGTCGATGGGGTCGAAGGAAAGGGCCACGGCCGAAGGCTAGTGGGCCGAGGACCGGTTCGCCGCTCGCTACCGCCGCGCGCCGCCCTCCGGTGGGCTCAGCGGCCTGCGACCAGGGCCCGGCGCAACAGCTTGCCCGAGGGGGTCCGGGGCAGCTGGTCGACGACCTCGATGGTCCGGGGGCGCTTGTAGGGAGCCAGTCGCGCGGCGAGCGTGGAGCGCAGGGCGTCGAGGTCGACGTGACCGTCGGTGACGACGTAGGCGACCGGGACCTCGCCGGCACGGTCGTCGGGCCGGCCCACGACGCCGGCGTCGACCACGCCGGGGTGCGAGCACAGCACCGCCTCCACCTCGGCCGGCGCCACCTGCTCGGCGTTGACCTTGATCAGCTCCTTCAAGCGGCCGGTCACCACCACCTCGCCGCTCGGCAGGACCCGCCCCAGGTCGCCGGTGCGCAGCCACCCGTCGGGGGTAAGCGTCGCTGCCGTCTCCTCGGGCCGGTCGAGGTAGCCGGCCATCAGCTGTGGACCGCGCGCGACGAGCTCGCCCTCGCTGCCCAACGGAAGGCTCTCGCCGGTCTCGGGGTGCACCGCGCGGACCTCGGTCCGCGACATGGGCAGGCCGACGGTGCCGGGCGTCGCCCCTCCGGGTCGACGGGGGACGCACAACGCGCCGCAGGTCTCGGTCAGCCCCCAGCCCTGCCCCACCGAGCACCCCGGCAGCGCACGGGCGAGTGCCTCCTGGAGCTCCGGTCGCAGGGCCGCGCCCCCGACGCCGACCAGCTCGAGGGCGCTGAGGTCGCGGCCGGCCGAGGCGGCGGCGACCAGCGCCGGGACCACGGGCGGAGGGATCGCGAGGTAGGTCACCCCGTAGCGCTCGGTGAGCTCCGCGAGGGCGACCGGGTCGAAGGTCGCGACGGTCACCACCGTCGCGCCGACCGCCAGCGGGACCAGGAGCGCGGCGGTGAGCCCGAGCACGTGCGACCACGGCGCCAGGGCGAGCGTCACGTCGCGCTCGGCGAACGCCATCGCCTCGGTGAGCTGGTCGACCGCCGCGACCAGCTGACGATGGGTGAGCACGACCCCCTTGGGCGTGCCGGTGGTCCCGCTGGAGGCGCAGACAAACGCGACGGCGTCGGGGGCGACGTCGACGTGGGTCGCCTCCCCCGCGGTGGCGAGCAGGTCGGCGAGCGTGGTGACCCCGGGCGCCTCGCCGAGAGCGACCACCCGGCGTACGCCGAGCCGTGAGGCCGCCTCGACCAGGTCCGGCACGGTCACCACGACCGACACCTCCGCGCCGGCCAGCAGCCCGCCCACCTCGGCCTCGGTCAGGGCGGGCCCCAGCGGCACCACCGCGGCGCCGCGACGCAGCACGGCGAGGGTGACCGCCGCCACCGGCGGCAGGTTGGGCGCCCAGGTCGCGACCCGATCGCCGGGGCCGACACCTTCGCCCTCCAGCCACGCCGCGATCCGGCCGATCCTGCGGTCGAGCTCCTGGTGGTCGACCGAGCGACCCGTGGGCCCGTCGACCAGCGCCGTGCGCGAGCCGTGCCCGCTCGCCGCCGCGGCGACGAGCTCGTGCAGGGTGCGGTCGGCCGGTTCGCCTGTCTCCACACGGCCGGACGGCCGGCTGCTCGTCATCTGTGACATCACGCCTCCTCGAAGTTCGCTTTACACGAGTCAAGCACGCTAGGTTTACGCGCGTCAAGCACAAAATCCCCGAAAGGCGGGACCACCGATGCCGGATCCCTCGACCGCCGAGAGGCTGCTCGACGCCGCGTGGGAGGAGGTCACCTCGGTCGGGGTCGACGCGCTCACGCTGGCCAGGGTGGGTGCCCGGGCCGGGGTCAGCCGCCAGGCCGTCTACCTCCACTTCGGCAACCGCGCCAGCCTGCTCGTCGCGATGGCCGCCCGGGTGGACCACACCTCCGGGTTCCGTCGGCGTCTGGCCGCCGCGCGGGCGCGGCCGCCGCGCGAGGCGTTCCGGCGGGTGCTCGAGGCGTGGTTCGGCTACGTGCCCACGATCCTGCCGGTGCACCTCGCCCTGGAGGCGGCGTGGCTGACCGGTGGCGACGGCGCCGCCGCCTACCGCGACCGGATGGACGACTGGCGCTCCGGACTCCGGCTCGTGGTCGTGGCGCTGGCCGACGGCGAGGCACTCGCGGACGGCTGGACGGTCGAGACCGCCACCGACTGGCTCTGGGCCACCAGCCACCCCACTCACTACCACCACCTGACCGGCGAGCGGGGCTGGTCAGCGGCCTCGACCCGTCGTCGGCTGGTGGCCTCGCTCGAACAGGCGCTGGTCCGGCCCGAGGCCGACGGCTGAGCGGCAGTGCGGCTCAGCCGGTGACGGAGACGATCAGCTCGTCGGCGGCGGTGTAGGGGTCGGAGTCGCCCGCGACGACTGCGGCGGCGAGGTCGTCGAGCTCGGAGCGGCCGTGCACGTCGCCCCACTTCCGGCGCAGGGCGGTCACGGCGATCGCCTCGATCTCGTCGCGGGCGCGGCGCACCCGGCGGCGCTCCATCTCGCCGGAGGACTCCAACCAGGTGCGGTGCTCGGCGATCGCGGCGACCACGTCGTCGACCCCCTCACCGGTCTGGGCGACGGTCTTGAGGATCGGCGGTCGCCAGGAGTCCTCGCTGCGCTCCCCCAGCGCCAGCATCGAGCGCAGGTCGCGGCGCACCTGGTCGGCACCGTCGCGGTCGGCCTTGTTGATGACGTAGAGGTCACCGATCTCGAGGATGCCGGCCTTCGCGGCCTGGATGCCGTCGCCCATGCCGGGCGCCAGCAGCACCATGGTGGTGTCGGCGAGACCCGCGACGTCGACCTCGCTCTGGCCGACGCCCACGGTCTCGATGAGGATCACGTCGCACCCGGCGGCGTCGAGCACCCGCAGCGCCTGCGGCGTCGTCCAGGCCAGGCCGCCGAGGTGGCCGCGCGAGGCCATCGACCGGATGTAGACCTCGGGGTCGAGCGCGTGGTCCTGCATCCGGATCCGGTCGCCGAGCAGCGCGCCGCCCGAGAACGGCGAGGACGGGTCGACGGCGAGGACGCCGATCCGCTGGCCGGTGGCCCGCAGGGCGCCGACCAGGGCGTTGGTCGAGGTGGACTTGCCGACGCCGGGCGAGCCGGTGACGCCGATGACCTGGGCGTGCCCGGCGTACGGCGCGAGCGCGGCCATCACCTCGCGCAGCAGCGGCGACTCGTCCTCGACCAGCGAGATCATCCGGGCGACGGCGCGCGCGTCACCCTCGCGGGCCCGCGAGACCAGGTCGGGGACCGACGCCGTGGAGCGCCGGCCTCCCCGCCTGCCGGGGTCGAGCCGTCCCCGGTGGTCGAGCCCCCCGGTGGTCGAGCCTGTCGAGACCACTCAGGCCGACGGCACGCGCACGATCAGCGCGTCGCCCTGACCGCCGCCGCCGCACAGCGCGGCCGCACCGGTGCCGCCGCCGCGGCGCTTGAGCTCGAGCGCGAGGTGCAGGACGACGCGGGCGCCGGACATGCCGACCGGGTGACCGAGCGCGATGGCGCCGCCGTTGACGTTGACCTTGTCCTCGTCGAGCCCGAGGCTGCGCGCGGACTCGATGCCCACGGCCGCGAACGCCTCGTTGAACTCCACCAGGTCGAGGTCGGCGGGCGAGATGCCCTCCTTCTCGCAGGCCTTGGCGGTGGCGTTGGCGGGCTGCATCTGCAGGGTGGAGTCGGGGCCGGCGACCATGCCGTGCGCGCCGATCTCGGCCAGCCACTCCAGGCCGAGCTCCTCGGCCTTGGCCTTGCTCATCACGACGACGGCGCAGGCGCCGTCGGAGATCTGCGAGGCGGAGCCGGCGGTGATGGTGCCGTCCTTGCTGAAGGCCGGACGCAGCTTGCCGAGGGACTCGGTGGTGGTGTCGCCACGCACGCCCTCGTCGGTGGAGACCACGACCGGGTCGCCCTTGCGCTGCGGGATCGAGACCGGGACGACCTCGTCGTCGAAGACGCCGTTCTTCCACGCCTCGGCGGCACGCTGGTGGGAGCGGGCCGAGAAGGCGTCCTGCTCCTCGCGGGAGAGACCGGCACCCTCGACGTTGCAGGACTCGGTGAGCCCGCCCATCGCCTGCTGGGTGGACTGGTCGTAGAGGGCGTCGTAGGCCATCGAGTCGACCAGCGCGGTGTCGCCGTACTTGAAGCCCTGGCGTGACTTGGGCAGCACGTGCGGGAGCGTTGGTCATCGACTCCATGCCGCCGGCGACGACGATCTCGCACTCGCCCGCGCGGATCATCTGGTCGGCGGTGGCGATCGCGTTGAGTCCGGAGAGGCAGACCTTGTTGATCGTGATCGAGGGCACGTTCATCGGCAGGCCGCCGGCGACACCCGCGACGCGGGCGGGGTTCTGGCCGGCGCCGGCGAGGATGACCTGGCCCATGATCAGGTAGTCGACCTGGTCGCCGGTGACCCCGGCCTTCTCGAGGGCACCCTTGATCGCCACGCCACCGAGGTCGGCGGCGGACAGGGGCGTGAGGCCACCGAGGAGGCGGCCGATCGGCGTACGGGCGCCGGCGACGATCACGGTGGTGGGACGGGCACTGTCGGACATGGGCGTGGGCCTCCAGGGAAGTCGGGTGACCCTGCGACGATACCCACGACACACCGCGCGCGGCGACCCTGTCCGCGACCGTCTCGTGCGGCACTTGTCACACCGGCTCGCGCCCGGCAGCCCGGCGTACGACGATGTCGCCCATGAACGCCGCACTCGAGCTGCCCGAGCAGCTCTTCACCGCCATCGACCACGTCGGCATGGCCGTCCCCGACCTCGACGAGGCCATCGCCTTCTACCGCGACACCTTCGGCATGCGGCTGGCGCACGAGGAGGTCAACGAGGAGCAGGGCGTCCGCGAGGCCATGATGGCCGTCGGCGACTCCGGCTCCTGCGTGCAGCTGCTCGCGCCGCTCGACGAGTCCTCGACGATCGCCAAGTACCTCGACCGGTCCGGCCCCGGCTGCCAGCAGGTCGCCTACCGGGTCACCGACGTCGACCGGGTCTCGCGCGATCCTGCGCGAGCGCGGCGTCCGCCTGCTCTACGACGTCCCGAAGCGCGGCACGTCGGACTCCCGGATCAACTTCGTGCACCCCAAGGACGCCGGCGGCGTGCTGGTCGAGCTCGTCGAGCCGGCCGCCGGCCCACCTGAGCGTTCAGCCGGCGTCGGGTCGCGTCCAGACCAGGTTGAGCTGGGCCTGCTGGTAGGCGTAGGACCCGCCGACCAGCAGGAACAGGAACGTCCGCCCCGGTGAGCACTCGCCCGCGAGGCCGACCGCAGCCTGGGTACGGCGGATCCGCTCCGAGGTGTTGAGCATCGAGACCAGCCCGCCGAAGGGCACCAGGAACGACGCCACGGCGAGCCCCGGGCGGCACGCGATGCCGGGGTTGAACGCTGCCAGCTCGGCGTTGAGCCGGAAGTGCAGCACCAGCGCGTAGACGCCGAGGGTCACCCAGCACAGCGCGAAGACGCGGCCGGGGCGGCGGATCACGCCGCTGCGGCCGAACGCCAGCGGCACCGGGGTCACCCAGGGGTGGCCGGGCAGGTCCGCGGCCGAGGCGCGTGCTCGACGAGCGGGGGTCCGAGGTCGACGTCGCGTCGACGGGAGCGAGCGGATCGCTCAAGGGGGGATCCTTCGTGCGGAGACGCCGGGGGACGTCGTTGGGGGGTGCGCTGACTCTAAGCCTCGGGAGGTCCTCCGGCGGCGAAATCGTTCCACTTGGCCCGTGGTCCAGACCTCGGCGCACATCGGTCACACTGAGACGTCGCGCACATCGACCCCCGAGCGGAGTTACCCACGGGTATCTTGCGGGCGTCCGTCGTGTCGCACGCGAGTCGACCCGACCGATCGACCCAGACCCTAGGAGAGCCCACCGTGCAGCAGATCCTCGATGCCATCCAGGCCGGCGACACCTCCAGCGAGGACTTCGCCGCCCTCCCCCTCCCGGAGTCCTACCGTGCCGTGACCGTCCACAAGGACGAGGTCGGCATGTTCGAGGGGGTCGAGTCGCGCGACAAGGACCCCCGCAAGTCGCTCCACCTGGACGAGGTGCCGCTGCCCGAGCTGGGGCCGGGCGAGGCCCTGGTCGCGGTGATGGCCAGCGCGATCAACTACAACACCGTCTGGACCTCGATCTTCGAGCCGGTCTCGACCTTCGGCTTCCTCGAGCGCTACGGCAGGCTCTCGCCGCTGGCCAAGCGGCACGACCTGCCCTACCACGTCGTGGGCTCCGACCTGGCCGGCGTCGTGCTCGCCACCGGTGCCGGCGTCCACTCCTGGAAGCCGGGCGCCGAGGTCGTCGCGCACTGCCTCTCGGTCGAGCTCGAGGCACCCGACGGCCACAACGACACGATGCTCGACCCCGAGCAGCGGATCTGGGGCTTCGAGACCAACTTCGGCGGCCTGGCCCACGTCGCGCTGGTCAAGTCCAACCAGCTGATGCCGAAGCCCGCCCACCTGACCTGGGAGGAGGCCGCCTCGCCCGGCCTGGTCAACTCCACGGCGTACCGGCAGCTGGTCAGCCGCAACGGCGCCGGGATGAAGCAGGGCGACAACGTGCTGATCTGGGGCGCCTCCGGCGGCCTCGGCGGCTTCGCCACCCAGTACGCCCTCAACGGTGGCGCCACGCCGATCTGCGTGGTCTCCAACGAGGAGAAGGCCGAGATCTGCCGCTCGATGGGCGCCGAGCACATCCTCAACCGCTCCGAGGAGGGCTGGAAGTTCTGGAAGGACGAGCACACCCAGGACCCCAAGGAGTGGCGCCGCTTCGGCAACAGCATCCGTGAGCTCACCGGCGGCGAGGACGTCGACATCGTCTTCGAGCACCCGGGCCGCGAGACCTTCGGCGCGTCGGTGTACGCCGCGCGCAAGGGCGGCACGATCGTCACCTGCGCCTCGACCTCGGGCTACATGCACCAGTACGACAACCGCTACCTGTGGATGAACCTCAAGCGCATCGTCGGCTCGCACTTCGCCAACTACCGCGAGTCCTACGAGGCCAACCGGCTGATCGCCAAGGGCATGATCCACCCGACGCTGTCGCAGACCTACCGCCTCGAGGACGTCGGCCAGGCGGCGCTCGACGTGCACAAGAACGCCCACCAGGGCAAGGTCGGTGTGCTCTGCCTGGCGCCCGAGGAGGGCCTCGGGGTGCGCGACGAGCAGCTGCGTGCCCAGCACCTGGACGAGATCAACCGGTTCCGCGGGGTCTGAGCACCCCTCTCAGCGCAGGTCAGCGCCGGCCCACCACGAGATCGTGGTGGGCCGGCCCACATTTGTGGTCACACCGGCGCCACGGGCTCGTGATCCTCCCTCCCATCAGGGATCATGGGAGCAAGTCCCCCCACGATCCACGACGAGAGCACGAGGTAGTCCACCCATGAGCGACCAGGGTCTGTCCATCTTCGACGACCAGCCCGACGATCTCGACTCCGCGACCACGTCCGCCACCGGGGGCGACACGGAGAAGACCCAGGTGATCCCGGTCCTCGACGACAAGTCCCCGACGCGGCTCGGCGCCAAACGCCGGCCGGCACCAAGGTCGCCGACAGCCGACCGACAAGCCGACCGACAAGCCGACCGCCACCCCGGCCGCGGGCACCGCGAAGCCGGTGATCCCCCGCCGCCCCCGGCCGCCGCCCGTCCGGCCAGTCCGGCCGTCCGGTCAGTCCGGTGCGTCGACCTCGCGACCCGCCCCGGCGGCGGCCCCGGCGCGCAGCCCGCTGCCGCCCGCCGCCCCGCCGTCGTCCTCGGACGACGCGTTCCCGGTGGTCCGGCGGCACGGCTACGACCGTGCGGCCGTCGACGCCGAAGGTGCGCGAGCTGCAGCAGCGAGAAGGCCGGCCATCGGCGCGCGCCTCGGCGACGCCGAGGAGCGCGTCGGCGACCTGCAGCGCGAGCTCGAGGCGACCCGCCGCGAGATGGCGGAGACCGAGTCCCCGTCGTACGCCGGTCTCGGCGGCCGCGCGAGCGCCATGCTGCGGCTGGCCGAGGAGGAGGCCGACGAGATCCGTCAGGTCGCCCAGCGCGACGCGCAGGAGATCCGCGTGCAGGCCGGACGCGACGCCACCGCCATCCGCGCCGACGCCTCCCGCGAGGCCGAGGACATGCGGGTGGTGCAGCTCCAGGAGCTGGAGGAGCACCGCGCCCGGCTGCTCGCCGATGCCGAGCAGGAGCGCAGCCTGGCCAAGAGCGAGGCCACCGACACCGTGGCCGCCGCCAAGCGCGAGGCCGACCAGCTCCGCCTCGCCGCCCAGCAGGAGACCAGCGAGATGCGCACCTCCGCCACCCGCGAGGTCGAGCAGGCGCGCGCCGCGGCCGACCGCGAGGTCCAGGAGGCGCGTCGCACGCTCGCCGTCGAGAAGGAGCGGCTGGCCCGCGAGGCCACCGACCACCACAACAACGCGACCGCCGAGACCAAGCGGCTGGTCGAGGAGGCCGAGGCCAGGGCCGCGGCCGCCGAGCAGCGGGCCAGCGAGGCCTCCAAGCAGGCGTCCGAGTACCGCTCCGCCGCGCAGACGGAGTCCGAGGCGCTGCTGAGCCGGGCCCGCCGCGAGGCCGAGCAGATCGTCGCGTCGGCCCGCACGCAGGCCGAGTCCGTCGCCTCCTCCGGCGACGCCGAGCTGCAGCGCGAGGTCGCTGCTGCCCGGGCCGAGCTCGACCGGCTCACCAAGCGTCGCGACGCGATCACCGCCCAGCTCGCCTCGTTGCGCGACGTCGTCGCAGGGTTCGCCGAGGACGAGAGTTGACCGAGGCCTCGTCGTCGGGCACCGCGAGACGGCAGCCCCCGGAGCAGCCCCCGGAGCAGGTCGCGCCGGCAGCGATCCCCGACGACGAGGTCCTGGCCACCGCCCAGGCGGTGACCACGCCCACCGTCCCCGAGGACGACCGAGGAGGACTTCGGCGAGCCCGGTGAGTCCTTCGACCGGCACTCGCCGTTCTACTTCGGGTTCTTCGCGGGGCTCGGGGCGCTGATCGCGTGGTTCCTGTTCTCCGCACTCGTCGGCATCGGCTCGGTGCTGCTGCTGGTGGTGGTCTCGCTCTTCCTGGCGGCCGGGCTCAACCCGTCGGTGATGTACCTGGAGCGGCGCGGCCTGCGCCGTCCGTGGGCGGTCGGCGCGGTGATCGTCGCGGTGCTGGCCGCCGTCGCCCTGTTCGTGGTCGCCATCGTGCCGGTCATCACCGACCAGGTCACGGCGCTCACCGACAACGTGCCCGGGTGGCTCGACCAGCTGCAGCAGAACGAGCGGATCCAGCGCTTCGACGACCAGTACGACGTGATCGGCCGGATCCGCGACTACGTCGCCGACGGCGCCTTCGTCAGCGGCCTGTTCGGCGGCGTCCTCGGCTTCGGGCTGAAGATCATCTCCGCGCTCTTCAACGCCTTCATCATCGTGGTGCTCACGCTCTACTTCCTCTCCTCGCT
Organism: uncultured Actinomycetota bacterium; assembly: GCA_963834285.1. Lineage (GTDB taxonomy): Bacteria > Actinomycetota > Actinomycetes > Propionibacteriales > Nocardioidaceae > Nocardioides. The sequence goes on along the minus strand of CAWIAZ010000006.1, from coordinate 188,635 downwards.
CGAGCTCACGAAGAACGCCTTCTACCGGCTCGCCCCGGCCTCCCGGCGCGACCGGGTCACCAAGCTCGGCGACCGGATCATCCGCAACGTCGGCGGCTACGTCTCCGGCGCGTTCATCGTCGCCATGAGCGCCGGCATCTCCACGCTGATCTTCCTGTTCGCCGTCGGCCTCGGCAAGTACGCCGTCGCGCTGGCCTTCGTGGTCGCGCTGCTCGACGTGATCCCGATGATCGGCGCCACCCTCGGCGCGGTCGTGGTCACGGCGATCGGCTTCGCCACCGACGTCCAGACCGGCATCGCCTGCGCGATCTTCTTCCTGATCTACCAGCAGCTCGAGAACTACGTGATCTACCCGCGGGTGATGCGCAAGTCGGTCGACATCCCCGGCTCCGTGGTCGTCATCGCCGCCCTGGTCGGCGCCGCCCTGCTCGGCGTGATCGGTGCCCTGCTCGCCATCCCCACCGCCGCCGCCATCCTGCTGATCATGCGCGAGGTCGTCGTCAAGCGTCAGGACGCCCGCTAGCCCCCAGGGGCCGCTCTGCCGCGGGTCTGTCCGCACTACCGCGGGTCTGCAGCGGCGCGGATAGAGGGGGATAACCCCGCGTTACAGCTGCCGGGGGGTCAGCGGACGGGGTGGCCGGCGGCGGCGAGGCCGGCCTTGACCTCGCCCACCCTCAGGGTGCCGAAGTGGAAGACCGAGGCGGCGAGGACGGCGTCGGCGCCGGCGGCGACGGCCGGCGGGAAGTGGTCGACGGCGCCGGCGCCACCGGAGGCGATCACCGGGATGTCGACGACGGCGCGGACCGCGCGGATCAGGTCGAGGTCGAAGCCGTCGCGGGTGCCGTCGGCGTCCATGGCGTTGAGCAGGATCTCACCGGCACCGAGGGCGGCGCCCCGCTCGGCCCACTCGACGGCGTCGAGGCCGGCGGAGGTGCGGCCACCGTGGGTGGTGACCTCGAAGCCGGACGGCGTGCCGGGCGCGCGGCGGGCGTCGACGGAGAGCACCAGCACCTGGTTGCCGAAGCGCTGGGCGATCTCGGCGACCAGGTCCGGGCGCCGGATGGCCGCGGTGTTGACGGCGATCTTGTCGGCCCCGGCCCGCAGCAGCCGGTCGACGTCCTCGACCGAGCCCACTCCCCCGCCCACCGTGAGCGGGATGAAGACCTCCTCGGCGGTGCGCGCGACGATCTCCATCGTGGTCGCCCGCCCCTGGTGGGAGGCGGAGATGTCGAGGAAGGTCAGCTCGTCGGCGCCCTCGGCGTCGTAGAGCCGCGCCAGCTCGACCGGGTCGCCGGCGTCGCGCAGACCCTCGAAGTTGACACCCTTGACCACCCGGCCGCCGTCGACGTCGAGGCACGGGATGACGCGCACGGAGAGACTCATCGCAGACCCGTCAGGGCCAGCGCGTCCTCGAGGGTGAAGCGCCCCTCGTAGAGCGCGGTGCCGACGATCGCGCCCTCCACCCCGCCGCCGGCGTTGGCACCGACCAGGCTCTGGAGCGCCTCGAGGTCGGCCAGCTCGGTGATCCCGCCGGAGGCGACCACCGGGCGGTCGGTGGCGGCGCACACGTCGCGGAGCAGGTCGAGGTTGGGGCCCTGGAGCATGCCGTCCTTGTTGACGTCGGTGACGACGTAGCGCGCACAGCCCTCGCCGTCGAGGCGGGCCAGCACGTCGTAGAGGTCGCCGCCGTCGCGGGTCCAGCCGCGCGCCGCCAGCGTGCGGCCGCGGACGTCGAGGCCGACCGCCACCCGGTCGCCGTGCTCGGCGATCGCCTTGGCGCACCACTCGGGCTGCTCCAGCGCCGCCGTACCGATGTTGACCCGGCGGCAGCCGGCGGCCATGGCCGCGGCGAGAGACTCGTCGTCACGGATGCCGCCGCTCATCTCCACCTGGATGTCGAGGGTGCCGACGATCTTCGCCTGCAGCTCGCGGTTGTGGCCGCGACCGAACGCCGCGTCGAGGTCGACGAGGTGGATCCACTCGGCGCCGGCCGCCTGCCAGCGCAGTGCGGCCTCGATCGGGTCACCGAAGCGCTTCTCGGAGCCGGCCACGCCCTGCACCAGCTGCACGGCCTGACCACCGGAGATGTCGACGGCGGGCAGCAGCTCGAGGCGGGTGGTCATGAGGATCTCCATCAGTGGGTGTGGGTGGCGGTCAGCGGGTGGGGTCAGCGGCGGAACAGGAACGTGTGCAGCACGGGGGCGCCCAGCAGCGCGGCGACGCCGACGAAGGCGGTGAGCCCCCAGCTCTCGCTGAACGCGAAGACGAGCACCAGCAGCGTGACGATGACGCCGACCAGGGCCCCGCTCTGGCGGCGACGCCGGTCGGACAGTGCGCTCCTCGCCGGACGGCGACGGGTCGGGAGGTGCCGGGTGAGGGCGCGGCGGCGGGCGGCCCGGCGCTCGGCCCGCTCGGCCTCGGCGGCGCGGGCGGCGGCGCGCGACGGCGGCTCTCCCGCTCCCGCTCCTCACGCCGGCGGGCACGCTCCTCTGCTCACGGGGTGCTCACAGCCCGTCGACCCAGTTGCGCAGCAGCGCCGCGCCGGCGTCGCCGGACTTCTCGGGGTGGAACTGCGTGGCCGACGACGGGCCGTTCTCGACCGCGGCGACGAACCGGTCACCACCGTGCTCGGCCCAGGTGACCAGGGGCGCGCGGGTGCGGGTGCCGGTCTCGAGCACCCACCGGCGCACGCCGTAGGAGTGCACGAAGTAGAACCGCTCGTCCTCGATGCCGGCGAAGAGCCGCGTGCCCTCGGGCACCTCGACGGTGTTCCAGCCCATGTGGGGGACGACGGGGGCCTGGAGCCGCTCGACGACCCCGGGCCACTCGTCGCAGCCCGCGGTCTCGACGCCGTGCTCGACCCCGCGCTCGAAGAGCACCTGCATGCCCACGCAGATCCCGAGCACCGGACGGCCGCCGGCCAACCGGCGTCCGATCACGCGCTCGCCGCCGATCGCGCGCAACCCCTTCATGCACGACTCGAACGCGCCCACGCCCGGCACCACCAGCCCGTCGGCCGCCTGGGCGGCCTCGAGGTCGGCGGTGAGCGTCACGTCGGCACCGGCGCGCTCGAAGGCGCGCACGGCGGAGCGCAGGTTGCCCGACCCGTAGTCGAGGACGACGACGGAGGTCAGAGCAGGCCCTTGGTCGAGGGGACCCCGGTCTCGCGGGGGTCGATCGCGACGGCGTCGCGGAAGGCGCGCGCGAAGGCCTTGAACTGGGTCTCGACGATGTGGTGCGGCTCGCGCCCGGCGAGCACGCGCACGTGCAGGGCGAGGTGGGCGTGGAAGGCGATCGTCTCGAAGACGTGCCGGGTGAGCGAGCCGAGGTAGCCGACGGCCTCGCCGCCGCCACCGAGCACGACGTACTGCTGGCCCTCGGGCTCACCGGTGTGCACGCAGTAGGGACGGCCGGACACGTCGACGACGGCCTGCACCAGCGCCTCGTCGAGCGGCACGGTGGCGTCGCCGAACCGGCGGACGCCGGCCTTGTCGCCCAGCGCCTCGCGCAGCGCCTGCCCGAGCACGATCGCGGTGTCCTCGACGGTGTGGTGGGCGTCGATGTGCGTGTCGCCGTCGGTCTGGACGGTGAGGTCGAGCAGCGCGTGGCGCGCGAACGCGGTGAGCATGTGGTCGTAGAAGCCGACGCCGGTGGAGATGTCGTGGCGTCCGGAGCCGTCGAGGTCGACCTCGACGAGCACCTTCGACTCGCTGGTGGTGCGCTCGATCCGTGCGGTCCTGCTCATGCTGTCTCCTTCATCACCGTGGTCAGGGCGTCGCGGAACGCGGTCATCTCGTCGGGGGTCCCGATCGAGACCCGCAGCCACCCGTCGGGTCCAGTCTCCCGGATCAGCACGCCGCGGGCGAGCAGGCCCTCCCAGACGGCGTGACGATCGGCGAACGTGCCGAACAACGCGAAGTTGGCGTCCGAGTCGGCGACCTGCAGCCCCTGGGCCCGCAGCCAGTCGACGGTGGCGTCGCGCTCGGCGCGCAGCCGGTCGACGGTGCCGAGCAGCTCGGGGGCGTGCCGCAGCGCTGCCAGCGCCGTCGCCTGGGTGACCGCGCTCAGGTGGTAGGGCAGCCGGACGACGCGGATCGCGTCGCAGATCGCCGGGTCGGCGGCGAGGTAGCCGACCCGGGCACCGGCCAGCGCGAACGCCTTGCTCATCGTGCGGCTGACGACGAGGTTGCGGTGCTCGGGGCAGCAGCTCGACGCGCGCTCGGGGTGCCGCTGCGCCGGAACTCGCCGTAGGCCTCGTCGACCACGACCACGCCGCTCTGCTCGTTGCCGGCGGCCGCCTCGCAGAGCGCCGAGACCGCCTCGGGCGGCAGCGCGGTGCCGGTCGGGTTGTTGGGGCTGGGCAGCAGCACCACGCTCGGCTGCTGCTCCGCGACCAGGTCGCGGGCGTGGTCGAGGTCGAGGGAGAAGTCGGTCTCGCGGTGCCCGACCACCCACTCGGTGACCGAGTCGCGGGCGTACTCGGGATACATCGAGTACGTCGGCGCGAAGCTGAGCGCCCGGCGCCCGGGGCCGCCGAAGGCCTGGAGCAGCTGCAGCATCACCTCGTTGGACCCGTTGGCCGCCCACACCTGCTCGGGCGCGATGCCCTGCGGCGCGTCGCGGGAGAGGTACGCCGCCAGCGCCTCGCGCAGGGCGGTGAACTCCCGGTCGGGGTAGCGGTTGAGCGTCGTCGCCGCGTCCGCCACGGCGGCGGCGATGTCGGCGGCGCACGCCGCGGAGGGCCCGTAGGGGTTCTCGTTGACGTTGAGCTGCACGGGCACGTCGAGCTGCGGGGCGCCGTAGGGCACGAGTCCGCGCAGCTCCTCCCGGAGCGGGGGCCAGACCACGGGGCTCAGCCCCGGAAGCGCGCGCGGACGGCGGCGCCGTGACCGGGCAGGTCCTCGGCCTCGGCGAGGGTGACGACGTGGTCGGCCACCTCGGCGAGCGCCTCGCGGGAGTAGTCGACGACGTGGACCGACTTCGTGAACGCGCGCACCGACAGGCCCGAGGAGTGGCAGGCGCAGCCGCCGGTGGGCAGCACGTGGTTGGAGCCGGCGCAGTAGTCGCCCAGCGACACCGGGGCGTGCGGGCCGACGAAGATCGCGCCGGCGTTGCTCACCCGGGCCGCCCAGGCGGCGGCGTCGACGGTCTGGATCTCCAGGTGCTCCGCGGCGTAGGCGTCGACCACCTGCAGGCCCTGCTCGAGGTCGTCGACGAGCACGATGCCGGACTGGGGTCCGGAGAGCGCGGTGCTGATCCGCTGCTGGTGCTTGGTAGCCGTCACCTGCGTCTCGAGCTCGGCCTCCACCGCCTCGGCGAGGTCGAGCGACGGGGTGACCAGCACGGCGCCGGCGAGCGGGTCGTGCTCGGCCTGGCTGACCAGGTCGGCCGCGACGTGCACCGGATCGGCGCTGTCGTCGGCCAGGATCGCGATCTCGGTGGGGCCGGCCTCGGAGTCGATCCCGACCACTCCCTTGAGCAGCCGCTTGGCGGTGACCGTCCAGATGCTGCCGGGCCCGGTGACCAGGTCGACGGGGGCGCACGGCCCGACGCCGTAGGCGAACATCGCGATCGCCTGGGCCCCGCCGACGGCGTAGACCTCCTCGACGCCCAGCAGCGCGCACGCCGCCAGGATCGTGGGGTGCGGCAGCCCGCCGTGGTCCTTCTGCGGAGTCGAGGAGAGCGCGATCGAGCGGACGCCCGCGACCTGCGCCGGGACGACGTTCATCAGCACGCTGGAGACCAGCGGCGCGATGCCGCCGGGCACGTAGAGACCCACCCGCGCGATCGGCACCTTGCGGTGGGTGACCACGGCCCCCGGGCCGAGCTCGGTGGTCACGTCGTGCTCGAGCTCGCGCTCGCAGGTGGCGCGCAGGCGGCGGATCGACTCCTCCAGCCCGGCGCGGATGTCGGGGTCGAGCCGGTCGAGCGCCTCGCTCAGCGCGGACGCCGGCACCCGGATGTCGCTCTGGGCCACGCCGTCGAAGCGCTCGGACAGCTCCTGGACGGCCTCCAGGCCGCGGGTGCGGACCGCGTCGCAGATCGCCTGCACCGCCGGGACGGCCGCCTCGACGTCGAAGTCGGCGCGCGGCACGACGGCGCGGTAGTCGACGGGCTCCGCCGTGGCGGCACCCCGCAGGTCGATCCGACTGATCATGGGCCAATCCTACGAGCCACCGGGCGAAGTGCTGGAGTCGGCGACGACCGTGGACGCCTCTGGACTACCGTCGGCAGTGTGAGCGAGCCGTTGCCGATGTTTCCCCTGAACTCGGTGCTCTTCCCTGGGCTCAGCGTGCCGCTGCGCGTCTTCGAGGACCGCTACCGGGCGCTGGTCCACCACCTGCTCCGGGTGTCCGACCCCACGGAGCGGGTCTTCGGCTCGGTCGGCATCCGCGAGGGCTACGAGGTCGGCGACCACGGTGCCCAGTCGCTGTTCCGCGTGGGCTGCCGTGTGCAGCTCACCGAGGTCGAGGCCAACTCCGACGGCAGCTTCGACATCGTCGCCGTGGGCCTGGCCCGGATCCAGCTCGACCGGCTCGAGACCGGCGGCCCCTTCCCCGTCGGCCACGTGCAGGACCGGCCCGAGCCCGATGCCGACGTGCCGGAGGAGCTGCTCGAGCACGCCCGCGCCACGTTCACCGCCTACCGCCGCGCGCTCGCCGACATCAGCGCCGACCCCTACTCCGGCACCCTCCCCCGCGACGCGACGTACCTCTCCTGGACCCTCGCCGCGTGCGCCCCGCTGCCGATGACCGAGCGGCAGGCGCTGCTCGAGGCCGAGGACGCCGGCGAGCGGCTGATCCTCGTCACCGACCTCCTGCGCTCCGAGCTCCGGGCGATGAACGTGATCCGGTCGCTGCCGGCCAGCGAGGTCGCCCGGACCCGCTGGTCGCCCAACTGAGCCGCGACCGCGCCCGACCCACGTCCATGGCCAAGAAGCAGCGCAGCAGCGGCGGCACGCCGGCGACGGTGGCGCTGACGGCGGCCGGGATCGGCGTTCTCGCTGCACCCCTACGACCACGACCCGCGCGGCGCGGCCGGGTACGGCGTCGAGGCGGCCGCAGCGCTGGGCCTCGACCCGGCCCGGGTGTTCAAGACCCTGATGACCACCGTGGACGGGCGGCTCACCACGGCCGTGGTGCCGGTCTCGGGGCAGCTCGACCTCAAGGCGCTCGCCCGGGCGCTCGGGGCGGGGCGCGCGGCCATGGCCGAGGTCGCCGACGCCGAGCGGGCCACCGGGTACGTCGCCGGCGGGATCTCGCCGATCGGCCAGCGCCGCCGGCACCGCACCGTGATCGACGAGAGCGCGCTGGACCACCCCACCGTCTTCGTCTCGGCCGGTCGGCGAGGACTCGACCTCGAGCTCGCCCCGGACGACCTGGTCGCGGTCACCGGGGCGAGCACGGCCCCGATCGGAGTCAGTCGGTCGTGATCCGCAGCATCGAGTGGCTGGTCCCGTCGTCCTGCCAGCCGGTGAGCCCGAGACCGGTGAGCGGCTCGAGGTTCTCCTTCACCTCCGGGTCGTCGCCGGCCAGCTCGGCGAGCCAGCCGTCGCCGGCGTCGAAGTTGACGAAGAAGATCGACGCCGCGCCGTCCTCGCGGACCACGTCCTGGTAGACGTCGGAGTCGCCCAGCCCGCCGTCGGCGAGCAGCTCGGCCCGGTAGTCGGGGTCGGGCCCGATCACCAGCATGTCGCCCTCGGCGTCGCTGCCGAAGATCTCGGCGTCCGACGGGCTCGGCGCGGTGGCCAGCACCTTGTCGAGCACCTCCTGGATCGCGTCGGGGTCGCCCTTGATCTTCAGCGCCGACCGGGCACCTCGGTGATGCCGGAGGAGGAGTTGAAGATCGCCTCGGGGTCGAGGTCGCTGCTGACTGCGATCGCCGCCGACTCCCCCATCATCGTCTCGACGTCCTCGGGGAAGGCCAGCCCGGTCTCCGACTCGAGGTCCGCCAGCATGCCGTCGAGGCCGAGCTCACCACCGGAGACGGTCGTCGGCGTAGTCGAGCAGGGCCTCGAACCAGCCCGGCTCGAAGCCGATGCCGAACGCGGCGGCGGTCTCGGCGGGCAGCGTCTCGAGGACGTCGCCACCCTGGTCGCTGACGGCCATCGAGCCCAGCCCACCGAACGCACCGTCGGCCGCGACCTCGATCTCGAGGGAGCCGTCGTCGAAGCGGATGTTCATGCCGGCGCCCTCGAAGTCCTCGAGCATCGCGGCCACCTCCTCGTCGACGGCGTCCGGCTCGAGGATGCTGTCGTCGGGTGCCACTCCCGGGGACGCCGACGGGTCGAGGTCGCCCTCCAGGCAGGCCTGGAACTCCTCGGACTCCGTGACCGGGTCCAGCTCGAAGCAGTCGGCGCCGAACGACGGGTCCGGCGTCCTCGGCGACCAGTCCGCCGCCGAGCCCGCCCAGCCCGGTCAGCTGCTTCGCGATCTCCGCACCCGCGCCGGGCGAGGCGTAGCCCGAGATGATGCCCGGGTCGCCGGCGTCGCCGGTCCACGACTGGAAGTCGGCGTCGTCGGCGAGGCTGCCCTCGGCGGCGTCGTCGGTGACCTGCTCGGCGATCTCGTCGGTCTCGGCCACCACGACCCAGTCGCCGGAGATCGACCAGCCACCGAGGTCGTCGGCGGACTCCTCGCCACCAGCCTCAGCGCCGCACGCGCGGATGGCCTCGAGACCGTCCTCGGCCTTGGCGGCGTCCTTGATCTGCGCCACGAAGACCGGGGCCGGCGACTCGTCCCCACCCTGAGCGATCGCGGCGACGGCGAAGCGGTCGCCCAGCCACGGCTCGAAGTCGTCGGCGTAGTCGAGGTCGTCGCACGGAGCGTCCTTCAGGACCTCCTCGACGATCCTCTCGCGCAGGTCGTCGTCGGTGTCGAGCCCGACCTCGTCCTTGAACGCCGGGAACTTGCGCAGCGTCGTGAGGGCCGCGATCTTCTGGCTGCCGCTGGGGTCGAGGTCGACGCTGAGGTAGCCCAGCGTCTCGGCCGGCAGGGCCTCGGCCGGCTGCGCGCCGGTGCCGGAGAGCCACGAGTAGGCACCGAAGGCCGCGCCCCCGATCGCGAGCACGCCGACCACACCGCCGATCACGAGCCCCTTGCGGCGGCCGCCACCGCTGCGGCTCGTGGGCGGGGTGGGCGGGAGCGGACCGCCGCCGCCCGGACTCGAGCACCTCGGGCGGCCCGGACGGCGGTGGTCCGGCCGGGAAGCCGGACGGCGGAGGCCCGGTGGGCGGACCAGTCGGAGGGCCGGTAGGCGGACCGGTGGGCGGACCGCTGGGCGGGCCGGTGGGAGGGCCGGTGGGCGGCTGGTTCATCGACATCGGGGGACCCCTTGCGAGACGGTACGTCGGTGACCGCACCAGCCACCGCTCGGCCCGCAGACTACCGCTGAGCGGACGTCACCCACCTCTGGGTTTCGACGAGCTCGCGTGGTTCGCCCCGCCTTGGTGACCCCGAAGAACGCCACCGCCAGCCCGAGCAGCGCCCCCACCGGGAACGCCAGCAACGGGCTGCGGCCGGTGAGCACCAGGTGGCCCGGGAGTCGGGTGCCGTCGGTCGACGTCGCGGCGGCCGACGACGGGGTCGGGCGGGGAGAGGTGCAGGCCGACCCGCAGCATCACGCCGGCGGCCAGGGCGCTGCCGACCACCACCGCGGCCAACGTGGCGACCTCGGCATGGTCGAGCGTGAGGCCGCCACGAGCAGCCCGAGGGCGAGCCCGGCGACGATCGCGACCACGACGTAGAGACCGGTGCCGGCGAAGTCGGCCGCAGCGGTCTGCGAGCCGGACAGCGGGAACCACCGCCCCTCGGAGACGACGCCGTCGGGCGCCGGGGCCCACAGCGACCACCACAGCCACCCGCACCCGGCGCCGACGAGGGCGAAGAGCACCACGGTGCCGAACGCCTGGCCGAGGGCGACCCGCCACCTGGTCGGCGTCACCCGGTCAGGCATCCAGGACCGAGCAGCTGCTTGAGGTCGGCGAACAGCGCCGGGCTCGGCGAGACCCGGAGCCGGTCGTCGAGCCGCATCACCTTGGTGTCGGCGCGGGTCAGCAGCCGCAGCCGCACCTCGGTGAGCCCGGGGTGGGTGCGCAGGACGTCCTTGAGCTGCTCGACGACCGGTCCGGTGCACCGGGTGGAGGGCAGGCTGATCACGACCGGCCCGCTCGGTCCGTCGGCGAGGTCCGGGATCGTGACCTCCTGGCCGTGCAGCTCGGGCTGGTCCTTGCTGCGCGAGAGCCGTCCCTTGACGGTGAGGATCGCGTCCTGGATCAGGAAGCTGCTGGCCAGCTGGTAGGAGCTCGGGAAGAGCAGGACGTCGATCGCTCCCTCGAGGTCCTCGAGGGAGACCATCGCCCAGGCGTCGCCGCGCTTGGTGATCTTGCGCTGCACCGAGGTCACCAGCCCGCTCACGGTGACCGTGGAGCCGTCGGCCCGCTCGTCGTCGGTCATCAGCTGGCCGATCGTGCAGTCGGTGCCGTTGGAGAGCACGTGCTCGAGGCCGAGCAGCGGGTGGTCGGAGACGTAGAGGCCGAGCATGTCGCGCTCGTGCCCGAGCAGCGTCATCTTGTCCCACTCGTCGATGTGGTCGGGGACCTCGACCTTCGTGCCGGCCGAGCCGACGTCGGCCGCCTCGAGCAGGTCGAACATGGAGTCCTGGCCGCCGTCGGTGTTCTTCTTGGCGTCGACGAACTTGTCGACCGCCTCCTCGTGGATGGCGACGATGGCGCGACGCTTGTGCTTCATGTCGTCGAAGGCACCGGCGCGCGCCAGGGAGTCGATCAGCCGCTTGTTGCACACGACCAGCGGCACCTTGTCCATGAAGTCGTTGAAGTCCTCGAAGCGGCCCTTCTCGACCCGGGCCTCGCAGATCTTCTCCACGACGTTGGCACCGACGTTGCGGACCGCGGTGAGGCCGAACCGGACGTCGTGGCCGACCGGGGTGAAGTCGGCCGCCGACTCGTTGACGTCGGGCGGGAGCACCTGGATCTTCATCCGGCGGCACTCGTTGAGGTAGATCGCCGACTTGTCCTTGTCGTCCTTGGTCGAGGTGAGCAGGGCGGCCATGTACTCGGCGGGGTAGTTGGCCTTCAGGTAGGCGGTCCAGTAGGAGACCATGCCGTAGGCGGCGGAGTGCGCCTTGTTGAAGGCGTAGTCGGAGAACGGCAGCAGGATGTTCCAGAGGGTCTCCACCGCGTGCATGGAGTAGCCGCGCTCGGCCATGCCGGCGGAGAAGCCCTCGAACTGCTTGTCGAGCTCGGACTTCTTCTTCTTGCCCATCGCGCGCCGCAGGATGTCGGCCTGGCCCAGGGTGTAGCCGGCGAGCTTCTGGGCGATCGCCATCACCTGCTCCTGGTAGACGATCAACCCGTAGGTCTCGCCCAGGATGTCGGCCAGCGGCTCGGCCAGCTCGGGGTGGATCGCCTCGACCGGCTCGCGCCCGGTCTTGCGGCGGGCGTACTTGTTGTGGGAGTCGGCCCCCATCGGGCCGGGACGGTAGAGGGCGCCGACCGCCGAGATGTCGGCGAAGGTGTCGGGCCGCATCGAGCGCAGCAGGGCCCGCATCGGCCCGCCGTCGAGCTGGAAGACCCCGAGGGTGTCGCCGCGCTGGAGCAGCGCGTAGGTGGCCTCGTCGTCGAGGGTGAGGTCCTCGAGGACGACGGTCTCGCCGCGGTTGGCCTCGATGTTCTTGAGGGCGTCGTCGAGGACGGTGAGGTTGCGCAGCCCGAGGAAGTCCATCTTGATCAGCCCGAGGGCCTCGCAGGTGGGGTAGTCGAACTGCGTGATCATCGCGCCGTCGGCGGGCCGCTTGAGCAGCGGGATCACGTCGACCAGCGGCTCGCTGGACATGATCACGCCGGCGGCGTGCACGCCCCACTGGCGCTTGAGCCCCTCGATGCCGATCGCGGTGTCGACGACCTTCTTCACGTCGCCGTCGCCGTCGTAGAGGGCCCGGAACTCGCCGCCCTCGCCGAAGCGCTTGTGGCTCTGGTCGAAGATCTCCGAGAGCGGGACGTCCTTGCCCATCACCGAGGCCGGCATCGCCTTGGTGATCCGGTCGCCCATCGCGAACGGGTAGCCCAGGATGCGGGAGGAGTCCTTGACGGCCTGCTTGGCCTTGATGGTGCCGTAGGTGACGATGTAGGAGACCCGGTCGTCGCCGTACTTGTCGGTGACGTAGCGGATCACCTCGCCGCGCCGGCGCTCGTCGAAGTCGATGTCGAAGTCGGGCATCGAGACGCGGTCGGGGTTGAGGAAGCGCTCGAAGATCAGGCCGTGCTCGAGCGGGTCGAGGTCGGTGATCCGCATGGCGTAGGCGACCATCGAGCCGGCGCCGGAGCCACGGCCCGGACCGACCCGGATGCCGTTGTCCTTGGCCCAGTTGATGAAGTCGGCCACGACCAGGAAGTAGCCCGGGAAGCCCATCTGCGTGATCACGCCGACCTCGAAGTCGGCCTGCTTGCGCACCGCCTCCGGGATGCCCTGGGGGTAGCGGACCCGCAGCCCCGTCTCGACCTCCTTGACCAGCCAGGAGTCCTCGTTCTCCCCCTCGGGGCACGGGAAGCGCGGCATGAAGGTGCCGTTGCCCTCGGTGAAGGAGACGTCGCAGCGCTCGGCGACGAGCAGGGTGTTGTCGCAGGCCTCCCGCAGGTCGTAGCGGCCCGCCCACAGCTCGCGCATCTCGGCGGCGGACTTGATGTAGTAGCCGTCGCCGTTGAACGCGAAGCGCTGGCCGGGCCCGTCGCCCGCCGGGATGTCCATCGTGCTGCCGGAGTTGATGCAGAGCAGGTGCTCCTGGGACGGGGCGTCCTCGCGCATGACGTAGTGCGAGTCGTTGGTGGCCAGCAGCGGGATCTGCAGGTCCTTGGCGAGCCGGAGCAGGCCGTCGCGGACGCGGTTCTCGATGTCGAGCCCGTGGTCCATCAGCTCGAGGAAGTAGTTGTCGCGGCCGAGGATGTCCTGGTAGTCGGCGGCGGTCTGCCGCGCGGCGGCGTAGTTGCCGTAGCGCAGGTGGACCTGCACCTCGCCCGAGGGGCAGCCGGTGGTGCCGATGATGCCCCTGCTGTGCTGGGCCAGCAGCTCCCGGTCCATCCGCGGCTTCTGGAAGAAGCCGTCGCGCCAGGCTCCCGTGGAGAGCCGGAACAGGTTGTGCATGCCCTCGGTGGTCTCGCTGAGCAGCGTCATGTGGGTGTAGGCACCGCGCGACGACACGTCGTCGGGGCCACCGTCGTAGAAGTTGACGCGCTTGCGCTCGAAGCGGCTGCTGTTGGGCGTGAAGTAGGCCTCGATGCCGATGATCGGCTTGACCCCGGCCTCCTTGGCCAGCCGGTAGAACTCGTAGGCACCGAACACGTTGCCGTGGTCGGTCATCGCGATCGCCGGCATGCCGAGGTCGGCCGCGCGCTGGGTGAGCGCGCCGAGGCGGGCCGCGCCGTCGAGCATGGAGTACTCGGTGTGGACGTGCAGGTGGACGAAGCTGTCGTTGGCACCTGTCGTCATCGGGACAGAGGCTCCTCTAGCGGTCGAGATCGGGCATGCGGCAGCGGCCTCAGCGTAGGTGCCGAGCGACCATCAAGGGGAAGGGACGCCAGCCTACGGGAACGGCCGGAGCCATGATGGCAGGACGCACCGACACTCGCGCGACCCGCGCTCAGCGGGCGGCGTCGAGGCTCTCGGTGACGATGGCGTGCACGATCCGGGCCAGCCGCTCCGCCCCGAGGTCGGGGGCCCGGACGGCCATCGCCTCGGCGATCTCCCGCTCCCGCGTCGAGGTCGCGGCCGGGGTCGGCGCTTGTGGGGCTGGACGGCGGCCGTGAGCGCGGCGCGCTGGCCCAGGAGGTCGCCGAGCTGCTCGTCGACCTCGTCGATCAGGCCGCGGTAGAACGCCACCGGGTCGGGGCCGGGCCAGGCCATCCGGATGTCGGGCGACTGCTCGGCGTTGGTCGAGCCGTCGGTGCGCTCGAGCTCGACGAGGCCCTGCCGCGCGTAGAACCGGCGTGCGGGCGTGTTGGACTCGAAGACGTACAGGCAGAAGCCGGTGGGCCGCAGCACCTTCGCCAGGTCGAGCAGCATCGACCCGATGCCCTGGCCCTGGACCGCGGGGTCGACGTAGAGCGAGTGGAGCCACTGCTCGTGGACCATCGCGTAGCCGACCAGGACGTCGGTCTCGGCCAGCCACAGCTCGTGGGTGTCGAGGTCCCACCGCGACACGTGGTCGAGGACGCTCTCGGGTCCCCCGAGCAGGGGCGGCATCGACGGCGTGCTCGCCCGGCGCACGCGGACGTGCAGGTCGGCCACGGCCCTCAGGTCGCCCCGCACCGCGGGGCGGAGGTGGACCTCCTCAGTCGGCATCTCGGATGACCTCGAGCGCGTGGGCCAGGTCGGCGGGGTGCTCCGACTCGTACTCCACCTGCTCGCCGGTCTCCGGGTGCTCGAAGCCCAGGCGCACGGCGTGCAGCCACTGCCGCTCGAGCCCGAGCCGCGCCGCCAGCGTCGGATCGGCGCCGTAGGTGAGGTCGCCGACGCACGGGTGCTTCAGCGCGGCCATGTGCACCCGGATCTGGTGGGTGCGGCCGGTCTCGAGGTGCACCTCGAGCAGGCTGGCGAACCGGTGCGCCTCGAGGGTCGAGTAGTGGGTGACGCTCGCGCGACCGCCGTCCATCACCGCGAACTTGTAGTCGGCGCCGGGATGACGGGCGATCGGGGCGTCGACCGTGCCCTCGTGCGGGTCGGGGTGGCCCTGGACCAGGGCGTGGTAGGTCTTGTCGACCGTGCGGTGCCGGAAGGCGTTCTTGAGCACGGAGTAGGCGTGCTCGGACTTGCAGATCACCATCACCCCGGACGTGCCGACGTCGAGCCGCTGCACGATGCCCTGGCGCTCCGAGGCGCCGCTGGTGGCGATCCGGAAGCCGGCTCCGGCGAGGTGGCCCACGACGGTCTGGCCCTGCCACCCGGGCGAGGGGTGGACGGCGACGCCGACGGGCTTGTCGATCACCACGATCGCGTCGTCGTCGTGGATGATCTTGATGCCCTCGACGATCTCGGGGACGACGGCCAGCCGGTCGACCTCGACCGGGAGGGTGACCTCCAGCAGCGACCCGGGCAGCACCCGGTCGCTCTTGGCCACCGCGGCGCCGTCGACGTGGACGAGGTCGCGGGCGATCAGCTCGGCGGCCCGGCTGCGGGAGACCCCGAGCATCTGGGCCATCGCGGAGTCGACGCGCTCGCCGCCGAGGCCGTCGGGGACGGGCAGGCTGCGGTAGTCGGCGCTGGCTCACGGGGCTGCCTTCTCGCGTCGCGGGCGCGCTCGGGCTCGCGGCTGCCGTCGATGCGGACGCCCCGGAACGCCTGGAGCAGCACGAGTCCGGCGCCGACGTTGATGCAGATGTCGGCGACGTTGAAGACCGGCCAGTTGGGCAGCATCAGGAAGTCGATCACGTGGCCCCGGCAGCGGGCCCGGCTCGCGCAGCAGCCGGTCGGTGAGGTTGCCGGCGATGCCGGCCAGCAGCAGGCCCAGGGCCCAGGCCCAGACGACGCTGCCGGCCAGGCGACGGCTCAGCCAGAGCACGACCACGACGGCGACGATCGCGACGAACGACGAGCACCAGCGTGTAGCGGGTGCCGGTGCTGAACGCCGCACCGGGGTTGCGCGTGAGGTGGAGCACCAGGAGGTCACCCACGACCGGGACGTCGGGCCGGTCGGACAGCCGGTCGACCGCGAGGACCTTGGTCGTCACGTCGACGGCGTAGGCCAGCACGGCGACCGCGGCGAAGAGCAGCCAGCGGCTGCGCCGCGACCGGGTCGCCGGAGGGCTCCGCTGCCGCCGGGGTGCCGTTGTCGGCCGGGTCGTCAGGCCCTACCGGCGTTCCTCGCGCTGCTTGCATGTCATGCACAGTGTGGCACGCGGGAACGCCATCACCCGCATCTTCCCGATGGGGTTCTCGCACGACTCGCACACGCCGTAGGTGCCGTCGTCGATGCGCGCCAGGGCCCGCTCGATCTGGGCCAGCTTGTCGCGCTCGTTGCTGAGGACGGTCAGCTCCTGGTCGCGCTCGAAGCTGGTGGCCCCCATGTCGGCCTGGTCCTGCCCGGCTCCGTCGCCGGAGTTGCGCAGCAGCCCGTCGAGCTCGGCCTCCTGGGCCTCGACGATCTGGAGGCTGTGGTCACGCTGCTCGTGGAGCTCGTCGAGGACCTCCTTGAGGTCGGCCTTGGTCCAGGCGCCCTCGCCCTCCTTGACGACCAGCGCGCTCGTGCGCCTGGCCCTTCTTCGCGGACGTGGCCTTCTTCGCCGGTGTCGCCTTGGTCACGGATGCTGCCTTCTTCGTCGGTGCCTGTCGTGGTGCCCGGAGCGGCCTTCGTGGCCGGTGCCGACTTCTTCGCGGGTGCCGCCTTCTTGGCCGGTGCGGCCTTCTTCGCGGGTGCCGCCTTCTTGGCCGGTGCGGCCTTCTTCGCGGGTGCCGCCTTCTTGGCCGGTGCCGCCTTCTTCGCGGGTGCCGCCTTCTTGGCCGGTGCCGCCTTCTTCGCGGGTGCGGCCTTCTTCGCGGGTGCGGCCTTCTTGGCCGGTGCGGCCTTCTTGGCCGGTGCCGCCTTCTTCGCGGGTGCCGCCTTCTTCGCGGGCGCCGCCTTCTTCGCCGGTGCCGCCTTCTTGGCCGGTGCCGCCTTCTTGGCCGGTGCGGCCTTCTTGGCCGGTGCCGCCTTCTTCGCCGGTGCCGCCTTCTCGGCGGGGGCTGCCTTCTTCGAGCCTCCGCGCGAGATCACCCGCCGGGCCGCGGAGGCAGCCTGACCAGCCAACGACCTCGTGCTGCTGCGCGCCATGATCGGGCCCTTCCCCTGTGACCGTGGGTCCGGATCGGCTCCATCGGCTGCGGGGAGGCTAGCCGGTGACCGGTGACGGCTCAACTGGACCCGCCCGGGAACCCCCGACGGAACCGCGAACGGAACCGCGGACACAGCAAGACGGCCGGCCCCTCGGGGTCGGCCGTCTCGGATGCTGCGGGTGCTGCTGGGTGCTGCTGGGTCTCAGCCCTCGTCCTCGCCCAGGATCGAGCGCAGCCGCTTGGGAGCGGGCGTCTCGTCACCGGGCGCCGGCGTCTCGGAGGTGCCGTTGAGCGCCTCGAGCTGCTGGGTGAAGTAGGTCTTCAGGCGCGAGCGGTACTCGCGCTCGAAGGACCGGAGGTTCTCGACGTCGACGTTGAGCTTGTCGCGCTCCTTCTCGAGGTCGCCGAAGAGCTGGGCGCGACGCTCGGACGTCTCGGCGTCGAGCATCTCGGCCCGGGAGCGGGCGTCGGACTCGAGCCGGTCGGCCTTGCTCTTGGACTCGGTCTCGAGCCGCTCGGCCTTGGTGCGGGCCCCGCCGACGATCTTGTCGGCCTCGTTCTTCGCCTCGTCGACGAGCTCGTCGGCGTTGCGCGTGGCGAGCTCGAGCAGACGGGCAGCGGCGTTGGACGCCTCCGGCACGGTCTCGACGCGGATCGTCTCCGTCGGCGCTGCCGCAGCCGGCGCGGCGAGCCACCGGCGCGGGCGCCGGCGTCGGCGTGGGCTGCGGCTCGGGCTCGCGCTGCACCGGCGGGGTGTAGCTCTCGCCCGCTCCACCCGACTGGGCGGTGGAGAGCTTGGCCCGCAGGTCGTCGTTCTCCTTGGTGAGGCGAGCGAGCTCGGCCTCCACCTCGTCGAGGAACTGGTCGACCTCACCCATGTCGTACCCCTCCCGGAGCCGGACGGGCGTAAAGCGCTTGTTGCTCACGTCCTCAGGAGTCAGCGGCATGACCTCACCCAATTCATTGGTCGGTTCGTGGTTCGTATCTGGCGAACAATAGCGCCTGCCTGGGGCTGGTGTGACCCCGGTGACGACGTTGGTCCGAGTCATCACCGGCGCTACAGCCAGATCTGCTGGTTGACGTAGACCAGGACGTAGGCGGTGATCATCACCAGCAGGAAGCTCAGGTCGAGCGCGAAGTTGCCCAGCCGCAGCGGCGGGACGACCTGCGCAGCGCCTTGATCGGCGGGTCGGTGGCGGAGTAGACGCCCTCCAGCCCGACCAGCAGCGGACCGCTGGGGCTCCAGGAGCGGGCGAAGACCTGCACCCAGTCGACGATGAACCGCACCCACAGGAGCGCGATGAAGGCCCACAGGATGCCGTGGATGATCTGGCCGGCTACGGGCATGGGCTGTCCATCGAGCTTCTCCTGCTGCGGTCGCTTCCGGGGCCGCGTCCGGGTGCGTGCTCCGGGGGTGGCTGCGTCGAGTCCCGAGCCTACGGGGCGGGCCTCAGCTCTGGTTGAAGAAGCCACCCTGGACGATCCGCTCCTTCTCCTCGGCGGCGACCGAGACGTTGGGCGGCGACAGCAGGAAGACCTTGTTGGTGATCCGCTCGATGGTGCCGCGGGTGGCGAAGACCAGCCCGGCGGCGAAGTCGACGAGACGCTTGGCGTCGTTGTCGTCCATCTCGGAGAGGTTCATGATCACCGGCGTGCCCTCGCGGAAGTTCTCGCCGATGGTGCGCGCCTCGTTGTAGGTGCGCGGGTGGAGCGTGGTGATCCGGGAGAACTCGGCGGCGACCGGCGCGGGGCCGCTCACCGGGGTCGACCGGCGGCGCTCGGCGAGGTCGGCGACCGGCGCGGGACGCGCGCTCGCGCGGCACGCGCGGCGCGCTCGGGCTGGACCGCGCGGCTCTCCTGCGTGTGCTGGTCGTCGCCGTCGTAGTGGTCGTAGTCGACGCCGGTGTCCTCGAGCAGGCCGAGGTACTCACCGATCCTGCGCATCGCACCGCTCATGACTCTTCCTCCGCAGCTCCCGCGCCCCCGGCAGGGGACGCTCTTCTCGTGTCGGACACTACTGGACCGAGGCCGTGATCCGAGGACCGCGGAGCCTATTCGCACGTGTGTCGCGCCGGCGTTCGATCGCGGCCTCCAGGTCGGCGCTCATGCCGGCCGAGAGCCAGGTCGCCGCCGGGGTGGTCGGCGACGAACCCGGAGCGCAGTCGCGGCCAGCCGCGCGAAGGCGTCGGCGGGGTCCTCGCCGAGGGGCGCGACCGCCATCAGCCCGCGCAGCCGCAGCGACTCGGCGGCCTCGACCGCTCGGCGAGGCCGGCCAGGTCGTCGGGAGCGACGCCGCTGCGGTGGTCGGACCCGGGCGGGTCGAGGCTCACCTGGAGCAGCACGTCGAGCGGCTCGCGCGCGGACCCGTCGGGCCCCGCGCCCGCTCCTGGGCCCCGCGGTCGAGCGGGCCGACCAGCTTGGGCCGGTCGACGGAGTGCACGCAGGCGGCGTAGCGGGCGACCGCGGCCGCCTTGTTGCTCTGCAGACCGCCGACGAAGTGCCAGGCGAGCCCGAGGTCGGCGCACTCGGCGGCCTTCGCCTCGGCCTCCTGGTGACGGTTCTCGGCGACGTCGGTGACCCCGAGGTCGGCCAGGAGCCGGACGTCGGAGGCCGGGAAGAACTTGGTGACGACGACCAGGCGGACGTCGACCGGGGTCGCGGTCGGCGGCGTCGCAGGCGCGCGCGATCCGGTCGCGGACGCGGCCAGGGAGGCGGCGACCTCGGTCGGCCCGGCGCGGTCGCCGTGCCACCGGGGCCGAGGGCGCGCGTCACGGCCGGATCCTGACCAGGCCGGCCAGCCGGCCCGGAGCGCGGCGGCGTCGCGACGGTAGGAGTAGAGGTCGCTCGACTCGCGGGTGCAGCGGGCGACGTCGTGCACCCGCGCGCCCGCGGCCTCCAGCTGGGCGCGCACGCCGGCGCCGAGGTCGAGCGACGGGGTGCCCCACGAGGTGGTGGCCGGCGCGGCCGGGACGATCGCGGGCGACCTCGTCCTGCAGCTCGGCGGGCACCTCGTAGCAGGCGCCGCAGACGTGCGGGCCGATCCAGGCGGTGACGGCGCGCGCGCCCAGCGACCGCATCGCCTCGACCGTGGCGGGCACGATGCCGGCCGCCAGCCCCTGGCGTCCGGCGTGCGCGGCGCCGACGACCCCGGCCTCGGTCGTCGGCGAGCAGCACCGGGACGCAGTCGGCGACCCGGACCATCAGCACGACGTCGGGGGTCGCGGTGACCACCCCGTCGGCCTCGGGGCGGGGCCCGGCCCAGGCGCCGGTGGCCTCCACCACCGACGGCGCCGTGCACCTGGTCGAGGTCGGCGAGCGCGCTGCCGGGGGCGAAGTCGTCGAGCACCCGGTCGAGGTTGTCGGCCAGCGCGGCGGGGTCGTCGCCGCGGAGCGCGAGGTTGAGCGAGTCGTACGGCGCGCCGCTGACCCCGCCGAACCGGTCGGTGAAGGCCAGGTCGACGGGGCCGAGGGCGTGCCGGAAGGAGTACACCCGGCTACTTCAGGAAGTCGGGCACGTCCAGCTCGTCGTCGTCGTAGACGGGCTGGCGCGGCGCCGACTGCGGGGCCGGCTGCGGCGCCGACTGCGGGGCCGACCGGGGAGCCGACGGCGCGGACGGCGTCGTCGAGGACGGCGAGGGCGCGGGCGCTGCCGGGCTCGACGCGGGCTGCGTCGGGCTGGTGGCGCGGGCCCCGCTCAGCGCGGACTCCGGAGTCGGGCTCGCGCCGCTCGGGCTCGCGGCGGGCGGCCCGGGTCTCCTCCTGGCTCGGGGTCGGTCGCGCGTCCTTGCGCAGCGTGGCGTTCTCCTCGCGACGCTTGGGCTGGCCGCCGTCGAAGCCGGCCGCGATCACCGTGACCCGGACCTCGTCGCCGAGCGCGTCGTCGATGGTCGCGCCGAAGATGATGTTGGCCTCGGGGTGGGCCGACTCCGCGACCAGGGCGGCGGCCTCGTTGATCTCGAACAGGCCGAGGTCGGAGCCACCGGCGATCGAGAGCAGGACGCCGTAGGCGCCGTCGATGCTCGCCTCGAGCAGCGGGCTGGAGACCGCCATCTCGGCGGCGGCGACCGAGCGGTCCTCGCCGCGGGCCGAGCCGATGCCCATCAGGGCCGAGCCGGCGTTGGCCATGACCGACTTCACGTCGGCGAAGTCGAGGTTGATCAGGCCGGGGGTGGTGATCAGGTCGGTGATGCCGGAGACGCCCTGCAGCAGCACCTGGTCGGCCTGCTTGAAGGCGTCGAGCACCGAGACGTTGCGGTCGCTGATCGAGAGCAGCCGGTCGTTGGGGATCACGATCAGCGTGTCGACCTCCTCGCGGAGCGCGGCGATGCCCTCCTCGGCGGAGTTGGCGCGACGGCGTCCCTCGAAGGCGAACGGCCGGGTGACGACGCCGATGGTCAGCGCGCCGAGCGAGCGGGCGATCCGGGCCACGACGGGTGCGCCACCGGTGCCGGTGCCACCACCCTCGCCGGCGGTCACGAAGACCATGTCGGCGCCCTTGATGACCTCCTCGATCTCGTCGGAGTGGTCCTCGGCGGCCTGCGTGCCGACATCGGGGTTGGCGCCGGCGCCGAGGCCCCGGGTCAGCTCGCGACCGATGTCGAGCTTGACGTCGGCGTCGCTCATCAGCAACGCCTGGGCGTCGGTGTTGATGGCGATGAACTCGACGCCCTTGAGGCCGACCTCGATCATCCGGTTGACGGCGTTGACGCCGCCTCCGCCGATGCCGACGACCTTGATGATGGCCAGGTAGTTCTGTGCAGCTGCCACGGCGGCTTCACCTCTCCTGTGAACTGTGGTCTGTGTGTGGTGCGGGTCCGTGCGGTGTGCGAGACGGGGAAGTCGACGGAGTCTGACCTTGGTCCTGAACTCTGACCCTCAGCCTGAGGGTTATAGTTATGTCAACCTCGTCGTGAGCACGACAGTAGGAAAGGTCGGGCCCTCGGTGGCGGCGACACGCCGTGGCCGACGCCACGGGTTGAGATTGCTCGGGTCGCCTCGGTCGGGTCGCGCCGGTCAGGCGCGCGGAGCGGTGGTGGGCGAGCCGGGCACGCTCACGTCGTAGACCCCCGCCTGCCTGGCTGAGCAGGGCGGAGAGCACCTCGGCCTTGCGGTCGGACTCCTCCGCGCTCCCCCACCGCACGAGCCGGCCGTCGCGCAGCGCGAGGGTGATCCGGTCGACGGTCTCGACCTCGAGGTGGTCGACGGTGGCGAGGAAGGCCGGCTCGAGCGCACTCGCCACCGTGGCCGCCTCGCGCAGCGCGTCGCTGCTGGTGCCGCCGGCGCTCTGGACGCGCGGCAGGTCGTCGGGCGCCCGGCGCAGGCTGCCGAAGATGACCCCGTCGCCGTCGAGGCTGCGCAGCTGGTCGCCCATCTGGATCACCGCGACCGCGGTGCGCTCCTCGACCTCGATCCGCACCTCGTGCGGCCACTGCCGCGTCACCGAGGCGTCGCGCACGGCCGCCAGCGACCGGACCCGGATCTCGACGGCGTCGCAGGTCGACGGTGGCCAGCGGGTCGGCGAGCGGGACGCCGGCCGCCTTCACGATCTCGGCCCGGGTCAGCTCCTGGTTGCCGGAGACCTCGACGCCCTCGACCTCGAGCAGCGAGGAGAAGTAGACGGCGTAGACCCCGCCCCCGCCGAGGAGCACGACCAGGAAGGCCGACGAGCAGGTAGCGCCAGGTCAGCCAGCGGCGCGCCCACTGCCGCCGGGCGAACCGCCGGCGGCTGCGGGCCGGGTCGCGCTCGGCCTCGCGCCACGGCTCACGACGGGCCCTCGAGCAGGGCGAGGACGCGCGGCCCCAGCTCGGTGACCGTCCCGGCGCCGAGGGTGAGCACCAGGTCACCGGGGCGCGCGTGCGCCACGACCGTGCGCGGGGCAGCGGCGAGGTCGGGCTCGAAGGTCACCAGGTCGGCGGGCGAGCAGGGTCGCGGGCGGCGTCGGCGACCAGCGCACCGGTGACCGCCGGGTCGGCGTCCTCGCGGGCGAGGTAGACGTCGAGCACGACCACCTCGTCGGCGGCGGCCAGCGCGTGGCCCATCGCCTCGCCGAAGATCCGGGTGCGCGAGACCAGGTGGGGCTGGAAGACGACCAGCACCCGGTCGCCGCCCGCGACCGCCCGGGCCGCCTCGAGGTCGCCGCGGATCTCGGTCGGGTGGTGGGCGTAGCTGTCGTAGACGCGGACGCCGCCGGCCTCGCCCTTGCGCTCCATCCGGCGACGGGTGCCGGTGTAGGCGCCGAGCCCCTCGGCCAGCGCCGCGAAGTCGTGGCCGAGCTCGAGCCCGACGGCCAGCGCCGCCAGCGCGTCGGCGACGTAGTGCCGACCGGGGACCTGCAGCGCGACGGTGCCGAGCTCGGCGCCGTCGCGGTCGACCGCGAAGACCCACCGCCCGTCGACGGGGTCGAGGACGCGGCCGCGCAGGTCGGCGTCGGCGGCCTCGCCCACGGTGACCACCCGGCGGCCGGCGGCCCGCTGGCGGGCGGCCAGCGCCGCGGCGCCGGGGTCGTCGATGCAGCAGACCAGGAAGCCGTCGGGGTCGATGCCGTCGGCGAACTGCTCGAAGGCCTCGGCGTAGGCCTCCTCGGTGGCCCAGTGGTCGAGGTGGTCGGCGTCGACGTTGAGCACGATCGCGGCGTAGGGGTCGTAGACCAGGAACGCGCCGTCGCTCTCGTCGGCCTCGGCCACGAACAGGTCGCCGGTGCCCTCGTCGGCGTTGATGCCGGTGGCGGTGAGGTCGCCGCCGATGGCGTACGTCGGGTCGGCGCCGACGTGCTGGAGCGCGACGGTGAGCAGCGAGGTCGTGGTCGTCTTGCCGTGGGTGCCGGCCACGGCCAGCACCCGCCGGTCGGCCATCACGGAGGCCAGCGCGGCCGAGCGCGGCAGCACCCGCAGCCCGCGGCGCACGGCCTCGACGTACTCGGGGTTGTCGTCGCGGACCGCGGTCGAGACGACCACGGTGTCGGCGCGACCCACGTGCTCGGCCTCGTGGCCGAGCCAGACCTCGGCGCCGAGGGCGCGCAGCGCCTCCAGGGTGGGGCGTCGAGGTGGCGTCGCTCCCGCTGACCGCGACGCCCCGGGCGAGCATGATCCGGGCGATGCCGGACAGCCCGGCGCCGCCGATGCCGACGAAGTGCACCCGACCGAGCCGCTCGACCGGGAGGATGTCGTCGGGCACGGGGACCCTCATCGCGCGGCCGCCTCGAGCACGATGCGCGCCAGCCGGTCGTCGGCGTCGCGCGGGATCAGGCCGGCCGCGGCGGCGCTCATCGCCGCGAGCCGCTCGGGGTCGGTGGCCAGCGCGACGACCGTCGTGGCGACGTAGTCGCGGGTGAGGTCGGCGTCGTCGACCAGCAGCGCTCCCCCGGCCTCGACGACGGGGCGGGCGTTGTGGGCCTGCTCGCCGTTGCCGATCGGCAGCGGCACGAAGACCGCGGGCACGCCGGTGGCCGCGGCCTCGGTGACGCTGGAGGCGCCGGCCCGGCAGATCATCAGGTCGGCCGCCGCCAGCGCGAGGTCCATCCGGTCGACGAAGCGCTCGACGACGTAGGGGACGGCGGTCGGCAGCGGGCGCGGCCTCGCCCTTGGGCCCGATCACGTGCAGCACCTGCACCCCGGCGGCGCCGAGGGCGTCGGCCGCGCCGGAGACCGACTGGTTGAGCCGGCGGGCGCCCTGCGAGCCGCCGGTCACCACGAGCGTGGGCAGGTCGTCGCGCAGGCCGAAGAACGCGCGCGCCTCGGCGCGCAGGGCCGGCCCGGTCGAGCTGGGAGATCATCCGGCGGATCGGCAGGCCGACGTACTCGCCGTGGCGCAAGCGGGGTGTCGGGGAAGCTGACCGCGACCCGGTCGGCGAACCGGGCCCCGACCTTGTTGGCCAGGCCCGGCAGGGCGTTCTGCTCGTGCACGACCAGCGGGAGCTGGCGGCGCCGGGCCGCGAGGTAGGCCGGCATCGAGACGTAGCCGCCGTAGCCGACGACGACGTCGGGCCGCACCCGGTCGAGCACGGCGTAGGTCTCCTGGACCGCCCGACGCAGCCGCGACGGCACGCGGAGCAGGTCGGCGTTGGGCCTGCGCGGCAGCGGCACCGGCGGGATCAGCTCGAGGGGGTAGCCGGCGGCGGGCACCACGGTGTTCTCGAGCCCGCGCGGGGTGCCGAGGCAGGTGACCTCGACCTCGGGGTCGAGGCGGCGCAGCGCGTCGGCGGTGGCGAGCAGCGGCGAGGTGTGCCCGGCTGTGCCGCCGCCGGCGAGCAGGACCCTCATCGCCGCGCGGCCAGACCCGAGGAGCGGGCCTTGCGGCGCTGGGCCAGCGCCCGCGCGGCCTCGGGCTCGCGCCGGGCGAACCCGACGAGCAGGCCGAGCGCGGCGAGCGTGGGCAGCAGGCTGGAGCCGCCGTAGGAGACCAGCGGCAGCGGGATGCCGATCACCGGCAGCAGGGCCAGCACCATGCCGACGTTGATGATCATCTGGCCCATCAGCCAGACCACGATGCCGAAGGTGGTGTAGCGCACGAAGGGGTTGTCGGTGTGGCGGGCGACCTTGAGCGCGGCGAAGGCGACGGTGAGGAACAGCCCGACGACGAGCAGGGTGCCGGCCAGGCCGAGCTCCTCGCCGAGCACGGCGAAGATGAAGTCGGTGTGGGCCTCCGGCAGGGAGCCCCACTTCTGCTGGCTGGCGCCGATGCCCTGCCCGAAGAGGCCGCCGCTGGACACGGCGTAGAGACCGTGGGCCGGCTGCCAGCCCGTCTCGTGGTAGTCCTTGAACGGGTCGACGAAGGTCGTGATCCGGGCGAACCGCTCGCGGTCGGACGGTGGCCAGCGCGAACACGGCGACGCTCACCACCGAGCTGACCAGCACGAAGAAGCGCATCGGGGCACCCACGACCCAGAGCATGCCGATCAGGATCGCGAACAGCACCAGCGCGGTGCCGAGGTCGCGGCCCACGATGACCAGGCCCGTGGCCAGCAGCATGCCCGGGACCACCGGCACCATGATCTGGTGGAGGTTGCTCAGGCGGCGGTCCTTGTTGGCGTAGATGTGGCCGGCCCACACGACCAGCGACAGCTTGGCGATCTCGGACGGCTGGATCACCAGCGGGCCCAACGCCAGCCAGTTGGTGTTGCCGTTGCGCTCCACGCCCATGAACGCGGTGAGCAGCAGCAGCACGAGCGAGATCGAGAACGCCGGGTAGGCGAGCCGTCGCACCCAGCGCTCGGAGACCCGGCTGGCGACGAACGCCGCGGGCAGCCCGACCAGCACCCACAGCAGCTGGCGCTTCACCACGGCGTAGGAGTCGCCGTCGTTGACCTTGAAGGCGTAGACGCTGGAGGCGCTCAGCACCATGATCAGGCCGATGGTGAGCAGCAGACCGGCGGCGCCCAGCAGCAGGTAGTAGGACGTCAGCGGACGGTCGAGCGAGGACGCGCAGCGCGGCGACGAAGGCACCCAGTCGCGGGCGAGCCCGGCGAGGGTCCGGGCGCTCCGGTGCTGGCGGAGGGGGCCGCGGTGGTCGTCATCGCTCCCCTCCGGGTCGCTCGCTGTCGGGTCGGTGGTGCGGTCCTACGGTGCCCCCCCCCGCGTGCCGTTCGTGCACCGCCGCGGCGAACGCCTCACCGCGGTGGGCGTAGTCGGTGAACTGGTCCATCGAGGCACAGCCCGGTGCGAGGAGCACCGTGTCGCCGGGGACGGCCAGTGCCGCAGCCGCCTCGACCACCTGCCTCATCAGGGCGGTCACACCTTCTACGGGCTCAGTCTCGCGGCCCTCGGCCACGATCACCGGCACATCGGGCGCGTGTCGCGCCAGCGCCTGCGCGATCACCTCGCGGTCGCGGCCGAGCAGGACGACGCCCCGCAGCCGGTCGCGGGCCGCGGCGACGAGGTCGTCGAAGCGGGCACCCTTGGCCAGGCCGCCGGCGACCCACACGACGGAGTCGTAGGCGAGCAGCGAGGACTGCGCCGCGTGCGGGTTGGTGGCCTTGGAGTCGTCGACCCAGGTGATCTCGTCGTGGACCGCGACCGTGGCGATCCGGTGGGCGTCGGGCACGAAGGCGCGCAGCCCGTCGCGCACCGCCGCCTGGCTGACGCCGTGGGCGCGGGCCAGCGCGGCCGCCGCCAGGGCGTTGGCCACGAAGTGCGGGGCGGGGCTGGCGAGCTCGCCGACGGTGCACAGCTCGGCCGCGCTGCTGTGCCGCTGCTCGATGAAGGCCCGGTCGACGAGGATGTCCTCGACCAGGCCGAGCATCCCGACCCCCGGCGTGCCGAGGGTGAAGCCGACCGCCCGGGCGCCCTCGACGACGTCGGCCTCGCGGACCAGCCGCTCGGTGGCCGGGTCGGCGACGTTGTAGACGCAGGCACGCTCGACGCCCTCGTAGGCGCGGCCCTTGTCGGCGGCGTACGCGTGCATCGAGGGGTACCAGTCGAGGTGGTCCTCGGCGACGTTGAGCACGACGGCCGACTCGGCGGCCATCGAGTCGGTGTAGTGCAGCTGGAAGCTCGAGAGCTCGACCGCGATCACGTCGTACGGCGGCCGGGTCCATCACCGCCTCGACCAGCGGGAGGCCGACGTTGCCGGCCGCGATGCTGCGCAGGCCGGCGGCGCGGAGGATGGAGTCGAGCATCTTCACGGTCGTGGTCTTGCCGTTGGTGCCGGTGACGACGAGCCAGGGCGCGGACCGGCCGTCGGGGCCGGCGTCGCGCAGCCGCCAGGCCAGCTCGACCTCGCCCCACACCGGGACGCCGCGGGCCGCCGCCTGCGTCAGCAGCGGCGCGTCGGGACGGAAGCCGGGCGAGGTGACCAGCAGGTCGACGTCGTCGGGCAGCGTGGCCGTGGCGCCCGGCCTCGAGCCGGACGTCGGCCCCCAGGATCCGCAGCAGCTCGGCCTTCTCGCGCTGCTCGTCGGTGCCCGACTCGGCCAGCGCGGTGACGGTGGCGCCGAGGTGGGTGAGGTTGTCGGCGGCGGCGAACCCGGAGGCGCCGAAGCCGGCGACGACGGCGCGGACGCCGTCCCAGGAGTCGTGCCGGCCGTGGGAGGAGACGTCGACCACTAGAGCCTCGCCACCCACTCGGCGTAGAAGATGCCGAGGCCGGTGGCGACGAAGAGCCCGGTGATGATCCAGAACCGGATCACCACCGTCACCTGCTCCCAGCCGAGCATCTCGAAGTGGTGATGGATCGGCGCGATCCGGAAGACCCGTCGGCCGATGCCGGTGAGCCGCTTCGTGGTCTTGAACCACGTCACCTGCAGCATCACCGACACCGTCTCGAGGACGAAGATGCCGCCGAGGATGATCAGCAGCAGCTCGGTGCGGGTGAGGATCGCGAAGCCGGCGAGCGCCCCGCCCAGCGCGAGCGACCCGGTGTCGCCCATGAAGATCGCGGCGGGTGAGGCGTTCCACCACAGGAAGCCGAAGCAGGCGCCCGGTGATGGCGGCCGCGATGACCGCGAGGTCGAGCGGGTCGCGCACGTTGTAGCAGATGGCGCTGGGGTCCTCCTGGCAGAACTGGTTGTTCTGCCAGATGTTCACCAGCGTGTAGGCGCCGAAGACCATCACGCTGGCGCCGGTGGCCAGCCCGTCGAGGCCGTCGGCGAGGTTGACCGCGTTGCTGGTGGCGGTGACGATCAGCCAGATCAGCAGCATCGCGAGGACCGTCGGCAGCACCAGCCAGTCGATCTCGCGCAGGAACGACACCTTGAGCGAGGCCGGGGTCCGGCCGTTCTCGTCCTCGAGCACCGGCGACAGCGCCAGGAAGCCGAAGACCACCGCGACCAGCGTCTGGCCGACCATCTTGGCCTTGCTGCGCAGGCCGAGGCTGCGCTGCTTGGAGATCTTGATGAAGTCGTCGAGGAAGCCGACCAGGCCCATCCCGACGAACAGGAACAGCAGCAGCAGCGCGGACGCCGACGGCGGCGATCCAGGTGAGCAGCTTGGCCGCGAAGTAGGCCGACCACGGTGGCGGCGATGATGACGACGCCGCCCATGGTCGGGGTGCCGCGCTTGGTGTGGTGGGTGGTGGGTCCGTCGTCGCGGATCTCCTGGCCGTAGCCCCACCGGGTGAAGTAGATGATCGCCACCCGGGTGCCGAGCAGGGAGATCAGCAGGGCCAGGCCACCGCCGAACAGGATCGCTCTCATGGCGTGGAGCACGTCTCCTTCCGGCGATCTCGGTGCGTGCGGGTGGGTGGTCGGTCAGCAGGGCCTCGGCGAGGTGCTCGAGCGCCACGCCCCGCGATGCCTTGACCAGCACCACGTCGGACGACAAAGCATTCTGACGCACCCAGGCCGTGGCGTCGTCCCGGCTCGCCGTGACGATCACCTCACCGGACCAGCCGTCGGCCGACCGGAGCGCCCTCCGCGATGCCCGCAGCGGCCTCTCCCACGACCACGACGACGTCGATCCCGGCGGCCGCCGCGGCCCGGCCGACCTCGCGGTGGCCCGCGTCGTGGTCGGTGCCGAGCTCCTTCATCTCGCCGAGCACCGCGACCGTGCGCCGGCCCCGGCGGGCGCCGATCCCGCCGACGGTGCCGAGCGCGGCGACCATCGAGGCGGGGTTGGCGTTGTAGGCGTCGTTGACCAGCAGCAGCCCGTCGTCGCGCTCGTGGACCTCCATCCGCCACGCGAGGCGGAGCGCGCCGTGCCGAGCGCGGCCGCGACGTCGGCCGGGTCGAGGCCGGCCGCGAGGGCCATCGCGGCGGCGGCCGCGGCGTTGGCCACCTGGTGGCGGCCCGCTCTGGAGCAGCCGGACCGGGTGCCACTCCCCCGCGATCGGCCGAGCTCGAACGAGGGCCGGCCGAGGTCGTCGACCTCGAGCCCGCGCCAGGTGACCTCGCCGCTGCTCGCCGACGGTGACGCACCGCGCCGGCGTGCGCGGGGCCATCGCGGCGGTGAGGTCGTCGTCGGCGTTGAGCACCGCGACCCCGGAGGCGGGCAGCGCCTCGACGATCTCGCCCTTCGCGGCGGCGATCGCCTCGCGGGAGCCGAACTCGGAGAGGTGGGCGGTGCCGACGTTGAGCACCGCCGCGACCCGCGGCGGCGCGATCTCGCAGAGGTAGGCGATGTGCCCGACGCCGCGAGCGCCCATCTCGACCACGAGGTGGGTGGTGCCCGCGTCGGCCCGCAGCACCGTGAGCGGCACGCCGAGCTCGTTGTTGAGGTTGCCGGCGGTGGCCACGACCGCGTGCCCCGGCACCTGCGCCGAGCACGTGCGCGAGGTAGTCCTTGGTGCCGGTCTTGCCCTGCGAGCCGGTGAGCGCCAGGACGGTCGCGTCGACGCCGGTCGAGCACGTGGCGCGCGAGCCGGCCGAGCGCCACGACCGGGTCGGGCACGACCACGGTGGGGGCCTCGGTGGGCCGGCTGCCGAGCACCGCGTGGGCGCCGGCGGCGTGGTCGTGGCCGTCGGCGCGCTCGCCCACGAGCGCCACGAACAGTCCTCCGGGCACCGGGGTGCGGGTGTCGACGTACGCCGCCCCGTCGACGACGAGGTCGGGGTCGCCGTGCACGGTGCCGCCGGTGACCGCCGCGACGTCGGCCAGCGTCATCGGGATCACGAGCGGCTCCGCGGTCGCGGACGGCCCGCAGCGCCTCGCGGGCCACCTCGCGGTCGTCGAAGGGGTGGACGACGCCGTCGATCTCCTGGCCGGTCTCGTGGCCCTTGCCGGCGACCAGCACCACGTCGCCGGCCGGGCCCGACGCACGGCCTCGTGGATGGCCTCGCGGCGCTCGCCGACCTCGACGCACCTCGGCGGCAGCCGCCGGGACCTGGGGAGGCCTCGGCCGCCCCGGCGAGCATCGCGGCGCGGATCGTCGGCGGGGTCCTCGGTGCGGGGGTTGTCGTCGGTGACCACGAGGACGTCGGCGAGCCGGGCGGCGATCTCGCCCATGATCGGCCGCTTGCCCTGGTCGCGGTCGCCGCCGGCGCCGAGCACGACGATCACCCGGCCGGGGGCGACCGCCCGCAGCGCGGTGATGGCGGCCTCGACGGCGTCGGGCTTGTGGGCGTAGTCGACGACGACCTCGAAGGGGTCCTCGGCCACGAGACCACCTCGACCCGGCCGGGCACCGCGGTCTCGCCGAGGCCGTGGGCGAGGCGGCCGGCCGTCGAAGCCGGCCTCGCCGCCGGCGGCCA
The DNA here is from genome assembly GCA_963834285.1 of uncultured Actinomycetota bacterium. Lineage (GTDB taxonomy): Bacteria > Actinomycetota > Actinomycetes > Propionibacteriales > Nocardioidaceae > Nocardioides. Next base: position 157,695 of record CAWIAZ010000006.1, on the reverse strand, counting down.
GCGCCGCGAGCGCGTTGGAGACGTTGAACGCGCCCGGCAGCGGGGCCCGGGCCGCGATCCGGGTGCCGTCGGGCGCGAGCACGGTGAAGGTCGTGCCGCTGACGCCGGGGCGCAGGTCGACCGCGCGCCAGTCGGCCTCGTGGCCGGCCGTGGAGAAGGTGGTGACCGGGATCGTGGTCTCGGCGGCGAGCCGGCGGCCGTGCTCGTCGTCGACGTTGACCAGGGCCCGGCGGGCCCGCTCGGGGGTGAACAACGACGCCTTGGCGGCGTAGTAGCTCTCGACGTCGCCGTGGAAGTCGAGGTGGTCGCGACCGAGGTTGAGGAACACCGCGACGTCGAAGACCACGCCGTCGACCCGGCCCAGGCTCAGCGCGTGGCTCGAGACCTCCATCGCGCACGCCTCGACCTCGCGCTCGCGCATCAGCGCCAGCAGTCCGTGCAGGTCCGGGCGCCTCGGGCGTGGTGAGCGAGGTCGAGATGTCCTCGCCGGCGACCCGGGTGCCGACGGTGCCGATGACCGCGGCCACGTGGCCGCAGCCGGCCAGCCCGCCCTCGAGCAGCCGGGTGGTGGTGGTCTTGCCCTGGGTGCCGGTGACGCCGATCATCCGCAGGTGCGTCGCCGGGTCGCCGTAGAGGTGCGCCGAGAGACGGCCGAGCATCGCGCGCGGCTCGGTCGACGACGACCACGGGCACCCCCGACGGCACGCGCGCCAGCCCCGCCTCGTCGGTGAGGACCGCGACCGCCCCGGCCTCGACGGCCCGGTCGGCGAAGTCGGCGCCGTGGGCGCGGGCGCCGGGGAGGGCGGCGTACAGGTCGCCGGGGCGGACCCGCTGCGTGCTGAGCGAGACGCCGGTGACCTGCGGGTCCGGGCTGACGCCGGCGCCTGGCCGGCCTCGGCCCCGCGGACCTCGAGCCGGGCGGGGACGAGCGTGCGACGGGTCCAGGCCAGCCAGCTCCGACAGGGGGGTCGGGACGGGGATGCTGCGGTCGGGTCACCGCTCGATTCTTGCCTATCGCCACTCGACGGGGAGACGGGAGGGCGGGGTGCCGGTGGGCGGCACCTGGTAGCGGCGCAGCGCGAAGCCCATCAGCTTGGCGAAGGCCGGCCCGGCCACCGAGCCGCCACCGCCGCTGCGCGGGTCCTGGACGACGACGTAGACCGTGAACCGGGGGTCGTCGGCCGGGGCGAAGCCCGCGAAGGACACCGTGGTGCTGCCGTCGTAGCAGCGGCACTCGTCGCCGACCCGCTGCGCGGTGCCGGTCTTGCCCGGCCACCCGGTAGCCGGGCACCGCGGCGCCGGGCGCGACCCCGTCCTCGGGGTCGAGCACCCGCTCCATCATCAGCGCGGTCTGCCGGGCCGCCTTGGTGCTGACGACCTGGCGCCGGGTGGCGGTGTCGGTGCCCACCTCGGCGCCCGAGTCGGTGACGGCGCTGCCCCGGACCAGGCTGGGGTCGATCCGCACGCCGCCGTTGGCGATGGTGTTGATCGCGGCCGCCATCTGCAGCGCGTTGACCGACATCGACTGCCCGAAGGAGATCCGGTCCTCGGTCTGGCTGGTCCACATGCTCGGCGAGGGCAGGATGCCCGGCGTCTCGCCGATCACCCCGACGCCGGTGCGGGTGCCGAGACCGAAGGCCTCGAGGTAGCGGCGCAGCTCGCCGTCGCTTGAACTCGTCGGCGGCCTTGACCGTGCCGATGTTGGACGACTTGGCCAGCACCCCGGTGAGCGTCAGCTTGATCGTGCCGTGGTCGAACCAGTCGCCGATCGGTCGGTCCTGACGCATCAGCTGCGGCGGGATCGTCAGCCGGGTGTACGGCGTGACCCGGCCCGCGTCGAGCAGCGAGCTCATCGTGAGCACCTTCTCCACCGACCCGGGCTCGTAGACCTCGTTGAGCGCCTCCGACTTGAACAGCTCCTCGGGCGACTCCAGCGGGTTGCTGGCGTCGTAGGTCGGCACGTCGGCGAGCGTCAGCACCTCGCCCGTGCGGCTGTCCATCACCACGGCGTACGCCGACTCGGCGCCGTACTGGCGCACGGTCTGGGCGAGCACCCGCTGGGTGTACCACTGCAGGTCGCGGTCGAGGGTCGTGGTCAGGTCGTTGCCGTCGACGGCCTTGGTCAGCGTCGCGTCGCCCAGCGGGATCCGGTTGCCGCTGGCGGCCTGGTAGGTCGCCTCGCCGTCGGTGCCGCCGAGGAACCTGTTGAACGTCGCCTCGAAGCCCGGCCAGCGGCTCGGCCGCGCCCCGGTTGCTCGGCGTGCCGAGGAAGCCGACGAGGTTGGCGGCCACGTCGCGCGCCGGGTAGACCCGGACCGGGTCGCCGCGGGTGTCGAGCCCCTCGAAGCCCTTGGCCACCGCCGCGTCGACCACGGTCTGCGCGAGGCTGGCGGGCACCTGGCGGGCGATGTACTGGAAGCGGCTGTCCTCGGCGCGGAGCCGGTCGAGGGTGCGGATGTAGTCGACGCCGAGACGTCCGGCGAGGAACTTGGCGATCTCCGGCGCCCGCGCGGAGGTGAGCGCGGGGTCGGCCACCACCATCAGGCCCTCGACGGAGTCGGCCAGCGGCTCACCGTTGCGGTCGAGGATCTCGCCGCGCTCGGCCGGCAGCACCACCGTGACCTGCCCCTCGGCGGCGGCCATCTGCGCGTAGGACCGGGGGTCGACACCCTGCAGCTGCACGAGCCGCGCAGCGAAGACCGACAGCACCATCGTGATCAGCAGCAGGCCGATCTGGAGCCGCACGGCCGGCGAGCCGCGGAGCGAGCCGCGGCGGGCGGCCGGGGAGCGAGGACGACGCACGGACGGGTCTCCTGGGTAGCCGGGCCGGGATCAGCGGCGGTCGGAGGAACGGGACGGGGACTGTGACTGCTGTGACTGCTGTGACGTTTGGGGCTGTTGGGACTGCTGTGGTCCCTGTCTACCGTCCCGGTCCGGTTTCGGGCTGCTGCCCGCCGTCGTGTCGCGCGCCGTATCGGCGGGCTTGGCGGGCTTGGTGGGCTTGGTGGGCTTGGCGGGCTCGGCCTGGACGACGAGCGGGCGCGGGGTCAGCTCCGGCGGCTTCGCCGGGCGGGGCAGCGCGACCGGCAGCGCGTCCGCGGCCGAGGCGGGCAGGCAGACGCCTTCGACCTTGGCGGTGCCCTCGTGCAGGAAGCAGTTGGCCGGCGAGAGGACCATGCCCATCCGGGTGGCCTTCTCGGCCAGCCGCTGGGGGTCGCGCAGTCCCTCGAGGTCGGTGCGCAGCGACTGCTCGCGGGCGGTGAGGCTGCGGGCCTGGGCCTCCAGGGCGGTGGAGGCGAACGACGCCTGCTGCATCGAGGTGTTGAAGAGCAGCAGACCGACGACACCCCCGACGAGCAGCAGGGTCACGAGCGTCACGAACGGCACCCGGTTGGTGCGGGCGCGCTGGCGGGGCACCACGGTGAGCCGGGCCCGCTCGACCGCGGCCTCGGCCATCCGCGGCAGCCGGCCGCGCAGCGGGACCGCGGCCTCGGGCCCCAGGGAACGTAGAGGGCTGCTGCTGCTCATCAGGCGGCTCCTTTGCCGGCACGACCGGATCGGGGGGCGATCCGCTCCAGGGCCCGCAGCCGCACCGAGGCGGCCCGCGGGTTGGCGGTGATCTCGTCGGGGTCGGCCTGCTCGGCGCCGCGGGTGACCAGGCGCAGGGCGGGTTCCTGCCCGGCCGGCACGAACGGCAGGTCGTCGGGGACGTCGAGCCGGGTGGCGGCGGTGAACGCGCGCTTGACCAGACGGTCCTCCAGCGAGTGGTAGGCCTCGACGACGACGCGGCCCCCCACGCCGATGGCGTCGATCGCGGCGGGGAGCGCCCGGCGCAGCACGGCGAGCTCGTCGTTGACCTCCATCCGCAGCGCCTGGAAGGTCCGCTTGGCCGGGTGCCCTCCGGTGCGCCGCGCGGGGGCGGGGATCACGTCGTAGAGCAGCTCGACCAGGGGGCCGGAGGTGGTGAACGGCGCGTCCTCCCGCCGGCGGACGACCGCGCCGGCGATCCGGCGGGCGAACCGCTCCTCGCCGTAGTCGTGCAGGACCCGGGCCAGGTCGGCGGCGCTGTAGGTGTTCAGCACGTCGGCCGCGGTGGGGCCGGTGGTGCCGTCCATCCGCATGTCGAGCGGCGCGTCGACGGAGTAGGCGAACCCGCGCTCGCGCACGTCGAGCTGCATCGAGGAGACGCCGAGGTCGAACAGGACGCCGGCCACGTCGGGCAGCCCGAGCCGGTCGAGCACGTCGGGGATCTCGTCGTAGACCGCGTGCACGCCGGTGAAGCGCTCGCCGTACCCCGCCAGCCGCTCGCCGGCCAGGGCCAGGGCGTCGGGGTCGCGGTCGATGCCGATGACGCGCACCGGCGGGCACCGGTCGAGCACCGCCTCGGTGTGGCCGCCGAGGCCGAGCGTCGCGTCGACGAGCACCGCGCCCGGGCGGTCGAGGGCCGGCATCAGCAGGTCGACGACCCGGTCGAGCAGCACCGGGACGTGGGAGGCGGGCACGTCAGCGTCCCAGCAGTGTGAGCAGCAGGAAGCAGCTGGCGAAGATCAACGAGGCCGCGGCCGAGAAGACCATCAGCAGTGCCGCGTCGCGGGCCTGGTCGCGGACCCTGCGGTCCGTCGACGGCACCTCGGTGCGGGCGATGCTCATCTGGTCGACCCCTGCTTCGCGTCTGCGCTGCTCGGATGGCTGGTGCTGGTGCTGGTGCTGGGTGCTGGTGGTGGGTGGATCCGCAGGGCCAGGTCCCTGCCCGCTCCCCCGGGAGGGGATGGGAGCCGTCGAGGGAAGTGCGCCGTCTGGTGCCGGGGAAGTTGCCCCAGAAGGTGCGTCGATGGCGGCGAGCGGGTCAGAGGCCTCGCCCTGCGGATCCGATGTTGAGTTGGGCCGGCCGGTGCCGGGTCGTGGTGGTGGGTGGTGGTGGTGGGTGGTGGGTGCTACTCGTCGTCCTCGTCGAGCTCGGAGAACCGCTGGAGCTCGGCCTCCTGGTAGTCGCGCCAGGTGTCGGGGTTCCAGATCTCGAGCCGGTCGCGGACGCCGATGACCACGACGTCCCGCTCGAGCGCGGCGTACTCGCGCAGCGCGGCGGGGATGCCGATCCGGCCCTGCTTGTCGGGGGCCACCTCGTCGCCGGCGGAGAAGAACATCCGGTTGTAGCCGCGGGCGGCCTTGCTGGTGAGGGGCTTCTCGGCGGCCCGGTCGGCCTCGCGGTCGAACACCTCGGGCGGCCACACCACGAGGCAGTTCTCCTGCCCACGAGTCACGACGACCCCTTCCGCCAACACGTCCCGGTACTTCGCGGGGAGGAAGAGCCGCCCCTTCTCGTCGAGCTTCGGGGTGAACGTGCCCATGAGACGCATCGGGCACCTCCTGTCCACCACTCAGGCGGTCTCTTGCTCCACTTTCCCCCACCATACTCCACTTTGCACCACCGTCAACCACTTTCCCCCTGTCCTAGACCGGCCCGGCGCCTCCTGCCCGGGCCGCGGGACCCGCTCTGCTGAGCGCGAAACCGGCCCCCTCGCGGCCCGGGTGGTGGAAAGTGGGGCGAAAGGTGGGGAACGGTGGAGGAGCGGGCGTCGGAACACCCCTGGCCCTGGCTCGGGGTGGAGCCACCGGGGTGCCCACCCACGGCAGGCGGGTGCGGCGGCTGCGCCGGCGCCGGGTCGCAACCAAACCGTGACCGCGCGCGTCGGTACGGACAGGCCGAGCGCCGCATAGGTTGCCTGCATTACCTAGGGTGAGCAGGACCGTGCACCGTTTTCGTTGCGGGACGACCGAGGAGTGACCGACGTGGCAGCACCGACGGGAGGCGCAGACCTCCAGACCCTCTCGCGGGTCGTCGGCCGGATCCGCGACAACATCGAGACCGTCATCGAGGGGAAGCCCGAGGTCGTCTCCTCCGCGCTGGTGGTGCTGCTCGCCGAGGGCCACCTGCTGATCGAGGACGTGCCCGGCGTCGGCAAGACCATGCTGAGCAAGGCGCTCGCCCGCAGCATCGACTGCTCCGTGCGCCGCATCCAGTTCACCCCCGACCTGCTGCCCTCCGACGTCACCGGGGTGTCGGTCTTCAACCAGAACACCCGCGAGTTCGAGTTCCGGCCCGGCGGGATCTTCGCCAACATCGTGGTGGGCGACGAGATCAACCGCGCCTCCCCCAAGACCCAGTCCGCCCTCCTGGAGTGCATGGAGGAGCGGCAGGTGACCGTCGACACGACCACCTACCACCTCGAGTCGCCGTTCATGGTGATCGCGACCCAGAACCCGATCGAGATGGAGGGCACCTACGCCCTGCCCGAGGCGCAGCGCGACCGCTTCATGGCGCGGGTCTCGATCGGCTACCCGGTCGAGGCCGCCGAGATGGCGATGCTCAGCTCGCACGCCCTGGCCAGCCCGCTCGACGACCTCGAGCCGGTCACCGACGCCGCCGAGCTGCGCAAGCTGACCGGGATCGTCGGCCAGGTCTACGTCTCCGAGCCGGTGCAGCGCTACTGCGTGGCGCTGACCACCGCGACCCGCCGGTCCGGCGAGCTGATCCTCGGCGCCTCGCCGCGGGCGACGCTCCACCTCGTCCGCGCGTCGAAGGCCCAGGCGGCGATCGCCGGGCGCGACTTCGTCCTCCCCGACGACGTCCGCTCGCTCGCCCGGCCGGTCCTCGCCCACCGGCTGCTCCCCGGCGTCGAGGCCGCGATGAGCGGGCGGTCCACGACCGCGATCCTCGACTCGATCATCGACGCGGTGCCGGTGCCGGAGGCGCACCAGCCCAGCGGCGAGCGTCGTGCGTGAGGGCCTGGCCGGTCTGACCGCCCGCGGGCGGGCGTTCCTCGCTGCCGGGGTGACCGCCGTGCTCTGCGCGGTGCTCCTGGGCCAGCCCGCGCTCACCCGCGTGGGGGTCCTCGTGCTCGCCCTGCCCCTGGTGACGGCCGCTCTCGTGGGCCGCAGCCGCTACCGGCTCGCGCTGGTCCGCACGATCTCGCCGCAGCTCGTCGCTGCCGGCCAGCCGGCCCGGGTCAACCTGACCCTCACCAACGAGGGCCGGACGCCGAGCGGGGTGCTGCTGCTCGAGGACCACCTGCCCTACGTCCTGGGCACCCGTCCTCGCTTCGTGCTCGACGGCATCGGGCACGGGTGGCGGCGCCACGTCACCTACCAGGTGCGCTCCGACGTCCGCGGGCGGTTCGAGGTGGGGCCGATGGCGGTGCGTGTCAGCGATCCGTTCGGCCTGGTCGAGCTGGGTCGGAGCTTCCGCAGCACCGTGCCGCTCACCGTCACGCCACGCACGGTCACGCTGCCCTCGATCCCGCTCGGCGGCGGCTGGACCGGCTCCGGTGACAACCGCCCGCGCGCCTTCGCGATCGGCTCGGCCGAGGACGTCACCGTCCGCGACTACCGCCGCGGCGACGACCTGCGCCGGGTGCACTGGCGCAGCTCCGCCCGGGTCGGCGAGCTGATGGTCCGGCGGGAGGAGCAGCCCTGGCAGTCGCGGGCCACGGTCTTCCTCGACAACCGGCGCAGTGCCCACCGCGGCCAGGGCATCGCCTCCTCCCTGGAGGCCGCGGTGTCGGCCGCCGCGTCGATCGCCGTGCACCTCACCGCCCGAGGCTTCTCGGTGCGTCTGGTGACGGCGTCCGGTGAGGACCCCACCAGCATCTGGCACCTGCGCGAGGCCGACCTCAACGCAGGCACCGCTGCTCGAGGCCCTCGCCGTGGTGGAGGGGCTGCCGCAGGCACAGATCGACACCGGCTGGCTCGGCGAGAACGCCCAGGGCGGGCTCACCGTGGCCGTGCTCGGCGCCGTCACGCAGGCCGACGTCCCCGTGCTGCGGCGGATGCAGCACCACACCTCCTCGGCGCTCGCGCTCGCCGTCGACGTCGAGGCCTGGCGCGCGGCCGGAGCACGGCGACGGCGGCGCCCTGCCGGTGCTGCTGCAGCAGGGATGGCGGTGCGCGCGGCTCGGTCCGCGCGACCGTCTCGACCAGGCCTGGCAGGAGCTCGGCCGCAGCCAGGCCCGCGCCACCGGCGGCCGGCAGCACGCCCCGGTCCAGCACCCGAGCCCGTCCCGCCCGTCCAGCCCGTCGAGGCGATCACGTGAGGCACACCGCCGGCGGCGTCTCCTCCGGGCTCCGCCTCTCCCTCACCGCCGCGGCCACGACCTGGGCCGCGATGCTGTCGTGGCGCGGCTTCACCGACGAGGACCCCGCCTTCTTGGTCCCCCTGTTCTTCCTGGGGCTGACCGTGGCCGGCACCGGCGCGCTGGCCCGGTGGCGGCGACTGCCGGGCACCGTGGTGGTGACGCTCCAGGTGCTGGCCGCCGTCCTCGTGTTCGGGTGGATCGTGGTCGGGGTCGTGGTCCCGGTGGGCCCGGGATGGGGCGAGACGCTCGCGGCGTTCGCCACGGCCGGCGAGACCGCGCGCTCCTACGCCGCCCCGGTGCCCGCCGGCGTACCGGCCCTGGCGCCCCTCCTGGTCGCGGGCGGCGTCGCGACGATGCTCGCCGTCGACGCGCTGGCCTGCACGTGGCGCCGCGTCCCCCTCGCCGGTCTCCCGCTGCTCACCGTCTACAGCGTGCCGATCAGCATGCTCGGCGGCGGTGTCGCCGTGCCGGTCTTCGTGCTCACGGCGGCCGGCTTCCTCACGATGCTGTTCCTGCACGAGAACGAGCAGGTCAACCGGTGGGGCCGCCCGCTCGACGAGCACGGCGAGTCGCTCGCCGGTGTGGGTGGCCGCGCGCCGGGGGCGGCCTCCTTCGGCGTCCGCACCAACGCCTCCCGCACCAAGGCCGCGACCGTGGGGTCGGTGGCCACGGCCCTGGCGGTCGTCGTCCCGCTGGGCGTCCCCACGTTCGACCTCCAGGTCTTCGACTTCGGCAACGGCCCGGGCAACGGGTCCGAGGTCACGATCGAGAACCCCACCGCCGACCTGCTGCGCGACCTCAACCGGGGCCCGGACATCCCCCTGATCACCGTCACCACCGACGACCCGGAGCCCGACTACCTGCGGGTCACCGTGCTCAAGCGCTTCTCCGGCAACGAGTGGAGCCCGGGCAACCGGGACATCCCGCCCGAGAACGTGCCCGACGGCACCATGCCCCCCCTCCAGGGCGTGTCCTCGCGGCTGAGCCGCGAGGAGTACCGCTACCGGGTCGAGATCGACGAGGCCTTCCGGTCGTCGTGGCTGCCCACCCAGGCGCCGATCTCGGCGATCCGCGCCGACGGCGACTGGCGCTTCGACGAGTCCACCACCGACTTCTTCCACTGGGACGAGGACCTCGACACCCGCGGCCTGGAGTACTCGATGACGGCGGTGGACCTCGACATCACCGCCCGCGGCCTCGAGAACGCCTCCCTGGCCCGGACCGAGGTCGACGACGAGTACCTCGACCTGCCCGACGACCTGCCCGACCTGGTCACCGAGCTGGCCTTCGACGTCACCGGCGACGCCCTCAGCAAGTACGAGAAGTCGGTCGCCCTGCAGGACTGGTTCCGCGCCAACTTCGAGTACAGCCTCGACCGGGGTCCCACCGGCAGCGGGACCGGCGACCTCCAGGCGTTCCTCTCCGACAGCGAGGGGGGCCGGGTCGGCTACTGCGAGCAGTTCGCCGCGTCGATGGCCACGATGGCCCGGGTCCTCGGCATCCCGGCCCGGATGGCGATCGGCTTCCTCGAGCCCGACCCGGTCGGCGACGACACCTGGCTCTACTCCGCCCGCGACCTGCACGCGTGGCCGGAGCTCTACTTCGACGGCTTCGGCTGGGTGGCCTTCGAGCCGACCCCGCCGGTGCGGGCGCGCACGGTGCCGCCGTGGGCGCGGGGCGTCGACGAGGGCGCCGGGCCGGACGGACCCGGCGACCGGCCGTCGGAGTCCGCCTCCGCCGGGGCCGGTCCCAGTGCCGGGCCCTCCCAGCGTCCGGACACCGAGGTTCCGACGCGTCGACCCCGGCAGCGGCGCCGACCAGGACGGCGGCCTGCCGTGGCGCCGCCTCGGTGGCGGGATCGGGGGCGGGCTGCTGGTCGTGCTCGTGCTGCTGCTCCCCTCGACGTTGCGTCGCCGGGCCCGCACAGCCCGGTTGGCGGCCGGCCCGGAGGGGGTCTGGGACGAGCTGCGCGCCACCGCCGAGGACCTGCGGCTCCCCTGGCCCACCGCCCGGTCGCCCCGCGACACCCGCGACCGGCTGGTCACGCTGTTCGGCGCTCCCGGCGACGAGTTCGCCGCCGAGCGACCGGCCCGGGGGCCGATGGTCAACCCGTCCGCGGTGGTCGCGCTCGACCGGATCGTGGGCGACCTCGAGCTGTTGCGCTACTCCCGCGGCCACGCGGGCGAGACCGCTGGCCTGACGGCGGAGGCGCACACCTGTCTCGAGGCGCTCGAGGCGGGCGTGACGCCGCGGGTGCGCCGCCGCGCCCGGTGGTGGCCGGCGTCGGTGCTGCCCGGCGCCCGCGGGTCGGCGCGTCCGCAGCGGCCGGACGACGTCGTCCGAGCAGGCGTCGTGGAGCGGCGTCGTGGAGCACATGGGCTGAGCGCCCGGGACGAACGGCGTTGCTACATGCCCTCGTCGCGGCGGCGGCGCCAGCGCTGCTCCATCCGCTCCATGAAGGAGCCGGAGGACTGGCGGCGGGTGCGGCGGGACGAGGTCTTGCGGCCGCCGTCGATGACGCTGAAGCCGGAGGGGTGGTGAGCGGCCGGGGCGGACTCGGCCGCAGCCTGGCCCTTGAGCGCGCTGAGGCCGACGGTGGCCGAGCCGAGCATGACCAGGAACCCGGCGATGCCGATCGGCGCCATCTGGGTGATCGCACCGGTCATCAGCACGACGATGCCGACCAGGAAGGCGGCGCCCGAGACGACGACGCGACGACGGGCCGACCGGCGCAGCGACGTGCCACGCAGGGTGGAGGCGAACTTGGGGTCCTCCTCGACGAGGGCGCGCTCCATCTGCTCGAGCAGTCGAAGCTCTTCTTCCGAGAGTGGCACCGGTCCTCCCAGGTCTCGTCGGTCGCCGTGGCTCACGCTGCCCCGAGGCCAGCGTGGGTCAAGTCTAGGCAGGCCGTGGGGCAAGCGGTAGGCGGGTGACCGAAACGCCTCGATGATTTTGGCGGCGTCGACCCGCCGGCAGCCGCTCGGGACCGGGATCAGGACAGCAGGCTGGCCGGCCGCACCGCGGCCGAGCCGAAGCGGCGGGCCGCCCGGTCGACCGCCCGGTCGGCCTCGGACCAGCCCCGGTCGCGCTCCCCGAGCAGCAGCTGGCGCTGGACCCGGCTGCGCGGGAGCAGCCCCTCGACGCGGACCCCGACCAGCCGGATCCGGGCCCGTTGGAGACCGAGGGCGTCGTAGAGGCCGAGCGCGGCACGGTAGACCTCCTGGGTGACGTCGGTGGCCTCGGACAGGGTCCGGGAGCGGGTGATGGTGGTGAAGTCGGCGAAGCGGACCGTGATCGACACCGTCCGACCCGCGACCTCGGCGGTCCGCATCCGGGCGGTGACCTTCGTGGTCAGCGCGAGCAGCTCGCGGGCGATGACCGACCGGTCGTCGGTGTCGCGCCCGAAGGTCTCCTGGGCACCCATCGACTTGTCGGGATCGCCGTCGCCCGACCGGGCGCCGTGCCCGAAGACCCCGGTGCCGCGGGTGGCGAGCTCGCGCCGGTCGGCTCCCCAGGACAGCTCGTGGAGGTGCGCTCCGAGGTGATGGCCCACCGCCCGCTGGAGGGTGCGCAGCGGGGTGTGGGCGATCTCGCCCACCGTCAGCAGCCCGAGCCGGTGCAGCAGCGCGCGGGTCTTCTCCCCCACCCCGTAGAGCTCACCCACGTCGAGCGGGTGGAGGAAGGCGGTGACCTGCTCGGGGGGCACGACGAGGATGCCGTCGGGCTTGGCGCGCTTCGAGGCCAGCTTGGCCACCGAGACCGAGGCCGCGACCCCCACCGAGCAGGTGATGCGCTGCTCGTCGTGGATCACCGCCCGCAGGTGCTCGGCGATCTGGAGGGGGGAGCCGAGCCGGCGCCCGGCCGCCCGCACGTCGAGGAAGGCCTCGTCGAGGGAGATCGCCTCCACCAGCGGCGTGACCCGCCGGAAGCACTCCATGACCGCCGTCGAGACGGTGGTGAAGGTGTCGTAGTCGGGTTGCAGCACCACCGCCTGGGGGCACAGCCGGCGCGCCCGGCTGCCGGTCATGGCCGAGTGGACGCCGTACTGACGGGCGAGGTAGTTGGCGGCCAGCACCACCCCCCGGTGGCCGCCGCCGACGATCACCGGCACCTGCTGGAGGTCGGGCCGGTCGCGGGTCATCACGGAGGCGTAGAAGGCGTCCATGTCGACGTGCAGGATCGGCGTGGACCCGGTGTCCGTCATCGCGCCCGCCCCGGTCCTGCGCCGGTGGTGGTGCCGGTGGTGGTGCCGGTGCTGGTGCTGGTGGTGGTGGTGGTGCCGGTGGTGTCAGCGGCGCGCGAGCACGTGCAGGTGCGAGGCGAGCGGGAGGTACTCGGGGCGCCCGGCGACCGCGCGCTCGAGCTCGACCAGGGCGCCGGTGGCACCGGGCTCGAGGTCGAGCAGCGACCCGGGGACCAGGTCGGAGAAGACCCGGATGCCGTGGGTCTCGGCGACCTCGAGACCGGCTCCCGCCACCAGGTCGTGGACCTCGGCCTCGGTGAACCGGTGACCGGCGCGGCCGCCGTCCTCGCCCTGCAGCACGGCGAGGGCCTGGCCGAAGTGGCCGGCCATGGCCCGGGCGATGACGGCGGCGTGGCGCTGGGCGACCAGCAGGCTGAGGCTGCCACCGGGACGCAGCACCTCACGGAGCGTGGCCAGCGCGGCGGCCGGGTCGTCGACGACCTCGAGCACCCCGTGGCAGAGCACCACGTCGGCGCTGCCGGGACCGGCCACGTCGAGCAGGCTGGACAGGTCGCCCTGGTGGCCGGTGACCTCGACCCCGAGCTCACGGGCCCGGCGGGCGAGGCCGGCCAGGGCGTCGGGGCTGGGGTCGACGACCGTGACCCGGTGGCCGGACACCGCCTCGGCGACCCGCACCGCGAACCCGCCGGTGCCGCCACCGATGTCGAGGACGTCGAGGCCGGGGCCGTCGAGGAGCAGCGGGCCGAGGACGTCCCAGACCACGGCGTGACGGGTGGCGCTCCGGCGCTCGCTGGGCCGCTCGCCGGGCCGCTCGCTGGCTGACATGCCCGCCACCCTAGGACACCCCCCGGCGGTCTCACCCCGCGCTCCCCGGGCTGCGGTGCCAGAGCTTGCGGGCCACCTGCTTGGGGTCCTCGCCGGCGGGCTTGATGTCGGCGTAGGGCGACATCGTGAACCCGCTGGAGTGCACCAGCACCCGTCGTCTGCCCATCCCGCCGGCCGCGGAGTGGTGGGGCGAGTCGGCTCCCCCGGCCTCCCCCGCCTCGGAGAAGGACTGCGGCCGGGCCATCACCGGCCGCGACGCCCGACTGGCCGCGGCCCCGGAGACAGCACGCTCGACCCCGACCGAGCCGAAGCCCCCGGGGACCACCGCCATCTCCTCCAGCACGGCCTCGAGACCGTCGCGCTGCCAGGTCGCGTGCAGCGCCGGCAGCTCCCAGCAGCCCGTGGCCCGCACCGAGACGCCGCGGTAGCCGGTGCGGCGCAGCTCGCCCCGGACGACCAGCAGCCAGGAGTGGAAGACCGTGGCGGCGTAGGGGCCCTGGGCGTCCTCGAAGAAGGTGGCGTCGACCGGGCCGGTGGCGTCGTCGAGAGTCAGGAAGATCACCCGCCGGCCGGACCGGATCGGCGGGGTCTGGGTGGCGACCTTGACCCCGGCGACCAGCAGCTCGGACTTGCTGCGCCGGGTGAGCAGGTCGCTGCTGCGGGTGACGCCGAGCTCGTCGAGGAAGCGGGCGTAGCCGTCGACGACGTGCCGGCTGACGTCGAGGCCGAGGATCTCCAGCTCGGCGGCCATCGACTCGGCGCCGGTCATCTCGGGCAGGCCGGAGACCTCCCCCTCGCCGGGGCCGTCACCGAGGTCGAGGGCCAGCTGCACCGAGGAGACCGGCGGCGGTGGTGCGGTGGCCCGGCTCTGCGCCGAGGCCCGCGCCCACACCCCGGCGCTGCCCAGCGGATGACGCTCCAGCGCGTCGCTCTGCTCCCGGGACCGGGGGTCGGTGTTGTTGCGCCGGCCGGCGTCGTCGGCGCGGGCGACCGCCACCGAGGCAGCCGCCGGTCGGCGTCCCAGCCCCCTCCCCCGGCCGGCCCGGTCGACGGCCCGGCCGTAGCGGTCGAGCTCGGCCACCTGGAGCAGCAGGTCGCGGCGGGTGACCCGCCCCCGCGGCGCCACCCCGTCGCCGGACCCGAGCGCGTAGACCCCGTCGAACCCGCCGGCCAGCACCAGCCGCTCCACGATCGGTCGCGAGACCCGCGCCCGGTGCCAGAAGTCGGTGAGCGACTGGTAGGGACGCGCGGCCACGATCCGCTCCACCTCCGCCTCGCTGATGCCCTTGACCTCCGCCAGCGCGATCCGGATCCCGTACGCCCGGGGGGCTCCGCCCCCCGGGATCCCCCCGGAAGGCTCTGGGCTCGCTCCGCTCGCGCTGTCTTCTCTGTTCCGTCGAACAGGCTCGCTTCGCTCGCGTTCGACGGGTTCGACGACGTAGGTCTTCTCGCTGGCGTTGACGTCGAGGCCGAGGATCGTGACGTCGTGCTGGCGGGCGTCCTCGAGGATCAGCCGCTTGGGGTACATGCCGGGGTCGTGGGTGAGCACGCCGGCGAGGAAGTGGGCGGTCCAGTGGGTCTTGAGCCAGGCGGACTGGTAGGTCGGCAGCGCGAACGCCGCGGCGTGGGCCTTGCAGAAGCCGAACGACGCGAACGCCTCGAGCACCGACCACACCCGCTCCACGACCGGGAGCGGGTAGCCGTGGCCCAGGGCGCGGGGGAAGAACCAGAGCTTGGTCTGGGCCATCCCGTCGACGTCGCCGAGCGCCCGGCGGCGTTCGTCGGCCTCGGCGAAGTCGATCCGCGCGAAGCGGGCGATGATCTCGATGACCTGCTCGTGGAAGACCACGACGCCGTAGGTCTCCTCGAGGATCGGCCGCAGGTCCGGGTGGAGGTAGGCCACCTCGCGCCACCCCTGCTTGACCTCGAGGTAGGGGGTGATCATGTCGCTCTTGACCGGCCCCGGCCGGAACAGCGAGATGTCGGTGATGATCTGCCCGAAGGTCTCGACGCCGGACTTGCCGACCAGCTCGCGCTGACCGGGCGACTCGATCTGGAAGACGCCGAGGGTCCGGGCGCTGCTGATCATCTCGTAGGTCGCGGGGTCGTCGAAGGGCACCTGCGCCTCGTCGTCGAGGTCGATCTCGACGTCGTCGACCCGCTTGACCTCGGCCACCGCGTGGGCCATCGCGGACTGCATCCGGATGCCGAGGACGTCGAGCTTGAGCAGGCCGAGGTCCTCGACGTCGTCCTTGTCGAACTGGCTCATCGGGAAGCCGGCGTAGCTGGCCTCCACCGGCGTCCGGTCGAGCAGGGTGGCGTCGGAGAGCAGCACGCCGCAGGGGTGCACCGCGATGTGGCGGGGCAGCCCGTCGAGGCGCTCGACGAGCTGGAACATCAGGTCGAGGTCGGGCTCGGCCAGGCCCCCGGCCCGCAGCTCGGGCAGCTCGCGGAGCGCGACCCGGGCGTCGCGGGCCCGGATGTGCGGGAACGCCTTGGCGATCGCGTCGATCTCGCCCGGGGGCATGCCCAGCGCGGCCCCGACGTCGCGCACGGCGTGCCGCACCCGGTAGGTGTCCATCATCGACACGCACACGCACCGCTCGCCGCCGTAGCGGTCGAGGACCGCCTCGTAGACCTCGAGCCGGCGGTCGGACTCGACGTCGACGTCGATGTCGGGCAGGGCGCCGCGCAGCGGGGAGAGGAACCGCTCCATCAGCAGGTCGTGCCGGATCGGGTCGACCCCGGAGATGCCGAGCAGGTAGGTGACCAGGCTGCCGGCGCCGGACCCGCGGGCGGCGCACCGGACCCCCATCTCGCGGACCAGGTCGGTGATGTCGCCGACGGTGAGGAAGTAGGAGGCGTAGCCCAGGCCACGGACCAGCTCGAGCTCGTCGTCGAGCCGCTTCCAGATCACCTGCCGCGGCGCCGAGCCGTAGCGGTCGCCGACCGCGCCCTCGCAGCGGGCGCGCAGCGCGACGTCGGCGCTGGCGTGCTCGGTGGAGAGGGTGAACTCCGGGAAGTGCACCTCGCCCAGCCCGAGGTCGGCCCGCGGGTCGAGGGCGCACCGGTCGGCGACCTTGCGGGTGTCGGCGAGCAGGCGGACGGCGTCGCGCTCCCCCAGCCCGGCGGCCCGGACGACCTCCTCGGCGACCTCGCGCATCTGCTTGCCGGACTTGAGGAACCCCTCGGCGTTGGCGCGGTCGAGGTGGCGCCGGTCGAGCGCGACCAGCCGCCGGGCGGCGTCGAGGACGTCGGCGGTGACCGCGTCGCGGCGGTCGGCGTGGCGCACGGCGTTGGTGAGCACCGCGCTCAGCCCGGCGCTCCGGGCCGCGCCGGCCATCCGGGCGGCGTGCGGGGTGGTGCCCGGACCCCAGCCGTCGTGGCGTCCGGACGTCCCGCCGGGCCCGCCGCCCGGCAGCCGGTGGGAGACCAGCTCGACCACCAGGTGCGAGCGCGGCACCAGCGCGCGCCACGGGGCGAGCGCCGCGTGCGACGAGGTCGTCACGGCGCCGGGTGGCCGCCACCCCCAGCGACGAGGCCGGGCCGAGCAGCACCACCAGGTCGCCGCTGCCGAGCAGGTCGCCCACCCCGTCGGGCAGGTCGGCCGAGGTCGAGGACGGGGCTGCCCCGCTCGCCGGCCAGCTGCACCGCGGAGACCAGCCGGCACAGCGCCGCCCAGCCCGCCCGGCCGCCGTGGGTGTCGGCGGCGGCCAGGAACGTCGCCCGCGGCAGACCTCCCCGCTCGGCCGGCAGGTCGCGGAAGGCGCCGCCACGGGCCGGGGCGCGGGTGGCGTGGGCGGTGCGGGCGTGGGCGGTGGTCGTGGTCGGGGTCGGCGGTGGGGTCGCGGTAGGCGAGGTCGACGCCGAGGACCGGTCGGATCCCGGCCTGCAGGCAGGCCTTGGCGAACTTCACCGCGCCGTAGGTGCCGTCGCGGTCGGTCAGCGCGAGGGTGTCCATCTCCTGCTCGGCAGCACGCTCGACCAGCACGTGCGGGTGCGAGGCGCCGTACTGGAGCGAGTAGCCCGACGCCACGTGGAGGTGGGGGAAGGGGTCGGGCATGATGGGGCGCTCCTCGGCTCAGCCGGCTCGACCCCTGACTGGTGTTCGAACAGGTGTTCGAACGAGTTCAGTCTACGCCCCCGCGGACGGCGGTCAAGCCCGGCTCCGCCACCACCGCGAGAGCACCCGCTCGAGTGGGTCGAGGCCCCGCTCGAGTGGGTCGTGTGCCCCACACCCACCCCCGGCCCGGTGTCAGGCTCACGACATCGCGGACACATTAAGTCTCACGACATCGCGGACACTTCGACCGGGTTTGGCCTGGGCTGGTGAGTCTGGGTCTGTGGCCAGAGATGGAGTGCCGGTGTCCCCGGAGTTCGCAGCGTTGGTGGCTCGTTATGTCGAGGGCGAGCGGTTCAACGTGCGCGCGCAGTGCGCGTCGGTTGGGTGCTCGACGACAACGTTCTACAAGTACGCGGCTCGGTTCGCCGAGCGTGGCGTGCAGGGGCTCTACCCCGACTCCAGACGCCCGGCGTCCTCGCCGGCAGCGGTGACCGCGCAGGTCGAGGACCTGGTGGTGCTGGCCCGCAAAGGGCTGCACGACGGTGGCTGGGACGCCGGCGCGGACTCGATCCGCTACCAGCTTCAGGCCTGGCGCGACGGCCTGGACGGCGGCGCTGGGCCCGACGGCGAGCAGCTGTGCGGGCTGGTCGCACCCCAGGTGTGGCCCGCGGCGCAGCGATCCCCTCGCGAGCCACGATCAACCGGGTCCTGGACCGTCGTGGGCAGCTGGTCGCGGTCCCGCAGCGGCGTCCGCGGCGCTCACGGCGCCGGTTCGAGGCCGAGCAGCCCAACACGTGCTGGCAGATGGACGGCTTCGAGGTCGCCCTGACCGACGGCACCGCGGTGTGCGTGCTGCACATCGTCGATGACTGCTCCCGCCTGGACATCGCGCTGCGCGCGGTGCGCAGCGAGAACAGCCTCGATGTGTGGGCGGTCCTCCAGGGCGCTGCTGCTCGCTACGGGTTGCCGGCGCGGATGCTGACCGACAACGGTCTCGCGTTCTCCGGGTTCCGTCGCGGCTGGATCAGCGCCCTGACCGAGAACCTCGCCGCGCTCGGGGTCGGGCACTCACCAGCTCGATCAACCAGACTGCGCGTGCGCGGGCTGTTGTCCACGGCGCTAGCGGCCCGCCACCACGTCGCGGTAGATGCCGACGGTCCGCTCGGCGATCGCGTCCCAGCCGAAGGACTCGATGGCCCGGACGCGGCCGGCGCGACCCATCTCGGCTGCGCGGTCCGGGTCGGAGACGATCTCGACCAGGGCCGCGGCGAAGTCGGCGACGTAGCGGTCGGGGTCGAGCGGCGTGCCGGTGCCGTCGGTGGCCTGCTCGATCGGCACCAGGAGGCCGGTCTCGCCGTCGACGACGACCTCGGGGATCCCGCCGGTCGCGGTGGCCACCACGGCGGTCTCGCAGGCCATGGCCTCGAGGTTGACGATGCCCAGCGGCTCGTAGACCGACGGGCACGCGAAGGCCGTCGCGGCGCTGAGCAGGGCGACCACGTCGGCGCGCGGGAGCATCTCGCGGATCCACAGCACCCCGGTGCGGCTGCGGGACAGCTCGTCGACCAGGGCGACCACCTCGGCCTCGATCTGCGGGGTGTCGGGCGCACCGGCGCAGAGCACCAGCTGCACGTCGGGGGGCAGCTGGGCGGCTGCCCGCAGGAACAGCGGCAGCCCCTTCTGGCGGGTGATCCGGCCGACGAAGACCACCGAGGGCCGGTCGGGGTCGACCCCGAGCTCGCGCACCCGGTCGGGGTCCTCGCGCCGCTGCCACTGCTCGGTGTCGATCCCGTTGTGCACCACCACGACCCGGTCCGGGTCGATGTCGGGATAGCTGGCCAGCACGTCGTCGCGCATCGCGGAGGAGACCGCGATCACCCGGGCGGCCGCGAGGTAGGCGGTGCGTTCCACCCACGAGGAGACCCGGTAGCCGCCGCCGAGCTGCTCGGCCTTCCACGGACGCAGCGGCTCGAGGCTGTGGGCGGTGACCACGTGCGGGACGTCGTGGAGGAGCCCGGCCAGGTGGCCGCCGAAGTTGGCGTACCAGGTGTGCGAGTGGACCACGTCGGCCCCTTCGCAGCCCGCGGCCATCGCCAGGTCGACGCCGAGCGTGGTCAGCGTCGGGTTCGCCCCCTCGAGCTCCACCGGATCGGCGTAGGAGGCGGTCAGCTCCTCGTCGCGGGCCACCCCGAAGGCATGGACCCGCGCGACGAGGTCGTCGCGGGCCCGCAGGGCCCGGACGAGCTCGGCCACGTGGACACCGGCCCCTCCGTAGATCTCGGGCGGGTACTCCTTGGTCAGGACGTCGACGCGCATTGGCTTGGCCATGCCCCGCAAACTACCCCCTCCCGCGGGCTGGACAGTGCCGACTAACCTTCGACAATGAGCCCGTCGCGCCGCAAGGTCCTGGCCATCGTCCTGGCAGGCGGAGAGGGCAAGAGACTCATGCCCTTCACTGCCGACCGGGCCAAACCTGCTGTTCCCTTCGGGGGCACCTACCGCCTCATCGACTTCGCGCTGTCCAACGTCGTCAACTCGGGCTACCTCAAGGTCGTCGTGCTGACGCAGTACAAGTCGCACAGCCTCGACCGGCACGTCACCCAGACCTGGCGCATGTCGACGATGCTCGGCAACTACGTCGCGCCCGTGCCGGCCCAGCAGCGGGTGGGCAAGCACTGGTACCTCGGCAGCGGCGACGCCATCTTCCAGTCCCTGAACCTGATCCGCGACGAGAAGCCCGACATCGTGGTCGTCGTGGGCGCCGACCACGTCTACCGGATGGACTTCAGCCAGATGGTCGCCCAGCACGTCGAGTCCGGCGCCGCCGCCACCGTGGCGGCCATCCGGCAGCCGATCTCGCTGGCCGACCAGTTCGGCGTGATCGACGTCGAGCCCGACCAGCCCTCGACCATCCGCGAGTTCCTGGAGAAGCCCACCGACCCCGTGGGCCTCCCGGACGCGCCCGACGAGATCCTCGCCTCGATGGGCAACTACGTCTTCGACGCGAAGGCGCTGGTCGAGGCGGTCACCCGCGACGCCGACGACGAGGACTCCAAGCACGACATGGGCGGCGACATCGTGCCGGCGTTCTCCGCCAAGGGCGAGGCCGGCGTCTACGACTTCCGCGACAACGACGTGCCGGGCGCGACCGAGCGCGACCGCGGCTACTGGCGCGACGTCGGGACCTTGGGGTCCTACTACGCCGCCCACATGGACCTGGTCTCGCCGCTGCCGGTCTTCAACCTCTACAACTACGACTGGCCGATCTTCACCTCGGTCGGGCCGCACCCGCCGGCCAAGCTCGTGCAGGGCGGACCCGACCTCCCGCCCTCGACGCTCGACGCCGTGCTCTCGCCCGGGGTGGTGGTCACCGGCGGCTCGGTCTACCGGTCGGTGCTCTCGCCGGCGGTCCGCGTCGAGGCCGGCGCGGAGGTCTCGGACTCGGTGCTGCTCGACAACGTCCGGATCGGCGCCGGCGCGATCGTGCGCAACGCGATCCTCGACAAGAACGTGGTGGTGCCGCCGGGCGAGCAGCTCGGGGTCGACGCCGAGGCCGACCGGGCCCGCGGCTTCCGGGTGGAGGACGGCCTCACGGTGCTCGGGAAGGACGAGCCCTTCCCGTCCTGAGCGGCGCGGCGGGGCGGCGCTGCGCCCGGTCACCGGGTCAGGACACGCGGCGCGCGATGTGGACGGGCGCGTCGGCGTGGGGCACCAGGCCGAGGGCCTGCTCGACGACCCCGAGGAAGCGGTCGGCGTCGCGGACCAGGTCGTCGGCCTCGCGCTCGGTGACAGCGCGGGTGGAGCCGGCCTCGGCGGCGGCGCGCTTGGACGCTCCCGCCGCGAAGAAGCGGGCCCACTCCTCGAGCTCGGGCGCGACCTCGACGAGCAGCACCCACGCGTTCTTCTGGGTACGACGGCGGCTCGGCGCCGGCATCGCGCGGGCGGCGAGCAGGGCCGCGGCGGCGCGCAGCGCGGCGACGTGGGCGAAGGCGTAGCGGGTCGGGACGTCGGTGGCGGCGATCGCCTCGCTCAACGACTCAGCCGCACGAGCGAGGTAGGAGTGGGTGGTGGCCGGCAGCGTGTAGGGGCTGGTGGGTGCGTGGGCCCGGTCGCCTCGTGACCCGGTGGCATCAGTCGACACAGCCGACGAGCTGCCAGCGACCGTCGGACCAGTCGAGGCAGAGGTCGAAGACGCCGGTGACCTCGCCCTCCTCGTCGAGCAGCCCGGGGCTGCCGCGACCGGCCTCGACCCGCCACAGCTCGCGCTCGGACAGCAGGTCACCCAGGGCGACCCGGCCGTCGTCGCTCGCGGGCCGCGACCACCACGCGCCGGTCTCGACCCAGTAGGCCACGATCGCGCGCACCTTCCACAGCCGGCCGTGCCACAGGAACTGCGCGGGCCCCTCGAGATCGGCACCGGCCGGCTCCCCGGCAGCCCCCGGGCAACCGCCCCCGCCGTACCTCCACCGCGTCGTCGTAGCGTCGCATCCCGCCCGCCTCTCCTGCCTGAGCGCCCGGCTCGGACGCTGCGCGAGTGCCGGTGGGGGCGGGGGTCGAGGTCGCCCCCACCGGCGTCGTTCGAACAGATGTTCGAACTGCTGGGCAGGTTACACCCCACCACCGACAGTGCGTCAAGAGTCGGTCGGGTAGGTCGGTCGGGTCAGCTCGGTCGGGTCAGGCGTCGAGGCGCGCCCGCGGCTCACCGCGCAGGTACCGACCGGTGTCCTGGTGCCACAGGAACGCCAGCGTCACGGCGTTGTAGGCGAGCGAGACGACGGCGCACAGCACGAACACCGTGGGTGGGCCGGTGCGCAGGCCGGCCAGGGTGGACAGCACGATGAACAGCACCGTGGCGACCAGGGAGTGCCGGGCCCAGTTGTGCCCGCCGCGCAGGAACGGGACCAGGGTCAGCACCAGTCCGCCGATCACGATGTAGGAGACGATCACGACCGGCACGAAGACCGGCTGCTTGATCGCGTTGCTCGGAGGCTGCCCCACCGACCAGGCGGCGACGAGCTGGTCCCAGAAGACCGCCACGAGCACCGTGACGACGGCCCCCGCCGTGACCAGGCCGCGCAGCAGCCAGATCGCCCGGGTGACCGAGGCCGGCCGGAGGAGGCCGGGGGGCGGCTCGTGCTGCTCCATGCGGGGACTTCTCCTGAGATCGTGGGTGGGCCACTAGGGTCGCAGCATGGCGACCGAGCATCCTTCGATCACCCGCTTCCGAGACGAGCATGCCCGACTCGACGGACGCGGTGACGTGGTCATTCTGCCCGACTCCGTGCACACCGCCGCGCTGGCCGCCGAGGCCCTCGGCTGCGAGGTGGGGGCGATCGCCAACAGCCTCCTCTTCGACGCCGACGGGAGCCCGGTCCTGATCCTCACCTCGGGGGCCCACCGGGTCGACACCGCGAAGGTCGCGGCCGTCATCGGCGTCGGTGCCCTGAAGCGGGCCAGCCCCGAGTTCGTGCGCCAGCACACCGGTCAGGTCATCGGTGGGGTCTCCCCCCTCGCCCACCCCGCCCCCGTCCCGACCTACCTCGACTCCTGGCTGCGCCGCTACGACGTCGTCTGGGCCGCGGCAGGTCACCCGGCGGCGGTGTTCTCGACCACCCACGCCGAGCTCGCCGCGCTGACCGGGGCCTCCACGATCGAGGTGGAGTAGCCCTCAGCGGCCCCCGAGACGTCTCGGCAGCGTCGCGCCCTAGGGTGCGGGCATGGCACGGGTGGTGGTGGTCGGCGGCGGGCTCGGTGGGCTCGCGTCGTCCGCGCGGCTCGCCAAGCTCGGCCACGAGGTCACCCTCCTGGAGGGCTCGGACGCGCTCGGGGGTGCGCTCTCCGTCGATCTCCGAGGGCGGCTTCACCTGGGACGCCGGCCCCACCTCGACGCTGATGCCCGCGGTGCTGCGCGACCTGTTCCGCAAGTCCGGCCGCCCGCTCGAGGCCGAGCTGGGCGGTGAGCTGGAGCCGCTCGACGTGATCCGGGAGCACCGCTTCGCCGACCTCAGCTCGGTGCGGGTCCGGGGCGGTTCGCGCGCCGAGTCGATGCGGGAGTTCGACGAGCTGGGCGCCGGCCTGGGCCGCACCTGGGTCGAGCACGTCGACGCCTACGCCGACGACTGGGAGGTGCTGCGCCGTCACTACTTCGAGGTGCCGTGGCAGCCGGACGCGCTGCCGCGCGAGGTGGCGGCCCGGCTCAGCAGCCGCGAGACCCTGCACAAGCGGCTGCGGCGGACCTTCCGCGACGAGCGGCTCGCGATGGTCGCCGCCCACCCGTTCGTCGCCGAGGGCCACGACCCCCGCAACGTGCCGGCCTGGGCGGGGTTGCGCTCCTACCTCGAGCAGTCCTTCGGCGCCTGGCGGGTGCCGGCCGCACTCGGCGGGATGGCGCGGCTCACCGAGGCGCTGGAGAAGCGGATGGCCACCCGCCGGGTGACCGTGCTGACCGGCACCCCCGTGCTCGACCTCGTCGTCCGCCAGGGCCGGGTCGCGGCCGTGCGCACCGACGGCGGCCGAGCACCCCGCCGACGTCGTGGTCTGCGCGATCGACCCGCGCCGGCTGCCCGCGCTGGCGGCCCACGTCGTCCGCACCATGCCGGCGATCCCGCCGGTCGTCACCCACCTCGGTCTCGACGGCGAGCTGCCCGACCTGCCGCCCGAGCTGGTGCTCCACGCCGACCCGCTGCTCGTCGTCCGCACCGGTGGCCGCGCACCCGAGGGCCACGCCGCCTGGACCCTGCACGGACGGGGCAAGCTGGCCGAGGACATGCTCCGCGCCCTGGCCCGGCACGGCCTCGACGTGCGCGACCAGGTCGTCGGCCCGCATCGACCGCTCCCCGCGCGACCTGGTCGAGCGCTGGGGCGGCTCGCCGCACGGCGTGCTGTGGCAGGGCCGCGCGACCGTGCGCCACCGCCTGGGCCCCACCACCCCGATCGCCGGGGTCTACGCCGCCGGCGCCCACGCCACCCCCGGAGCCGGTCTCCCCTACGTCGGTCTCTCGGCCGCCCTGGTCGCCCAGTGCGTCGGCCCCGCCTGACCCGAGACCGGCTACGCGGTGATCTGGAGCGCTGCGAAGATCTCGCGGGTCGCCTTGGAGCGGTTGAGCGTGTAGAAGTGCAGCCCGGGCGCACCGGCCTCGAGCAGCGCGTCGCAGAGCTCGGTGGCGATCCGGATGCCCTCGGCGCGCACCGCGGCCGGGTCGTCGCGCAGCGGCTCGATCCGGGCCAGCACCTCGTCGGGCATCTCGCGGCCCGACAGCTCGACCATGCGCCGCATCGAGCTGTAGTTGAGGATCGGCATGATGCCGGGGACGATCGGCAGGTCGGCGCCGAGGTCGCGCGCCCGCTCGACGAGCCCGACGTAGTCGGAGGCGCGCAGCACCATCTCGGTCACCGCGAACTCCGCGCCGGCGTCCTGCTTGGCCTTGAGCACCTCGGCGTCGAACTGCAGGCTCGTGGCGTCGCGGTGACCCTCGGGGAAGGCCGCCACCCCGACGGTGGCGTCGGTGGTCTCGCGGATGAAGGCGACCAGCTCGGAGGCGTACTCGACGCCGCCCTCGGGTGCTCTCCCAGGGCGTGCCCGGACCGCCGGGCGGGTCGCCGCGCAGCGCCAGCACGTGGCGGACGCCGGCGTCGCCGAGCTGGCGCAGGATCGTGGTCAGCTCGTCGCGGGTGTGCCCGACGCAGGTCAGGTGGGCCACCGGGAGCAGCGAGGTCTCCTGCGCGATCCGCCCGGTGATCGCGACCGTGCGGTCGCGGGTGGCGCCGCCGGCGCCGTAGGTCACCGACACGAACGTCGGCCGCAGCGGCTCGAGCTCGCCGATCGAGCGCCAGAGCACCGCCTCGCCGTCGTCGTCCTTGGGCGGGAAGAACTCGAAGGAGAAGGACCGCTCGCCCGAGCGCAGCCGCGCGCCGAGGCCCGGCCTCTCGTCGAGGCCGGTCCCGGGAGTGTCGGTCGGGGGCACCATGCGAGGAGTCTAAGGGGACCGCACCCCGTCCCTGGGCCGGAAGTCCACTCGTTAGTCTCCTCGGGTGGCACAGGGGCGGGCGTGGGACGACCAGGGCTTCCGCGACCGGCTGGAGGTCACGCTCGCCGACTTCCTGGCCGAGCAGGTCGACCGGCTGGCCCCGCTCGGACCCGACGCCGACCGGCTCCTGGCCGCCGCGCGGGCCGCCACCACCGGCGGCAAGCGCTTCCGCGCCGCGTTCTGCTGGTGGGGCCACCATGCCGTCGTCCCCGGCCCCGCCCCGGCTGCCGAGGACGTCGAGGAGACCGCGCTGCTGCGGGCCTGCGCGGCGCTGGAGCTGCTGCACGCCAGCGCGCTGGTGCACGACGACTACATGGACGCCTCCGACACCCGCCGCGGCCGGCCGGCCACGCACCGGGCGCTCGAGGCCGAGCACCGCACCGCAGGGCTGGCGCGGACGCCCCGAGCAGTACGGCGCCGCCGGGGCCATCCTGCTCGGCGACCTGCTCCTCGGCTGGGCCGACGAGCTGCTCGGCCGCTGCGGCCTGCCGGCCGACCGGGTCGCCCCCGCCCACGACGTCTTCGTCGCTGTGCCGCACCGAGGTGATCGCCGGCCAGTTCCTCGACGTCTCGGTGCAGGCCCGCGGCCGGGCCGACGTCGACGCCGCGATGACCGTGCTGCGCTACAAGTCGGCGAAGTACTCCATCGAGCGACCGCTGCAGATCGGCGCCGCCCTGGCCGGTGCGGGCCCCGACGACCCTGGAGGCGCTCTCGCGCTTCGGGCTGCCGCTCGGCGAGGCCTTCCAGCTGCGCGACGACCTGCTCGGCGTCTTCGGCGACCCCGCCGCTCACCGGCAAGCCGGCCGGTGACGACCTGGTCGAGGGCAAGCGCACGGTGCTGGTCGCCCTCGCGCTCGACGCCGCCTCCCCCGCCGACGCGCGACGGCTCGACCGCGCGCTCGGCACCCCGCTCGACGAGGCCGCCGTCGCCGACCTGCGCGCGATCGTCGACGGCAGCGGCGCCCGGGCCCAGGTCGAGACCGTGATCGACGCACCTCGCCGACGCGGGCCACGACCGCGCTCGACGAGGCGGACGTCGACGAGGAGGCCCGCGAGCGTGCTGCACGCGCTGGCCGCGGCGGCCACCCAGCGCACCGTCTGACCCGGCTGCGTCGAGGCCGATGCCCGGGCTCAGTCCAGGCTGGCGACGTCCAGGTCCGGCCCGGCGCCGCGCAGCAGCACCGTCAGGTGGTCGGCGTGCTCGGCGAGGATCGCCAGCACCACGGCGAACGTGCGCTGGTCGGCGCGCGCCAGGGGCGACCAGCCGTCCCACAGCAGCACCGTGGGCCCTGCCAGGTCACGCAGGCAGTCGTGGAGGGCGTCGAGGTTGCGCCCGTAGTGCGCGGGGAAGCCGAGGGCGGCGGCGATCGCGGCGTGGAGCTCCGCCGCCGTCTGCGTGACCCAGCCGTCGAGGTGGGCGAAGCGCCAGTGGGCGGCCTCGACGGCGTGCCGCACGTCGGCCACGTCGTAGGCGGCGTGCCAGCGGTAGACCCCCGACGGCGTCCGCCCGGCGAGCACCGCGGCGAGGCCGCTCATCGGGCACCCGGGCCGGTCATCGGGTCACCGTCGGATCCGGGAGAACGACGCGTAGTGGTCGGCGGTCCAGTAGAGCTCGTCCTGGTCGCCGGCGACGATCCGGCGGGCGCCGCGGTCGGAGGAGCCGGGGGTGTCGACGGTGTACTCCGCGTAGTAGCCGCGCTCGCGGTCGGGCAGCAGGCCCTCGAAGTTGCCGAAGGTCGAGCCGTCCTTGTCGTAGGGGAAGGGTCCCCCGCGGTCGATCAGCCCGACGGTCCGGCCGGCCTCGGGCGGCAGGTCGACCAGCTCGACCCACGGCAGGCCGCTGGCCGGGTCGATGGTCCCCGAGGCCGACGACGGGGTGGCGGTGGGTTCGGGGGCGAGCCCCGTCGGGGTGCCCGGGTCGCGCCCGTTGACGAGCCAGACGCCGAGCACCAGGGCCACGACGACCAGCACGGCCAGCAGCCCGCTGCTGTTGCGGCTCCTCGGCGCCCCGTCGAGCGGGCCACCCTGGATCGTCACGACGACCGCCGGCGGCTCAGAAGGCCATCGCCTGGGCGCGGCGCTTGACCTCGGCCCCGCGGTTCTCGCGCAGCGCGTCGATCGGGCGGCCGGGCAGGTCCTGGTCGAGGAAGAGCCACGCGATGCACTCGCGGTCGGTGTAGCCGCCGTCGTGGAGCACGGTGAGCAGCCCGCTGAGCCCCTTGACCGGCAGCCCGTCCTGGAGGAAGTCGGCCGGGACCCGCTGGCCGGCGCCGGGCGTGGGCACCGCGGCGGCGAGCTCGTGGTCGCGGATCATCGTCTTGACCTTGGCGACGGTGACCCCGAGGTGCTCGGCGGCGGCGGCCCAGTCGACCCAGTCGGTCACGAGAGCGGCCAGGTCGGCGTCGGCGAGGGAGGTCTCGGGGTGCGGGTCAGCCATGGCTCCATCTTGCCCGGTCCCCCCACGCGACGCGCCACGCCGGGGGCCCCGTGGCCCCACCCGGGGGCGCGCGCGACCGTACGATGGGGCACCCGGATCCTTCCCCGTCCGGAGCAGGAGGGTCGACGTGCAGGTAGACGGACACGCCGCCCGGCAGGTGCCGTCGGGCACGTCCGGGCCTCCGGGCGACCCGCTGCTCGGCCGCCTGCTCGACGGCCGCTACCGGATCCTGTCGCGGATCGCGCGGGGCGGGATGGCCACCGTCTACGAGGCCACCGACCTGCGGCTCGACCGCACCGTGGCGGTGAAGGTCATGCACGCCGGGCTCGGCGACGACCACGACTTCGCCGCCCGGTTCGTCCGCGAGGCCCACGCCGCCGCCCGCCTCTCGCACCCCAACGTGGTCGCCGTCTACGACCAGGGCGACGACGACGGCACGGTCTTCCTCGTGATGGAGCTGATCGAGGGCCACACCCTGCGCGACACCATCGCCAAGGAGAGCCCGATGTCGCCGTCGCGGGCGCTGGCGCTGGTCGAGCCGGTGCTCTCCGCCCTGGCCTCGGCGCACCGCGCGGGCCTGATCCACCGCGACGTGAAGCCCGAGAACGTCCTGATCGCCGACGACGGGCGGATCAAGGTCGCCGACTTCGGCCTGGCCAAGGCGGTCAGCGCCGACACCCAGCACACCGCCACCCAGGGCGTGCTGATCGGCACGGTCTCCTACCTCGCCCCCGAGCTCGTCGTCGAGGGTCGTGCCGACGCCCGCGCCGACGTCTACGCCGCCGGCGTCCTGCTCTACGAGCTGCTCACCGGGTGCAAGCCGCACGAGGGCGAGAGCCCGATCCAGGTCGCCTACAAGCACGTCCACCACGACGTGCCGCCGCCGTCGGCGCTCGTGCCCGAGCTGCCGGCGTACGTCGACGCGCTGGTCGCCCGGGCCACCGCCCGCGACCGCAGCCTGCGCCCGGCCGACGCCGGGGTGCTCCTCCACCAGGTGCACCGGGTGGGCTCGGCCCTCGCCGACGGCGTCCGCGACGACCCCGAGCTCACCCAGGACCTGCTGCCGCTGGTGCTGCCGGGCGTCGAGGCGACGCACGGTCCTGCCGGTCCGCCCCGGCGGCGACACCGCCGCCCGAGGTCTGGGACGAGCACGAGATGGCCACCCTGCTCGCGCCGACCCGGCGGCCGAGGCCACCCAGGCGATCCAGGCGGACCGGGCCGGCCGGTCGCGCTCCCGACCCACGCGCCCGCCGCCGGGGCCGCCGCCACCACCCCCGCCGGCTCCCCGCGCCCGCCCGCGGCGACGGCGTCCGCTCCCCCGCCGCGTCGGCGTCGCCGGCGGCGCGGCCCGCTGCTGCTGCTGCTCGCCCTGCTGCTGGTCGGGCAGCGGCGGGCGTCGGTGCCTACTGGTTCGGCTGGGCGCGCTACACCACGACGCCCGGCGTGATCCTGATGTCGCAGAGCCGCGGCCGAGCAGAAGCTCGACGCCGCCGGGCTCGAGGTCGCCTACGCCGAGCGAGCAGTTCTCCGAGACCGTGCCGGAGGGGCAGGTCCTCGCCACCGACCCGGCCCCCGGCTCGCGGGTCGCTCGACAACGGCACCGTGACCGTGACCATGTCGAAGGGCGCCGAGCGCTACGACGTGCCGAAGGTCAAGGGCATGACCGAGGACCAGGCCCAGGACGCCCTGCTCGAGGTGCGGCTGGCGTTCGACGAGTCGATCGAGCGCTTCTCCGAGACCGTGCCCGAGGGCACCGTGCTCGGCAGCGTGCCCAAGGCCGGCACCACGATGCGGCCCGGCGGCTCGGTCGACCTCCTCGTGAGCAAGGGCCGGCGTCCGATCCAGGTCGGCAAGGACTGGGTCGGCAAGGACGTCGACGAGATGCGCGAGGCCCTCACCGAGCGCGGGCTCGTGGTCGAGGTGGTCGGCGAGGAGTTCAGCGACGAGGTCGACGACGGACCACGTGATCTCCTACGTGCCCGCCCGGCGGCACCCTCTTCCGCGGCGAGGCCGTCTCGGTCACCGTCTCGAAGGGGCCCGAGCTGGTCGAGCGTCCCGCAGGTGGTGCGGCTTCGGGCGTCGAGGCCGCGCGCACCACGCTCGAGGACGCCGGGTTCGACGTCGACGTCAAGCAGGACGACGACTTCATCAGCATCGGCTTCGTGGTGCGCCAGTCCCCCGGCGGCGGCGACCAGGTGCCCCGCGGCACCACGATCACCCTCTACGTGGTCTGAGCCCGCCCCGTCCGGGGACGGTCCGGGGGACGCGCGATACCTTCCGCGCATGCGCAACCCCCTCGGCACCCACGTCCTGGTCGGCAAGGGCCTCGTCGACGGCGCCCTGGCGAGCGCCGAGGAGCTCGGCTGCGAGGCGTTCCAGGTCTTCGTCGGCAACCCGCGCGGCTGGGCGAGGTCGCCCGGCCGGCCCGCCGACGACGCGGCGTTCCGCGACGCGATCGACGAGCGCGGGCTCCGGGTCTTCATCCACACCCCCTACCTGGTCAACCTCGGCTCGCCCACCGCCGCGACCTACGAGAGCTCGGTCGCCCTGGTCGCGCACAACCTGCAGCGGGCCGCCGAGATCGGCGCCGAGGGCGTGGTCGTGCACACCGGGTCGTACGTCGACCCGGCCGGCGACCGGCGGCGGCGAGCGGCACCGGGCGGCGATGGCGCAGGTCCGCGAGGGCCTGCTGCCGATCCTGGAGACGATCGCCGACGACGCGGCGCCGTGGCTGCTGCTCGAGCCGACCGCCGGGCAGGGCCGGTCGCTGTGCGCGGGCGTCGACGACCTCGAGCCCTACCTGGCGGCCCTGGACGACCACCCCAAGGCCGGGATCTGCCTCGACACCTGCCACGTCTTCGCCGCCGGCGCCCCCCTCGACGAGCCCGGCGGTGCCACCGCGACGCTCGACCGGGTGGTCGAGATCGGCGGGCCCGGGCGGCTGCGGCTGGTGCACGCCAACGACTCGATGGACGTGCGCGGTGCGTTCAAGGACCGGCACCAGAAGATCGGCGAGGGCCACATCGGCGTGGCGGCGTTCGCCGAGATGCTGGCCCACCCGGCCACCGACGGGGTGCCGTTCATCCTGGAGACCCCCGGCTCCCGCGAGGTGGGCGACGCGGACCTGAGGCTGCTCCAGGACCTGCGCGGATGACCGGCGGCACGTCCCCGGTCCCGCGCCGGACGACGCTGCTGGCCACCGCGGCGCTGCTCGGCATGACGGCCGCCTGGGGATCGACGTTCTTCCTGATCAAGGACCTGCTCGACCGGGTGCCGACCCTGGACTTCCTCGCCGTCCGGTTCGCGGTCGCGAGCGTCGTGATGATCGCCGTCGCGCCCCGCGCGATCGGCCGGCTCTCCCGCGAGTCCCGGCGGCACGCCGTCGTGCTCGGCGGCCTCTACGGCCTCGCCCAGATCCTCCAGACCGCCGGCCTGGCGCACACCGCGGCCAGCGTCTCCGGCTTCGTCACCGGCCTGTACGTCGTCCTCACGCCGCTGCTGGCCGCGCTGCTGCTGCGCACCCGGATCACCCGGCTCACCTGGGCGGCGGTGGGCCTGGCCACCGCCGGGCTCGCGGTGCTGACCCTCGAGGGCGTCGCGATCGGCTACGGCGAGGCGATCACGCTGGTCGCGGCGGTCCTCTACGCCCTGCACATCGTCGGCCTGGGCGCCTGGTCGCGCCGGTCCGAGGCGCTGGGCATGTCGATCGTCCAGATCGTCGTGATCTCGGTGATCTGCCTGGTCGCCACCGCGCCCGACGGCCTGGTGCTGCCCGACACCGGCCGTGACTGGCTCTCGGTCGTCTACATGGCGGTGGTCGCCGGGGCGCTGGCGATGCTGGGCCAGACCTGGGCGCAGGCCCACCTCTCCCCGACCCGCACCGCGATCGTGATGAGCATGGAGCCGGTCTTCGCGGCGTTCTTCGCCGTGCTGCTCGGCGGGGAGTCGGTGACCTCCCGGATGCTGCTCGGCGGGGCGATGGTGCTCACCGCGATGCTCGTGGTCGAGCTGCGTCCGCAGCGCAAGCCCGAGGGAGAGGTCCAGCACCTCGTGGTCTGAGCCGCCGTCCGCGGTCGAGTCCGCCGCGAGCGGGCACAACGTCCCGCAGAGTCGGGGACCCAGGCCGTAACGCACGGGGCGCATCCGTCGCACGCTGGGAGCATGGAGATCAACGACGTCCCCCGCGACACCGTCGTCGTCGGTGTCGACGGCTCACCGGGCAGCACGCTCGCCCTCGACTGGGCGGCCGCGGCCGCGGCGCGTGACCACCGTATCGCTCACCGTGGTCCACTCCCGCGACCCGCGCTCGCTCGAGCGCGCGGCGCTGGTGCGGCGGACTCCGGGCCGGCGACCTCGGGCTGCCGAGCACCGACCCGGACCGCGCCGTCCTCGACGCGGCGCAGGCGCGGGTGCTCGAGCGGCACCCCGACCTGCGGCTGCTCCTGGTCGCCGACGTCCTCGACCCACGGCAGGCGCTGCTCGCGCTGTCCGACGAGGCCCACGTGCTGGTCCTGGGCTCGCACGGGCACGGCCGCCTCAAGAGCCTGCTGCTGGGCTCGGTCAGCGCCGCGGTCGCCAACGCCGCGCACTGCCCGGTCGTCGTGCACCGTGCCCCAGCGAGCGCGGCACCCCTCGCGACGGC
This sequence comes from uncultured Actinomycetota bacterium, assembly GCA_963834285.1. GTDB lineage: Bacteria > Actinomycetota > Actinomycetes > Propionibacteriales > Nocardioidaceae > Nocardioides. Next base: position 125,364 of record CAWIAZ010000006.1, on the reverse strand, counting down.
ACCGTGATCGCCGATCGTCGACGGGACCGCCGACTCCGGTGCCGCGGTCGAGTTCGCCTTCCGCTACGCGAGCGGGGCCGAGGTCGCCGTTGCGGATCCTGCTCTCCACCTGGCCGGTCGGCACCATCTGGACCGACGCGACGAGCCCGAGCGGATCCTGTCGGAGGCCGTCGCCGGGCTCCGGGCGACGTACCCCGACGTCGACGTCCACCTCGACCTCGGACGCATCGGGGTGGGCGACCTCGACACCGGGTCGGGGCGGTGGCCACCTGATCGAGGAGTCCGCATCGGCCGACCTGCTCGTCGTCGGCCGGCACCGACCCGAGGGGATACGCCGGCTGATCGACCGCTCGGTCGCCGCGAGCATCCTGGAGCGAGCGCGGTGTCCCGTGGCCGTGGTGCCGATACGCGCCCGGCCGCACGCGATGACCGCGACGCCCGTGACCGACGACGCCGGAAGCGAGGTCTGAGATGGACGGCCGCGCACGCATCGTCTGCGGAGTCGCGATCAGCGGCTCGCCCGCCGCAGTCGGCTTCGCCGCCGCCGAGGCCGTCCGCACCGGGTGCGTGCTGCACCTGGTGCACGTCCGGTCGCCGCTGTCCATCGACGTCGACGAGCGCGTCGCTCGAGCGGGCCGCGAGGCGGCTCTCGCCGTCGTCCCGGGTGTCGACGTGACCACCGAGCTGATCGAGGACGACTGGGTCGCCGCCGCGCTGGCCCGGACCGCGCGACGGCGCCCGCTGCCTGGTGATCGAGCGGACCGGCAGCGGACGGCTCGAGCGGGTCCTGGCCGGGTCGACGGCGAACGGCGCGGCCGTGCTGTGCGAGGTGCCCGTGCTCAGCGTGCCGCACGACTGGCAGCCGGCGGTCGCGGCCACCCGCCCGGCGGTGGTGACGGTCGCGGTCCAGGACCTCGCCGAGGCGCGCGCCCTGGTACCCGTCGCGGCCGAGGAGGCCCGCGTGCGCGGCTGCGAGGTCGCCGTCCTGCACGCGGTCGACCACTGGGACGGCGCCGACGTGGCCGACCTGCTCGAGCTCGCCGACCTGCCCGAGCAGGCCGGGGTCAGCGACGCCGACCTGCGCCACCGGTGGGTCGAGCGGGCCCGGAACGCGCTCGCGGGCTCCCCGGACGGCGACGTGCAGGCCCCGGCCGGCACGCCACGCGTCGAGATCTCCCACGAGTCGCCCAGCGACGCGCTCGTCGCCGCGTCCGAGGGCTCCCGCCTGCTCGTGCTCGGACGCCGGCACCGCGACCGCCCCTGGGGCACCCACGTCGGTCCCGTCGTCCGGGCCGCCCTGCTGGACGCGACCTGCCCCGTCCTGCTCGTCGCCGAGACCGGCGTACCGGACGAGACCCGTGCGCACCCCGAGACGGGGCGCGCCGGAGGCCCCGTCACCCGTCGCACGCGGCCGACCCCCGAGTCCGAGCCGCTGGTGCCGGGTGACGTGATGGTCGCCGTCGGGCTCGGCGACATGGCCGGCGCGCTGCGGCTCGCCGCTGCCGAGGCGGTCCAGCGGGGAGTCGGGGTCCACCTCGTCCACGTCGCGCGGCCCGCCGCCGGCCACGGTGCCTCGGTCGACGAGGCCTGGCGCGAGGCGGTCGACCAGGGCCGGCTCCTGCTCGGCTCCGCCGCCGCCGGCGTGGGTCAGCTCGGCGGACCCGGCCTGCGGGTCACCACCGCGCTCCTCGACAGCGGTGGCGTCGTCGACACGCTCGTGGTGGAGGGCGCCCGCGCCTCGCTCATCGTGGTCCAGCACCGCCGGCTCGGCGCCCTGCGTCGTCTGGGCACCCGTTCGGTCACCAACGGCGTCGCCACCCGCACCCGCGTGCCCGTGGTCGGCGTCCCCGCGGGGTGGACGCCCGGGCCGGACCAGGGCGGCTGCGTCGTCGTCGGCGTGCAGGAGGCGACCGAGGTGCGGGCCCTGCTGACGGTGGCCTGCGCCGAGGCCGTGCGCCGCGAGGTGCCGCTGCGGGTCGTCCACGATCCCGGACGGGACACCGGGTCCACGGCCGCCGTGCGGCTGGAGGTCGAACGGTTCGTGCGCGACTGGCCGGGACTGGTCGTCGACCCGCTGGTGGAGGGTTCGCCGCTGGCGCTGCTGGAGGCCCCGATGACCGCCGCCGAGGTCGTCGTCCTCGGTCGTCACCACTCCTCGCTCGCCGTCGGCTCGCACCTCGGGCCCGTGGCCCGGCGCGCCCTCGAGGTGTCGCGCTACCCCGTGCTGCTGGTGGCCGTCGACCGGGAGAAGGCTGTGCAGCCGGGGTCGGGATCGGCGTCCGGATCGGCCTCCGGGGCGTGCCGGCCTGATCCTCGACGGGGGCCGGTCGTGGCTGGGTCACGATCCCGTCACGCTTGTCCGCACTCTGGGAGCGGGCGGGTGGGTCCGGTGCCGCCGCGGCTAGGTTCAGCGAGGGCCGGCGCAGCGAGGGCCGGGAGGTCCACCGGAGGGGAGCCACATGGTCGTCGTGATGGCGCCCGACGCGACCGACGAGGACATCGCCCAGGTGGTCGAGCGGGTCGAGAGCGTCGGCGGCGAGGCGTTCGTCTCCAAGGGCCTGGTGCGCACGATCATCGGGCTGGTCGGCGACGTCGAGTCGTTCCACCACCTCAACCTGCGCACCCTGCACGGCGTCGCCGACGTGCACCGGATCTCCGACCCCTACAAGCTGGTCAGCCGGCAGCACCACCCGGACCGCTCGACGGTGTGGGTCGGACCGGCCGGGCACCAGGTGCCGATCGGCCCCGAGACCTTCACGCTGCTGGCCGGCCCGTGCGCCGTCGAGACCCCGCAACAGACGCTCGAGGCGGCGCGCATGTCACAGGCCGCCGGGGCCACGATCCTGCGCGGCGGGGCCTACAAGCCCCGCACGTCGCCGTACGCCTTCCAGGGGCTCGGCGTCCGTGGCCTGGAGATCCTCGCCGAGGTCCGCGAGGCGACCGGGATGCCCGTGGTCACCGAGATCGTCGATGCCGCCGACGTCGCCGTCGTGGCCGAGCACGCCGACATGCTCCAGATCGGCACCCGCAACATGGCCAACTTCTCGCTGCTGCAGGCGGTCGGCGAGGCCGGCAAGCCGGTGCTGCTCAAGCGCGGGATGACCGCCACCATCGAGGAGTGGCTGATGGCCGCCGAGTACATCGCCCAGCGCGGCAACCTCGACGTCGTGCTGTGCGAGCGCGGCATCCGCACCTTCGAGCCCTCCACGCGCAACACCCTCGACATCTCGGCCGTCCCCGTCGTCCAGGCGACCAGCCACCTGCCGATCATCGTCGACCCCTCCCACGCGGCCGGACGCAAGGACCTCGTCGTGCCGCTCTCCCGGGCCGCGATCGCGGTGGGTGCCGACGGGGTCATCGTCGACGTCCACCCGTCCCCGGAGACGGCGCTGTGCGACGGACCCCAGGCCCTGCTCGGCACCGAGCTGCGCGAGCTGGCCCAGGCCGTACGTCGGCTGCCCCCGCTGCTGGGTCGCCAGGACGCGCGCGAGCGGGTGCGCCGGGCCGGCTGACCGCCGGTCACCTAGGGTGGACGGTCGGACGGGTCCGCGGACCGTGGCCGAGGAGCCGGGGAGACCACGATGGAGCACTGCACGGGGTGCGGCCAGGCGTCCTGGGGCACAGCCGGTTCTGCACCCACTGCGGGCGCGCCGGCGGTCGAGCCGGACGACTGGCGCACCGGCACCGCCGAGCGGCCCGCCGTCCCTGCCGGCGGCGCTGAGCCCGACCCGGTCGTACCGACCCCGCCTCCCCGCGTCCGCCGCCGCGGTGCCTCCGCTGCTGCCGCCGCCGCTGCCCTCCGACCCGCCGTCGGTGGCGCGCTACCCGCTGTACGCCGACGAGGTCGGCGCCCCGTCGTCCGACCTGTCGCCGCCCGTCGAGCCGGAGCCGATGACCTTCGCCGCCCTCGACCCGGAGCTGCCGCCAGCGTCCGAGCCCGGTCGCCGCCGTACCGGCTCTTCCGGACGCCGGAGACCGGCAGGCGGCACCGGAGCCGGGTGCCGTGGGTGCTCGGCGGGGTGGCCGTCCTGCTGCGATGGCGGTCGTGGGCGGCCTGCTGCTGATGACAGGCGACGACGCCGACGAGCGGCGCGCTCCGACCCTGCCGGCGGCTCCGCCACGTCCGACGGCTCCGACCCGAGCGCCGGCGGGGCCGACGGCACCGACGAGAGTGGCGAGAGTGGCGGCACCGACGCGCCCGCGCCGCAGGCGACGCCCACCGCGGAGCAGGACCCCGCCAAGCGTCGCCGTCCGGCCCAGATCACCCGGTCCCTCGACGTCACGGTGCCCGAGACCGCCCCGCCCAACCAGGACGTCAAGCGGCAACCAGGTCCGCTACGAGGCCACCAACATGATCGACGGCATCCCCGCGACCTGCTGGCGGATGCCCGGCAGCGGTGCCGGCGAGGAGATCGTGCTGCGGCTGGCGGAGCCCACGGAGGTCGCCCAGGTCGGCCTCATCAACGGCTACGCCAAGAGCTCGGGCGACCTCGACTGGTACCGCGGCAACCGTCGCGTGCTCGCCGTCGAGTGGGTCTTCGACGACGGCACGACGGTCGCCCAGTCGCTGGCCCAGACCCGCGCCCTCCAGACGGTCGCGGTCGAGCCCGTGCGCACCTCCACGATCCGGCTCCGCCTGGTCGAGGTCAGCGCCCCCGGCAAGGGCCGCGCCGCCCGCAACTACACCGCCCTCAGCGACGTCTCCGTCACCGGCACCCCGGCCTAGCCGCGCCCGCGGGCGCCCCCCAGCGCGCACCCCACCGGGCATGTTACTGACCGTTGTGACTACTGGGCGTGCTTAATATCGGTCGGCTAGTAGTCACAACGGTCAGTAACATCCCAGCCCGGCCCGCCGGCCAGGCCCGGCCCGCCCGGCCCGCCGGCCGCGTCAGAGGGCGGCGAGCACGGCGGCGGCGCGCTCGGCGTCGGCGCGGGTGACGTCGAGGTGGGTGACCAGGCGGACGGTGGTGGGGCCGACGGTCGCGACCAGGACGCCGGCAGCGCGGGCGCGCGCGACGAAGCCGGCGGCGTCGGGGTGCTCGACGACGACGATGTTGGTGTCGACGCCGGCCGGGTCGACGCCCATCGCCTCGGCGAGCAGCCGGGCGTGGTCGTGGTCGTCGGCGAGCCGCTCGACGTGGTGGTCGAGCGCGTGCAGCCCGGCCGCGGCGAGGAGGCCGGTCTGGCGCATGCCGCCGCCCATCCGCTTGCGGCGCACCCGGGCGTCGTCGACCGCGTCGCGGGAGCCGATCATCAGCGACCCGACCGGGAGCCCCGAGCCCCTTGGAGAGGCACACGGCCAGCACGTCGGCGACCGCGCCGTAGTCGGCCAGCGAGGCGCCGGTGGCCACGTGGGCGTTCCAGATGCGCGCGCCGTCGAGGTGGACGCCGACACCGACCTCGTCGGCGTACTGACGCAGGGCGCGCAGGTCGTCGAGCGGCAGCACCGCGCCGCCGGCGAAGTTGTGGGTGTTCTCGACCGAGATCGCCGCGGTGCGCACGAAGAACGGCCCCATCTCGGGGGCGAACAGCCGGCGTACGACGGGCAGGTCGATCTCACCTCGGGCGGCGACCCAGGTGCGCATGGTGACGCCGCCGATCGCGGCGTGCGCGCCGAGCTCGGCGCGGGCGATGTGGGCCGAGGCCTCGCACAGCACCTCCTGGCCGGGCGCGACCAGCGAGCCCACCGCGAGCACGTTGGCCATCGAGCCGGTGGGGGTGAACAGCGCCGCCTCGTGCCCGAACAGGTCGGCCACCCGCTCCTCGAGCGCGGTGGTCGGTGGGGTCCTCGCCGTAGACGTCGTCGCCGACCTCGGCGCGCGCCATCGCGGCCCGCATCGCCTCGGTCGGCCGGGTGACGGTGTCGCTGCGGAGGTCGATCGGGCGGTCGGTCACGGGCTCAGGGGCTCACGGGCTCAGCGCTCAGGCGCGGAGCGGAGCATCTCGGCGACGAGGAACGCCAGCTCCAGCGACTGGACGCGGTTGAGCCGCGGGTCGCAGACCGACTCGTAGCGCGAGGAGAGGTCCGATGTCGGTGAGGTCCTCGCCGCCGCCGACGCACTCGGTGACGTCGTCGCCGGTGAGCTCGACGTGGACGCCGCCGGGCCAGGTGCCGAGCGAGCGGTGCACGTCGAAGAAGCCCTGGACCTCCTCGATCACGTCGTCGAAGCGCCGGGTCTTGTAGCCCGAGCTGGCCTCGAAGGTGTTGCCGTGCATCGGGTCGCACACCCAGGCCGCCTCGACGCCCGACGCGGTGACCTTCTCGACCAGGTGCGGCAGGCCGTCGCGGATCTTGTCGGCGCCGAAGCGGGTGATGAACGTCAGCCGGCCCGGCTCGTTGAGCGGGTTGAGCTTGGCGGCCAGCGCCAGCGCGTCGTCGGCCGAGGTGGACGGGCCGAGCTTGACGCCGATCGGGTTGCGGATGTGGCTGAGCAGCTCGACGTGGGCGTTGTCGAGCTGGCGGGTGCGCTCACCGATCCAGACGAAGTGGCCCGAGACGTCGTACGGCGTCTGGGTGCGCGAGTCGATGCGCGTCATCGCGTGCTCGTACTCGAGCACCAGCGCCTCGTGGCTGGAGTGGAAGTCGACCCGGTGGAACTCGTCGGGGTCGGCACCGATCGCCGACATGAACGACATCGCGCGGTCGATCTCGTGGGCCATCGCCTCGTAGCGCTGGCCGGCCGACCGAGTCGCGGACGAAGTCGGTGTTCCAGGTGTGCACCTGGCGCAGGTCGGCGTAGCCACCGGTGGTGAAGGCGCGGACCAGGTTGAGGGTCGCCGCGGAGGCGTTGTAGACGTCGACCAGCCGCTGCGGGTCGTGCCGCCGGGCCTCGGGGGTGAAGTCGAAGCCGTTGACCGCGTCGCCGCGGTAGGCCGGCAGCGTGATCCCGTCGCGGGTCTCGAGGTCGGAGCTGCGCGGCTTGGCGTACTGCCCGGCCAGCCGGCCGAGCTTCACCACCGGCACCGAGGCGGCGTAGGTGAGCACGACCGCCATCTGCAGCAGCACCCGCAGCTTGTTGCGCACGTTGTCGGCGGTCACGCCGGCCAGGGTCTCGGCGCAGTCGCCGCCCTGGAGCAGGAACGCGCGCCCCTGCGCGACCTCGGCCAGCTTGGCCTTGAGGTCGTCGCACTCGCCGGCGAAGACGAGGGGCGGCATCGTGCGCAGCCGCGCGACCGCGGCGTCGACGCCGGCGCGGTCGTCGTACGTCGGCTGCTGGGCGGGGCCGAGGGCGTGCAGGCTCGCGAGGTCGGGGATCTGGCTCACCGGTCAAGGGTACGGCCAGGAGCCTGGCCGCCCCGATTCCCGGGGGCGGCGCGAGACGACGGTGCCGACCGCCTCGGCTCACCCGTCGAGCGACTCGATGTCGCGGAAGCCGGTCTTCTTGGACCGCACGCCACGGTTGGTCATCCAGGTGATCAGCCACAGCAGCACGCCGAGGCCGAGCAGGCCGCCCGCGATCTTGTACTGCACCATGTCCGCCTCGAGCCGGCCCACGGTCCGAGCAGGTAGGCGCAGGCGAACGCGCCGAGCACCGGGACGACGGTGGGCGCCCGGAAGCGTGCCGGTCGCCTCCTGGTCGCGACGCAGCACCAGGCAGCAGACGTTGACGACGGCGAAGACCGCGAGCAGCAGCAGCGCGGTGGTGCCCGACAGCGCGCCGATGATCGTGCTGTCGGACAGCAGGTGCGGACCACCACGATCAGCCCAGCGCCAGCGCGGTGGTGAAGGCGATCGCGGTGTACGGCGAGCGGCGGTGCGGCAGCACCTTGCCGAGGCTGCGCGGCAGCACGTCCTGGGTGGCCATCCCGTAGATCAGCCGGCTGGCCATCAGCATGTTGATCAGCGCGGTGTTGGCCACCGCGAAGACGGTGAGGAACGGGAAGATCTTGTCGATCGGCAGGTCCGGGGCGCCGACCCGGACGACGTCGAGCAGGATGCCGGCCTCGGGGTTCTGGGGGTTGGCGATGTCGCCGGGCGGGATCACCGCGACCACCGAGACCGCGACGAGCATGTAGATCACGACCGCGATGCCGAGACCGGTGAGCATCATCCGCGGGAAGATCCGCTCGGGCTCCTGGACCTCCTCGACCATGTTGACCGAGTCCTCGAAGCCGACCATCGAGAAGAACGCGATCGCGGTGGCGATCGTCACCGCGGCGAACAGGCCCTTCTGGTCGGGGTTCTCGAAGACCGTGACCTGGGAGACGTCGCCGGTGCCGCGACCGATCGCGACGAAGCCGATCACGATCACGATCGCCAGCGCGGTCATCTCGATCGAGGGTGAGCACGACGTTGAACTTCACGCTCTCGCCGACGCCGCGCAGGTTGATCGCGGCCAGCAGCAGCATGAACAGCAGCGCCACCACGAGGCTGGCGGTGTCGCCGGTCGGGATGCCGGGCAGCACCTCGTCGAGGCCGATCAGCAGGTTCTCGGCCAGCAGGCTCGACGAGGTCGAGGCGCTGGTGATGCCCGAGCTCACCACGGCGAAGGCGACCAGGAAGGTCACGAAGTGCACGCCGAAGGCCTTGTGCGTGTAGAGCGCCGCCCCGGCGGCCTGCGGGTACTTCGTGACCAGCTCGAGGTAGGACATCGCCGTCAGCGTGGCGATCGCGAAGGCCACCAGGAACGGCAGCCAGGTGATCCCGCCGACCTGGCCGGCCATGTTGCCGGTGACGGCGTAGACCCCGGCGCCGAGGATGTCGCCGACGATGAAGAGCAGCAGCAGCCGCGGGCCCATCACCCGCTTCAGGTCGGGCTGGGCGCCGTTGACGTCGCGCTGGTCGGTCGAGGGTGCGGTCATGGAGGCTCCTGGGTCCCGAGAAACATGCCGGCGGACATCGTCACCCATGACCGGCTCGCTCGGCCAGCACTTCTGCTACGTGGTTTCGCCACGCCGATCAACCGAAGAACACCTGCGCCTCGGCGTACTCGACGTCGCTGACCAGCTTGAGCGCGCCGGTGCCCTCGATCAGCGGGACCCGGTCGATGCGGGTGCCGTGCAGGCGCCATCATCGTGCCGAAGTCGCCGTCGGCGACGGCGTCGATGGCCTGGAGGCCGAAGCGGGTGGCCAGCCAGCGGTCGAACGCCGTGGGCGTGCCGCCGCGCTGGATGTGGCCGAGGACGACGGCGCGGGCCTCCTTGCCGGTGCGCTGCTCGATCTCGCTGGCGAGCCGGTCGCCGATGCCGCCGAGCCGCACGTGGCCGAAGGCGTCCTTCTCCCCCGAGACCAGGGTCATGTCGCCGCCCTCCGCCGGGACCGCGCCCTCGGAGACGACGACGATCGGGGCGTACTCGCTCTTGAACCGGGTCTCGACGTGGGCGCAGACGGCGTCGATGTCGAAGGGCTGCTCGGGGATCAGCACGGCGCTGGCGCCGCCGGCGATGCCGGCGTGCAGCGCGATCCAGCCGGCGTGGCGACCCATCACCTCGACGACCAGCACCCGGTGGTGGGACTCGGCCGTCGTGTGCAGCCGGTCGATCGCCTCGGTCGCGACGTTGACCGCGGTGTCGAAGCCGAACGTGAAGTCGGTGCCGGACAGGTCGTTGTCGATCGTCTTCGGGACGCCGACGACCTGCACGCCGAGGTCGGCGAGCTTCGTGGCGACGCCGAGGGTGTCCTCGCCGCCGATCGCGACCAGGGCGTCGACGCCCTGCGCGGCGAGGTTGTCCTTGATCTGCTCGACCCCGCCGTCGATCTTGAACGGGTTGGTGCGCGAGGAGCCCAGGATCGTGCCGCCGCGCGGGAGGATGCCGCGGCACTGCTCGATGCCGAGCGGCATCGTGTGCCCCTCGAGGGGACCGCGCCACCCGTCGCGGTAGCCGACGAACTCGAACCCGTGCACCGTGACGCCCTTGCGGACCACCGCCCGGATCACGGCGTTGAGCCCGGGACAGTCACCGCCTCCGGTGAGTACTCCGACGCGCATGGGACCTCCCTGATTGGAACGTTCAAGAACGAGAGCCACCCTAGCCACATCGCCGCTGGTTAGTCTCGGCCCATGACGTTCTCGATCGTGGCCAGGTCCGACGACGGCGAGTCCTGGGGGATCGCCGTGGCCTCGAAGTTCCTCGCGGTCGGGGCCGTGGTGCCCGCCGCCGTCGCCCAGGTCGGCGCGGTCGCCACCCAGGCCGACGCCAACGTCGCGTACAAGGGGCTGGCCCTCTCCCACCTCGACGAGGGCGCCACGGCGCCGGTCGCGCTCCAGCGCCTGCTCGAGGAGGACGACGGCCGCGACGACCGGCAGGTCGGCCTCGTCGACGTCGACGGCGGCGCCGCCTCCCACACCGGCGCGGCCTGCATCGACTGGGCCGGCGGCGTCACCGGCGACGGCTACGCGATCCAGGGCAACTGCCTGGCCGGCGCCGAGGTGGTCGACACGATGGAGCGGGTCTGGCGCGAGGGTGCCGGTACGCCGTTCGCCCAGCGCCTGCTCGACACCCTCACCGCCGGCGACGCGAGCCGGCGGCGACAAGCGCGGCCGGCAGTCGGCGGCGCTGCTCGTGGTCCGCGAGGGCGCCGGCTACGCCGGCGGCGACGACCTGGCCGTCGACCTGCGCGTCGACGACCACACCGAGCCGATCCCCGAGCTGGCCCGGCTGCTCGACCTCCACGACCTGCACCTGACCGCCTCGACCGAGGAGGAGAAGGTGCACGTGAGCGACGCCCTGCGCGCCGACCTGGAGGGCTTCGCCCGCACCGAGGGCCACCCCGACTTCGCGACCTGGGTCGGCACCGAGAACTACGAGATGCGGGTCGCCCCCGACCTCGCCTGGATCGACCAGCGCATCCTCGACATCGTCTCCCGCGGCGGCGGCTGACCCGGGATAGTCCCCAACGAAGTGCACGCGGGAACCGCTGACCGAGGTGCACCTTGTTTGGGACTATCCCGGGCAGGCGCTCACCCCAGCCGGTCGAGGGCGGCCCGGGCTCGGTCGCGGGCCTGCTCGGCGGCGCGCAGGGTCGACTCGGCCTCGGCGCGGACGTCCTCGGCGTCGGCGAGCTCGTCGTCGAGCTCCTCGGCGGCGGCCTCGAGGTCGGCGATCCGGCGCCGCAGCTCGTCGGTCTCGGCCTGCAGCTGCAGGGCCCGCGCCTCGAGCTCGCCGGCCTCCGTCGCGGCCTCCTCGTGCGCGGCGCGGGCCTGCTCCACCTCCTGCTCGGCCTGCGCCACGGCGTCGCGGGCGGCGGCGCGGGCCGTCTCCTCGGCCTCCGGGTCGGGTACGACGTGCAGCTCGGGCGGGCGCGACGGTGCGGCCTCGCGCGGGGTGGCGGTGAAGCCGAGCGCCTCGGGCAGCGCGACCGCGGCGGCCACGTCGACCTCGTCGACCCCGGTCGCGGTGAGAGCCGCGACCAGCAGGCCGCTGCGCACCGCCTGGGCGCAGGACTCCTCGACCATCGCCGCGGTGAGCGTGGCCTCCACCTGCTCGGCCACGGACTGGGTCACCCGCACCCCGGCGTCCGCCGCCAGCGAGCGGGCCTGCTGGGTGACGACGGCGGTGAGCTGGCGTCGCTGCCGGGTGAGCTCGCGCAGCTGGTCGCCCGACATCGCGGCCTGGGCCTCGCGCAGCGCGGCGCCCATGCTCAGCACCTGCTCGACCTGCGCGGCCTCGCGGCGCACCAGCAGGTTCACCACCCACGCGGCCAGCGACGGCTTGCGCAGCGCCTTCACCGGTGCGGCGGCCGGGGTGCCCTTGAGCTCCTTGGCCCGCCGGTCGCGGGCGGGGGTGAACTCCGCCAGCGGCAGGCCGTAGAGCTCGTCGGCGAGCGCCAGCAGGTCCTGCTCCGGTGGTTCGGGGGTCTCGGCCACGGACACCAACCTACGGCCGGCCGGCCGGTCGCGGCACGGAGGCGGACCGGGTCAGGCGCCGTCGTCCAGGCCCTGCTCGATCGCGTAGCGGGTGAGCTCGACCCGGTTGTGCAGCTGCAGCTTGCGCAGGGTGTTCTGCACGTGGTTCTGGACCGTGCGGTGCGACAGCACGAGCCGCTCCGCGATCTGCCGGTAGGACAGCCCCTTCGCGACCATCTTCAGCACCTCGGTCTCGCGCTCGGTGAGCTCGGGGCGACCCGGCTCCCGCGAGGCCGGCTCGGCCATCCGCCGGAACTCCCCCAGCACCAGCCCCGCCAACCCGGCGGTGAAGACCGTGTCGCCCTCGGCGACCCGGGTCACCGCGTCGAGCAGCTCGGCGCGCGACGCCGACTTCACGAGGTAGCCCGTGGCACCCGCCTTCACGGCCTCCAGCACGTCGGCCTGCTCCCCCGAGGCCGACAGGATCAGCACCCGGGCCGACGGGTCCTGCCGCAGCACCTCGCGGGTCACCTCGACGCCGTCCGGTGCCGGGATCTGGAGGTCGAGCACGACCACCTGCGGGCGGCACGCGCCGAACCGGGCGAGCGCCTCGGCCCCGGTGGAGGCCACCCCGACCACCTCGAAGCCCGCGGCCTCGAGGTCGCCCTCCACGGCGTCGCGCCACATCGGGTGGTCGTCGACCACCATCACCCGCACCGGCGTCGTCGTCATGCCCAGGACCCTAGCCACGCATCGACGCGGGCACCGACGTCAGGCATCGTCGTCACGCACCCTCGGGGCGCAGGTAGCGCCCCCGGCGGTGCTCGAGCGGCTGCGGGTCGTCACCGACCGCGATCTCGTCGACCGCAGCGGTGACCAGCAGCGACCACCCCACCTCGACGCTCGACTCCACCGTGACGTGGGCGTACGACGTCGCGTCCCTGAGCCGTGGCCCCCAGTCAGTGGCCTCGAACGCCGCCATCCGGAACGGCCCGCCGGGGGCCGGCGCCGCGCCCGCGAACGCCTCGGCCAGGTCGCGGTGCGCCCACGAGAGCAGCTGCACGACCGCCCGACCGGTGCGGGCCACCTCGTCGGCGAGGTCGGAGTCGGGGTCGACCAGGGCCAGCACCCGCGCCGGCTCGCCGCCGGCCACCATCAGCGAGGCGACCGTCAGGCCCGCGCGCGAGGTGTCGTCGCCGCTGGTCCACAGCGACACCGCCCCACCCAGCCGTCCGCGCAGCCGGCGTGCGGGGTCGGGGTCGGGGTCGGCGAAGGGGTGGCTGGTGTGGATCGTCATGTCGTCCGCTCCGGAGGCATCGGGGCGGGCACCACGATCTCCCACTCGGTGCCGGTCGCTCCGGTGCTGAGCGTGGCGGTGCCCCCGAGGTCGGCGACCCGGCCACGGATCGACTGCGCGACGCCGAGCCGGCCGTCGGCCGCGGCCTGCGCGAGCCGTCCCTCGGGGATGCCCGGACCCTCGTCGCGCACCGACAGCTCGACCCGGTCCGGCAGCGCCTCCAGCAGCACCCAGGCGGGTGCGCCGTCGCCGACGTGGACCTGCACGTTGTCGAGGCAGGCGCCGACGGCGGCGACGACCTCGTCGACCAGCCCCGCCGGCAGCTCGACCGGGGTGCCCGGCGTCGACGACCGTCACTCCGGGTCGCGACCCGAGCCGGCCGAGCCGCTCGGCCAGGTCGGCGACCCCGGGGGCCGTCGCCGGCTGCAGGCTGTCCTGCGACCGGATCAGGGTCCGCAGCGCCTCCTCCTGCTCACCGGCCAGCCGGCCCAGCTCGGCGGCCTCGCCGCCCAGCTCGGTGCCGCGGCGCTGCACCAGCGCCAGCACCTGCAGCACCCCGTCGTGGACCACGCGCGCCAGCCGGGCGCGCTCGGCGGCCGTCGCCGCCCGCCGCTCGGCGCGGTCGCGCTCGACCGCCATCTGCTGGAGCGACGCGGCCAGGAAGCCGACGATCGGACCCCCGATGAGCAGCAGGAAGACGTTGCCGTAGCTGGTCTGGCTGATCGTGTCGCGCAGCAGCAGGTCGGTGCCGCCGAGCAGCACACCGGCGACCAGCCCGCCCACCCAGTGCAGCCGGATCGCCCAGGCCATCAGCACCCCGATCACCCAGAACCCGGTGATCGTCGCGTTCCAGTCCGGCCCCTTGACCACCGGGGTCAGCGCCATCAGCGAGAGCGCGACGGCGAGGTCGGCGACCAGCAGCGGGAGGCTGCGACGCACGGGCGCGGCGTACGCCCAGATCATCGCGCCGGTCCAGCCGACCATCACCACGACGCAGGCCACCCCCGCGCCGGGGTGGTCGAAGTTGCCGGCGCGGTAGAGGTTGAGCCCGACCGCGTTGACCAGGACCACCACGCGCAGCACGGCCAGGGCCCGGAACATCTGGTCCTCGACCGCGACCGCGGCCCGGACGGCGTCACCGCGCGGTCCACGCTGTCCGCGGGCCCCGCCGCGGGCCCCGCCGGCGGAGGTCTCGGTCAGGACGCGAGCTTCCGCTGCTCGGACTCCTCGGCAGCCTTCGCCTCGGCCTCGGCCTTCTTCGACTCCTCCTTGGCCGCGGTGGCGTACTTGTCGACGTACTCCTGGCCGGAGAGGCGCATGATCTCGTACATGATCTCGTCGGTGATCGAGCGCAGGATGTAGCGGTCGTTCTCCATGCCGTGGTAGCGGGAGAAGTCGAGGGGGGCGCCGAAGCGGACCACCGGGCGCACGAACGAGCCGAACTTCTTCCCCGGAGGGGCCACGACGTCGGTGCCCACCACCGCGACCGGGATCACGGGCACCTTGGTCTCGAGGGCGAGCCGGGCGACGCCGGTCTTGCCACGGTAGAGCTTGCCGTCGTGGGAGCGGGTGCCCTCGGGATAGATGCCGAAGAGCTCACCGTCGCCGAGGATCCGCTTCGCCGCGCTCAGCGCGCCCTCCGCCGCGGAGGCGCCGGAGCGGTCGATGGGCACCTGGCCCGCGCCGGAGAAGAACTGCTTCTGGAACCAGCCCTTGATCCCCGGGGTGTTGAAGTACTCCGCCTTGGCCACGAACGTCACCCGCCGGGCCAGCGTCAGCGGCATGAAGAGCCAGTCGGCGTAGGAGAGGTGGTTGCTCGCCAGGATCGCGGCGCCCTCGCTCGGGCACGTGGTCGGCGCCCTCGGTCTGCGGCCGGAAGACGAACTTCAGGATCGGCCCCAGCGCGATCCTCTTGAGGAACCAGTAGAACACCCGACCACCCTTCCCCGAGACATCTCCGAGACACCGCCCACCGACATCCCGCAGAGTAGTGCCAAAGCCGCCGCGCTCCTACCCTGGACCGGCCCAGGACCTGCCCAGGCCTGCCCAGGACCTGCCCTGGACCTGTGCCCGACCGCCCCGAGGGGCACAATGCCGCCATGACGTTCGCCGAGACCGTGGCACCCCTCAGCGTGACCGCCCGCCCCGACCTCACCGGCGGGCGCCGGGTGGCCGTCCTGCTCAGCCACGGCTTCACCGGCTCCCCCGCCTCGATCAGGCCGTGGGGCGAGCACCTCGGCTCCCTCGGGTACGCCGTCGAGGTGCCGCTGCTGCCCGGCCACGGCACCCGCTGGCAGGACCTCAACACCCGCACCTGGGCCGACTGGTACGCCGCGCTCGGCGACGTCTTCACCCGGCTCCGCGACACCCACGACGCCGTGGTGGTGGGGGGCCTGTCGATGGGCGGGGCGCTGGCGCTGCGGCTCGCCGCCGACCACGCCGACGCGGTCTCGGGCGTCGTGCTGGTCAACCCCGCGGTGTCGACCAAGCGGCTCGACGTCAAGCTGCTGCCGGTGCTCAAGCACGTGGTGCCGTCGTTCCCCGGGATCGCCAACGACATCAAGCTGCCGGGGGTCGAGGAGCGCGGCTACACCCGCACGCCGCTGCGCGCCATCCACACCCTCCTGCAGGCCTGGCCGCCGCTGGTCGCCGACCTGCCGCGGGTCACCGCGCCGCTGCTCTACTTCCGCTCCACCGTCGACCACGTCGTCGACGACTCCTCCGAGCCGCTGATCACGGGGAAGGTGTCCTCGCGCGAGGTGGAGGTGCGCCGGCTGCCGGAGAGCTACCACGTGGCCACCCTCGACAACGACGCCCCGCAGATCTTCTCGGAGTCGGCCGCGTTCGTCGCCCGCGTCACCGCTGCCTCGTGATGCCCGCCCTCACCGGCCTCCCGTAGGCTCGGGTCGTGGTACGGGACGACGATGAGGCGTGGCGGGCCATCGTCGACAACTACGGCGAGGCACCGCAGTTCACCGACGGCGACCTCGCGGACGACGCCGCCGGCGCGCCGAGCGGCGACGCGTCCGACACCTCCGAGGCGCCCCTGAGCCCCGACGCCCAGGACTTCGGCGTCCAGGACTGGGGCGTCCAGGACTGGGGCGTCGGCCTGCGCGAGTCCGAGGAGGACCGGTTCGTCCCGCCGGTGCCGCCGCCGCTGCCCCGGCCGACCCGCGACCGGGCCGCGGCCTGGGCCGGCCTGTTCGGCTCCCCCGCCGTGCTCCTGGTCTGCCTGGTGCTCGGCATCGCGCTGCCCCGCCTCGTGTCCTACCTGCTCGTCGGCGCCTTCGTGGGCGGGTTCTGCTACCTCGTGTGGCAGATGCCCAGCGGCCCCCGCGACCCGGGCGACGACGGAGCCGTGGTCTAGGCCCCCTCCGGCCACGCCGGTACGCAGGTACGTCGGCGGGCCAGCAGGGCCGCGCCGATCGCGCCCGCCGCGGGCCCGGTCGCAGCCGCCCGCACCTCGGGCACCGGCCGCCACGGTGCGGCGTACAGCGAGTCGGACGAGCGCCGCGCGGGCCGGACCGAGCAGCAGCTCGCCCGCGGCGCTGACGCCGCCCCCGATCACGACCAGGCCGGGGTCGAAGGCGGCGACCAGGTTGGCGAGCCCCACGCCCAGCCACCGGCCCACCTCGGCGAACGCGGCCAGGGCTGCCTCGTCGCCGGCCAGCGCGGCGGCGGTCAGCGCCGGCCCGTCGAGCACCGGGCGCCGCTGGCGGTAGCCGGCGCAGCGCGTGGCCGCTGCAGTACTGCTCCCAGCAGCCGTGCAGCCCGCACGGGCACGGCAGCCCGCCGCTGACGACCTGCATGTGACCGAACTCCCCGGCCATCCCGCCGGCCCCGCGCACCAGCTGCCCGTCGAGCACGATCGCCCCGCCGATGCCGGTGCCGAGCGTCACCAGAAGGAAGGACCCCGCACCCCGAGCCGCGCCCAGGTCGCGCTCGGCCACGGCGGCGCAGTTGGCGTCGTTGTCGAGGACGACGTCGGTGCCCCACCGCTGGGCCAGCCGGGCGCGCACCGGGTCGTCGCGCCAGGGCAGGTGGGTGCAGAAGCGCACCCGGTCGGCGGCGGTGTCGACCAGGCCCGCCGCCGAGACACCGACGGCGGCCAGCTCGCGCCCGGCCGCCACCGCCTCCACCGCGTCGGTCAGGGCGTCCTCGAGCTCGGCCGGGGTGCCGCGCCGGGCACGCACCGACCGGTGCACGGTGGACCGGACGGCGCCGTCGTCGTCGAGCTCCACGGCGAGCACCTTGGTGCCGCCGACGTCGACGCCGACGTGGACGGGCAGCGTCATGGTCGGGTCACCGCCGGGTCACCGCCGGGTCCCCGTCGGGCCACTACTGCCGGGCCAGGTCGGCGGCACCGATGACCCCGGCGCCGTTGCCGAGCACGGCGGGCCGGATCTCGGCCACGGGCCGGTGACCGCGCACGCTCAGGTGCTCGACGAAGGCCGCGCGCATCGGGTCCAGCAGCAGCGCACCGGCCTCGCTCACGCCGCCGCCGACGACGATGACGGCCGGGTCGAGCACCGCCACGAGCGACGCCACGCCCTCGCCCAGCCACTGGCCGAGCGCCGCGAGCCGCCGACGGCGTAGGGGTCGCCGGCCCGCGCCGCCTCGGTGATCAGGGGGCCGGTGATCGCGGTCGCCGATCCGCCGGCGCGCTCGAGGAGGGCGCCGGACCCGGCGACCCCCGCAGCCACGTCGTCGCGCACGTCGCGCACCAGCGCCGAGCCGCTGGCGTACTGCTCGAGGCAGCCGTGCTGGCCGCACCCGCAGGGACGCCCCCCGGGCACGACGCGCAGGTGACCCACCTCGGCGGCGAAGCCGTAGGCACCGCGCTGGAGCCGTCCGCCGAGGACCACGCCGCCACCGACCCCGGTGCCGACCGTGACCATCAGGAACTCGTCGACGTCGGCGCCCGCGCCGAAGCGGAACTCACCCCACGCCGCGGCGTTGGCGTCGTTCTCCACGACGACCGGCAGGTCGATCCGCGCGGCCAGGTCGGCGCGCAGGTCGAGGTCGCGCCAGGCCAGGTTCGGCGAGAACCGCATGGTCGAGCGGTCGGCGTCGACGTAGCCGGCCGCGCCGACCCCGACCCGCTCGACGGCGTGCCGACCGCGCAGGTCGTCGACGAGGCCCGCGATGGCGTCCTCGATCGCCGTCGGCCTCCGTGGCCGGCGACTCCACCCGGCTGTGCTCGAGCACCCGGCCCTCGGTGTCGACCACGGCACCGGCGATCTTCGTGCCGCCTACGTCGATCCCTACCGCGAGCGTCATCCGTCCACCGTCCCGTCGTCCCCGTCGTCCCTCGCCGTCGAGGTCGATCTTCTCGACGTGGTGGGCGCGCCCGCCACGGTCGGCCGGGACCTGGGTGGCCAGCAGCGCCGCCGCGGCCTGCAGCAACGACGACGCGCCGCTGACCAGGTGCGCCCGCACCTCGGGGCTGGTCTCGCGGATCACGTGCACGGTGCGGCAGATCGGGCAGTAGGTGCACTCGGCGCTGCCGGTGGCCAGGTGCTCGTTGACGTCGCGCAGCGAGTCGGCGGCCTGCGCGGCCAGCCCGCCGAGGCCGGTCGCCGGCCTCGGACCCCTGGTCGCGGGCCCAGTCGGAGAGCGCGCCCAGGAGCTTGGCGGCCTCGTCGCCGACGCTGCCCACCTCGGGCTGCTCGCCCTCGGGTCCGGTCTGGTGCTCGTCGGTCACGTCATCTCCCTCGTGGCGTTGCTGGCACTCGCTGCGGGCTCGCGGAAGCGCACGCGCAGCTCGCCCTCGTCGACCCCGGCCCCGGCCACCTGGAGACGGGCGAGCCCGGCGGGCAGGGTGAGGAGACGACGATACGGCCCCACGGACACGACCAGCTCGTCGCCGTTGCGCGCGAGACCCACCTCGGCGCGGGTGACGAACGGCAGCGACAGGTGCAGCACCGCGCCCGTGCTCGTGCGATCGACCCGGAAGGGGCCGGAACCGGCGGGCACGGCCAGCGGGTCGTCGCCGGCGTAGAGCTCCTCGGCGAGCACCCTCAGCGCGGCGACCCCGACCGGCTCGCTGGGCCGGTACTCCGAGCGCCAGACCGGCACGCCGGCGAACGACTCGTGGACCTGTGCGAGCACGTCCTCCTGGGACGCGACCCAGCCGGCGCGCCACGGGTCGTCGCCGTCCGAGGGGAAGATGCGGTTGGCGACCACGCCGTCGACGCGGTAGCCGAACAGCGACAGGCTCGTGTAGGAGCGGCGCGCCTCGGCCAGCACCACGGCCTCCGGGGTCAGCACGAGCCGGACGCTGGCCTGCGGCCCGGCGAGCAGGTCGTGCACCTGGTCGAGCTCGTCGTGCAGCCGCTCGACCGCGTCGAAGACGCTGTCGCCGGGCATCGGGACGCCGACGGTGCGGGTGAGCACGGGCTTGAAGGCCTTGACCAGGCGGCGCTCCATCGGCAGCACCCGTTCCATGTACCAGCCGAGCGCCTCCGGGAGCGCGAGCAGCCGCAGGGTCTCCGCCGTGGGCGCGCAGTCGACCACGATCACGTCCCACTCCCCCGACAGCGCGTGCAGGCGCAGCTCGAGCAGCGCCAGCACCTCCTCGGCGCCGGGGATGACGGTGAGCTCCTCCGCAGCGACCGGGTCGACCCCCGCCACGTCGAGGACGGCGAGGAGGTAGCGCTGGATGTCGGCCCACGACTGCTCGAAGCGCAGCTGGGCGTCGACCTGCTGCACGAACAGCCGGTCAGCCACCTCGGTGGGGTCGGACCCCACGGGCGAGCCGAAGGCGTCGGCCAGCGAGTGCGCGGCGTCGGTGGACAGCACGAGCGTGCGGTGGCCGCCGGCCGCGGCGAGCGCCGCGGTGCCGGCGGCGACGGTGGACTTGCCGACGCCGCCCTTGCCGGTGAACAGGAGGATGCGCAACGGAGTGCCGGCTCGCCCTCAGGCGAGGGTCTCGACGCGCTTCTTGAGACCCTTGAGCGCAGCGTCGATCAGGATCTTCTCGCCCTTGCGCTTGAGCATGCCGATCAGCGGGATCGACACGTCGAGGGCGAGGCGGTAGGTCACCTCGGTCGAGCCGTTGCCCAGGTCGCGCAGGACGTAGGCGCCGTCGAGGGAGCGGAGCATCTTGCCCTCGACCAGCGTCCAGGTCACCTGGCGGTCGCCGTCCCAGGCGTACTCCAGCGTGTACTCGTCCTTGATCGGGGAGACGTCGAGCGCGAAGAAGACCTTCTCGGCGCGTCCGTCGTGCTGCCCGGCGGGGAACGACGAGACGACCTCGACCTTCTTCACGCCCTTGGCCCACGTGGGGTAGGCGGGGAAGTCGGCGATGACCGCCATCACGGCGGCCGGTGGGGCGTCGACGACGATCGAGGAGGTGGTCTGTTCGGCCATGGCGAGCCCTCAGCAGTCGGCGGTGGCACGCCGCGTGGACGGGTCCGAGCCCGGTCCGGGCACACGGCGGGGATCCCGGCGGACCCCGCAGGGAGGCTACCGGATCGGCGCCCCCGGTGACCCGGCGGTAGCCTGCCGTCTGGTCCCGACACCCCTGGAGGAGGAGACGTGCGTGAGTTCTCCACGCCCCTGACCACCGAGGTCCCCACGACGGGGAACCTCACCGACGACGTGGTCACCAACGCCAGGGACTTCCCCGACACGGTGGCGTTCAGCCGGCGCACCGACGGCGCCTGGAGCGACGTCACGGCCGCCGCCTTCCTCGCCGAGGTCAGCGCCGTCGCCAAGGGCCTCGTCGCGGCCGGGCTCGAGCCGGGCGACCGGGTCGCGCTGATCAGCAAGACCCGCTACGAGTGGACGCTGTTCGACTACGCCATCTGGTTCGCCGGGGCCGTGACCGTGCCGGTCTACGAGACCTCCTCCGCCGAGCAGGTCGAGTGGGTCCTGCGCGACTCCGGGGCCCGCGCCGTGGTCGCCGAGGGCCCCGAGCACGTCGCGCGGGTCACCTCGGTCCGCGCCGGGCTCGACGACCTCAACCACGTCTGGTCGATCACCGACAACGCCGTCGGCGTCCTCACCAGCCTCGGCGAGGAGATCTCCGACGCCGACCTCGAGGCCCGGCGCAGCGCCGTGCGGCCCGACGACGTCGCGACGATCATCTACACCTCGGGCACCACCGGGCGGCCGAAGGGCTGCATGCTCACCCACGGCAACTTCATGGTCGAGCTGGGCGTGGCCGTCGACGAGCTGCACGAGCTGTTCGCCGCCGAGGGCGCCTCGACGCTGCTCTTCCTGCCGCTGGCCCACGTGTTCGCCCGGATCATCCAGGTGGGTGCGGTCAAGTCGCGCACCCGGCTGGGTCACAGCGCCGACATCGTGCACCTGGTGCCCGACCTGCAGGAGTTCCGCCCGACGTTCGTGCTCGCGGTGCCGCGGGTCTTCGAGAAGGTCTTCAACACCGCGTCGCAGCGAGCCACCGCCGACGGCCGGGGCGCCATCTTCGACCGCGCCGCCGAGACCGCGATCGCCTACTCCCGCGGGCTCGACAAGGGCCGCCCGTCCCTCGCGGTCCGGGCGCAGCACGCGCTGTTCTCACGGCTGGTCTACGGCAAGCTGCGCGACGCCCTGGGCGGGCAGCTGCGCCTACGCCGTCTCCGGGGGCGCGCCGCTCGGCGAGCGGCTGGGCCACTTCTACCGGGGCATCGGGGTGACCGTCCTCGAGGGCTACGGGCTCACCGAGACCACCGCCGCCCTCACGGTCAACCTGCCCGACGCGCAGAAGATCGGCACCGTGGGCCGGCCGCTGCCCGGCACCAGCGTCCGGGTCGCCGACGACGGCGAGCTGCTCTTCCGCGGGGGGCAGGTCTTCGTCGGCTACTGGCACGCCGAGGACGCCACGGCGGAGGTGCTGCAGTCCGACGGCTGGTTCCACACCGGCGACGTCGGCGAGATCGACGACGAGGGCTTCGTGCGGATCACCGGCCGCAAGAAGGAGATCCTGGTCACCGCCGGCGGCAAGAACGTCGCCCCGGCGGTCCTCGAGGACCGCGTGCGCGCCCATCCCCTGGTCAGCCAGTGCCTGGTGGTCGGCGACGGCCAGCCCTTCATCGGGGCCCTGGTCACGATCGACCCCGAGGCGTTCCCTGCCTGGGCCGAGAGCCGCGGCAAGCGCGGCGGCCTGGCCGACCTGGTCCGCGACGGCGACCTGCTGGCCGAGATCCAGGCCGCGGTCGACGAGGCCAACAAGGCGGTCTCGAAGGCGGAGTCGATCCGCAAGTTCCGGGTGCTCGCCGACGACTGGACCGAGGAGCGCGGACAGCTCACGCCCAGCCTCAAGCTCAAGCGCTCCGTGGTGATGCGCGACCTGCGCGACGAGGTCGCCGCCCTCTACGTCTGACCGATCGGTCACGCCGCACCACCCATCCGGGGGATTTGCCGCAATTGTCGGCGAGCGGAGCACCGTCGTCCCTACAGTTGTCGACGGCGCCGTCCGTGGCCGGGGGAACCTGGCGGAGCCATCAGGGGATGGGAGGACCCGCGCGCAAGCGTGAGGTCGTAGAGACGGAGGGCAAGACCCGCATGGACCGACGCAGACTTCTCTTGGTTGCTGCCGCCGTGGTGGCGGCCTTGGGGGCGGTGCTCGTCTTCTTGTACGTGCGCGGTGCCGACACCCGCGCCGAGGCACAGTTCGACACCGTCGAGGTGCTCGTCGCGACGCAGCAGATCGAGCCCGGCGAGAAGGCGATGGACGCCTACGCCGGCGGCAAGATCGCGCTGGAGTCGGTGCCGCAGAAGCAGGTGCTCCCCGGAGCAAGCGGGAGCGGTGACGCCTACAGCGGCCTGATCTCCCGGACCACGATCTACCCCGGCGAGCAGCTGATCCCCGAGAAGTTCGGCGGCGCGACCGAGGTCGAGTCGTCCAGCAGCCTCGCGATCCCGAAGGGCAAGCTGGCCGTGTCGGTCAACCTCACCGACCCCGCCCGGGTCGCCGGCTTCGTCAGCCCCGGCTCCGAGGTGACCGTCTTCTTCACCGGCACCGCCGGCACCGAGAACGTCGACGTCAGCCGGGTCCTGCTCCCCCGGGTCACGGTGCTCGGCGTCGGCTCGACCACGCAGGTGACCACCACGACGACCGATCCCGAGGGCCAGCAGACCACCGAGCAGCTGCCTCGCACGATCCTGACGCTCGCGGTCGACCAGGACGAGGCCGAGCGCCTCCTCCTCGCCGACTTCAACGCCGAGCTGGCGCTCGGGCTCCTGACCACCGCCAGCAACGTCCGCCCGGGCCCGGGCGTGACCGAGTCTCAACTGTTCGAATGAGAGCCCATGCCTGTCCTGGTCGAACCTGACAACCCCACGGTCACCTCCCTGCTGGAGGCGCTGCCGTCCGGCGCGCACGGCGTGAGCTCGCCGGACCGGATGCTGGCCTGGCTGGACGCGCACCCCGACGAGTACGTCGTCGTCCTCGGTCCCGACCTCGAGCTCTCCGCCGCCGTGGCGGTCTGCGAGGAGCTCCGGGTCGCGCGGCCCACCGTGAGCGTCGTGCTGGCCCGCAACGACGTCGACACCGGCGTGCTGACCCAGGCCATCAAGGCCGGCGCCCGCGACGTCGTCCGCGCCGACGACGGCGACTCCATCACCTCCGCCGTCCACCGCGCCCATGAGGTCCACGTGGCCCTGCGCGGCCCGACCGGCCTGGCCCAGCAGGGCCGGGTCATGACCGTCTTCTCCCCCAAGGGAGGGGTCGGCAAGACCACGATGGCGGTCAACCTGGCGCTGGCGCTGAGCAACCGCGGGGCCCGCAAGGTGTGCCTGGTCGACCTCGACCTGGCCTTCGGCGACGTGGCGATCACCATGCAGCTCTTCCCGACGCACACCATCGAGCAGGCGGTCGGGTCGGAGAACTCGCTGGACCAGGCGATGCTCGACGGCCTGCTGACCCGGCACCCCGAGTCGGTCATGGTCCTCGCGGCGCCCGCGCACCCCGACGTCCGCGAGCGGATCACGCCCGCCCTGGTCTCGAGCGTGCTCAAGACGCTGCGCGACGAGTTCGACTACGTCGTCATCGACACCGCGCCCTCCTTCGACGACCTCACGCTCACCGCGCTCGACCAGACCGACGAGTGCGTGCTCGTGGCGACCCTCGACGTGCCGACCCTGAAGAACGTCAAGGTGGCCCTCGAGACCCTCGACGTGCTCAACATCGCGCAGGGGCACCGGCACCTGCTGCTCAACCGGGCCGACGACGCCGTCGGCATCGACCCCGCGAAGGTCGAGGCGATCCTCGGGATGCCCGTGAGCACCCAGGTCGCCACCTCCGTCGACATCGCGGCCGCGACCAACGCCGGCACGCCGATCGTCTGCGGACAGCCCGACCATCCCTCCAGCGTCGCCGTCACCGAGCTCGCCGCTCGGCTGGCCGGCGAACCCGTGCCGAACCCCACCGTCACCGACGGCTCCGAGGCCGACAGCGCCTCCCGCCGGCGACGTTTCGGCAGGAAGACCAGGTGACACCACGATGAGCAGCCTCGCCGACCGTCTGGCCGCCGCCCGCAGCGACGGCGGCACGACCCCGAACGGGAAGCACGCCGCCCCCGGCCGGCCGCGGCCCCACCGGTGACCCCGCCGACACCGTCGGCCGTCCCGCCGCCGGTCCGCCCCGTCGGGCGAGCCCGGCCCGGGCGACGGCGCGCCTCCCGCGCCCGCACCCGCGCCGCCGAAGCCCGCGCGTCCGGCGGAGCCGACCGCGGCCCAGCGGCGCAGCCTCGCCGGCCAGCAGGACCGGATCGAGGAGCTCAAGTCCAGCGTGCACACCGAGCTGCTCCAGCAGCTCGGGCCGCACCTCTACGACGCCGACATGGACCAGGCCGAGCTCGACCAGCGGGTCCGCCAGGTGCTCGCCGACGTGCTCGGCAGCCCAGGACCGTCCGCTGAGCAACAGCGACCGGATCCGGGTGACCCAGGAGATCAGCGACGACATCCTCGGCTACGGACCGATCGAGCCCTACCTGCGCGACCCCGACGTCTCGGAGGTGATGGTCAACGGCGACGACAGCATCTGGCTGGAGAAGTCCGGTCGGCTGACCCCGGCCGACGCCCAGTTCGCCGACGAGGCCCACCTGCGCCGCACGATCGACAAGATCGTGTCCCGGATCGGACGTCGGGTCGACGAGTCGAGCCCGATGGTCGACGCCCGGCTCCCCGACGGGAGCCGCGTCAACGCCGTCGTGCCGCCGCTGGCCGTCGACGGCTCGGCGCTCACCATCCGCAAGTTCGCCGCCGACCCGCTCACCGCGCACGACCTGATCAACTTCGGGTCGCTGACCCCGCAGACCTGCGACTTCATCGCGGCCTGCGTGCGCGGCCGGCTCAACGTCGTGGTCTCCGGCAGCACCGGGCGCCGGCAAGACCACGACCCTCAACGTGCTCTCCTCGTTCATCCCCGACGACGAGCGGATCGTCACCATCGAGGACGCCGCCGAGCTGCAGCTCAAGCAGGCCCACGTCGTCCGGCTCGAGTCGCGCCCGTCCAACATCGAGGGCAAGGGCGCGGTCACCATCCGCGACCTGGTCAAGAACAGCCTGCGCATGCGACCCGACCGGATCATCGTCGGCGAGGTCCGCGACGCCTCCGCCCTCGACATGCTCCAGGCCATGAACACCGGTCACGACGGCTCCATCTGCACGCTGCACTCCAACGGCCCGCGCGACACGCTGGCCCGGCTCGAGACGATGGTGCTGATGGCCGGCATGGACCTGCCGGTCCGCGCCATCCGCGAGCAGGTCGCCTCCGCGGTGGACCTGATCGTCCACCAGACCCGGTTCAAGGACGGCTCGCGGCGGATCACCCACATCACCGAGGTGGAGCGGATGGAGGGCGACGTGATCACCCTCCAGGACATCTTCGTCTTCGACACCGGTGCGGGCTTCGACTCCGAGGGCCGCAGCCTCGGGCGGCTCCGGTCGACCGGGCTGCGCCCGAAGTTCCTCGACAAGATGGCGACGGCCAACGTCACCGTCGACCCGCTCCTCTTCCACACCGACCGGATCTGAGGGCCGGATGCGATCACCTCGACGGCGCTCGCCCTCGCGGCTGGCTTGCTGGCCCTGGCCGTCGCGCCCGCCTCCGCCGCCGACGGCACGATCGACTACGTCGAGCCCACGTCCGACGGGGTGCGCGTCCTGCTCTCCGTGCCGCCCGGCGCCGACGTCGACCTCGACGGCGTGGAGGTCACCGTCGACGGCGCGACGCGCCGCCGCGGAGGCGGTGGAGGCCGACACCCAGTCGCTGGTGCGCCGCACCGCGGTGCTCGCCATCGACACCAGCAACTCCATGCGCGGCGCCCGGTTCGAGGCCGCCAAGCAGGCCGCCCGGACCTACCTCGCCGCGGTCCCCGACGACGTCTACGTCGGCATCGTCAGCTTCGCCGACGACGTCGTCCCCGCGCTCGCGCCGACCCAGGACCGGCAGCAGGCCGACGAGGTCATCGACGACCTGACGCTCTCCCGCAAGACCCGCCTCCACGACGGCGTGCTCGCTGGCGTCGAGATGGCCGGCGACGAGGGCCAGCGCTCGCTGCTCGTGCTCTCCGACGGCGCCGACACCAGCAGGACCCCGGTCACCGAGGCCACGGCAGCCGTGAGCGCCACGGGGTGCTGGTCGACGTCGTCGCGCTCGAGCAGGACGGCGCCGCGCTCGACTGACCTGCGCTCGATCGCCGAGGCCGGCTCCGGCGAGGTGATCAGCGCCGACAGCGACGCCCTCGCCGAGACGTTCTGCGACGAGGCCGACGTCCTGGCGACGCAGGTGCTCGTCACCGCCGAGCTCCCCGCCGAGGTCAGGCGGAGCAGGCCCAGATCCCCGTCTCCCTGCCGTCGTCCGGAGGGCGACCTCACGCATCGCGGCCTTCGCGCACCGTGCGCGGACCGGTCGGCGCCCAGCGTCGCCCCCCTCGAGCGCGCCTGGGCGCCGCCCGGCTGGGTCCTCTACGTCGGCGTCGGGGCCTTCGGCCTCGGGCTGGTCGCCCTGCTCGCGCTCGTGGTGCCCGCGCGATCCGGCCGGCCACCCCGAGCGAGCGGCTGGCGGCGTACACCGCCGGGACGGGCCCGCGCCCCGACCGCGGACACCGGCGACGCGCCGCTGGCCCAGGCGACGCGAGGCCATGCAGGGCGTGCTGCCCCGCAACCGCAGCCTCGACGAGCGGATCACCCTGCGCCTCGAAGGCGCCGGCAGCAAGCTGAAGTCCTCCGAGTGGCTGCTCCTGCACGGCGCGATCTTCCTCGGCGCCGGCGTGGTCGGACTGCTGCTCGGACGGGGCGACCTCGTGATCGGGACCGTGTTCCTGATCCTCGGCGTCGTCGGCCCTGGGTCTACCTGGGGTTCCAGCGCTCCCGTCGGCGCAAGGCCTTCGACGCCGCCCTCCCCGACACGCTCCAGCTCATGTCGGGCTCCCTGGCCGCCGGTCTCTCGCTCACCCAGTCGGTCGACACCATCGTGCGCGAGGGTGCCGAGCCGGTGGCCGGCGAGTTCCACCGGGTGCTGGTCGAGACCCGGCTCGGCGTCTCGCTCGAGAACGCGCTCGAGGGCGTGGCCGAGCGCTTCGACAGCAGGGACTTCGACTGGGTCGTGATGGCCATCCGCATCCAGCGACAGGTCGGCGGCAACCTCGCCGAGCTGCTCGACACGGTCGGCGCGACCATGCGCGAGCGGGAGTACCTCCGTCGGCAGGTCGCGCGCTCGCCGCCGAGGGCAAGCTCTCGGCGATCGTGCTCTCCGTGCCTGCCACCCGGCTTCCTGCTCTACCTGCTGGTGGCCCAGCGCGACTACGTGATGCCGCTGTTCACCGACGTCCGCGGGCTGATCATGCTGCTCGGGCGCGACCCTGTGGCTGCGGCGTCGGCATCTTCTGGATGAGCAAGCTCGTCAAGGTGGAGGTCTGAGATGGTCCTGCTCCTCGTGATGGGCCTCGGCCTCGTCGTCGCCTCCCTCGTCGCTGGTCAGCCTCGCGCTCGGCGCCGGCCGGCCGGCCGGCGGGGTCACCGCTCGCTGGCCGTGCTCGAGGCGATGACCAACGCGCCCACCGAGATGGTCACGCGAGCTCGACCCGCCCTTCGGCGAGCGGGTGCTCAAGCCGCTCCAGGCGCGGGCCCTGACCATCGGCCGGCGCCTGTCCGGGTCCGACTCCTCGGACGCGGATCCGGCGCAAGCTCGACCTCGCCGGCAACCCGCGCGGCTGGAGCGTCGACCGGGTGGTCTCCGGCAAGGTGATCGGCGCGATCGCCCTCGGCCTGGTCGGCGCTCGCGCTGTCGACGGTCACCAGCGCTCCCGCGACGCTGCGGCTGCTCGCGATCGTCGGCGGGCGCGGTGCTGGGCTTCTTCGTCTCCGACCTCTACCTCTACCAGCGCAGCCTACGAGCGCTCCCAGCGGATCCAGCGCGACCTCGCCGACGCCATCGACCTGATGACGATCAGCGTCGAGTCGGGTCTGGGGTTCGACGCCGCGGTGCAGCAGGTGGCCCGCAACACCGACGGCCCGCTGGCCGAGGAGTTCTCCCGGATGCTGCGCGAGATGCAGATCGGCCAGGGCCGCGGCGAGGCGCTGCGTGGTCTCGGCGAGCGCACCGACGTCGCCGACCTCAAGTCGTTCACCGGCGCGATGGTGCAGGCCGACGTCCTCGGCATCCCCGTCGCCACGGTGCTGCGCGTCCAGTCGAAGGAGATGCGGATCAAGCGGCGCCAGCTGGCCGAGACCAAGGCCCAGCAGGTGCCGGTGAAGATCACCGTCCCGCTCATCTTCTGCATCCTGCCCTGCCTCTTCATGGCGGTCATGGGCCCGGCCGTGCTCACGGTCCTCGACAGCTTCGGGTAGGAGAGGGGATTCTCGGACCATGCGCGCACGCCAGCTCTTCCGCCTCACGGCCTCGGCCCGGGGCTTCGTCTTCGCGGGCATCTGCCTCGCCACGCTGCTGGACCGCGGCCGTCAGCGCCGTGACCTGCTCGGCCTGCTGGCCCTGGCGGCCGTGTGGACGGTGGCCCAGCTCGCCGCGTGGCGGCCCCGGTGGGGAGCGCCGTTCACCCCCACGCTGGAGGCGATCCTCGTGGGGCTGGTCGCCGGTCTCGGGATGGAGCACAACGAGCTCGATCCTGGCGGCGCTGGTCGTGCCGCCGTTCGCGGCGGCGCTGCACCGCGGGCTCGTGGGCCTCGGCTGGGCGCTGGTCGGGCAGACCGTGGCGGTGGTCGGGGCGCTCAACGCCACCGCCGCTGTCGCTCGACGACTGGGTCGACCGGCCTGGTCACCTGGACCGTGGCCGGCATCGGCCTGGGCCTGATCGCCGACTTCGTGCGCTCCACCCTGGGCCGGGTCCCCGACGAGCTGGCGCCGTACCTCGACGCCCAGAACCTGCTGCGCGAGCTGATCGCGCTCTCCTCCGGGCCTGAGCTCCGGGCTCGACGTCAACACCCTGGGCGGCGAGATCCTCAGCAAGGTGCGCGACACCGTGCCTGCGTCCGCGCTCGCCCTCTACGTGCCCGGTGGCGACTCGCTGGTGCCGGTGATCACCCGGTCGTTCCAGCCCGACGAGGGCCTCGGGAGCGCCGAGCACGAGATGGCCTCCGAGGCGTGGCTGCGCTCGGACGTCGTCGTCTCCGACCGCTTCTTCGCGTTCCGCATCGGCGAGCGGGCGATGGTCAGCGGCATGCTCTCCGACCGTGTCGACCTCGACGCCCTCGACCTCCCGGGGGCGGTCGGCATGCTGCGCGCCGACCTCCAGGTGCGGGCCGTGCAGCTCGACACCGCGCTGCTGTTCGCCAAGTTCCGCGACTCGGCCACCGCCGACGAGCGTCAGCGCCTGGCCCGCGAGATGCACGACGGCGTGGCCCAGGACATCGCCTCGCTCGGCTACGTCGTCGACGCCCTGGCCGCCCGGCCGGCCGACGAGAAGCAGGCCGCCCAGCTCGAGCAGCTGCGCAGCAGGATCTCCAAGATCGTGGCGGAGGTGCGCCGCTCGGTCCTCACCCTGCGCACCAGCATCGGGGAGAACGAGAGCCTCGGGGCCGCGATCAGCTCGGTGGCCCGGCACCTCAACGAGCGCTCCGGCATCCCGATCCAGGTCACGCTCGACGAGCGCACCGGCCGGCTGCGCCCCGAGGTCGAGGCCGAGCTCTTCCGGATCGCGCAGGAGGCGATGAACAACGCGATCAAGCACGCGCACGCGACCGTCATCGACGTGCACTGCCGGGTGCACGCGCCGGGCGCGACCCTGACCATCTCCGACGACGGCCGCGGCCTGCAGCCGGGACGCACCGACTCCTACGGCCTCAACATCATGCGCGAGCGCGCGCACCTCGTGGGGGCCGAGCTCACGATCGGCGACAACGATCGCGGCGGGGTCACCGTCAACGTCGAGATCGCGGACACCGGCCGCAAGGCTTCCCCACCGGCAGGCTCACCTGCGAAGATAGGCGGATGAGGGACGAGCCGGTGCGCATCCTGTTGGTCGACGACCATGAGCTGATCCGCAGCGGGCTCGGGGCGGTGATGGACATGGAGGACGACATGACCGTCGTCGGCACCGCCGGTACCGTCACCGAGGCGGTCGCCGCCTACGAGCAGCTGACCCCCGACGTCGTCGTCGCCGACCTGCAGCTGCCCGACGGCACCGGGCTCGACATCGTGCGCACCATCCGCGCGCGCAGCGACGAGACCGGGCTGATCGTGCTCACCATGCACTCCGGCGACGACCAGATCTTCGCCGCCATGGAGGCAGGTGCCTCCGGCTTCGTCGGCAAGGACGCCCCGTCGAGCGAGGTCGTCAAGGCCGCCCGGCACGCCGCGGTGTCACCGCGCTCCTTCATCTGCACGGGACTGCTGGGCGCGATGATGCGCCGCCAGACCGGCGAGTCGACCCGCCTCAGCGAGCGCGAGCACGACGTGCTGCTGCTGCTCGCCGACGGCCTGGGCGCCGCCCAGATCGGCGAACGGCTCTACCTCAGCGAGTCGACCGCGAAGTCGCACATCGCCCGGATCTACCAGAAGCTCGGGGCGGCCAACCGCGCCCAGGCGCTGGTCACGGCGATGCGGATCGGCCTGCTCTCGAGCATGCAGCGCGCGCAACCCAGCGTCTGACCCAGCGTCTGACCCGCGTCGACCCGCGTCTGACCCAGCGTCTGACCCGGTCTCCGACCCGGCGGCCGTTCCGACGTCCGCTGGGGGGCCATAGCCCTAAATGACTACGTGGCTCGGCCCGAACTCCTGATCACACCGTCCCCGCGAGGCAGCAGGATGAGTGTCGTGAGGTTGTCACCTCACCGGAGGGAACCCCCCCACGTCAACGAGCCCCCGGAGGGAATCATCATGTTCGACAAGCTCCTCACCTTCTTCCACCAGCGCCAGACCCGTCGCGACGAGCGCGGCGCGTCCGCGGTCGAGTACGGCCTGCTGATCGCCGGCATCGCCGCGCTGATCGTGGTCGCGGTCTTCGCGCTCGGCCCGGTCGTCAAGGAGGCGTTCAAGGACACCTGCGACTCGATCAAGTCCGGCAACGGCAACATCAGCTCGACCTGCTCCCAGTGAGCACGCGGTGTCAGGGGTCGGTCCGGTCCGCCTCTGACACCGGCCCCGACAGCATCCGCGACCAGCCGATGGGACAGAGGCAGGGCCGGGCCCGCGAACGCGGCGCCTCGGCCGTGGAGTACAGCTTGCTGGTCGCAGGCATCGCCGCGGTGGCCGTCCTGGCGATCCTCGCCCTGGGCGGCCCCGTGCGCGAGCTGTTCACCGACACGTGCGACGAGCTCGACGCCCAGGCCGGCGTGTCCGCGACCTGCTCGACGTAGCACCCCCAGACCGGTCGCCCCATCGTGCGTACCCCCCACCGCATGAGGGGGCGGCCTCATCGTGACGGCCCTCGCCGTCCGGATCACCCGGCTCGACCGGGCTCCATCCGGATGGCGAGGGCCGTTCTCGTCAGCACGCCCGGATGGCTGCCGAACCACCACTGCGACCACGCGGGTGGGGTGGGGTCGGCGAGCGAGCGCAGCGCCAGCCGCCGTTGCAGCTCCCGGAACGCCGCCGGGTCCCCGGTGGCGCGGAGCGCGTCGACGTCGGCGCGGACCTCGATCTGCCGGCTGATCCCGTTCTGCACCGGAGCGGCGAGCAGCCCCGCCACCGCGACCACCGCGAGCAGCACCGGCACCACCGCGGCCTCCTGGATGCCGGGCCACCCCCGTCGTCGCCACCTCCCGGCCGCGAGGCCGAGCAGGCCCACCGCGGCCAGCGCACCGGCGGCCCCGAGCGCGGTGCCGGTCACGACGTCGTCGTGGCGGGCGTGGGCGAGCTCGTGGGCCACCACCGAGAGGGCTTCCTCGCGAGGGACGTCGTCGACGAGGGTGTCGTAGAGGACCACCCGGCGGGTGCCGCCGAAGCCGGAGACGTAGGCGTTGAGGGTCGTCGTCCGGCGGGAGGCGTCGGCCACGAGCACGTCGTCGACGCCCACGCCCTCGCGGTCGGCGAGGTCGAGCACCTCGGAGCGGAGCTCGCCGTCGGGCAGCGGGGTGAACGAGTTGAACAACGGCTCGACCAGCAGCGGGTAGACGAACGACCCCACCACCACGAACGCCGCCAGCAGCCCGCCCGCGACGGCCGGCCAGCCGCGGGGCCACCGCCGCGCACAGGCGATCACCGCCAGCACCCCGAGCCCGGTGACCAGCACCGAGACAGCCTCCCCCACCACCAGGTCGCGAGCGAAGCCGCTCCACGGCTGCGTGCTCAGACCGACGTCGAGGAGGAGCTGCCGGCGGGCCACGGCGAGCGGCAGCGTGAGCAGCCGGGCGGCGAGCGCGAGCAGGAGCACGGCCTGCAGCACCTGCAGCCACCACGGGCCGCGCAACCGGGCGAACAACGCGCGGCCGCGCCGGGTGAACCCGAACCAGCAGGCGAGGGCCAGGGAGAGCACGAGCGAGCCCCAGCTCCAGACCCGGGCCCAGCGCGAGAAGTCCTCGGCGCGCCGGATCTCCTCGGGCGCCGAACACCGACCCGGCGGGGACGGCGTCCAACCTGCCGCCTGGGACCGGGTCCCAGGGCACCAGCCACCAGGCGAGCACGACCAGGAGCACCACGCCGACCAGGGTCGTGGTCCGGGCGGTCCGGGCCGCGGGGTCGCTCACGCCGCCACGGCCTCCAGGCGCCGCTGCCAGGCCGCGACCAGGTCGGCCTCGCTCCAGGCGAAGCCCTGACGCAGGGCCGGCTGCAGCCGGCCGTCGTCGCTGGTGTCCTCGAAGAGCCGGACCAGCTGCTCCTGGCCGCGTCGCTCGGCCAGCACCCGGCAGGCCAGCCAGGCCGCCTCGTAGGCGGCCCCGAGGTGGGAGTCGCCGCTGTCGAACTCCTGGCGACCGGGCAGGGACTCGGGCACCCCCTGCTTGCGGACCTGGCGGATGATCTGGCCGGCCGTGACCGAGTCGGGCAGGTCGACGTCACGCAGGGCGACGTAGTCGGCGAGGCCCTCCAGCAGCCACACCGGGCTGAGGCTGCTCGGCGCGTCGGTCGCCACGTGCGCCGCCTCGTGGCTCATCACCACCTGCGACTCGACCGTGCCGAGCCGGTCGTAGACCTCCCGGTTGAGGAAGACGTGCACCGGGGCCTGCGGGGCGAGCGAGCCGTCGGGCGAGGTGGTGATCGCCGCGATCGAGGAGTACGTCGTCGGCTCGACCGACAGCGCACGGCCCAGCTCGACCAGGTCGGCCGGCACCTCGACGACCAGGCCGGTGCGCCACTCGGGGAGCACCCGGCGGACCACCGGCACCGCGGCCTCTGCGGCCCGGGCGTAGGCGTCGAGCCGGCCGGGGCCGCCCGAGGCCATCACCAGCGTGCCGCTGCTGCGCTTCACGGTGAGCGGGCCGGACAGCCACAACGGCGTACGCCGGTCGCCCCCGCCGAGGGAGTCGATGTGCACCGGTGTCGTCGTCGAGCGTGAACCCGACGAG
This sequence comes from uncultured Actinomycetota bacterium, assembly GCA_963834285.1. GTDB lineage: Bacteria > Actinomycetota > Actinomycetes > Propionibacteriales > Nocardioidaceae > Nocardioides. Next base: position 91,371 of record CAWIAZ010000006.1, on the reverse strand, counting down.
GATCTCGGTGCGCGCCGGGTCGCGGTCGAAGCCGTCGAAGGCCCACGCGGAGTCGACGGCGGCGGTCCAGGCCCCGTCGGCGGCCCCGCTCACCTCGTCGACGTAGCGCAGCGAGAAGTCGACCACCTCGAGACGGTCGGCGTTGCCGGCGACCGCGGCCAGCTGGTCACGCGCGTCGTCGTCGCCGGCGCGCCGCGAGCGCCCTGGCGGCGTCGGGGTCGCGCTCCTCGACCGCCCGCACCAGGTCGGCCAGGGCCGCGGCGGCCGCCGCCGGGTCGACCTGGCCGACGCCCGAGCCCGGGACCGGCGCGACGTACGGGTCGTCGGAGCCGGTGGCGACCCAGGCGACAGCGGCGACGACCAGCACCAGCGACAGCGAAAGACCGGCCACCCACCATCGTGGGCGACCGGTCCTCGTGGCGCTCGTCGGCTCCAGGGTCGTGCCGTCAGCCCGGTCGGACGGCGCCGACGTACGGCATGGTGTTCAGGCCGGTGACCTGGACGCCGGTGCTCGGGTTGGCCGCGTGGACGATCATCCCGTTGCCGATGTACATGCCCACGTGGCTGATGGGGCTGTAGTAGAAGACCAGGTCGCCGGGCTTCAGGTCGCTCGCCGCGACCCGGGTGCCGCTGCTGTACTGGGCGCTCGAGGAGTGCGGGAGGGCGACGCCGGCCTGGGCCCAGGCCACCATGGTGAGCCCGGAGCAGTCCCAGGCGCTCGGACCGGCCGCACCGTAGACGTAGGACTCGCCGACCTGGGCCATGGCGAAGGAGACGGCCGCGCCGGCACGCCCGGAGACGGAGACGTCGGTGGGCACCCGCTGGGCGCCGTCGCGGGAGAGGGCCGCGCTGGCGCTCCTCCTCCTTGAGCTCGTCGAGCAGTGCCTCGGCGTCGTCGTGCTTCTCCTCGATCGTCTTCTTCTCGGCCGCCAGGCGCTCCTCGAGCGCGGCGACCTGGGCGGCGCGGCGCTCGGTGGCGCCGAGCCGGATGTCGAGAGCCTCGGACTCGGAGGCGAAGTCGCTGTAGAGCTGGTCCTGGAAGTCGCTGTAGGCCGACATCGTGGACAGCTGCGACAGGAAGGAGTCGGCGTCGTCGGAGAGCACGACCTGACCGGCCGCCGAGATGTCCTGGCCCTCGTACTGGCGCACGACGGAGTCGGCCAGCCGGTCGCGGACCACCTCGAGCTGCTCGTCCTGGCGACCCTGGTCGGCCTTGAGCGAGGAGAGCTCGTCCTGGAGGCCCTCGAGCTCGATCTCGGCGTCGTTGTAGCGCTCCGAGGCCTGCTCGGCCTCGTGGTAGAGACGGTCGACCCGGGCCTGGACGTCCTCGATGTCGGGCTCGGCCTGGGCCGAGGTCGAGGGGACCAGACCGATGGCTGCGGCGAGCCCGAGGGTGGCGAGAGCGGTGGCGAGGCGGCTGCGGCCGGAGTGCCGGCGGTGAGGCCGTACGGTCTTCACGTCGTGCACGAGTCGGGCGTTCTCCTTGTACGTCGTACGCCTACCGGGTGAGCTGACGGGTTCGGGCACGACTTGCCCTACGCCCGCTCGGCGCCGCCGGTGGTGCTCGTGGGCGGTGCCTTGCGGGAGATTCACCCCAGGTGGCGTCGTGACGGGCACGGACGCCGGTGGTTCCCCGGTTCCGGCTGTGTTGGGGCACCCGGACTCAGCGCGACGTCCGCGCGGGCCTGTTGACCCACTTCCACGAACGCCAGGACTCAGAGAGTAGACGCCGCACCGCTGGCGGACCAACTTCCCTCGCTCACGCGGACTCCACCTCGGGACCGGAGACCGGGTCGACCAGCCGCAGCGGGTGGCACCAGCCCCCCGGCGGCGAGCACGTCGAGCGCCCGGCGCTCCTCGTCGTCGAACGTGAGCTCGGGCGGTGGGCCGAGCAGCACCGTGACCACGCAGTCGTGGCAGGCCAGACCCCGCACCACGCAGGTGTCGCAGTCGATTCTCGTCGTCATGGGAGGCAGGTTGCCAGGGCCCACCGACAGTCGGTCCGGTCAGTCGCCGGCCGGGTCGCCGGCGGGGTCGCCAGCGGGGTCGGCAGCGGGGTCCGCGGTGAGCGGCGCGTCGGCGCGGGCCACGACCTCGATGGCGTCGGCGCGCCCGCACCAGCGGCAGGTGACCTGCTCGACGTCCTCGGCCAGCACCTCGCTCTCCTCGACGCGGGGCTCACCGGCGAGGTCGACGTGCCAGTACTCCGTGGTGCGCCGGGTGCGCAGCAGGTCGAAGCGGGTCAGGTTGCCGCAGGCGCCGCAGCGCCACCGGTGGGTCCGGTCGGGGGTTGTCAGAGCCACGGCGCCACCCTAGAGCCCCGCGGCCGGCGGCCGTCCCCCGCCGCGCGCCTCGGGGACCCTGTCGGTGCCTCGCTCTACCGTCGGACCCGTGACCGAGACCGTGCCCGACGAGCGCTCCCGCTGGGAGGCCCAGCGCAGCTTCGACGAGCTGGGCCGGCCGCTGCGCGACCTCACCTTCTGCGTGGTCGACCTCGAGACCACCGGGGGCTCGGCCGCCGCCGGCTCGATGATCACCGAGATCGGCGCGGTCAAGGTGCGCGGCGGCGAGGTGCTCGGCGAGTTCCAGACCCTGGTCAACCCGCACACCGCGATCCCCGCCTTCATCGCCGTGCTCACCGGCATCAGCAACTCCATGGTCGCCGACTCGCCCCCCATCGAGAGCGCGCTGCCGGCGTTCCTCGAGTTCGCCGCCGGCACGCGTGCTCGTGGCGCACAACGCGCCGTTCGACGTGGGCTTCCTGCGGCACTTCGCCGAGCAGCAGCAGCGCCCGTGGCCGGCGTTCGAGGTGGTCGACACCGCCAAGCTGGCCCGCCGGGTGATCACCCGCGACGACGCCCCCAACTGCAAGCTGTCGTCCCTGGCGCGGGTCGTTCCGGCTCCACCACGACGCCCAACCACCGGGCGCTGTCCGACGCCCGCGCCACCGTCGACGTGCTGCACGGGCTGATGGAGCGGCTGGGCGCGCTCGGGGTGCACACCCTCGAGGAGCTCCAGACCTTCTCCTCCCGCGTCAGCACCGCCCAGCGCCGCAAGCGGCACCTGGCCGACGGGCTGCCGCACTCCCCCGGCGTCTACCTCTTCCGCGACGACCGCGCCAGGGTCCTCTACGTCGGCACCTCCCGCGACCTGCGCACCCGCGTCCGCTCCTACTTCACCGCCTCCGAGACCCGGTCCCGGATGGGCGAGATGGTGCGGCTGGCCACCTCCGTCACCGGCATCGAGTGCGCGACCCCGCTGGAGGCCGAGGTCCGCGAGCTGCGGCTGATCGCGCAGCACAAGCCGAGCTACAACCGCCGCTCCCGGCACCCCGAGAAGGTCACGTTCGTCAAGCTCACCCGCGAGCACTGGCCGCGGCTGTCGCTGGTCAACCGGGTGCTCGACGACGACGCCGACTACCTCGGCCCGTTCGGCTCGAGGAAGACCGCCGAGAAGTGCCTGGCGGCCCTGCACGAGACCTTCCCGGTCCGGCAGTGCAGCGACCGGATGGGGCTGCGCCCGTCCCGCACGGCCTGCGTGCTGGCCGAGATGGGGCGCTGCCTGTCGCCCTGCGACGGGTCGCGCCGACCGCGACACCTACGCCGCCGTCGTCCGCCAGCTGCGCGACACCCTGCTCCAGCGGCCCGACGAGGTCGTCGACCTGGTCAACGCCAAGATGGCCGCGCTCGCCGCCGACGAGCGGTTCGAGGAGGCCGGCGCTCCACCGCGACCGGCTGGCCGCGTTCGTGCGCGCCGCGGCCCGCACCCAGCGCCTCACCTCGCTGACCCGCTGCCCCGAGGTGGTGGCCGCCCGCCGCGAGGACGACGGCCGGTGGGCCGTCCACGTCGTCCGCTTCGGTCGGCTGGCCGCCGCGGGCGTGATCCCGCCCGGCGCCGACGCCCACGCCTACGTCGCCGGGCTGCGTGCCTCGGCCGAGACCGTCACCCCCGCCCACGGACCCCTGCCCGCGGCCACCGCCGAGGAGACCGAGCGCGTCCTGCGCTGGCTGGAGTCGCCCGCGGTCCGCCTGGTCGACATCGACGGCGAGTGGACCTGCCCGGTCGGCGGCGCCACCCGCCACCTCGCGCACCTCCGTGGTCGGAGCCGGCGCCCTTCGACGCGCCCGTGGAGCGCCCCCGCGAGCGCACGCGACTAGGCTCGCGCCCATGATCACCGCCATCGTCTTCGTCAAGGCCGACGTCGCCCGGATCCCCGAGGTGGCCGAGGCGATCGCGGCCCTCGACGGCGTCAGCGAGGTCTACTCCGTCACCGGCCAGATCGACCTGATCGCGCTGGTCCGGGTGCGCCACCACGACGACGTCGCCGGCGTCGTCGCCGACCGCCTCAACAAGGTGCCCGGCGTCACCGCGACCGAGACCCACATCGCCTTCCGCGCCTACTCCCGGCACGACCTCGAGTCCGCCTTCTCCCTCGGTCTCGACTGACCCGGCCCCGCCACCTCCCTGTGCCGCCGCTGCTCACCCGGCTGAGCCGCGCGGGACGGGCCCGCACCGCCTCCCTGGTGCTGCTCGGCGTCGTGAGCCTCCAGGCCGGCTGGCTGCTCGCGGTCCCCGCCTTCTACGGCATCGACGAGTTCGACCACGCCTACCGCGCCTCCTCCGTGAGCCTGGGCCACTGGGGGCCCGGCCGCACCGCGCCCGACGACGGCCGGGGGTTCCTGCTGCCGGTGGCCGACGACGTCGCCGCGGCCGCGTTCGCGGCCTGCGACGCCCTGCCCTACCCCGGGCCCGACAACTGCACCGCCACCACCGCGCCCGACGAGCGCGGTCAGGTGCTGATCGCCAGCGCCGCCGCCACCTACAACCCCGTCTGGTACGCCGTCGTCGGCACCGCCGCCCGCCCGTTCGAGGGCGCGTCGGCGCTCTACGCCATGCGGGTCGCCGTCGCTGGTGCTGTGCGACCTGGTGCTGGCCGGCGCCCTGCTGCTGCTCCTCGGGCGCGTCCGTGGCACCTGGGCGGTGGCGGGCCTGGCGGTCGTGGCCACGCCGATCCTGGTCTACAGCACCGTCACGGCCGCGCCCAACGCCCTCGGCTACTGCGCCGGGATCCTGCTGTGGGTCTCGCTGCTCTCGCTCGCCGGCGCCCCGACGTCCGGCTCCGCCCGGCCGCCACGGTCTCGGTGCGGGGTCCGCTGGCCGGGGTCGTGGTCGGCGGCATCACGGTCATGTGCACCCACTCCACCGGGGTGCTCTGGGTCGCCCTGTCGCTGCTGTGCTGCGTCCCGCTGCTCACCGACCGGTGCGGCAGCGGTGGCGCGACCATCGCACCCCGCTCCTGCTCACGACCTCGACGCTGGCCCTCGCCGCCGTCGCGTGCGCCACCTGGGTGCTGGTCAGCGGCACCAACGACCCGCGCAGCGAGGTGGGCGACGGTGGTTTCGGGCCGGCTCCGCTGCGCACCCTGCTCCAAGGGCTCGTGCTGTGGCCCCTCCAGGCCATCGCCACGCTGCGGCTGCGTGGCGACGCCGCCCCGATCGCCGTCTACGCCCTCGGCGCGACGCTGTTCGCGCTGCTGCTCGGCGCGGCGCTGCGGCGCGGCCGACCACGCGAGCGAGACGTCGCTCCTGCTGGTGCTGGCGGCCTCGACCGTCGTGCCCGCTGGTGGCGACCGTCGCGGCCCACGACCAGGTCGGTCCGGCCTGGCAGGGCCGCTACGGGCTCGCGCTGGCCAACGGTGCGGTGGTGCTGGCCGTCTGGGTGCTGGGGCGGGTGCCCCGACCTGGCCCTCCCCCTCGGGGCCGGTGGCGTCGTCGCGGTCGCGGCCATGCACCTGCTCACCCTGCGCGCCCTCCTCGACGCGAGGCTCGGCGGCGTCGCCGCCCGCCTGGGTGCCGTAGGCCGTCACCGGCTCCGTGCTGCTGGCCACCGGCGCGCTGCTGGGCGCGCTCGGTCTCCGCGCGGGACGCTCCGACGCAGCCCCGCCCGGCCGCACCGCTAGCCTGCGCCGGTGACCTGGCTCAGCAACCACTGGCTCGACATCCTCGGATGGGGCGGCAGCGCGCTGCTGGTCTACTCGCTCCTGCAGGCCCGGGTGCTGCGCTTCCGCACCCTCAACCTGCTCGCCAGCTCGATCCTGATGACCTTCAACGCCTTCATCGAGGTCTGGCCGATGGTCGCGATGAACGCCGTGCTCGCCGGCATCAACGTCTACTTCATCATCCGCCTGGTGCGCGAGCGGCACGACGACACGGCCTTCGACGTGATCGAGGTCGGCATCGACGACCACTACCTGCGCCACGTCCTGGACGATCACGCCGCCGACATCGCGCACCTTCCAGCCCGACCTCGAGTGGCGCTCCGGACCCGACCGGCACGCGTTCGTCGTGGTCAAGGGCGACGAGACCGTGGGCGTGGTCCTGCTCCGCGCCGACGGCGACGTGGCCCGGGTCGCGCTCGACTACGTGACCCCGAGGTACCGCGACTTCTCCCCCGGCGAGTTCGTGTGGCGACGCAGCGGCGTGCTCCGCGAGCGCGGGTTCAGCCGGGTGGTCACCCCGCCCGGGATGGTCGGCGCCTACTACGACCGGCTCGGCTTCCGCCGCGAGGACGAGACCTTCGTGCTCGACCTCTGAGTCGAGTCGGCTCAGCGGGCGGCGGCCTCGACCCAGCGCTCGAGGGTCGCCTGCGCGGCGCCGGAGTCGACGGCCTCGACCGCCCGCGCCAGCCGTCGGCCAGCGCCTGGTCGACCGGCTCGCCCGGGGCACCGTGCACGGCCAGGGCCGCGCCGGCGTTGAGCAGCACCGCGTCGCGCACCGGCCCGGTCTCCCCCGCCAGCAGCCGGCGTACGACGTCGGCGTTGTGCTGGGCGTCGCCGCCGCGCAGGTCCGCGGTGGTCGCGGCGGCGATGCCGAGGTCGCGGGGGTCGACCGTGGTCTGCGTGACCGTCGCCGGCGTGCACGACCCACACCGTGGACGTCGTGGTGGTGGTGAGCTCGTCGAGGCCGTCGTCGCCGCGGAAGACCCAGGCATCGACGCCCCGTTCGGCGTAGACGCCGGCCATCACCGGCGCCATCCGCGGGTCGGCGCACCCGGTCGCCTGGGCGCGCTGGCCGGGTGGGGTTGGTGAGCGGGCCGAGGATGTTGAACGTCGTGCTGATGCCGAGCTCGCGCCGCGGCACGGCGGCGTGGCGCATGGCCGGGTGGAAGGCCGCGGAGAAGCAGAAGGTGATGCCCGCCTCGACGCCGACCTCGGCCACCCGCGCCGGGGGCAGGTCCAGCTTGATCCCGAGCGCCTCCAGGACGTCGGCCGAGCCGGACTGCGACGAGGCGGAGCGGTTGCCGTGCTTGGCCACGGGGGCGCCGGCGCCGGCCGCGACGATCGCCGCCATCGTCGAGATGTTCACCGACATCGAGCGGTCACCGCCGGTGCCGACCACGTCGAGCAGCCGACCCGGCACCTCGATGGGGTTGGCCCGCGCCAGCATCGCGTCGGCCAGGCCGCGCACCTCCTCGATGGTCTCGCCCTTGGCGCGCAGCGCCACCGCGAAGGCGGCGATCTGGGCAGGCGTCGCCTCGCCGGCCAGCAGCTCGCCCATCGCCCAGGCGGTCTGGTCGGCGGCCAGGTCGGTGCCCGCGACGAGGGCGCCGAGGACCTCGGACCAGGTCGTCACCGTCAGGTGGTCGCGGGCACGCGCGACCGCAGCAGCGTGACCACCGACTCGGCGAGCTGGATCGGGTCGAGCGGGTGCGGCACCGCCGCCTCCGCACGCGACCAGGTGGCCAGCCAGGCGTCCTGCGGGCGTCCGGTCAGCACCAGCACCGGCGGGCACTGGTAGATCTCGTCCTTGAGCTGCTTGGCGATGCCCAGGCCCCCGGCGGGCACGGCCTCGCCGTCGAGGATCGCGAGGTCCACGCCGCCGGCGTCCATCGTGGCGATCACGACCGGCTCGGTGGCCACCTCGACGTAGCGCAGCTCGGGGAGGTCGGGGTGCGGGCGACGGCCCAGGGCGAGGATGACCTGCTGGCGCGTGTTGACGTTGTCGCTGTAGACCAGCACGGTCAGAGGTGCCTTCGACTCGCTCACGAGCGCGATGCTATCCGGTGCCGTCCGGACCCGCCGACCACCCCGTCCCCTCCCGCGCCCCTCCCGCACCGGTGCGCGCGGGCTTCGCGTGCGCGCCGGGGCTCGTTACGCTGGATCCCATGGATGAACCCCGATGTCCCAACCGTTCACCCCTTCTCCGGTCGCCCCGCGGCCAGCGGGGTGAACGGCGGTGATCGACTCCCAGTTCTTCGTCAACCTGGGCCTGGTCGTCCTGTTCGTGCTCGTCGGCGGCGTGTTCGCCGGCACCGAGATGGCCCTGGTCTCCCTGCGCGAGAGCCAGGTCTCCCGCGCTCGAGCAGCGCGGCAGCCGCGGGGCGCGGGTCGCCTCGGTCGCGCGTGACCCCAACCGCTTCCTCGCCGCCGTCCAGATCGGCGTCACCGTCGCCGGCTTCCTCTCCGCGGCCTACGGCGGCTCGACGCTGGCGCCCGACATCGCGCCGTACTTCGTCGACCTCGGCCTGGGTCCCGACGCCGCCGACACCCTGGCCCTGGTCCTGATGACCCTGGTCATCGCCTACCTCTCGCTGGTGCTCGGCGAGCTCGTGCCCAAGCGGCTCGCGCTGCAGCGCTCCGCCGAGCTGTCGATGGTCACCGCCCCCGTCCTGGACCGCTTCGCGACGCTGATGCGCCCGGTCATCTGGCTGCTCTCGGTCTCGACCAACGCCGTGGTGAGGCTCCTGGGCGGCGACCCGAACGCGACGAACGACCAGGTCACCGACGAGGAGCTGCGCGACATCGTCTCCACCCACGAGGGGCTCGGCGAGGACGAGCGACGGATCGTCACCGACGTCTTCGCCGCCACCCGCAGCATCCTCAAGGAGGTGATGCGGCCCCGCGGCGAGGTCGACTTCGTCGACGGGCAGCTGCCGTTGATCGAGGCGTCCCGCTGGGTCGCCGACCGCCAGTACTCCCGCTACCCGGTCACCGCCGGCAGCTTCGACGAGGTGACCGGCTTCCTGCACGTGCGCGACCTCGTCGACCTCTCCGCCGACGACCGCCGCACCGTCGCAGACGTGCAGCGCGAGATCCTGATGCTGCCCTCGACCAACCGGGTCCTGCCGTCGGTCTCGGTGATGCGCGAGGCCGGCACCCACCTCGCGGTCGTCGTCGACGAGTACGGCGGCACCGACGGCATCGTGACCCTCGAGGACCTCGTCGAGGAGATCATCGGCGACATCCGCGACGAGTACGACGAGGACGAGCAGCCGGGAGGCGCCGACGAGGTCGGCACCTCGGTGCTGGCCGGCGGGCTGCGGATCGAGGACTTCGCCGAGGAGACCGGCGTCGAGCTCGTCGACGGCGACTACGAGACCGTCGCGGGCTACGTCATCGCCGAGCTGGGCCGGATCCCCGAGGTCGGCGACGCCGTCGACGTCGGAGACACCCGGATCGAGGTGGCCGGCATGGAGGGCCGCCGGGTGACCCACGTCGCGGTCACCCACCGCCCCGCGACGCCCGAGGGGGCCACGGACGCCCCGGACGAGCCGGAGGAGCCGGAGGAGCTGGCCCACCCGGCCGGCACCGCAGGGGGCCGCGCCGACTGACCGGTCAGGGCGTGCGCTGCCGCGCCTCCAGCAGGTCGAGGCGGCGGTCCTCGCGGCGCCCCTCCTGCATGGACGAGCGCACCCACTGCACGAACAGCACGGCGAAGAACGACAGCCCGATCAGGTCACCGCTCGCCCACAGGATCCCGCCCGCGAGCTCCTGGTCGGCCGCGGGGTCCGGCAACCAGGACCCCATCGGCCCTGAGTGGAGGGCGGGGTACCAGTCGCCGCCGAGCAGCCGCTGCTGGCCCATGATCGTGACGCCGAGGAAGGCGTGGAACGGCAGCGTGAGCACGGTCAGCAGCACCCGGGACGGGTAGCCGATCCGGCCGGGGAGCGGGTCGACGCCGACCAGCGGCCAGAAGAACAGCGAGCCGACCAGCACCAGGTGCACGTGCGTCATCTCGTGCACGAAGACCGACTGCAGCGAGGCGTCGTACCAGCCGGAGAAGTAGAGCGCCCACGGCGAGAGGATGTAGAGCCCGAACGCGAGCGGCGGGAAGGACAGCACCTTCGCCACCCGCGAGTGCAGCACGGCGAGCAGCCAGCGCCGCGGGGTGCGGGGCAGCGTGCGCAGCGCCAGGGTGATCGGGGCGCCGAGCGCCAGCGCCAGCGGCACCAGCATCGAGAGCAGCATGTGCTGCACCATGTGCACGCTCAGCAGCGTCGTGTCGTACGCCGCGAACCCCGACGACGTGGCGACGTAGAACGTGCCCATGCCGACGAGGAAGGCCAGGGTGCGTCCGACCGGCCAGTGGTCGCCGCGACGCGCGAGCGTCCGCAGCCCGAGCACGTAGAGCGCGGTCACCCAGACCGTGATCACCAGCGGCAGCGGGGCGAGCTCCCACTGCGAGAAGAACGTCCCGGGACCGAGGGCCGGGAGGGTCGGGGCAGCGCTGCCCGCGGCCCACGCGACGAGGCTCTCGGCGGCCGTCGAGGAGGGTCCTGGAGCGGCGATGGTCACGGTGTGAACTTTATGACGGGCCCCAACGTGGGGGTCGGGGTGCCCCGGAGTCCAGGAACAGCCATAATGGTCGTGTGGCGACGACAGCAACCATTCCGGCCTCCCGCCTGCACGGGCACCACGACCGTCCCAGCATGGTCGCGGTCGGCACGATCATCTGGCTCTCCAGCGAGCTGATGTTCTTCGCGGCCCTGTTCGCGTCCTACTTCACGATCCGGGCGGTCAGCCCCGAGCTGTGGGGTGCCAACACCGAGCTGCTGAACGTGCCGTTCGCCTCGATCAACACCACGATCCTGGTGCTGTCGTCCCTCACCTGCCAGCTCGGCGTCTTCGCCGCGGAGCGCGGCCAGGTGGGCCGGACCGGCTCGGTGCTCAAGGTCAGCGGCTGGGGCCTGCGCGAGTGGTTCATCCTCACCTACGTCATGGGCGCCGTGTTCATCGGCGGCCAGGCCCTCGAGTACGCCGAGCTGATCCAGGAGGGCGTCACGATCCCCAGCTCGGCCTACGGCACGATGTTCTACCTCACCACCGGCTTCCACGGCCTGCACGTGACCGGTGGTCTGATCGCCTTCCTCCTGGTGCTCGGTCGCACCTACATCGCCCGCAAGTTCACCCATGAGCAAGCCGTCAGCGCCATCGTCGTGTCGTACTACTGGCACTTCGTCGACGTCGTGTGGATCGCGCTGTTCGCGACGATCTACCTCATCAAGTAGCACCCACCAGGACCGACCAGGACTCTGTGAAGGATCGACATTGCGCCTCCTGAACCGCTCCGCGGGACGCATCTCCCGCCACCGACGGGGTCCGCTCGCGGGCCTCGTGGTCCTGCTGCTGGGCCTGCTGATGAGCGGCGGCCTCTACGCCGCCTTCGCGCCGGCCTCCGCTGACGAGACCGCCAGCCAGAGCGAGCTGGTCCAGGAGGGCCGCGAGCTCTTCCTGCTCGGCTGCTCGTTCTGCCACGGCCAGAACGGCGAGGGGGTGCTCACCCAGTCGGGCGACCAGCTCGGCCCGCAGCTCGCCGGCGTGGGCGCGGCCGCCGTCGACTTCCAGGTCGGCACCGGCCGGATGCCGCTGGCCCAGCCCGGCGTCCAGGGGCCGAGCAAGTCCGTGATCTACACCGACGAGGAGATCGAGGCGCTCGCCGCCTACGTGGCGTCGTTCGGCCCGGGCCCGGCGATCCCCGACGAGAGCGACTACAGCATCGAGGGGCTCAGCGACGAGGAGCGCCAGGAGGCCATCACCCGCGGTGGCCAGATCTTCCTGACCAACTGCACCGCCTGCCACAACTTCGAGGGCAGCGGCGGCGCGATGCCGCGCGGCGGCTACGCCCCCAAGATCCGCGGCGTGGAACCGAAGTACATCTACGAGGCCATGCTCACCGGCCCGCAGTCGATGGACGTGTTCTCCAACGGCAACATCCCGCCGGACGCCAAGCGCGACGTGATCGCCTACCTCGAGGCCATCGACGCCAACCCCAGCTACGGCGGGTTCGCCATGGGCGGTCTCGGCCCGGTGGCCGAGGGACTGTTCGCCTGGCTCGTGGGTATCGGTTCCTTGGTGGGCTTTGCGATCTGGATCGCGGCCCACACCACCCGTTCCACCAAGAAGCCCGCCACCGCATCCGAGGGAGGCGACGCGTGAGCGACGACCACACCGACAACGTCCCGGCAGTCCCGGAGGAGCCGATCGGCAACCCCGGCCTCCCGGAGCACGTCTGGCGTCCCACCGACGTCGACCCGCGTCTCGAGAAGCGCGCCGAGCGGCAGGTGGCCGCCCTCTTCGTCGCCTCGATGGTCGCCACCGTCCTCTTCGTCGTCTCCTACTTCACCTTCGACATCAAGGACAGCTGGAACACCGTCGGCGGACTGGGCACCTCCACGGTCGCGCTCGGCGTCACGCTGGGCCTGGCCCTGCTGCTGATCGGCGTCGGCATCATCCAGTGGGCCCGCAAGCTGATGGGCGACCACGAGATCATGGAGATGCGCCACACCGCGCGCTCCAGCGACGAGGACCGCGAGGCCACCCTCCAGGCGCTGACCGTGGGCACCGAGGAGTCCGGCATCGGCCGACGTCCCCTGGTGCGCAACACGCTCCTGGGCTCGATCGCCCTGCTCGGCGTCCCCGCCGTCGTCGCGCTGCGCGACCTCGGCCCGACGCCCAAGCAGGTCGCCGAGGAGGCCGACTACCCCGGCGCCGGCCTGTACAACACCGTCTGGGAAGACGGCATGTACATCGTGCGCGACGCGATCGGCACCCGGATCAAGGCCTCCGACCTCGAGGTCGGCGACCTCGTCAACGCCGCGCCCGAGATCCTGTTCGAGGTCGACGAGGAGGGCGAGCACGTCCTCCACGGCGTCGAGGCCCTGGTCACCAAGGCCAAGGCCCCGGTCATCCTGCTCCGGATGCCGCCCGACGAGATCAAGCACGGCACGGGCCGCGAGAACTGGACCGTCGACGGGATCGTCGCCTACTCCAAGATCTGCACGCACGTGGGCTGCCCGATCTCGCTCAACGAGCGCACCACCCACCACCTGCTCTGCCCGTGCCACCAGTCGACCTTCGACCTCGCCGACTCCGCACGCGTGATCTTCGGCCCGGCTGCCCGGCCGCTCCCCCAGCTCCCCATCAAGATGGACGACGAGGGCTACCTCGTGGCGCAGCGAGACTTCACCGAACCGGTCGGACCGAGCTTCTGGGAGCGTAACAAGGGATGAGCAACCACAGCGCTGACACGGGCAAGGTCGACACGAGCAAGGTGGCCAGCACCAACGCGACGACCGCCGCGACCACCGCCAAGCCCTCGAAGGCCGGCGTGGTCGCCAACTGGGCCGACGAGCGTCTCGGCCTCGGCACGGTCATGAAGAAGAACCTGCGCAAGGTCTTCCCCGACCACTGGTCGTTCATGCTCGGCGAGATCGCGCTGTGGAGCTTCGTCATCCTGCTCCTCACCGGCGTCTTCCTCACCCTCTGGTACGACCCCTCGATGGCCGAGATCACCTACGAGGGCTCCTACGACCCGCTGCGCGGCGTGGAGATGTCGACGTCGTACGCCTCGACGCTGCACCTGTCCTTCGACGTGCGTGGCGGCCTGCTGATGCGCCAGATGCACCACTGGGCCGCGATGCTGTTCATCGCCTCGATGATGATCCACCTGCTCCGCGTCGCCTTCACCGGCGCCTACCGCAAGCCCCGCGAGCTCAACTGGGTGATCGGCACCCTGCTGCTGCTGCTCGGCACCATCGAGGGCTTCACCGGCTACTCCCTGCCCGACGACCTGCTCTCCGGCACCGGCGTCCGCGCGGCCGACGGCTTCATGAAGGCCAGCCCGGTCATCGGCTCCTACATGTCGTTCTTCATCTTCGGCGGCGAGTTCCCGGGTGACGTGGTCATCCCCCGCTTCTACGTCGCCCACGTGCTGCTGCTCCCCGGCCTGCTGCTGGCCCTGATCGCGGCGCACATGCTGCTGCTGGTCTTCCACAAGCACACGCAGTGGCCCGGGCCCGGTCGCACCGAGCAGAACGTCGTCGGCTTCCCGATGCTGCCCGTCTACGCCGCCAAGGCCGGTGGGTTCTTCTTCATCGTCTTCGGCGTCACCGCCATGATGGGCGGCCTGCTGGGCATCAACCCGGTGTGGAAGTACGGGCCCTACGACCCGACCAAGGTGACCGCGGGCTCGCAGCCCGACTGGTACATGGGCTGGCCCGACGGCGCGCTGCGGATCATCCCCGGCTGGGAGTCGTCGATCTTCGGCTACCTCGTGTCGTGGAACGTGTTGATCCCGATCCTGCTGCTGCCGCCGCTGATGCTCATGGTGCTGATGGTGATGCCGTTCGTGGAGGCCTGGATCACCGGCGACAAGCGCGAGCACCACCTGCTCCAGCGTCCGCGCAACGCCCCCACCCGCACCGCCGTGATGGTCTCCCTGATGACCTTCTACGGCGTGCTGTGGGCCGCGGGTGGCAACGACATCATCGCCACCGAGCTCGACCTCAGCATCAACCAGATCACCTACATCTTCCGGGTGCTGACCTTCCTCGGGCCGGTCATCGCGTTCATCGTCACCAAGCGCTGGTGCATCTCGCTGCAGCGCCACGACCAGGAACGCCTGCTGCACGGCTACGAGACCGGCATCATCATGCGGTCCCCCGAGGGTGGCTACAGCGAGCGGCACCTGCCGATCAGCGAGGAGAGCGCCTACATGCTCACCGCGCGCGACCGCGACGAGGTCTACACCCCGGAGTCCGACACCGACGCCAACGGCGTCCCGGCCCCCGGGTCCCGCCTCAACCGGCTGCGCGCGCGCCTGTCGGCCGCCATGTTCGCCGACAACGTGCAGAAGCCGACGAAGGAAGAGCTCGAGGCCGGCCACCACCACGCCGACCACGAGCACGAGCTCCAGGCCGCTCTCGAGGGCCACCCGGCCGACGGCCACCAGTTCGACGGCCACCACGCCGTCGAGGGCGAGACGCTCCGCGGCGACCACTAGTCCGTCCGCACCACCGCTCGAGGCCCGCCCGACCACCCGGTCCGGCGGGCCTCGTGGTTTCCACCGACCCGCCCGGTGTGCACGCCTCAGGACGTCGACCCGCCCCGTGTGCACGCCCCGGGACGCTGACCCGCCCCGTCGTCACCCCGTGGCGCCGCCGAGCGGACCCCGGTCCTGGCCGCGCCACGCGGAGGAACCGCGCCGTCGGCGTGCTTCCGCAACTCCGGCGTGCAACCGCGCCTGGACGTTCTGCAGCGGCCCGTAGACGTCCGGCTTCCGGAACACGTCGACCAACCACTGCTCCTCTTCCGCGAACCACTCGCGGCGCTCGCGGTCGTGCTCGGCCTGCTCCGGCCCGTGCCACAGCTCACCGTCGTACTCGGCGCCGTACCGGATCTCCTCGTTGCCCATGTCGAGGTAGCACCAGCCGTGCGGTCCGCGGATCGGCACCTGCGGCTCCGGGTAGGGCAGCGCCGGACACTCGATCCACCGCTTGCGCACGATGCTCTCCTCCTGTGACTGCACACCCCGGCGCACGTGCGGCGCCCAGCCACGCAGCCCCCGGATCCATCGGTAGCCGCGGAACCGGGGTCCAGTGGCCACGTTGACGAACTCCCGGAGGTCGATCGGCGGCAGGTTGGCCATGCTCTCCATCGCGGCGAACGCGCGATCGCTGTTGCGGGCCCGGCCGAGGTCGCACATCGTGCGGATCGGCGTGGTGACCCGAAGACCCTCCACCTCCATGACCTCTGTGTCGAGGAACGTACGCTCCCCGCTGTCAGCCAGGTCGTTCCGCAGTCGATGACCCGGCGGCAGGAACATCGAGACCGGTGGCACTGCGAGGTGGTCACCTGGGAGCAGAATCATCGATGCGCCGTGGAACCAGCCGGCCGTGTGATCGGTGACCACGGCGTCGTCGGGTGCGACCAGCCGCAGGCAGGCAGCACGCAGCGCGAGCCCGTCGGGCAGCTGTGCCGCGTGGTAGACACCGCGCAACGGTGAGCACAGCAGGCCAGCGACGACCCACTCGCGCAGCTGTCGGGTCGTCACGCCCTCAGCGGCCACCTCGGCTCGGGTGAACGGTCGATCGATCGGCACCGGCGCGCGCTCGTCGAGGAAGGCGGATCGGGAGTCGTCATCGTCACTCATGCTGCCGGAGACTGCCTGGCCTCCAGCCGCTCAGCCAGGCCTCCTTTACCTGGTTGTGGAGAGACTCCGGACCAGCGGGTCCTGTGGAGGCAAACGGGACGGGTCGACGTCCCCACGCGCGCACAAGAGCCGGGTCGACTTCGCTCATGCGTCCACGAGAGCCGGGTCAGCTGAGGGCGGAGCCTTGCTTGTACTCGGCGAAGGAGAGCTCCCAGTCGGTCCAGCCGTTGCCGGGCTCCATGCCGCGGTCGGTGCCGGTGTACTCGACGACGTCGCCGCGCTTGGCGATGGAGTAGAGCCAGCCGGCGTTGTCGGTGCTCAGGCCGGTGCAGCCGTGGGAGACGTTGGCGTAGCCCTGCGAGCCGACCGACCACGGGGCGGCGTGGATGAACTCACCGGAGTTGGTGACCCGCATCGCCCACTGGACGTTGTCGATGTCGTAGGCCTCCGAGCTGCCCGCCGGGATGCCGACGGTCTCGGAGTTCATCCGCTTGCTGTCGAACTTCTCCATGATCACCTTGGTGCCGGACCGGGTGGTGAAGCCCGGCTTGCCGGTCGTGGTGGGCAGGGTCCGCAGCAGCTCGCCGTTGGAGAACACCTTCATCTGGTGGCTCGCGGCGTCGACCTTGATGATGTTGGCGTCACCGACCGTGAAGCCGACGGTGCGGTCCTCCTGGCCGTAGATGCCGTTGCCGGCCGAGACCCCGTTGACGTCGACGTCGACGTCGACCTCGGTGCCGGCCTTCCAGTAGGTCTTCGGTCGCCAGTGCGCCTCGTTGTCGCTGAGCCAGTACCAGCTGCCGGTCTGCTTCGGCACGGAGGTGACGGTCATCCGCTTCTCGAAGCTCGCGCGGTCGGTGACCGGTACGTCGAAGGTGACGATGACCGGCATGCCCACGCCGACGGTCTCGCCCTCGAGCGGCGCGACGGAGGGGTAGGTCTGCTGGTCGAGGCTCAGCGCGACGGTCGTGAACTGCGCCGTGTCGCGGACGACCTTGCCGTCCTCGCCGCGGGCGGCCGTACGGACGGTGTAGGTGGTGCCCGGCTCGAGGCCGTCGGTCGACGCCCAGCCGCTGCCGTCGTCGGTCATCTCGCCGGCGAGGGCGCCCGCCTCGGACACGACCTCGACCTTGGTGAGCCGCCCGTCGCTCGCCGCCACCTGGAGCCACTTGTCCACCGGCACGGCGTCCGCACCCTTGCGGACGTTGAGCGCGACGGTCGCGGACGGCGTCTCGGACGCGGCGCTCGCGCTGCCGGAGGGGCTCTCGGACGACGTGCTGTCGGCTTCGGAGCCCGTCAGCGCCGATCCGGGGTCGCAGGCGGTCAGGGCCAGGCAGACCGCAGCCGCCGACAGCGAGGCGGTCAGCGGGCGTGCGTGACGAAGACGCATGTCATGCTCCCAAGAAGTGAGGGCGGTGGGCGGCGACCGGCCGAGCCGGCCAGCACTTCAAGGGTAAACGACGGTCGGTCAGGAATCGGAACTCCCGACGTTACCGGTCAGTGAGCGTGCTCACCCCGGTAGTACTCGAAGACCAGGCCGCTGAGCGCGAGGGATCCGAGGACGACGCCGATGATGAACAGCCACCAGGCGCCCAGCGCGAGCGCGTAGACCATGACCGCCAGCGTCAGGCCGCACCACAGCGGCCACCACGAGTACGGCGGGAAGAACCCGAGCTCGCCGGCGCCGTCGGCGATCTCGGCGTCCTTGCGGTCCTCGGGCCGGGGGTCCATCTTCTTGGCGTGGAAGCCGAGGTAGAGGGTGACCATGGCGACCAGGAGCGTGGTCATCACCAGCGCCGACGTGCCGGTCCAGTCGCCGCCCTTGTCGCTGCTGTCGGTGACCAGCCAGTAGGCCGGCGTGACCAGCACGAGGAAGACGGTGCAGATCCCGAAGATCCAGGCTTCTGCCTTCATCAGACGTCTCCCTGCCTGCCGGCGTCGCCGTCGGCCTCGTTGTCGTGGGACTCGCCCCGGACCAGGTCCTCGCGGCCCTCCATGTCGGGTGCGTCGGCAGCCTGGCCGTCACGCGCCGACGCGTTGTCGTCCAGCTCGATCGCCGCGATCTCCGGGTGGTGGAGGTCGAAGGCCGGCGACTCGGAGCGGATCCGCGGGATGGTCACGAAGTTGTGGCGCGGCGGCGGGCAGCTGGTGGCCCACTCCAGCGAGCGTCCCCAGCCCCACGGGTCGTCGACCTCGACCAGCGGCGCGCGCCTCGAGATGTAGACGTTGTAGAGGAACGGCAGCGTCGAGGCGCCCGAGCAGGAACGCACCCACCGTGGAGACCTGGTTGAGGACGGTGAACCCGTCGTCGGGCAGGTAGTCGGCGTAGCGACGCGGCATGCCCTCCACCCCGAGCCAGTGCTGGACGAGGAACGTGAGGTGGAAGCCGACGAACAGCAGCCAGAAGTGCAGCTTGCCCAGGCGCTCGTCGAGCATCCGTCCGGTCATCTTGGGCCACCAGAAGTAGAACCCGGCGAACATCGCGAACACCACGGTGCCGAAGACGACGTAGTGGAAGTGCGCGACCACGAAGTAGGAGTCGGAGACGTGGAAGTCGAGCGGCGGGCTGGCCAGGATGATGCCGGTCAGGCCGCCGAAGAGGAACGTCGTCAGGAAGCCGATCGACCACAGCATGGGGGTGTCGAAGGACAGAGATCCCCCCCACATCGTGCCGATCCAGTTGAAGAACTTCACTCCGGTGGGCACCGCGATCAGGAACGTCATGCCGGAGAAGAACGGCAGGTTGACCGCCCCGGTGACGAACATGTGGTGGGCCCAGACGGCGACCGAGAGGATCGCGATGCCGAGCGTGGCGCCGACCAGGCCGACGTACCCGAACAGGGGCTTGCGGCTGAAGACGGGCAGGATCTCGGTGACGATGCCGAAGAACGGCAGAGCGATGATGTAGACCTCTGGGTGCCCGAAGAACCAGAACAGGTGCTGCCAGAGGATCGCTCCTCCGTGCGCGGTGTCGAAGACGTGCGCTCCCAGCAATCGATCCGCCTCGAGCGAGAGCAGCGCCCCCGCGAGCACCGGGAACGCGATGAGCACGAGCAGGCTCGTGACCAGCGTGTTCCAGACGAACAGCGGCATCCGGAACATCGTCATGCCGGGCGCGCGCATGCAGATGATCGTGGTGATGAAGTTGACCGCGCCGAGGATCGTGCCCAGACCGGCCATCCACAGACCCATGATCCACAGGTCGCCGCCGACGCCGGGCGAGCGCACCGCGTCGGACAGCGGCGTGTAGGCGAACCAGCCGAAGTCGGCCGCACCCGTGGGGGTCAGGAAGCCCGACCCGGCGATGATGCCGCCGAAGAGGAACAGCCAGTAGCTGAACATGTTGAGCCGCGGGAACGCGACGTCGGGCGAGCCGATCTGGATCGGCATGATCACGTTGGCGAACCCGAAGAACAACGGCGTCGCGAACAGCAGCAGCATGATCGTGCCGTGCATCGTGAACAGCTGGTTGTAGAGCTCGTCGTTGACGACCTGCGAGCCCGGGAACGCCAGCTCGGAGCGGATCAGCATGGCCATCAGGCCGCCGATCAGGAACCACGCGAACGAGGTGCCGAGGTAGAGCTTGCCGATCAGCTTGTGGTCGGTCGTCGTCATCAGCCGGACGACCTGCTGCCCCAACGGCTTGCGGGGCGCCACGGTGGACTGGCGGTCTGCGGTGGTGGTCACAGGCAGGGCTCCTCTTCCGGCTCGATCCCGGTCTCTTCCAAGCCGACCTGGGTGCAGGCGTAGTCGCCGCCCAGGATCGGGCCGTCGGAGGTGTTGCCGGCGTCGGCCAGCTCCTGGAGCCGCGCTTCGTACTCGGCGCGCGGCACGACCTCGACGTTGAACAGCATCCGGGAGTGGTAGACCCCGCAGAGCTCGTAGCACTTGCCCTTGTAGGTGCCCTCGGTCTGCGGGCGTGACCTGGAAGTGGTTCTTCTGGCCGGGCATCACGTCCATCTTCATCAAGAAGCCGGGGACGCCGAAGTCGTGGATCACGTCGGGGGTGCGCAGCTCGAAGCGCGTGGTCTCGTCGACGGGCAGGTAGAGCGTGGGCATGTCGTTGCCGGTGCCCGACCTGGTAGACGTTCTGACCGTCGACGGTGTCGGGGTAGTTGAAGGTCCACGACCACTGCTGACCCACGACGTAGATCGTGTTGTCGGGCGGGCCGTCGTCGAGCACGACGTTCTGGACCCGCACGGTGTGGGAGAAGAACACCACGACCATGATGATCGGGAAGATCGTGTAGAAGATCTCGAGCGGCAGGTTGTAGCGCGTCTGGATCGGGATCTCGTCGTCGCTGCGTCGGCGGTAGCGGACCACGACCCAGAAGATCAGGCCCCAGACCACGGCACCGGTGAGCAGCGCCGCGATCCACGCGCCCTGCCACAGCTCGAGGATGTACTCGCCCTCGACCGTCACCGGCTCGGGCATCGCGAGCCGCTTGCCCTCCTCGGAGCATCCGCTCAGGACGAGCACGGCGACCAGCGGGAGTGCGGTCAGGACCAGGCGGCGCAGGCGGCGCGACGATCCGGCAGTGCGCTCATGGAGCTGCAGACCCACGAACGAGCCTTCCTCTCGGGCGGACAAGGTGTTCAGGGTCGTCTCAGGACGATCTCAGAACGATGCAAGCCTATCCGAACCGGGCACCGGGAGGGTGACCGGGTGGGCCACTAACCTGACGGTGTGACAAATGCCGCGGGGTATCTCGACGCCGCGTCCTCGGAGCCCCTGCACCCGGCGGCGCGCGAGGCGCTGCTGGCCGCTCTCGACCAGGGGTACGCCGACCCCCGTCGGCTGCACGGGCCGGCCCGCAACGCACGGCTGATCCTCGACAACGCGCGCGCCGTCGTGGCCGAGTGCCTCGACGTGCGCCCCGACGAGGTGACCTTCACGTCGTCCGGCACCGAGGCGGTGCACCGCGGCCTGCTCGGGCTCCGCGCGGCCCGCTCCCGCGCCGGCTGCGCCGTCGTCCACACGACCGTCGAGCACTCCGCCGTCCTGCACGCGATCGACTGGGTCGAGGGCGACCACGTCCCGGTGCCCGTGGATCGGCACGGCCGGGTCGACGCCGGCGAGGTGCTGCGGCACGCTCGCGAGCCCGGCGTCGCGGTCGTCGCGGTCCAGTCCGCCAACCACGAGGTCGGCACGCTCCAACCGGTCGCCGCCGTCGCCGAGGGCCTGGCCGACGGGCTGGCCGACGGTGAGGGCGAGGTGCCGCTCTTCGTCGACGCCTGCGCCTCGATGGGTCGGCTGCCGCTGCCGCCGGGCTGGTCGGCGGCCGCGGGCTCGGCCCACAAGTGGGGCGGCCCGGCCGGGGTCGGCGTCCTGCTGGTGCGCAAGCGCGCACGCTGGCAGAGCCCCTTCCCCGCCGACGACCGGGTCGACGAGCGCAGCAGCGGCTTCGAGAACGTGCCTGCCGCCCTGGCCGCAGCCGCCGCCCTGCGGGCCGTGGTCGACGAGCGCGAGGCGCGCAACGCCCGTCACCACGCCCTGGTCGACCGCGTCCGGCGGGCGGCCGCGGCGCTCCCCGACACCGAGGTCGTCGGCGACCCCGTCGACCGGCTCCCCCACCTCGTGACGTTCTCCTGCCTCTACGTCGAGGCCGAGGCGCTCGTGCACGCGCTGGAGCGCGCCGGCTTCGGCGTGGCCAGCGGCTCGGCGTGCACGGCCTCGACGCTCGAGCCGAGCCACGTCCTCGCCGCCATGGGTGCGCTCACGCACGGCAACCTGCGCGTCTCGCTGACCCGCGAGGCCACCGACGCAGCAGGTCGACGCGTTCTGCGCCCTGCTGCCCCAGGTGGTCGCCGACCACCGCGCGGAGCTCGACCTGTGAGCGGCGAGCCGATCTCCCTCGAGCTCGACTGCCGCGGCCGGCCGTGCCCGCAGCCCGTCATCGCGCTCGCGCGGCACGTCGCCGAGGTGGCCGTCGGCGAGGTGATCGCCGTGGTGGCCGACGACGCCGCCGCGCGCCACGACGTCCCGGCCTGGTGCCGGATGCGCGAGCAGGAGTACGTCGGCGAGGACGTCGCGACCGACGGCGTCGCCCGCTACCGGGTACGCCGGCTGCGCTGAGCCCGTGGCCTGAGCCGGGTCAGCGGACGTGCGCGGCGACCTCGGCGGCGGCCTCGGCGCCGTAGGAGCCCTCGACCCGGGCCACGAACTGCTCGGGGGTGAAGTCGTACTCCTGGGTGCCGACCGTCTCCACGACGTAGGCGGCGAGGACGCAGCCCACCTGGGCGGAGCGCTCGTCGGAGAGCCCCCAGCTCAGGCCGGCCAGGAAGCCGGACCGGAAGGCGTCGCCGACACCGGTGGGCTCGACGGCGGTGACGCCCTGCGCGGCCGCGATCTCGACCGGCTCCGCGCCGCTGCGCAGGATCCGG
Organism: uncultured Actinomycetota bacterium; assembly: GCA_963834285.1. Classification (GTDB taxonomy): domain Bacteria; phylum Actinomycetota; class Actinomycetes; order Propionibacteriales; family Nocardioidaceae; genus Nocardioides. The sequence continues at coordinate 68,779 of CAWIAZ010000006.1, read as the reverse complement.
ACGCCGTCCTTGCCGAGGGTGGTCACCTGCGTCTCGACCTTGGTGAGGAGCTCGTCGGCCGACCAGCCGGTCTTCTGCTCGATCAGGTGCGACTCGTACTCGTTGGAGAACAGGATCGTGGCGCCCTCGATCAGGTCGCGGATCAGCTCGCCGCCGCTGAAGGCCAGCTGCTGGGAGCAGTCGGCGATGAAGCGGTAGCCGCGCTGGCGGCACTCGTGGGTGTGCCGCTTCATCGCGTCGGGGTCGTCGGCGCCGATCAGCACGTACGCCGGCTCGCCGACCCGCGCGACGATCGGCGCGAGCTCGATCTGCCGGGCCTCGCTCATCGCGCCGGGGTAGAACGACGCGAACTGCGCCATCGTGGTGTCGGTGGTGCACACGAAGCGCGCGGTGTGGAGGCTCTCGGAGATGTGCACCGAGTCGCAGTCGACGCCGTGGCGCTCCAGCCAGGAGCGGTAGTCGGCGAAGTCCTCGCCGGCCGCGCCGACGAGCACCGGGCCGCAGGCCGAGTCGACCCAGGCCGAAGCACATGTTGGGGGCCACTCCGCCGCGCCGGATCTCCAGGTCGTCGACCAGGAACGAGACGGACAGCTTGTCGAGCTGCTCGACGACCAGGGAGTCGGCGAACTTGCCGCCGAAGGACATCAGGTGGTCGGTCGCGATGGAGCCGGCGACGAGGAGCGAGCCGGTCGAGCGGTCAGGGCCAGCAGGGGAGGCAGACATGGGACCGAACCCTACCGATCGGTACCGCTGGGTGTACGCGGGAGTAGCCAATAACGTCGTAGGACATGACCCCCTACGACGACCTCGTGTCCCCCGCCCACCTGCACGACGACTGCGAGCAGGTCGGTCGCAACCTCGGCCTCGCCGCCTGCCAGGACCGGCGGCTGGCCCGGGCCGCCGCGTCGGCCACCCGGCCCGCCCCCAGCATCCACTTCGCCGACTACCCGCGCGAGGTGGGCAAGCGCGACATCGCGATCAGCGACGCCGCCGCCCGGATCGCCGGTGCGCTGCACCTGCACCTCGACTGACGTCCCTGCATCCACGACGCGCCCGACGTGCGTCCAGACGCGACGAAGCCCCCGCCATCGGCGGGGGCTTCGTGCGCTTCGGTGGCGGGCTGCTGCTTACCTCACGGGCGACACGATCAGTGGAAAGAGTCGCCGCAGGCGCAGGAGCCGGTGGCGTTGGGGTTGTCGATCGTGAAGCCCTGCTTCTCGATGCTGTCGACGAAGTCGATCTGCGCGCCGTTGAGGTAGGGCACGCTCATCCGGTCGACGACGACGGCGACGCCGTCGAAGTCGGTGACGACGTCACCGTCGAGGGTGCGCTCGTCGAAGAACAGCTGGTAGCGCAGTCCGCTGCAGCCACCCGGCTGCACGGAGATGCGGAGCTGGAGGTCGTCGCGACCCTCCTGCTCGAGGAGGCTCTTCACCTTCGCGGCTGCCACGGAGCTGATGTTGATCTGGTCGGTGCGGCGCTCTTCGGTGGTCTCGACCTGCTCGGTCATCAGTTGCTCCCAAAGGTCGTGGAGGGGACGTCGTTACTCCCTCAATGGTCGCACACCGAGGGTTATTCCTCGCAGGTCAGCGCGACCAGGTGCGCGCGACCCGCGCCGCGAGGTCGGCGAGCGACCCGGCGGGGTCGGCGAAGGCCCGCTCCTCACCGACCAGGTCGACCAGCGAGTACGCCGACTCCACGCCCAGGGCGCGCATCTCGCGGGACCCGACCAGCACCTGTCCGGCGAGCGCCACGCACGGGCGCAGGGCAGCGGCAGCGATCTCCGCGACGCCGTACGGGACCTTGCCGCTGCGGCTGGAGAAGTCGAAGGCGCCCTCCCCGGTGACCACGAGGTCGGCGGCGCGGCGCGCGCTCGGCCAGCCCGACCGCGTCGGCCACGAGGCCGATGCCGGGCTCGCGGGTGGCGCCGAGGCAGAGCAGCGCGTAGCCGATGCCGCCCGCGGCGCCCGCGCCCTTCTCGAGGCTCGTCCGGCGGTCGGTGGCGGTGGCCAGCTCCTCGAGCCAGCCGTCGACCACCGCGATCCGGTCCTCGGCGACCCCCTTCTGCGGGCCGAAGGTCTTGGTCGCGCCGAACATGCCGGTGAGCGGGTTGTCCACGTCGCTGGCGGCCACCAGCGCCACGTCGACCTGCGGCAGCGTCACCCGGGTGATGCCCGGCAGCGCCTGCGCCCCCCGGTCCAGCGGCCGGTCGGCCGTCGCACCGAGCGCCGCCAGCACGCCCGCTCCCCCGTCGTTGCTGCCGCTGCCCCCGAGGCCCACCACGACCCGCCGCGCGCCGGCCTCGGCCGCGCGGGCGATCAGCACGCCGACGCCCCGCGACGTCGCCTCCTCGCCCCGCCGGCCGCCGGTCAGGTGGACGCCGCACGCCTGCGCGCTCTCGACGTACGCCGTGCCGCCGACGAAGAGCGTCGTGGCGGGCACGTCCTCGCCCAGGGGGCCGGGCACCGTCGTGGCCACCAGGTCACCGCCGAGCGCGGCGTGCAGCACGTCGACGAAGCCGGGGCCGCCGTCGGCCATCGGCGCGAGGTCGAGCTCGTCGGCCGGGGCCTGGCGGCGCCACCCCTCGGCGATCGCCTCCGCCGCCTGCACGGCGGTGAGCGTGCCGGCGAACTTGTCGGGGGCCACGAGCACTCGCATGTCCCCATCCTCGCCCACGCCCTACGGTGGCCGGGTGGGCCTCCCGCTGATCCGTCCGATGCGCCCCGACGACGTCCCTGCGGCGGAGCGACTGAGCGCCGAGAGCTTCCTCGACCTCGACCTGCGCACGGCCCCGGCCGGCGCGCCCGTCCCCACGCTGCGCGCGCCGGCGCGCGCCGACGTCTGGGTCGCACGCACCAGGCACCTGGTCACCACCGACCCCGGCGGTTGCTGGGTCGCCGAGGACGAGACCGGGATCGTCGGGCTGGCCACCAGCCTGGTCCGTGAGACCACCTGGATCCTCGCCGGCTACGCCGTCCGCCCGGACCGGCAGGGCGACGGGATCGGCCGCCAGCTGCTCGCCGCCGCGCTGCACCACGGCCGGGCCTGCCTGCACGGCATGCTGGCGGCGTCGGCCGACCCCGCGGCCCTGCGCCACTACCGCGCGGCCGGCTTCGCGTTCCAGCCGCAGATGCACCTCACCGGCACCGTCGACCGCTCGGCGATCCCGGTCGTGACGAAGGTCCGCGAGGGCACGGCGGCCGACACCGAGCTGATGGACTCCGTCGACCGGCGCACCCGCGGCGCGGGGCACGGCCCCGACCACCCGTTCATGCAGAGCCACCTGGCGGCTGCTGGTCTCCGACACCACCACCGGGTCGGGCTACGCCTACGTCGAGCCCGACGGCCGGCTCGCGCTGCTGGCCGCCACCAACCGGCGTACGGCGACCCGGTTGCTGTGGGCGGTGCTCGCCGACGGCCGCTCCGGAGCAGACCGTGCGCCACGTCACCGCGGCCAACGCCTGGGCGGTCGAGGTCGCGATGACGGCCCGCCTCGACCTGCACACCGACGGCTACCTCGGCCTGCGTGGGCTGGCGCCGCCTGCCCCCTACCTCCACCACGGCTCGCTGCTCTGAGCGGGCCTAGGATGGGGTCATGACGACCGTGGACCTCCCGCTCCTCCCGCTCGGCCGAGGACGCGACCTGGGCTCCGAGCGTGGCGTGGAGTGCCCGGGAGACCTTCCCGCGGCCTCCGACCCCGACCTGGTGGCGCGGGCCCGGGCAGCCAAGGACGCGCTCGGTGAGCGGGTCTTCGTGCTCGGCCACCACTACCAGCGCGACGAGGTGATCGAGTTCGCCGACGTCACCGGCGACTCCTTCAAGCTCGCCCGTGAGGCGGCGGCCCGCCCGGAGGCGGAGTTCATCGTCTTCTGCGGCGTGCACTTCATGGCCGAGTCGGCCGACATCCTCACCGGGCCGCAGCAGAAGGTGGTCCTGCCCGACCTGGCTGCCGGCTGCTCGATGGCCGACATGGCCCGCATCGCGCAGGTCGAGGCGGCCTGGGACGCGATGGCCGACGCCGGCGTGCAGGACTCGGTGGTCCCGGTCACCTACATGAACTCCAGCGCCGACATCAAGGCCTTCACCGGCCGCAACGGCGGTGTGGTGTGCACCTCCTCCAACGCCGAGGTGGCGCTGGAGTGGGCCTACGACCAGCGCGGCCCCGACACCAAGGTGCTGTTCCTGCCCGACCAGCACCTCGGCCGCAACACCGCGGTCCTGCAGATGGGCCTGAGCCCTCGACGACTGCGTCGTCTGGAACCCCCACCTGCCCGGCGGTGGGCTGACGCCCGAGCAGCTGCGGGCCGCGAAGATGATCCTCTGGAAGGGTCACTGCTCCGTGCACGGCCGCTTCTCCCCCGCCGTCGTCGACGAGCTGCGCGCCACGATCCCCGACGTGCAGATCCTGGTGCACCCCGAGTGCACCCACGAGGTGGTGCTCAAGGCCGACCTGGTCGGCTCCACGGAGTTCATCATCGCCACGATCGAGGCCGCCCCTGCGGGCTCCTCGTGGGCGATCGGCACCGAGCTCAACCTCGTCAAGCGGCTGGCCGACGCGCACCCCGACAAGAAGATCGCCTTCCTCGACAAGTCGGTCTGCTACTGCTCGACGATGAACCGGATCGACCTGCCGCACTTCGTGTGGGCCATGGAGTCGCTGGTGCAGGGCGAGGTCGTCAACCAGATCACCGTCGACCCCGACACCGAGCGCGAGGCGCTGGTCGCGCTCCAGCGGATGCTCGACCTGCCGGGCAAGTCGCACCGCGACTGACCGCAGGCTGCTCGACCGAGCACCGCTCAGAACGGGAGCTCGAACCAGACGACGGTCCCGCCGCCGTCGGCCGCCTCGATGCCGATCGTGCCGCCGTGGCCCTCGACCACGCGACGCGCCGTGTCGAGGCCGATCCCGGAGCCCTGCTGGGCCGGGTCGAGGCGAACTCCTCGCTGGAAGACGCGTCCCCGGTGCTCGGGAGCGATGCCGATGCCGTTGTCGGTGACCCGGATCCGCCACCTGCCCTCGCCCCTCTCCGCGTGCACCTCGATGCGCAGCGGGCGGTCGGGATCGCGGTACTTCGCGGCGTTGGCCAGCAGGTTCTGGAGCAGCGTGCGCAGCTGCACCTCGTCGCCGAGCACCGTCGGGAGGTCGCGGACCGTCACCGGGACGCCGTCGAGCTCGCTGCGCAGGTCGGCGAGCACATCGGCTGTCGACGGCGGCGAGGTCGACGCGGGCGCGCTCGACCGAGCCCCCGGTCGTGGCGTAGGCGAGGATGCCGTCGATCATCGCGGCCATCCGGTCCGAGCCCTTGAGCGCCTTCTCGATCAGCCATCCGGTGTCGTCGGCGTCGTCGCGCTCGTCGAGCTGCTCCTGGATCAGCTGGAGCGTCATCGAGATGCTGGTGAGCGGGGTCTTGAGGTCGTGGCTCACGCGCCCGGCGAAGTGGCTCAGGCGGTCGTTGGAGGCCTCGAGCTGTCGGCTCGCGCAGGGCCAGCTCGAGCACGTCGACGATCCGCTCGGCGAGCACGCCGAGCGCCCGCGCCTCACGCTCCTCGAGCATTCGCGGCTCGTCGTCGAAGACGCACAGGGTGCCGATCACGACCCCGTCGCGGTCGACCAGCCGGTGCGAGGCGTAGAAGCGGACGGTGCCGAGCTGCCCGGTCACGAAGGGGTTGTCGCGGAACCGGGGGTCGAGGCTGGCGTCGGGGACGACGACCGGGCTCTTCTCGCTGAGCACCGCGGCGCACATGGAGTCGTCGCGGCGGCACACGTCGGAGTCGAAGCCCACGGTGGCGATCGTGTGCTGCTGGTCGGCGGTCATGATGTTGACGGCGGCCATCGGCATGCCCGTGATCTGCGCCGCGAGCTCCGCGATGGCCAGGACCTCGTCGCGGGGCGCGCCGTCCATCACGCCGTAGCGCAGGATCGAGGCCTCCCGTGCGGCGTCGTCGACGATCGGGTCGTCACCCTCCCTCAACGGTGCCACCGGACGACCGTAACGCAGGTGGTGCTCACAGGCCGGGAGAACCCCAGACTGCCAACCACCGGCTCAGGTCCTGCTCGATCGGCAGCTCGCCCGTCAGGGCGTCGCGCACCTGGACCTCGAGCAGGTTGTCGCGCTTGTGGTGCCCTGCGTCGGGGGCGAACGGGTAGAACGTGCCCTGCTTGTAGAGGTAGACCAGCCCCAGTCGCCGCCCGCCGGGCCCCTCGAAGCCCACCACGGTGCACAGCAGCCCCGAGCCGAAGCCCTGCGCCTCGAGCGCGGTGTTGACCGCGTGCAGGCCGGCGCACAAGCCGTCGGCGTCGGCCCCCGGCTCGCGGTCGATCTCGATCCACGAGTAGCCGAACTCGTCGTCGCTGATCCGCACCTCGGGAGCCTCACCGGTGCCGCGCAGCAGCTCGACGACCTCGGTCTGGGTCTGCTCGAACGCCGCTCCGCGGCGCGGCGCGGAAGCACACCGCGCCGTCGCCGGTGGGCCGGTAGCCGAGCGTCGTCTCCAGGGTGATCGCCGCGCTCGGCACGAGGAACAGCGCGTCGAGGTTGGCCTGCTTGGGGCGGCTGCGACCCAGCAGCGAGGTCCAGAGGCCCATTCAGCGCCTCACGCGGTGGGCCGGCCGAGCTCGGTCTGGATCCGGGCCAGCTGCTCGAGCCGCTGCTCCAGGGACGGGTGCGTGGCGCTCAGCGTCTTCAGCGAGACCCCGCGCACGGCCGGGGCGATGCACAGCGCGCTCGCGGCGCTGACCTGGCGCAGGTCCCGCTCGGGGATCTGGTTGATCTCGCCGGTGATCTTCTGCAGCGCCGTGGCCAGCGCCGCGGGCTTCATCGTCAGGTAGGCACCGGCCCGGTCGGCGGACATCTCGCGGTAGCGCGAGAGCAGCCGCAGCAGCACGAAGCTGACGGCGTACACGATGAGGCTGACCACGAGCACGACCAGCCAGATCGGCAGACCGCCGTCGTTGTTGCGGCGTCCACCGCCGAAGAACGCGCCGTAGCGGGCGCCCGAGGTGAGCATCCCGGCCGCGATGCCGGCCGAGGCAGGCCACGGTCATCACGAGCACGTCGCGGTGCGCCACGTGCGAGAGCTCGTGGGCGAGCACGCCCTCGAGCTCCTCGGCGGTCAGCACATTGAGGATGCCGGTGGTCACGCAGACGACGGCGCGGTCCGGCGAGCGGCCGGTCGCGAACGCGTTGGGCACCGAGGTGTCGGAGATGCCGACCCGGGGCTTGGGCATGTCCGCCAGCGTGCACAGCCGGTCGATCATGGCGTGCAGCTCGGGGGCCTCCTCGGGGCTCACCTCGCGGGCCCGCATCGCCCGCATCGCGGTCTTGTCGGAGGTGTACCACTGGTAGACCCCGACCCCGATGCCGGCCGCGCCGGCCAGGACGGCCAGGCCGAAGCCCTGGGTGCCCGCGAACAGCATCAGGCCGACGATGAGGACGACGAAGAGCGCGCCGAGCAGGAACATGACGGTGGTCATCCGCAGGGTCAGTCCGCGGTCGGGGAGGAAACGGCTGTGGGCCATGTGTCCAGTCTGTCCGAGGATCCCAAGAGGATCCTGAAGGGTCGTGCCGGTGCTGTCGCGCCGTCAGCCCGGGCCTCAGCCCGGGATCAGCCCGTCGTCGCTGAGCAGGTCGCGGACGTCGTCGATGGTGGCGTCGGCCGGCGGCAGGATCAGGTCGGACTCGTCGAGCGAGTCGACCGGGTGAGACGATGCCAAGGCGGAGCACGCCGTCGTGGAGGTTGGTCAGCGCGACCGCGAACGCCGCCTCGTCGCCGGCCTCGATCGCCGACTCGACCTGCGCGTCGAGCACGTTGAGCTGCTGGACGGCGTCCTCGGAGACGTCGTACTGGCCCTCGCCGAGGATCCGGATGATCATCGCTGCTCCCCTCGGTGGGCGCGGCGGCGGACTCGTCGGTGACCCCGGCCCCGGGCGGCTGGCCGGCGCCGATCGCGTCCGGCGTCTGCGGGGCGGAGAGCCCCTTCAGCCGCGCGAGCTCGAGCTCGACGTCGGACTGGGAGCTCATCTGCTCCAGCTCGCGGGCGATGTCGTCGCCCGCGTTGACCGACGAGGCGTCGTCGAGGGCGCCGGAGGCGATCAGCTCGTCGATCGCCCCGGCGCGGGCCTGCATCTGCGCGGTCTTGTCCTCGGCGCGCTGGATGGCCATCCCGACGTCGCCCATCTCCTCGCCGAGGCCCGACATGGCCTCGTTGATCTTGGTCTGCGCCTCGGCCGCCGTGTAGGTGGCCTTGATCGTCTCCTTGCGGGTGCGGAAGGACTCGACCTTGGCCTGCAGTCGCTGCTGGGCCAGGGTGAGCTTCTCCTCCTCGCCCTGCAGCTGGGCGTACTGGACGTTGAGGTCCTCGATCTGGCCGTTGACGCCCGACTTGCGGGTCAGGGCCTCACGCGCGAGGTCCTCGCGGTCCATCTGGAGCGCCTTCTCGGCCTGGCTCTGCAGCTTGTCGGCCTGCTGCTGCAGCTGGTTGCGCTGCAGCTCCACGCGCTTGCGGCTCGTCGCGACGTCGGCGACGCCGCGGCGGACCTTGGAGAGCAGGTCGAGCTGGCGCTGATAGCTGTAGTCGAGGGTCTCGCGGGGGTCCTCGGCCCGGTCCAAAGCCTTGTTGGCCTTCGAGCGGAAGATGAGGCTGATGCGTTTGGCGAGGCTCATGGCCTCACCATATGTTGCGGCGGCAACTCACCGCGAGGGCGCGGGTAGGCTGGATCCCGACCCCGTCGTCGTCACGAAGGCCACCCGTTGTTCCGTCGTAAGTCCACAGAAGCCACCACCGCCGAGCAGCAAGCCAAGGTCGGCGGCAAGGGCCGTCCGACGCCGACGCGCAAGGAGGCCGAGGCCGCAGCGCGAGCGCGGGCCAAGGTGCCGCGCACCCGCAAGGAGATGGCGCAGAAGCAGCGGGGTGCGAGGGTCGAGACCAGCCGGCAGGTGCGCCAGGCGATGAAGACCGGCGACGAGCGCTACCTGCTCCCCCGCGACAAGGGTCCGGTGCGCCGCTTCGTGCGCGACTACGTCGACCACCGGTTCTCCTTCGTCGAGCTGATGATCCCGATCCTGATCGTCACCATGATCCTCGGCTACTCCGGCAACCAGCGCCTCGCCACCATCGGCAACACCCTGCTCTTCGGCATGCTGCTGCTCGTCGTCGTCGACTCGATCATGCTGCGCCGCGGATCCGGCGCGAGGTCAGCCGACGCTTCCCCGAGGCACCGCTCAAGGGCCTCACCTACTACGCCCTCACCCGGTCGCTGCAGATGAAGTTCATGCGGATGCCCAAGGCCAAGGTCAAGATCGGCCAGGAGCTCCCCGAGCACTACCGCTGAGCTCACCGGAGCGGGAGCCACCGCGAGGGACGATGTCGGGCTCCTGCTGGCGAGCGGGAGGTCGAGCAAGCCCCGCGGCCGAGCCTGCGAGGTCGCGACGGGCGCGTCGAGGCCCGGTGACCGTCAAAGGCAGGCGTCCGCGCAGAGTGGGTTTCGTGGCTCCTCGCAGCGCTCGTGAAACCCCCACCGTTGACCGCGAAAGTCGTGACCAACCCGTGACCTGAACCCCTGTGCACAACCCCCATTTCGGGCCCTGAGTGTCGGTGGCCGGTGCTGCAATAGACCCATGACCGCAGCAGCCACCACCCCCGCCGAGATCCTCCTCGGTGCGCTGCGCGCCAACCGCCACGCCACCACCGACCTCGAGGTCGAACGCCTCGAGCTCACCATCGACTGGGCCGCCGAGCACACCGTCACCGCCGACGGCGACTGGGCCGCCCACCAGGTCGGCGTCTTCGGCGACCGAGCCCTGCCCGGTCGCCGGCGAAGGCGCACCGCTGGTCTCGGAGTTCGCGATCATGGAGTACGCCGCCACCCTCGCCATGTCCACCGACGCCGGCAAGGCCTACGTCGGCAACGCCCTCGAGCTTCGCCACCGGCTGCCCCGGCTCTGGGCGCACACCGTGGCCGGCCGGCTCCCGGTGTGGCGGGCGCTGCGGATCGCCGAGCACACCTGCTGCCTGCCCGCCGGCTGCCGCGGCCGAGGTCGACCGGGCACTCGCGCCGGTGGCCGGGACGTGCTCGTGGGCCCAGCTCGACCGGCTGGTCGACGAGGCCCTGGCCCGCCACGACCCCGCCGAGGCCGAGGACCGCCGCCGCCGCGCTGCCGACGGACGCCACTTCGACGTCGAGACCGACCGCGCCGACACCAGTGGCACCGTGGAGGTCCACGGCCGCCTCGACCTCGCCGACGCCCTCGACCTCGACGCCGCGATCAGCAAGACCGCCACCCAGCTCGGCGACCTCGGGTCGACCGAGTCCGCTCGACGTGCGCCGGTCGCTGGCCGCCGGCGAGCTCGCCCGCCACCAGCTCGCCCTCGACCTCACCACCGGTGAGCAGACCCCGGGGCAGGGTCGGAGCGTGGTGCTCAACGTGCACCTCACCGAGGACGCGCTGGCCGGCGTCGGCAACGTCGGTCGCTGCGCCACCACCCGCACCCCGGTGACGGTGGAGCAGATCCGCGACTGGTGCCGCACCGCCGGCCAGATCCGGGTGGTCCCGGTCAAGGACCTCACCGCCCACCACCACGTCGAGGCCTACGAGATCCCCGACCGGCTGCTCGACCAGGTCGACGCCCGCGACGTCCACTGCGTCTTCCCCTACTGCCAACGACGTGCCGAGCGCTGCGACCACGACCACATCGACCCCCACGACCGCGACGGCCCCGGCGGCGCGACGTGCACTCACAACATTGCGCCGTTGTGCAGGCGACATCACCGCGCGAAGACCCACGGCCGCTGGACCTACCGACGGCTCCACGCCACCGGCTACGAGTGGACCACCCCGCACGGCTACCGCATCGTCCGCGACCACCACGGCACCCACGAGGCGCGACCACCCGAGAGCTGACCGCTGCCCGGGTGGGGTTTCGTGGCTCGGGCCGGGGCCTCACACCTCAACCACCGGGTTTCAACCGCCGAGGTTTCGTGGCTCGGGCCCGAGGGGCCCTCACACCTCAACCACCGCAGGCGGAACAGCGGTGGTTGAGGTGCGAGGAGCGCCAGCGACGAGCCACGAAACCACCCGAGACCCGACCACCGACGAGCCCGGACACCCCAACCCGGACCCTCCTGCGCAGGGGGTTTCGTGGCTCGGGCCCGAGGGGCCCTCACACCTCAACCACCGACCTGGCGGACCAGCGGTGGTTGAGGTGCGAGGAGCGCTAGCGACGAGCCACGAAACCACCCACCGCAGACAGGTCAGCCGAAGGTGTCGATCCGCGGCGGGGACGTGGTCTTGGCGGGGTCGCGCTCGACGATGGGCTCGACGATCTCGTCGATGGCGCTGAGGACGTCGGCCTCGAGGCGGACGCCGGCGGCCTTGACGTTGTCGGTGACCTGCTCGGGCCGGCTGGCGCCGATGATGGCCGCGGAGACGTTGTCGTTCTGCAGCACCCAGGCCACCGCGAGCTGCGCGAGGCTGAGCCCCAGGTCGTCGGCGATCGGCTTGAGCCGCTGGACCCGCTCCAGGACGTCGTCCTTCATCCAGCGGCTGATCATGTCGGCGCCGCCCTTGTCGTCGGTGGCCCGGCTGCCCGCGGGCAGCTCGGCCCCCGGGAGGTACTTGCCGGTGAGCACGCCCTGCGCGATGGGCGACCAGACGACCTGCCCGATGCCGAGCTCGACCGAGGTCGGCACGACCTCCGACTCGATGACCCGCCACAGCAGGTTGTACTGCGGCTGGTTGGAGACCAGCGGCACCCGCAGCTCGCGGGCCAGGTCGTGCGCGGCACGCAGCTCCTCGGCCCGCCACTCCGAGACCCCGATGTAGAGCGCCTTGCCCTGGCGGACGACGTCGGCGAACGCCTCCATCGTCTCCTCGAGCGGCGTGTCGTGGTCGTAGCGGTGCGCCTGGTAGAGGTCGACGTAGTCGGTGCCGAGCCGGCTCAGCGACGCGTCGATCGACTCCAGGATGTGCTTGCGGGAGAGCCCGTGGTCGTTGTGGCCGCCGGCGTTCGTCGGGAAGTAGACCTTGGTGAAGATCTCCAGCCCCTCGCGTCGCTCACCGGCCAGCGCTTTGCCGAGCACCGTCTCGGCCGCCGTGTTGGCGTAGACGTCGGCGGTGTCGAAGGTGGTGATGCCCTCGTCGAGCGCCTGGCGCACGCAGGCGAACGCCGCGTCCTCCTCCACCTGCGACCCGTGGGTGAGCCAGTTGCCGTAGGCGATCTCCGAGATGCGCAGACCGCTGTTGCCGAGACGTCGAAATTCCATGGTCCCGAGGTTAGCCAGCCACCCAACCCGGGCGCGTCCCCCGGGGTCGGCGGCTGCGAGGATGGCGCCATGCCCGCGTCGTCCTCGCCCACCGCCGACGTCTCCGTGCGCGTCGCCTGGGCCGACGACGCCCCGGCGATCGCCGAGCTGCAGCTGCGCACCTGGCGCGAGCAGTACACCGACCTGCTGCCCGCCGACGCGCTCCCCGACGACCTCGGCGCCGCGACGTCCCACTGGCACAGCTCGCTCAGCCGTCCGCCCGACGCCCGCACCCGGGTCCTGGTGGCGCTCGAGCGCAACCGGGTGGTCGGGCTTCGCCATCACCGACCCCGGGCACCGACCCCGACTGCGACCCGGTCGGCGACGCCGAGCTGATGGAGCTCACCGTCGCCCCCGACGAGCGCGGCAAGGGCCACGGGTCGCGGCTGCTGCAGGCCGCGGCCGACACGATGATCGCCGACCGCTTCCACCGCGCGGTGTCGTGGGCGATCGCCGGCGACGACGCCGTCCGCGCGTTCCTGACCGAGGCCGGGTGGAGCCCCGACGGCGCCCACCGCGGCCTCGACCTCGACGGCACCGGCACGACGGTGGTCAAGCAGGTCCGCCTGCACACGGCCCTGACCTGACCTGCCGGCCCCGGTCACGGTCACGATCACGGTCACGATCACCATGGACGACGCCGGACCCGACGCCGCGGAGCGCACCGCGATCGTGCGCGACTCCCTGGGGGTCGCCGTCGCGACCGGCACCTACGGCGTGTCCTTCGGCGCGGTCGCCGTCGGGTCGGGGCTCGACGTCTGGCAGACCTGCGCGCTGTCGCTGCTGATGTTCACCGGCGCCTCGCAGTTCGCGCTCGTCGGCGTCCTCGCGGGCGGCGGGACGCCGCTCGCCGGCGCCCTGACCGCGCTGCTGCTGGGCACCCGCAACACCCTCTACGGGCTGCGGATGGCGCCGCTGCTGGGCTGGCGGGGCTGGCGCCGGGCGTTCGGCGCGCACCTGCTGATCGACGAGTCGACGGCGATGGGGGTCACCCGCGGCTCCACCCCCGCGGCCCGCCTCGGCTTCCTGACCACCGGCGGCACGATCTTCGTGCTCTGGAACCTGATGACGCTGGTCGGCGCCCTGGCCGGCCGGGCGCTCGGCGACCCCCGCACCTTCGGCCTCGACGCGGCGGTCGGTGCCGCCTTCCTCGCGCTGCTGTGGCCGCGGCTGCGCGACCCCGCCCACCGGCTGGTGGCGCTGCTGGCGGCCGCGGTCGCGCTCGGCGTCGTGCCGCTGACCCCCGCGGGGGTGCCGGTCCTGGTGGCCGGCGGCGTGGCCCTGCTCGCCGGGGCGCTCGGGCGCGGACGCCGCCCGGAGGTGCCGTCGTGATCTGGCTCGCCGTCCTCGGCGCGGGCGTGGGCTGCTACCTGCTCAAGCTCGCCGGGCTGTCGGTGCCTCCGCGGGTGCTGGCCAACCCGGTCGTCTCCCGGGTGGCCGACCTGATCCCGGTCGCGCTGCTCGCGGCGCTGGTCGCCGTGCAGGTCTTCGCCCGGGAGGGCGCCGACGGGCCGGCGCTCACCCTCGACGCCCGGGCCGCCGCCCTCGCGGCGGCCGTGGTGCTGCTCGTGCTGCGCGCGCCGTTCCTGGTCGTCGTCTTCGGGTCCGCAACGACCGCGGCCCTGCTCCGGCTCTGGTGAGCCGGAACAGGGCCGCAGCGGACCAGGCAGCGATCAGGCCGGCTGGACGGCCCCCAGGATGTCGAGGACCTCGTTGGGCGTCGTCGCGGCCTCGAGGCGCGCGACCTGGTCGGCGTCGAGGAAGATCTCCGCGATCTTGCCGAGCAGCTTGAGGTGGTCGTTGCCCGCCCCGGCGATGCCGAGCACGAACTTGACCTCCTTGCCCTTCCACTCGATGCCCTCGGGGTAGCGCACGAACGAGATCGCGGTGCGACGGATCGTGGGCTTCGCCTCGTTGGTGCCGTGCGGGATCGCGAGGAAGTTGCCCATGTAGGTGGACACCGACTCCTCCCGCTCGTGCATCGAGTCGACGTACGACGCGTCGACGGCCCCGCTGGCGACGAGGAGCTCGCCCGCCTGCGTGATCGCCTCGGCGCGGGTCGACCCGGAGCCGTTGAGCACGATCGACTCGGGTGCCAGCAGCGAGGAGCCGAGACTCTCGTCAGCGGCCGGCGCTGCGCCGCCCGCGACCGGACCCGCGTGGGTCCGCTCGACCAGCTCGACGATCTCGTCGTAGCGCGGAGAGTTCATGAAGTTCTCCACCGAGACGTGGATCGCCGTGGGTGTCTTCTGCTTCGCCCGGTCGACGAGGTCCTGGTGGCAGACCACCAGGTCGTAGGTGTCGGTCAGGTTCGAGATCGCCTGGTTGATGACCGTGACGTCGCTGTAGCCCGCGCCGTGGACCTTCTTGCGCAGGACCGAGGCACCCATCGCCGAGGACCCCATGCCGGCGTCGCACGCGAACACGATGTTGCGGATCGGGGTGCCGACGGCGGTGGCCGCGCCACCGAGGAGCGCCGAGGACGCGACCGAGGTCTTGCCCTTCATCGCCTCCATGCTCGCGGTGGCGGAGACGAGCTGGTCCTCCGCCTCCTCCGTGCGGTCGGTCTTCAGCAGGAACGCCGCGACCACGAAGGTCGCCGCCGCACCACCGATCACCGACAGCGTGACCCCGATGAAGCTGTTGCCGGGTGTCTGGGCGTAGACCGCGATGATCGACCCAGGTGCTGCAGGCGCTCGCAGGCCGGAGTTGAAGATGACGTTGATCAGGATCTGCGTCATGCCGCCGGCGATCATCGCCAGGATCAGCTTGGGCTTCATCAGCACGTACGGGAAGTAGATCTCGTGGATGCCACCGAAGAAGTGGATGATCATCGCGCCGGGGGCCGAGGCCTTGGCCAGCCCCTTGCCGAACATCGAGTAGGCGAGCAGCAGGCCCAGCCCGGCGCCGGGGTTGGCCTCCAGCAGGAACAGGATGGACTTGCCGTTCTCCAGGGCCTCGGTGGTGCCCAGTGGCGTCAGCACGCCGTGGTTGAGCGCGTTGTTGAGGAACAGCACCTTGGCCGGCTCGATGATGATCGAGGTGAACGGCAGCAGGTTGTTGGTGACCAGGACGTCGATGCCGTCCGAGAGCCGGTCGGCGAGCCACGTGACCATCGGGCTCATCACGAAGAAGCCGAACACCGCGAGGATGCCGCCCCAGATCCCGACCGCGAAGTTGTTGACCAGCATCTCGAAGCCGGGCTTGATCTTGCCGTCCCAGATCGCGTCGATGTGCTTCATCGACCAGCCGCCCAGCGGGCCCATGATCATGGCGCCCATGAACATCGGGATGTCGGTGCCGGCGATGACGCCCATCGTGGCGATCGCGCCGATCACGCCACCGCGGGTGTCGTAGAACGCCTTGCCGCCGGTGTAGCCGATCAGGATCGGCAGCAAGTAGACGATCATCGGGCCGACGATGCCGCCGTCGGCGTAGTCGCCCCAGCCGCCGATCTTGGCGACCCAGCTGTCGGCGGCGAGGCCGCCCGAGCCACCCCAGTTGAGCCATCCCTTCTCGATGAACAGAGCAGTGATCAAGCCCCACGCGATGAACGCGCCGATGTTCGGCATGACCATGTTCGAGAGGAAGGTGCCGAACCGCTGGACGCCGACCCGGAGCCCGCCGCTCGACGTGGATGAGTGAGTAGTGCTGGTCATGAAGACCCCCCTTGGGTGATCCGGCGGAGAACGGCGTCGTCCTGTGACGCACGCCACCGAATGCTGTTGGTTACCTTTATATCTGCCCGTTTCGCCTTCGTCAAGCATTATTTCCAACATGTTCAAAGACAAATCAGCCAAAAACAGGTATGCTGGTGTGACCGCCACCACCTATGACCACGAGGATGACCATGAAGGCCCTCGAGACGGAGGAACCATGACATCGACGTACGACCGGTACCGCGCGGCCGACCTCGACCTGCCGGGCGAGAGCTGGGCCTGGAACATCTACGGCGCGGGCGACGAGAACATGGGCAAGGATGACCAGCCCGAGCTGGTGCCCGTCCCCGAGCCCGATGCCGACCAGATGCTGGTGCGCATCGACAGCGTGGGTCTCTGCTTCTCCGACGTGAAGATCCTCCGCGCGGGCGGCAGCCACCCGAAGCTCTACAACCGCGACCTGAGCAAGGAGCCCACCCGGCTGGGGCACGAGGTCAGCCTCACGGTCATCGAGGTCGGCGAGAACCTCCAGGACCGCTACCACGCCGGTCAGCGGCTGGCCGTGCAGCCCGACATCTACCAGGACGGGAAGAGCACGGCCTACGGCTACACCATCCCCGGCGGGCTGATCCAGTACCACCTGATGGGCACGGAGATGCTCGACACCGACGACGGCGCCTGCCTGCTGCCCATCCCCGACACGATGGGGTACGCCGAGGCCTCCACGCTGGAGCCGTGGGGTTGCGTGATGGCGGCCTACACCCAGCGTCGCCGCCTGGAGCCCCAGACCGGCGGGACCATGTGGATCATCGGCCGGCCCGGCGACGAGCGGGACTACGAGTTCTCCTCCGGTCTGGACGCCCCGGCCACCATCGTGATGACCGACGTGCCCGCCTCGGTGCAGAGGCTCGTGGAGCAGACCTCGGCCGCGAAGATCGTGCGCGACGGCGTCGACACCGAGGACTACCAGGCCCTGGTGGACGAGCTGACCGACGGCGCCGGCTTCGACGACATCGTCATGCTCGATCCCCGTACGGCGGCCACGGTGGGTGCCGTGGCCCAGCACATCGCCCGGCGGGGCACCCTCAACCTGGTCGGCGAGACCGCCCTCGACGGCCTGGTGGACACCGACGTGGGCCGCCTGCACTACGACTACACCGCCTACCTCGGCGGCCAGGGACCCGACATCGCCGCCTCCTACGGCGAGGCGCGCAACCGCTGCGACCTCCGGTCGAGGGGCACCACCGTCTTCGTGGGCGCCGGCGGCCCGATGGGGTTGATGCATGTCCAGCGGGCCATCCAACAGCCCGACGGCCCCACCAAGATCATCGCCACGGAGGTGAGCGACGAACGCCTGCAGAGCCTCGAGGACCGTCTGGCCCACCTGGCGGAGAGCAACGACTGCGAGCTGATCACCTTCAACTCCCAGACCTCGGACCAGTCCCTCCACGACTTCGTCATGGGGATCACCGACGACCGGGGGGCCGACGACGTGGTGGTCAGCGTCCCCATCGCCCCCGTGATGGCCGAGGCCGACACCCTGATGAATCCCGACGGGATGCTGGTCTTCTTCGCCGGTGTCCCCAACGGCACGCTGGCCCCGCTGAACCTGAGCGCGGTCTACCTGGACAACGCCCAGTACACCGGGACCTCGGGACTGACCATCCACGACCAGCAAGCAGGTGGTGGACCTGGCCAACCGTGGCGAGCTCTCTCCGGGATCCATCGTGGGCGCCGTCGGCGGCATGCGGGCGGCCAAGGACGGCCTCCAGGCCCTGGTCGACGGCAGCTACTCCGGGAAGGTCCTGATCTTCCCCCAGATCCACGACCTCCCCCTGATGGGGCTCGACGAGCTGAAGGAGAAGCTGCCGGCTGTCGCCGAGAAGCTGTCACCCGGCGACACCTGGAACGACGACGCGGAAGCGGCGCTCTTCGACAGTCAGCTGAGCGGCTAGCAGCGACCGCCAGCGCAGCACGAGGCCCGCACCGGTTCGATCCGGTGCGGGCCTCGTCGCGTGGTGGTGCGGGTGCGGCTCAGCCCACGTTGACCGCGCTCCACGCGGCGGCCGTCGTGCGTGTACTGCGTGCTGCCCTGGCCGTAGAGGTCCTTGGCCGCGTTGAGCGTCGCGGTGCGGGCCTGGGCGTAGGTGGTGCCCGAGGTCATGTAGACGTCGAGCGCCCGGAACCAGATCTTCTCGGCCGCGTCGCGCCCGATGCCGGTGACCGTCGAGCCGTTGCAGGTCGGCGACACGTGCTGCTTGCCGCCGATCGTCTTGGTGCCCGAGCCCTCGGCCAGCAGGTAGAAGAAGTGGTTGCCGATGCCCGAGGAGTAGTGCACGTCGGCCTGCCCGGCGGTCGCCGAGTAGCAGCTGTACGACGAGCCGTCGCGGGCCGGGTCGTCCATCCTGCGGAAGCCCTCGTGCTTGGCGAGGTCGAACTCCTCGCCGATGAAGTAGTCGGCGGGGTCGTTGGCGTTGGCGGCGTAGAACTCCACCATCGTGCCGAAGATGTCGGACGTGGCCTCGTTGAGGCCGCCCGACTCACCGGAGTAGACCAGCCCGGCGGTGTTCTCGGTGACGCCGTGGCTCATCTCGTGGCCGGCGACGTCGAGCGAGACCAGCGGCCCGAAGGTGGTGCCGTTGCCGTCGCCGTAGGTCATCTTCGACCCGTCCCAGAAGGCGTTGACGTAGTTGCTGCCGTAGTGGACCCGGCTCGGGGCGCCGACGCCGTTGCCGAAGATGCCGTTGCGACCGTGCACGTTCTTGAAGTAGTCGAACGTCGTGGCGCCGCCGTAGTGGGCGTCGACGCCGGCCGACTCGCGGTTGCTGTTGGTGCCGTTGCCGAACGACGTGTCGGGGCTGCTGAACGCCACCCCGTTGGTGCAGCCGCTGCCGAAGACCTGGCAGAAGAACGAGTCGGTCTTGTTCTGCATGTCGGTGGTCCTGGCGTTGCCATGGGCCACGTCCGTGAGCGTGTACGACGACCCGGACTGCGCGATCGAGAGCGGCACCGTGCCGCTGTAGAGCGACTGACCCGACCCGTCGGCGGTCTGGATCTGCTCCTCGCGCCGGATCACACGCCCCGAGCGCGCGTCGACGTAGGTCGCCAGCCGGCTCGGCGTCCCGTCGGCCTGACGTCCCGACGTGGTCACCTCGTAGGCGAGACGGGCCTGGTCGCCGAGCGTGTCGACCACCAGTCGCGGCGCCGTCTTGTCGGCGCGCAGGCCGTCGATGTCCGCGGGTGGCGGCGGACGGCGCCAGCGCGGTGGCGCGGGCGGCGTCGCCGTGACCTTCGGGGTGGCCCCCAGGGTCAGCGGGGAGGCCAGGGTCTGGCTCACGCCCTCCCAGGCGCCCTTCGGGCCCTGGTGGACGACCAGGTCGCCGCCGAGCACCGGCAGCCCCCCGTAGGTGCGGTCGAGGCGCACGTGGGTGCTCCCGTCGGCGTCGCGCACGGTGCCGGCGGGCACGAACTCCTGCTCCACGTCCGTGGCGATCTCCTGCTCGACCGCAGCCGCCCGGCAGCCGGGCGGCCGCGGGGTGCTGCATCAGGGCCTGGACCGCAGCCGCCGCCGGGTCGGACGCGGCCGGACGCCGGTGTCGGCGCCGGATGCGCTCGAGGCCTGGATGCCGAAGCTGGCTGCGGCGAGGACGGCCGTCGTGGCCAGTCCCAAGGTTCTACGCATGTGTTCCCTCTCTCACGGACGTCTCCGAGCGGACGTCGGACGGCCCGACCTTGCCGAACCTCGGACGCGCGCGACAGAGCTGAGCGGTGCAGACTTCTGCAACGCAGGAAGTTGCAGAAGTCAGCAACCGTCGCGGCCCAGCGGGGAGGCGAGGTCAGAGCAGGTGCTCGAGGCCGACCGTGAGCCCGGGGTGCGCGGCGACCTGGCGGATGCCGGTGAGCACGCCCGGGGCGAACGAGGCGCGGTCGAGGGAGTCGTGCCGGATCGTCAGCGTCTCCCCCGGCCCGCCCAGGATGACCTCCTGGTGGGCGAGCAGCCCGCGCGCCCGGACGGCGTGGACGCGGACGCCGTCGACGTCGGCCCCGCGCGCCCCGTCGAGGGCGGTCGAGGTGGCGTCCGGGCTCGCGCCCAGCCCGGCGTCGCGCCGGGCCCGGGCCACCAGCTCCGCCGTACGCCGGGCGGTGCCGGAGGGGGCGTCGGCCTTGTCGGGATGGTGCAGCTCGACGATCTCCACGGACTCGTAGTAGGCCGCGGCCTCGGCCGCGAAGCGCATCATCAAGATCGCGCCGATCGAGAAGTTGGGGGCGATCAGCACCCCGGTGCCGGGTGAGCCGTCGAGCCACCCGCGCAGGGTGGTCAGGCGCTCCTCGTCGAAGCCGGTGGTGCCGACGACGGCGTGGATGCCGTGACCGATGAGCAGCTCGAGGTGGTCCATGACGACGTCGGGGTGGGTGAAGTCGACGACGACCTCCGCACCGGCGCTCACGACGTCGGCGGGGTCGTCGCCGACGTCGACGCCGGCCACGAGCTCGGTGTCGTCGGCGGCCTCCACGGCGCGGCAGATCTCCGACCCGACCCGTCCGCGGGCGCCGAGCACCCCCACTTTCACTGGTTCGCTCACGCGCCCAAGGTAGCGGGACCCGTCACCCGACCCCTCCCGGGTCTGGCAGTCTGCTCCCATGGCCGTGCAGACGATCCCGAAGCGCATCCGTTGGGCAGTGGACTTCATGGACATCCAGCCCACCGACAGCCTGCTGGAGATCGGCTGCGGGGCGGGTGCCGCCGCCGAGCTGATCTGCAGCCGCCTGACCACCGGCAAGCTGTTCGCCATCGACCGCTCCGAGTCGGGCGTCGACCGCACCAAGCGCCGCTGCGCCGAGCACGTCGAGGCCGGCCGGCTGACCGTGCGCCAGATCGACCTGGCCACGCTGCGGGTGCCGGTGAAGCGGCTCACCAAGGTGTTCGCCTTCAACGTCAACCTGTTCTGGGTGCGCGACTGCCAGGACGAGATCGCCCTGCTCCACGAGCGCGTGCTGCCGGGCGGGGCCGTGCACCTGTTCTACGACGCCTCGCGGCCCGACCAGGTGCCGGAGATGGTCCAGAAGGCGAGCGCCTCGCTCACCGAGGGCGGCTTCCGGGTCTTCGTCGTCGACTCCAAGCAGCCGGCCGTCGTGGGCATCATCGGGAAGCGGTGACCCGCTCCGCGCTCCCCGCTCCCCGCGCTCCCCGCGCGGCCCGCCTCCCGGGCGAACGCGCGGGCGGCGATCGGGTGGTGCGTCACCGAGCGGGGCAACCGGCTCACCAGCGGGTCGAGCGCGCGCACCACGCGTGCGAAGCGCCGGTAGCGGCGCTCCTGGGCCCCGGTCCAGGGCAGCCCGAGGACGTCCCTCGCCGGGGCGGGCAACCCGCCGATGGTCAGGAACGCGCTGAGCGTGTCGACGGGTCGGCGCACCAGCCACCACAGCGGGCGCGGCACCCCTGGGGGTCGCGGCCACCCCTTGGTGGCGTAGCCGACGCCGTAGGCGGCGGTGCGGTGGCGCACCAGCCGCTCGGCGAGCATGCCGTCCCAGTACGCCTCGAACTCCGCCCAGGTGCGCGGAACCGCGCGGGCGCTGACGCCGTAGCGGCCGAACCAGGTGACCGACTCCGCCACGACCTGGTCCTTCTCGGCCGGCGACAGCGGCCGGATGAACGTGTCGGTCGTGGTGACCATGTGCTCCATGAACGTCGCGTGCGCCCAGTAGTAGGTCTCGGGGTGGAGCGCGCTGTAGCGCCCGCCGCCGAGCGTGTCGGGCAGGGTGCCCTTGATCCCGGTGTGGAAGTCGCGCACGCGGTGGCCGGTGGCGACCGGGTCGGCCCCGTAGACGGTCTCGAGGATCGGCGGGATGCTGCGCTGGAGACGGGCGAGGGTCTCGGCGAACCACACCGAGTGGTCCTCCACGCCCTGACCCAGCGCGGGCAGCATGTTCTGCAGGACGGCGGCGCGGGGGCCGAGCAGGGCCGCCCGCCGGTCGGCGAAGAGCCGCCAGGTCAGCGACGAGGGGCCCAGAGGCAGTCCGTCTGCGACAGTCATCCCGGAATGATACATTGAGACGGATCTGTTTCAACGGTTCGACCAGGGCCCGCACGGGCAGGAGCACCGATGACGACCACCGACCACCTCCCGCTGCGGGAGGTCACCGGCCCCCGGCTCGGCCTGGTGCACCTGCTCCGGATGCGCTCGCACCCGATCTCGCACACCACCTGGCTCCGCGAGCACTACGGCGAGGTCTACCGGATGCGCGCCTTCGGCATCGACATGTACGTCGTCAGCGGACCCGACGCCGCCGAGCAGGTCTTCGTCAACCGCGACAAGACCTTCGTCAGCGGTCCCGCCTGGTCGCACTTCATCGGCCCGTTCTTCCACCGCGGGCTGATGCTCCTCGACCTCGACGAGCACCTGCACCACCGGCGGATCATGCAGCACGCGTTCGGCACCGACGAGCTGCGCCGCTACCACGCGCTGATGGTCCCCCACCTGCGCCGCCGCCTCGCCGAGTGGGAGGGCGTCGAGCACCCCCGGCTGCAGCGGCTGTTCAAGGACCTCACGCTCGACCTGGCCCTCGAGGTCTTCGTGGGGGTCGAGCTCGACGAGCCGGAGCGCCGGCGGATCAACCGCGCCTTCATCGACGCCGTCCGCGCCGGCACGTCGCTGGTGCGCCGCGACCTGCCGGGCGGGATCGGGCCGTGGTCGCGCGGGCTGCGCGCCCGCCGGGTGCTCGAGGAGTTCTTCCGGTCGGCCCTGCCGGCCAAGCGGCGCGACGGCGGCGACGACCTGTTCGGGCGGCTGTGCGTGGCCGTCGACGACCACGGCAACGCCTTCTCCGACGACGACATCGTCAACCACATGATCTTCCTGCTGATGGCCGCCCACGACACGACCACCACCACGATGACCTCGATGGCCTACCAGCTGGCCCGCCATCCACGAGTGGCAGGAGCGGTGCCGGCAGGAGGCGCTCGCGCTCACGGACCCGACCTACGACGAGGCGCTGCAGCAGCCCTCCCTCGACCTGGTGATGAAGGAGTCGCTGCGGCTGTGCGCGCCGGTTCCCTCGATCCCACGACGAGCGACCCGCGAGACCTCGATCCACGGCTACCGGATCCCCGCGGGCTCGGTCGTCACGTGCTCGCCGTACGCGAACCACTACCTGCCCGAGGTCTGGCCGGACCCCGCCCGCTTCGACCCCGAGCGGTTCGCCGAGCACCGCCGCGAGGACAAGGCGCACCGGCTCGCCTTCGAGCCGTTCGGCGCCGGCGTCCACAAGTGCATCGGCCTGCACTTCGCCGGCATGCAGGTCCGCGCGGTCTTCCACGAGCTGCTCTCCACCTACCGCTGGAGCGTGCCGCCCGGCTACGAGATGCCGATCGACCTCGCCGCGCTCCCGGTCGCCACCGACGGGCTCCCCGTCGCCCTGGAGCGCCGATGACCGACCCCGTGCTCGACGCCGCCCGCGACGTGTTCGAGCAGTACGGCGTCCGGCGGGCCACGATCGACGACGTCGCGCGGGCCGCGGGGGTCAGCCGGAGCACCGTCTACCGCGCCCACGCCACCAAGGAGGCGCTGCTGCTCGCGGTGGTCGAGCGCGAGACCGCCGCGTTCTTCGACGAGCTCGACGCGGTGGCGGGCGACCTGCCGCCCCAGGAGGCGGTGGTCGAGTGCTTCGTGCGCGGCATCGCGATGCTGCGGGACATCCCGGTGCTCAGCAGGCTGGCGACCAGCGAGCCCGAGGTGATCACCGGCATGCCCGGCCGCGGCCCGCTGGCCCTGGCGCACACGGCCCGCGTCGCCCGCACCCTGCGCCGCGCCGGCGCCCGGATGGACGACGACGACCTGCACCTGGTGGCCGAGCTGCTGCTGCGGCTGGCCTCGACGTACCTCATCGACCCGACCGGCCGGCTCGACGTCACCGACGAGGGCGCGGTCCGCGACTACGCCAAGCGCTTCCTCTCCGCGCTCGTCGGCTGAACCGCACCGGTCCGTCGGGAGCCGGCGTCAGCGCGGCCCGACGACCGCGAGGATCTCGGGCTGGCCGAAGAGCGCGGCCGCGACCTCCTGCACGTCGTCGAGCGTGACCGCGTCGATGCGGGCGATGACCTCGTCGATGCCGAGCAGCTCGTGGTGCACCAGCTCGGCCTTGCCGAGCCGCGCCATCCGGGACCCGGAGTCCTCCAGGCCGAGCACCAGGCCGCCGCGCAGCTGCCCCTTGCCGCGCTCGAGCTCGTCTGCGCTGATGCCGTCGGTGCAGATCAGCGCCAGCTCACGACGCACGGTGTCGAGCACCTCGTCGAGCTTGGCCGGCAGGCAGCCGACGGAGACGCCGACCAGCCCGGAGTCGGCGTGGTGGCTGGCGAAGGAGAAGACCGAGTAGGCGAGGCCGCGCCGCTCGCGGACCTCCTGGAAGAGCCGGCTGGAGGTGCCGCCGCCGAGCGCGGTGTTGAGGACGCCCAGCGCGAAGCGCCGGTCGTCGTCGCGGGTGAGCCCCTCCATGCCGAGCACCAGGTTGACCTGCTCGAAGGGCCGGACCGCCGTGACCGCACCCGGGTGGACCGGCACCCGGCGGGAGGCCGTGCGCACCGGTGCCGGCTCGGCGTCGCCGTCGAGGAAGCCGTGGCGTCCGAAGGCCTTGGTCACCTGGCGCACCACGGTGGCGTGGTCGAGGTTGCCGGCGACGCTGACCACCATCGTGGAGGGCCGGTAGTGGCGACGGTAGAAGCGCTGGATCTGGGCGCGGGTCAGCGCCTCGATCGACTCCACGGTGCCCGCGATCGGCCGGCCCAGGGGCGACTGGCTGCCCCAGGCCTGCTCGCCGAACAGGTTGTGCACCACGTCGTCGGGGTCGTCGTCGTGCATCGCGATCTCGTCGAGGATCACGTCGCGCTCCGCCTCGACGTCGACGCTGCTGAGCACCGAGCCGGTGATCATGTCGCCGAGCACGTCGACGGCCAGCGGCAGGTCCTCGTCGAGGACCCGCGCGTGGAAGACGGTGTACTCCTTGGCGGTGAAGGCGTTGAACTCCCCGCCGACCGCGTCGAGCGCGATCGAGATGTCGAACGCCGACCGCTCGGTGGTGCCCTTGAACAGCAGGTGCTCGAGGAAGTGCGAGCAGCCGTGCTGCGTGGGCGTCTCGTCGCGCGAGCCGACCCCGACCCACACCCCGACGCAGGCCGAGCGGGTGCCCGCCATCTGCTCGGTCACCACCCGCAGCCCGCCGGGCAGGACCGTGCGACGCACGCGGGAGGTGACCTGGCCGTGGTCGTCGGTCACCGTCATCAGCGTGCGCGTCGTGGCCCGCTTGCGGGGAAAGGCCGACGACCGGCCAGCAGGACCCTGCTGGCCGGTCGTCCGGTGCTGTGCGCTCACGCGGAGGTCACTTACGAGTCGTCGCCCTCGGCGGCAGCCGGCGCGGCGTCCTGGCCGTCCTGCTCGTCGTCCTCGACGACGGGGATCAGCGACAGCTTGCCGCGGTCGTCGATCTCGGCGATCTGGACCTGGACCTTCTGGCCCACCGAGACGACGTCCTCGACGGCGTCGACGCGCTTGCCGCCGGAGAGGGCGCGCAGCTTGCTGATGTGCAGCAGCCCGTCCTTGCCCGGCATCAGCGAGACGAACGCGCCGAAGTTGGTCGTCTTCACGACCGTGCCGAGGTAGCGCTCGCCGACCTCGGGCATGGTCGGGTTGGCGATCGCGTTGACGGCCTGGCGGGCGGCCTCGGCGGCCTCGCCGTTGGTGGCACCGATGTAGATGGTGCCGTCGTCCTCGATGGACAGCGAGGCGCCGGTGTCGTCCTGGATCTGGTTGATGACCTTGCCCTTGGGCCCGATCACCTCGCCGATCTTGTCGACCGGGATCCGCACGGTGATGATGCGCGGCGCGTGCAGCGACATCTCCTCGGGGGCGTCGATGGCCTCGGCCATCACCTCGAGGATCGCCATCCGGGCGTCCTTGGCCTGGGTGAGGGCCTGCGACAGCACCTCGGCCGGGATCCCGTCGAGCTTGGTGTCGAGCTGCAGCGCCGTGATGAAGTCGGGCGTGCCGGCGACCTTGAAGTCCATGTCGCCCATGGCGTCCTCGGCCCCGAGGATGTCGGTGAGCGCGACGTACTGCGTCTCCCCGTCGACCTCGCCGGAGATCAGGCCCATCGCGATGCCGGCCACGGGGGCCTTCAGCGGGACGCCGGCCTGGAGCAGCGACAGCGTCGAGGCGCAGACCGAGCCCATCGACGTCGAGCCGTTGGAGCCCATCGCCTCGGAGAGCTGGCGGACGGCGTAGGGGAACGTCTCGCGGTTGGGCAGCACGGGCAGGAGCGCGCGACGCGCCAGGGCGCCGTGGCCGACCTCGCGGCGCTTGGGCGAGCCCACGCGACCGGTCTCGCCGGTGGAGAACGGCGGGAAGACGTACTTGTGCATGTAGCGGCGCGACTTCTCGGGCGAGAGCGTGTCGAGCTTCTGCTCCAGGGTCAGCATGTTGAGCGTGGTGACGCCGAGGATCTGCGTCTCGCCCCGCTCGAACAGCGCCGAGCCGTGGACCCGCGGGATCACGCCGACCTCGGCGTGCAGCGGCCGGATGTCGGCCAGGCCGCGGCCGTCCATGCGGACCTTGTCGCGCAGCACGCGCTCGCGCATCAGGGACTTGCTGACCGCGCGGAACGCCGCGCCGATCTCCTTCTCGCGACCCTCGAACTGACCACCGAGCTGGTCGAGCAGCGAGGCCTTGACCTCGTCGAGGCGCGACTCGCGCTCGAGCTTGTCGGCGATCTTCAGCGCGGCCGTGGTGTCGGTCGTGGCGGCCGACTCGACGGCGGCGTAGACGTCGTCCTCGAAGTCGAGGAACACCGGGAAGTCCTGGACCGGCTTCGCGGCCTGCTTGGCCAGCTCGGCCTGGGCGTCGCAGAGCTGCTTGATGAACGGCTTCGCGGCGTCGAGGCCGCCGGCGACGACCTCCTCGGAGGGGGCCTGCACCCCGGACTCGACGAGCTCGAAGGTCTGCTCGGTGGCCTCGGCCTCGACCATCATGATCGCGACGTCACCGGAGTCGGTGACCCGACCGGCGACGACCATGTCGAAGACGGCGTTCTCGAGCTGGCTGTGGGTCGGGAACGCCACCCACTGGCCGTCGATCAGGGCGACGCGGACGCCGCCGACGGGGCCGGAGAACGGCAGGCCCGAGAGCTGGGTGGAGATGGACGCGGCGTTGATCGCCAGCACGTCGTAGGGGTGGTCGGGGTCGAGCGCCATCACGGTGATGACGACCTGGACCTCGTTGCGCAGACCCTTCTTGAAGGTCGGGCGCAGCGGGCGGTCGATCAGGCGGCAGGTGAGGATCGCGTCCTCGCCGGGGCGACCCTCGCTGCGGAAGAACGAGCCGGGGATCTGGCCGACCGCGTACATCCGCTCCTCGACGTCGATCGTCAGGGGGAAGAAGTCGAAGTGGTCCTTGGGGTGCTTGCCCGCGGTGGTGGCCGAGAGCAGCATCGTCTCGTCGTCGAGGTAGGCGGTCACCGAGCCGGCGGCCTGCCGGGCCAGCAGGCCGGTCTCGAACTTGATGGTGCGGGTGCCGAAGGAGCCGTTGTCGAGAACGGTCTCGACGGCGGTGATGACGGGTTCTGTCACGTGGATCTCTTTCGTTCGAGAGAGACCCGCGAGGCCGCGCGTGCCCGGGCCTCTGCCCGGGTGAGATGGCCGGTCTTCGATCGAGACCCGCAGGGGGCGGCCTCTGGCCTGCTCCTGAAGATCACTACCGAGGACCGTGCCGCGGTGTCGCGGATCGCTCCTGGATGGGTTGTTGAGTTGTGTGCGTCCGCGGTGCGTGGGCTACCGCGAAGGTGACGAAGGGACCCACCGGACGGTGAGTCCCCTCGCGGAAGTCAGCGGCGCAGGCCGAGACGCTCGATGATCGAGCGGTAGCGCTCGATCTCGGTCTTGCGCAGGTAGTTGAGCAGGCGCCGGCGCTGGCCGACGAGCAGCAGCAGGCCACGACGGCTGTGGTGGTCGTGCTTGTGCTGCTTCAGGTGCTCGGTCAGGTGGCTGATCCGGTGGCTGAGCAGCGCGATCTGCACCTCGGGAGAGCCGGTGTCGCCCTCGGTCGTGGCGTACTCGGCGATGATCTTGTTCTTCGTCGCTGCGTCGGTTCCGATCGACATGCGGCTCCTTCAGGGGTGTTGTTGCGCGGCGCGCCGGGGCCTGTTCACCCGGGCACTCTGGATCCGCGGCCGTTGCACGGCGGTGGTGAGCGTGTCGTCCGCGACCGATTGCCCGGTCGTGCGGCACGCACGGAGGCGTGACCGTCGTACGGACGACCTCCGCAGGCTACCGCGACGTGGCGGGCGCAACAAAACGGAGCCGGGGCGGCCGCAGTGCGCGGCCGCCCCGGAGCTGATCCGTGGAGCTGTTCGTCCCCGGCGCGCCGCCGAGGTGCGTCCGGTCAGGCCGGCGGGGCGCCCGGGTCGTTGCGGTGCACGGTCTGGCTGCCGTCGGGGTGCGTGGTGGTCGCCGTCGCGCCGCCGGCGCGGCGGTTGTTGAGCGTGACCGCGGTCAGCAGGGTGAGGACAGCGCCGGCGCCGGCCATGATCCACCCGATCATCGTCAGGTCGACCGCGTCGATCCGGTCCTGCACCGCGAGGGCGAAGACGAGCCCGATCGCGATCAGCGAGACTCCGAGTCCGTATCCCATGTGGATTCCTCCTGTGTTTCGTTGGCCGAAGCTCGGCCGACGACACCGGTACCCGGTGGGGGACACGACAAACAGCGGGCTAGGCCGACGGCCCCTGGGCGTCGATCACCTCGAGCACCCCCGCGCGACCGGCCGCCGGGTCGGCGGCACCGAGGGCGGCCTCGGCGGCGTCCTCGCACGCGATGTGGTCGACGGTCGCCAGCCGGGCGCCGACCGTGCGGACGGCGGCGGAGGCCATCGACAGCGAGGTGATGCCCATGCCGACCAGCGCGCAGGCCAGCAGCGGGTCGGCCGCGGCCTCGCCGCAGACGCCGACCGGCTTGCCGGCCGCCTTGCCCGCGGCCGCGGTGATCGCGATCAGCTGGAGCACCGCGGGCTGCCAGGAGTCGGTGAGGTGGGCGAGGTCGGTGGCCATCCGGTCGGCCGCCATCGTGTACTGCGTCAGGTCGTTGGTGCCGATGGAGAGGAAGTCGACGACCTCGAGCATCCGGTGGGCGACCAGCGCCGCGGCCGGCACCTCGACCATGACCCCGGCCTTCAGCCCCCGCTCGTGGACCTTGCCGGCGAAGTCGGCGGCCTCAGCGACGGTGGCGACCATGGGCGCCATCACCCACGTCTCGGTGCCGGTGCGCTCGGCGGCGATGGCGATGGCGTCGAGCTGCCGGTCGAGCAGCCCGGGGTCGCTGAACGACAGCCGCAGCCCGCGCACGCCGAGCGCGGGGTTCTCCTCGCCCTCCCGGGTGGCGAACGCCACCGGCTTGTCGGAACCGGCGTCGAGCGTGCGGACCACGACGTAGCGGTCACCGCCGAAGGCTCCCAGCACCTCGGCGTAGATGTCGGCCTGCTCCTCGACCGTGGGCTCCACCGTGCGGTTGAGGAAGCAGAGCTCGGTGCGGAAGAGCCCGACGCCCTCGACCGGGCCCTCGGCCGCCGACACCGCGGACCCCCCGTCGGCGACGTTGGCCAGCAGCTTGACGGGCAGGCCGTCGCGGGTGGCGGCGGGGCCGGTCCAGGTCGCGAGCGCGGCCCGGGCAGCGACGTCGGCCTCGACCCGCTGCCGGGCGGCCTGCTCGTCGACGTCGGTCTCGATCACGCCGGTGGTGCCGTCGACCAGCACCGCGCCGCCGGCCGGGAGGTCGAGGACGCCGGCGACGCCGACCACGCAGGGGATGCCGAGCTGGCGGGCGATGATCGCGGTGTGACTGGTGGGCCCACCTCGCTGCGTGACCAGGGCCAGCACGAGGCTCGGGGTCGAGCCCCGCGGTGTCGGCCGGGGCCAGGTCGTCGGCCACCAGCACGACCGGTTCGGTGGGCGCCGGGACCCCGGGCTCGGCCACGCCCACGAGCCGGGCCACGAGCCGGCGCTCGATGTCGCGCAGGTCGGTGACCCGCTCGGCCATCAGCCCGCCCATGCCGGAGAAGACGGTGACGAACTGCTCCACGGCGGCGGCCACCGCGGTGAGCAGGTCGTCGCCGCCGCGCAGGCTCTTGCGCACCGCTCCGCGCAGCCCCCGGTCGCGCGCCAGCCCGGCGCTGGCCGTGAGCACCTCCGCGACGGCGCCGCTGGCGCGCTCGGCCTTGCCGGCGAAGCCCTCCGCGACCCGCTCCACCGCGTCGTCGTAGGCCGCGAGGGCGGACTCCGCGTCGGCGAAGCCGCCGTCACCGAAGGCGGCGACGGCGTCGGGTGGCACCTCCGTGGTCGCCGGCAGCACCGGCGCGTAGGCGAGGCCGGGGACGACGGGGGTGCCCCGAAGACTTCCCGAGTCGCTGTCGGACGGATGTGCGAGATACTCGTTGGTGACCACGCTCACAATTTACGTCCTCAGATGCTTGACCGTCAACACATACATGGGATAAAACAACACATACAAAGATTATTTCCCAATAAGACGGGCACCCCATGAGCATGTTCGCGGAGGAACGACAGCAGGCGATGGCCCATCACGTGGCCAAGCACGGCCGGCTGTCGGTCAACGAGCTCGCCGATCTCTACGACATCACCACCGAGACCGTGCGTCGCGACCTCACCGTCCTCGAACGCCTGGGCATGGTCCGCCGCGTGCACGGCGGGGCGGTGCCCGCCGGGGCGCTCACCGCGCTGGAGTCGGCACTGGTCGAGCGCGACACCGTCAACACCGGCGCGAAGGAGCGGATGGCCCTGAGCGCCGTCTCCCTGCTGTCCGGGCCCACCATGTCGGTCATCTTCGACGCCGGCTCCACCACCGCCCGCGTGGCGGGCTCGCTGCCGGCCGACATCCGCATCACTGCCTTCACCCACGCCCTGCCGATCGCCTCCCGGCTCAGTGCCATGTCCCAGGTCGAGGTGCACCTCCTGCCCGGACGCGTGCGCGCCACCACCCAGGCCGCCGTCGGGGTCGACACCGTGGCCGCGCTCGACCACCTCCGCGTCGACATCGCCTTCATCGGCACCAACGCCCTCTCGCCGCGTGGGCTGAGCACCCCCGACCCCGACGAGGCCGCCACGAAGCGGGCGCTCGTGGGGTCGGCCCGCCAGGTCGTGCTCCTGGCCGACCAGAGCAAGATCGGCCACGACAGCGCCGTGCGCTTCGCCGATCTCACGGACGTCGACGTCCTCATCACCGACGCCGAGCCCCCGAACGACTTCACCACTGCCCTGTCCCGCAACGATGTCAAGGTCGTGATCGCATGATCGTCACCGTCACTCCTCACCCGAGCACCGACCGCACGGTCGCGCTCACGGGCCCGCTCGAGCGCGGCGCCGTCCACCGGGCGCAGTCGGTGATCTCCCAAGCCGGCGGGAAGGGCGTCAACATCTCGCGCGCGGCGGTCGCCGCCGACGTCCCGACCGTGGCCGTGCTGCCTGCCCCCGACGGCGACCCGTTCGTCCTCGAGCTGGCGGCGGCCGGCATCCCCTACGCCGCCGTCCCGACGGTCGGCGGCCCGCGGGTCAACCTCACGATCTCCGAGCCCGACGGCACCACCACCAAGATCAACAGCCCCGGCCCGGTGGCGACCCCCGAGGTGCTGAGCAACCTCGGCGAGCTGCTGCACCACCACGCCGAGCGGGCGGCGTGGGTCGTGCTCGCCGGCTCGCTGCCGCCCGGCGCTCCTGACGACTGGTACGCCGAGCTGGTCGCCGACCTCGCCGGCACCTCCGCGCGGGTGGCCATCGACACCAGCGACGCGCCGCTGCAGTCCGTCGTCGCCGGGCTCTCCCGGGGGAGGCCGCACCTGATGAAGCCCAACGGCGAGGAGCTCGCCTCCTTCACCGGCACCGACGGCGAGGAGCTCGAGCGCGACCCCGAGGCAGCGGCCCGCGCCGCCGCCGTCCTCGTGCGGGACGGCGTCGAGACGGTGCTCGCCACCCTCGGCGGGTCGGGCGCGGTGCTGGTCACCGCCGACGGCGCCTGGCACGCCACTCCCCCGCCGACCGAGGTCGTCAGCACCGTCGGTGCCGGCGACTCCAGCCTCTTCGGCTACCTGCTGGGCGACCTGCAGGGCCTCCTCCCCCCTCAACGACTCGCACTTGCCGTGGCTTACGGCAGTGCGGCAGCCGGACTTCCCGGCACGACCATCCCTTTGCCCTCACAGGTGGACCCAGCACGGGTCCTCGTCGAGAGCTCCACCTCACCCAGGGAGGGTGACATGACTGACCTCATCACGAGCAGTCTCGTGCGGCTCGACGTCGATCTCGGCGCCGACAAGCACGAGACGATCCGCGGCTTGGCCCGCGTCGTCGCAGAAGCAGACCGCACCAGCGATCCCGAACAGATCGTCACCGACGCCTTCGCACGGGAGGAACAGTCCCCCACCGGGCTGCCCGGGGGGATCGCCATCCCCCACTGCCGCACCGGCGGTGTCGACGAGCCCACCTTGGCCTTCGCCCGGCTCGCACCGCCGGTCGACTTCGGCGCCAAGGACGGCCCGGCCGACCTGGTCTTCCTGATCATGGCGCCGCTCGGCGGCGACAACACCCACATGAAGCTGCTCACCCAGCTCGCCCGGGCGCTGGTGAAGGTCGACTTCACCAACGGGCTGCGCGCAGCCCGCACCCCGGAGGAGGTCGCCGAGCTCGTCAGTGCGGTGGTCGCCCCGGCTCCCGATCCGGCCCCGGCTCCGGCTGCCGCGGCCGCGGGCGCGGCGGCAGACCCTGCCCCTGCTGCGCCGGCGCCCGCCGCCTCGAGGACCCGTCGCCTGGTCGCCGTCACGGCCTGCCCCACGGGCATCGCCCACACCTACATGGCCGCCGAGGCCCTCGAGGCCGCGGCAGCGCGCGCCGGGGTCGAGATCGAGGTCGAGACCCAGGGGTCGGCGGGTTCGACCCCGCTCTCCCCGGCCACCATCGAGGCCGCCGACGCCGTCATCTTCGCGGTCGACGTGGGGGTCCGCGACCGGGGCCGCTTCGGCGGCAAGCCGGTGGTCTCCTCGAGCGTGAAGCGCCCGATCGAGGAGGGCGACACGATGATCGCGGAGGCGCTCCGCTACGCCGACGACCCCGACGCCCCGCGCGTCGAGGGCAGCGCGTCCGCCGGCGAGGGCGGCCACGGCGCCAACGAGAGCTGGGGCGGCCGCACCCGCCGGGTCCTGATGACCGGCGTCTCCTACATGATCCCGTTCGTGGCCGCCGGTGGTCTGCTGATCGCCCTCGGCTTCCTGCTCGGCGGCTACGAGATCGTCGGTCCCTACGGCGACATCGCCGTCAACAACACGCTGTTCGACCTCCCCAGCCCCGCGGAGCTCGGGCTCGACCACGCGCTGTTCGGCTCCGGGCTGATGGTCTACCTCGGCGCCATCTTCTTCATCATCGGCAAGACCGCGTTCGCCCTGTTCATCCCGGCCTTCGCGGGCTACATCGCCTACGCGATCGCCGACCGTCCGGGCATCGCCCCCGGCTTCGTGATGGGTGGCCTGGCGGCCAACCTGTTCGGCGTCACCAGCTCCGACGGCGTGGGCTTCCCGGCCACCGGGTTCCTCGGCGCGATCGTCGGCGGCGTCCTCGCCGGCATGATCGCGCACTGGATCGCCAGCTGGCAGGTGCCCGAAGTGGGCCCGCGGCCTGATGCCCGTGCTGGTCATCCCGCTGCTGACCTCGATCCTGGCCGGGCTGCTGATGATCGTGGTGCTCGGCAAGCCGATCAACTGGCTGATGACCCAGCTGAGCGACGGCCTCAACTCGCTCAGCGGCAGCAGCGCCATCCTGCTCGGCGTCATCCTCGGCCTGATGATGGCCTTCGACATGGGCGGTCCGCTCAACAAGGTCGCCTACAGCTTCGCCGCCGTCGGCGTCGGCGGGCGCCGCGCTGGCCACCGACGCCCCCGAGCTGCGGATCATGGCCGCGGTGATGCTCGCCGGCATGGTGCCGCCGATCGCGCTCGCGCTGGCCACCGTCATCCGACCGAGCCTGTTCACCCTGCCCGAGCGCGAGAACGGCAAGGCCGGCTGGCTGCTCGGTGCCTCGTTCATCACCGAGGGCGCGATCCCGTTCGCCGCGGCCGACCCGCTCCGGGTGATCCCGGCGATCATGGCCGGCTCCGCCGTCACCGGCGGGCTGTCGATGGCCATGGACGTCGCCGTCCGGGCCCCGCACGGCGGCATCTTCGTCCTCTTCGCGGTCGACGGCGTCCTCGGCTTCCTGATCGCGCTGGTCGCCGGCGTGCTGGTCGGCGCGGCTGCCGTCATCGCGCTCAAGTCCGCCGGCCGCGACCGCAACGAGGACGCCGCCGTCACGATGGCCACCGTCTGACACCCCACCCGACCGTCACAACCATCAGCAGCACCCGTCCCAGAAGGAGCATCATGCCCACTCAGTCCGTCACCGTCGGTTCCGCCGTCGGCCTCCACGCCCGTCCCGCCACGATCATCTCCGAGGCGGCCGGCGAGCTCGACTCGGACGTCTACATCGGCCTGCCCGGCGCCGAGCCGGTCGACGCCGCCTCGTCGCTGCTGATCATGACCCTCGGCGCCGGCAACGGCGACACCGTCGAGGTCTCCGGTGACGACGAGGCCGACGTCGCCGCGATCGCGGCCCTCGTCGTCCAGGACCTCGACGCCTGAGGCCCACCCCTGACACCCGGTGGGGGACGGCACTGGCCGTCCCTCACCGGGTCATCCGGGACGGGCTGACCTGCGGGCTAGGAACGTCCCATCAGGTAGAACTCCGCGTTCGGCGGCGTCGCGGTCAGGTGGACCATCCGGTTGGAGAGTCCGAACAAGGCGGCGATGGAGCCCACGTCCCAGATCTCGTCGTCCGACAGGCCGGCTGAGCGAGCGGCCTCGAGGTCCGCGTCGGTGAGGGCGGCCGACTCCAACGACACCGCCAACGCCAGGTCGACGATCGCGCGATGGCGTTCGCTGAGCTCCGCGGCGTAGGGGTTGCTGGCGACCTGGTCGGCGATGTGCGGATCCTTCATCCGGATCCGCAGGATCGCACCGTGCGCCACCACGCAGTAGGTGCAGTGGTTGGCTCCCGAGGTGGCCACGACGACGAGCTCGCGCTCGGCCTTGCTCAGCCCTTCGTCGCTGTCCATCAGCGCATCGTGGTAGTCGAGGAAGGCTCTCAGCTCCCGGGGACGACGGCCGAGCGTCCGGAAGACGTTCGGCACGAAGCCGGACTTCTCAGCGATCTCCCCGATCCGCTCGCGGAGGTCGTCGGGGAGGTCCTCGAGCTCCACGTGCCCGAACCTGCTGATGCTGGTGTCCACTGAATCGGTCGTCACGCCCCGAGTCTGCCACCGCTGGAGCCCGATCGAGACCGCCCGGGAGGGTCGTGTGCCTGAGAACGGGCTGGGGACCGTGGAGAGGCACACGACCCTCCCGCGTCAGGCCTCCGGCGTCAGGCCTCCCGGCGTCAGGCCTCCGGCGCGTCAGCCGCGGCGCTCGCCCGCAGCGTGAGGTAGACCGCGCGCATGCCGACGGCCCGCTCCAGCTCGGCCATCACGCTGCCGAAGAACTGCTCGCGGTAGGTCTCGTCGGTCACGGTCGAGACGGTCAGGTAGAGCCCCGAGAACGCCGACAGGAACGTCGCGACGGCCACCAGCTCGACCGAGATCCCCGGGATGCCGAGCACCGTGGTGGCGGGGTGCTCCGAGCCACGCCTCCATCACCGGCTCGGTCATGATCAGGCCACCGAAGACCATCAGGAACGCGAAGACCGACAGCGTCACCAGCAGCACCTGGACGACCTGGACGATGACGAGCACGATGACCAGGTTCCAGCGCTCGTAGCCGACCACCTCGGCTCGCGCCGACGGGTTGGCGTCGGGGTCGGCCACCAGCGCCTCGGACGCCGCCTCCAGGGGCGTGCCCCGGCAGGCCCGCAGCAGCAGGTCGTCGTCGACGTCGTCGTCGGTGCGGTCGACCTCCTCGGGCAGCCGCACCAGCAGGAACGCGAAGGCCAGCAGCACGAAGAGCAGCACGGTCAGCCAGAGCGCGCCGGGCTGGAGGTTGGAGCCGACCTGCCAGACCTCGGTGTTGATGAACAAGAACGTGATGAACAGCAGCAGCAGCGGCAGCGCGCGCGTGGTCATCGGCAGCAGCGTGCGCAGGCTCCCCCACGTGCGTGACAGCGCCCACCGCACGATCGGCCCGGCGTGCAGCTGGACGAGCGCGTACCAGCCGGCGGCGAGGAGCAGCAGCGACGCGAGCGTCGCCGAGCCGAGGGTCAGCTGGTCGGCGAACCAGGCGACCGCTCCCCCGGCACCGGTGCCGACGACCACCACCAGCAGCAGGAACGGCACGATCCGGCGCGGCCGCAGCGCCTCGCGCACCCGCGCCCGCCGCTCCGGCACGAAGTAGGTCAGGCCGTGGTGCAGGAACCACTGCTCGGCCGCCCGGACGGCGTCGGGCGGCGCCTGCTTCACTCGCCGCCCCGCTGCAGGACCTCGCGCGCAGCGTCCACGTCGGAGGCCATCGCAGCGAGCAGCCCCTCGACGGAGTCGAACGCCACCATCCCGCGCAGCCGCTCGACGAAGGAGACCTCGACCTCCACGCCGTAGAGCCGAGGTCGTCGCGGTCGAGGACGTAGCTCTCGACCCGTCGCTCGCGGTGGCCGTCGAACGTGGGGTTGGTGCCCACGCTGATCGCCGCGGGGTACGTCGATCCGTCGTCGAGGCGGCGCAGCCGGCCGGCGTAGACGCCGTCGGCGGGCGCCGCTGCCGCGGGGTCGATGGGGACGTTGGCCGTGGGGTAGCCGAGCTCGCGGCCGCGCCGGTCGCCCTCCGTCACGACGCCGCGGACCGCGAACGGCCGGCCCAGCGCCTCGGCCGCGCCGGCGACGTCGCCGGAGGCCAGGCAGGTGCGGACGTAGGTGGAGGACCACACCTGGGGGCCGCCGTCGAGCTCGACCCCGACCGCCTCGAAGCCCGCCTCGGCGCCGACCTCGCGCAGCAGCGCGACGTCGCCGGCGGCCCGGTGCCCGAACCGGAAGTTGGCCCCGACCACGACCGCCGCGCGTGCAGGGCGGTGACCAGCACCCGGTCGACGAACTCGCGCGGGCTCCAGCCGGCGACGGTCCGGTCGAACGGGACGACGAGCACGTGGTCGACGCCCGGCCTCGGCCAGCAGGTCGGCGCGGGTGGCGAGCGAGCTCAGCATCGAGGGCGCGTGCTCGGGGCGGAGCACCGCCATCGGGTGCGGGTCGAAGGTGACGGCGACCACGGGCAGGCCGCGCTCGTCGGCGGCCGCCCGCGCCCGGTCGATGACCGCGCGGTGGCCGCGGTGGACGCCGTCGAAGTTGCCGATGGTGACGACGGTGGCGCCGAGGTCGGCCGGCACGTCGTCGGGCGTGGACCAGATGTGCACGGCTCGACCTTAGTGGGAAGGACGCTCAGACGAAGACGGCGACCGCCCGGGCCTGCCCGTCCCGGGGCTCGTACAGCGCGAGGAACTCCCCGTCCGGCGCGAAGACCGCGGTGAGGGTGTCGAGGGCCAGGTCGAGCCGACGTCCCACCCGGACGTCGTCCGCCTGCTCGGCGTCGAGGTCGAGGGCCGGGAACGCTGCCCGGGCGGCCTCGGTGATGGGGAGCAGCGTGAACCGCTCCCCCAGCTCCTCGAGGGTGTGCGCGACGTCCAGCCCGTAGGGCCCGACGGCGGTGCGCCGCAGGGCGGTGAGGTGTCCGCCCACGCCCAGCGCGGCGCCGAGGTCGCGGGCGATCGCCCGGACGTAGGTGCCGCTGGAGCAGCGCAGGGAGACGGTGACGTCGGGCAGGTCGACGGCGTGCACGGTGAGGTCGTGGACGGTGACGCGGCGCGACGCGAGCGCGACGTCCTCGCCGTCGCGGACGCGCTGGTAGGCGCGCTTGCCGTCGACCTTGATCGCGGAGACCGCGGTCGGCACCTGGTCGATCTCGCCGACGAACGCGGCGAGCGCGGTGCGCACCTGCTCCTGGTCGAGCCCGCTGGGGTCGGCGGTCGCGACGGTCTCGCCCTCGGCGTCGTCGGTGGTGGTGGACTCACCGAGCCGGATCGTCGCGTCGTAGGACTTCTCGGTGAGCATCAGGTGGCCGAGCAGCCGGGTGGCCCGGTCGACGCCGAGCACCAGCACCCCGGTCGCCATCGGGTCCAGGGTGCCGGCGTGGCCGACCTTGCGGGTGCCGGCGAGCCGGCGCACCCGCGCGACCACGTCGTGCGAGGTGATGCCGGCGGGCTTGTCGACGACCACCAGCCCGGGGGCCGAGGTCATGCCCGGTCGTCGTCCTCGACGTCGTCCTCGTCGTCGAGATCGGCCTCGACATCGGCCTCGATCTCGGCCTCCGTGGGCTCCTCGCGAGGCTTCTTGTACGGGTCCTCCTCGCCGGCGAACGTCGCACCCTCGCGGGCCGCGGCCACGGCGGCGTCGCTCTCGCGGGCCTTGGCCAGCACCTCGTCGAGGTGTCGTGCCGACTCCGGGAGCGCGTCGGGCACGAAGGTCAGCGACGGCACCAGGCGCATGCCGAGCTGCTTGGCCACCTCGGAGCGCAGCACGCCCTTGGCCGACTCGAGCGCCGCGGCGGTGCTCGCCAGGTCGCCCTCGTGGTCGGGACCCTCACCGAGGACGGTGTAGAAGATCGTGGCCTGCTGGCTGTCGCCGGTGAGCCGGACGTCGGTGACGGTGACGAAGCCGAGCCGGGGGTCCTTGATGCGGCGCTCGAGCATCTCGGCGACGATCACCTGGATCCGGTCGGCGATCTTGCGCACACGCGGACTGGTCATGCTGCTTTCCTAACGTCGACCCGGCTCGTCGGACGAGACCGGGGCACCGACGCCGCTCGCCACCGGCGGTGAACCGGTGACGAGCAGCGTCGAGCTGGATCAGGCGCGCGGGATCTCGCGCATCTCGAAGGCCTCCACGACATCGCCCTCGCGGATGTCCTGGAAGTTGCGGAGCACCAGACCACACTCGAAGCCCTCGCGGACCTCGGAGGCGTCGTCCTTCTCCCGCTTGAGCGACAGCAGGTCGAGGTTGTCGGCCACCACGGCGCTGTCGCGGATCACGCGCACCTTGGCGTTGCGCCGGATCACGCCGCTGGTCACCATGCAGCCCGCGATGTTGCCGATCTTGGACGAGCGGAAGATCGCACGGATCTCCGCCTGTCCGAGCTGCGACTCCTCGAACTCGGGCTTGAGCATGCCCTTGAGGGCGGCCTCGATCTCGTCGATCGCCTGGTAGATGACCGAGTAGTAGCGGATCTCGACGCCCTCGCGGTCGGCCATCTCGGTCGCCTTGCCCTGGGGCCGGACGTTGAACCCGATGATGATCGCGTCGGAGGCGGCGGCCAGGTCGACGTTGGTCTCGGTGATCGCACCGACACCGCGGTCGATGACGCGGATGCCCACGTCGTCGCCCACGTTGATCGCCGACAGGGCGTCCTCGAGCGCCTCGACCGAACCGGACACGTCGCCCTTGAGGATGAGGTTGAGCTCCTGGCTCTCGCCCTTCTCCATGGAGGCCATGAAGTCCTCGAGCGTGCGACGCACGCGACGCTTGGCCTGCATGGCCGCACGCTCGCGCGCCTCACGCTTCTCGGCGATCTGGCGGGCCATCCGGTCGTCGTCGACGACCAGGAAGTTCTGGCCCGCGCCGGGCACCGCGGTGAGACCGAGGACCATCGCGGGACGCGACGGGTCGGCCTCCTCGATGCTGGCGCCGTGCTCGTCGAGCATCGCGCGGACTCGGCCGTAGGCCGGGCCGGCGACGATCGAGTCGCCCACGCGCAGGGTGCCGCGCTGGACCAGGATCGTGGCGACCGGGCCGCGACCGCGGTCCAGGTGCGCCTCGACCACGAGGCCCTGGGCGTCCTGCGTGGGGTTGGCCCGCAGGTCGAGCGAGGCGTCCGCGGTGAGCACGACCGCCTCGAGCAGCTTGTCGAGGTTGAGCTCCGACTTCGCCGAGACGTCGACGAACATCGAGTCGCCGCCGTACTCCTCGGGGATCAGGCCGTAGTCGGTGAGCTGGCCGCGCACCTTCGTGGGGTCGGAGTCGGGCTTGTCGATCTTGTTGACCGCGACCACGATCGGGACGCCGGCGGCCTTGGCGTGGTTGAGCGCCTCGACCGTCTGCGGCATGACGCCGTCGTCCGCCGCCACCACGAGGATCGCGATGTCGGTGGCCTGGGCACCACGTGCACGCATGGCGGTGAACGCCTCGTGACCCGGGGTGTCGATGAAGGTGATCCGGCGCTCGGTGCCGTCGATCTCGGTCGCGACCTGGTAGGCACCGATGTGCTGGGTGATGCCACCGGCCTCCTTGTCGATCACGTTGGCGCTGCGCAACGCGTCGAGCAGCTTGGTCTTTCCGTGGTCGACGTGACCCATCACGGTCACGACCGGCGGACGGATCACCAGGTCGGAGTCGTCGCCCTCGTCCTCACCGAACTCGAGGTCGAACGACTCGAGCAGCTCGCGGTCCTCGTCCTCGACGGAGACGACCTCGACGATGTAGTTGAGCTCCTCACCGAGCAGCTCGAGCGTGGCGTCGTTGACCGACTCGGTCGCGGTGACCATCTCGCCGAGGTGGAACAGCATCTGCACCAGCTGGGCCGCGTCGACACCGATCCGCTCGGCGAAGTCGGTGAGCGAGGCACCGCGCGGGAGCCGCACGGTCTCGCCACTGCCCTTGCGGACCCGCATGCCGCCCAGGGTCGGGGCCTCCATGGCCTCGAACTCCTGCCGACGCGCCCGCTTCGACTTGCGACCACGACGCGACGGGCCACCCGGACGCCCGAAGGCACCCTGGGTCTGGCCACGCTGGCCGGGACGACCGCCACCGGGGCGACCGCCACCGAAGCCGCCGGGGCGACCCGGGGCACCGGCACCGGCGCCCGGGGCACCGCGGCCCGGAGCGCCGCCACCGCGGGCGCCGCCGGGGCCACCGCGACCGGGAGCGCCACCGGGGCCACCGCGACCGGGGCCGCCGGGGCCGCCGGGGCCACGGCCACCGGGGCCACCGCCGAAGGCGGCGGGAGACTTGGGCATCATCGCCGGGTTGGGACGCGGCATGCCGGGACGACCCGGGGCACCGCCGTCGCGACTCGCGGGCGGGCGCGGCGGACGGCCGTCGCTGTCGGAGCCCGTGCCGGCGGCCGGTGCGCCACCGGCAGCAGCGGCCGGCGGCGGGCTGGGACGACGTCCCATGCCCTGGTTGGACGCGAACGGGTTGTTGCCGGGCCGGGGCGCACCGGGGCGACCGACCGGGCGCGGCGCCGGGGACGGCGCCTTGGGGGACGCGGAGCCCGCGGGGCCCGAGCCGGCGGGCGGCTCGTCGGCCGACTCGGCGGCAGGGGCGGACTGCTCGGCGGCTGCCTTCTCGGCGGCGGCCCTGTCGGCGGCAGCCCTGTCGGCGGCGGCCTGGTCGGCCGCTGCCTTCTCGGCCGCTGCCTTCTCGGCGGCGGCCTTCTCGGCCGCAGCCGCAGCAGCGACGGAGCCGGGAGCCTTCGGCGCACCGGGCTTGGCGCTGGGACGGGCCGGCGCCTCGGCCGCGGGGGCCGTCGCGTCCGAGGCCTGCTCGGACGACGCGGGGGCCGACTTCTTCGAGGCCGGCTTGTCAGCCGGCTTCTCGGGGGCCTTCTCGGGGGCGGACGCCTCCAGCGTCGCGCCGTACTCCTTGCGGAAACGCATCTCCGCAGGCAGCTCGACGGTGGAGCTCGCCGACTTGACGAACTCCCCCATCTCCTTGAACTTCTCGAGAACGTACTTGCTCTCGACTCCGAACTCCTTGGCGAGTTCGTGGACTCGGGTCTTGGCCACAATTCTCCTTCTGGCCTGAGACCCGATGTCGGGCGTCGCTCAGACCGTTAGCTGGTCCCATGAATGGGGGTTGGGCAAACTCATTGCGAGTTACTCATCGAGTGCTCATGAGCTGCTGCTCCATCTTCTGTCGGTCAGGTCGGTCGGTGGTCGTGCTCGAGGTGGTGCTCCAGGTACTCGCTCAGCGGCGCGATCGAGAGCCCCTGCCCCCCGCCCTGCGTCGACCGCAGGGCCCGAGGAAAGGCCTTTCTCCGCACCGCGAGACCGAGGCACTCGGCTGTGGGGTGCAGGTGCGCCCCGCGGCCGGGTGCGGTCGCGCTCGGATCGGGTACGACGGCCGGCTGGCCGTGCGCATCCGGGCCGATCGTGACCCGCAACAACTCGCGCTTGGTGGCCCGCTCGCGACATCCGACGCAGGTCCGCACCGGGCCCACAGGGGGCATCTGCTCCGGAACGGCCGAGGGATGGGGTTCGCTGGTCACCGAGACGCCACCCTACCCGCTGCAGGGTCCGGAGTCCGAACCGGCCGTTCGCCCTACAGTCGTGGGGTGTCCTCGCTGCAGTGCCCCGCCACCCTCCTGCTGGTCGCCGCCGGCCCGGTCGCCCGGGCCGCGACCCTCGCGGAGCGCGTCGCCGGACGCCGGGTCGCCCACGTCTGGAGCAGCGACGAGGCGGCCCGCCCCACGGCGTGCGCCCTCGCGGAGCGCCTGGGGGTCGGGACGAGCGAGCCGACGTCGACCGAGCCCGAGACCGCCTCGGGGCCCGACGACGTGGCCCGGACGCGCGAGGTGCTCGGCGAGGTCGCCGACGCCCACCCCGGCGAGACCGTGCTGGTCGTGCTCGACCCCGACGCCCTGCAGCGATCCGTGCCGGTCCTCGCCCGGATGGAGGCAGACCCCGGCACCCTCGACCCCGGCACCCTCGACCCCGGCACGGTGGTCGAGATCGCGGTCGACGCCGACGACTGGGTGTGCGTCGCCTGGGGCTAGCCCGCAGCGGTCGGCCATCGGCCCGTGCCGCGAGGGCAGGTCGTCCGTCGTACGGCGCTCGTTGTCGCGCACCCGCGGCTCGTAGTGGTGGTGGAACACCCTGCCGACCAGCTCGCGCCGGCTCCGTACGCCGGTCTTGTCGAAGATGCTGCGCAGGTGCGCCTGGACCGTGCCGGGCGCCATCCCGAGGTCGTCGGCCAGCTGCTGGGTGGACCTGCCGCGGAGCACCCCCAGCGTCACCTCCCGCTCCCGGGGCGTCAGGCCGTAGGCCCGCAGCAGGAGCGGGACGAGGTGCGCCGGCTGGGCCGGCTCGACGATCACCGAGGCCTGGCGGCCACCGTCGCGCCGGTCGAGGCGCGCCCCCCGGAGCACGGCCCACCCGCCGTCGAGGGTCCGCACCCGCGACTCCACCGGCCCGGTCGTGCCGCCCAGGGCCCGACCCGCCACCGCGAGCACGGTGGGTGGCGGGAGCTCGACCGTTCCGCCCAACGCCGCGAGCCAGCGGACCGCCGCCGGGCTCGCGGAGTCGACGGCCAGCCGCTCGTCGAGGACGACCAGCCCGGGCGGGTCGGGGAGGTCGGGCTCCAGAGCCTGCCCGAGCAGCAGCCCGTGCCGGGCGCCGGCGGCGAGCCGGGGCGCCACCCGTCGTACGGCGGCGATCTCCTGGTCGGAGAAGGGCGGTCGGCCCTGCTCGCGGTAGAGCCCGACCAGGCCCCAGCGCTCACCGTCAGCGGTGCGGAGC
Organism: uncultured Actinomycetota bacterium; assembly: GCA_963834285.1. Taxonomy (GTDB): domain Bacteria; phylum Actinomycetota; class Actinomycetes; order Propionibacteriales; family Nocardioidaceae; genus Nocardioides. The sequence continues at coordinate 25,208 of CAWIAZ010000006.1, read as the reverse complement.
GCGACCAGCAGCTCCTGCTCGCAGCCGAACGGCTGCATCTCCTCGTGGAACTTGCGGGAGAGCTCCGGCCGGCCGCCCGTGGCCTGGTGCAGGGTGCCGACCCCGGCGGCGGACAGCAGCACCTCGCTCATCGAGTTGTAGTCGTCCTCGGCGTACTCCCTGCCGAGCCACTCCGCGGGGATCTCGGGCAGCCCCTCCTGGAAGTGGCTGGTCGTGAGCAGCGACGCCGGGTCGACGGTGAAGAAGCAGGGAGCCTCGAAGTGCGGCACCACCTCGCCGAGCAGCGGTCCGGCCTCGCGCCACAGCGTGACGAGGTCGGCCCCGGACCCGGCCACGGCCGCCAGCCGGTCCAGCGCCCGTTCCGGTCTGCCCATGCGGTCCGTCTACCAGATTTCTGCAATGGCGGACAGTCGTCTGGACCGGGATCGTGGTGGCATGCAGACACGAGTGATCCGAGCCGGCGAGGGCGAGATCCTGGGCCCGCCCGACGGCTGCCGCGACAGGTTCCTGATCGACTCCGCGAGCTGGGGCGGTCACGTGGGGGTCGTCGAGCACCTGCTCGCGCCCCGCTCCATCGCGGCACCGATGCACCGCCACACCCGGGAGGACGAGTTCAGCCTGATCCTCGAGGGGCGGGTCTGGTTCGTCGCGGAGGGTGAGGAGCACGTGGCGGACGTCGGCGACCTGGTCTTCAAGCCGCGGGGCGAGTGGCACACCTTCTTCAACGCCGCCGACGAGCCGGCCCGGCTGCTCGAGCTGATCTCGCCGGGAGGGCTCGAGGAGGCGTTCCGGATCCTCGACACCGCCACCGAGGACCTCGACCTGGACCGGCTGATGGCCCCCTACGGGTGCGAGGCCGACCTCGAGGCCACCGGGCCGATCATCGAGCGCTACGGCCTGACGTTCGGCTGAGCCATCCGACCCGGTCGTCGGGCAGGACGGTCACTCCGACGGCGCCACCGGGGGCTCGTCCGGCTTCTCCTCGTCGGAGTGGATGTCGATCCGCCAGCCGGTGAGGCGGGCGGCGAGGCGGGCGTTCTGGCCCTCCTTGCCGATCGCGAGCGACAGCTGGTAGTCGGGCACGACCACCCGGGCCGAGCGGGCCGCGAGGTCGACGACCTCGACGGACGACACCCGGGCCGGCGACAGGGCGCTGGACACGAGCTTGGCGGGGTCGTCGGACCAGTCGACGATGTCGATCTTCTCGCCGTGCAGCTCGGACATCACGTTGCGCACCCGCTGGCCCATCGGGCCGATGCAGGCGCCCTTGGGGTTGACGCCCGGGCGTCGGTGCGGACCGCGATCTTCGTGCGGTGCCCGGCCTCGCGGGCGATGCCCGAGATCTCGACCGTGCCGTCGGCGATCTCCGGGACCTCGAGCGCGAACAGCTTCTTCACCAGGTTGGGGTGGGAGCGCGACAGCGTGATCTGCGGGCCGCGCATGCCCTTGCGGACCGAGATGACCAGGCACTTGATCCGCGTGCCGTGCGTGTAGTTCTCCCCCGGCACCCGCTCGCCCACGGGCAGCAGCGCCTCGATCTTGCCGAGGTCGACCATCACGTCGTCGGGGTTGCGACCCTGCTGGATCACGCCCGAGATGATGTCGCCCTCCTTGCCGGAGAACTCACCGAACTTGATCTCGTCCTCGGCGTCGCGCAGCCGCTGCAGCATGATCTGCTTCGCGGTCGTCGCGGCGATCCGGCCGAAGCCCTGCGGGGTGTCCTCGTACTCGCCGACGCGGTTGCCCTCGTCGTCGAGCTCGGCGGCCATCACGGTGACGTGGCCGCTCTTCTTGTCGAGCGTGACCCGCGCGTGCTCCTGGGCCCCGGGCGTCTTGTGGTACGCCGTGAGCAGGGCCTGCTCGATCGCCTCGACGAGCACGTCGAAGGAGATCTCCTTCTCGCGCTCCAGCATCCGCAGGATGTTCATGTCGATGTCCATCAGACGTCCTCCTCCTCGGCCTCGTCGGCCTCGTCGACCCCGTCCGCCGGGTCGGCCGGATCGGCCGCGGGCGCCTTCTTGCGGTTGAACTCGACCTGCACGAGGGCCTTCTCCACGGCGTCGTAGCCGAGCCGCCGCGGGGTGCCGTCGACGTCGAGGTCGACCCCGTCGTCGTCGGAGGCGGTGATCCGTCCGGTCAGCACCTCACCGTCGGTGAGCGTGCACTTGACCAGCCGGTCGTGGTTGCGCCGCCAGTGGCGGGGCAGGGTCAGCGGCCGGTCGACGCCACGGGAGGTGACCTCGAGGGTGTAGGGGTGCTCCCCGAGCGCGTCGGAGGTCTCGAGGACCTCGTCGATGCGCTTGGTGGCGGCGGCCACCTCGTCGAGGGTCACGCCGCCGTCCTGGTCGACGGCGATGCGGAGCACCCGGCGCTTGCCGGCGGGAGTGAGCTCCACCGCCTCGAGATCGAGGCCGAGCTCGGACAGCGGGACCGTCAGCTCGTCCTGGATCCGGCTCACCGTCGCGGCTGTCGCTGCGTGGCCCGGCTGGCTGGCGCTCATCGGTCTCTGCCTCCCTGTGCTGTTGTCGTGGTGCGTGCCCACCCTACCGGGCAGCAGGGCCGGGATATGGTCTCGGGCGTGCCGCCCAGCCCCGCCACCGCCACCCGCCGCACCGCTCTGGGCCTGGGCGTCGTCGGACTGGTCACCGGCTGCTCCGCGCTGCAGGGCGAGGACGCCGTGCCGGCGTCCCCCGGCACCACCCCCACCGAGCCCACCGAACCCGCTGTCGACGCCGACCAGGTGCTGGTCGACGGCGTCGTGACCCGGCTGTCGGAGGCGCTGGCGACGGTGGCGGCGGCACGCCGGGAGACCCGCCGGCTCCGGCGCGAGCTGCGCGGGCTGGAGCGGCTGCACGTGGCGCACCTCACCGAGCTCGGGCGTCGACGACCCGGCGCCAGACCGGCCCGAGCAGCCTGCCGGCGCGCAGGCAGGTGCTGGCGGAGGAGGTGCGCGTGCAGCGCTACCTCGCCGACGCCGCCGTACGGGCCGAGAGCGGGGCCCTGGCCTCGTTGCTGGCCTCGATGTCCGCGGGTGTGGCCCAGCACCTGGCGGTGCTGCGATGACCTACGTCGAGGCCCTGCAGACCGCGCTCGCCGCCGAGCACGCCGCGCTCTACGTCGTCGGCGCGCTCGGGGCGCAGACCTCCGAGACGGGGGCGCCGACGCTCTACGCCGACCTGCGCGCCGCCTACACCGAGCACCGCGGTCGGCGCGACCAGCTGGTCCGCAAGCTCCTCGACGAGGACGCCGAGCCGGTGGCCGCGGAGCCGGCGTACGACCTGCCGGCCGACCTCGGCTCGGTCGACGTGGTGACCCGACGGGCCCTGCGCCTCGAGCGGGACTGCTCGACGACGTACGCCTACCTGGTGGCCTCGAGCCCGCCGGCGGAGCGGCGCTGGGCGGTGGGTGCCCTCACAGGAACAGCGGTCCGCGAGCTCGCCTTCCGAGGAACTCCCGAGATGTTCCCCGGAACGGACGGGCACGCGGACCGCTGACGGCCTGGGACAGAGGCCCGAAGCCGCCTGGGGTGGGATCCTGCGGCTTCGGTAGAAGCATGTCGCACCTGCATCGCCGGGGGCAGTACCCAGGCCCTTCACATGTCTGCATTGCACGAACCTGCAAAAGTTCGAAGCCTCAGGCCCCGACGAAAGCCCTCAGGCCCAGCCGGCGACGATCCCGGGGATCTCGGACAGCCGGCTGCACCACCGCGTCGGGCTCGCCCTCGGTGTGGCCGACCTGCTCGAGCGGGATGGTGCTGTGCGGGACGTGGATCGCGCGCATCCCGGCCTGCTGGGCGCCCCAGACGTCGTCGAAGAGACGGTCGCCGACGTAGACGCAGCGGGCGGGGTCGTCGACGCCGACCGCGTCCATGGCGGCGCGGAAGGCCTGCGGGGACGGCTTCGTCCACGGGATCTCGCTGGTGTAGACGTCGCCGTCGAGCAGGTCGAGGACGCCGTCGCGCTCGAAGAACCCGCGGTGCCACGCCCGCGGCCAGATCGTGTTGGACAGGACGCCGACCCTGATGCCCGCGGCCCGCAGCGCCTCCCACATCGGTGCGACCTCGGGGTCGGTGGCGGTGTGCGGCTCCCAGAAGTCGTAGTAGGCGTCCAGCAGGTCGGGGTCGTGGTCGAGCCCGGCCTCCACGAAGAGGTCGGCGATCGTCGCGCTCTGCTGGTGGTCGCGCGAGCGGCCCCAGATCACGCTGCCGGCGCCGTGCAGGCGCGCGGCGGTGGCGTGGTGGTCGTCGTCGGGGGTCTCGGTGGTGATCACGGCCTGCGCCAGGGCGAGCGACTCGGCGTGGAAGTCCACGTCGTGCCAGCGGGTGAGCGTGCCGCCCCAGTCGAAGATCACGGCGTCTATCGGCATGGTGGCAGCCTAGGTCGCATGACACACACGTTGAACGACGGGACGACCCTCCCGGCGGTCGGGTTCGGCACCTACCCGCTGGCGGGCGAGGAGGGCATCACCGCCCTGGTGAGCGCGCTCGGACGTCGGCTACCGGTTGCTCGACTCGGCCGTCAACTACGGCAACGAGAAGGAGGTCGGCGAGGCGCTGCGCCGCTCCGGGCTGCCCCGCGAGCGACGTACGGCTCGCCACCAAGGTGCCCGGCCGCTTCCACGCGCACGACCTGGCGCTGCAGTCGCTGCGCGACTCCGCCGGTCGGCTCGGCGTCGAGCAGATCGACGTCGCGCTGATCCACTGGCCCAACCCGAGCCAGGGCCGGTACGTCGAGGCGTGGCAGGCGCTCGTCGACGCCCAGCGCGACGGTCTGGTCGCCACCATCGGGGTCAGCAACTTCACCGAGGCGCACCTGGCCCGGATCATCGACGCGACCGGCGTGACGCCGGCGCTCAACCAGGTCGAGCTGCACCCCTACTTCCCGCAGGACGACCTGCGGGCCGTGCACGCGCGGCTCGGGATCCTGACCCAGGCCTGGAGCCCGCTCGGCAAGCGACCGACGCCGTTCGACGAGCCGGCCGTCGCCGACGCCGCGGAGGCCCACGGGGTCACGCCCGGCCAGGTCGTGCTGCGCTGGCACCTCCAGCTCGGCTCGATGCCGGTGCCGAAGTCGGCCGACCCGCCCGTCAGCGCGCCAACCTCGACCTCGACGGCTTCGAGCTCACCGACGACGAGATGGCGGCGATCACCGCCCTCGGCCGCGGCGACGGCCGCCGGTTCGACGGCGACCCCGACGTGCACGAGGAGATGTAGCCCGCGCGGCTCCGCCGCGACGTCGCGGCCCGGCGGCGCGGCGGTCCGGCGGTCCCGCGCAGCAGGGTCGTGTGCCTCAGCACCAGCCAGAGCCCGGCCCTCAGGCACACGACCCGACCAGCCCCGCACCCGGCGGCGGCGCGGCGGGGTCGCTGGCCCCGCGCAGCAGGGTCGTGTGCCTCAGACACCAGCCAGAGCCCGGCCCAGACACACAACCCGAACCGACCGCCGGCCCGACCAGCGCGCAGCTGCCGACCAGCCGACCGGCCAGGACCAGCGCACGCGTCAGTCGTCGGGTACGTCAGTCGCGAGTCGTCAGGAACGCACCAGACGCACCAGGTGGTCGACCACGTGGTCGGTCGCGACCTCCTCGCGCTCGCCGGTACGACGGTCCTTGACCTCGACGGTGCCGTCGGCGAGCCCGCGGCCCACGACCACGATCGTCGGGACGCCGATCAGCTCGGCGTCCTTGAACTTCACGCCGGGGCTGATCTTGCCGGCGCGGTCGTCGTAGAGCACCGTGACGCCGGCCCGGTCGAGCTCGTGGGCGATCCGGTCGGCGGCCGCGAAGACCGCCTCGTCCTTGCCGGTGGCGACGAGGTGGACGTCGGCCGGTGCGACGTTGCGCGGCCAGCACAGACCGATGTCGTCGAGGGTGCCCTCGGCGATCGCGGCGACCGCGCGTGAGGGGCCGATGCCGTAGGAGCCCATCGTGACCGTGACCAGCTTGCCGTTCTGGTCGAGCACCTGCAGGCCGAGCGCGTCGGCGTACAGGCGGCCGAGCTGGAAGATGTGGCCCATCTCGATGCCGCGGGCGGTCTCGAGGACGCCGGCGTCGCCGCGGTCGGCGCAGCGCGGGCAGGCGTCGCCGTCGCGGACCTCGGCGGCCTCGATGGTGCCGTCGGGGGTGAAGTCGCGCCCGGCCACGAGGTCGATCACGTGGCTGCCGTCGACGTCGGCGCCGGTCACCCAGCGGGTGCCCTCGACGACCCGCGGGTCGACGAGGTAGCGGATGCCCGAGGGGCTCTCCTCCCCCAGCGCCGCCGGGCCCGATGTAGCCCTTGACCAGCGTCGGGTGCTTCGGCGAACTCGGTCTCGTCCATCGGCTCGACCTCGGTGGGCTCGAGCTGGCCCTCCAGGCGCTTCTGGTCGACCTCGCGGTCGCCGGGCAGGCCGATGGCGACCGGCTCGCGGGTGCCGTCGGCGTGCTTGAGCACGACCAGGACGTTCTTCAGGGTGTCGCCCGCGTGCCAGGGCCGGTCGTCGCGCGGGAACGCCTCGTTGAGGTGGTCGACCAGGGTCGCGATCGTCGGGGTGTCGGGCGTCGGCTCGGCGTGCGCGGCCGGCACGTCGTCGTACGACTGCGCGCTGGGCGGGCGGACCTGGACGGCCTCGACGTTGGCGGCGTAGTCGCAGGTGGTGCAGCGGACGTAGGTGTCCTCGCCGACCTCGGCCTTGGCGAGGAACTCCTCCGACTTCGAGCCGCCCATCGCGCCGGAGGTCGCGGCCGACGATGACGTACTCGAAGCCGAGCCGGTCGAAGATCCGGATGTAGGCGTCGCGGTGCGCGCTGGTAGCTCTCCTCGAGCCCGGCGTCGTCGACGTCGAAGGAGTAGGAGTCCTTCATGATGAACTCGCGGCCGCGCAGCAGCCCGGCCCGCGGACGCGCCTCGTCGCGGTACTTCGTCTGGATCTGGTAGATCGAGAGCGGCAGGTCCTTGTAGGAGCCGTAGAGGTCCTTGACGACGAGGGTGAACATCTCCTCGTGCGTCGGGCCGAGCAGGTAGTCGCCGCCCTTGCGGTCCTTGAGCCGGAAGATGCCGTCGCCGTAGTCGGTCCAGCGGTTGGTCGCCTCGTAGGGCTCGCGGGGCAGCAGCGCCGGGAACGACAGCTCCTGGGCGCCGATGCCGTCCATCTCCTCGCGGATGATGGTCTCGATGTTGCGCAGCACCTTCAGGCCCAGCGGCAGCCAGGTGTAGATGCCGGGCGCGGCCCGGCGGATGTAGCCGGCGCGGACCAGCAGCCGGTGGCTCGGGACCTCGGCGTCCGCGGGGTCGTCACGCAGGGTCCGGACGAACAGGCTCGACATCCGGAGGATGCGGGTGGAGCGGGCGGACCCGGACGCGGCAGTCATGGCGGCAAGGCTACTGGTGGGTCGCCGGCCGGTCCGCCGTGCCACCGCTCGGCTCAGTGCCGCGACCTTGAGCCCGATGATGCAGCCGATCGGGCCGAGCAGCAGGAGACCTTGACGACGCTGACCGACTCCGCCCGCGGTGATCATCCCGACGGTCACGGTCAGCGAGGCCCCGAGCCGACCCACACGGCGTACGACGTGCCGATCGGGAGGGTGCGCATGGCGTAGGCGAGACCGCCCATGCGAGCACGAGCGCCACGCCCAGGAAGACCACCGAGGGCCACCCACCCGGGATGAACCCCTCCAGACCGGCCGAGGGCCAGCGCCCACGCGGACCTCGAGCACCCCGGACACCACGAGCACGAGCCACGCCATGATTGCTCCTCAGCCAGTAACCGTCAGAACATGATGGTCGAGAACGTCGTGGTCTGGCGGAAGCCGACGCGCTCGTAGGCGCGGCGGGCCGGCTCGTTCCACTCGTTGACGTAGAGCGAGACCCGGGGCGCGATCGACTTCTGCACCAGCTGCGCCACCGCCGCCATGCCGCCGACGGCGAGGCCCTCGCCGCGGCGGTCGCGCGGCACCCAGACCCCCTGGATCTGGGCGACGTCGTCGGTGGAGCACGCGACCTCGGCCTTGAAGACCAGCCGGCCCTCGTCGTCAAGCGGGCGAAGGACCAGCCGCGGCTCACGAGCTGGGCGACCCGGGTGCGGTAGAGGTCGCTCTTGCCGCCGGTCTCGGGCGAGACGCCGACCTCCTCGGTGTACATGGCCACGCACGCCGGGTAGAGCTCGTCCATGTCGTCGCGCCGTGGTGACCCGCACGCAGCGGGTCGGGCTCGACCAGCGGCGGCCGGTCGAGCAGCAGGTGCGGCTGGTTCCAGCGGACGTCGCGCGGCCGGCCCCACGAGGTGGCGACGGTGTACCAGAACTCGCGCACCGCCTCGGTCGGCCCGACGATCGTCGACACGCTCCGCCCCCGCGTCAGCGCCCGCTCGGCGAAGGCCCGGGCGTCGTCGACGTCGGCCTCGATCGGCACCAGGTTGGCCCCGACGTGGCAGGCCGCGACCAGCTCGCCGTCGCTGAACCTCCCCCACATCTCGCCGCCCAGCCACCGCGGCTCGAGCCGGGTGGTGCGGGCGCGGTAGATGGCGAAGACGTTGGCGACCGGATCGCGGTGGGCCAGCGCCAGGAACGCCTCCAGGTCGGAGGCCCCCAGGAGTCGCACTCCGTGTCGCGTCGTCGGCACCCACGCAGCCTACGCAGCGCCGCGGCACCGGGACGCCACGGCGCTCACACCGGACCGGGCTCCTCCCGCGCGGCCAGGTGGCAGCTGACCACGTGATCGTCGGTGGCCGGCAGGACGACGAGCGGCGTCCCCCGGCAGTCGTCGGCCACCGCGGCCGCGGCGCCGGTCGCCAGGGCGGGGCACCGCGGGTGGAAGCGGCAGCCCGTCGGGATCCGCGTGGGGTCGGGGATCTCACCGGTCAGCACCACCGGCTCGAGCCTGCGGGACTCCGGCACCACGGAGAGGAGCGCCTGCGTGTAGGGGTGGCGCGGCGAGTCCAGGACCTGCTCGGTCGGACCCGACTCGATGATCCGGCCGAGGTACATCACCGCGATGCGGTCGGCGATGTTCCAGGCCAGCCCGAGGTCGTGGGTCACCACGAGAACCCCCAGCCCACGCTCCTGCCGCAGCCGCAGCAGCAGGGCCAGCAGCTCCCCGCGGATCGAGGCGTCGAGGCTGGAGACCGGCTCGTCGGCGATGAGCAGACGCGGCTCCAGCGCCAGCGCGCCCGCGAGGAGAACCCGCTGGCGCTGGCCGCCCGACAGCTCGTGCGGGTAGCGCAGGTAGAGCCGCTCGGGCGGGCGGAGGCCGGCCGAGGCCAGCGCCTCGGACACCTGCTCCTCCTCGGAGCGGCCCCGGTCGTCGCCGCCGGACAGCCCGTGGAGCCGGAGCCCCTCGGCCACGGACTCGTAGACCGTGTGCCGGGGGTTCAGCGCGCCGGCGGGGTCCTGCAGCACCATCTGCACCTGCCGGCGCAGCGCCTTGAGCTCGCGGCCCCGGTAGCCCAGCGGCACGCCGTCGAGCCGCACCTCCCCCGCCGTCGGGCGCTGCAGCCCCACCAGGGTCCGGGCCAGCGTCGTCTTGCCGGAGCCCGACTCGCCCACCAGCGCGACCACCTCGCCCGAGCGGACCGTCAGGTCGGCTCCGTCGAGCGCCGTGGCCACCTCCCCGGACCGGGCAGCGAAGTCGACCACCAGCCCGGTGGCCTCGAGCGTGCGGGGGGTCGCGTCGGCGGCGGTCACGGCTCCCCGATCCTCAAGCAGGCGGCGAGGTGCCCGGCACGATGCTCCTCGAGCGGCGGGTCCTGGCTCGTGCAGCGGTCGTCGGCGCGCGTGCAGCGCGGCGCGAAGGAGCACCCGCCGGCCTGGTCGCGCGGGTCGGGCGGGTCACCGGGGAGCCCCGCCGGCGCGAACCGCGAGGCCGGGTCGCCGATCCGGGGGAAGGCCGCCGAGAGCGCAGCCGCGTAGGGGTGCAGCGACGCCGCGAACACGGCGTCCGCGGGGCCCAGCTCGACCACCTTGCCGGCGTACATGACCGCGATCCGGTCGCACACGTCGGCCAGCACCGACAGGTCGTGGCTGATCAGCACCAGACCGACGTCCAGGTCGCGCACCAGCCCGGAGAGCAGGTCGAGCACCTGTGCCTGGACCATCACGTCGAGCGCGGTGGTCGGCTCGTCGGCGATGATCAGCGCGGGCCGGCAGGCCAGCGCCATCGCGATCATCACCCGCTGGCGTTGGCCCCCGGAGAGCTGGTGCGGGTACGCCGACGCGCGGGCCGCCGGGAGCCCGACCTGCTCCAGCAGCTCGCCGACCCGGCGCGCGAGCTCGCCGGCGCCGACCGACGGCTCGTGCACCTTGATCGGCTCGGCGATCTGGGTGCCCACCCGTCGCACGGGGTTGAGGGAGTGCAGGGCCCCCTGGAAGACGATCGAGGCGCCGGCCCAGCGCAGCGCGCGCAGGTCGCCCCAGCGCATCGTGAGCACGTCGGCGCCGTCGACCAGGATCGACCCCGACACCGTCGCACCGGCCGACTGCAGCCGCAGCACGGTGCTCGCCAACGTCGACTTGCCGCACCCCGACTCCCCGGCGATGCCGAGCACCTCGCCCCGGGCCACGTCGAGGTCCACGCCGCGCACGGCGGGCACCTCGCCCTCCTCGGTGGCGTAGGTGACCCACAGGTCGCGCATCCTCAGCAGGTCGGTCATCAGCGGTCCCGCAGCCGCGGGTTGAGGACGGACTCGAGCGCCTGCCCGATCAGCGTGAACGACAGCACGACCAGCACCACGCAGAGCCCCGGCGGCACGATGAACCACCACGAGCCGGTGGTGATCGCGCCGACCTGGAACGCATCCTGGAGCATCGTGCCCCAGGAGACCCGGGTCGGGTCGCCGAGCCCGAGGAAGCTGAGCGTCGTCTCGGAGAGGATCGCGACGGCGACGGTGAGGGTGGTGTTGGCGAAGACCATGGGCACCACGTTGGGCAGCACGTGCCGCCGCAGCAGGTGCCCGTGGCCGGCGCCGAGCCCGCGGGCCCGTTCGAGGTAGGCGCGTTCCTTGATCGAGAGGGTCTGGCTCCGGATCAGCAGCGCCGTGCCCGGCCAGGAGGTGACGCCGATGACGATGACGATGGTGACCAGCGAGCGGCCGAGCACGCTGGCGAGCACGATCGCCAGCGGGAGGAAGGGGATCACCAGGAACCACTCGGTGAGCCGGAACAGCACCGCACCCGGCCAGCCCCCGAAGTAGCCGGAGAACAGCCCGACCAGGGTGCCGATCACCATCGAGATCAGGGTCGCCAGCAACCCGACCAGCAGGCTGATCCGGGCGCCCCAGATGAGCAGGGTGAGCACCGAGCGGCCGTTGTCGTCGGTGCCGAGGAGGTACGACGGCGACGGCGGCTGGAGCACGCCGCCCGTGGCGCGGGTGACCGAGAGCCCCTCGCCGTCGGCGATCACCGGCGCCAGCAGCGCGACCAGCACGAAGACCACCAGGATCACCAGGCCGGCCATGCCGGACCGGTGCCGGCGGAACTCCCGCCAGCCACGCTGACGGCTGGCGGCCCGGCGCCGGCGGGCCAGCTGCTGCGCCGTGCTCACGTCCGCACCCGCGGGTCGAGCACGCCGTAGAGGAGGTTGGCGCCCAGGTTGGCCAGGATCACGCCGGTCGAGGCCACGAGGAAGGTGCCCTGCAGCACCCAGTAGTCGGGGATCGCCAGGGCCTCGGTCGCGAGCAGGCCGAGACCCGGGATCGAGAACACCGTCTCGATGGTGATCGCGCCGGCGACCACGAAGCCGAAGTTGAGCGAGACCACCGTGGTGGTGGGCAGGAGGGCGTTGGGGACGGCGTGCCGGTCACGGACCTCGGCGTCGCGCAGCCCCTTGGCCCGGGCGGTCGTGAGGTAGTCGGCGCCGAGCTCGTCGAGCAGCGAGCTGCGCATGATGAGCGCGTAGTCGGCCAGGTAGGCCAGGGTCAGGGTCAGCACCGGCAGCGTGAGGTGGTGGGCCAGGTCCAGCACCCCGGAGACGGTGCCCAGGTCGGCGTCCACCGACTGCAGCCCACCGGTCGGGAACAGCCCGGGGAACGGCCCGATGCCCACGGACAGGGTGGCGATCAGCATCAGCCCGAGCCACCACTCGGGCATGGAGTAGAGCGTCAACGACGTCCCGGTGGAGAACCGGTCGAAGGGGCCCCCGCGGCGCCACGCCCCGCGGATCCCGAGCCAGACCCCGATCATGGCGGCGAGCACGGTCGCGGTGCCCACCAGCAGCAGGGTCGGCCAGATCCGGTCCAGGATCAGGTCGGAGACCGGGACCCGGTAGCGCAGCGAGATGCCGAGGTCGCCGCTGAGGGTGTTGCGCAGGTAGGTGACGAACTGCCGCGCCAGCGGCTCGTCCAGCCCGTAGGCGGCGTTGAACGCCTCCGCCTGCTCGGGGGTGCTGAACCGGCCCCGGCCCAGGGTGCGGGCGGGGTCGCCGGGCAGCACCCGGAACAGGAAGAAGTTGACGACCAGCATGAAGCCCAGGCTGGCGAGCGACCCGCCGACCTTGCCCAGGGCGTAGCGCCCGTAGCCGCGGTGCCGCCGCCTCCCCGAGCCGCCCTCGCGCGTGATCTCCGCGCTGGCGACCGTCACTCGCGGTCCACCGCCGTGGCCCGCCGGCGGACCATCACCACCGCGCCGCCCGCGAGGACCAGCGCGCCGAGGACCCCGGCGCCGACCAGGAACCCGGTGCCGACGCCGTCGGAGTCGGCGGGGTCCGAGCCCTGCGTGGCCTCGACGGCCCCGTCGCAGTCGCCGGCGTCCGCTGCCGGACGGATCGAGCGGTAGGTGTGGGTGCCCTGCTGGAAGAGCCACAGGCCGGTCTCGCTCGGCTGGTTCTGCAGGCACGCGAACCGGTCGCTGCGCACCGCCTGGCCGGTCGTGTTGAACGCCGTGACCAGGTAGGGCGCGTCACGGAACAGGATCTCCTGCATCTGACGGATCTGGTCCGCACGCGCCTCGTCGTCCAGCTCGGAGCCCTGCTGCTCGAAGAGCGCGTCGTACTCCTCGTCGCAGTACCAGGAGTCCGACCACCCGCCGCGCTGGTCGCAGGTCATGTAGCTGAGCATCGACGTCGGGTCGGCGTCGACGAACCATCCCCACTCGAAGGCGTCGAACTCGCCGGCCAGGATGATGTCGGTGAGCTTGGAGGACTCCACGGTGGTGACCTCGGCCTCGATGTCGAGCTCGGCCAGCCACTCCTGGAAGTAGGTCATCACGTCGGTGGAGGTGCTCGAGTCGGCGCGGGCGAACAGACGCAGGGCGCCGATCGGCGAGCCGTCCGGCAGCGTGCGCAGACCGTCGCCTCCGACGGTGTAGCCGGCCTCGTCGAGCAGCGCGGCCGCGCGGTCGGGGTCGTGGGCGAGCTCCTCGGCCGGCGGCTCCCAGTGGAAGGTCTCGTACCCGGGCGGGACGATCGTCGAGCCGGGCTTCCCCGCACCTTGGTAGACCTGGTCGACGAGCTGTTGACGGTCGAGGGCGAAGCCCAGCGCGTAGCGGAAGGCCGGGTCCAGCACGGCGGGGTTGGGGTCGCCGATCGGCTCGTCGGTCTCCAGGTCCACCGACCCGGCGTTGAACGAGATCTCGTCGAAGCCCGGGCTGTCGGCGTTCTGCGCGAGGATCCCGTCGCGACCCTGCAGCGCCTTCACCTGCAGCGGGGAGATGTCCTCGACGTAGTCGACCTCGCCCTTCACCAGGGCCTGCACGGCGGGGTCCTCGCTCTTGAAGACGCGGAAGGCGACCTCGTCGATGTGCGGAGCGCCCTTCCAGTAGTCCGGGTTGGCCTCGAACTGGTACGTCGACCCGCCGGCCGTCCCCTTCACCAGCCGGAACGGTCCGGAGCCGACCACCGGCCGGCCGTCGGTGGGCTCGTTGGCGTAGGACTTCATCTCGTCGCCGGTGACGTCCTTCCAGACGTGCTCGGGCACGATCGGGATCGGCACCATCGGCAGCACGCTGTTGGGGCGCTTCAGCGTCATCGCCACGGTCGTCGGGTCGGGTGCGGTCACCTCGGTGACCCCGGCCAGCCACGAGCGCCAGGTCGCCGACTCCGGCCCCTTCCCGAGGACCCGGTTGTAGGTGAACGCGATGTCGGCGGCGGTGAGCGGCTCCCCGTCGGACCACTCGACGTCGTCACGGATCGTGAACTCCCAGCTGAGCCCGTCGTCGCTGGTCTCCCACTCGGTGGCCAGGGACGGCTCGACGGAGACGTCCTCCACGGAGAAGTCGACCAGGTAGTCGTAGGTGAGGGCCCACATCTCGTAGGACTCCACCTCGATGCCGAGGAACGGGTTGAAGCTGTCGACCTCGTTGCGCAGCGCCACGGTGAACCGCACCGGGTCGTCGCTCGCCTCCTCCGCACCGCTGGCAGCGGCCGGGAGCAGGGCGCCGGGGAGCAGCGAGGCGACGCCGAAGGCACCTGCCACGAGCAACCGGATCGGCGTACCTTGACGCCCGTGACGCGATCCCAGCCCCCGGTCCCGGCCAAGAAGCCGCACCAGCACACCGAGCACGGGGCCGTGCGAGCGGACCCCTGGTTCTGGCTGCACGACACCACCTCGAGCGAGGTGGTCGCCCATCTCTCGGCCGAGCGGGCCTTCTACGACGCCTCGTGTGCGCATCTGCACTCCCTGGTCTCGACGCTCGGCTCCGAGATGGCTGGTCGACTGCCCTCGGTCGAGCGGTCGCCCACCTGGCAGCGTGTGCGGTTTGTCTACTACACCGAGCACCCTGCGGGTAGTGAGTACGCCGTACTTCGCAGACGAAATGCCCCGTCAATCCCATATCCTGAGACTATTTCCGGTTCGAATCAAGATTTTGCCGACGATTTCCGTAGCGAGACGCTGTTGGACCTCGGCAGCCTCGCCGATGGGAGCGGCTACCTCGACCTGGGCGTGAGCCTGGTCAGCCCCGACGAGGACCTGCTCGCCTACTCCGTCGACACCGTCGGCGACGAGGTCTACCGGCTGCGCTTCCGTGACCTGCGCTCCGGAGCGGACCTGGCCGAGGAGATCCCGCGCAGCTACTACGGCGGCGCCTGGAGCGCCGACTCGGCGCACTTCTTCTACACCGTCCACGACCACGCCTACCGGCCGCACCAGGTCTGGCGCCACCGGCTGGGCACCTCCCCCGACCTGGACGTGCTGGTGCTCGAGGAGGCCGACGAGGCCTTCGCCCTGCACCTGCGGGGCAGCCGCAGCGGCGACCTGGTGATCGTGCTGAGCGAGAGCCGCAGCACCGGTGAGACGTGGGTCATCGACGCCCACGACCCGGAGGCCGCCCCGCGGTCGGTCGGTGGTCGGCGGGCCGAGGTGGTCTACCACGTCGAGCACGCGGGGGGCGATCGCCTGCTGGTCGTCACCAACGACGGCGCCCAGGAGCTGCGGCTGATGGCGGCCCCGCTCCCCGGCGCCGGCGGGCAGGCCGCCACGGAGTGGAGCGAGCTGCGTCCCGAGGACCCCGCCGAGCGTCTCGAGCGGGTCGATGCGTTCGCGCACCATGTCGTGCTGAGCGTGCGCAGCGAGGCCGAGCACCGGTTGCGGCTGCTGCCGCTCGACGACCTGGCAGGAGACGGGGTGGTGGTCCGCAGCCGCTTCCCCGGTGGCGCGGTGCACCTGGGCCGCAACACCGACTACGACGCCACCTCGGTGCTCGTCACCGACCGCGCCCACGTGCAGCCCGAGACCTGGGTGCGGGTCCACCTCGGCACCGGCGAGGAGGTCGAGGTCGGACGCCGGGAAGCACCGGGCCACGACCCCGGGTGCTACGTCACCGAGCGGCGCACCATCGCGGCCCCGGACGGCACGGGCGTGCCGGTGACGCTGGTGCGCCACCGCGACGTCCCGCTCGACGGCACCGCGCCGGCGCTGCTCTACGGCTACGGGGCCTACGAGTACACCTTCGAGCCCGACTTCGACCCGGCGCTGCCGAGCCTGCTCGACCGGGGCGTGGTCTTCGCCCACGTGCACGTGCGCGGTGGCGGCGAGGGCGGACGGCGCTGGTGGCTCGACGGCAGGCTCGAGCACAAGCAGAACACCTTCACCGACTACCTCGCCGCCGCCGACGCCCTCGACGGCCTGGTCGACGGCACCCGGCTCGCCACCCGCGGCCTCAGCGCGGGCGGGCTGCTGCAGGGAGCGGTGCTCAGCCAGCGGCCGGAGCGCTGGCGGGCGGTGGTGGCCGAGGTGCCGTTCGTCGACGTGGTCACCTCGATGCTCGACGCCTCCATCCCGCTCACCGTCAACGAGTGGGAGGAGTGGGGCGACCCGAGCCGGCCCGCCGACCACGCCTGGATGCTGGCGTACTCGCCCTACGACAACATCCCACCGCCCGGCGATCGCCCCGACCTGCTGGTCACCGGCGCGTTGCACGACCCGCGCGTCATGGTGCACGAGCCGGCGAAGTGGGTGGCCGCCCTGCGCGACAGCGACCCCGCCTGGGCCGAGCGCTGCCTGTTCCGGTGCGAGGTCGGCGCGGGCGCGCACGTCGGCCCCTCCGGCCGGTTCAGCCACCTGGCCTACGAGGCCGAGGTCGCCGCCTGGCTGCTCGACCGGCTGGAGGCGGACCGATGACGGAGTCGCTCCACGACGAGGTGCTCCGCGTCGCCAGGGACCTGATCCGGCTCGACACCAGCAACGCCTCCGAGCAGCTGCTCGGGCGGCCACCGGGCAACGAGACCGTCGCCGCCGAGTACCTCGCCGACTACCTCTCCGGGCACGGCGTCGCCTGCGAGCTGGTGGCGCGCGAGGAGCACCGGGCCAACCTCGTGGCCCGGATCCCGGGCACCGACCCGACCGCGCCGTCGCTGGCGTTCGTCGGGCACACCGACGTCGTGCCGGCCGACCCCCGCGACTGGACGCACCCGCCGTTCGAGGCCGTCGTCGACGACGACGGGTTCCTGTTCGGGCGGGGGGCGATCGACATGAAGAACGAGGTCGCCGCCCGCGCCGTCGCGATGGCCGAGCTCGCCCGTTCCGGCTTCCGTCCCCGGGGCGACCTGTGGCTGCTCGCGGTCGCCGACGAGGAGGACGGCATGTACGACGTCGGGATGCGCTGGCTGCTCGAGGAACGGCCCGACATCCGCCCGACGATGGCCGTCAACGAGGGCGGCGGCGAGCGCCTCCCGCTCGCCGACGGGAGGGTGGTCGTCCCGGTCGGCGTGGGCGAGAAGGGCACCTATCCCGCGCGGGTGACCGCGGTCGGTGAGGCCGGGCACGCCTCCACCCCCTCGGTGGGCGACAACGCCGTGCCCAAGCTCGGCGAGATCCTCCGGCGGGTCGGGGCCGGGATGCCCGAGCCGGTGCGGTCCCCGCTGGTGGACCGCACCCTGGAGATCCTGCTCGGCGAGGTGCCGCACGACCTGGCCGACGCCCTGGCCCGCGCCGGCCGCCTGCACCCGCTCTTCGACGAGCTGCTGCCGGCGCTGGTCGGCACCACGATGGCGCCCACCATGGTCGGCGGCTCGACCAAGCGGAACGTGATGCCCGCCCGGGCGTGGGTCGAGCTCGACTGCCGGATCCTGCCCGGCACCACCGCGGAGCAGGTGGAGCAGGCGGTCCGGGCCCGGATCGGCGACGGCGTCCCCTACGAGCTGAGCTGGCCCGAGCACCTGGTGGCGGGGTCGAGCTCACCCGACGACTCGCCGCTCCTGGACGCCGTCGCCGCGGTGCTGGCCGACCTGGGCGAGACGGCGCCGCTGCTCCCGCTGCTCGGCACCGGCTTCACCGACTCGGTCTACCTGCGGGCGGCGGCCGGCACGACGGCGTACGGGTTCAGCCCCCTGCGGGCGACCTCGGCCGAGGTGCTCAACGCCGGCTACCACAACGCGAACGAGCGGGTGCACGTCGACGACCTGCTGCTCTCGACCAGGTTCCACGTCGGCCTGGCCGAGCGGATCCTCGGATGACCGGTCGCGACACCGTGATGACCGTCGGCGGCGAGATCACCGCCGACCGTCTCGGCGTGACGCTGCCGCACGAGCACGTCTTCGCCGACCTCCTCAGGGAGTACCGCGGTAGCGGCATCCTGAACGACGAGGAGCTCGCCGTCGCCGAGCTCCGGCGCTTCGCCGCGGCCGGCGGGACGACGCTCGTGGATCTCACCACCGTGGAGATCGGGCGGGACCCCGCGGCCCTGCGCCGGGTGTCGGCCGCGGCCGGGGTGCAGGTGGTCATGGGGTGCGGTCACTACCGCGATCCCTACCTGGACCGCGCGTGGTTCGACCGGACCCCGGTGGAGCTGATCGCCGCCGAGATGGTCGAGGAGATCACCGAGGGCGTCGGCCCCGACCGGGTCCGGCCGGGCATCATCGGCGAGATCGGCTGCGACCAGGGCTACCTCTCGGCCGCCGAGGAACGCTCCTTCCGGGCCGCCGCCCGGGCCCACCTCGAGACCGGTCTGACCATCTCGACCCACGCGGCCCGCACGCCCGTGGGCCTGGCCCAGCTGGCGATCCTCGAGCACGAGGGGGTCGACCCGCAGCGGGTGGTCATCGGTCACTGCGACACCGTGCCCTCCCCCGCCTACCACCTCGAGCTCGCGCTGCGCGGCTGCTTCGTGCAGATGGACGGGCTCGGCTCCGACGGGCCCTACTACGAGGAGCGCACCCTCGGGTACGTCGAGAGGCTGGCCTCCGCCGGGCACCTCGGCCAGGTCCTGCTCTCGCACGACGTCTTCCTGCCGCAGCACCTGCACGCCCACGGGGGCACCGGCTACGACCACGTCCTGGTCGGCGTGGTGCCGGCGCTCCGGGACCGAGGCTTCTCCGAGGACGACGTCCGCACCCTGCTCGTCGACAACCCCCGTCGCGCCCTCACCGGCCGGGCCGTGCCCCCGGGCGGCTAGGTGGTCGAGCCCCCGGCGGTGGTTGAGGTGCGAGGAGCGCCAGCGACGAGCCCCCGCCGGTGGTTGAGGTGCGGGGCGCCAGCACACCCCCGGCGGTGGTTGAGGTGCGAGGAGCGCCAGCGACGAGCCACGAAACCCCCCACCCCCCTCACCAGGTTTCGAGGCTCGGGCCCCAGGGGCCCTCACACCTCAACCACCGGACCCACCCGGCGGTGGTTGAGGTGCGAGGAGCGCCAGCGACGAGCCACGAAACCACCCGACCGACCGACGGCCTCGCTCAGCGGGTGAGCTCGGACTCCTCGTCCAGGCGGGTGAGCTTGTCGGGGTTGCGGAGGGCGAAGATCCGGGTGATCCGCCCGTCCTCGACGACGACGTCCACGATCGTGGTGCCGCCCACCTCGTCCTCGATCCGCACGCCGACGGCGCCGTTGAGCCGGATCGTCCCGATCACCGGGTTGACCGAGACGGCCGGGAACGGCCGCAGCAGGTTCACCACCTTCTTCACGCCGACGACAGGCACCCGCACGGCCTGCGCGACGCCGCCGCCGTCGGCGAGGAGCACGACGTCCGGAGCGAGCACGTCCATCAGGCCCTGCACGTCACCGCTCGTCACCGCGGCGACGAATCGCTCCACCACCCGCTGGCGCTCGGTACGGTCCGACCTGCACTCGCGGCCGGCGCGCGGCCACGTGCTCCCGGGCGCGGTGCGCGACCTGCCGGACCGCCGCCGGCGACTTGTCCACGGCGACCGCGATCTCGTCGTACGGGACGTCGAAGACCTCGCGCAGCACGAACACCGCGCGCTCGGTCGGCGTGAGCGTCTCCAGCACGGTGAGCATCGCGATCGACACGGACTCGGCCAGCTCGACGTCCTCGGCCACGTCCGGGCTGGTGAGCAGGGGCTCGGGCAGCCACTCGCCGACGTACTCCTCACGCCGGCGGCTGAGCGTCCGGAGCCGGTTGAGCGACTGCCGGGTCACGGAGCGGACCAGGTAGGCACGCGCGTCCTGCACCCCCGTCTGGTCGATCGCCGCCCACCGCAGCCAGGTCTCCTGGACGACGTCCTCCGCGTCGGCTGCGGAGCCGAGCATCTCGTAGGCCACCGTGAAGAGCAGGCTGCGGTGGGCGACGAACGGGTCGACGCTCATGCCGGGGACGCTACCTCGGGCCGCTCCGCCAGCGGCTTGAGGTCGCAGGCGGCCGCGAAGCCCTCGGACTCGATGCCGAGCGCCACGTTGCTGCGGGTGGTGAGGTTGGCGAACCCGATCACCGAGGTGAGCTCGACGACGGCCGCCGGGCCCAGCTGGTCGTGCAGGCCGGCCACCATCTCGTCGGTGACCGTCGGCGGCGTGCTGCTCATCGCCTCGGCGTACGCGAGGACCTCCCGCTCCAGCGGGGTGAACACCTCCGACGTCCGCCACCGCGGGATCTCCCGCGCCCGGTCGACGTCGAGCCCCTCGTTGAACGCCATGAAGTAGTTGAAGTCCAGGCACCACGTGCAGCCGACGTACGACGCCACGGCCATGTGCGCGAACGACTTCAGGGTCTGGTCGCACTGGTCCCACTTCTGCAGCTTCTGGCCGAAGCCCATCGAGGCCTTCAGGGCGGGCACGTGGTGCCACATCACGCCGAGCGACTCCGGCACCCGTCCGAACATCCGCTTGCTGAACATCGTGACGAGTGCGCCGTACGGGCCGGTGATCTCCTTGGCTGGGATCCGGTGGGTCATGTCTCCTCCTGGCTGTCGAAACGTGCTGTCGACATCCAGACACCGGTCGGCTCGCTCCTGTGACAGCTCCTCACGTACCGGTACGGAGGACCGTGTCCGTGGGCAGCTGGCGGCGAGGGTGCCGGCGGGTGGGTCAGTCGCCCAGGAGCTGGCTGATCAGGCTGGTGGCCAGCCACGACTCGTACCGGTCGTGGCTCCATCCCCGTTCCACGACGAGCAGGTCGAAGAGCTCGGAGAGGGTGAGCGCCAACGTGACGTCGAGGGCCGAGTCGACCGTGAGGTCCGGGCGTAGCCGTGGGGCGAGGGCCTCCATGAGCTTGCGGATCTCGCGCTCCCGCGCCGCCAGGGCGTTGCGCATCTGCTCGGCCATCTGCGGATCCGTCGCCGCAGCCTGCTGGTAGATCGCGACGATGTCGGAGCCGACCTGCATCTGGTGGCGGTTGAGCTCGGCGAGCATCGTCAGCTGCCGGGCAGGGTCGGGCTCGTGCAGGTACGCGTCGGCACGCGACGCCGTCTGGGTCTCGCTCATCCAGAGCTCGCTGATCTTCGTGAGGATCTTCGACTTGGTGCCGAAGGCCGAGTAGATCGTCTGCACCGGGATCTCCGCCTCGGCCGAGATCGCGCTGATCGTGGTGGAGACGTAGCCGCGCTCGGCGAAGAGCGCGCGGGCGACGCGCGCCACCTCCCGCTTGGTGGCCTCGGCCTGGCGCTGACGGTGTCCGTTTACTTGCTTGACAGCCACGTCGTCACAGTATCACTCTGTTGATCATAGTCTTACTATGATGAATCCAGACGGGAGAACGTGACGTGAACGCATCGGTTGTGTACTTCAAGCCTGGCTGTCCGTTCGGCATCAGGCTGAGGACCGCCCTGACCCTGCACCGCGTGCCCCACCGCTCGGTGCGGTTTCGAGACGACGAGCACGGAGCCGCCCAGGTCCGCGCCGCGAACGACGGCAACGAGATCTCGCCGACGGTCCACGTCAACGGCCGCTGGCTCACGAACCCCGGCTGGCGGGAGGTCCGGGAGGCGGCACAGGACGGGGACGCCGTCCGGATCGCGGAGCACCCGTGGGCCGCTCCGGCGGGGAGGGCGCTCGTGGGCGCGGCCCTGGCGCTGGTGGCGTACGTCGTCGTCGCCGTGACCCTCGGAGCCGGCTTCGAGCAGGACCTGGCGTCGGCCGCCGAGCGCGAGGGGGTGGCGGTCAACGCGGTGGCCACGTCCGAGCAGGCCCGGATCGTGCAGGACCACACGCTCTACGCGCTGATCACCGGGCTTTTCCTGCTGCTGCCCCCGGTGCTCCTGCTCCGAGCCGCCGCCAGGATCCGCGCCGGAGCGGGGGGACGGCTCGCCCTGGCCACCTGGTGGTCGGCACTGACCACCCTGCTCGTGTGGTGGACCTACGTGGGGCTGGGACTGGGTCTGTTCGCCGACCCCGACGACCTCCCACCGCTCGTGCGGGACTTCGGCCCGCTGACGGTCCCTCTCGTGTCCGCCCTGTCACTGCTCGCGCTCGGGTCGCTGGTGCTCGCCGGCGAGGCGGTGCGCGGAGCCGGCGTCGTCCGGCGGTCGGCTCGCGTGGCCACGATCGTGAGCATCACGCTCGCTGCGCTCAGCCTGGTGGCCATGGTCGCCGCTGGATTCGAGGACCCGGTGGTGCCGCTCGTGATCCTGCCCGGGGCGCTGATCCTGGGCGTCGCACTGCTCCGGTCTCAGCGACACGTGGGTCGGGCGAAGACCAGCGAGGCTGTTGCGAGTCCTCACCGCAGCTCGGTGGTCGGGAGCCGCCCCATCGCCTCCGGCACCCACGTCCGCTGGCGATTCCTCACGGTCGCCGTGGCCACGACGTCGATGGTGCTCGTGGGCTGCGGCTCCGACGACTCCACCTCGGCGACCGAGACGCCGTCCGACACTGCGACCCCCTCCGCCACCGCGGCGGCGCCGGCGTCCGAGGCGTCCGCTGCCTCCCCGCTGGAGGGCAGCTGGCAGACCGGGCGCATCTCGCTGGAGGAGACCGAGGCCACCGTGCGCCGCCACGGCCTCGGCCGGTGGGTCGAGGCCTACCGGAACAACGCACCGTTCTCCGCCGACACCGTGTTGACCCTCACCATCGAGGACGGCGCCTGGGACCTCTACGGCAAGGCCAAGCGCGGTCAGTCCGAGCCGATCGACTACGACGCGGAGTACGAGATCGACGGCGACACCGTGGTCTTCCACCACTCGGACGGCTCGAACACCTACCGCTGGGAGGTGGACGGTGACGTCCTGCGACTCAACTTCGAGCGCTCGACGCTCCCTGCCTACCGCGGGATCCCGGACGAGGTCTTCCAGCGGGCGCTGTACATGACCACCACGTTCGCTCGAAAGACCTGACGGTCGGACGGACAGGTCGCCGTCAGGCCGAGGTCAGCCACGTGTCGGGCCCGCTCACACCCGACCACGTCCCGCGCCTGGCGAGCCGGACCGTCGGCGAGTGGGTAGCGTGCCGCGCATGCCCATCAAGCTCGAGAACGTCGGCATCGCGGTCCGCGACCTCGAGGCGACGATCGCCTTCTTCACCGACCTGGGGCTGACCGTCCTGGGTCGCGACACCGTCAGTGGCGAGTGGGCCGACACGGCCGTCGGCCTCGACGGCAACCACGCCAAGATCGCCATGCTCGAGACGCCGGGCGGGGACGGGCGCCTCGAGCTCTTCGAGTACCTCCATCCCGAGGCGATCGAGACCGAGCCCACCGCGCCGCACGAGATCGGCATGCACCGCGTCGCCTTCTCGGTCGACGACCTCGACGCCGCGCTCGAGATCGCCGCGCGGCACGGCTGCCACCCCCTGCGCGGGGTGGCGACCTACGCCGACGTCTACAAGCTCACCTACCTCCGCGGCCCCAGCGGCATCCTCGTGATGCTCGCCGAGGAGCTCGGCAAGGCCGATCGCGACGCGTGAGCGCGGCCCGTGGTCAGGCCTGGGGTCAGGCCCGCAGGACCTTGTCCATCGCCTTGCCCTTGGCGAGCTCGTCGACCAGCTTGTCGAGGTAGCGGATCTTCTGCATCAGCGGATCTTCGACGTCCTCGACCCGGATGCCGCAGATCGACCCCGTGATCAGGGAGGCATGCGGGTTGAGGGTGGCCTCCGCGAAGAAGTCCGCGAACGTCGTCTCCGCGGCCAGGTGCCTGCGCAGCGCGGCCTCGTCGAAGCCCGTCAGCCACTCGATCACCTGGTGCAGCTCGGCCGTCGTGCGCCCCTTCCGCTCCAGCTTGGCGACATAGTGGGGATACACCGAGGCGAAGCTGACCGTGAAGATCCTGCTCACGCCGTGCCCCTGAGCCAGTCGGAGACGAGCGCACGCAGAAGGTCCGGCTTCTCGTGCGGCAGCGCGTGGCCGGCGTCGTCGACCACGGTCAGGGACGCGCGCGGGTAGTGGTCCAGGAGGTCGACGGCGGCGGCGTACCCGACGACGGAGTCCAGTCGCCCCGCCACGACCAGCACCGAGCCCGCGTACGCCGGCCCGTCGATGGGCTCGATCTCCCACCGCTCGCCGATCCGCTCGAGCGCGGCCGGGTCGACGAGGTCCGCGGCGGGGAGGACGTGCCGTTCGTACCGCTCGAGCATCTCGGGCGTCTGGACGACGAAGTAGCTCCGGAAGTCGTCGTCGCCGAGCTCGCCCGAGCCGGCGACCACCCGGTGCTCCGGGACGTCGCGCACCTCCGCCAGCAGCGGGCACACCAGCGCGAGGCCGGCGACCTGATCCGGCCGTCGCGCCGCCATCGCCTGCGCGTAGTAGGCACCGGCCGAGTGCCCGACCAGGAGGTAGTCGGCCCCGTCGGTGACCTCGGCGGCGAAGTCGAGCAGGGTGGCGAGGACGTCGTCGGCGCTCCGCATCTCGTCCGGCGCCGGCGTCCGGCCCATCCCCGGGAGGTCGGGGTAGATCCGCCGGAATCCGTTGCCGTCGGCGAAGACCGGCTCGAAGCAGGCCTCGGGCTCGCGGTGGTCGACGCCGGCGCCGTGCAGGACCAGCACCGGTCGCCCGGCGCCGTGCTCGACGTGGTGGAACGACGGCGCACCCGAGTGAGTCCCCATGTCGGCAGGCTAAAGGATCTCTCGGGCGCCGTCAGGCGCCGAGCAGCCCGCGCAGGTACGCCGCCTGGCCGGCGTGCTGGAGGTCGTCGCTGATCACGCTGACCAGCCGTGCCGCGAGCGTGACCGGCGGGTTCCAGCGGTTGTCGACGACGCGGTCGAGGTCGTCGGCGCCGACCGTCTCGAGGTAGGCGACGGTCTGCGCGTGCACCGCGGAGAGGTACGCCGCGAGCAGGTCGCTGCTCGCGCGCACCTGCGCGACCTCGTCGGAGGTCTGGCCGTAGCCGATCGCGTCGGTCTCGAAGGGCAGCCCGAACCGGTCCTCGAAGCCCTGCGCCGTCCACACCTGCTCGATGCCGGCGACGTCGGCGACGTGGTCGTCCTGCACGCGGGCGAGGTGCCAGACCAGCCAGGCGATCGAGTTGGCGTCGGGCTCCGGGCGGTGCGTGAGCTGCTGCTCGT
This sequence comes from uncultured Actinomycetota bacterium, assembly GCA_963834285.1. Classification (GTDB taxonomy): domain Bacteria; phylum Actinomycetota; class Actinomycetes; order Propionibacteriales; family Nocardioidaceae; genus Nocardioides. The sequence continues at coordinate 152 of CAWIAZ010000006.1, read as the reverse complement.
CGAGGTCCTCGATCGCCGCCAGGGCGGTCTGCTCGATGCGGGTGAAGGCGTCGACGAGGAGGTCCGCGGGAGTCATGTGCCGACGGTAGCCCTCGGCGGCCGGGCGCGGGAGACGGTCCTCGACCTGGGGACGATCTTGGTCACCTCTCCTC
>CAWIAZ010000005.1:0-630837 GCA_963834285.1 uncultured Actinomycetota bacterium | reverse complement strand
CGCACCGCCGCGGCGCTGCGACCCGTGCGCCGGTCGACCGGACGCGTCCCGTCGCTGCTCTCGTCGCCGCTGGTCTCGCCGGTGTGCTCGGGCTGCTCGCGCTGGGCCATGGTGATCACCTCGCCATCCGAGCCTACGACGCGGGCAAGCCGAGGGCATCACTGTCCCCAGCGGCCCGAGTGCACGACGTCGGTCCAGGGCACCCGGGCCCGTCGCGCGGGCGACCCGGACCGGGCGCCGGCGCCCGGGTCGGGATGGCCGATCGTCACCACCCCGATCGGGTCGAACGTGTCCGGGATGCCGAACGCGGCGCGGACGGCGCTCTCGCGCTCGGGCACGACCCCGAAGAAGCAGGCACCCAGCCCCTCGTCGGTGACGGTCTGCAGGATCAGCAGCGAGGCCATCGCCGCGTCGAGGTGCCAGAACGGCATCGGCCAGCGGGCCTCGTCGCGGTCGGTCCAGCCCTTGTCGGGCTCGGCGTAGCGGTCGAGGTACGCCGCCTTGCTGCTGCACGGCACGATCACGACCGGCGCGCGCATCATCCCCGCGAGCCAGGCGTCGGGGTGGTCGACGTCGTCCGAGCTGGCCTCCCAGAACCGGCGCACGTCCTCGGGGGTGTCGAGGCGCAGGAAGCCCCAGCCCTGGCTGAAGCCGGCGCTCGGGGCCCGGGTGGCGTTCTCGAGCGCGCGGTCGACGACGGCCGGGTCGACCGGGCGGTCGGCGTAGCGGCGGACCATCCGGCGGCGGCGGACGACGTCCTGGAACTCCATGACCGTGAGCGTAGAGAGCCGGTCACCGGCCACCGAGCCGGGACGTGACCACGCCGGCGGCGCGGGCGACCTCCCGGTGCAGCCGGTCGGCGTCCACGGCGTCCGCGGCGTCCTCGCCGGCCGACGCCAGGTAGGTCACCGCGACCGCCGCGATCGGGTAGTCGTTGTGGTCGCGGACCGCCACGGCGATGCTCGCGAACCCCTCCGACACCTCGTCGTGCTCGACGGCGTACCCGCGCGTGCGGGTCTGCGTGAGCGTCGTGCGCAGCGCCGGCAGCGTGGCGGGGCCGCGCCCGTTGCGGCTCACGAACGCGTCGCGGCTCGGGAACAGCGCCCGCACCTGGCTCTGCGGGAGGCCGGCCAGGATCGCCCGTCCGCTGGCGGTGAGGTGGGCGGGCAGCCGGACGCCGGTGTCGGTGACCAGCGACGGCTGGCCCGCGGCTCGCTCCTCGATCAGGTACAGCACGTCGCGACCGTGCAGCACCGCGAGGTGCGCCGAGTGGCCGAGGGTGTCGACGAGGCGGGTCAGCGGGAGCCGGGCGACCCGCTGCAGCGGCTCCTGGCGCAGGTAGCCGCTGCCGACCTCGTAGGCAGCGACGCCCAGCCCGTAGCAGTGCTGATCGGGGAAGTGGACGACGAAGCCCTCGTCGGCCATCGCCCGGAGCAGGTGGTAGGCGCTGCTGCGCGGGATGCCGGTGGCGCGGGCGATCCGGTCCAGCGGCGTGGGGCTCGGCTGGGTGGCGAGGAACCGCAGCACCACCAGGGCGCGGGTGGCGGCGGGCACCTGGCTCATGGCTGCATCGTCGCACCGGCCGACGCGCTTGTCTCGTATCCGAGACGGATGGTGGCCACAGGTGCTTCCGCCCGGCCGCACGCGTGCGTTGGATGGAGCCATGCACCCAGCGATCCCGGTCGGCACCGGCCCCCTGGCCCCCGAGGACGTCGTGGCGGTCGCCCGCGAGGGCAGCCCGGTGCGGCTGACCGACGAGTCGGTGGCGGCGATGGAGCGGGCGCGGAGCGTGGTCGACGACCTCGCTGCCGCCAGCACGCCGGCGTACGGAATCTCGACCGGGTTCGGCGCGCTCGCGACCCGGCACATCCCCGCCGAGATGCGGGCCCAGCTGCAGCGGTCGCTGGTGCGGTCGCACGCGGCGGGCTCCGGGCCGGAGGTCGAGCGGGAGGTCGTGCGCGCGCTGATGCTGCTGCGGCTCTCGACGCTCGCCACCGGTCACACCGGCATCCGCGTCGAGACCGCGCAGCTGCTGGCGGACCTGCTCACCCACGGCATCACCCCGGTGGTGCACGAGTACGGCTCGCTCGGCTGCTCCGGCGACCTCGCGCCGCTCTCGCACTGCGCACTGGCGCTGATGGGCGAGGGGCCGGCGCGCGACGCCGCCGGCACGCTGATGCCGGCCGCCGAGGCCCTGGCCGCGGCCGGGCTGAGCCCGGTCGAGCTCGCGGCCAAGGAGGGGCTCGCGCTGATCAACGGCACCGACGGCATGCTCGGGATGCTGGTGATGGCGATCGCCGACCTGCGCCGGCTGCTGCGCACCGCCGACGTGGCGGCGGCGATGTCGGTGGAGGGCCAGCTGGGCACCGACCGGGTCTTCGCCGCCGACCTCCAGGCGCTGCGCCCGCACCCGGGCCAGGCGCTCTCGGCGGCCAACCTGGTGGCCCTGCTCGACGGCTCCGGCGTCGTCGCCTCGCACCGCGGGCCCGACTGCAACCGGGTGCAGGACGCCTACTCCCTGCGCTGCTCGCCGCAGGTGCACGGTGCCGCGCGCGACACCGTCGAGCACGCCGCGCTGGTGGCCGGCCGCGAGCTGGCCTCGGCGGTCGACAACCCGGTCGTGCTGCCGGACGCCGACGGCGGCCCGCGGGTCGAGAGCAACGGCAACTTCCACGGGGCGCCCGTCGGCTACGTGCTCGACTTCCTCGCGATCGTCGCCGCCGACGTGGCCTCGATCAGCGAGCGTCGTACGGACCGGTTCCTCGACAAGTCCCGCAACCACGGGCTGCCGCCGTTCCTGGCCGGCGACCCCGGGGTCGACAGCGGCCACATGATCGCCCAGTACACCCAGGCGGCGATCGTCTCCGAGCTCAAGCGGCTCGCGGTGCCGGCCTCGGTCGACTCCATCCCCTCCAGCGCGATGCAGGAGGACCACGTGTCGATGGGGTGGTCGGCCGCGCGCAAGCTGCGGCGCTCGGTCGACGGGCTGACCCGGGTGGTCGCGGTCGAGGTGCTCACCGGCGCCCGGGCGCTCGACCTGCGCGCCCCCCTGGAGCCGTCGCCGGCCACCGCCGCCGTCGTCCGTCTGCTGCGCGAGGCGGGCATCGAGGGCCCCGGCCCCGACCGCCACCTCGCCCCCGAGATCGAGACCGCCGTCGGGCTGGTCCGGTCCGGGGCCGTCCTGGCCGCCGTCGAGGAGCAGATCGGAGCGCTGTCGTGACGGGCCGCGGGTCAGGCGCCGCCGCTCGACGCCCCGGTGGTGAAGCGCTGGCACAGCCAGCAGGCGAAGAGGACCAGTCCGGGCTCGGACTCGACCGAGGGGGCGATCCGCAGGGTGACGGGTCGCTTGGCCCGACCCTTGACGTCGATCTCCACGAGCGGCTCCTCGGCGAGGGAGAGCGTGAAGCGCTGCCGCCACCTGCTGCTGGACGCCAGGTCGTAGGACCGGGACTCCCAGGTGACGGTGCCGGCCTGCGACAGCTTCGCGGTGCGCCGGTACTCCCCGACGGGCAGGCCGCTCATCCCGTCCAGGGCCTCGGCGCGACCGCCCGTCCAGCCGCGGGGCTCGAAGGCCCAGTGCCGACCGCCCGTCACGCCGGCCTCGGTCCGCGGCCGGAGCAGACCCGAGCTGCGCAGCCAGCCGAGCCCCTCGATCTCGAAGCGCCTGCGGTCGGTCGCCGATCGCGTCAGCACCACCTCTCGCACGACCAGGATCCTAGCCACCCGCGACACCAGGAGTGCGTCCGATGAACGCCAACCCGCGCCTGCCCATCCACGCCGCCACCGGCACCGAGCTGACCGCGAGGTCGTGGCAGACCGAGGCCCCGCTGCGGATGCTGATGAACAACCTCGACCCCGAGAACGCCGAGCGCCCCGAGGACCTCGTCGTCTACGGCGGCACCGGCAAGGCCGCGCGCAGCTGGGAGGCCTACGACGCCCTGGTGCGCACGCTCGAGACCCTCGGCGACGACGAGACGATGCTGGTGCAGTCGGGCAAGCCGGTGGGCGTGATGCGCACCCACGAGTGGGCGCCGCGGGTGCTGATCGCCAACTCCAACCTGGTGGGCGACTGGGCCAACTGGGAGGAGTTCCGCCGGCTGGAGGACCTCGGGCTCACGATGTACGGCCAGATGACGGCCGGCTCCTGGATCTACATCGGAACCCAGGGCATCCTCCAGGGCACGTTCGAGACGTTCGCGGCCATCGCCGACAAGAGGTTCGGCGGCACGCTGGCCGGCACGATCACCCTCACCGCCGGCCTCGGCGGGATGGGCGGCGCGCAGCCGCTCGCGGTGACGATGAACGACGGCGTCGCGATCTGCGTCGAGGTCGACCAGGCCCGGATCACCCGTCGGATCGAGCACCGCTACCTCGACGAGCAGGCCGACTCCGTCGAGGACGCCGTCCGCCGGGCGGTCGCCGCCCGCGACGAGCGGCGGCCGCTGTCGATCGGGCTCCTCGGCAACGCCGCCGAGGTGTTCCCGCTGCTGCTCGAGATGGGCGCGCCGCTCGACATCGTCACCGACCAGACCTCCGCCCACGACCCGCTCAGCTACCTGCCGATCGGCGTGGCGGTGGAGGACTGGGCCGACGCGGCCGCCCGTGACCCCGACGGCTTCACCAAGGACGCGCAGGCGTCGATGGCGGCCCACGTGCGGGCGATGGTCGAGCTCCAGGACGCCGGCGCCGAGGTGTTCGACTACGGCAACTCGATCCGCGACGAGGCCCGCAAGGGCGGCTACGACCGGGCCTTCGAGTTCCCCGGCTTCGTGCCGGCGTACATCCGGCCGCTGTTCTGCGAGGGCCGCGGCCCCTTCCGCTGGGCGGCGCTCTCGGGCGACCCTGCCGACATCGCGGCCACCGACCGCGCGATCCTCGAGCTCTTTCCCCCAGAGGAGTCGGTGCAGAACGAGCGCCTGCACAAGTGGATCACCATGGCGGGCGAGCGGGTGGCCTTCCAGGGGCTGCCGGCGCGGATCTGCTGGCTGGGCCAGGGCGAGCGGCACCTGGCCGGGCTGAAGTTCAACGAGATGGTCGCCTCCGGCGAGCTGAAGGCCCCGGTCGTGATCGGTCGCGACCACCTCGACTGCGGCTCGGTGGCCTCGCCCTACCGCGAGACCGAGTCGATGCTCGACGGCTCCGACGCGATCGCCGACTGGGCGCTGCTCAACGCGCTGGTCAACACCGCCTCCGGCGCCACCTGGGTCTCCATCCACCACGGCGGTGGGGTCGGCATGGGTCGCTCGATCCACGCCGGTCAGGTCTGCGTGGCCGACGGCACCGACCTCGCGGCGCAGAAGATCGAGCGGGTGCTCACCAACGACCCCGCGATGGGCGTGATCCGGCACGTCGACGCCGGCTACGCGCGGGCCGACGAGGTCGCCGCCGAGCGCGGCGTCCGGATCCCCATGGCCGAGGGCTGAGAGCCTGAGCGCCGTGACCCACGACTTCGAGCAGATGTGGCGCGACCTGGCGCCGGTGGGCCGGTCGGCGTCGTCCGGTGGCTACTTCCGCCAGCCGTTCGCGAGTGCCGAGCGCGAGCTCGACGCGTGGTTCGCCGAGCAGGCAGCCGCGCGCGGCCTGCGGGTGGAGCGCGACGCGACCGGCAACGTCGTCGCCTGGTGGGACGTCGGCACCGGACCGGGGGTGCTGACCGGCTCCCACCTCGACTCGGTGCTCGACGGCGGTGCGTACGACGGCCCCCTCGGCGTCGTCTCCGGGCTCGCCGCGATCGACCTGCTGCGCGAGCGCGGTGTGGTGCCGGCCCGTCCGGTCGGGGTGTCGGTCTTCGTCGAGGAGGAGGGCTCCCGATTCGGGCTGGCCTGCCTGGGCTCGCGGCTCGCGACGGGCACGCTCGCCTGGGAGCAGGCCGCGGCGCTGCGCGACCGCGACGGGGTGGCGCTCGGCGACGTCGTCGCCGGCGGCGGGCCGGGGCTCCTCGACGGAGTCGGCTGCTTCGTGGAGCTGCACGTCGAGCAGGGCCGCGACCTCGTCGACCGCGGCGCGGCGGTCGGCGTCGGCAGCGGCATCTGGCCGCACGGCCGCTACCGCTTCGACTTCACGGGCGAGGCCAACCACGCCGGGACCACCCGGATGGAGGACCGCGCCGACCCGATGCTCACCTACGCGATGACCGCGCTGGCCGCCAACAGGCAGGCCCGGCTGGCCGACGCGCGCGCCACCTTCGGCCGGGTCGACGTCGCCCCCAACGGCACCAACGCCGTGCCCTCGCGGGTGACGGCCTGGCTCGACGCCCGCTGCGCCTCCGACGACGCCCTGGCCGAGCTGGTCGCGGCCGTCTCCCGGCAGGCGGACGACCGGGCCGCGCAGGACGGCACGTCGCTGGTGGTGACCCCCGAGTCGGTCTCGGGCTCGGTGGCCTTCGACCCCGACCTCGCCGTCCGGCTGGCCGTCGACCACGCCGGCGGCGACTGGCCGGTCATCCCCACCGCCGCCGGCCACGACGCCGGCATCCTCTCCGCGGCCGGGGTGCCGACCGCGATGCTCTTCGTGCGCAACCCCACCGGCGTCTCGCACTCACCGGCCGAGTCGGCCACGATGCCCGACTGCCACGCCGGCGTCTCGGCACTCGCCGACACCCTCGCGCGGCTGGCGGGGTGAGGTCGTGGGCGAGGTCGTGGGTGAGGTCGTGGGTGGGGTGACGGCGTACCTGCTGGAGCGGGCGTGGGTTGACGGCGCGGTGCGCGAGGGGGTGCGGGTCGAGATCGAGGGCGGCCGGTTCAGCGAGGTGGAGGTTCTGGGCCTTTCCCCCACCTTCTGGGCTGATGCACAGGCCCAGAAGGTCGGACATCCCACCCTAAGCAGGGATCCCGCACCCCTGCCCGGCCTCACCCTCCCCGGCCTGGCGAACGCCCACAGCCACGCCTTCCACCGGGCGCTGCGGGGGCGGACGCAGCGGGGGAGCGGGACGTTCTGGACGTGGCGCGAGCAGATGTACGCCGTGGCGCAGCGGCTCGACCCCGACTCCTACCTCGCGCTGGCGCGGGCCGCCTACCGCGAGATGGTGCTGGCCGGGATCACGACCGTGGGCGAGTTCCACTACCTGCACCACCAGCCCGACGGCACCCCCTACGCCGACCCCCACGAGATGGGGCACGCGCTGGTCGAGGCCGCCCGCGGGGCCGGGCTGCGGATCGCGCTGCTCGACACCTGCTACCTCTCCAGCGGGTTCGGGGCTCCGCCCGAGGGCGTCCAGGTCCGCTACTCCGACGGCGACGCCGAGGCCTGGGCCACGCGGGTGAGCGACCTCGCCCGCCACCACCGCGACGACGAGCAGGTCGTCGTCGGCGCCGCGATCCACTCGGTCCGCGCAGTGCCGGCTGAGCAGATGCCGACGGTCGTCGAGGCCGCCCATGGCAGGCCGCTGCACGTGCACCTCTCCGAGCAGCAGCGCGAGAACGCCGACTGCACCGCGGCGTACGGCGCGACCCCCACGCAGCTGCTCGCCGACCACGGGGTGCTCGGCCCGTCGACCACCGCGGTCCACGCCACCCACCTCACCGCCGACGACGTCCGGCACCTCGGCGGCACCCGCACCCACGCCTGCTTCTGCCCCACCACCGAGCGCGACCTCGGCGACGGCGTCGGGCCCAGCCGGGAGCTGCACGACGCCGGCAGCCCGCTGACGCTGGGCTCCGACAGCCACGCGGTGGTCGACCTGTTCGAGGAGATGCGCGCGGTCGAGCTCGACGAGCGGCTCTCCGCCCAGCGTCGCGGCCACTGGTCCGCCGCCGAGCTGCTCACCGCCGGCACCGCCACCGGTCACGCGAGCCTGGGCTTCCCCGACGCCGGCGAGATCCGGGTGGGGCACCGGGCCGACCTGGTCACCCTCGACACCCGCAGCCCCCGCACCGCGGGCACCGGCGCCGACGAGCACACGGCGGTCTTCGCCGCCTCCGCCGCGGACGTCGTCCAGGTGGTCGTCGACGGGCGCGTCGTGGTGCGCGCCGGCGACCACCACGAGCAGGCGGCCGAGGTCGGACGCGAGCTGGCCTCCGCCATCGACGACGTGATCGAGAGGACCGGGTCATGACCAGCACGCTGCTCACCGGCATCGGGGAGCTCTTCCTGCCCGAGGGCCCCACCGCGCACGCCGCGCTCGTCCTCGACGGCGACCGCATCGCCTGGGCCGGCCCGGCCGTCGCCGCCCCGCCGGCCGACCAGCGCGTCGACCTCGGTGGCCGCGCGGTGATCCCCGGCTTCGTCGACTCCCACTCCCACCTGGTCTTCGCCGGCGACCGGGCTGCCGAGTTCGCGGCCCGGATGGCCGGCGAGCCCTACGCCGCGGGCGGCATCCGCACCACCGTCGCCGCGCTGCGCGCCGCGCCCGACGAGCAGCTCACCGCCCATGTCGCGCGGCTCGTCGAGGAGATGCGCCGCCAGGGCACCACCACGCTGGAGATCAAGAGCGGCTACGGCCTCACGGTGCACGACGAGGCTCGCAGCCTGGCGGTGGCGCGGCTGTTCACCGACGAGACGACGTTCCTCGGTGCCCACGTCGTCCCGACCGAGTACGCCGACGACCCGGCCGGCTACGTCGACCTCGTCACCGGTCCGATGCTGGAGGCCGCGGCGCCGCACGCCCGCTGGGTCGACGCGTTCTGCGAGACCGGTGCCTTCGACGCCGACCAGGCCCGCGCCGTCCTGGCCGCCGGGGCGGCCGCCGGCCTCGCGGGCCGGCTGCACGCCAACCAGCTCGGCCCCGGGCCCGGTGTCCGGCTGGCCGCCGAGCTCGGCCTCGCTGCCGTCGACCACTGCACGTACCTCTCCGACGCCGACGTCGACGCCCTGCGCGACTCGGGCACGATCGCCACCCTGCTGCCCGGCGTGGAGTTCTCCACCCGGCAGCCCTACCCCGACGCCCGGAGGCTGCTCGACGCCGGCGTCCGGGTGGCCCTGGCCTCCGACTGCAACCCCGGCTCCTGCTTCACCAGCTCGCTGCCGTTCTGCATCGCGCTCGCCGTCCGCGAGATGGGGATGACCCCCACCGAGGCGGTCGCCGCGGCCACGGCGGGCGGCGCGGCCGCGCTCGACCGCGACGACGTCGGTGTCCTGGCGCCCGGCAAGCGCGCCGACCTCGTCGTCCTCGACGCGCCGAGCCACGTGCACCTGGCCTACCGACCCGGCGTCCCGCTCGTCGCGCAGACCTGGCTGGGCGGCCGGCCCGTCTGAGCCGGCCGCCCGCCGTCGCGCTACTTCGTGCGGACGGCGACCCCGATGGCCGAGGGCATCAGGCTGGCGCGCACCCACACGTCGCGCCGGACGCCACCGACGGTCATGAAGCCCTTGATCAGGCCGTCGGCCTCGGTGCCCCACGACACCGGTCCGCCGCTGTCACCGGGCTGGGCGCTGCTGGTCGCGTTCAGCGTCAGGAAGCAGTGCGCGGGACCGGAGAACGTCGCGATCACGTTCTGGAAGGCGACGGTGTCGCACCAGCGCACGTCGGAGGTCTGCCCGAACATGCAGGTCGGCGTGTTCACCGGCAGCACCCCCGAGACGCTGTTGACGTCGCGGATCTCGTTGTTCCGGGCGAAGTACTCCGCCGGGTCGATGTGAGTGGGCGTGCTGTGCCACTCGTAGTCCCCGAGGGCACCGTAGTGCTGGCGCTCGAAGTCCATGTCGTAGGTGGTGCCGGTGTTCGGCTCCTGGTAGCGGTCGAGGCCGCTGCAGTGGCCGGCGGTCGAGATGCCGGTCTCGCCGCCGGCGGCGAGGGAGATCACGGCGAACCCGCTCGTGCACTCGCGGACGCCGCCGTCGAGCACGTTGCCGCCGCCGCGGCTGTGCAGGTCGCCGAGCAGCGGCTTGTCCACGACGTCCACGGTGATGCCGGCCGGGAGCCGCGGGACCTCGGCCTCCTTCTCGCTCCAGGCCGTGGCGGAGAAGCCGCCGTCCACCAGCGGCGCGATCGCCACCTGGTCGAACCCGGCCTCCACCAGCGTGTCCTTGGCCGAGATCGCGATCTCGTGCTGCTTCTCCGCCGAGCGGCGGGCGTCCGGGTCGACGTCGACCTCGAACGGGAGGTCCTCGACCGCCTTGACCACGTCCGCGGGCGGACGCCCCACGAAGCGCAGCAGCGCGGCCTTCCCCGGCTTCTCCGCCCAGGCCGCGCCCGCGAAGGTCTCGGGGTACTTCGTCGCCAGCTCGGTGCTGAGACCGGCGAAGGTCCGGGAGTCCCGTGCGAACGCCAGGGCGTCGCCCTCGGGGACGTCGTAGAGCCGCGCGAGCGCCTTGGCGTCGAGCTGCTCCGACTCCTCCTGGCCAATCGCCGGGCTCTTGCCGGGGCGCTCCTCCGCCTGGGCGGAGGCGGTCGTCGCGAACGCGGCGCCGCACAGGGCGGTGGCGAGGACGACGGTGCCCAGGACCCGGGCGCGGTGGCGCCGTCCGTGAGCGGCTCGAGGTGTGGTGGTCATCGTGATCATCTCCTTCGGGACCGCGAAGGGCGGGTCCCCACGGGTCTCGGTGGAGGAGCCGTGGCGACGCGCGGTGATACCGGTCGCCGCCTAAGGCACCTGCGAATCCCGCCGCTCGGATCTAAGGCATTTCCCGATGTGCGGGCCTACCTCAGGGAGCGACTCTTCGATCACCACCGCAGGACCGAGGAGATCGAGGAGCAGCGAGATGATCGACAACAGCATGTGGATCCAGGCCGAGCTGGACAACCGGACGGCTCGTGCCAGGCGGGGAACGCCGGTCCGCCCGCGGCGCCGCCGCCGCGGGCTGGCGCGCTGGGTGCGCGAGTCCCACCCCACCAGCGCCGTCGACTGAGAACATGGGGGACGTGGCCCACACCAGCCAGACGATGATCGGCAGGGACGCCGAGCTCGACGAGATCGCCTCGTCGCTCGGCGTCCGTGCTGTGCCCGACGGCGCGTCCGACGGCGGGCGCTGCGGCATCGTCCTGGTGTCCGGCGACGCCGGCGTCGGCAAGACCCGGCTGCTCAAGGCGGTGCGCGACCTCGCGCACGCCGAGGGGTGGCAGGTGCTCGCGGGGCACTGCCTCGACTTCGGCGACAGCGCCCTGCCCTACCTGCCGTTCTCCGAGGTGCTGGGCCGGCTCGCCACCGACCTGCCGGACGTCGTCGACCGGGTGGCCGCGGTCCAGCCGGCGCTCGCGCGGCTCCAGCCCGGACGCCGGGTGCGGTCCGCCGCCGGCGACCCCGAGGAGCACCGCTCGCTCGACCGCGCCGACCTCTTCGACGCCGTCCACGCCCTGCTCGAGGCGGCCGCCGACAAGGCGCCGGTGCTGCTGGTCGTCGAGGACCTCCACTGGGCCGACCAGTCGACGCGCGACATGCTCGGCTTCCTGTTCTCGCGACCGTTCGTGGGACGCGTGTCGGTGGTGGCGTCCTACCGCTCCGACGACCTGCACCGCCGGCACCCGTTGCGCCGGCAGGTGGCCGAGTGGGCGCGGCTGCGCGAGGTCGACCGGCTCCAGCTGAGCCCGCTGCCGGAGCCAGCCGTACGCGCTCTGGTCGACTCGCTGTCCACGGGCCGGGTCGACGAGCCGCGGCTCGCCGACATCGTGCGGCGCGCGGAGGGCAACGCCTTCTTCGTCGAGGAGCTGGTCGCCTCCGACACGGCGCGGTGGCTCCCCGACGACCTGGCCGACGTGCTGCTGGTGCGCCTCGACCGGCTCGACGACCGGGCCCGCCAGGTCGTCCGGGTCGCCAGCGTGGCCGGTCGCCGGGTGTCCCACGACCTGCTCGCCGCGGCCGCGGGCCTCGACCCCGCCGCGCTCGACGAGGGGGTGCGCGGCGCCGTGGAGATGAACGTCCTGGTCGCCGGGTCCGGCTTCTACTCCTTCCGGCACGCCCTGCTCGCGGAGGCGGTCTACGACGACCTGCTCCCCGGCGAGCGGGTGCGGCTCCACGCGGCGTACGTCGACGCGCTGACGCACGGGGTCACCGGCGGCACCGCCGCCGAGCTCGCCCTGCACGCTCGCAAGGCGATCGACCTCGACACGGCGCTGGCCGCCTCGGTGGAGGCGGGTGACGAGGCGCTGGCCGTGGGTGGTCCCGACGAGGCCGCGCACCACTTCCAGCAGGCGCTCGAGCTGATCGGCGACCCCGCCCGCCGGGCGGCGTCCGACGTCGATCTCTCGAAGCTCACCGTGAAGACCTCCGCCGCGCTGAGCGCCAGCGGCGATCCCGAGCGGGCCGCTGCCGTGCTCGGTGAGCAGCTCGACCGGCTGGACGCCGACGCGCCCCGCACCTGGCGGCCGCGGCTGCTCGCCGCCTACGCCGAGGCGCTGATGATCATCGAGACCGCGCTCGACCCGTTGCAGCTCTCGCGGGAGGCGGTGGCGCTGGCACCCGAGGGCGAGAGCGGCCTGCGAGCGACGGTGCTGGCCGGGCACGCCCGGATCCTGGCCCAGCACGGTGACGTCCTCGAGGCCGAGAGCGTCGGCATCGAGGCGTTGACGCTGGCCGAGCTGCTCGACCTGCCGGTGCTGGTCTCCGACATCGTCACCACCCTGAGCGGGCTGAAGCAGTCGGGCCCCCGGGACGCGCTGCGCGCCGCGCTCGCCGACGCCGTCGACCGTGCCCAGAGGTCCGGGGCGCTCACCGCCGAGCTGAGAGGGCGCTACCTCACCGGGCGCTCCTACGGTGACACCGCCGAGTGGGCGGAGGCCGAGCAGTGGTTCCGCTCCGCCATGGAGCGAGGGGCCGAGGCGGGGCTGCCGTGGGCGCCGTTCTCGCTGGAGTCGCGCTGGCAGCTGGCCTGGCTCAAGCAGGTGACCGGGGCCTGGGACGAGGTGCTCGAGCTCACCGCGATCGCCGAGGACGAGACCGGCCCGGAGATCCCGCGCGCGATCCTCGAGCCGATCCGGCTCGGTGTCCTCCAGGGCCGCGGCGCGGACGTCGACGACCGGCTGGCCGGGCTGCGCACGGTGTGGGAGCGGGAGGGGATCGTGGTCATCCACGCCGCCGAGCTGACGATCCGCTCCGCCGGCTTCCGGTGCGACGCCGACGCCGCCCGCGCGGCGTACGACGACGCGGTCGGGGTGCTGAGCACGATCTGGCACGAGGGGTTCGGAGCCCAGATCCGGCTCGCTGCGCTGACCGTGGCGGCGATCTGCCGGGCCCTGCCCGCGGTGCCGTCCGCCGAGCGCCCGGCCTGGCAGGACCAGGTCGACCGGTTGCACGCCGACGGGGAGAAGGTGCTGAGCCGCTACACCGACCCCTCCGGCTCCTGGGGACCCGAGGGCCGGTCGTGGGCGGCGCGGCTCGAGGCCGAGACCGTCCGGGCGCACTGGCTGACCGGCCTGGAGCCGCCGACCCCCGAGCGCCTGGTCTCGGTGTGGCAGGAGGCCGCCCGGCTCGCCGAGGAGTTCGGGCACGTGCCGGAGCTCGCCCAGGTACGGGCGGTCCTGGCCTCCGTGCTGCGCGCCCAGGGTGACGTGGCCGGCGCCCGCGAGCTCGCCGACCTGGCGCGCGAGACCGCGCACACCCTCGGCGCCCGGCCGCTGCTCGAGGACCTCAGGGCGATCGGCTCGACCCCGGTGCGCGAGGCGGCGTCGTCCGACGCCCTGACCGCCCGGGAGGCGGAGATCCTGGCGCTGGTGGCGGAGGGCCGCAGCAACGGGGAGATCGGTCGGCAGCTGTTCATCAGCCCGAAGACCGTGAGCGTCCACGTCTCCCACATCCTCGCCAAGCTCGGCGCCGCCGGCCGCACCGAGGCCGCCGCGGTCGCCCGGCGGCGCGGGCTGCTCGGGTAGCCGGGGGCGTCCAGGGGCATGGATGGAGGGGCGAGGGTTACCGGAGTACCTTGGCCGCAACCATCGAGGAGGACCCATGACCGAGACCCCTGACGAGCCGCTCTCCGACGACGAGATGACGACCTCGCGCCCCGGTGGGCCGCCGCTGGCCGCCGGCGACGCCGACGGCACCGACGGTGACGTGACCGACGGCGACGCCACCGACTCCTCCGACGGCGACGCGGGCGACGCCGACGGCACCGACGGCGACGCCAGCGACGGCGACGCCACCGACACCACCGACGGGGACGCCAGCGACAGCGACGGCACCGACAGCGACGGCAGCGACAGCGACGGCACCGACAGCGACGGCACCGACGGCGACGCCAGCGACGGCGACGCCACGGACATCACCGACGGTGACGCGACCGACGGGACGACGTCCTGAGCACTGGCTCCGCGCTCGACCTGCTCAGCGGTGACGCCCAGACCTTCCTGACGAAGGTCTGGGCGTCCCGCGTCCACCTCCACCGCGACCCGGCTCCCGTAGCCGAGGGTCTGGTGGGGTTGTTCTCCCTCGCCGACGCCGACCACCTGCTCACCGAGAGCGCGATCCGCACCCCCTCGGTGCGGGTGGCCCGCGACGGCGCGGTGCTGCCGGAGTCGGCCTACACCCGCTCCGCGACCCTGGCCGGCAAGCCGCTCACCGGGCTGGTCGACCCCCGCAAGGCGCTGGCGCTCTTCGACGAGGGCGCCACCATCGTCTTCCAGGGCCTGCACCGCTACTGGCCCGCGCTCACCCGGCTGGTCGCCCGGCTCGAGGTCGAGCTCGGCCACCCCTGCCAGGCCAACGCCTACCTCACGCCGCCGGGCTCGCAGGGCTTCGCGGTGCACAGCGACAGCCACGACGTCTTCGTCTTCCAGACCGCCGGCTCCAAGCAGTGGGAGGTGCACACCCCCGACGGCGTCGAGGACCTCCTCCTCGAGCCCGGGGTGTCGCTCTACCTGCCGACCGGCACCCCCCACGCCGCCCGTGCGCAGGACACCGTGTCGCTGCACGTCACCCTCGGCATCAACCAGCTCACCTGGCGCGGCCTGGTCGGCCGCACGGTCCGCCGGGTGCTCGACGAGGTGCCCGACGAGCACCTGCCCGCCGGCTACCTCGAGGACCCCGAGCCGCTGGGTGTCGAGCTGGCCGAGCGGCTCGAGGCGCTGGCCGGGTCGATCCGCGGCCTCGACGCGCACGCGGGGGTGGAGGCCGAGGTACGCCGCTTCCTCACCGGCCGCAGCCCCCGGGTGGCCGGTGGCCTGGCCGACGTCCTGGCGGTGGACGGCCTCGCCGACGACACCCTGCTGCGCCGGCGTCCTGGCGCCCCTTGCGTGGTCCTCGACGGCGGGGGCGCGGGCGCACCAGAGGGGCAGCTGGAGCTGCTGCTCGGCGACCGGTCGCTGCACGTCCCGGGGCGGCTGCGGCCGGCGGTCGAGCTGGTCCGCTCCCGCGCCGAGCTGCGCCCCGCCGACCTGGCCGGCCTGCTCGACCCCGAGAGCCGGCTCGTGCTCTGCCGCCGCCTGGTCCGCGAGGGGCTGCTGACGCTCGGATGAGCCTGCCGCTGCCCGGTGACCCCGGTTTCCGCTGTGCCGCCACCAGCGCCGTGCGCGGCGACGGCCTGGCCGGCACGGCCTCGACGGTGCGTGCCTTCCTGCTGGTCGAGGACGCCGGACCGTGGGGCGTCGACGCCCTGCGCGACGCGCGGCTCCCCGACGGGCTGGGCCGCGAGCTCCAGCGACGCTGCGACCGGGCCAAGGTGCGGCCCCTGCTGGTGCGGCGCCCCGGCCGGTCGGGCCGGTCCAGTCAGGACCGGCACCCGGGCCGCCGGGTCTTCGCGGCGTACGCCGACCCGGCCGCGCCGTGGCTGGAGGCGACCACCGTCACCGACCTCCACGACGTCCTCGACCTCGATCTCGTCGGTCTGCGGGCCGGACGCACCGCCGGGCTCGAGCGCAGCACCGAGCACGTCTTCTGCGTGTGCACCCACGGCAAGCACGACGCCTGCTGCGCCGAGCGCGGCCGCCCCGCGGTGACCGCCCTGGCCGCTGCGCACCCCGACGAGACCTGGGAGGTCTCCCACATCGGCGGCGACCGGTTCTCCGGCAACCTGCTGGTGCTCCCGCACGGCCTCTACTACGGCCGCGTCGACGCCCGCTCGGCGCTCGAGATCGGCGGGGCCCACCTCGCGGGCGAGCTCACCCTCGATCACCTCCGCGGGCGGTCCGGCGTGGCGATGCCGGTGCAGTTCGCCGAGATCGCGCTGCGCCGCGAGCTCGGGGCGACCCGCGACGACGCCGTCCGCTTCCTCTCGCGGACCGTCGACGGCCCCACGACGCAGGCGCGGTTCGCGCTCGGCGCCACGGCGTACGACGTCCGGGTGACGACCGAGCACACGACTCCCGCCCGGCTCACCTGCGGCGCCACGCGCGACAACCCGGTCCCGGTGCACCGGCTGCGCGAGGTGCGGGTCGTCGCCTGAGGCTGTCGCGAACATCACTGAACGCCGGGCTCCCGTACTCGTAGTATGGACGGGGTGACGACCCTCGACGACGCCGACCAGCGCTCCGACCAGCTGACGGAGGAGCGGTTCGCGCGCACCAACGGCATGGGTGGCGTCCGCTTGCCCGACGTCCCACGGGGCGGCGTGCCCCCGGGCCCGCGGTGGCCGGTGCTCGTGCAGAGCGCGGCCCTGATGCGCTTCCGGCACTGGTTCCACCCCTACCTGCACCGCAAGTACGGCGACACCTTCACCGTCCGGCTGATCCCCGGTGGCCGGCCCCTGGTCTTCTTCACCAGGCCCGAGCACGCGAAGGAGATCTTCGCCGGCGACCCCGAGGTCTTCCACGCGGGCAAGGGCAACGCCATCCTCGGCCCGATCATGGGCCAGCACTCGCTGCTGCTCCAGGACTCCGTCGAGCACAAGCGGGCCCGCAAGCTGCTGATGCCGGCGTTCAACGGGCACGCGTTGCGCGGCTACCAGGCGCTGGTCACCGACCTCGCCGCCGCCGAGGCCGAGCGCTGGCAGCCGGGCACCGAGTTCCGCTCGCTGGAGCGGATGAACGCGCTCACCCTCGAGGTGATCCTCCGCGTCGTCTACGGCGTCTCCGACGAGGAGCGCCTGGCCGCGCTGCGGCCCTGCATCAACGCCACCGTGGAGGTGAGTCCGGCCGTGCTGCTCGGCTGGGGCTACCCACGGCTGCAGAAGTTCGGCATCTGGAAGCGCACGGTCGAGAACCAGTACGCCCTCGACCGGCTGATGTACGCCGAGATCCGCGAGCGCCGCGAGGCCACCGACCTCGACCAGCGCACCGACGTGCTGTCGCGGCTGCTCGCCGTCGGGGACGACGAGCACCCCGACGACCGCCTCAGCGACGTCGAGCTGCGCGACCAGCTGGTCACGCTGCTGCTCGCCGGCCACGAGACCACCGCGACCGCGCTCGCCTGGGCGCTGCGCGAGGTCGGCAGGTCGCCGGACCTGCTCCGGCGTACGCAGGCAGCCGCGGACGCCGAGCCGGGCGACGCCGAGGCCGACGCATGGCTCGACGCGGTGATGAAGGAGTCGATGCGGCTGCACCCGGTGATCCCGATGGTGGTCCGCACGCTGATGAAGCCTGCGACCATCGGCGGGGTCGACCTGCCCGCCGGCACCACGGTGGGCCCCTCGATCGTGATGGCGCACCAGCTGGAGTCCAACCACCCCGACCCGTGGGTGTTCCGCCCGGAGCGCTTCCTCGACGGCAACCCGCCCACCAACACCTGGATCCCGTTCGGCGGGGGCGTCCGGCGCTGCATCGGTGCCGGCTTCTCGCTGATGGAGGGCGTCGCCGTGCTGCGCGAGGTCTTCCGCCGCTGGGACGTCGAGGCGATCGGCGACGACGAGCCCAAGGTCCGCAACATCACCAGCGTCCCCCGCCGCGGCTCCCGCATCAAGGTCACCGCCCGCCTCGGTGGTTGAGCCCTGCGGTGGTTGAGGTGCGAGCGTAGCGAGCCCTGCGGTGGTTGAGGTGCGAGCGTAGCGAGCCACGAAACCTCCGTGCGGTGAGTGGTTTCGTGGCTCGGGCCCTGGGGCCCTCGCACCTCAACCACCGGGGTTTCGTGGCTCGTCGCTGGCGCTCCTCGCACCTCAACCACCGGGGGTCGCCCTGCGGTGGTTGAGGTGCGAGCGGAGCGGGCCCTGCGGTGGTTGAGGTGCGAGCGGAGCGAGCCACGAAACCACCACGCCACGACGTCAGGCGGTCGGGTCGACGCTCTCGGCAACGGCCTCGAAGACGTCGCAGTGGTCCCAGTAGTCGGTGCGGGCCACGGAGCAGGTGAGGGTGACGCCGAGACCCCGCGCGTCGCCGGGGACCAGCCACGCCCACTGGTCGCACAGGACGTCGACCCCGCCGCGCAGGTGCGCGTAGCGGCGGTAGGCGACCTCGTGCCCGAGCAGGTCGAACTCGTCCTCGTCCTCCAGGTCGAAGGCCACGACCGACGACGCGACCTCGGCGAGCGCCCGGCGCTGCCAGGTGACGACGTCCTCGCCGGCACCGACCGGCTCCCGCCGCAGGACGAGACCCGGGCGGACGCCGTCCGCTCCCGTCGGGCCGCGGGCCGCCACGACCACGTGGGCGGTGGCGGCAGCAGCAGAGGCATCGCGGCGCCAGCCGGTGGGCAGTCGGAGAGGGTGGTTGCTCATGCCCTCAGCCTGTGCCGATCGACCCCTCGGTGAAACCGGCCCTCGCCGCACCTGTGGACAGCCGCAGGAGCGACCCCCACCTACCGGTCGAACGCCGCCCGCACCCGGTCCTCGGTGAGCCCGTAGTCCTTGAGCGCGTAGGTGTGCGACGGCTTGGCCTGACCCTGCGTCGCCTCGCGGTCGATCTCCTCGACGGCGGCCTGCGCCTCGGGGGTCCAGTCGAGGTCCCACTGCTCGTAGAGCGAGCGCACGGTGCCGACCGGGTCGGCGCGCAGGTCGTCGAACGCGACGTCGGCGAACTGCGCCTGGTCGTACGCCGGCCGCGCGTCGTGGAAGGCGTGGTAGGCCCGCGACCACAGGTCGAGCTGGGTGTGGCCGATCACGCCGCCGAGGAAGGTCTCGGAGTGGCCGGCGGTGGTCTCGGCCGACAGCGAGCACGACGACGCGAGGCACGCCACCGGGTCCCGGTGGGTGTAGACGACCAGCGCGTCGGGGTAGACCGCCATCAGCGCGTCGAGCGCGGTCATGTGGGAGGGGTTCTTCAGCACCCAGCGCTTGTCCTGGTCGTTGATCCCGATCAGCTGGAGGTTCTGCTTGTGGCGCGCATAGGCGTCGGTCCAGTCCTGGCCGCGCAGCCACTCGCTGTAGCGCGGCAGGTTGGCCAGCGACTCGTAGGAGTTCGACTTGCCGGTCTGCCGCAGCAGCCGCCAGCACTCCTCCACCGACGTGGCGTCCATGTAGTGGATCCCCATGTACTCCGGCGACTCCACGTGGTGCGCGGAGAACGCCTGCTGCATGGCGGTGAAGACCGGGTCCGACGCCCAGGTCTCGCGCGGCGGACGGGGCTGCGGGTACTGCGTGATCCACATCTCCAGCCCCTGCGCGAGCGGGTCGGCGTGCAGCAGTCGGTGCAGCGCCGTGGTGCCGGTGCGGGGCAGGCCCATCACGAACACCGGTCGCTCGATCGGCACCTCGGCGTGCTCGGGGTGGGCGGTGAGCTGCGCCTGGGTGAGCAGCCGCCCGACCAGCGCGCTCTTGACCTCCGAGCGCTGGAAGTAGTTGCCGCGCGGGGTCAGCCCGGCCTCCGGCGAGGCGAGGTCGTCGACCAGGACCCGCAGGCCCTCCTCGTGGGCGTCGCCGCCGAAGTCGGTCATCCCGGTCGTGCGCACCGCGGCGGCGGCGATGTCGTCGTACGACCCGAGGTCGGGCCGCTCCCGGGTCATCACGTTCTTGGACGTCTCCGCGTCGGACATCAGCTGTGGAACTCCCCGCAGTCGACGTTGAGCGTCTGCCCCGTGACAGCGGACGCCAGGTCGCTGGCGAGGAACAGGGTCGCGCGGGCGACCTCCTGGGGGGTCGCCAGCCGCTTGAGGTCCGTGGGCGCGGCCTTCTCGGCGTACACCTCGTCGTGGGTGCGGCCGGACTCGGAGGCGATCCAGTCGAAGTAGGCCTTGTTGACGTCCTCGTAGATGTACGACGGCGCCACGCTGTTGACCCGGATGCCGCGCGGTCCGAGCTCGGTGGCCAGCGAGTGCGCGAGGTGCGCGAGCGCGCCCTTGCTCAGCTTGTAGCCGGCGTACTCGGGCTGGGAGGAGTACTGCACGCAGGAGTTGAGCATGATCACCGAGCCGTGGCTGGCGGCCAGGGCGTCGGCGAAGGCCGCCGAGAGCCGCAGCGGCGCGAAGACGTTGGTCTCGTTGGCGGCGCGCAGGTCCTCGACCGGGATCGTGGTGATCGGGTCCATCGGCGGGATCGCGAAGGCGTTGTTGAGCAGGCAGTCGACCCGTCCGAACTCCTCCAACGCGCGCTCGACCAGCTGCAGTCGCGCACCCTCGTCGGTGATGTCCGTGGGACAGACCAGCGCCCGCCGGCCGAGTCCGCGCACGACGTCGGCCATCTTCTCCAGCCGCCGCTCGGTCCGGCTGACGAGCACCAGGTCGGCCCCGAGCCTCGCGGCCTCCTCGCCGAGGGCGCGGCCCAGGCCGGGCCCGACCCCGGAGAGCACGATCACCTTGTCCTGGAGCAGGGGGACCGGGGTGTAGCGCTCCTCGATCCCGGTGGTCGAGCGTGTCGAGACCGTCAACTGAGCATCCTTCGGGCGACGGAGCGCTGCCGGGCGGCGATCCGCGCGGCGTACTCCTCGGTGGACAGGGGGGTGAAGTGCGGGAGCCGGCCAGGTACGTCGGCCAGCGGGACGATCTCGACGCTGGGGCCGTCGGCGGGGCCGAGGTCGCGCTCGAGGCGCTGCCAGCGCAGCATCATCGGGCCGGTGCGGTGGCCGGTGGTCTCCAGCCAGTTGGCGATGCCGCCGGCGCCGCCGGGAGGGTGCTCGGAGACCACGAACCGCATCACGCCGTCGGGGTCGGTGACGGCCTGGGCCTTCGTGAGCGAGGTCTGGTGCGTCTCGTAGTCGGTCGAGGCGTACCAGTCGGAGCCGATCTGGATCGCCTGGTAGGCGCAGTCGGCGCACTCCGGCACCGACACGATCATCGCCTCGTCCTCGGCGAGCTCGTAGTGGCCGATCGAGGACCGCTGTGACTCCAGGCCGCCGGGGGTCGTGCGCGGCTCGGTGAGGGTGTTGACCGGCTCCTGGTACTGGAAGAACTGCGGGAACGCGAACCAGGTCTGGATCGAGCCGGTGAGCAGCTTGGCGGCGACCTCGTACTTCTGGGCCAGCCGCTTGCGGGTGAGCGGGGCCGCCGGCCGGCCGACCTGGTCGACGCGCTCGATCCAGAGCAGGCCGCGCTCCTCGGTGTCCCAGTCGTTGAAGACCTCGCGGACGATCAGCGTCTTCGCGTTGTCGCTGTAGGGGCCCAGGCGCAGCTCGAAGGTGCCGTCGTCGGCGAGGTCGAGCTCGCGGTCGTCGAAGGCCGCCAGCGAGGGCGGCGCCCCGCCCGCGGTGTAGCCGCCCCCCATCACCTGGAACGACAGGTCGGCGCTGGTGCCGCGACGGCCGCGGACGACGTACTCGACGCCGTCGGTGAGGTAGGCGTGGAAGTAGACGGCGTCGGGGTTGTCGAGGCCCTGCCGGGAGAACTGGTGCGTGGAGTTGATCAGCACCGGGCGCTCGAGGTCGTGGTCGAACGCGAGCTGCATCGCCGCCCGGATCCGGCCGGAGAGGTAGTCGTAGCCCTCGAGCAGGTCCTGCTCGGTGCGGATGTGCTCCGCCCCCTCGATCAGCTTCTCCGCCTCCGCGATCGCCGCCCGCAGCGGCGCCGTCAGGTCCTCGCTCACGCGCCCGCTCCGGTGGTTGAGGTGCGAGCGCAGCGAGCCACGAAACCCGGTGCGGTCGTGGTGGTTTCGTGGCTCCTCGCTGGCGCTCGTCGCACCTCAACCACCGGGGTGCTCGCGGTGGTTGAGGTGCGAGCGCAGCGACCTGTCCGGTGGTTGAGGTGCGAGCGGAGGGACCTGTCCGGTGGTTGAGGTGCGAGCGCAGCGAGCCACGAAACCCGGTGCGGTCGTGGTGGTTTCGTGGCTCCTCGCTGGCGCTCGTCGCACCTCAACCACCGGGGTGCTCGCGGTGGTTGAGGTGCGAGCGCAGCGAGCCTGTCCGGTGGTTGAGGTGCGAGCGCAGCGAGCCACGAAACCCCCGGACCTCATGCGCCGACCTTGCTGATGATCGAGTCGGCGTAGCGGTTGAGGTGGTCGATCTTGGTCTGGAGCGGCTCGGTGTCGGGGCCCATGATGTAGGGCACCCGGAAGCCGACGATGCAGTCGGTGACGCCCTTGTCCTCGAGCCGCTTGATGCCGTCGACGTCGTAGGCGTCGTAGGAGATCACGTGCACCTCGAAGTCGTCGCGGGTGTCGCCCTCCTCGGCCCTGATCGCGGCCAGCCGGGTGAGCAGCCGGTCGAGCTCCTCGCCGTCGCCGCCCGCGTGCATCCAGCCGTTGCCCCTGCGGACGGCGCGGCGCAGCGCGGCGTCCGCGTGCCCCCCGACCAGGATCGGGATCGGCTCGGTCGGCGCCGGGGTCTGCTTGATCTCGTCGATCTCGTAGAAGTCACCGGAGTAGCCGAAGAACTCCCCGGAGGTCAGCCCGCGCACGATGTCGATGCACTCGTCCATCCGCTTGCCGCGGCGGGCCCAGTCGACGCCGAGGTTGGCGAAGTCCTCCGGCCACGGGGAGATGCCGACCCCGAGACCGAGCCGGTTGCCGGACAGGAAGGCCAGCGACGACGCCTGCTTGGCCACGAGCACCGGGGGACGCACGGGCAGCTTGAGCACGAACGGCGTGAGCCGCAGCGTCGTGGTCTGCGCGAACAGGTGCGCGCACAGGATCATCGTCTCGATGAACTCCTTGCCGTCGAGGAACTCGCGGTCCCCCGTGTCGGTGTAGGGGTACGTCGAGTCCGACTCCTTCGGGTAGATCAGGCTGTCGGCCACGGTCATGCTCGTGTAGCCGGCCGCCTCGGCTGCCTGCGCCAGCGGGGCGTAGTACTGCGCCTGGGTCATGGCCTCGGCATAGGTGAATCTCACGGGCCCACACTAGAACGTGTTCTAGATTTCTGCCAGAGTTGTGCCATGGACCTGCAGCAGATCTCCGACCGGCTCGAGATCGCCGACGTGCTCACCCGCTACACGATCGCCATCGACACCGGGGACTGGGACGGCCTGGACCGGGTCTTCACCCCCGATGCGGAGATCGACTACACCGAGTCGGGCGGCATCGCCGCCGGCTTCAGCGAGGTGAAGGCCTGGCTGGCCGAGATGCTGCCGATCTTCCCGCAGCGGATGCACACCATCGGCCAGGTCGCGGTCGACCACGCCGACTCCGGGCCCACCGGCGAGCCGGGTGACGAGGCCGAGGTGGCGGCGTACTTCGACAACCCGATGCTGCTGCCCACGGGTGACGGTGGACACTCTGTCGTGGAGATCGGTGGCATCTATCGGCACACGATGGTGCGCACCGCCGACGGCTGGCGCAGCCGGCGGCTGCACGAGCAGGTCGTCTGGAAGAGAGGGATCTGACCCATGAACGACCTGTCGCCCGACCAGCTGGCCAAGCGCCGCGAGCAGCTCTCGCACCCGGTCGTCCCGAAGATCATCAAGCTCGCCGCCCGCGCCAACGTGCGGGTCTTCCGGCTCACCAACGGCCGGGTCGGCAGCAAGTTCCGGATCGGGGCGGGCTGGCGCAAGCCGGTCCCCACGCTGCTGCTCGACCACGTCGGCCGCACGTCCGGCACCGGCTACACCACGCCACTGCTCTACCTCGAGGACGGCGCCGACCTGGTCGTCGTCGCCTCCCAGGGCGGCCTGCCCAAGAACCCCCAGTGGTACCGCAACCTGGTCGCGAACCCCGACACGTACGTCGACCTGCGCGGCGAGCGGCGCCGCCCGGTCCGGGCCCGCGTCGCCGGCGCCGAGGAGCGAGCCGCCCTGTGGCCGCGCCTCGTCGACCTCTACGCCGACTTCGCCACCTACCAGGCCACGACCGAGCGGGAGATCCCCGTGGTGGTGCTCGAGCCCCGCTGACCCCCCGGGCCGCGGTTTGTTCCCGGCTCATCGGTGCCGGACAATGGGCGGATGGCTGACCACGAACCCGCCCCGCGACGGCACGAGGAACGACCGGTCCTGACCGGCATCCTCGCGCTGGTGGGCGTGGCGCTCGTGGTGGGCCTGGTCCTCGGCGGCGGCGCCCTCGCCGCCTCGAAGGTGCTCGGCCTCGACGGCGGCGACTCCGGCACCGACGCGGCGACGTCGCGCGACTCGCTCTTCCTCCCGGAGTTCGAGGAGACCGAGAAGCCTTCCGGTCCGCTGGTCACGCTGCGACCCGAGCCGAGCTCGGAGTCCGAGCCCAGCAAGAACGCCAAGCCCGCCAAGCCCAAGAACGACATCTCGCTCTCGGCCGGCCAGACCCAGGTGGCCCCGATGGGCCAGATCGACCTCACCGGGGTCTACCCCGGCGGCGAGGGGGCGATCCTGCAGGTCCAGCGCCGCGAGGGCAGCCAGTGGGACGACTTCCCGGTCACCGTGTCGGTGAGCAACGAGACCTTCTCCACCTACGTGCAGACCGGCCAGGTCGGCGCCAACCGGTTCCGCGTGGTCGACACCGACACCGGTGAGGCCTCGAACGTCGTCAAGGTGACGATCAGCTGATCGACGTCGGCTCCTCGAGCGTGAGCACGCCGACGAGGCAGCCAAGGTCGTGGACATGACTGCTGTACCCCGTGGCGAAGCGCGAGACCGGCTCGCCGAGTGGGTCGCCCCTACGGCGCCCCGAGTGCGCGTTCGAGGAACGGGTTCCAGAACTTCTGCTCCGGGTCGTAGCGTCCGCGCACTGCCATGAAGTCGGTGAGGCGTGGGAATCGTTGACCGACGACGTCAGCGCCGAGATGGAAGAGCTTGCCCCAGTGCGGCCGCGGCGCGAACGGTGCGAGTGCCTCCTCGATCACGGGCAACAGCGCCGCCACTGCCACCGGGTGCTTGGCCCAGGTGAACCCGACACACAGGACGTCCCGCTCGTAGGCCGGGCTGAGCCACAACGAATCGGCCGCTGCCGTGCGGATCTCGGCGATCCGCAGGTGCGGGGAGATCCGTGGGCCCAGCCCACGCAGTGCTTCCAGCGCTGGGACGCCGTGCTCGCGGGCGACGTAGTACTCGCTCTGCAGCTCGTCACCGCCGTGGGAGGGCTGCCCCTCGAGTCGGAAGTGCGGCATCCGTTCCGACCACGGGCCGGGCACGCTGGCGCGTTGGTTCACGTTCTCCGGCGCGACCTCCTCGGAGTCGTCGTACCACGTCGCGCCGAACAGCGACGGAGCCACCTCCGGGTGCTCACCGCTACCGAGCCGGGTCTTGAGCCCAGACCTGCATCACGGTGGGACTCGCGAAGTCGGCGAGCAGGCTGACGCTGTAGGCGCTGGCCATGACCTCGTCCAGCCGCCCGAGCACGGTCTCCCAGGGTGCGTAGCGGTAGACATCCTGGCGTACGACGTAGCTCGGCTGGATGTCCAGGGTGAGGCGCGTGATGATCCCGAACGCTCCCAGACCGACGGCGATCGCGGACAGCTCGTCGCTGGACCGGTCGATCCTGACCAGGGACCCGTCCGCCACCACCAGCTCCACCGCCGAGATCGCGGTGGCCAGGACCCCGTTGCCGTCACCGGACCCGTGCGTGCCCGTCGCGGTGGCGCCGGCCACCGAGATGTGCGGCAGCGACCCGGTGTTCTGCAGGGCGAAGCCCTGAGCCTGCAGCTCGCGGATCAACACCCCGAAACGGGTTCCTCCGGTGACGCTGGCGGTCATCGTCGTGGGGTCGATCGTGAGGTCCGGATCGATGCGGGCCAGCGAGATCAACGCACCTGAGGTGTCCGCGATGTCGTTGAACGAGTGACGGGTCCCGAGCGGGCGCACGCGTGACCAGCGGGCGACCATGCCCTGAAGATCATCGACGGTCGCGGGCTCCAGGATCGCCTCTGGTCGGTAGGTCACGTTGCCGGCCCAGTTCACGTGGTTGGTCGACACGACGATCCTCTCGGTGGCGATGCCGCTGAAGCCATCGCGGGCTGTGTGCGCTTTGCTGGTCGACACCGCAGCCGACGACCTGCCCACCATGATCGCTGGAGGCGCCACGATCCCAACTACTGCAACGGCAGAGTGCGGTCGACCGAGTGCGCAATTGACGCTCGAGATGCACGCGACGGTGCAGTGTCCTCGCGCCACTCGCGAAGACCAGAACGACGGTCTCCAACAGCCGCGCGTTGGTGTCGAACCCGAGGCGCAGCTCCCGCTCTGGCGGGCCGTCATCATCGAGCGACTCCAGCTCTTCGGCGGTGAGCCGGGCCGCAACGACCTGCATCGGCTCGGCTCCGTGTCCGGGACGACGACGTCCGCGTCGTTTCAACTCGACGACGTCGTAGCCGGACTCCGCCTCCTCCGCCCGGTCTTGGATCCGCTCCTCGCTCATCCGCGCCACTCCTCGGCGAGGATCGCGTAGGTGTAACCGTCAAGCCAGCCGAGCTCGGCGTGAAAGGAGTCCTTGACGCCGTGCTGCTCACGCCGCATCCGCAGCTTCTCCAGCACCCGCCAGGACGCCACGTTGTCGGCGAAACAGCCAGCCTGCACCCGGCGTAGCCCCAATCGGCCGAACGCGTTCGCCAGCGCCTCGTGCGCCAGCGCCGTCGCGACGCCCCGTCCCGCGTGGTCAGGGTGCACGAAGTAGGAGAGCCGGCCCTCGCGGGCGACGAACTCCTCCTCGCTGCCCGACTGGCCCATCCCGTCGACCACCCCCAAAGTCGCCTGGCCGACCATCACGCCGTCAAGGACCGCCACGACACGGTGGTGGTCGTGGCCGTCGTAGGCCGCCCAGTCGGCGACGTACTCGGCGCTGTCCTCGACCCGCTGCTGCAGGAACCAGTGGGTCACATCGGGCCGGTGGCGCCAGCTGAGGAACTGCTCGGCGAGCTCGGCCGTGGGGGAGGTCAGACGGAGTCCGGGGATCGACATGACCGGCGACGGTAGTCCACTCCGGCAGCCGATGCGGCCGGGATGGCGGTGGGTGTGCCACCGATGGTGGTGGCGGAAAGGTGGTTGTCCCACCGACGCGCTGCGGTTCGCTCGCCGACCGCAGCTGCGCGGTGTGGGGCACCTCGCCGACGAGACCGTGATGCCCGCAGGCGAACCCCGGGCGGCGACGCTGCAGCTCAGCCCGCGCGGTCTGGCACAACCGCTACCCCTACGCGGCCTCTCGCGCCTGGTCGCGATCGGTCGCCAGACCTCCTCGCACCCCGGCACCCACGCGCCTCCTCGCCGGCGGAGCGGTCGTGTCGGCACGGCGGCGCGGCACGGAGAGCTGACCCGACAGCACCCCGCCGAGCACCAGCGCCAGTCCCAGGGCCTGGAGCGGACCGAACAGCTCGCCGACGACGACGACGCCGAGCAGGGTGCCGACCACGGGGTTGAGCAGGCCGACCAGCGACGCGGCGCCGGCCGGCATCCGGGTCATCCCGTAGAACCAGCAGACGTAGGCGAGGACCGTGCCGACCAGGCCGAGCCACAGGAAGCCCAGCACGGCCGGGGCGTCGACGGGCGGGGGAGCGCCTTCCACCAGCAGCGCCAGCGGCAGCAGCACGAGACCCCCGACGACGAGCTGCCACGACACCAGCGTGAGCAGGTCGATGCCTGCCTCTTGCGGGCGCCAGCGCTTCAGCAGCACGAAGCCGAGCGTCGAGATGGCCACGGACCCGGCGGCTGCGAGCAGCCCGATCGGGTCCACCCGGTCCGGCGCGCGCAGCACCAGCAGGGCGACGCCCACGACGCCGACCAGCCCGCCGCCGACCCGGAGCACCCCGGGGGTCTCGCGAAGTGCCGCCCAGGCGGCCGCCATCACGGCCAGCGGCGAGACGGCCTGGATCGTGGCGGCCAGGCCTCCCGGCAGGTGGTAGGCGGCCAGGAAGATCAGCGGGAAGAACAGCCCGATGTTGGCGACGCCGAGCACCACGGAGCGCCACCACCAGCTCCCGCTCGGGAGCCGGTGGCGGACGGCGAGGAGCAGCAGCCCAGCGGGGAGGGCGCGGACGAGGGCAGCGAACAGCGGCCGGTCGGGCGGCAGCAGCTCCTGCGTGACGACGTACGTGGTGCCCCAGGCGAGGGGGGCGACCGCTGTGATCAGCGGGATGCGCCAGTGAATAGTTTCCACGGAAGCGATAATGACTTCCACGTCAGATATATTCCAGGGCATGACGCATGAGCCTGATCACGTCGGTCGGATCCTCGAGCAGTGGGCGGTCAGCCGGCCCGACCTCGACGTCTCCCCGATGGGCATCGTCGGCCGGCTGCACCGGCTGGCGGCGGTGCTCGACGACGAGCTGCGCCCGGTCTTCGCCGAGGCCGGCCTGGGCGAGGGCGAGTTCGACCTGCTGGCGACGCTGCGTCGCACGGAGCCGCCGCACGAGCTCACACCAAGCCAGCTCGCGGCGAGCGCGATGGTCACCTCCGGGGCGATGACCAAGCGCCTCGACCGGCTCGAGCGGCGCGGACTGGTCCGCCGCACGGTCAGCGAGACGGACGCGCGCTCGCGGCGGGTGACGCTCACCGACGAGGGATTCGCCCTGGTCGACGAGGTGCTGGCGAAGCACGTCGCCAACGAGCACCGGCTGGTCTCGTCGCTCAGCGACCTCGAGCGCTCCCGGTTGGCGCACCTTCTCGAGACCTGGGGGCGCCACCTCGGCGCCTGACGGCGCGCTGCGCCGGGGTGCGGGCGGGTCGGGCTGGCACCATCGGGCCATGCGTACGTCGCGGAGTTCCCGGGCCTGGCCGGTCACGGTGGTCGCGCTGGCCGTCGTCGCGCTCTCGGGCTGCGGGTCCGGCGAGCCCGAGGACGGTCCGGTCACGCCGACCGCGCCGCCGTCCTGTCCGCTGCGGCTGACACCCCCACGGCGCCCGAGGTGAAGGGGCCGGTGCAGTTCCGGGTCGTCACCGAGGTCAACCCGCCGTCGCCCGACATCGACTGCGCCGCCGAGCCCCAGCCGGTCTTCGAGACGCCGGCCTCGGAGGTGGTCACCGCCTGCGACCGGCTCGGCGTGGCCTACGTGCTCGAGCCCGCTGCCTTCGTGGGCGGGGTCGCGGAGGCCGCCGCCGAGCTCTCCTCCGGTGACGACTGGCTGGTCGACCTCCGTCTGGACGCCGAGGGCAGGGCGGAGTTCGCCGATCTGACCGGCCTCGTCGCGGGCACCGGGCGTCAGGTCGCGGTGGTCGTGGGCGGACGGGTCGTCAGTGCGCCGTCCGTGCAGGAGGCGATCACCGGCGGTGAGGTGCGGCTGAGCGGCAGCCTGTCCCGCGAGGAGGCCGAGGCGCTCGCCGCGGCCCTGGAGGCCGGCGGCTGAGCGCCTCGGACCGCGGACGGCGGTACGCCGCCGTAGCAGCGGTCAGCCGGGGACGTAGTCGAACGTGTCCGGGTTGGGGCCCGTGCGGCCGGCCTCGCCCTGGTCGAGCGCGCTGATCGCCGCGATCTCGTCGGCGGTGAGCGAGAAGTCGAAGATCCGAAGTTCTCCTTCATCCGGGAGACGTTCATCGACTTCGGGAACACGATGTCGCCCCGCTCGACGTGCCAGCGCAGCGTGACCTGCGAGGGGGTCCTGCCGTGGGCCTCGGCGACCCGGCCGATCACCGCGTCGTCGAGCACCTTGCCCTGGGCGATCGGCGACCAGCCCTCGACGTGGGTGCCGTGGCGCAGCGACGCCTCCCGGGCGGTGTCGTTGAGGAAGTAGGGGTGCACCTCGATCTGGTTGACCACCGGCGCCACCCCCGTCTCCGCGACGATCCGGTCGAGGTGCGCGGGCTGGAAGTTGGAGACGCCCACCGAGCGGGCGCCCGGCGGCCACGAGCTCGGTCATCGCCTTCCACGTGGACACGAAGTCGCCGTCGTACAGGGTGGGCAGCGGCCAGTGGATGAGGAACAGGTCCACCTGGTCGAGCTTGAGCCTGTCCAGCGACTCGTCGAAGGACCGCTTCACGTCATCGGGCCGGTGGTTGCCGTTGTTGAGCTTGGTGGTGACGTACAGCTCGTCGCGCGGCAGGTCCGGCCGCCGCGATCGCCTCGCCGACGCCGGCCTCGTTGCGGTACATCTGCGCGGTGTCGATGTGGCGGTAGCCGACCTCGAGGGCGGAGGTGACCGTCGCGGCCGTCTCCTCGGGCGGGACCTGGAACACGCCGAACCCGAGCTGGGGGATGGTGGTCTGGTCGTTGAGGGTGATCGTGGGGACGCTCATGGGTGGCCAGAACCCTCATCCGGGACGTCCTATTCCTGCCCGCTGTGGCACCGGTCGGCAGGATGGGGGGATGGAGTACACCGACTACGACACCCGGGTGGCGGCCTACGCCGTCATCGTCGACGGCGAGCCGGGGGCCGAGCGGGTGCTGCTGGCGCTGTGGAACGAGCCCGACGAGCCGCGCTGGACCCTGCCCGGCGGCGGGGTCGAGCTCGAGGAGTCGGTGGAGGACGGCGCGGTGCGCGAGGTCCGCGAGGAGAGCGGGTACGACGTCGAGCTTCACCGGGCTGCTCGGCGTGCACTCCTACATCGTCCCGGCCAGTCGCCGCTTCGCCCGCACGCAGCGACCGATGCGCGCCCTGCGCGTCGTGTTCGCGGCGCGGGTCGTCGGCGGCGAGCTGACCCGCGAGATCGACGGCAGCACCGACGAGTCGCGCTGGTTCGACCTCGCCGACGTCGCCGCCCTGCCCCAGGTCGGTCTGGTCGAGATCGCGCTCGACATGTGGCGCGCCTGCACCCCGTCCCGTGATCGAGTGCGTGCCGGGTGCGCCGGTTGAGGTGCGAGCGGTGCGTGCCGGGTGCGGTGGTTGAGGTGCGAGCGGTGCGTGCCGGGTGCGGTGGTTGAGGTGCGAGCGGAGCGAGCCACGAAACCCTCGCACCTGCAGGTGTTCGCTGTGCACGTGCCTGCGCCGCCCGGTGTCGAGCCGGGCGGCGCAGGTTTGGTGGTGGGTGAGGTGTAGTTCTCAGCCGGTGTAGGTGTAGCGGTCGGCGTGCACGGCTGGGCTGGTGCCCTGAGGGCTGCGGACCCGGATGTGGCGCACTCCTTCCCCTGCGGCAGGTGGAGCGATGGCGGTGATCTGGGTGTCGGAGTCCACGGTGAAGGAGTCAGCGGCTCCGGCAGCGCCGAAGAGCACCACGGTGGTGCCCAGGAACCCGGTGCCGGTGATTACCACGCTGTTGCCTCCGGCGACGGGTCCGGAGTCGGGTGTGACTTCGGTGATGGTCGCTGTGGTGCCGACGTAGGTGTAGCGGTCAGCGGCCACCACGGCGCTCCTCCCTTGGGGAGTGCGCACCAAGATGTTGCGGGTCCCGGCTCGAGGGGAGTTCGGGGCGACCGCGGTGATCTGGGTGTCGGAGTCGACGGTGAAGTCGCTGGCGGGTCCGGCGGATCCGAACACGACGCTGGTGGCGCCGTCGAACCCGGTGCCGGTGATCACGACGCTGTTGCCTCCGGCGATGGGGCCGGAGTTCGGGGCGACCCCGGACACCGTGGGGGGGACGCCGACGTAGGTGAAGACGTCCTCAGCCACGGCACGACTGATTCCGCCGGGCACACGGACGCGAATGTGGCGACGTCCGGCTGAGGTGGATGCCGGTGATTCTGCGGTGATCTGGGTGTCGGAGTCGACGGTGAAGCCGCTCGCGGGTCCGGCGGACCCGAAGCGAACGCCAGTGGCGTCGTTGAACCCGGTCCCGGTGATCACGACCGTGGTGCTGCCGGCCATCGGCCCGGTCGGCGGGTCGATCTGGGTGATCTCCGGTCGGTCGATGCCGGTGCCGGTCAGGGGGATCTGGTGCGGGCTGCCGGTGGCGTTGTCGTCGAACTCCAGGGCAGCGGACTTCGGACCGGTGCTGGTCGGGGTGAAGGCGACGTCCACGGTGCAGGTGTCGGTGGGCGCGAGGACGACGCCGGTGCAGCCGTCGGTGCCGACTGCGTACTGCCCGGCGTCGGTCCCGGTCAGTGCGGCGGTGGTGATGTCGAGGTCGGCGGTGCCGGTGTTGGTGACGGTGAACGCCTCTGCGGCGCTGGTGGTGTCCGCGACTTGGGAACCGAAGTCCTTGGTCGAGGGCGAGACCTCGAAGACCGGCGCGGTGGTGTCCACGGTGAACTCGCGGGTGGCGGACGGGCCGGTGTCGCCGTCGAGGTCCACGGCGCGGACCGAGAAGGTGTACTCGGCGTCGGGCAGACCGGTGTAGCCGATCCCGGACTCGCACGTCTCGTACCCGGCCGAGCCGCCCGGCTCAGCCGG
Source organism: uncultured Actinomycetota bacterium (assembly GCA_963834285.1). Lineage (GTDB taxonomy): Bacteria > Actinomycetota > Actinomycetes > Propionibacteriales > Nocardioidaceae > Nocardioides. Next base: position 598,658 of record CAWIAZ010000005.1, on the reverse strand, counting down.
TGCCAGGTCGCACTCGAAGGAGGCGATCTCGGCCTCGGAGGCGCCGGTGAAGGTGAACGAGGGGTCAGGATCGGAGGTGCGGCCCTCGGGGCCGCCGGTGATCGTGGTCCGGGGTCCGGAGAGGTCGTAGTAGATGGTCCCGTTCCAAATGCGAGGCGAATAGACTGCGCCGCCGCTCAGGACGGGCGCTCCCACGCCGGTACCGCTGGTGAGCGTCAGGTTCGCGTCGGAATATGTGGCGCTGCCATTGGTGTAGTTCAGACCGCCGCCGGCGTTGAAGGCGACCAGGACCCCGTGGTCGCCGCTGTCGAGGTGGATCGGGAGATCGATGTGCGTGGGCGAATTGCTCGGATTCACCGTGGTCGGAGTGGCCGACCCCCGCAGCGTCCACCCGTCGGGAGTGTTCTCGTGACCCACAGCGGTGCCGGGCCGGGTGTAGACGGACACGGGGCCACCCGCATAGCTGACGTTGAGGTCGAAGCCGCTGATGTCGATGTCCGACCCCGCGCCGACGGTGAGGTCGAAGGTGTTGCCGGATTGTCCATTGCCGCCCGCGAACAGGGTGGTCAGCTGGTGACCGGGGGCCACCCCTGCGGCCTGCGCGGCCGGCGCGGTGCCGAGGCCGAGCAGCACCAGGAAGGTAGTGAGGACGGCGGCGAGCGCGCTGGTGCGCCGCCTCCTGAGTAGCCGTGCGTGCGGTGAGCCGTGAGTTCTCATGAGAATCCATTCGCGGAGGGGTTGATCCGCTCACCGAGCGCGGAAGGAGCGCAGCCATCGTCAGTGCTCCGCCCCGGCATGCGTCCCGGATCGCCGAAAGACTGGGGTTCAAGTGGTCCCACTGACACACGAACAACCATCGGCTGGGCCACGGGGAGTGACCAGGGCGCTCCAGCCGCGTGCGACGTTGACCATCCGCACCGGATCGTCTCGGCCTCGAACTCCCGCTGCTCGGGCCGCCCCTGGCCACCCGCTCAGCGCAGGTCGCGCACGACCATCAGCGTGACCCCGTCGGCGAGCCGGTAGGGGTTGGTGGTGACCAGGGCGCCGATGACGCGCCGTAGCCGGGAGACCTCGGCCCGCACGCTGACCGCGTGCTCCGCGTCGCCGAACAGCGCCACGCTGAGCCGCTGGGTGGTCAGGCCCGTCGGGCCCGCCTCGCCCAGCAGCTCGAGGATCTGGGCATGGCGGGGGGTGAGCGTCGTCCGCCACGGGTCGGTGTCGGAGCGCAGCTCGAGCACCGGCGGGCCCGAGAGGTCGAGCCGGGCGGTGAGCGCCCGGGTGCCGCCGCTGGGACGCACCAGCCAACCGTCGCCCAGCCGCTCGGGCAGGCAAAGCCCGAGCCCGGGCACCGCGAGCGCGCGGTCTGCCCGCGGCACGGCGATCCGGTCGCGGGCGGCCACGCCGGAGTGGTGGGCCACCCAGCCGTGGTCGTCGACCACCAGCAGCGGACCGGTCACCCCGCCGACGACCGGCTCCGCGCTCTGCCGCAGCCGCTGGAGTCGTTCCTCGTGCAGCCGCCACAGCCGGCCCTCCGCCAGGCGCACGGCGCTCTCGACCAGCGCGGTGAGGGCGGGGTGCAGGGTGAGTGCCGGTCCGCTCACGTCGACCACGCCGAGCAGCTCGCCGGTGCGGGGGTCGTGGATCGGTGCCGCCGTGCAGTACCAGGGGTGCTGCTTCTGCTCGAAGTGCTCGGCGGAGAACAGCTGCACCGGCGCCGCCTCGGCCAGCGCGGTGCCGATGGCGTTGGTGCCGACGACCTGCTCGGTCCAGTGGGCGCCCTCGCTGAAGCCGAGCCGGTCGGCGTGCAGTCGCACCGCAGCCGAGCCCTCGCGCCACAGGACCACCCCCTCGGCGTCGCAGACCACCATCAGGAAGTGGGAGGCGTCGGCCACGCTGGTGAGCACCCCGCGCAGCTCGTCGATCACCAGCCGCAGCGGCGAGCGGTGGCGCCGGCCGGCCAGCTCGGCGGCGGGCATCGGGTCGCGGGCGTTGTCGCCGTCCGGGTCGAGGCCCAGCCGCATCACCCGTGCCCACGACCGCGCGACCAGGCTGCGCGGCAGGTGCGGAGGACGGGCACCGCCGAGCACCGCGTCGTGCACCCGGACCAGCTCGCGCGCGTGCCGGGAGAGGTCGGTGCCGGGCGCGATCGCCCCGAACCCTGCCGTCATCTGACCCTCCTCCCCGCCTGGTCGAGAGTACGCCGGGCGTGTGACGGGTACCACAGGACGGACCACGGGCACCGACCGTGGGGCGGCGGCGGGTCACGAAGCCAGGTGGGATGGCGTCGTGGCTCGTCGCTCGCCGCTCTCCCGGGTGGTGGTTTCGTGGCTCCTCGCTGGCGCTCGTCGCACCTCAACCACCGTGAGCGACGCGGTGGTTGAGGTGCGAGGGCCCCCGGGCCCGAGCCACGAAACCCCGCCGCAGCAAGGCCACCACCGATGCAACGCGCTGCAACGCTGTCGCTCGCGGGAACGAGGAGGTGTGCTGGGTCACATGACCCAGACCCTCGACCAGCCCACGACCACCCGGACGCCGCAGGAGCGCGCCGAGGCGTGGTTCGCGTCCTTCGAGGACGCGCTCCGCGCCCGCGACGTACGCCGTGCGGCCGACCACTTCGCCACCACCAGCTTCTGGCGCGACCTGATCGCGTTCTCCTGGAACATCGTCACCGTCGAGAACCCCGACGGCGTCGCCGACCTGCTGGGCGAGACCCTCGACCGCGTCGACCCGGGCGGCTTCGCGCTGACCGAGCCGGCCGACGAGGCCGACGGCGTCGTCACCGCGTGGTTCGGATACGAGACGGCGGTCGGCCGCGGCCACGGCCTGCTCCGGCTGGTCGAGGAGGAGGGGCGACAAGGCCTGGACCTTCCTGACCACCATGCACGAGCTGAAGGGCCACGAGGAGCCGCGCGGCACCCACCGCCCGATGGGCGCCCAGCACGGCGCCTCCAAGCACCGGGTCACCTGGCTCGAGGCCCAGCAGCAGGAGGCCGAGTCGCTCGGCTCCACCACGCAGCCCTACGTGCTCGTGGTCGGCGGCGGCCAGGGCGGCATCGCCCTCGGCGCCCGGCTGCGCCAGCTCGGCGTCCCGGCGATCGTGATCGACAAGCACGCCCGGCCCGGCGACCAGTGGCGCAGCCGCTACAAGTCGCTCTGCCTCCACGACCCGGTCTGGTACGACCACCTGCCCTACCTGAAGTTCCCCGACAACTGGCCGGTCTTCGCGCCCAAGGACAAGATCGGCGACTGGCTGGAGTCCTACACCCGGGTGATGGAGGTGCCCTACTGGACCTCCACCGTGGCCACGTCCGCGTCGTACTCCGAGGAGACCGGCGAGTGGACCGTGGAGGTCGAGCGGGACGGCGTCCCGGTCACCCTCCGGCCCCAGCAGCTGGTGATGGCGACCGGCATGTCGGGCAAGCCGAACATCCCGGTGCTGCCCGGCCAGGACGTCTTCCGCGGCGACCAGCACCACTCCTCGGCCCACCCCGGGCCCGACGCGTACGCCGGCAAGAAGTGCGTGGTGATCGGCAGCAACAACAGCGCCTTCGACATCTGTGGGGCGCTGTGGGAGAACGACGCCGACGTGACGATGGTGCAGCGCTCCTCCACCCACATCGTGAAGAGCGACTCGCTGATGGACATCGGGCTGGGCGACCTCTACTCCGAGCGGGCCGTGGACGCGGGGGTCACCACCGAGAAGGCCGACCTGATCTTCGCCTCGCTGCCCTACCGGATCATGCACGAGTTCCAGATCCCGGCGTACGAGGCGATGGCCGAGCGGGACAAGGACTTCTACGACCGGCTCGAGGCCGCCGGCTTCCGCCACGACTGGGGCGACGACGGCTCGGGCCTGTTCATGAAGTACCTGCGGCGCGGCTCCGGCTACTACATCGACGTCGGCTCGGCCGAGCTCGTCGCCGACGGCGAGGTGAAGCTGGCGCACGGCCAGGTCGACCACCTGACCGAGCACTCCGTGGTGCTCGAGGACGGCACCGAGCTGGCGGCCGACCTGGTCGTCTACGCCACCGGCTACGGCTCGATGAACGGCTGGGCCGCCGACCTGATCAGCCAGGAGGTCGCCGACACCGTGGGCAAGGTCTGGGGCCTCGGCTCCGACACCACCAAGGACCCCGGCCCGTGGGAGGGCGAGCAGCGCAACATGTGGAAGCCGACCCAGCAGGAGGCGCTGTGGTTCCACGGCGGCAACCTGCACCAGTCACGGCACTACTCCCTCTACCTCGCCCTCCAGCTCAAGGCGCGGGCCGAGGGGATCCCGACCCCGGTCTACGGGCTCCAGGAGGTCCACCACCTCGCGTGAGCCGGGGCGGCATCCTGGTTCAATGACCGGGTGAGCGACCGGACCGGCACCTTCGAGCGCCGCGGAGATCTCCGAGGCGTACGCCGCCCTGCACCGCGCCGTGCAGGGGTACGCCGACACGGGGGAGTGGGCCGGTTTCGCCGACCACTTCACCGAGGACGCCGAGTACGTCGAGCACGCCTTCGGCACCTTCCACGGACGCGACGAGATCCGCGCGTGGGCGGTCTCGACGATGACCAGCTTCCCCGGGTCGGTGATGACCGGCTTCCCGCTGGCGTGGCAGGTGATCGACGTGCCGACCTCGCGGCTGGTCTGCGAGGTGCGCAACCTGATGCCCGACCCGGGCGACGGATCGGTGCACGAGGAGTCGAACCTGACGATCATGACCTACGCCGGCGAGGGGCTGTTCCGTCGCGAGGAGGACGTCTACAACCCGCTCCGTTTCCTCTCGATGTCGCTACGCTGGGCCAGGGTGGCGCAGCGGCACGGCAACCTCGACGCCGCAGGACGCGTCTACCTCGAGAGGCACGGCTGATCCGATCCGGACCGGCGGCTTGGACAGGTCTGGGAGAGTCGGGACATGAAGAGGGCAGCCAAACGCGTGGGCCTGGAGGTCCTCGGGTGGGGACTCGTCCTCGGTGGCATCGCGGCGCTGATCCTGCCCGGCCCCGGCCTGCTGATGCTCTTCGGTGGGCTCGCTGTGCTGTCCCAGCAGTACGACTGGGCGGCGAAGCGCGTCGACCCCGTGAAGTTCCGCGCTCTCAAGGGGGCCGCCCAGAGCGTCGAGAACGCCCGCAGCATCGCGTTCTCGGTGCTCGGCGTGCTGCTGCTGGTCGCGGCCGGCGTGCTCTGGACGATGAGCCCGCCGGTGCCTGACTGGTGGATGCTCCCGGAGTCGTGGTGGCTGCCCGGCGGTCTCGCCACCGCGATCACCCAGTTCGCCTCGGCGATCATCGCGGGGGCGCTGATCGTCTACTCCTACCGTCGGTTCCACGGCCACCCCGACGCGGTCGAGTCGCTCGAGAACGACTACCGCGAGGCCGTCGAGACCCGCGACGCCTCCTGAGGCGCCGGCCACGACCGGGCTGGACCGGCCGCCAGGCTTGCGGAGGACGGGCGTCGACGCGTGCGCAGATAAAATCTCGCGAGCTCTGGCGGGTCGTCGGGACCCGACGTACGTTGGCGACTTCGGGGGCAGGCGGGGCGCAGTGGGGGACGTGTGACGACGGAGCTGGGGTGGCGCGGGCCGCGGCTGCCTGCCGACGACACCGCGCTCACCCTCGTCGTCCGGTGCCAGGACCGACCGGAGTCGCGCGGGTCGCCGCGCGGCGGTGCCCCGACCCACGAGCACCCGGTCACGCTGTCGGCCGACTGGGTCCTGGACACCGGCCACGACCTCGACCGCGAGCGGCGGGCAGGCGACCACGGCGGCTACCTGTCCTGCCTGGAGCTGGCCGACAAGGTGCTGCCCGCCGCGCGGGGGCTGTGGCTGGCTCGCGAGCGCCGCGAGCCGCCCGAGGGTCAAGGCCGACAAGCCCGGCTACGGGCGCCCGGGGTGGACGGTGCGTCCCCGTGTGGCGGGGTGCGAGTGCCGCGACGTCCACTGGCTCGACCCGGCCGATGCGGTCAAGCATCTCGACTCCGCCACGCACTGGGCCGCCCGCCACGGCGCGCCGTTCCACCTGGTGACCGCCTTCCACGACCTCGTCCAGTCGGCGGCCAGGTCCTCGAGGCCTGGAGCGCACCGCCGACCGGGCCCTGGTCGACCGGCGGGTGCTCGAGGTCGACGGGTCGCGCCGGCTCTGGCGGCTCGGGATACCGCCCGAGGTCGTCGTCGCGATCCACGAGCGGGTCGCACCCGGCGGTGATCCGTTGCCGTTGGCGCTCTACCGCGACGTCGTCCTGGGCAGCATCCCGCGCCAGCCCGACGATGCCGCCGAGCCCTCCGATCGTCTGCGCTGGGTGGAGGCCGGGGCCCACCTCCGCGACATCGCCGACGTGCTGTGCGGTGCGCGGCGCTACTCCGACGTACGCCGGATCGCCGACGCCACCGGTCACGAGATGCGCCTGGTGACCGCGGTCTGCGCGGCGTGGCACCGGGTCGGCGCCACCCCCGACGACGCGGACCTCGTGTTCCTGCTCGACCACGCCCACGTGCGGGTCCCGCGGTTCACCATGGAGGCGGCGGCCGGCCTCGTCGACTCGTTCCGCGACGCCCCCGACCCGCCGACGTACACCCAGGCCGCGCTGGTGCTGGGTGCCGCGGGCACGGTGCGCGTCGCCGAGACGCTGCTGCGCCACGGCGTCCGCTCGCTGGCGGCGGCGGACGCCATCCTCTGACCTGGCTCGGCTCAGAGCTCGAAGTCCTCGGGGGCGCCCTCACCAACCCGGCCGTCGACAGCCTCACGGAGGATGTCGGCGTGGCCCGTGTGTCGGGCGTACTCCTCGATCATGTCGAGGAGCACGGCGCGGACCGTCGGTGTGCGACCGTCGGGCCAGGTGAACGAGGCAGGACCGTCGAGTCCGCGTCGCTGGATGACCTCGGGCACGATCTCGCGCGAACGTGCGACCGCGTCTCGCCACACTCCATAGGTCGCTTCCGGAGGATCGAGGGCGCCTGTGCGCCACTCCCAGTCCGGGTCGACGTCGAAGTCGACCCCGTCCCAGGGCGGGCCGTAGTCCTGGCCGGCGAGCTTGACCGCGAGCCAGTCGGCTTCGACCAGGGCGAGATGCTTGACCAGGCCACCGATCGTCATCGAGCTGGCAGCCGTGGTCGCCCTCAGGCCCTGCTCGTCGAGCCCCGACGTCTTCCAGGCGAACGTCCGCCGATTCCGCTCCAGGACCGACTGCAGCGACTCGGCCTCGGTGGGAGTCGCGGGCGGGGGAGGTGGCGTGGCTGGATCGGTCACGGCAGGCTGGTGAACCTCGCCTCAGGGGGTCATCGTGTAGGCGTCGGCCAGGGCGACGACCTCGCCCCAGAGGCGGTCGGCCAGTGGTTCGTCGACCGCCGGTTTGCGGACGGCCCCCAGAGCCCACACCTGTTGGGCCGACGTCGAACCCGGCTTGCCGTGCAGGGCCACGGCACCGGCGGAGAAGTCACGCACGAGCACTCCGAAGATCCCGTCGACCACGTCGGTGTCGAGGTCGAGGATCTCGGCCTGCTCCAAGATGAGCTGACCGTAGACGATGAGGGTGAACAGCTCGCCCAGGGCCAGCAGGAAGTCGAGGTCCTTCTGCTGCTCGTCGTCCGGGGCAGCGGTGGACAGCAGCTCCACGAAGGCTTCCGCCTGCTCGGTGAACAGCGCGACGTTCGGGATGCTCGAGGCGGCCGCGAAGGCCTGCCTCCAGTCGTGGAAGCGCACCTTGCCCAGTCCGCGGGTCGGGCCCTGGCGGAACAGGAAGTCGTCATCGGCTGCGTCCTGCCGGGTCGGCACCGCGGGCTTGTCCTCGGGCAGGAAGAGGTAGGCCGGCATGAACTTCAGCACCAGCGCGAGGTTGACCGCGACGGTGCCCTCGAGGCGAGGCAGGCAGGTGGTGTCGAACTTCGCGACCCCGATGAAGTTGTCCTTCTCGAAACCCTTGGCCGCGACGATGTCGCCCAGCGCGATCATGACGCGCTCCCCCTCGGTGGTGACCTTCATCTTGGTCACCGGGTTGAACAGCAGGTAGCGCCGGTCCTCCGGTGAAGCGGTCCGGAAGTAGTCGACGGCGCGGTCGCTGAACAGCTTCATCGCGATCAGTCGGGCGTAGCTCTCGATGAACGAGGCCTTGATGTGGGGCATGTCGGTGACGGGCTTGCCGTAGAGCACCCGGTTGTGCGCGTGCCGGATCGACTCGTAGAACCCGTGCGTGGTCAGGCCGATCGCACCGAAGGACAGGTTGAACTTGCCGACGTTGACGGTGTTCAAGGCCGCGCTGAAGGCCTCGTCGCCGGTGTGCAGGATGTCGTCGGCGGTGACCGGGTAGTCCTCGAGTCGGAACTCCGAGACGTAGTTCTGGTTGGGTACGACGTTCTGGACGACGTGGTAGCTGGGGTGGCTGCTGTCGGCGTAGAAGAAGACGTACTGGTCCTGGCCCTCGACGCCCTCGATCCGCCCGAACACCGACACGACCGTGGCGCAGTTGCCGTTGCCGATGTAGTACTTCGAACCGGTCGCGGTGTAGCCGCCGTGGCCGTCCGGGGTGAGCACCATGTCCGAGCTGTAGATGTCTGCGCCGTGAGCCTGCTCGGAGAGGCCGAAGGCGCCGACGCCGCCGGCGTCGAGGGCCGCCGCCGCGCGAGCCCGTGCCTGGGCGTTGTCCGACTGCCAGACCGGTCCGAGGCCGAGCGCGGTCACCTGCCACGGGTACCAGTACGACAACCCGTAGAAGCCCAGCACCTCCGACATCGCCGCGACACGCGCCGTGTCCCAGCGCTTGTCCTTGTCGCCGCCCGCGTCTCGGGCCGGGGTCATGAAGGTCGCGAAGACCTTCTCCTTGGCGACGAAGTCGAGGAAGTCGGAGTACCAGTGCTTGCCGTGGTAGTCCTCCAGCAGCTGTGCCAGCCCGCGGCCCTCGAGGTGGTCGATCGTGGCCCGCAGGATCCGTCGGGTCTCGTCGTCGTACTGCGCCGGGTCGTAGGTGTTCGGGTTGAGCAGCAGCGAGGCGGCCGACGTGGGCATGCGGACTCCGTGGAGGTTGCCGATGGGATGGCTGGGACCCTACCGCTCCCCAACCGCTCCGGGACGAGCGTTCGACGGGGCCGGGGGCTCAGCCCTGGGCCGAGGGCTCAGCCGAAGCTGGGGGTGGGGCGGCGGCGGCGGGCGACGACGACGAGGGTGGAGCCGGTGCCGACCAGAGCCAGGCCGAGGACGAGCAGCCAGAAGCCGGGGCCGCCGGTGTCGGGCAGGAAGCCCGTGCCGCCGTCGTCGGGGTCGTTGTCGTCCTCGTCGTTGGGTCCGAGCCCCTTGCTGACCTCGAAGGCGGCGTTGCCGGTGCACCCCCGGAAGACCGAGCGGTCGGCCGGCACGAACGAGACGTCCACCCGGTAGTCGCCGGCCTGGTCGAGGGCGGGTCCGCGCACGGTGGTCGCGCCACCGGCGTAGTCGACGGTGGTGGACCAGACCTGTCCGGCGCCGGCACGCGAGAGCTCGACCTTGACCTCGCCGCGGGGCCGGTCGGGGCTGTTGCTGCGCACGTTGACGTCGGCCACGAAGGTGGCGCCGCGCTTGACGACGTCGGGCGTGGTGATCGCGCAGCTGGTGTTGGCCTGGGCGGTGTACCCGTCCTCGGCCATGGCGGGGGTGGACGCGGCGGTGGCCACGAACGCGACCAGGCTCACGAGGACAGCCAGTCTCTTGATCACGGGGGCACTCCTTGGGGGGTTGCGCTGCAAACGACTGCCGTCGGCAAAGGTTACGCCCGTTCTCAGGACAGCTCGGCGACCTTTGTGGCCTTGTCGACGAGATGGCCGAACACGATGCTGCGGTTGTCGGTGTGGAAGATCTCCGAGCAGGTGAGCAGCGTGATCAGGCGGGGCCCCTCGTCGGTCGGGGCGGAGACACCGAGGTCGTCGGGGTTGCGCGGCTGCGGGTCGAGCACCCACGAGGCGGTGAACGGGACGATCAGCTCGGTGCCGGAGTTGTCGAGCTCGTAGGTGTAGACCGCGTCGCGGGTCTCGACCTCCACCAGGTCACCCTCCCGCAGCTCGGGGAAGTCCGCGAACGGCTCACCGTGGGTGACCCGGTGGGCGGCGAGCGCGTAGTTGCCCTTGGCCCCCACCTCGGCGGTGTCCTCCATGTGGCCCACGCCCGCGGCGAGCACCTCGTCGGTGGAGCCCTCGAGGATCGGGACGGCGTACTCCTCGCCGAAGCGGGAGATCCGCAGGATCGCGTCGGCCTCGCCCCACGCGGTCTCGGTCGAGGCGTTGCCCTGGCCCCACCCCGCTTGGAGCGACTCGGCCACCTCGGCCTGCCGGCCCTCCGAGACCCAGTTGGTGCCCCAGAACTGCCACGCGAGGTAGCCGAGGACCACGAGCCCCGCGACGATGAGCGCGAGGCCGGTGCCCAGCAGGCCGCGCCGTCGGCGCGCGTGCTTGTGCGACTCCCGGCGGCGACGCACGCGCGGCTCGTCCGGGGACGCCGCGGGGCCGACGTGGGCCGGCGCGTGGCGCGGCGTGCCGGACGGGGTGCCGGAGGGCGTGGGGGACGGGGTGGGGGGCGGCGTGCGGAGCTGGGTCATCGACACCTCCTGGGGGGCAGGTCACGGGTCCAACGCATGAACGCTCCCCGGGTCACGCGCGGGCAGCCCGGCGCTGTCGGTGCCAACAACTATCGTCACCGGCGATGACCCTGCACCTGCACCGCGCTCCGCGCACCGACCAGCTCGCCGACGCCCTCGGCGAGCTGTTGTCGTCCCCGCTCGACGACCCGTTCGCCGACGAGGTGGTGGTGGTGCCCGCCAAGGGGGTCGAGCGGTGGCTCACGCAGCGGTTGTCCCACCGGCTCGGGGTCGGCCCGCGCGGCGGCGACGGGGTCTGCGCCGGCGTCCGGTTCCTCAACCCGCGCTCCCTGGTCTCGCTGCTGCTGGGGCGCGAGCGCGACGACCCCTACGACCCCGAGCGCCTGGTGTGGCCGCTGCTCGCCACGATCGACGCCCACCTGGGTGAGCCGTGGCTGGCCACGCTCGCGCGGCACCTCGGCCACGACCGCGAGGGCGAGGCGGCCGAGCTGCGTCGCAACCGGCGCTACTCCGTGGCCATCCGTCTCGCTGCCCTCTACGCCTCCTACGCCGCCCAGCGGCCCACGCTCGTGGCCGACTGGCGCGCGGGCCGCGACACCGACGGCGCCGGCGGCACGCTCGACGACGACCTGCACTGGCAGGCCGAGCTGTGGCGGCGGGTGCTGCCCGCGATCGACGCCGACCCGCCCGACGTCCGCCACGCCAGCACGGTCGAGCGGCTCGAGACGAACGACGCCGGCCTCGACCTGCCGGCCCGGCTCTCGCTCTTCGGCCACACCCGGATCCCCGTCACCGAGGTCGAGCTGCTCGGCGCGCTGGCCCGGCACCGCGACGTGCACCTCTGGCTGCCGCAGCCCTCGCCGGCCCTGTGGGAGGCACTCGGTGCCGCCGGGGCGCACGGCGTCGTCCCGCGCGCCGACGACCCCACCCACGCCGTGGTGCGCCACCCGTTGCTGGCCTCGCTCGGACGCGACGCCCGCGAGCTGCACCGCACCCTGGCCACCGCCGCCCCCGTGGAGGGCGCCGGCGCCGCGGGCGGTGAGACGGGTCCCGAGCACGGGCACCCTGCTCGGCTGGCTCCAGCACGACCTGCGCGCCAACCACGCGCCCAGCGCCGACGAGCGCGCCGCGCGCACCCTGCGCGCGGACGACCGCAGCCTCCAGGTCCACGCCTGCCACGGCGCGGCGCGCCAGGTCGACGTGCTCCGCGAGGTGCTGGTCGGCCTGCTCGACGACGACCCCACCCTCGAGCCGCGCGACATCCTCGTGATGTGCCCCGACATCGAGACCTTCGCGCCGCTGATCTCGGCCGGCTTCGGGCTGGCCCCCACCGGCGCCACCGAGCCCGACGTCGTGGGCCATCCCGCCCACCAGCTGCGGGTGCGGCTCGCCGACCGGGCGCTGAGCAGCACCAACCCGTTGCTCGGGGTCGCCGATGCCCTGCTCCAGCTGGCGGGCGGTCGGGTGACGGCGTCGGAGGTGCTCGACCTCGCCTCCAGCGAGCCGTGCCGGCGGCGCTTCGGGTTCACCGACGACGACCTCGACCGGGTCAACCGCTGGGTCGCCCGGTCGGGCGTCCGCTGGGGCCTCGACGCCTCGGGGCGCACGGCGTTCGCGATGGAGGGCTTCGCCCACAACACCTGGCAGGCCGGGGTCGACCGGGTGCTGCTGGGGGTCGCGATGAGCGGCGACGACCACCGTCACCTCGGCCGTGGGCTGCCCCTCGACGACGTCGGCAGCGGCGAGATCGACCTCGCCGGGCGGCTGGCCGAGCTGCTCGACCGGCTCGGCGCCGCGCTCGACGGACTGCACTCCGCCAGGTCTGCGCAGGAGTGGATGGAGCGGCTGCGGCAGGCGGTGCTGGGCCTCACGGACGTCGACCCCGACGACGCGTGGCAGGTGCCGCAGTTCGAGCGCGAGCTGGTCCGGGCCGCCGCCGCCGACCAGCACCACGACGGGTCGGGCGGCGTCGAGCTGCGGCTGGCCGACGTCCGCGCCCTGCTCGGCTCCCGCCTCGCCGGCCGCCCCACCCGGGCCAACTTCCGCACCGGCACGCTCACCGTGTGCACGATGGTGCCGATGCGGTCGGTGCCGCACCGGGTGGTGTGCCTGGTCGGGCTCGACGACGGCGTCTTCCCCCGGCTCACCTCCGCCGACGGCGACGACGCGCTCGCCCGCCGTCCGCTCACCGGCGAGCGCGACGTCCGCAGCGAGGACCGCCAGCTCCTGCTCGACGCGCTGCTCGCCGCCACCGAGCACGTCGTGATCACCTACACCGGCGCCAACGAGCACTCCGGGGCGCCGCGGCCTCCCGCCGTCCCGCTGGGCGAGGTGCTCGACGCCGTCGACCGCACCACCGCGGTGCCGCTGCGCGAGCGCGTCCGCACCCGGCACCCGCTCCAGCCCTACGACGCCCGCAACCTCGTGCCCGGCCGGCTCGGCGACGACGACCGGCCGTTCAGCTTCGACCGCGCCGCCCTGGCCGGGGCCCGGTCGGCCGCCGGCGTCCGGGTGGAGCCGCCGCCGCTGCTCACCGGGCCGCTGCCGCCGCGGCCGCCCGACGACGTCTCGCTCGCCGACCTCAAGGCGTTCTTCGCCCACCCCGCACGCTCCTTCCTGCGGAGCCGGCTCGACGTGGCCACCCCGTTCGAGCCCGACGAGCTCAGCGACGCGATCCCCGTCGACCTCGACAACCTCGCGCTGTGGCAGGTCGGCGACGGTCTGCTCCGCGAGGTGCTCGCCGGCCAGGACCCCGTGGCCGTGATGCTGGCCGAGCAGCTGCGCGGCACCCTGCCTCCCGGGCGGCTCGGCGAGGCGCAGCTGCAGAAGGTCACCGAGGAGTGCCAGAAGCTCTGGGCCCGCACCGCCGAGCTGCGGTCCGAGGAGTCGCGGTCGGTCGACGTCGAGGTCGACCTCGGTGGCGGCCGCCGGCTCACCGGCACCGTGGGCGGTGTGCACGGGTCTCGGATCCTCAGCCTCGGCTACTCCCGGCTCAAGCCGCGGCAGCGGCTGATGGCGTGGCTCGACCTGCTCGCCCTCACCGCCTCCCATCCCGACCACCACTGGACCTCCCACGCGGTGGGCCGCGAGCGGGCCGGGCCGAAGCGGGCCCTGGCCGGCCCCCTCGACCACCGCTGCGTCGACCGGCTCCGTGAGCTGGTCGCACTGCGCGACCTCGGCCTCACCACGCCGCTGCCGGTGCCCGTCGCCACCGCGGCCGCCTGGGCGGAGGCCCACGCCCACGAGCTGCGGGGCTCCGACCAGTCGCCGGACGCCGCCGCGCGGCGCGCCTGGGCCACCGACCCCCACCACAAGCTCGGCATCGAGGGCGAGGACGCCGACGCCTACCACCGCCGGGTCTACGGCCCCGACGCCGACCTGCAGGTGCTGCTCGACGCCGGGCTCGCCACGCACGCCTGGACGATCTGGGAGCCGCTGCTCGCGGGCGCCGAGAAGGTCGGTCCGCTGTGAGCACCCGGAGCAACACCCCCACCGCGTTCGACATCCGCGGCCCGCTGCCCACCGGCACCACGCTGCTCGAGGCCAGCGCCGGCACCGGCAAGACCTGGACGATCGGCGCCCTGGTCACCCGCTACGTCGCCGAGGACGTCGCCCGGCTCGACGAGATGCTGGTCGTCACCTTCGGTCGGGCCGCCAGCCAGGAGCTGCGCGAGCGGGTGCGCGCCCAGCTGGTCGAGGCCGAGCGCGCCCTCAGCGCCGACCCGGTCGCCGGTCGAGGGCGACCCCGCGACGCCGTCCGACCTGATCACCCTGCTCCTCGACTGCGACGACGCCGAGCGTGCCCGCCGGCACCGACGGGTCACCGACGCCCTGGCCGGGTTCGACGGTGCCACCATCGCCACCACCCACCAGTTCTGCTCGATGGTGCTCGACTCGCTCGGCGTCGCCGGCGACACCGACTCCCGGGCCCGGCTGGTCGAGGACCTCGACGACCTGGTCACCGAGACCGTCGACGACCTCTACCTCCGCGCCTTCGCGTTCACCGAGGGCCAGCCGGTCTTCAGCCACGCCGAGGCGATGACGATCGCCCGCGCCGTGGTGCGCGACCCGCAGGCCCACCTCGAGCCCGCCGACGAGGACCGCTCCACCCCGGTCGGTCGCCGGGTCGCGTTCGCCGCCGCGGTCCGCGAGGAGGTCGACCGCCGCAAGCGACGGCTCGGCATCCTCTCCTACGACGACCTGCTCAGCCAGCTCGCCGACGCCCTCGAGGACCCCGACGGCGCGGCCCGGGTCCGGATGCGCCAGCGCTGGCGGATCGTGCTGGTCGACGAGTTCCAGGACACCGACCCCGTGCAGTGGCGGGTGCTCGACCGCGCCTTCACCGGCCACGCCACGATGGTGCTGATCGGCGACCCCAAGCAGGCCATCTACGCCTTCCGCGGCGGCGACGTCGCGACCTACCTCCAGGCCGCCGCCACCGCGGGCACCACCCAGACCCTGTCGGTCAACTGGCGCAGCGACGCCCCGCTGCTCGACGGCGTCCAGAAGCTCCTCTCCGGCGCCGCGCTGGGCGACGACCGGATCGTCGTCCACGACGTCGACGCCCACCACCAGGGCGAGCGGCTGGTCGGAGCCCCGGCGCCCGCGCCGTTCCGGCTCCGGGTCGTACGCCGCGACACCTTCCGCAAGCGGGGCAGCGCGTTGCTCACCGTCGCCCAGGTGCGGCCGCACATCGCGCGCGACCTCGCCCTCGACGTACGCCGGCTGCTGGCCGCGCGGCCGACGTTCGACGGCACGCCGCTCGAGCCCCGCCACGTCGCGGTGATCAGCTATCGCCACGCCGACCTCGCCGCCGCCCGCGAGGCCCTCCACGAGCTCGGCGTGCCGGCCGTGATCGCCGGCGGCGGCAGCGTGTTCGCCACCCCGGCCGCGGTCGAGTGGCTCACCCTCCTCGAGGCCCTCGAGCAGCCCCACCGCAGCACCCGGGTCCGCTCGGCCGCGCTCACCTGCTTCGTCGGCCACACCGCCGCCGAGCTCGACGAGCGCGGCGACGACCTCACCGACGAGGTGGCCGAGACGCTGCGCACCTGGCTCGAGGTGTTCACCTCCCGCGGCGTCGCCGCGGTGCTGGAGGCGGCCACCGTCGCCGGGCTGTCGGCGCGGGTGCTGGCCGAGGTGGGCGGCGAGCGCCGGCTCACCGACCTGCGCCACATCGGGGAGGCGCTGCACGAGGTCGCGCTCACCGAGCGGCCCGGCGTGGTCTCGCTGCTGGCCTGGTTGCGCGAGCAGGTCGCCGAGGGCCGCGCCGGTCGCGGCCTCGAGCGCACCCGCCGGCTCGACTCCGACGCCGCGGCGGTCCAGCTGGTCACGATCCACGCCAGCAAGGGCCTCGAGTACCCCGTCGTCTACCTGCCCGCCGTCGGCGACCGCCACGTGCCCGAGCCGAGCCAGCCCCTCTTCCACGACGACGCCGGCCGGCGCTGCCGCAACATCGGCGGCGGCGGCGCCGACTGGGCCGACCACTGCCGGCGGTGGCGGGAGGAGGAGGCCGGGGAGTGGCTGCGGCTGCTCTACGTCGCGCTCACCCGGGCCCAGTCGCAGGTGGTGTGCTGGTGGGCGCCCTCGAAGAACGCCGTCGCCTCGCCCCTGCACCGGATGCTGCTCCGTCCCGCCGACACCGTCGAGGTGCCGGAGTCGCCGTCGGTGCCGAGCGACGACGAGGTGGTCGTCCGGTTCGGTGAGTGGCGCGCCCGGGGCGGGCCGTCGCCCGAGGCGGCGCTGCACGCCGACCCCGGCCCCGAGCCGCCCCGCGACCCGGCCCCGACGCTGGCCGTGCGTGAGTTCCGCCGCGACGTCGACACCACGTGGCGCCGCAGCTCCTACTCCTCGCTGAGCCGGGTCGAGCCCGGCGAGCCCGGCGCCGTCTCGGCCGTCGGAGCCGTCGGCAGCGAGCCCGAGACCACCGGCAAGGACGACGAGAGCCTCGACGAGGCCGCGGTCGTGGCCGCCGCCACGCCGGGGACGGGGCCCGGGTCGGGCACCGACGACGTGCTCTCCCCGATGGCGGGGCTGCCGGTCGGCGCGACGTTCGGCTCCCTGGTGCACGCCGTCCTGGAGCACACCGATCCCGACGCCCCTGACCTGCGCGCCGAGCTGCTCGCGCACATCGACGAGCAGCTGGGCTGGTGGCCGGTCGCCCTCGACCGCGACGAGCTCGCCGACGCCCTGGTCGCGGTGTGCGACACCCCGCTCGGCCCGCTGGTGGGGGCGAGCCTGCGCGAGATCCCGCTGCGCGACCGGCTGCGCGAGATGGAGTTCGAGCTGCCGCTGGCCGGCGGCGACGCCCGCGCGGCCGCTGCCGACGTCCGCCTCGGCGACCTCGGCCCGCTGCTCGAGCGGCACCTGCCGGAGGGCGATCCGGTCCGCGGCTACGCCGCCGCGCTCGCCGGCCCGCTGGGCCGGCAGAGCCTGCGCGGCTACCTCACCGGGTCGGTCGACGTGGTGCTGCGGGTGCGCGACGCGGCGGGCGGTCCGCGCTACCTGATCGTCGACTACAAGACCAACTGGCTCGGCCCCCACGACCAGCCGCTCACCGCGCAGAGCTACCGCCCCGACGCGCTCGCGGGTGCGATGGCGCACTCCGACTACCCCCTCCAGGCGCTGCTCTACGCCGCGGTGCTGCACCGCTTCCTGCGGTGGCGGCAGCCCGGCTACGACCCCGAGCAGCACCTCGGCGGCGTCCTCTACCTCTACCTTCGGGGCCTCTGCGGCCCCGCCACTCCCGTGGTCGACGGCTCCCCGTGCGGGGTCTTCGCGTGGCGGCCCCCGGTGGCGCTGGTCGACGACCTGTCCGACCTCCTCGACGGTGGTGCCCCGGTGAGTGACCGATGACCGAGCTGTTCGAGCCCACCAGCGAGCGCGACTGGCGGCTGGCCGCCCGGGCCACCGGGCTGCTCGGCGCGGCCAACCGCGCCGGGCTGCTCACCTCCTCCGACGTCCACGTCGCCACCCGCGTCGGGGTGCTCGGCCAGGAGTCCGACCCCGCCGTGCTGCTGGCCGTGGCCCTGGCCGTGCGGGCGGTGCGCCGCGGGTCGATCTGCGTCGACCTCGCCACCGTGCCCGAGATCCTGCCGACGCTCCCGGGGCTCGACTGGCCGGCCCCCGACGCCTGGGCCGCGGCGGTCGCGGCCTCACCGCTGGTGGCGGCGGGCGTGGTGCGCCTCGACCACGGGCTGCTCTACCTCGACCGCTACCACCGTCTCGAGGGCCAGGTGTGCGACGAGCTGCTGGCCCGGGCCGCGGCCCCGCCCCCGAGGTCGACCCCGAGGTGCTGGCCGCCACGCTCCCGCTGGTGCGCGGCGCGACGTTCAGCGGCGAGCAGGAGCGGGCCGCCACGGGCGCCCTGGGGCGTTGGACCACCGTGCTCACCGGGGGGCCCGGCACCGGCAAGACCACGACGGTCGCGCGGATGCTGGTGCTGCTCGCCGCCCAGGCCGCCGGCCGCGGTGAGCGGCTCTCGATCGCGCTGGCCGCCCCCACCGGCAAGGCCGCCACCCGGCTCCAGGAGGCCGTGGTCACCGAGGCTCGCGGCGGTGGCCGAGGGATCGCCCGCGGCCCGGACGGCGGCCGAGCGGGTCGGGCGGCCCGACGGGGTCACCCTGCACCGGTTGCTCGGCTGGCGACCCGACAACAGCACGCGGTTCCGCCACGACCGCACCAACCGGCTCAAGTACGACGTGGTCGTGGTCGACGAGAGCTCGATGGTCGAGCTCACGATGATGGGCCGGCTGCTCGAGGCCGTGCGCCGCGGGTCCCGGCTGGTCCTGGTCGGCGACCCCGACCAGCTGACGTCGGTGGGCGCCGGCGCGGTGCTTCGCGACCTCGTCGACGGCTACCGTGACGACCCCGACTCGCCGGTCGAGGCGCTCACCGAGAACTTCCGCTCCGAGCACGACATCAAGTCGCTGGCCGCGGCCCTGCGCGACGGCGACGCCGACGCGGCGCTGGCCGTGCTCCGCACCCCCTCCGACCAGGTCGAGCTGGTCGAGGTCGAGGGGCTCGCCGACACCGAGGCCGCGCTGCGTGACGACTGCCTGACCGGAGCGCTGGCGGTGCACGCGGCGGCGGTGGCGGGTGACCCGGCCGCGGCCCTCGCGGCGCTCGACCGGCACCGCCTGCTGTGCGCGCACCGCGAGGGACCCCACGGCGTACGCCACTGGAACCACCAGGTGGAGCGCTGGCTGGCGGAGAGCCCCGACGTCGACGTCCACGGCCAGTGGTACGTCGGGCGCCCGCTGCTCGTGACCAGCAACGACTACGCGCTCGACGTCTACAACGGTGAGATCGGCGTCGTGGTGCGGCAGGGGGAGCGGGCCCGGGCGTACGTCGCGGGCTCGGAGCGGCTCAAGGCGCTGGCCCCGGGCCGGCTCGACGCCGTCGAGACCATGCACGCGATGACGATCCACAAGTCGCAGGGCAGCCAGGCGGAGCGGGTGACCGTGCTGCTGCCCGACGACGACTCCCGGCTGCTGACCCGCGAGCTGTTCTACACCGCGGTGACCCGGGCCCAGCACCACGTGCGGGTGGTCGGGTCGGAGTCGGCGGTCCGGGCCGCCGTCGCCGCCCAGGCCAACCGGGCCACCGGGCTGCGGCAGCGCCTGCAAGCCGACCTGGCCGCACGATCCGCTCCCTGAGCACCCGAAACAGGCCCGACATGCACGAGGGCTAGCGTGACCCTGTGCCCTTCCTCCTGCGTGTCGAGCTGCCCGACGTCCCAGGCTCGCTGGGCCGCCTCGCGGCGGCGATCGGTGAGGCCGGGGGTGACATCGACGCGATCGAGATCGTGGAGAAGCGCCCCGACGGCACCGCGGTCGACGACGTGCTGCTCGAGACCGAGCCGGGCACGATGCCCGACTCCATCGTCTCGGCCTGCACCGGCATCGACGGGGTCGAGGTCCTGTGGATCAGCCGCTACTCCGCCGGCGCCAACCTGACCCTCGACCTGGAGGCGGTCGAGGAGCTGACCGTCGCGCCGGAGAACGCGCTCGACCGGCTGGTCGACCTGCTGCCCGACACCTTCCGGGTGCACTGGGGTGCGCGGGTCCACCGGGTGGACGGGGTGCTCCACGCCACCCACGCCACGCCCGAGGACCTGGCCTTCACCGAGATGGAGGGGTCCGGCCGGATCGAGCCGGCCGACGACTCCGACGTCACGCTCTACGCCGCCGCGCGCCTCGACGGCAACGAGATCGTGGTGGTCGGCCGTCGGGGCGGGCCGGAGTTCCTCGACTCGGAGATCGCCCGGCTCGGACACCTCAGCGGCCTGGCGATGACCATCGTCGGTCGCTGACCGGCCCGGCGAGAGGAGGTCGGTCGTGGAGGAAGCCTTCGTGCTGGTGCTGCTCGTGATCGTGGCGTCGTTCGTGGCGGTCCCGTTCCTGACCTGGGGCCTGTCCGACCCCGGCGGCCAGTGGTCCACGGTCCAGGAGTGGCGCCACGGGCGCTCGGAGGACCGCCCCGACCTCGCCGAGACCGCCTACGCCAAGCAGCGCGTGCTCAACGGCGTCGGCCTGGTGCTGTGGCTGACGCTGGTCGTGGTGGTCTTCCGCACCTTCGGCTGACGCAGCTCGACGCAGCTGACGCAGCTGACCCGGGTGACCTGCAGGCGCGACGGGTCAGACGCGCTCGAGCAGGAAGACCGGGATCTCACGGTCGGTCTTCTCCTGGTACTCCGCGTACGGCGCGTAGGCCGCGACGGCCCGCTCCCACCACAGGGCCCGCTCCTCGCCGGTGATCACACGGGCGCGGTAGTCGAGGGGCTCGGGGCCGTCCTGGAGCACGACATGGGGGTCGGCCACGAAGTTGTGGTACCAGGTGGGGTGCTCGGGGGCCCCGCCCTTCGAGGCCACCGCCACGTAGACCCCGTCGTGCTCGACCTTCATCACGGGGTTCTTGCGCAGCTTGCCCGACTTCGCGCCACGTGAGGTGATGACCACGATCGGCCAGTCGGGGCGTCCGCGCAGGGTGTTGGCCTCGCGGCCGCCGGTGGCCTCGTAGGTCTCGACCTGGTCGCGGACCCACTTCTCGGGGCTGGGCTCGTACTCGCCTTCCAGTGCCATGTCCTGTCCAACGTGGCCGGGCGCCGGGGGATTCCCGTCAGCAGCCGACCCCGGTGACATCGCCGTCGACCCGTCGCTCGCGCCCCCGCCCCACGGCGTACGCCGAGCAGAAGTAGAAGCTCAGCATCCGGTCGCGCCGCAGGGTCACCGGCTTCCAGCGGCCGTGACCCGTGGGCTCGAGGTAGCGCAGCCGCGGCTTGAGCACGTAGCCGGTGCCGCCGCGGTGCTTGAGGTAGTGGTCGAGCCACCGCTGCACGGTCGCGCTGGTCAGCGCCTGCCCGTAGCGGCTGGCCGGCAGCGCGAGCGGGATGTCGGTGTACTCGAGGTGCGTCGAGGCGCGCGGCACGAGCAGCAGGGCGTCCTTGCGCGCCTTGCGCCAGTCGACGAAGCCGCTCGCCTTCTCGCGGCGCGGGTCCGGGCCCTGTGGTGACGGGCTCGGTGCCAGGCCGCTGCCGCCCGCCAGCGTGTACGGCGCCACCGTGAAGCCGTACTCCGACTGCACCGCCAGTGCCGGGACCCGGGGCCGGATCGCGTTGCCCGGCACCCCCGGGGCGATCGAGCTGCTGCCGGCGAGCTTGTCGAGCGCGACGACGGTGGCCACCCGCCGGTCGGTGCCCTGCACCTGCGAGACCGCCCGGGCGCCCATCGAGTGCCCGACGATCGCGATCCGGGTGGTCCGGCCGCGGGTGGCGGTCCGCCGGTCCCGGCTGCGGTCGAAGGAGCGCCAGAACGGGTTGAACCGGGTGACCCGGGCCCCGGCCGAGCGCGGGTTGCGGTAGGGCCGGCGCGGGGTGGCGGTGAAGAAGTCGAGGGCGTCCTCGGTGCCGACCACGAAGTTGGACAGCTGCTGGAACGGCACCCCGGGGCAGCCGAGCATCTCGCCGTCGCGGGCCGGGGCGAACGGGTTGCAGAACGGCAGTGCCGAGACCGGCCCGTCGTGGGGCAGCGTCTCGCTGCGGCCCTGGCCCTGCACGTCGAAGGTGAGCACGACGTACCCGCGCTCGGCGAGGTCCTGGGCGAGCCAGACGTACATGCCCTCCGAGCCCTGCACGGAGCCCGGCGTGATCACGACCCCCGGGAAGGGACCGCGCAGCCGCGTGCGGGTGTACGGGTCCCGAGCCCCCGGCCGGGGCCGGTAGACGGTGCCGTGGAGCAGGGCGCCGTGGCGGTTGGTGAACGCCACCCGCCGAGACTGCCCGCGGGTGCCGTCCCAGCCCGCGCGCAGCGGGTTGCCGACGTTCCAGCCCGGGAAGACGTTGCCTGCCGTGAGGGCCAGCCGGGTGGGGCTGGCCGCCTGGGCCAGCAGCTGCGCAGCCGTGGTGGCGTTGGTCTGCGTCACCAGCGCCGGCAGGTACGCGGGGTT
Organism: uncultured Actinomycetota bacterium; assembly: GCA_963834285.1. Taxonomy (GTDB): domain Bacteria; phylum Actinomycetota; class Actinomycetes; order Propionibacteriales; family Nocardioidaceae; genus Nocardioides. The sequence continues at coordinate 576,676 of CAWIAZ010000005.1, read as the reverse complement.
GCGCAGCTGTCCGCCCGGCCCGGTGATCCGCGCGTAGGCGTCGGCGATGTTGCGCACGTCGCGGGCGACGTACGCCGGTGAGCCGGGTGCCGGGTCCGCAGTGGACGCCGCAGTGCTGGTGGCCGGGAGGACGGACCCGGCCAGGGCCGAGCAGAGGAGGGTGCCGAGGAGCACGGCGCGCAGTCGCATGCCGTCCCAACGAGTGACCCTCGTCCGGGTGCCGGTGCCTGGTGAGGAGCGCGGCCAACCCGGGCGCAACGCACACCTCCCGTGGTACTACTAGGACGCCCTCTCGGGACCCTGTGCCCGACCCAGGTCGGGCACGCCACCTCCGGGCGTCTCTCCGCCCACGCTCGAATCGAGAAGGCCATGCTCAAGTCCGCCCTCGCCACGATCGCCGTCCTCGCCGCGTCCGTCACCCTCGCCTCCTGCGGGGCCGGGAGCGTCAGCGCCGACGACGTCGAGACCCAGATCGTTGACACGCTCGAGGGCGCCGACGGCAGCTCGCCTGACGCCGCCGACTGTCCTGAAGACCTCGACGCCGAGGTCGGCGCCACGATGACCTGCACGATCACGGTCGGCGAGGACGAGCTCGACGTCGAGGTCGAGGTGACCGAGGTCGAGGACGGCACCGCCAAGTTCGACATCACGGTCGTCGAGTGAGGCCCGGTCCGCGCCGATGACGAGGTGGGAGCGGATCGCGACCGAGACCGGCGGCGCGGACTACGCCGAGCGCTACGCAGCGCGCTTCCGTGAGCTGGCCGAGCGCGGCGCGGACACGCACGGCGAGGCGACCTTCGTGGGATCCCTGGTCCACCCTCCGGCCCGGGTGCTGGACGCGGGGTGCGGCACGGGACGGATCGCCGTGCGCCTCACCGAGCTGGGGTACGCCGTGGTCGGGGTCGACGTGGACGCCAGCATGCTCGAGCAGGCGCGGCGCGCGGCCCCGGCGCTCGACTGGCGCCTCGGCGACCTGTCGGCCCTCGCGCTCGCCGAGGCGTTCGACCTCGTGCTCGTGGCCGGCAACACCATTCCGCTGCTCGATCCCGGCACGCTTGGCCCCACCTGCCAGCGCCTGGCCGCTCACCTGGCCACGGGTGGACGCGTGGTCTGCGGGTTCGGTCTCGACGCCGACCACCTGCCCGGCGACTGCCCGCCCACCGCGCTGAGCGAGGTCGAGCAGGCGATGACGGCCGCTGGCCTGCGCGAGGTCGAGCGCTGGTCCACCTGGGAGCGGACGCCGTTCGATGCGGCCGACGGCTACGTGGTGACGGTGCACCAGCGCACGGCATGATGGACGGCATGCGGGTCGTCGTCCTCACCGGAGCCGGGATCTCCGCCGAGAGCGGGGTGCCGACCTTCCGCGATGCCGACGGGCTCTGGGAGGGGCACGACGTCGACGAGGTCGCGACGCCGCAGGCCTTCCTGGCCGACCCCGACCTGGTGCACGCCTTCTACGACGCCCGCCGCGCCGCGCTCGACGCCGTCGGCCCCAATCCCGCGCACCACGCGCTGGCCCGGCTGGAGGCGGTGATCGGCGACCACCTGACGGTGGTCACCCAGAACATCGACGACCTCCACGAGCGCGCCGGCTCCCGTCGTGTGGTGCACATGCACGGCGAGCTGCGCTCGGCCCTGTGCGTGGACTGCCGGGGCCGGGTGCGATGGACCGGCCCGATGTCGCACCGGCCGTGCTGCCCGGGCTGCGGCGCCGCGTCGCTGCGTCCCGACGTGGTCTGGTTCGGCGAGATCCCCTACCACATGGACCGCATCTTCTCGGCCCTCGACGAGGCCGACCTCTTCGTCTCGATCGGCACCTCCGGCGCGGTCTACCCCGCCGCCGGGTTCGTCCAGTACGCCGCCCGCCGGCGTACCCCCACCCTCGAGCTCAACCTCGAGCCCAGCGACGGCAGCGTGTGGTTCCAGCAGACCCGCCACGGCCCCGCCGGTGTCCTCGTGCCGCAGTGGGTCGAGGAGCTCGTCGGCGGCTGACCGCGGGGGTTTCGTGGCTCGCTTGCGCTCGCACCTCAACCACCGGGCGTTGCGGTGGTTGAGGTGCGAGGAGCGCCAGCGACGAGCCACGAAACCGTCGTCGCGCCTCAACCGCCGGGGGTTGCGGTGGTTGAGGTGTGAGGAGCGCCAGCGACGAGCCACGAAACCACCCGTGGGCAACCGGTGCCTCACCGACCGGCGACGTCGTCCCGTCGCTGCTGCAGCCGCTCCTGGGCGGCGCCCAGGTAGGCCAGGCAGGGCGCCTCGGAGCCGGGGTGCTGCTCGTGGAGGTGGAAGGTCCAGCGGTCCATCGCCGCCAGGTAGCCGTTGTCGGTCGCCGGGTCGGTACGCCGACCAGCTGCGGTGGCCCTTGGCGCGGCACGTGGTGCACGCGATCTTGTAGACGAACTGCTGCGCAGCGTCGACCTCGATCCGCACCGTCGCCAGCGGACCGGCCTCAGCGGCTGCCTTGCGCTCGCGGGCGGCCCTGCTGGCGGTCACCAGGTTCCCCTTGCCAGGGCGTGGCGGGCTGCTCGGGCAGCGGTGTCGGACACCAGTCGACCGTACGGCAGCCGCACGCTCAGCCGCGCAGGGTGATCCCGCAGCGCGGGCAGTGAGCCGCGCAGCACTCGTCCAGGCTCTGGCCGCAGGTGCACGCGACCTCGTGGACGGCGTACGCCGTCAGCACGCTCGTGGTCTCGGCCTCGAGTGTCGTGGTGGTCATCGCTCCTCCTCCCTGGTGACCCGCGGACGCGCGTCATCAGGAGGAGCGGCGGCACCGGCTGCTTGATACGGCGCGGCTGACGGTCGGGCCGCGGTGCTCAGCCGGTCGGGGCCCGTCGGGCGAGCTCCGAGACCAGCAGCGCGTCGTAGCGCTCCTGGCCGTCGGCGAGCCCGAGCCGGGGCATCCACTCGCGGACCATCGCGACGAACACGGCGGCGCTCTCGATCACGCGGGGGTCCATGTGGCCGAAGACCTCGAGGGTGACGGTGCCGTAGAGGCTCGCCCATGCGCGGGTGAAGACCCACAGCAGCCCGCGGTGGTCGGCCGGCACCCGGTCGAGGTTGATCGGGATCAGCGGGTCGACGAGCGACTCCGCCACCGCCGGGTCGAGCTCGTCCAGCGTGGGGTGGGCGAACCTGCGCTCGAGCCAGACGTCGATCAGCAGGTCGTTGAAGAAGTGGCCGGACGTGGCCGAGGTGAGCAGCTCGCGGCGAGCGCAGGAGGTGTCGGCGAGCGGGTTGGCGAAGACCAGCGTGAACTCGCGCGGGCTGCCGAGCGCCCACCGCCGGAAAGCGACCGCCGCGGCGAGCAGCCGGGCACCCGGGTCGTCGACGGGCATCCGGTCGGCGGCCTTGGCGAACTCTGCCGAGGCGGCCTTGTCGACCTCGAAGGCGACCAGGTCGACGAGCTCCTGGTAGCTGGCGACGTAGCGGTAGAGCGCCGGCGCCGTCATCCCCATCTTCGCGGCGACCGCCCGCAGCGAGAGCTCGGCTCCCTCGGCCAGCAGCTCGCGCGCCGCCCGCACGATCTCCTCGTACGTCGCCTCGCGCTGCCGCTCGCGGCGGGTCGGCGTGCCGGTGGTGGTCGTGCTCGTGGTCGTCCCCAACGCTGCTCCCCTGATGTGACGCGGACCATCTTGACGGCGCAAGTTTACACCGTTTACGGTTTACACCCTTCACTAATCTGACATGCTGTCACGAGGAGTTGTCATGCTCGACCACTGGGGGCGCATCGTCGCCGACCGTGCCCGGCTCGTGCTGCTCGTCGGCGTCGCGCTGACGCTCGCGGCCGCGACCTACGGCTTCGGCGTCTTCGGCTCGCTGACCGGCGGCGGGTTCGACGACCCCGGCTCGGAGTCGTACGCCGAGCTGGCCGCCGAGCGCGAGGCCTTCGGCAACCAGACCGTCGACGTGGTGGCGATCTACTCCGACGACGACCTGACCGCGGACGACCCCGCCTTCCGCTCCGCGGTCGAGCAGACCCTCGCCGGCCTGCCCGCCGGCACCACGGCGTCGGTGCTGCCCTGGTGGGCCGCCCCGCCCGAGCAGGGGCTGGTCAGCGCGGACGGCCACGCCGCCCAGGTGCTCGTCTCGCTGGCCGGTGACTCGCAGGACGACTACCTCGAGGCCTACGACGAGGTGGCCCCCGCGCTGCAGGCCGACGGTCTCACCACGCAGCTGGCGGGAGCCTTCGCGGTCTACCACGACGTCAACGAGATCACGTCCGAGGACCTCGAGCGCGCCGAGCTGATCTCCCTGCCGGTCGTGGTGCTGCTGGCCCTGCTGATCTTCGGCAGCCTGGTGGCGGCCTCGATGCCCGCCCTGGTCGGCCTGGTCGCCATGGTGGGGGCGTTGGCCGTCGTCCGGCTGCTCACCCTGGTCACCGACGTCTCGATCTTCTCGGTCAACGTGATCTCGCTGCTGGGCATCGGCCTGGCCATCGACTACGCGCTGTTCGTGATCAGCCGTTTCCGCGAGGAGCTCGCCCTGCTGCCCCTCGACGACCCCACCGCGCCCGCGGTGGCGATCCGCCGCACGATGACCACCGCCGGCCGCACCGTGATGTTCTCCGGGCTGACGGTCGCAGCGGCGCTCTCCAGCCTGCTGATCTTCCCGCAGGGCTTCCTGCGCAGCATGGGGTACGGCGGCATCGCGGCCGTGCTGATCGCCATGCTCGCCGCGCTCACGCTGCTGCCCGCCGTCCTGCGGCTGCTCGGACGTCGGATCGACGCCGGTCGGTTGCCCTGGCGCCGCAGGGCCCGGAGCGCTGCGACCGCTGCGACGGCCACGACCCCCGGCGAGGACCGCTGGGGCCGCCTGGCCCACGCGGTGATGCGGCGCCCGGTCGCCGTCATCGTGGTCACCGTGGTCGCGCTGCTCGCGATCGCCTCGCCGTTCCTCGGTGTGAAGTGGGGCAGCGTCGACCACCGCGTCCTGCCCGACGACGCCCCCGCCCACGTCGCCACCGACACGCTCACCACCGAGTTCGGGCCCGAGCAGTCGACGGCCAACCTGCTCTTCTCGGGCACCACGAGCGAGGACGTCGCGAGGTTCACCGCCGAGGCCGGGCGGATCGAGGGCGTCACCGTCCAGCCCGTCGCCGAGGCCGACGGCACCACGCTGCTGCGCGCCGTGTGGCCGGGCAACTCCCAGACCGAGGCGTCCCAGCAGGTCGTCCGCGACCTGCGCGAGCTCGCCCCCGCCAGCGGCGACCTGCTCGTCGGGGGCATCACCGCCGAGACCGTCGACCTGATCACCTCGGTGGGCGACCACCTGCCCTGGATGGGGCTGATCGTGGTCGTCGTCATGCTGGTGCTGCTCTTCATCGCCTTCGGCTCGCTGGTGCTGCCGGTCAAGGCCGTGGTGATGAACATGTTCTCGATCACGGCGTCCTTCGGCGTGGTCACCTGGATCTTCAGCGACGGCCACCTCTCCGACCTGCTGGGCTTCACCCCGCAGGGGTTCCTCGACGCCACCAACCCGATCCTGATGCTCGCCATCCTGTTCGGGCTGTCCATGGACTACGAGGTGTTCCTGCTGTCCCGGGTGCGCGAGCAGTGGGACGCCACCGGCGACAACGACCTGGCGGTGGCCACCGGCGTGCAGAAGACCGGCCGGATCATCACCAGCGCGGCGCTCCTGCTCGGCGTGGTCATCGGCGCCTTCAGCATGAGCGGCATCGTGTTCATGAAGATGCTCGGCGTCGGCATGCTGGTCGCGCTCCTCATCGACGCCACCGTCGTCCGGGCCCTGCTCGTGCCGGCCACGATGAAGCTGCTCGGCCGCTGGAACTGGTGGGCCCCGGCCCCGATGGCACGGTGGTGGGAGCGGCACGGGTTCCGCGAGTCCGAGGTCTCCCCGTCCACCACCACCGCCGCTGAGCGCGAGCCCCAGCCGGTGTGATTGGCTTCGGGCGACCTGAGGAGGCGCACATGAAGCGCAGCAGACTGGCGATCTACGCCATCGGAATCACCACCGCAGTCACGCTCACCGGTTGTGGCAGCGGCTTCGCGGACGAGACCGCAGAGGACATCGTCAAGACCGCCGGCACCGACATGGGCAAGCTCGACTCGGTGCGGATCGTCGCCGACATCGACTCCGAGGGCCAGGCGATCAGCCTCGACCTCGCCCTCGACACCGACGGCAACTGCACCGGCGAGGTCGGCGTCGGCGGCGGTGTCGCCGAGGTCGTCTCCGTCGACGGCGAGTCGTGGTTCAAGGCCGACGAGGCCTTCTACCGCGAGCAGGCCGGCGACCAGGCCGACCAGGTGCTCGAGCTCGTCGGCGACAAGTGGGTCGCCGACCCCAACGGCCAGTTCGCCACGTTCTGCAACCTCGACGACCTGCTCGAGCAGATCGGCGACACCGAGGGCCTCGAGGGCATCGAGAAGGACGGGACCGAGGACGTCGACGGCGACGAGGCCGTCAAGATCACCGGCACCGAGGACGGCAACGACACCACCGCCTTCATCGCGACCGACGAGCCGCACTACATCCTCAAGATCGAGGTCTCCGGAGACGACACCGGCGAGGCGACCTTCTCCGACTTCGACGAGGACGTCGACGCCGAGAAGCCCGCCGACGACGAGATCGTCGAGCTTCCGGGCGGCTGAGCGTCTCTCAGCGAGGGTCGGCCGGCGGGCCCAGCAGGACCCCGGCGTGCGCCGGCAGCGTGACCTCGCTGCCGGCCACGCCACCCGGTCCGTCGGGGGTGCCGAGCAGGCCGGCTGCCGACGGGGTGGCGAAGAGCACCGGCCGGTCACCGACCTCGAGCGTGGCTGCGGCCTCGCCGAGGTTGAGGGCCACCAGCAGGTCGCCGCGCGCCATCGTGAACGTGCGGGCCGCCTCGTCGACCGTGCACGTCGTACGCCGGAAGTCGGGGTCGGTGAGCGCGGGGTGCTCGCGCCGCAGCTCGGCCAGCAGGCGGTAGGTGGCCAGCATCCGCGCGCCCCGGCCACGCTCGGCCTCCGACCAGTCGAGCTTCGAGCGCTCGTAGGTCTCGGGGTCCTGCGGGTCGGGCACCACGTCGGGGTCCCAGCCCATCTGCTCGAACTCCGCGATCCGGCCCTCCGCCGTCGCGATGCCGAGGTCGGGCTCGGGGTGCGAGGTGAAGAACTGGAACGGCGTCGCCGCCGCCCACTCCTCGCCCTGGAAGAGCATCGGGGTGAACGGGCCGCACAGCGTCAGCAGCGCCGCGCAGGCCAGCTGGTCGTCGTCGAGCACCGCGGTGATCCGGTCGCCCACGGCGCGGTTGCCGATCTGGTCGTGGTTCTGGGTGCAGACCACCAGGCGCCACGTGGGCATCGTCGCGGTGTCGATCGGGACGCCGTGGTCGCGGCCGCGGAACGACGAGAACGTGCCGTCGTGGAAGAACCCGCGCTCGCAGACCTTCGCCAGCGCGGTGAGCGGCTCGAAGTCGGCGTAGTAGCCGGTGGTCTCGCCGGTCAATGCCACGTGCACCGCGTGGTGGAAGTCGTCGCTCCACTGCGCGTCGAGGCCGTAGCCACCCGCCTCGCGGGGCGTCACCAGCCGCGGGTCGTTGAGGTCGGACTCGGCGATCAGCGTCAGCGGCCGCCCCTGGTGCGCCGAGAGCGCGGCCACCTCGACCGCCATCTCCTCCAGCAGCGGCACCGGCGACTCGTCGGCCAGCGCGTGCACGGCATCGAGCCGGAGCCCGTCGACGTGGTAGTCGCTGAGCCACATCTGCACGTTGTCGAGGATGAGGCGCCGTACCTCGGCGGACCCCTCGCCGTCGAGGTTGACCAGGTCGCCCCAGGTGTTGCGACCGTCCTTGAGGTAGGGCCCGAACATCGGCAGGTAGTTGCCCGAGGCGCCGAGGTGGTTGTAGACGACGTCCTGGATGACGCCGAGCCCGGCGGCGTGGCAGCCGTCGACGAAGCGCTGGTAGGCGTCGGGTCCGCCGTAGGACTCGTCGACCGCGAACCAGTCGACCCCGTCGTAGCCCCAGTTGTGGGTGCCGTTGAAGGAGTTGACCGGCATCAGCTCGACGAGGTCGACGCCGATCGAGCGCAGGTGGTCGAGCCGGCCGAGCGCGGCGTCGAGCGTCCCCTCGGGCGTGAAGGTGCCGAGGTGCAGCTCGTAGATCACCGCGCCGGCCAGCTGTCGTCCGGTCCACTGCTGGTCGGTCCAGGCGAAGGCCTCGGGCCGGTGGGTTCGCGAGCGCTGGTGGACGCCCGCCGGCTGGCGCCGGGACCGGGGGTCGGGCACCGGCGCGTCCGCGTCGTCGATCAGGTAGCCGTAGTCGACGTCTCCCTTCGTCGGGTCGGGCACGGGCTCCGACGGGGTCCACCAGCCCCCGTCGGCCTGCTGCATCTCGACGATCTCATCGGCCACCGACAGCCGGAGCCGGGTCGCGCGGGGCGCCCACACGTCGAAGGGGCCGCGCGCGGCGCTCATGCGTCCTCCCGCACCAGCAGGGCGACCGGGTGGTCGGCGAGCAGGTCGGCCAGCCGGCCGTCCGCCTCGCGACCGGTGAGCCGGTCGATCCACCGCCCCGCGGGCAGCTCGAGCGTCGTGCCGCCCCACCCGCCCCGCGCCGCCAGCCCCAGCGGCAGCCGGGTGGCCACCGTGATCGCACCGCCGCGGTCGAAGGCCAGCACGTGCTGGGCGGCCTCCCCGGCGGCCGACACGGCGGCGTACGTCGTGAAGAGCTCGGGCCGGTCGCGCCGCAGCCGCAGGGCGTGCGCGGTGAGGTCGAGCTTGACCCGGTGCGCGTGGGGGAGGCCGGGGTCGTCGAGCAGCCGGCGGCGCAGGCCGAAGTCGACCGGACGGCGGTTGTCGGGGTCGACCAGCGACCACTCCTCCAGCTCGCTGCCCCAGTAGACGTCCGGGACCCCCGGCACGGTCAGCGCCACCAGCTTGGCGACGAGCGCGTTGCTCCAGCCCGGGCCGGTGACCCGCGCGAGCAGGTCGTCGAGCACGGTGCGCACCTCGGCGTCGTCGAACGCCGCGTCGACGGCAGCGTGCACGGCCGCCTCGTAGGCCTCGTCGGGCGCGGTCCACTGCGTGTGGTCGCCGGCCTCGCGCATCGCCTTCTCGGCGTAGGCGTGCAGCCGCTCGCGCGACGCCGGCCAGGACCCGAGCACCGCCTGCCACAGCAGGGAGGCGAACGCGCGGTCGGGCAGCGGGGCGAGCGCCAGCAGCCGGTCGAGGGCCGCAGTCCAGACGTCCGGCATCTCGGCCAGGACGGTGATCCGGGCCCGGACGTCCTCGCCGCGCTTCGTGTCGTGGGTCGAGAGCGTGGTCATCGCGTGCGGCCAGTCGGCCTGTCGCGCGCTCATCCGCTGGTGGAACTCCTCGACGGAGAACGCGAACTCGCTCGGGTCGCCACCCACCTCGTTGAGGGAGGTGAGCCGGTCGTAGCGGTAGAACGCGCAGTCCTCGACGCCCTTGGCCATGACCATGCCGGAGGTCTGCTGGAAGCGCTGGGCCGCCGCTGCCTCGGGGTCGCCCAGCACGGGCGCGAGCGAGTCGAGCGCGCCGGCGAGGTCGGGCCGGTGGGTGCGGGCCAGGCTGAGCGCGTGGTCGAGGTGCTCGCGGCCCTGGGGGAGGTAGGAGCGGTAGACCGGGAAGCACGCGAGCAGCTCGGCGACGGCGTCCTCGAGGGGGGCGACGGGGGTTTCGTGGCTCGTCGCTGACGCTCCTCGCACCTCAACCACCGTCGTGGGGGTTTCGTGGCTCGACGCTGGGGCGCCTCGCACCTCAACCACCGTCGGAGGGAGGTTGCGGACGATGCGGCGGACCTCGGAGTGCAGGATCCCGTCGGCGACGGCGCGCTTGGTGTCGTGGATCATCGCCGCCCAGTCGAGGTCGGCGAGCGGGAGCCGGCTCTCGGCCGCGGGGTCGGTGAGCACCCGGTCGACGAGGCCGAGCACGTCGTAGCCGGTGGTGCCGGCGGTCGGCCAGGACGCCGGCAGCTCCTCGCCGGGCTCGAGGATCTTCTCCACCAGCACGTAGGCACCGCCGGTGAGCGCGGCCAGGTCGTCGAGGTAGCCCTCGGGGTCGAGCAGCCCGTCGGGGTGGTCGACCCGGAGGCCGTCGACGAGCCCCTCGTCGAACCAGCGCCTGATCTCCACGTGCGTGGCGTCGAAGACCTCGGGGTCCTCGACGCGCACGGCGGCGAGGGTGTTGACGGCGAAGAAGCGGCGGTAGTTGAGCTGGTCGTCGGCCGCCCGCCACGAGACCAGCTCGTAGTGCTGCTCGTCGTGGGTGCTCGTGCCGGGAGCCAGTGGGAAGCGGTGCTCGTGGTAGCGAAGCTCGCCGTCCTCGACCCGGATCGAGCCCTCGTCGCCGTCGCCGACCACCGGGATCCGGAGCCGGCCGCCGCCGAAGTCCCAGTCGACGTCGAAGTACGTCGCGTACGCCGACCCGCGGCCGTGCCGGAGCAGGTCCCACCACCAGGCGTTCTCGACCGGGGTGGCCACCCCCACGTGGTTGGGCACGATGTCGACGAGCACGCCCATGCCGAGCCGACGTGCCTGCGCCGAGACCGCGGCGAGGCCCTCGGCCCCGCCGCGGGCCGGGTCGACGTGGTCGTGGGCGACCACGTCGTAGCCGTGGCTGCTGCCCGGCTCCGCGGCCAGCACGGGGGAGAGGTAGACCCAGTCGGCCCCCAGGTCGTGCAGGTAGGGCAGCTGCCGCGCGGCCTCGTGGAGGTCGAAGTCGGCGGTGATCTGCAGCCGGTAGGTGCTGGTCGGCGTACGCACGCTCAGCCCTTGCGGTCGGACGCGACGCCGGGCCGGGTGCCGGCTTGGGCGGCGACCGAGGCGGCCACGGAGTGGTCGGGCTCGGCCTCGGGCTCGGAGTGCTCGCGCAGCACGAGCACGCTGCTCGTCGCCATCGGCACGGTCGAGCCGGCCACGTGGGTGCTGGCGTCGTCGGCCGAGCCGCCGGTGTCGATGATCACGTCCCAGGCGGGGGCGTACTCGTCGGGCGGGAGGGTGACCTCGGCCGGGCCGTCGGCGTTGAAGTAGAGCAGGAAGTGGTCGTCGGTGATCTCACCGCCGCGCTCGTCGAGGCCGGCGATGCCGTGCCCGTTGAGGTACATGCCGATCGCCTGGTCGCCGCCCTGCCAGTCGTCGTCCACCATCGGGCGGCCGTCGAGGTGCAGCCACACGATGTCGTTGAGCCGGTCGCCCTCGGCGCCGTCGCCGGTGCGCACCGTCGTACCGGTGAAGAAGCGCTTGCGCCGGAACGTCGGGTGGTCGTGCCGCAGCCGGATCAGGGCCGCGGTGAAGTCGACCAGCGGCTGGTCGACGCGGTCCCAGTGGACCCAGCTGAGCTCGCTGTCCTGGGCGTAGGTGTTGTTGTTGCCGTCCTGGGTGCGGCCCATCTCGTCGCCGTGCAGCAGCATCGGCACGCCCTGGCTGAGCAGCAGCGTGGCCAGGACGTTGCGCTGGGCGCGCGAGCGCAGGGCCAGGATCTCCGGGTCGTCGGTGGGGCCCTCGACGCCGTGGTTCCAGGACCGGTTGTGGCTCTCGCCGTCGTTGTTGTCCTCGCCGTTGGCGTCGTTGTGCTTCTCGTTGTAGGACACGAGGTCGCGCAGCGTGAAGCCGTCGTGCGCGGTGACGAAGTTGATGCTCGCCACCGGACGGCGTCCGGAGTGCTCGTAGAGGTCGGAGGAGCCGGCCACCCGCGACGCGAACTCGCCCAGCGACGGCTCGCCGCGCCAGAAGTCGCGCACGGTGTCGCGGTAGGCGCCGTTCCACTCGGTCCACTGCGGCGGGAAGCCGCCGACCTGGTATCCGCCCGGACCGACGTCCCACGGCTCGGCGATCAGCTTGACCTGGCTGACGACCGGGTCCTGCTGCACGAGCTCGAAGAAGGTGGCGAGCCGGTCGACGTCGTAGAACTCCCGGGCCAGCGTGGAGGCGAGGTCGAAGCGGAACCCGTCGACGTGCATCTCGGTGACCCAGTAGCGCAGCGAGTCCATGATCAGCTGCAGGGAGTGCGGATGACGCACGTTGAGGGTGTTGCCGGTGCCGGTGTAGTCCATGTAGTAGCGCGCGTCGTCCTCGACGACGCGGTAGTACGCCGGGTTGTCGATGCCCTTCATGCTCAGCGTCGGGCCCAGGTGGTTGCCCTCGGCGGTGTGGTTGTAGACCACGTCGAGGATCACCTCGATGCCGGCGGCGTGCATGGCCTTGACCATGGACTTGAACTCCTGCACCTGCTGGCCGGGGAGCCCGGCCGCGGCGTAGTCCGCGTGCGGCGCGAAGAAGCCCAGGGTGTTGTAGCCCCAGTAGTTGCGCAGGCCCTGGTCGAGCAGCGTGCTGTCCTGGATGAACTGGTGCACCGGCATCAGCTCGATCGCGGTGACGCCGAGCCGCGTGAGGTGGCTGGTGACGGCGGGGTCGGCCAGGCCGGCGTACGTGCCGCGGATGTCCTCGGACACGTCGGGGTGCAGCTGGGTGAGCCCCTTGACGTGGGCCTCGTAGATGACGGTCTCGTTGTAGGGGATGTCGAGACGGCGGTCGCCCTCCCAGTCGAAGAACGGGTTGATCACCACGCCGTGGGTCATGTGCGCGGCGGAGTCCTCGTCGTTGCGGGACTCCTCGTCGCCGAAGGTGTAGCCGAACAGGCTCTGGTCCCAGTCGATCTCGCCGCTGGTGGCCTTGGCGTAGGGGTCGAGCAGCAGCTTGGCGGGGTTGCAGCGCAGTCCGTTCTCGGGATCCCAGGGACCGTGCACGCGGTAGCCGTAGCGCTGACCCGGCTGCACGCGCGGCAGGTAGGCATGCCAGACGTGGGCGTCGACCTCGGTGAGCTCGATCCGGGTCTCCTTGAGCTTGCGCTTGCCCCGCCCCGGCTCGAGCAGGCACAGCTCGACCTTGTCGGCGACCTCGCTGAAGAGGGCGAAGTTGGTGCCGCTGCCGTCGAAGGTCGCCCCGAGGGGGTAGGGCCGTCCTGGCCAGATCTCTGCCACGTGCGTGTTCCTCCTGGGGGGCCGAACCGATGGATGGACCGGCTTTGGAACGATCAAAGCACACAGATCCGAGGCACCGGTACCCGAAGACGACGTGATCAAGCACGCGCTCACGGATCTGCCGGCGCGGCCTACCGGCCGGTAGCATCGTCGCCATGCAGCGCGAGATCTACGACGACGACCACGAGGCGTTCCGCGACTCGGTCAAGCAGTTCCTGGACCGCAGCGTGGTGCCCCACGTCGAGCAGCACGCCGCCGACAAGGCGTTGCCGCGGGAGTTCTGGCTCGAGGCGGGCAAGCAGGGCTTCCTCGGGCTGGAGATCCCCGAGGAGTACGGCGGCGCGGGCGCCGGCGACTACCGGTTCAACGCGGTGCTGATGGAGGAGCTCTCCAAGGTCAACGCCGCGCTCTCCTCCTGCGTGGGCATCCACGCCGACATCGTGGCGCCGTACCTCGTGGAGCTGACCACCGAGGAGCAGCGCCAGCGCTGGCTCCCCGGCGTGGCCAGCGGCGAGCTGCTGCTGGCGATCGGCATGACCGAGCCGTCCGGGGGCTCCGACCTCGCCGCGCTGCGCAGCACCGCGGTGCGCGACGGCGACTCGTGGGTGATCAACGGCTCGAAGACCTTCATCACCAACGGCTACTCCGCCGACATCGTGGTCAGTGCCGTGCGCACCTCCCCGGAGAAGAAGGCCAAGGGCATCACGCTCTTCGCGATCCCGACCGACGCCGAGGGCTACAGCCGTGGCCGCAAGCTCGACAAGGTGGGCCAGGACGAGTCCGACACCGCCGAGATGTTCTTCGAGAGCATCCGGCTCACCGACGACGACATCGTGGGCGAGCTCGACCAGGGCTTCATCCACATGATGCAGAACCTCCCGCAGGAGCGTCTGGGGTGCGCGATCTCCAACCTCGCCCACGCCAAGCAGATCCTGGACGAGACGCTCGACTACACCAAGGAGCGCAAGGCCTTCGGCACCGGCATCGGCTCGCTGCAGCACAACAAGTTCCTGCTCGCCGAGCTGTTCACCCAGGTCGACGTCACCCAGGCCTACGTCGACCAGTGCGTGGTCGCCCACAGCAAGAAGCAGCTGACCCCCACCGACGCCGCCAAGGCCAAGTGGTGGACCTCCCAGGTGCAGAACGACATCCTCGACCACTGCGTGCAGCTCTACGGCGGCTACGGGTTCATGAACGAGTACCGCGTGGCCCGCGCCTGGCGCGACGCCCGGGTCTCGAAGATCTGGGCCGGCTCCAACGAGATCATGAAGGAGCTGATCGGCCGCGACCTGGGCCTCTGACCCGGCGCTCGGCCGCTCGTCGCGCAGGGTGAAGGCAGCCTTCCCTTGCTTGAATCGATCAAGGAAGCGCGGAACGATCGGCCCATGACCAGCGAACTCGTGAGCCCCGACGACCTCGAGGTCGGCCCGCACGACGACGAGCCCCACAACCAGAGCTTCGCCAACCGGCTCAACTGGCTGCGGGCGGCCGTGCTCGGCGCCAACGACGGCATCGTGTCCACCGCCGGCCTGGTGATGGGCGTGGCCGGGGCGACGAGCTCGCGGTCCACGATCCTGATCGCCGGCACCGCGGGTCTGGTCGCGGGTGCGCTGAGCATGGGCGCCGGTGAGTACGTCTCCGTCAGCACCCAGCGCGACTCGGAGCGGGCGCTGCTCGACAAGGAGCGCCGCGAGCTCGTCGAGGAGCCCGAGGAGGAGCTCGCCGAGCTGGCCGGCATCTACGTCGGCAAGGGGCTGAGCGAGCGGCTCGCCCTCGAGGTGGCCCAGGAGCTCACCGCGCACGACGCCCTCGGCGCCCACGCCGAGGCCGAGCTGGGCATCGACCCCGACGAGCTCACCAACCCGTGGCACGCGGCCTGGGCCTCGATGCTGGCGTTCACCCTGGGCGCGCTGCTGCCGCTGCTCACGATCTCGATCTTCCCGGCCTCCACCCGGGTGGTGGTCACCGTGGCCGCGGTCGTGGCGGCGCTCGCGCTGACCGGCTGGACCAGTGCCCGGCTGGGCTACGGCCCCGCCGGACGCGCCGTCGTCCGCAACATGGGCGGCGGGCTGTTCGCGATGGTCGTCACCTACGCCATCGGGTCGGTGCTCGGCACCTACGTCTGATGACCCGGATGTTCGTGGCGGTCCGGCCGCCCGAGTCCGCGCTCGAGCACCTCGACGAGTTCCTCGAGGTACGGCGGGAGGCGGCGCCGTTCCGGTGGTCCGCCGTCGAGCAGCTGCACGTCACGCTCGCGTTCCTGGAGTCCGTCGCCGACCGGCACCTCGACGACCTGGTGGACCGGCTCGCCGAGGCGGCCGCACGGCGGACGCCGTTCTCGGTGCGGCTCGCCGGCGGCGGCGCCTTCCCGGACGCCGCCCGCGCCCGGGTGCTGTGGGCCGGCCTCGACCTCGACGTCACCGCGGCCACCGAGCTCGACCGGCTGGCCACCGGCGCCCGCAACGCCGCCGTCGCCGCCGGGACGACCGTCGACGGGCAGCGCTTCCGGCCCCACGTCACCGTCGCCCGGCTGGGTCGGCCGGCCGAGGTGACCCGCTGGGTGCGCCTGCTCGACGCCTACCAGGGCCCCACCTGGACCGTGGACGACGATCGCGCTGGTCGCCTCCCACCTCGGCGAGGGCCCACGCGGCCGGCCGCGCCACGAGCCGGTCGCCGAGCTCGCCCTGGCGGGATAGTCCCAAACAAACCGCACGCCCGGGGGCCCGAGACCGGTGCGGATGGTTGGGGACTATCGCGGTGGAGGGCGCGGCACACGCCCGCGGAGTGGGCATGTCCCACGGTCAGCGGCCGCGGTGGCCTACGTTGCACCGGTGAAGATCGCAGTAGCCAGGGAGACCCGAGAGGGCGAGACCCGCGTGGCGATGGTGCCCGAGCTGGTCGGCAAGCTGACCGGGCTCGGGGCCGAGGTCCTCGTCGAGCCGGGAGCCGGTCGGGGGGCGCTGATCCCCGACGAGGAGTACGTCGACGCCGGGGCCGGCCTCGCCGACGACGCGCTCGACCAGGCCGACGTCGTCGTGTCGGTGCAGCCGCTGGCGGTCGGCTCCGTCCGCCGGCTGCGCCGGGGGACGGCGACGCTGTCGTTCCTGCCGGTCAACCAGGAGCAGTCGCTGGTCGCCGACCTGCGCGACGTCGGCGTCACCGCCTTCGCGATGGAGCTCGTGCCCCGCATCTCGCGCGCGCAGTCGATGGACGCGCTGACGCTCGCAGGCGCTGGTCTCCGGCTACCGCTGCGCGATCGTCGCCGCCGGGATGCTGCGCCGCTTCTTCCCGCTCAACATGACCGCCGCCGGCACCGTCCAGCCGGCCGAGGTCGTCGTGCTCGGCGCCGGCGTCGCCGGGCTCCAGGCCATCGCCACCGCCAAGCGGCTCGGCTGCGGTGGTCCGGGCGTACGACGTCCGCGCGGCGGCCGCCGAGGAGATCCGCTCGATGGGCGCCAAGGCCATCGAGCTCGAGCTCGAGACGCTCGAGGGCTCCGGCGGCTACGCCCGCGAGATGACCGAGGACCGGGCCGCCCGGCAGAGCGACCTGCTGGCGCCGTACATCGCCGCGGCCGACGCGCTGATCACCACCGCGGCGGTGCCGGGCCGGCAGGCGCCGCTGCTGGTCACCGAGCGCGATGGTCGAGCAGATGAAGCCCGGCTCCGTCGTCGTCGACCTCGCCGCCGAGACCGGCGGCAACGTCGAGGGCTCGGTGGCCGGCGAGGTGGTCCGGATCGGCAACGCCCAGGTGTGGGGCGGGCGCAACGTCCCCTCGCAGATGCCCGGGCCGGCGTCCCGGCTCTACGCCCAGAACATCGTCAACATCCTCACGCTGATGACCGCGCGGGCCGAGGAGGACGGCGGCGCCGCCACGTTCGCCCCCGACTTCGACGACGAGATCGTCGCCGGCGCGTGCGTCACCCACGACGGCGCGATCCGCCACGAGCCCACCCGCGAGGCGCTCGAGGGCCCCGCTCAGCCGGTCCAGCCCGCGGACGCCGTCGAGGAGCCCGCGGCCCCCGAGGCGCCGGCCGCACCCGACAACGAAGGAGCCGAGGGATGAACGACCTCGTCCTGGACAACGGGATCGTCTGGCTGACGATCTTCGTCCTCAGTGTCTTCGTCGGCATCGAGGTCATCTCCAAGGTCTCCTCGACGCTGCACACGCCGCTGATGTCCGGCGCCAACGCCATCCACGGGATCATCCTGCTCGGCGCGATCCTGGTCACCGGCACCACCGACAGCACCGTCGCCCTGGTCGTCGGGCTGATCGCGATCGTGCTGGCCGCGATCAACATGGTCGGCGGCTTCGTGGTCACCGACCGGATGCTGCAGATGTTCGTCGCAGAAGCAAGCGCAAGCCCGCCCCTGCCGAGAAGGGGGCGACGCCTGATGCCGACCTGGGCCCAGCTCGCTCTACCTGCTCGGCGCGGTCTGCTTCATCCTCGCGCTCAAGGGCCTCTCCGGCCCCAAGACCGCGCGCAACGGCAACCTGATCGGCGCCGTCGCCGCCGTGGTGGCCTGCGTCGCTCCCGTTCTTCTACGTCGAGCCTCGACCACGTCGCCGCTGATCCTGGTGGCGATCGCGATCGGCTCGGCTATCGGCGGCGTCGGCGCCGAGCAGGTGCAGATGACCCAGATGCCGCAGATGGTGGCGCTGTTCAACGGCGTCGGCGGCGGCGCGGCCGCGCTGGTCGCGCTGCTCGAGCTGCAGCACATCGTCGACACCGGCTCGGTGCGACGGGCTTCTTCCTGGTCGCCACGGCGTTCACGATCCTGGTCGGCTCGGTCTCGTTCGCGGGCTCGGTCGTCACCTTCGCCAAGCTGCAGGAGCTGATGACCTCGCGGCCGGTGGTCTTCCCCGGTCTCCCGATCGTCTTCGGCGGCGCCTTCGTGGCCGCGATCGTGCTCTCGGTGCTGATCGTCACCGACCCCTCGATGTGCGCTGGGCATCGTGCTCGCCCTGCTCGGCCTGCTGGTCGGCGTGCTGCTGGTGCTGCCGGTCGGCGGCGCCGACGTACCGATCGTGATCTCGCTGCTCAACGCCTTCACCGGCCTCACCGTCGCCGCCGGCGGCTACGTGCTGTACAACACGTGCTCGCTGGTGGCCGGCACGCTCGTCGGCGCCTCCGGCACCTTCCTGACCCTGCTGATGGCCGGCGCCATGGGCCGCTCGGTGGCCAACATCCTCTTCGGCGCCCTCAAGGGCGGCTCCACGCTCGGCGCCGGCGAGGCGTCCGACCGGCCGGTGCGCTCCGGCACCCCCGAGGACGTCGCGATCATGCTCAACTACGCCGAGCGCGTCGATCATCGTGCCCGGCTACGGCCTCGCGGTCGCCCAGGCGCAGCACACGCTGCGCGAGCTCGTCGACCTGCTCAACGAGCGCGGCGGCATCGAGGTCGACTACGCGATCCACCCGGTCGCCGGCCGGATGCCCGGGCACATGAACGTGCTGCTCGCCGAGGCCCAGGTGCCCTACGAGCAGCTGCATCGAGATGGACGACATCAACGGCGACTTCAAGGACGCCGACGTCGTGCTCGTCGTCGGCGCCAACGACGTGGTCAACCCGGCCGCGCAGACCACCCCGGGCGCCCCGATCTACGGGATGCCGATCCTCAACGCCGACGAGGCGAGGCGATCGTCTTCCTGAAGCGGTCGATGCGACCGGGCTTCGCGGGCATCGAGAACGAGCTGCTCTTCGACCCGAAGACCACGCTGCTCTTCGGCGACGCCAAGGACTCGCTGGGCAAGGTGCTGAAGGCCGTCGAGGCGCTCTGACCGAAGGCAGCGCGGGGCGGGCGCCGCTGGGTGCCCGTAACCCCGCGACGTCGCGTGGCGTTGAGCCGGGCATGAGTCGACGACGCCTCGCGGCAGCCCTGACCGCGCTGGCCACCCTCGGGACCCTGGCCCTCGGGCCCTCCGTGACGGCGCCGGCGGCGGCCGACCCGGTCGTGCTTCCCGACCCCGTCGGTGCGCTCCGCTTCGACCCGGCCGGGCTGGCCAGCTGTACCGAGCTCACCCCGCACGTGGTCTCGGTCGACCGCACCCGGGTGCGGCTCGACGTCCGGATCCTGCTCGACCGCGTCGGCCGGCCCGAGGCCCGGCGCGCCGTGACGTCGATGCGCAAGGCGTACCGTCCGCAGGGCATCGCCGTGGTGCCGTCGTACCGGAAGGTCCGGTTCTCCGGGCGCGACGCCGAGGGGCTGCTGCGCCAGGCCAAGCGGCTCTACCGGGGCACCCGGCCGGCCGGCACCGACGTGGTCTACACGATGACGAGCAAGAACGTCACCTCCGGCGGCGCCACCGGCGACAACCTCGCCGGTCTGGCCGACTGCATCGGCGGGGTGCGCTACCCCGCTCGCGCCTTCGCCGTCGGCGAGGTCTTCCGCACCGGCAGCGGCGTCCGCGAGGGCACCGGCAAGACGATGGGCCACGAGATCGGCCACCTGCTCGGTGGCCACCACCACTACTTCTCGCCCGAGGGGCTGCTCGCGGCCGGTGCCAGCCTCGCGAGCCCCGGCAGCCTGATGTCACCCACCATCGACCTCGGTGCCCTCCGCTTCTCGACCCTCAACGGCGCCATGCTCCGCGGCCACGCCCAGCGCTACGCCCGCTGACGGGGCGGGAGGCCGGGAATCCCAGGACCTCCTGGGATTCCCAAGCTGATCGCGCTCTGCAGAGGTGGATCAGGACGAGGAAAGCGCGATCAGGTCCCCTGCCGAGAGCGCTGGGGCGCGCCCGAGCGGTCAGCCGGCGATGCCGTAGAGCCGGTCGCCGGCGTCGCCGAGGCCGGGGACGATGTAGCCGCGTGTCGTCGAGCCTCTCGTCCATCGCGGCGGTGACGACGGTGACGGGGACGTCGAGGCCCTCGAGCTCCTGCTCCAGCCGGGCGCAGCCCTCCGGGGCGACCAGCAGGCAGACGGCGGTGATGTGGTCGGCGCCGCGGTCGGTGAGGAAGCGGATCGCGGCCGCGAGCGTGCCGCCGGTGGCGAGCATCGGGTCGAGCACGTAGCACTGCCGGCCGGACAGGTCGTCGGGCAGCCGCTCGGCGTACGTCGAGGCCTCGAGCGTCTCCTCGTTGCGGACCATGCCGAGGAAGCCGACCTCGGCGGTCGGCAGCAGCCGCATCATCCCGTCGAGCATGCCGAGGCCGGCGCGCAGGATCGGCACCACCAGCGGCTTCGGCGAGGCCAGCCGGACGCCGGTGGCGGGGCCGACCGGGGTCCGGATGTCGATCGGCGCGACCCGGACGTCGCGGGTGGCCTCGTAGGCGAGCAGCGTCACCAGCTCGTCGGCCAGGCTGCGGAAGGTCGGCGAGTCGGTGCGCTCGTCGCGCAGGACGGTGAGCTTGTGGGCGACGAGCGGGTGGTCGACGACGTGGGTGCGCATGGCCGGAACCCTACTGCCGCATCTGGGGAAGGGTCTTGGCCCGGTTGCGCAGTCCGTGCCACTCTGGTGCCGCAGGGGTCGTCACGAGGCGCCCGTGGGAGTACCGAGCGGGACGAGGAGTCCGGCATGACCGAGTCCGACGACGGAGTCGACTTCGCGTTGGCCGCCTACCGCGAGGAGGGCGTCTGGCGGGTCGAGGACCTCGTCCACGACACCCTCGGCGACATCGAGGCGCTCAGCCACGCCCTGCGCCGGTTCCCGGGCGACGGTGGGGCCGTGGGCCTGGTCGCCATCGACGAGGACTTCTTCCTGCTCGTGCGCGTGGCCGGAGCCTCCACCCGCGTGCTGCTCTCCGACATCACCGCCGCCGACGAGTGGGAGCTGGCGGCCTCCACCGTCCAGTTCCTCGGACTTCCCCCGCCCGAGGACGACGACGAGCAGCTCCCCGCCGGCGACCTCGGGCTCTTCGACGACCTCGGCCTGGCCGCCATGGACATGGGCGTGCTCCTCGACGACCTCGAGCTCTACCCCGACGAGACGCTCTCCGAGATCGCCCGTCGACTCGGCTTCGGCGAGCTCTTCGACGACGCCGTCGGCCTCACCTCCGCCTAGTGCCGGCACCCGACCCGACGACCTCCCCGTGGCGGGAGGCGATGCACGCGGCGCTCGACGAGGCGCGCGCAGCCCTGGCCACCGGCGACGTACCGATCGGCGCCGTCGTCGTCGACCCGGACGGCGCCGTCATCGGCACCGGGCGCAACGTGCGCGAGGCCGACGCCGACCCCACCGGCCACGCCGAGGTGGTGGCGCTGCGAGCGGCTGCGCGCCGGCGCGGGGAGTGGCGGCTCGACGGCTGCACGCTGGTGGTCACGCTCGAGCCCTGCACGATGTGCGCCGGCGCCGCGGTGCTGAGCCGCGTCGACCGGGTGGTCCTCGGCGCCTGGGACCCCAAGGCCGGCGCGGTCGGCAGCCTCTGGGACGTCGTCCGCGACCGTCGCCTCAACCACCGCCCCGAGGTGGTCAGCGGCGTGCTCGCCGACGAGTCCACGGCGCTGCTCGAGGAGTTCTTCGCCGCCCACCGCGGCTGACCTCCGCGGTGCGGCCGGCGGGTCGCCCGGTGCGGGGTCGTGTGCCTGAGAGCGGGCCGGAGGTCGGTGTGGGGCACACGACCCCACCCCGGCGGCCTCGGCAGCCCGCCTCCCGACTCGCGGCCGGCGCCGGCGGCTCAGACGAGGACGGCGAGCGGCTCGTGCCGGCCGGAGGGCAGGAGCCCCTCGGCGCGCGCCACGAGGACGGCGGCGGCGATCGTGGCCGCCGCGGCGAGGGCGTTGATCGTGGGGGCCGAGATGGTCTGCACGACGACGTAGGTGTGCATCGTCTGCGACTGCAGCAGCCAGAGCATCGCCACCGCCTTGCCCAGGCACAGCGCGGCCCAGGCGAGGGTCAGGCGCGAGAAGAGGCGGCGGATCCCGGGACGCATCGAGAGCGCGTGGTTCATCGGGTAGAAGTCGCCCGCCAGCCGGGCCACCATCGGCCGCGCCGAGACCAGGGACAGCAGGAAGGCCAGCCCGACCACGCCGTCGCTGATGATCGGCTGGAGGAAGTAGAGGAAGGTGCTGTCGGCGGCAAGCGCGACCGCGGTCCGCCCGGTGAGGATGATCGCGGTGAGGACGAGCAGGCCCGACGTACGCCGCCGGGTCAGGGCACGCCACGCGATCGCACCGTAGGCCCAGCCCAGCGCCGCGGCCATCGCCGGACGGACACCGGCGACCGAGAAGACGACGAAGAACAGCGACATCGGGACCACGCACGCGACCAGCAGGCTGGCCGAGACCCGACGCACGATCGTGCGGAGGTCGGGACGCTCGGTCGCGTGGACGACGGCCTGCGTCACGGGCTGCGCCACGTGCGGGGTGATCGGGGCGGACTGGCCGCCGGACACGTCGACCCACCCGTTCGTGCGCTGCACTGCCATGTGGTCCTCGGTGAGCTCTGCTCGGACGGGTGGGGGTCCCTGTGCACTGTAGGCACTCCGACGACGATCGCCATCATCCGATCGGTCAGCCCGTGAGACGACCGGCGACCGCCCGGCCTCCCCGCGCAGCCCACCGGACGCGTCGTACAGTGCGAGGACAGCCGTCAGACGGGGGATCGGGACCGATGAAGCGTCAGCTGCCGAAGCGCCACGACCTGGCGCCGCTGCTCAAGTTCAAGCAACCGGTGTGGTCGCCCAAGGAGCGGCGGCTGGCGAAGGCGCTCACCGTCGAGGACCTGCGGCGGGTGGCGAAGCGGCGTACGCCGAAGCCGGCCTTCGACTACACCGACGGCGCCGCCGACGGCGAGGTCTCGCTCGCCCGCGCGCGGGCGGCCTTCGCCGACGTCGAGCTGCACCCGGCGATCCTGCGCGACGTCTCGAAGGTCGACACCTCGCGCACCGTGCTCGGGGGGCGCGTGGAGCTGCCGTTCGGCATCGCGCCCACCGGCTTCACCCGGATGATGCAGTCGGAGGGCGAGATCGCGGGGGCCACGGCGGCCGCGGCCGCCGGCATCCCGTTCGCACTGTCGACGATGGGCACCACCTCGATCGAGGACGTCGCCGCGGTGGCTCCCGGTGGCCGGCACTGGTTCCAGCTCTACATGTGGAAGGACCGCGACCGCTCGATGGCGCTGGTCGACCGCGCCGCGAAGGCCGGCTACGACACGCTGCTGGTGACCGTCGACGTGCCGGTCGCGGGTGCCCGGCTGCGCGACGTCCGCAACGGGATGACGATCCCGCCCACCCTGACGCCGCGCACCGTCGCCAACGCGATCCCGCGACCGGCGTGGTGGTTCAACTTCCTCACCACCGAGCCGCTGGCCTTCGCCTCGCTCGATGCCTGGTCGGGCACCGTGGCCGACCTGCTGGACACGATGTTCGACCCGACGGTGACCTACGACGACCTGGCGTGGATCCGCGACCAGTGGCCGGGCAAGGTCGTGGTCAAGGGGGTGCAGACCGTGGCCGACGCCGTCCGCTGCGCCGAGGTCGGCGTCGACGGCGTCCTGCTGTCCAACCACGGCGGTCGTCAGCTCGACCGTGCGCCGGTGCCCTTCCACCTGCTGCCGGACGTGGTGCGCGAGCTCGGCCCCGACGGCCCCGAGACCTGGCTCGACACCGGCATCATGTCCGGCCAGGACGTCGTCGCCGCAGTCGCCCACGGCGCCCACTTCACCCTCGTCGGCCGCGCCTACCTCTACGGCCTGATGGCCGGCGGCCGCGAGGGCGTCGACCGGATGATCGAGATCCTCACCGGCCAGATCGAGCGCACCATGCGCCTGCTCGGCGTCACCACCCTCGACGAGCTGAACCCCGAGCACGTCGTGATGCTGCGGCGGCTCGGTCCGCTGCGCTGACGCCGCTCCGTTCGGCGCTCGCCTGCGCAGCCGGGAATCCCTGCATCAGGTGGGATGTGGGACCTTCTGGGCCTCCGCAAGAGCCCAGAAGGTGGGGAGAAAGCCCAGAAGGTCCGGTCGAGGGCCAGCGTCGAGGCCGCCACATCCCACGTTATGCAGGGATCTAGCACCTCTGGCCTCCGCTTCCCGCCTCAGCAGCGCAGCGCGGCCGCCGCGCGGGCCAGCGCCTCGACCCTCGCCCAGTCACGGCCGGCGAGGACGTCGGACGGGGTGAGCCAGGAGCCACCGACGCAGCCGACGTTGGGCAGGCCCAGGTACGACGGCGCGTTGGCGGCGGTGATGCCGCCCGTCGGGCAGAAGCGTGCCGCGGGCACCGGGGAGGCGATCGACTTCAGGTAGGCCGCGCCGCCGGAGGCCTCGGCGGGGAAGAACTTCATCTCCGTCACGCCGGTCTCGAGCACCGCGAGCACCTCGGAGACGGTGGCGGTGCCGGGCAGGAACGGCAGCCCGGTCTCGGCCATGGCGGTGAGCAGCGACGGCGTCGCTCCGGGGGAGACCAGGAAGCGCGCCCCCGCGTCGAGCGCCTCCTTGGCCTGACCCGGCGTCGTGATCGTGCCGGCGCCGACGAAGATCCCCGGCACCTCCTCGGCGATCGCGCGGATCGCGTCGAGGGCCACGTCGGTGCGCAGCGTGAGCTCGATGGCCGGCAGGCCGCCGTCGACCAGCGCCTGCGCGACCGGGACGGCGTCCTCGAGCCGCTCGATCACCACGACGGGCATCACCGGGACGAGGTCGAGCAGGGAGCCCACGGCGCGCGGGGCGCGACGCACCTCGTCGGTGGGCGGGAGCTCAGACGGACTGGACAACGCGGACCTCCTGGGTCGGTGCGGCGTACGACGGGAACACGCTGGCGCCGGCGTCGGCCGGGCCGACGGTGGCGCGGAAGGCGGCGAAGAGCTCGCGGCCGGTGCCGGCCCACTCCTCGCCCTGCGGTGCCCGCCCGGTGGGCGCGCGGTGCAGCAGAGCGAGCTCGTCGTCGACCTCGAGCACGCCGCGCACGGCGTCGACGGTGACCAGGTCGCCGTCGCGCACCCGGGACAGCGGACCGCCCAAGGCTGCCTCGGGGGTCACGTGGATCGCCGCCGGCACCTTGCCGGACGCACCGGACATCCGTCCGTCGGTCACCAGCGCCACGTGCTGCCCGCGGTCCTGCAGGACGCCGAGCGCGGGGGTGAGCTTGTGCAGCTCGGGCATGCCGTTGGCGGCCGGGCCCTGGTAGCGGAGCACGGCCACGAAGTCGGTGCCGTCGAGCCGACCCTCGGAGAAGGCCAGCAGGAAGTCCTCCTGGTCGTCGAAGACCAGGGCAGGCGCGGTGACGACGTGGTGCTCGGACTGCACCGCCGACACCTTGATCACCCCGGTGCCGAGCGGGCCGCGGAGCACCTTGAGCCCACCGTCGGCCGCGAACGGCTCGTCGGCCGGACGCAGCACGTCGAGGTCGAGGCTGCGCCTTGGGGCCCTCCTCCCAGGTGAGGTCGTCGCCGCGCAGCACGGGCTCGCGGGTGTAGTGCGACAGGCCGTGGCCGACGATCGTCTGCACGTCCTCGTGGAGCAGGCCGGCCTCGCAGCAGCGTGTGGATCAGGAACCCGATGCCGCCGGCGGCGTGGAAGTGGTTCACGTCGGCCGAGCCGTTGGGGTAGATCCGGCGCCAGCTGCGGCACGGCCGCGGACAGGTCCGAGAGGTCGTCCCAGGTGAGCGCGATGCCGGCGGCCCGGGCGATGGCCACGAGGTGGATCGTGTGGTTGGTCGAGCCGCCGCTGGCGAGCAGCGCCACGCAGGCGTTGACGATCGCCTTCTCGTCGACGATCTCCCCGATCGGCGTCGGCTCCCCGCCCTGGTGGGTGATCTGGACCGAGCGTGCGGCCGCCGCGCGGGTCAGGGCCTCGCGCAGCGGCGTACCGGGGTTGACGAACGACGACCCGGGCAGGTGCAGGCCGAGCACCTCCATCAGCAGCTGGTTGGAGTTGGCCGTGCCGAAGAAGGTGCACGTCCCGCGCGAGTGGTACGACGCCGCCTCGGCCTCGAGCAGCTCCTCGCGGCCGACCTTGCCCTCGGCGTGCAGCTGGCGGATCCTGGCCTTCTCGCCGTTGGGCAGCCCGGAGGCCATCGGCCCGGCCGGCACGAACACCGTGGGCAGGTGCCCGAAGGAGAGCGCCCCGATCAGCAGGCCGGGCACGATCTTGTCGCACACGCCGAGCATCAGTGCGCTGTCGAACATGTCGTGGGACAGCGCGATGCCGGTCGACATCGCGATCACGTCGCGGCTGTAGAGCGAGAGCTGCATGCCGTCACGGCCCTGCGTGATGCCGTCGCACATGGCCGGCACGCCGCCGGCGACCTGCGCGATGCCGCCGGCCCGGATCGACCGCCTTCTTCAGCACCGGCGGGTAGTCGCCGAACGGCTGGTGCGCCGAGAGCATGTCGTTGTAGCTGGTCACGATCGCGACGTTGGGCTTCGTGCGGCCGCGCAGCGCCTGCCTTCTCGCTGGGCTCGGAGGCGGCGAAGCCGTGCGCGAGGTTGGCGCAGCCGAGCTTGCCGCGGGCGGGGCCGCGGTCGCCGGCGGCGCGGATCCGGGCGAGGTACGCCGTCCGGCTGGGCGGCGCTGCGCTCGACGAGGCGCGCGGTCACGTCGGCGACCACGGGGTTCAGCCGAGGGGTGGGTCGGGTGCTGCGGGTAGAGGTGCTCACTGGTCGGACTCCTGCCAGGTTCGGCCGTCCCGCTCGAGGAGCATCGCGGCGGCGGTCGGCCCGCTGGTGCCGGCCGGGTAGCGCTTGGGGCGTCGGGCCGTCTCGGCCCACCGCTCGAGGATCGGGCTGCGACCCACGTCCACGCGGCCTCGACCTCGTCGCGGCGCATGAACAGCGTGGGGTTGCCGCGCATCACGTCCATCAGCAGCCGCTCGTAGGCGTCGGGGCTGCGCTCGTCGAACGCGGTGGCGTAGCTGAGGTCGAGCGAGACCGGCCGCAGCCGGATCCCGCCCGGGCCGGGCTCCTTCGCGGTCAGGTGCAGCCGCATGCCCTCGTCGGGCTGGACCTGGATGTGCAGCCGGTTGGGCTGGGTCTCGCCCTCGCTGTGCGGGAACATCGCGTGCGGCGGGTGCTTGAAGACCACGACGATCTCGGAGGTACGGCGGTCCATCCGCTTGCCGGTGCGCAGGTAGAACGGGACGCCGGCCCAGCGCCAGTTGCGCACCTCGGTGCGTCAGCGCCACGAAGGTCTCCGTGAGGCTGTCCGTCCCGTTGTCGGCGAGCCGAGGTCGTCGGCGTACGACGGCACGGCGCTGCCCTCGACCAGGCCCTCGGCGTACTGCCCGCGCACGGTGTCGCGGTCGACCTCGGCGCCGGTCATCGGCCGGAGGGCCTGGAGGACCTTGAGCTTCTCGTCGCGCACGGTCTCGCGACCGACGTACGTGGGTGGCTCCATCGCGACCAGGCAGAGCAGCTGGAGCAGGTGGTTCTGCACCATGTCGCGCATCGCGCCGGAGGAGTCGTAGTAGCCGCCGCGGTCGCCGACGCCGAGGGTCTCGGAGACGGTGATCTGCACGTGGTCGACCCAGCGGGAGTTCCACAACGGCTCGAGGAAGGTGTTGGCGAAGCGCGTGACGAGGAGGTTCTGCACGCTCTCCTTGCCGAGGTAGTGGTCGATCCGGAAGATCTGGTGCTCCTCGAAGACCCGGCCGACGGCGTCGTTGATCCGGCGGGCGGAGTCGAGGTCCTGGCCGAGCGGCTTCTCGAGCACGACCCGTGAGGTCTCGTCGGCGACGCCGACCTCGGCGAGGCGCTCGCAGATCGGCCCGAACAGCGAGGGGGACACGGCGAGGTAGAACACCCGGACCGAGTCCCGCCCGGGGCGGTCCTTGAGCAGCCCGTGCAGCAGGTGCCAGTCGCCGGGCTCCCGGGCGTCGAGGGTGAGGTGGCGGACCCGGGCGAGCATCCGTCGTACGACGGGTTCGTCGAGCTCGCCGCACGTGCTGGGCGAGCGCGTCGGCGACGCCGGCGCGGTAGGCGTCGTCGTCGAGGGGGGATCGGGACACGCCGATGATCCGGGTCTCGGGCGGGAGCTGGCCCTCGAGCTCGCGCTGGTAGAGCGCGGGCAGCAGCTTGCGGAGCGCGAGGTCGCCGGTGCCACCGAAGACGGTGATGTCGCAGGGCGGGAGCGCGGTGCTGTGCTCGGTCGCGGGAATGGTCACTCACCCAAGGTAGGTCCGAAGTATGCTCACCGCAAGCACAACTTAGGTCTTTTCACGATTGAAGTAAGGTGTTCACATGTCCGTCACCGCCGGAGATCTGCTCGATCTCGTCCGAGACGGCCGCGCGCACACCCGTTCCGACCTGCGTCGACTCACCGGGCTGTCCCGCACCGCGGTCGTCTCCCGGGTCACCGCCCTGGCCGGCTCCGGCCTGCTCGCTGCTGGGCGAGGAGCTCTCGTCCACGGGTGGGCGGCCACCCGGCAGCCTGGTCTTCAACCGGGACGCCGGCGTGGTGCTCGCCGCCGCGATCGGCCGCTCCCGCTCCCAGCTCGCGGTCTTCGACCTGACCGGCGCCGAGCTCGGCTCCTCCTCGGTCGACCACGAGATCGGCGCCGGCCCCGACGAGGTGATGGGGCCGATGGTGCACCACCTCGACACGCTGCTCGCCGGGCTCGGCACCCGGCGACGGTCCTCGGCATCGGCGTCAGCCTCCCCGGCACCGTCGACCCCGTGCGGGGCGTGAGCGTCGACTCCCCGGTGATGAGCGGCTGGGACGGCGTGGCGCTGGCGCCGTACCTCGCGCCGCGGTGGCCGACGTGCCCATCTTCCGTCGGCAACGACGCCGACGTGCTGGCCCGCTCCGAGCGCCTGGGCCACGCGACGTCGTACGACGACCTGATCGTCGTCAAGGCCTCGACCGGGCTCGGCCTCGGCATCGTCGCCGACGGCCGGGTCGTCGCGGGCCACCTCGGCGGCGCCGGCGAGATCGGCCACACGAAGGTCGACGTCCGGCGACGGCCGGCCGTGCCGCTGCGGCGACACCGGCTGTCTCGAGACCCTCGCCGCCGGCTGGGCGCTGCTGCCGCAGCTGGCCGAGGCCGGCCGGCCGGTGGGCCACGTCCGCGACCTGATCGCGCTGGCGGTGGCCGGCGACCCCGAGGCCAAGGCGCTGCTGCGCGAGAGCGGCCGCCGTCTCGGCGAGGTGCTCGCGATGGCCATCAACCTGCTCAACCCCCAGGCCGTCGTGATCGGCGGCGACATGGCCGCCGCCTTCGACGTGTACGCCGCCGGGGTGCGCGAGAGCGTCTACGCCCGCGCCTCGGCCCTGGCCACCCGCGACCTGCAGGTGCTGCCCGCGACCTTCGGCGACCGCGCCGGGCTCGTCGGCTGCGCCGCGCATGGCGCTCGACGAGGTGCTCAGCCCCGCCGCCGTCGACGCCCGGCTCGCCGTCACCGATCGCGAGCCTGCCGGCGTACCCGACTGACGCTGCTCGTGCGGCTCCTGCTGCTGAGCACCCGGCTGGTGGGTCGTGTGCCTCACACCGGGCCCTGGGCGGTGCTGGGGCACACGACCCTGCGATCCCGGTGCGGTGCACCGGCGCACGTGCCGCCGGGCTTCGCCAGTGGGGTCGTGTGCCTGAGGCCGGGCTCGGAGTGGTGCTGGGACACACGACCCTGCGACGCCGGTGCGAGCCGGTGCGGTGCGCGTGCGCCGCTCGCCAGCGGACGCCGGCGTCACCGGCGCCGTGCCAGCATGGCGGCCATGATCTTCATCTGCGTGAAGTGGAAGGTGAAGCCCGAGCACGCCGACGACTGGGTCGAGCTGACGAGGGAGTTCACCGAGGCGACCCGGGCCGAGGCCGGGAACCTGTTCTTCGAGTGGTCGCGCAACGTCGACGACCCGCACCAGTACACGCTCATCGAGGCCTTCGAGGACGACGCCGCTGAGGCGCACGTGAGGTCGGAGCACTTCAAGAGCGCGCAGGCCGACCTGCCGCAGTACGTGCAGGAGACGCCGCTGGTGCGCAACGTGCAGATGGAGGGCGACCACTGGGACACCCTCGGGGAGTTCGAGGTCGGCTAGCCGCGGCCGAGGCCGCCGTCGACGGCGCGGTTCCTGGCCGAGCGGGCCGGCTCAGCCGCCGGGGAGCTGCTCGGGCGTCGCTCGCCTCGGCCACGCAGAACTGGTTGCCCTGCGGGTCGGCGAACGTCACCCAGCGGAACGAGTCGTCGCCGCGACGCCCGACGAGGCTGGCCCCGGCCGCGACCAGCGTCTCGACCTCGGCCTCGAGGTCCGGGGTTGTGAGGTCGAGGTGCAGCTTGTTCTTGCCCGGCGTGGGGTCGTCGACCTTCTGGAACGCCAGTATCAACGGCAACGTGCCGCCGCTGAGCAGCAGGAAGGTGCCCTCGTAGGGGTCGATGACGGTGGCCCCGGAGCGCTCGGCCCACCATGCGGCGAGCGGGACGGGGTCGGTGGAGTCGAAGGTGATCATGCCCGGTGTGAGTGTCATGCGCCGAGGCTAGGGACGACCACCGACACCGCGGAGGAGCCCGTCAGCGAGCGACGGATCCCTGATTCGGACCCATCGCCGCACCTCCGGTAACCTACCCGGCGGTGGCGTGTCCGAGAGGCCGAAGGTGCATCACTCGAAATGATGTGTGGGGTCAAACCCACCGTGGGTTCAAATCCCACCGCCACCGCCAGCCACGGAGGGCCCCTGACCTGCACAAGCGCAGACCAGGGGCCCTTCGTGCGTCCTCAGAGCCCACCACTGCCCACCACGTGTGCCCAACCGCACCCCCCGCGTGACCGCCGGCGACACCGCCGAGTCGCACCCAACCACCTCGTAGCCTCCGTGACATGCAGCTCGCCACCCGCACGGCCCCCGGTAGCCGCCCGTTCGCCTGGGGGGTGCTCCTCGCCGCGGTGCTCGAGGTGGTCGCCCCCGTCATCACGATCAACGGCCCCGGCGCCTCGCCCGCGGCCGGCTCGGGTCCCGAGCTGCTGATCACCCCGGTCGGGTGGGCCTTCTCCATCTGGGGGGTGATCTACACCCTCGCGATCGCGCAGGCGGTGGCCGTCGTGGCTGTCGGAGCCGAGCGCGTTCCCCGGCGCCTGCAGGTCGACCTCCTCGTCCTCTACCTCGGGGGCGCCACCTGGATCGCGCTGGCGGCGGGCGACAGCAGCGTGGCCACCGCGCTGGCGCTGCTGGTGATGCTGGCGGCTGCGGTCGACGGCTTGCTGGTCACCGCCCGCGCCCGGCTGGCGCCGCGCTGGTTCGCGCTGCTGACGCGGGCCGCGGTCGGGCTGTACGCCGGCTGGGTCACCGCGGCGTTCTTCCTCAACCTCTCGACCGCGCTGGTCGACCTCGACGTCGTGGCGGCCCGCGACCTCGGGTGGCAGGTCGGGGTCCTGGTGGTGGCCGTCCTCGTGCTGCTCGCCCTGACCGTCGCCACCCGCGGGGTCCTCGCGTACGCCGCAGCCGGCACGTGGGCCCTGGTCGGCATCCTGGCCACCGGCGTCGCCGACGGCACCACCGCGGTCACGGTCCTGGCCGTCGTGGGCATCGTCGTCCTGGTCGCCGTCACCCTCGCCGTGCAGGCGCGCAGCCATATGTCCCCGCAGGCGTCCGCGGTCTGAGGTCGATCCGCGTCGGTGACGCTCAGGTGGCCAGACCGAGGGTCTCCCCGAGCGTGCCGCCGGCCCGGCACCCGGGAAGCACCGTGTAGGTCGCCGACCCGATGGCCCGCGTCCACTCGTTGAGTGCGTCCGACTCGGCGAGCCGCTGTTGGACGGGGATGAACTGACGGTCCAGGTCGGCTTGGTAGGCGGCGAAGAGCAGGCCGGTGCCGTCGTCGTCGTCGTAGTTGTAGCCGTGGCGCAGGAACCGCTCGTCCGGGCTCTGGGCGTGGGCGCGGCGTACGTGCGCGTCGAGAGGGATGGTGGGTGAGCCGTCCGGGGCGCGCGCCTCCAGGTCGAGCGGGTCGAGCTCGCCGCCTCCCGTGAGTGGAGCCCCGTCCTGGAGTCGCCGGCCGAGGACCCGTTCACGCTGGGTGCGGCCCACCTGCTCCCAGGTGTCGAGCTGCATGGCGATCCGCCGCAGCACCAGGTGCGTGCCGCCCCGGAGCGGACCTTCGGGGATCCACACCACCCGCGCGAGGTCGTCCGAGCCCACCTCCGGGTTCACCGTTCCGTCGACCTGGCCGAGCAGGTTGCGGGGAGTCGATCCCGGTCCGCGGGTCTCCCGGGAGGACATGAACCCGTCCTGCCGCCAGACCTGCCGCGTGAAGGCGTCTGCCGTGCGCGAGAGCACCCGCCGTGCGTGCGCCAGGGTCGTGGCGTCGTCGCCCCGCAGCTGGAGCAGGACGTCGGTCTGCCCCCACCGCGGTTGCAGCGCGTCGGTGCGGAAGGACGGGAGCGGGGGACAGGACCCCTCGACGGTGGGGAACAGGGTGGCGAACACTGCCGGCCCGAGGCCCACGGTCACGGTGAGCCGCGCCGGGATCGCGGCCAGCTCCGCCTCCTGGTCGCCGAGCGCCCCGCGTCCGCTGGTCAGGCGGGCTGCGTCGTCGGTCCACAGCCGCAGGAGACGCGACACGTTGCCTCGCCGGTCCGACGCGCGGAGGTCCAGCCCTAGGTACGTGACGAAGGTCTGGGCCGCGGTGTCCACCCCGGCCTGGTGGTCGCCGTGGAAGCCCACGGTCTCCTCCCCCGACGACGAGGAACCGGTCGGATCGCTCGGCGTGGCGTCGGAGGCGCCGGCCCGACCCCAGGCGAAGCCACCCACGCCCACGAGACCGGCGGCACCCGACTGGAGAAGGCGTCGCCGACCGACTCCGCCGCTGCCCTGCCTGGACGGCGGAGTGCGCGCCGCGTCGGCGCGGTCAGGAGCCGTCATCGGCGCCCGCAGTCTCCTCGCTGCCCATCTCCATGTCCATGTCCATCCATGTCCCCCATGTCGTCGGACGCGCCGTCCTCCTGCCCGTGGTAGTCCTCGTCGCCACCGTCGAACGTCTTCGCGACCAGGGAGATCTCGAGCGTGCTCCCGTCGTCGAAGGTCAGGGTGAAGGGCACCTCGTCGCCCGCCACGATCGGCTGCACCAGGTCCAGGAGCATCAGGTGGTCTGCTCCCGGCGAGAAGTGGTGGTGCGAGCCGGCCGCGACGGTGAAGCCGCCCTGCTTCTCCTGCATCGCCATCTCCCCGTTCTCCTGGGGGACGGTCTCGTGCATCTCCAACGACGAGGACGCCGGGGAGGAGACACTCACCAGGGTGACGTCCTCGTCGGTCCCGTTCTCGAGGTCACCGAAGGCGGCGCTCATGCCCGAGTCCGCGGCCTTCACCCAGCCGTCCTCGAACGTGATCCCCTCGGTGGACGTGGCCTGCCGGGTGGTCTCGGCGTCGACGGCCGCCGTGTCCTCGCCGCACGCGGTCAGGCCGACCGCGAGCAGCAGCAGGACCACGACGACGGACGCCGTGCTGCCCAGGGACGTGCCGGCGAGCAGGCGGCGTGGCACGGGCCGGCTGTCCTGGGCGTTCGTGGTGGGACGGATCATGAACTTCTCCTCTTCCGGATCTTCCGGAGCTTGCGTGGTCGGTGGCATCGCGGGGCATCGCGGTGGCGCGTGGCTTGCTCTGTGGGGTGGTGGTCGCGCGATCGCCGTCGGAAGTTCCCGGCGACCGGCATGAGCCACGTCACAGCCCGGAGCTGCGCTCAGGCGACGCGGGCGACCGGCGGTGCGTCGATGCCAGAGGGTGCGGGTGGGAGCGAACCCACCGGTCCCGGGTTGTTCCGGAGCTGCCAGATCACCAGGAACTCCAGGACGACCAGCAGGTGGGGCAGCTCCTGGCTCGGGGAGGTGAGCCCGCGGACCAGGTCGGAGCCGACGGTGAGCACCAGCAGGCCGGACAGGATCGCCAGCAGGGGGAAGAGGCCGGCCGCCCGCCACGGGCGCAGCGCGACGGCGAGCACGGCCAGGGCGAGCGCCATGTCGAATGTCGACATGTCCCGTCCGAGATGGCCGCCGTCGGCGACCAGGCTCAGGCCCGCATGGAAGAGCTGGACGAGTCCCATCGACACGAGCAGCGTCCGCGCGACGGCAGCGCGGAGGGGATAGGGCGGCCGGTCCTGGGTGAGGTGCGCGAGGACCGCACCGGAGACGTCCGGCGGGGTCGGGGTGCGGGAGACGACGGCCTGACGCGTCGCCTCCCTCGCATCCCTGAGCCAGCCGGCGCAGGCCGCGCAGGTGTCCAGGTGCTCGTGCACCTCCCGCGACTGAGCGGTTGTCGTCTCGCCGTCCAGCTCGGCTGACATCAGCTCGACCATCCGTGCGCACTTCCGCTCCATGCCAGACTGGTCGTCAGTCATCGGCATTAGTTCCCCGGATGGAAGCGGTTTTTCCGTGAGCCCGCAGCCTCGCCCCTCCGACGCGGCGGGAGACGACCCGCTCGCCGAGGTGGCGCGCCGCGCGACGTACGACCACGCGGCCGCGGCCGAGCTGGTCAGGGCCATGCAGGCCGAGGTCTGGCGGCTGTGTCGTGCGCTGGTCGACGACGCGAGTGCGGAGGACCTGACGCAGGAGACGTTCCTGCGCGTCTTCGCCGCGCTCCCGGGCTTCCGCGGCGAGTCGACGGTGCGCGTGTGGGTGCTGGCGATCGCTCGCCGTACCGCCATGGACCACTTGCGCAAGGTGGTCCGTCAGCGAGCCCTGGACGCTGCCCTGCGGCGTCAACGCCCCCCGGGCCCTCCCACCCTCGCGAGCAGGCTGGAGGTCGACCAGGCGCTCGCCCGCCTGCCCGTGGACCTGCGCACGGCCTTCGTGCTGACCCAGGTCCTCGGACTCGAGTACGCCGAGGCGGCCGGGGTCGTCGGGTGCCCGATCGGCACGATCCGGTCCCGGGTCGCCCGAGCGCGTCAACGCCTCGTGGCAGACCTCTCCGATCCCGAGCGCTAATCCGAGCCACCCTCTGCCCGCGCGGACCGCCTCGCAACAGGGTCCGGTAAGTCCCTCGACGGCGGGCCCTTCGGCACTCCGCCGGCGCCGTCGCCGTCCCTAGGCTCGAAGCAACGAGGCGAGGAGACGTCATGAAGAAGCTGGTCATCCTGGGTGCAGGCACGGCAGGAACGATCGTGGCCAACCGGTTGCACGCCCTGCTGGACCCCCACGAGTGGTCCATCACGATCATCGACCGCGACGACGAGCACCACTACCAGCCTGGCTACCTCTTCGTGCCCTTCGGCCGCTACGACCGCGGTCAGGTGGTCGGCTCGCGACGCGACCAGGTCGTCAAGGGGGTGGGCTTCCTGCTCGCGGACGTCGACCGCGTCGACCCGGACCGGGACGTCGTCGTGCTGGCCGACGGCCGCGAGCTCGGCTACGACCAGCTCGTCATCGCCACCGGCACCACGCCCCGCCCCGACCAGACCCCGGGCATGCTCGGGCCGCAGTGGCAGCAGAGCATCTTCGACTTCTACACCCTCGAGGGTGCCGAGGCGCTGGCGACGGCGCTGGACGGCTTCACCGGCGGACGGCTCGTCGTCCACATCACCGAGATGCCGATCAAGTGCCCGGTCGCGCCGCTGGAGTTCACGTTCCTGGTCGACGCGTGGCTGCGCGAGCGCGGTCTGCGCGAGCAGACCGAGCTGGTCTACGTGACGCCCCTGGACGGCGCGTTCACCAAGCCGGTCGCGGCCGACCACCTCGGCGGCATGCTCGACGAGCGCTCGGTCACCGTCGAGCCCGACTTCCTGCTCGAGAGCATCGACCAGGACCGCAAGGTGCTCGTGTCCTACGACGAGCGCGAGGTGCCGTTCGACCTGCTGGTCACGGTGCCGCTCAACATGGGCGCCGACCTCGTGGCCCGCTCCGGGCTCGGCGACGAGCTCAACTACGTGCCGGTCGACCCGCACACGCTGCGCTCGACGGCGCACGACAACATCTTCGCGATCGGCGACGCCAGCGACATCCCGGCGTCGAAGGCCGGCTCCGTGGCGCACTTCTCGGCCGAGATCCTCTCCGGCAACTTCCTCCAGCACGTGGCGGGAGAGCCGATGACCGGCTCCTTCGACGGGCACGCCAACTGCTTCGTGGAGTCCGGCGACGACAAGGCGCTGCTGATCGACTTCAACTACGAGACCGAGCCCCTCCCGGGCA
Organism: uncultured Actinomycetota bacterium; assembly: GCA_963834285.1. Classification (GTDB taxonomy): domain Bacteria; phylum Actinomycetota; class Actinomycetes; order Propionibacteriales; family Nocardioidaceae; genus Nocardioides. The sequence goes on along the minus strand of CAWIAZ010000005.1, from coordinate 540,767 downwards.
AGTACCCCCTGCCCGTCGTGGGTCCCCTCGACCTGCTGAAGGAGACCCACACCAACCACCTCGGCAAGATGGCGTTCCGCTGGATCTACTGGAACGTGCTCCTGCCTGGCCGGCCGCTCCCGCTGCCGGCGCACATGTCCATGCGCGGCAAGCGGGTCCCCGTCGCCGCCGGTCAGAAAGAGGGCTGAGATGCCGACCACCACCATCGCCGGGCACGAGATCACCGTCGACGACGACGGCTTCATGACGCAGTACGACGAGTGGAGCGAGGACCTCGGTGCCGCGCTCGCCGCGCAGATCGGCGTCGAGCTCACCGAGCAGAGCTGGGAGGCCATCCGCTTCGTGCGCCGGGACTTCCCCGAGCGCGGGGAGACCGCCACGCTGCGACGGGTCTCGACCCTCGGAGGCATCCCGACCAAGCAGCTGTTCGTGATGTTCCCGAAGAAGCCCGCCAAGAAGCTCGCCTACGTCGCCGGGCTGCCCAAGCCCCGCGGCTGCGTCTGACCACAGGAGACCGACATGACCACGACCACCAGCCAGCGCCAGCACCAGCACCAGCCCGATCGTCCCGGCGTTCGACGACGACGCGACCGAGCGCAAGCTCGCGATCATCTGCTCCAAGGGCAACCTCGACATGGCCTACCCGGCCCTGGTGCTGGCCAACGCCGCCCTCGGTGAGGGGATCGAGACCCACCTGTTCTTCACCTTCTGGGGGTTCGACATGGTGAACAAGAAGACGATGGGCAGCCTGAAGTTCACGATGCTGGGCAACACCGCCACCCACCTGCCGCAGGGTCTCGGCGGACTCCCGGGCATGACCGCGATGGCCACCAAGCAGATGAAGAAGTCGATCGCCGAGGTCGGGGTGCCCGAGGTCCCTGAGTTCCTGGAGCAGATCGTCGACTCCGGCGGCCACCTGTGGGGATGCCGGATGTCGGCCGACATGCAGCACCTCGAGCCCGAGGACCTCTACGAAGGTGTGGAGGCCGTGATCAGCGCCGCCGACTTCATCGAGCTGACCGACGGCGCGCAGCTGCTCTTCATCTGACTGCGCGCAAGTCAGGTCACGGGCCGCACTGGCCGAGCTCGCGGCTGAGCAGGTCGAGGAACTCGTCGGCCATCGCCAGCTGTCGCACCAGCGCGCCTCGCCGCTCGGTCGCCTGCTGCTGCAGCAGCGCCAGCCGCGACCCGGCATCCCCGACGTGCTCGTCGGCCCCGTGGGCCCCGTGGGCCCCGTCGCCCCGGCCCCGGCGGCCCCGGCGGCCGACGCGCGTACCGCCTCGAGGTCGTGCAGGGCGGTGCTCATCTCCTCGAGGGTGAAGCCGAGGGGTTTCATCCGTCGGATCAGCAGGACCTTGTCGACGTCGTCCTCGGTGTAGAGCCGAAAGCCGCCCTCGCTGCGGCCCGTGGGCCGCAGGAGCCCGATGTCGTCGTAATGGCGCAAGGTGCGCAGCGACAGCTCGGTGCGCGCGGCCACCTCTCCGATGTGCATGATTACAACTCTAACGTTACGTCAGGGTAGAGTCGGCGACTCCGACTTCCGCCGGCGACGACGCCGGCGAGCACGCCGACGGTGTGCACGCAGCATCCTTCCACCTGCATCGGCCGGACCTGTCCTCGCGCAGTGAACGGACGCGCCGGTGTCCTCCCGAACGGAGCCCGTCCTCTTGAGCACCACTACCCCGCGTCCGGACGCCTCGGCACCGGACAACTCCGTGATGACCGCGCTGCGGTCGCCCCGGCTGCTGCGCACCGAGGTCCTCGCGGGCCTCGTGGTCGCGCTGGCGCTGATCCCCGAGGCGATCTCGTTCTCGATCATCGCGGGCGTCGACCCGCGGATCGGGCTGTTCGCGTCGTTCACGATGGCGGTCTCGATCGCCTTCCTGGGCGGGCGGCCGGCGATGATCTCGGCCGCCACCGGCGCCATCGCGCTCGTGATCGCCCCGGTGATGCGCGACTACGGCCTCGACTACCTCATCGCCACCGTGATCCTCGGCGGCCTGATCCAGGTCGTGCTGGGGGTCTCCGGGGTCGCGCGGCTGATGCGCTTCATCCCGCGCTCGGTGATGGTCGGCTTCGTCAACGCGCTGGCGATCCTGATCTTCATGGCCCAGCTGCCCTACCTGATCGACGTGCCGGCGCTGGTCTACCCGATGGTCGCGGTCGGCCTGCTGATCATGGTGTTCCTGCCGCGGGTGACCACGCTGGTCCCGGCCCCGCTGGTCGCGATCGTGGTGCTCACGGGGTTCACGGTGCTCGCCGCCCTCACCGTGCCCGACGTCGGCGACGAGGGCGACCTGCCCGACAGCCTGCCGTCGCTGTTCTTCCCCGACGTGCCGTTCACCCTCGACACCTTGAAGATCATCGCGCCGTACGCCCTCGCGATGGCGCTGGTCGGGCTCCTGGAGTCGCTGCTGACGGCGAAGCTGGTCGACGACATCACCGACACCCACTCCGAGAAGCCCCGCGAGGCCTGGGGTCAGGGCGCCTCCAACATCATCACCGGCTTCTTCGGCGGCATGGGCGGCTGCGCCATGATCGGCCAGACGATGATCAACGTGAAGGTCTCCGGTGCCCGCACCCGGATCTCGACCTTCCTCGCCGGCGTCTTCCTGCTGATCCTGGTCGTCGGCTTCGGCGACGTCGTCGCGATCATCCCGATGGCCGCCCTGGTCGCGGTGATGATCATGGTCGCCGTCGGCACCTTCGACTGGCACAGCATCCAGCCGGCCACCCTGCGCCGGATGCCGAAGTCGGAGACGTCGGTGATGGCGGCCACCGTGCTGCTCACCGTCACCACCCACAACCTCGCCATCGGCGTGATCGTGGGCGTGCTGGTCGCGATGACGCTGTTCGCCCGTCGGGTCGCGCACCTCACCGAGACCCACCGCGCCCTGATCGAGGACGAGCACGGGCAGGCGACCGCCGTCTACACCGTGACCGGCGAGCTCTTCTTCGCCTCCAGCAACGACCTCTACACCCAGTTCGAGTACGCCGCGGACCCCGAGCGCGTCGTGATCGACCTGAGCGGCTCCCACGTCTGGGACGCCTCGACGGTCGCCTCCCTCGACGCGATCGAGACGAAGTACGGGCGCAAGGGGAAGTCGGTCGAGATCGTGGGCCTCAACCTCGCCAGCGCCGAGCGCCACGGCCGCCTCACCGGGGAGCTCTCCGGTCACTGAGCGGCACCACCGCTTGAAGCGAACAGGGTGTGACTCGTCCGCAGGCTGCGTCCCCTAGGGCTGGCCCCGCGCGCCCGGCAAGGCGCACGCCCGTCGCGCGGAACGGGCCGCTCGTCGCACGGCAGGGGCCGCTGGTCGCATATCGGGGCGGCGTGGTTCACGCGGCGGCTGCTTGTGGGCGAACGTGACGAAACGATGTGCCATATATCTCGGGGCACCTGACGAGAGTGAGGTAGCAATGGCAAGCAGCAGATCCGTCGCCCGACTCGGCGGCGTAAGGACACGCCTGGCCGCAGGCACGGTGTTCGCAACGGCCGCGGCGGTCTGGATGGCTCCCGCCCTCGCGAGTCCGACGAGAGCGAGCGACCCCACCGTGCAGGACGTCACCGTGAGGGAGGGGACCAACCTGACCGCGGCCGCCGCACCCGACGGCAGCATCGTCTTCGACCTGCAGGGTCTGCTCTTCCGGGTGCCTGCCGAAGGCGGGCCAGCGGAGCGACTCAGCGATACCCAGCTAGAGCCCGCCCGAGCCCGACGTGGGACCGGACGGGCGGATCGTGTTCCAGGCTTACGCGCGACGGCCGGTTCCACGTCTGGACCGCGAACCCGGACGGATCGGCACCCGGTCCAGCTCACCGACGGCGGTTTTGACGACCGGGAGCCGCGTCTGGTCGCCCGACGGCCAGACCTCGTATTCTCCTCAGACCGTGGGGGGACCTACGACATCTGGACCGTCGACGTCGCCACTCGGGCGAGCTGAGCCGTTGGACGGACGAGCCGCGGCTCGAGTTTGAGCCGACCTGGCATCCCGACGGCGACCGGATCGGGTATGTCCACCGACGGCGCGATCGCAGCCAGTGAACGCGGCGGCGACCCGCAGGTGATGGTGCCCGAGCCGCCGTCGACTGGCGATACCAGCATCCTGCGCCCTCGCTGGGCTCCCGACGGGGAGCGGGTCGGTACGTCCGGCTCGCACGGGCACCCGCCCGACCTGATGGTCGACGACCAGCAGCTCACCGACGGTGAGGACGTGTTCCTGTTCTCCCCGGAGTGGACCCGCGCAGACCGGCTGCTCTACACGGCCGACGGCGGCTCCGCACCGTCGCCGCGTCCCGGAGGTGACCGGGCAGGAGATCCCGTTCGAGGCCGGCATCCCGATCCCGGCGGCGGCCTACGACAAGAAGGACCACGACTTCGACGACCGCAGCGCCCGCGGGTCACCGGCGATCCTCACGCCGACCCTGTCGCCGGACGGCACGCAGGTCGCGTTCGTCGCCCTGAACGACCTGTGGGTGATGACGATCGGCAGCGGCCGCGCCGGGTCACCGACGACGACGTTCCACGAGGTCAACCCGGTCTGGTCGCCCGACGGCGGCCGGCTGGCGTACTCCTCCGACCGCGGCCGGCACCGAGGACATCTACGTCCGAACCATGGCCAGCGGCGAGGAGCGGCGGGTCACCGCGCTGGACAGCGCCGAGGTCTCTGCGGCCTTCTCACCCGACGGCGAGAGCCTGGCCTTCCAGGACGAGACGGCGCGACGTACGTGCTCGACCTGGCGACAGGAGCGGCGCGCGAGCTCGTGGCGCCGCTGTTCGGCCCGGGCCGGCCGACCTGGTCCGCCGACTGGTGACACGATCGCCTATTCCGCCGTCAAGCCGTACTCGCGATCGGTTCCGTGAGGGCATCAGCCAGATTCTCACCGTCGACGTGGCCTCCGGCGAGCTGGCCTACCACGCGCCCGGCGGAGCGCACGCTCGCTCTCGCTACTCGTGGTGACGACGGACCGGTCTGGTCGCCGGACGGCAGCTCGGATGGCGTTCGTCGTGAATTCCACGTTGCGCGTCATGCCGGTCGACTCCTCCGGGGCTCCCACCGGCCCGGCCCGTGTCGTGAACGACGACGTGCCGACGCTCCGTCGTGGAGCGGTGACTCCAGCCGCTGCTCTACCTCTCCAACGGTCGGCTCCGGCTCGCCGACATCGAGCACGGGGGAGGCCCGCACCATGACGGTGCGCGCTGGCCTACCGGCCCGACGTCGAGCACCGGACGAAAGGTCGTCCATGCTGGCCGCGTTCTGGGACGGCGCGCCGACAGCTGCGCCACGACGTCGACGTCGTCGTGGTCGGCAACCGGATCCGGAGCAGTCACGACGCATCGCCTGCACCGCGGTGCCGGGTCGTCGACGCGTCCGACGAGACCGTGATGCCGGGCCTGATGGACTCCCACGTCCACCAGGAGTACGAGTCGCGGTTCCTCGGTGACCGGCAGGGACGGATGAGCCTGGCGTGCGGAGTCACCTCGACGCTGTCGGTCGGCGACCAGGTCTACCGGGCGGTGGAGGACCGTGACTCGCTGCGCGCCGGTGCCCGGGTCGGTCCGCGGTTCTACGCGACCGGGGAGCCGATCGACGGGTCCCGGGTCTACTACAACTTCATGCGCCCGACCTCCAGCGACGAGCAGGTCGGCGCCGAGCTCTCCCGTGCCCGGGCTCGACTACGACTTCCTCAAGACCTACGTGCGGCTGCCGGCCTCGCGGATGAAGATGGTCATCGACGAGGCGCACCGGCTCGGGGTGCCGTCGTCGTCGCACTACCTCTCGCCCGGTGCCCTGGTCGGGCAGGACGGGACGACCCACCTCGCCGCGACGCAGCGGCTCGGGTTCGCCCGCACGCTCACCGCGACCGGGGACAGCTACGACGACGTGCCGGCGCTGTACGGCGCGGGTAACCGGACGGTGACGACCACCCTGTTCACCTCCGACTTCCTCACCAGGACGAGGTCGAGGGAGACCCGAGGCTCGCGCTGCTGCCGCCGTGGAAGCAGAACAGCTGCTCGCGGACGTCGCCGGCAACACGGCCGCCCCCGAGGACCCGGACTGCGCCAGTCCATGTGCAAGGAGGTGCGGACCCTGCTGCGGATCGCAGCGGCCGGCGGCGAGGTGCTCGTCGGGACCGACTCCCCGCTCGAGGACGTCGGCATCAGCGTCCACGCCAACCTGCAAGAGCTTGTCGGCTACGGCTGGGGCCGTACGACGCCTTGCGTACCGCGACCGTGAACGCCGGCGCGATACTTGGCAGTCGCCGACCACGTAGGGACGCTGAAGCCAGGCAAGGTCGCGGACCTGATCGCGGTCGAGGGCAACCCGCTGGAGGACATCGACGCGGCGGTGGACGTCCGGATGACCATGGTTGGCGGTGAGTCCTACACGCAGGACGAGCTGTTGGCGCCGTTCACCACGGATGCCGTCGCCGCGGCCGAGCGTCGGGTGGAGGCGGGGCAGCCCGGTCGGGCACCGGCCGCCGCGACCGAGCTGACGAGTCGGGCCGACCCGAGGGACGCTCAGCGGTTCTGGTGGCACGACCCCGATGTCGTCCGGGCGGCCGGCGAGCACGCGTGCGATGCCTACGAAGACATGTACCGGTGGCACCGCGTGGAGCACGAGGACCACTGAGCTGGGCGTCCCAACGAACACGGTCCCCCTCCCTGGCGCCGCCGGGAGGGGTGTCGTGCGTGGGCCTGAATCGCCCTGGTCTGTGGGAGGCTCCATCGTCTGGGAACGAGGATGGAGCCTCTTCAGGACCCAGGGCGGTTCATCCCGAGATCAATGGAGCAGGTAGCCGCGATCCGGCGCGCCAGCCTTGTGCGCCGTTCCACCGTGGTCTACGCGTCAACGCCGGTGGTCCGGATCCTGAGACAGGCACACCAGACTGGATGTCATTGCCCGAGGTCGCGACTGGTCGAGGTCACCAGGGCGTCGGGGGTCGGACGTAGTGGTCGACCAGGGTGTCGAGATCGCGATGTCTAGTCTGAGCGGCGATCGGGGCGACCGGTGCGCCCTTGGCCGCGGGCGGTGGTGGCGTGGCCGGCGCGTAGCGAATGCCCGGTGATGGGGGAAGCCAGCTCCCGACCGCTGCCACGGGACCGGTCGTTGGCTTCGCACCCCGGACACACCGACTATCTGCCCGACACCTTCCTGGTCGGTCTTGGATCGGCGAACTGGGCCGGCACTGAGCCGGCACAGAGCCGTGCTGCCGGAGTCTGAGGGTTATCCCTTGACTTCGTCGCGGAGGGTGACGGCGCACCCTCGAGCGCGCCTACCCTCCGTGGAGCCGGCGAGAACGAACGGTCTCGGTGGGAGCCGGCTGAGCTAGGGAGACCCTCGTGACTCGTTCGTTCCGTATCGGTGCGGCAGCGCTGACCGCGCTCGCCGCCACCGCACTCTCGACGCCGGCCCCCGCCGGCGCCGCGGCCGCCGGTGACCCCGGACTCGCGCCGTTCAAATCCGCGTCCGGCCCGTCAGCGATCGACGGCAGCTACATCGTCGTCCTCGAGGACGGCGCCACCTCCAAGAGCACCAAGCAGGCCGCCTCGCGCGCCCGCAACGACGGGGTGCGGGTCACCCGCGAGTACACCGCCGTCAAGGGGTACGCCGCGAGGATGAACGACGCGCAGCTGCGGAAGGTGCGCCAGGACCCCGCCGTCGCCTACGTCGAGCAGGACCAGCGGGTCACGATCAGCGACACCCAGAACAACGCGACCTGGGGCCTGGACCGCGTCGACCAGCGCAACCTGCCGCTCAACGGCACCTACACCTACAACGCCACCGGCGCCGGCGTCACGGTCCTACATCGTCGACACCGGCATCCTCACCACGCACCAGCAGTTCGCGGGCCGTACGTCGGCCGGCTACACCGCGATCAACGACGGCCGCGGCACCACCGACTGCCACGGCCACGGCACCCACGTCGCCGGCACCGTCGGCGGCTCGACGTACGGCGTCGCGAAGGCCACGACCCTGGTCCCGGTGCGGGTGCTCGACTGCGCCGGATCCGGCACCAACTCCGGTGTCATCGCCGGCATGGACTGGGTCGCCAACAACGCCGCCAAGCCGGCCGTCGCCAACATGAGCCTCGGCGGCGGTGCCTCCACCGCGGTCGACAGCGCCGTGGCGCGGATGACCAACAGCGGCGTCACCGTCGCGGTCGCCGCCGGCAACGAGAACCAGAACGCGTGCAACGCCTCCCCGGCCCGTGCGCCCTCGGCGATCACGACCGGCTCGACCACCAGCACCGACGCGCGCTCGTCGTTCTCCAACTACGGGTCGTGCGTCGACATCTTCGCGCCGGGCAGCAGCATCACCTCGGCCTGGCACACCTCGACCACCGCGACCAACACGATCTCCGGCACGTCGATGGCCTCTCCCCACGTCGCCGGTGTCGCGGCGCTCTACCTGCAGGGCAACCCCTCCGCGTCGCCGGCGACGGTCACCAACGCGATCACCAGCACGGCCACCACCGGCAAGGTCACCAACGCCGGCAGCGGCTCGCCCAACCGCCTGCTCTACTCGCTGCTGCAGGCCTCGGGCGGTGGCGGTGGCGGCACCGCGTGCGACACGACCACCACCGGCTCGGTCGGCTGGCGCTCCGAGACCGTCGCCACGTCGTTCACCACCACCGCGGGCACCCTGACCGGTTGCCTGACCGGCCCCTCGGGCACCGACTTCGACCTCTACCTCGACCGCTGGAACGGCAGCTCGTGGACCGAGGTCGCCGCCGGTGAGGGCGCCACCTCCACCGAGAACGTCACCTACTCCGCCTCGGCCGGCCAGTACCGCTGGGTCGTCTACGCCTACAGCGGCTCGGGCTCCTTCACGCTGAAGCACGGGCGCCCCTGATCCACCGGCCCGGGCCGGGCCGGCTCTCTACGATGCGGCCATGAGCGTCCGCGTGGAGACAGCCGGCCCGGTCACGACCGTGGTCATCGACCGGCCCGAGGCCCGGAACGCCGTCGACGGGCCAACGGCGGCCGCGTTGGCCGCGGCGTTCCGGGCCTTCGACGCCGACGAGTCGCAGAGCGCGGCGGTGCTCACCGGTGCCGGCGGGACGTTCTGCGCGGGGGCCGACCTCAAGGCCGTCGGCACGGACGACGGCAACCAGGTCACCGCCGACGGCGACGGGCCGATGGGTCCGACCCGGATGCGGCTGGGCAAGCCCGTGATCGCCGCGGTCGAGGGGTACGCCGTCGCCGGGGGCCTCGAGCTCGCGATCTGGTGCGACCTGCGCGTGGCGGCGTCCGACGCGACGTTCGGGGTGTTCTGCCGCCGCTGGGGCGTGCCCCTGATCGACGGCGGCACGGTGCGGCTGCCGCGGCTGGTCGGGGCCGGGCGGGCCATGGACCTGATCCTCACCGGCCGGCCCGTCGACGCCGAGGAGGCGCTGCGGATCGGCCTGGTCGACCGCGTCGTGGCGCCCGGCCAAGCACGGGCCGAGGCCGAGGCGCTGGCCCGGCAGCTGGCCGAGCTGCCCCAGACCTGCCTGCGCCAGGACCGGCTCTCCGCCCTCGAGCAGTGGGGGCTCTCCGAGGACGACGCCCTGCGCGCCGAGCTCGAGCACGGCCGGCGGTCGCTGGCGGACGGGGCGCTCGACGGCGCCGCCCGCTTCCGCGCCGGCGCCGGCCGGCACGGCGCGCCGGAGTCCTAGGCCTGCTGGGAGGGCCCGTGGCGCCGAGCGACGGCGCCGCGAGCGGGGCGGCCGCGCCCTGACTCGACCCCATGCCGGGTCAGGGCGCGGCCAGTCGGGGGGCTCAGGTCTCGCTGAGGCAGACGGCGAGCAGCTGGCCGGGACGGTCGCCGACGAAGACCGACCAGCCCTGGTCGAAGCTCACGTGCTCGAGCTCGCCGGCGCGGACGATGAGTGCGGACCGCGGGGTCGCCGAGGTGCCGAAGCCGGTCTCGGTGCACCCGTGCTGGTCCATGGCGCGCTGCACCGAGTCGGACGCACCCGCCCGGACGCCGACGACGCCGGCGATGCGCGCGCTGGCACCAGGGCCAGCACCGGGGCCAGCACCAGCGCCGGCACCGGCACCGGCGGCACCGGGACGAGCAAGGTCCGAGGCGCCCAGGGGCTGGCCGACCACGGAGGCGAGCAGCACCACGGAGGTGGTCGCGACCAGGATGCTCTTGGACGCCGTCAGCACCAGCCGTGCCCGGTTCGTCGGTCTGTGGATCGCCACACCCGGTCAACGACGCGGCATCGCGGTGGTCACGATCCATTGCCCAGCACCTGATGCGGGAGGATGGGCGGCATGACGTGGTTCGCCTCGCCCACCGAGGTCTCCGACCGGCTCGCCGCCGTCGGGTACCTCGCCGACACCGCCACCGCCACCACGGCCTTCCTCGCCGGCGCGCTCGAGAAGCCGTTGCTGGTGGAGGGTCCGGCCGGGGTCGGCAAGACCGAGCTGGCCAAGACCGTGGCCCGGGCGACGGGAGCCGACCTGGTCCGGCTCCAGTGCTACGAGGGGCTCGACGAGGCCCGCGCGCTCTACGAGTGGAACTACAAGAAGCAGCTGCTCCGCATCCAGTCGTCCCAGGGCGACGACCGGGAGTGGACGGCGACCCACGACGACATCTTCACCGACGAGTTCCTGCTCACCCGCCCGCTGCTGACCGCGATCCGGCGCGAGCAGCCGACGGTGCTGCTGATCGACGAGGTCGACAAGACCGACGTCGAGGTCGAGGGGCTGCTGCTGGAGGTGCTCTCCGACTTCCAGGTCACCATCCCCGAGCTCGGCACCATCACCGCGACCCGACGACCGTTCGTGGTGCTCACCTCCAACGCCAGCCGCGAGCTGTCCGAGGCGCTCAAGCGTCGCTGCCTCTACCTCCACCTCGACTACCCGGACGCCGAGCGCGAGCGCGAGATCGTCTCCTCCCAGGTGCCCGAGCTCGACGACCGGGTCGCCGAGCAGCTGGTCGCGACCATCGGGCGGCTGCGCGAGCTGGAGCTGAAGAAGGCGCCGTCGATCGCCGAGTCGGTCGACTGGGCCCGCACCCTGATCGCGCTGGAGATCCGCGACCTCGACGACGCCGCCATCGACGCCACCCTCGGGGTCGTGCTCAAGCACGTCTCGGACCAGGAGCGTGCCGTCAAGGAGCTGCGTCTGGCCGGCGCCGGGGCCGGCGCCGGCGCCGCCCGAGGAGGCCGCGGCCGGTGAGCTCGGGGCTCCTCGACCGTCACATCGCCTTCCTCGAGGCGCTTCGCGGCGCGGGCCTGGCGGTCTCGCTCGCCGAGGACCTCGACGCGATCGCGGCGCTGACGGCGCTGGAGTGGACCGACCGCCGCACCGTCCGGGCGGCGTACGCCGCGACGCTGGTCAAGCGCCAGGTGCAGCGGCCGACGTTCGACGCGCTCTTCGACCTCTACTTCCCGCGGCTGGTCGGCGACGGGGTCTCGACAGGCTCGACCACCGGCGACGGCTCGACCACCGGTGACGGCTCGACCACCGGTGACGGGGAGACCGCCCCGGCCTCGGGCACGCCGGACGAGGCGGCCACCAGCCGCGACAACGCCGCCGCGCTGCAGGACCTGCGCGAGCGGCTGGCCGAGGCGCTCGCGGCCGACGACCAGGAGGCGCTGGCCCGGCTGGCCGCCGAGATGGTGGCGCGGTTCGGGGCGATGCCCGGACGAGGGCCGGGGCTGTCGTCGTGGTCGGCGTACACGGCGCTGCAGCGGGTCTCGCCCGCCGAGCTGACCGACCGGATCGTCGCGGCGCTGCTGGCCGAGGGGCGCACCGAGGAGGAGGCGCAACGGGTCGCGGGCCGGCGGATCGGGGCGATCACCCGGCAGGGTCGAGGACGACGCCCGCCGCCGGATCGCCGAGGAGAAGGGCCCCGACCACGTGGCCGACGTGGCGCTGCGGCCCAGCATCGACCGGCTCGACTTCACCTCCGCCCGCAAGGCCGACCTGGAGGAGATGAGACGCGAGATCTACCCGCTCGCCCGCCGCCTCGCGACCCGGCTCACCCAGGAGCACCACGCCCAGCGCCGCGGACCGCTCGACTTCCGGCGCACCGTGCGCGCCTCGATGTCGACCGGCGGGGTGCCGCTGACCACCCACCACAAGCCCAAGCGACCGCACCGCACCGAGCTGGTGGTGCTGTGCGACGTGAGCGGGTCGGTGGCCAACTTCGCGCAGTTCACGCTGATGCTGGTCTTCGCGCTGCGCGAGCAGTTCCAGAAGGTCCGGGCCTTCACCTTCATCGACCACGTCCACGAGGTCAGCCACCACTTCCGGCCCGGCGCCGACCCCGTCGACGTGCTGGCCGACCTGGCGGCGTCCACCGCCCACGCCGCGCTGTGGGGGCGCACCAACTACGGCCGAGCCCTCACGAAGTTCGCCGAGGCCCACCCGGACGCCCTCGGGCCGAAGTCGTCGCTGCTGATCCTCGGCGACGCCCGGTCCAACTACAGCGACCTGCACGAGGACGTCCTCACGCAGCTGGCCGGCACCGCCCGGCACGCCTGGTGGCTCAACCCCGAGCACCGGCGGCACTGGGGCACCGGTGACTCGGCGGCCCCGACGTACGGCGCGATCGTGCCGATGGTCGAGTGCCGCAACCTCACCCAGCTCGGGGAGTTCGTGCACGACCTCGCCGGCTGAGCCGAAGCGGGCCGGGCCGAGCGACCCGGGCCGGGCCGACGCCGGGTCAGCCCGCCAGGTAGCCCAGCTCGCGCAGCCGGACCATCTCGGCCCGGACGTCGGGATGCGCCGACTCGTCGGCGGCGCGGGCACCGGCGACGTAGACGCTGCGACCGGCGGCGGTGGCGCCGTCGAAGACCAGCGTCACCCGGTGGGCGTCGCGGGCGTTGATCAGCGAGCCGAGCACCGCCACGGGGTCGCCGCGGTCCTCGAGGGCGAGGACCCGGGTGGTGTCGGGGAGCCGGCGCACGTGCGCCGACGGGGCACCCGCGGTGACCACCTGGTCGACGACGAACGCCCCGGACGCCCCGCGGGCGGCGATCTCGACCGCGGCCACGCCACCCTGGGCCGCGCCGATCAGCATCACGTGCGGGTCGGGCTCGCCGGTCACGGCCTCCTCGATCGCCCGCACCACCCCGGCGGCGTACGACGACTGGTCGCCGCCGACCAGTCGCAGCCGGCGGCCGGTGTCGTCGCCGGGACCGGTCAGGTACGCGAGGAAGCGGCCCGGGGCGACCCGCTCCACCCGGACACCGTGCACGCACGCCTCGAGCGCCTCCAGGAGCCCGGCCAGGCCGGTCGGCGCCGTCGGGCCGGCCTCCCCTCCGCCACCGTCGGCACTGCTCGCGGTGGGGGCCGCGGTCGTGGTGGGGGGCTCCTGGACCAGGCTGCTCGCGACGTCGCGCAGCGCCGCCGCGAAGCCGGTGTCGGGAGCGGAAGTGCCGGCGGCGCGCCGGCCACCGAGACCGGCGAGCCGGCCGGGCTCGCCGGCGAGGGCGCCGGCGGTGAGGATCGAGCGCATCTGGAGCGACTCGAGCAGCCCGCCGCCGCTGGTCATGTGCTCCATCAGCTCGGGATTGCTCTCGGCGAGCTCGCTGAGGTAGGCCGCGACACCGTCGCGGTCGAGGGCGTCGGTCTCGATCAGGCCGGCAGAGACGATGGCCCCGCCGAGGGCGACCTCGGGCGCGAGGTAGCCCAGCGCGCGGCCGGCGATCGAGCCCAGGGTGGCGTAGGCGGCGGCCTGGAGGTCGTCGATCCACCGGTAGGTGTGCACCGTGGCCCGCAGCACCAGCGCGTCGGCGTCGAGCTCGACCGAGCGGCTCAGCAGCCCGTCCTTGCCGATCGTCGCGGCGCGGACGTCGTCCTCCGCGCGGGCGTAGGTGCCGGGGGACAGCGGCGCCGACTCGCTGACCGCGGGGTCGCCGAGCACCTGCTGCCCGAGCACGGCACGACGACGGAGGTCGGCGCCCGACTCGTCGAAGAGGTCGGCCAGGCGCAGCATCTGCTCGTACTGCTCCTGCGGCTCGACGGGGTCGAGGCTCGCGCTGGTGTGGCCGGGGTGCCCCGGTGCCCCCGGACGACCCGGGGTGCCGGTCGTCGGCCCGCTCATCGCGCGACCTCCGCCAGCACCGGCGCCAGCTCGGTCGCCAGGTCGGCCGGCTCGACCCGGGCCAGCTCGATCATCAGGCCGTCAGGGCTCCGCCGCGGCCGCAGCGCGTGCCAGCCGTCGGCGAGCAGCGTCCAGGACACGACGCCGGCGACCGTGGTCGTGCCGTCGGAGACGTCGGCCACCAGGGCACGCAGCCGACCGACGGCCTCGCTGCCCGTGGCCGTGAGGATCTGCACCAGGTCGGTCGAGCCCACCGGCTCGCCGTCGCCGTCGCCGTCGCCGGACGTCGTCCGGCCGGCGTGCTGGGCGACGAGCACCGGCACCAGGTCGGGCCGCGAGCCCCGCCCGGCCTCCACCGCAGCGTCGAGCAGCTCGTAGGGGAGCAGCAGCCGGGCCGGCACGAGCGAGGCGCGCACGGCGTGGTCGCGGGGCAGCGCGGCGACCCGTGCGAGCTCGTCGCCCCACTGCGCCGTCGGGTACCACGCGAGCTCGAAGACGATCCCGTCGAGGGTGGACAACGTCGCCACCGCTCCTCGGGCCTGGCGGTGCCACGACTTGGCCGACAACGACCCGACGACGACGTCGAGGTCGAGCGCCAGCTGCGGGGTCGCCAGCAGCCCGACCGCCCCGAGCAGCTGCTCGTCGACCCGGCCGTCGTCGAGCAGCCCGCGCCGGGTCAGCGAGGTCTCGGCGTCGTGCAGCGAGTCGAGGGCGTCGAGGTAGGCCTGGTCCTCCACGCTGCCGGAGGTGCGGCCCAGCCGCCCCTCCAGGGCGGGCGCCTCACCGGCGTCGCGCAGCTCGAACGGCAGCGGTGCTCCGCCGGCGCGCTCCGCGACGTACCGCAGCTCGTGGAGGGTCAGCGACGCGCGCCGCGGGAGTCCGGACAGCAGGTCGACGGGCGGGGCGGCGGGCGTGTCGACGGGTGGGTCGGCGGGGCTGTCGGCGCGGTGGCGCGGCGGGGTGCTCAGGTCGATGGTGGGCACGACGGTCCGTGTCCTCTCAGAGTCCGGGGAGGTCGACGGTCAGCCAGTCGAGGTGACCGCTGGGCGGGGCCTCGAAGCCGGCCAGCACCTCGTCGTGGTCGTCGCCGGCGCCGCGGGCGAGGCGGGTGCGGGCGTCGGCGGTCAGCGACGTGGCCCGCCGCTCGAGCTCGGCGATGTGGTCGCGCACGCCCGCGGCCTCGAGGGCGTGGTGGTCGAGGGAGTCGGCAGCGGTGTCGTGGCAGTCGGCGACCCGACGCAGGTGGGTGGCGCGCTCCTGGATCCGCTCGCGCAGCGACGCGGCGGCCCGACCGGTCCAGCCCAGCGCGTCGGTGCGGGCCACGAGCTGGTCGGCGAGGAGCCGGACGTCGCCCGCCTGCTCCCGCAGCTGACCGGCCCGTCGCCGGACCACCTCGGTGTCGCCGTACATGCGTCGTCCTCGCTCCCGCAGAGTCCTCGTGCGCCTACCCGTTACCCGGGGCGCCGAAACACGTTATCGAGGATGAGGGGCGCGTGGTCGCCCGGCACACGTGAGAGGAACCAGATGAGGCGCATGCTGCACCGGTGGACACCTGGGGTGCTGGCACTCCTGCTGGCGGCGACCGTGACGGGACCGGCCTCCGCCGTGGCACCCGTCTCCGCCCCCGGTCCGGCTGTGCAGGGCATCGGGCTCTCCGCGTCGGCGCAGGGCGAGACGAACGACCGCAAGCCCCGCGGCGTACGTCGGGTCGTCTTCGTCGGCAACAACTGGGACGGCACCGCCGACGTGCTCGCCCCCGGCACGCTGCGTCGCATCGGCACCCTCGACGTGGTCCCCGACTACCGGGAGCGGATGCAGGAGATCGCGCTCAACCCCTACCGGCTGGCCTACTTCCTGGCGATCCGGGCGGCGATCGGGGAGGGGCACGACCAGTACGTCGACGACATGTACTCCTCCAACGACGGGCGGCTCGTGGTGATCTCGCGGCCGTCGTTCGCCGACGTCGTCGCGATCAGCCTGCGCACCAAGAGGATCGTGTGGCGGTTCCCGGTGGCCGGCGTCCGCTCCGACCACATGGCGGTCTCGCCCGACGGGCGCCGGGTGGTGGTCAGCGCGTCCACCGGCAACGTCGTGCACGTGCTGCGGGTCGCCGACGGCAAGGAGGTGGGCCGGTTCCCCTCGGGCGGCTCGCCGCACGAGAACATCTACATCGACGGCGGCAAGCGGATCCTGCACGCCAGCATCGGTACCGTCTACAGCCCCCTGGACGACCCCGACGTGCCCGACCCGCTCGAGGGCCAGCGGGTGCTGCAGATCGTCAACGCGAAGACCTTCAAGATCGAGCGCCGCTACAACCTGCGCAAGGCCCTCGACGCCCGCGGGCTCACGAAGATGAGCACCGCGGTCCGGCCGATGACGCTCTCGCCCGACGAGAAGACGTTCTACTTCCAGCTCTCGTTCCTCCACGGCTTCGTGTCGATGAGCCGCCGCACCGGCAAGATCATCGGGGTGCGCCGGCTGCCCAACCTGGTGCGTCACCTCCCGCGCGCAGGCGTACGTGCTCGACTCCGCCCACCACGGCATCGCCGCCAACCCCAGCGGCCGCCGGATCTGCGTGGCGGGCACGATGTCCGACTACGCCGCCGTGGTCGACGTCCGCGGTCGGCGCACCGGTCCGCTGCTCAAGGGCGGGACCAAGCCCTACTGGGTGACCCCGAGCCACGACGGCAAGTACTGCCTGATCTCGTGGAGCGGCACCGACAGCGTCTCGAAGATCTCCTACGCCAAGCGCAGGATCGTGCGCACGGTGCGGGTGGGCGACCACCCGCAGCGGGTCCGCAACGGCTTCCTGCGCAAGAGCTTCGCCCGCGGGCTCGGCGTGGCGGAGTCGTCGGCCCCCATGCCGCTGCCGCAGCTGCCGGTGCCCTGAGCCCTGGTCGGGCTCAGCCCGCCCGGAGCGCCGGACCCAGCCGGCGCAACGCCTCCTCGACCCCGCTGCGCGGGCCCGCGAAGCTGAACCGGACGAACCGGCGTCCGTCGACGGTGTCGAAGTCGACGCCGGTCGCCAGGGCGACCCCGGTGCGGGCGAGCAGGTCGTGCGCGAAGGCCATCGAGTCGTCGGTCAGGTGCCCGACGTCGGCGTAGGCGTAGAACGCGCCGTCGGCGGGCGCGAGCCGGGTGAGCCCGAGGTCGGCGAGACCCTCGAGAAGGACCCGGCGGTTGCCGGCGTACCGGCTGACGTGGCCGTCGAGCTCCGCGTACGTCGCGTCGTCGAACGCCGCCAGGCAGGCGCGCTGGGCGAGCACCGGCGGGCAGATCGTGAAGTTGCCCGCGAGCACGTCGACCGCCCGCCGCAGCCGCTCCGGCACCAGCATCCAGCCGATCCGCCACCCGGTCATCGAGAAGTACTTCGAGAAGCTGGCGAAGACCACGGCCTCGCGGCTGGTCTCCCACGCGGAGCGGGCCAGCGGCTGCTCGCCGTCCAGGGGCGCGTACTCGATGCCGTGGTAGATCTCGTCGGAGATCAGCTGCACCTGGTGCTCCGCGCACCACCGCGCCAGCGCCGCGAGCTCCTCGGGCAGCAGCATGGTGCCGGTCGGGTTGGCGGGGCTGGCCACGACCAGCCCCGACAGCGGGCCGCCGGGGCCGCCGTGCAGCGCCGCGACCTGCTCCAGGGTCGGCTGGAAGCGGGTCTCCGGGCCGGTGGCGATCTCGACGACGTCGCAGCCGAGGGCGGCCAGCACGTTGCGGTAGCAGGGGTAGCCGGGCCGCGCGATCGCCACCCGGTCGCCCACCTCGAACGCCGCGAGGAAGGCGAGCAGGAAGCCACCGCTCGACCCCGTGGTGACCACGACCTGCTCGGGGTCGACCTCCAGGCCGTAGGCCCGCCGGTGGTGGCCCGCGATCGCCTCGCGCAGCTCGCGGATGCCCGTCGCCGGGGTGTAGCCGAGCGAGTCGCCGCTCTGCAGCAGCCGCACCGCCTCGGCGCTCACCGGCCCCGGCGCCCCCGTGCTCGGCTGCCCGGCCAGCAGGTCGACGAGGTCGCCGTGCGTACGCCGGCGTTCCGTCGCCGCCGCCAGCAGGTCCATCACGTGGAACGGCGGCACGTTGGCGCGGGTTGCTGCGGCCCAGCGGTCGGTCACCGGGCCGATGCTACGGGGGGCACCGGACATCCCACCTTAAGGTGGGATGTAGGACCTTCTGGGCCGATGCAACAGCCCAGAAGGTGGTGGATCCCTGCTGAAGGTGGGATGTCCACCGGCCTACCGACGCCGGTGCTCAGCTGAGTGTCGACCTGCCCGGCGGCCGAAGAAGGAGCCCTCGCCGAGCTGGGTGCCGGAGCAGTAGCCCTTGCCGTCCTGGGCGAGGTTGGAGGCACAGGCTCCGGCGGCGTACAGGCCGGTGACGGCGGAGCCGTCGGGGCGCTGCACCTCGCCGTCGACGCTGACCCGGAGGCCGCCGAGGGTGAAGCCGGCGTAGAGGGCGTGACCGAGCCGGAGGTCGAAGACGGCCCACGGGCCGACCGACTGCGGGGCCAGCCAGTCGGGGCTCTTGTGGAAGTCGGGGTCCTCGCCCCGGGCGGCGTGCTCGTTGTAGCGGTCGAGCGTGGCCTGCAGCACGTCCAGCGGCACCCCGAGACCGGCGGCCATCTCCGCCACGGTCTCGAACCCGTCGAGCAGCGGGACCAGCGGCATCGCGGGGTACTCGACGTGCTCGCTGTCGACGATCAGGTACGCCGCGGCGCCGGGCTGCTCCAGGACGTGCTGCGAGGTGCGCGAGTGGTAGCTGTCCTCGGCGACGAAGCGCCGCCCCTCGGCGTTGACCAGCAGCCCGGTGACCAGCGCGGACGGCGGGTAGAACGGCGCGGTGATGAACGGCTCGTCCATGTGCTTGAGCTCCGCGCCGACCGACGCCCCGAGCCGGATGCCGAGCCCGTCGTCGTACGTCGAGCCGAGGGTGAACAGCTTGGAGCCCAGCGCGGGCGTGTGCTCAGCGACCATGTCGGGGTTCATCACGAAACCGCCCGCGGCGAGCACCACCGACCGCGCGGCGACGACGCCCTGCTCGTCGAAGCGCCGCCAGGCCACCCCCACCACGTCTCCGTCGTCGTCGACGACCAGGTTGGTCGCCCCGGTCTCGTAGCGGACCTCGACGTCGGTCTCGGCCAGCCGGTCGCGCAGCAGGTCCATCACGATCCGGGTGCCCTCGGTGTCGCCGGGCACCGGCACCTTGTGGCCGCGCGGCGCCGGCACCGCCTGCTCGCGGAACGGCCACACCTTCTCGTTGCCGGTGAACATCAGCCCCTCGGTGCCGGGCTGGATCACGGCCTTGCCCGGGAAGAAGGACCGCTCGAACTCGAACCCGAGCGCCTCCAGCCAGTCGAAGTGCTCGACCGAGCCGTCGCAGTAGGCGCGGATCTTGTCGTGCTCGGGCTCCTTCGAGACCGCCACGAGGTAGCGGTACATCTCCTCGGCGCTGTCGGCGTGGCCGGTCGCCTGCTGCACGGCCGTGCCGCCGCCGAGGTAGAAGTGGCCGCCGGACATGCTGGAGGTGCCGCCGTGCACCGCCGCCCGCTCGAGCAGCAGCACCCGCGCGCCGGCCCGGGCGGCCTCGAGCGCCGCGCAGCCGCCGGCGATCCCGAAGCCCACCACCACGACGTCGTACGCCTCGACCCCGGACGCGGCACCGGACGCGGGCCCGGACGCGAGCACGGACGCGGGCAGGGCCTCGGGGACGGCGGTGCCGGTGGGGGCGCTCATGGAGCAAATCTAGAACAAGTTTCAGTTTCGTGCGATCCTGACCGGGTGCTGACCCTGATCGACACCGACGGGCGGGAGCACGCGCTGCCCACCAGCGCCGGGCGGGAGGGGTACGTCGACTCGACCGCCCTCGCCGACGCGACCGGGTGGCACCTCGAGCCGGTGGGCCTGTGCCGCGGCGACGTCTGCGTCCCGCTGCTGGGTCGGGTCGTGACGGCGCCCGGCGACCCGACCCGCACCGACCTCGACGCCTGGGCCGCCGCCCTCGGCCTGCTGGTGGCCCGCGACGAGGACGCCGGGGTCGCGGCGCTGGCCCCCAGCGCGGAGGTGCACGCCCGCGACGCCGCCGGCGACCGCGCTCCGTCCCTGACGCTCCCCGACGTCGACGGGCACCCGGTCTCGTTCGAGGACCACTCCGGCCACAAGCGGGTGCTCGTGACCTGGGCCAGCTGGTGCGGGTGCCGCTACGAGCTGGCGGGGTGGCAGCGGCTCCAGGACGAGCTCGGCGACGCCGGCCTCAGGATCTTCTCGGTGGCCCTCGACGCCGACCCGGAGGACGCCCGGCCCTGGATCGAGGCCGCGGCGCCGTCGTACCCGGTGGCGGTGGACACTGCCCACGTCACGGCGCAGCGCTACGGCATCACGAACGTGCCGAGCGTGGTGTGGGTCGACGAGGACGACGTCGTGGTCAAGCCACCGACGATCGCCCCGGGCGACGACCAGTTCGTGGAGTTCACGAAGATCGCCAGTGCCCAGCACCACGACCTCCTGCGCGCGTGGGTGCGCGACGGGACCCTGCCCGACAGCGCGCACGCCCCCGCCCCGGCCCGCACCGACGACGAGCAGCGCGCGCTGGCCGAGCGCCGGGTCGCGGCCTGGCTGCAGCGTCGCGGCGACACCGCGCGGGCCCGGGCCCACCTGGCGACCGCCCAGCGGCTGGCGCCCTGGGACTGGACCGTGCGCCGCGGTGGCATCGCGATGACCGGCGGCGATCCCTTCCTGGGCGAGGAGTTCACCTCGTTCTGGGAGGAGTGGGACGCCCACGGTCGGCCGGGTTACACCCCGACCACCTGATCCACGGACCGGACAGGGGCCACGGCACCGATAGACTGGGCGTCCGCCGCCCCGACTCCCGCTGCCGCCGAGGTGACATGAGCTTCGACGTCGACCAGCTCAACTCCTTCCTGCTGGTGGGCTCGGCGGTCACGCTCCTGGCGATCCTCGCCGTCCGCGCCTCCACGCGCGCCGGCCTGCCCAGCCTGCTGATCTACCTGCTGATGGGCGTCGTCCTGGGCGAGTCGCTGCTCGGGGTGCCCTTCGAGAACGCCGAGCTGGCGCACGCCCTCGGGTTCGCGGCGCTCGTGCTGATCCTGGCCGAGGGTGGGCTCACCACCACCTGGGCCGAGATCCGCCCGGCGATGCGGCTCGGGGTGGCGCTGGCGACGATCGGGTTCTCGGTGTCGGTGTCCATCGTCGCGCTGGCCGGCCACTTCCTGCTCGGCCTGCCGTGGGAGATCGCGATCCTGCTGGGAGCGGTCACCTCCGCCACCGACGCCGCGGCGGTCTTCTCCGTGCTGCGGGTGGTGCCGCTGCCCAAGCGGCTCACCGGCTCGCTGGAGGCGGAGTCCGGGCTCAACGACGCCCCGACCGTCGTGCTCGTGGTGCTGATCTCGACCGGCGCCGCCGCCGAGGAGGGCCCGCTGATGATCGGCGCGGTCATCGTCTACGAGCTCGTCGCCGGCGTCGCTGATCGGGCTCGCCGTCGGCTACGGCGGGGCCTGGGTGATGCGCCGCGCGGCGCTGCCGTCGTCCGGTCTCTACCCGATCGCGGTGCTCTGCCTGACGATCCTCGCGTACGCCGGCGGGGCCGGTCTGCACGCGTCGGGCTTCGCCGCCGTCTACGTCGCCGCGCTGGTGCTGGGCAACTCCGACCTCCCGCACCGCGCCGCCACCCGGTCGTTCTCCGAGGGCATCGCGTGGATCGCGCAGATCGGCCTGTTCGTGATGCTCGGGCTGCTGCTCTCGCCCGAGCGGCTGACCTGGGAGACCGTGGGGCTCGCGCTCGTGGCCGGGCTGGTGCTCACCTTCGTCGCGCGGCCGCTCTCGGTGCTGGTGAGCGCGGCCGTGCAGCCGATGCCGTGGCGCGAGCTGTCGTTCCTGTCCTGGGCCGGGCTGCGCGGCGCGGTGCCGATCGTCTTCGCGACCATCCCGCTGGCCGCGGGGGTCGCCGGGCTCCGAGCAGCTCTTCGACATCGTCTTCGTGCTGGTCGTGGTCTACACCCTGCTGACCGGACCGACCCTGCCGCTGGTGGCGCGCGTCCTCAAGGTCACCCGGCGCTCCGAGCCCCGCGACCTCGACCTCGAGGCCGCGCCGCTCGAGCGCGTGGCCGCCGACCTGCTGCAGCTCACGGTCGAGCCCGGTGTCGCGGCTGCACGGGGTCGAGGTGGGCGAGCTGCGGCTGCCCCGCGGTGCCTCGGTCTCGATGGTGATCCGCGACGGCGAGACCCTGGTGCCCGAGCGGCGTACGGTGCTGCGCCACGGCGACGAGATGCTCGTGGTCACCCCCCGCCGGATGCGGGAGCGCACGGAGGAGCGGCTGCGCCAGGTCAGCGCGCGGGGCCGGCTGGCCCAGTGGCTCGACGACTGATCAGCCGTCGGTGGGCGAGGAGGTGGGCGTCTCGGGCGCGGTCGGGGCGCAGACCGTGGTGTCCTGCCGGGGCACGATCCGCTTGCGGCCCTTGGTCACGCCCTGGAACTTGTCGCCGACGACGATCGTGATCCCCGGCGCGGAGACCGTGCGGTCGACGACGCTCACGTTCTTGCCGAGGTAGGTGGAGACCAGCCGGACGGCGGGGGACGTGGGGTCGGCCGACCAGATCTCGACCGTGGCGACCTCGGTGCCGTCGGCGGCGTCGCTGGCGCTGCCGCGGGCGAAGCCCCGGGTCTCCAGCGCGTTCATGGTGCTGGCGGCGAGTCCGACCCGTTCGCCGGCGTTGACCACGTTGACGACGAGGCTCTCGGGTGTGACCGGCTCACCGGCCGCGATGGTGACGTCGTCGCAGACCGGTGCCTCCTCGGTCGTGGGGAACGGCGAGGTCAGGTTCGACCAGCCCCAGGCGGCGGCGACCAGCAGGACCACGAGCAGGACGACCAGCGTGATCAGGCTGCGCAGCCGGGCCAGGGCGCGGGGGCTCATCAGGCGTCCACCCGGTGCACCCGGGCGTGGAGGACGTTGCGCTGCTGCAGCGCGGCCCGCAGCGCCCGGTGCAGGCCGTCCTCGAGATAGAGGTCGCCGCGCCACTGGACGACGTGGGCGAACAGGTCGCCGTAGAAGGTCGAGTCCTCGTCGAGCAGCGCCGCCAGCTGGAGGGTGTCCTTGGTCGTCACCAGCTCGTCGAGGCGCACCTGGCGCGGCGGCAGCGTCCGCCCAACCGCGCGCGTCGAGGCCGTGGTCCGGGTAGGGCCGCCCCTCGCCGACGCGCTTGAAGATCACGCCGCGACTATAAGCCGACCCGCCCCTGGCCCCCTACAGTCGTGGGCATGGACGAGCAGTCACCGCCCACGCAGCAGCCCTCCGAGCCGCCCGCTGGAGCGGCGTCGGAGGACCCGATCGTGGAGGCGGTCGCGGCCGGCTACGCCTTCGACGGGCCGGTGCTCGAGCTCGGCGGGCTGATGCTCGACGCCGAGCGGCTGAGCGACACCCGGGTGCGGATCCCGCTGGCCATGCTCAACCGGCACGGCCTGGTCGCCGGGGCGACCGGCACCGGCAAGACCAAGACCCTCCAGCTGCTCGCCGAGCAGCTCAGCGCCGCCGGCGTCCCCGTCTTCGCCGCCGACATCAAGGGCGACCTGTCCGGGCTGGCGACCCCCGGCGAGGGGGGCGACAAGATCGCGGCCCGGGCCACCTCGGTCGGGTCAGGAGTGGGCGGCCACCGGCTTCCCGGTCGAGTTCTACGCGCTCGGCGGCGAGGGCATCGGCATCCCGCTGCGGGTGACGATGTCGGCGTTCGGGCCGACCCTGCTGAGCAAGGTGCTCGACCTCAACGACACCCAGGAGTCGAGCCTCGGGCTGATCTTCCACTACGCCGACAAGGCGGGCCTGCCGCTGCTCGACCTCGCCGACCTGCGCGCCGTCGTCGGCCACCTCACCAGCGACGAGGGCAAGCCCGAGCTGAAGGCGCTCGGCGGACTCTCCTCGGCCACGGCCGGGGTCATCCTGCGTGAGCTGATCGGCTTCCAGGACCAGGGCGCCGACGCGTTCTTCGGCGAGCCCGAGTTCGCGTCGTCCGACCTGCTGCAGGTGACCGCCGACGGGCGCGGCCTGATCTCGCTGGTCGAGCTGCCGAACCTGCAGGACCGGCCCGCGGTGTTCTCGACGTTCCTGATGTGGCTGCTGGCCGACCTCTTCCACGACCTGCCCGAGGTCGGCGACATCGACCGGCCCAAGCTGGTCTTCTTCTTCGACGAGGCGCACCTGCTCTTCCGCGACGCCTCCGACGGCGTTCCTCGACCAGGTCGCGCAGACGGTGCGGCTGATCCGGTCGAAGGGCGTCGGCGTGTTCTTCGTGACCCAGAGCCCGACCGACGTGCCCGACGAGGTGCTCGCCCAGCTCGGCTCCCGCGTGCAGCACCAGCTGCGGGCGCACACCCCCAACGACGCCAAGGCGCTCAAGGCCACCGTCAACACCTACCCGCACAGCGACTACGACGACCTGGGCGCAGGTGATCACCAGCCTCGGCATCGGGGAGGCCGTCGTGACGGTGATGAACGAGCGCGGCGCCCCCACCCCGGTCGCCTGGACGCGGCTGCGCGCCCCCGAGTCGCTGATGGCGCCGAGCGACCCGGCCGCGATGCAGGCCGTGGTCACCGCCAGCCCGCGCTACGCGACGTACGCCGAGCCGGTCGACCGCGAGTCGGCGCACGAGATGCTCGCCGCCAAGCTCGAGGAGGGTGCGCGCAAACGCGAGGCCGAGGAGGCCGAGGAGGAGGCCGCCGAGCGCGACGCCGCCGCGGCCAAGGCCGAGAAGGAGCGCGCCCGCTCGACCAGGAAGCCGTCGTCCGGCCGGCGCGCCCCGCAGCAGGAGGAGGGCGGGCTGGTGCGCGACGTCGTGGAGTCGGGTGCCTTCAAGGACTTCATGCGCACCGCCGCCCGCGAGATCGCCCGCGGCATGTTCAAGACCGGACGGCGGTAGTCCTCAGGCGGTCCAGCGGATCGCGTCGTCGACCAGGTCGGCGAGCGCGTTCACGCCGCGCAGGTCGTCGCGCTGCGCCATCAGCGAGGTGAGCCCACGGGCGTGCCGGTCCTTGAAGGCCGCGCGGCGGGCGCGGAGCACCTCGACCTCGTCCGGCTGCTGGTCGGCTGGGGATACGTCGGTCGCGGAGACGTCGGTAGGGGAGACGGCGGTGGGGGAGACGTGCTGGGGGATGGTCATGGCTCGAGCCTGAGCGATCAAGGGGGCGCCCAGGTTGACCGCGGGTTACAACCACGTCTCATGGGGGTGTGATCCGCACTACGGTCTCGCCTGTGACCGACATCGACGAGATCTGCCAGCTCAAGTACCGCTACCTGCGCACCCTCGACACCAAGCAGTGGGAGGAGTTCGAGGAGTGCTTCGTGCCGGAGGCCACCGGCGACTACAACGGGCTGGTCTTCGCCGACCGGTCGGCGCTGGTGTCCTACATGCGGGAGAACCTCGGGCCGGGACTGATCACCCTGCACCAGGCCCACCACCCCGAGGTGGAGGTCGCCGCTGACGGTGCCACGGCGACCGGCCGCTGGTACCTCCAGGACAAGGTGATCGTCCCGGACTTCAGATTCATGCTCGAGGGCGCCGCCATCTACACCGACCGCTACCTGCGGACCCCGGACGGCTGGCGGGTCGACCACACCGGCTACCGGCGCACCTATGAGATGACCTACGACCTCGGCGACCTCCCCGGCCTGAAGATCACCGGCCCCGGCGAGCACACGCACGTCTAGGGCGCCGGCCGGCGCTGGCCCTCAGAGGGAGGCGTCGGTCCAGGCGGTCTGCAGGGCCTCGACCCCGCGCTCGCGGGTGACCAACCGACCGCGGCCGGGCGGCTGGGGGGTCGGCCGGACGTTGCCGAGGAGCGGGCCCTCGTCGGGGCTGCCGGAGAGCATCAGGCCGGGCTGGGCGAGGTCGCGCAGGCTCTGGATGATCGGCTCGTAGAGCGCGCGGGAGGCGCCACCGGAGCGACGGGCCACCACCAGGTGCAGGCCGACGTCGCGGGCCTGGGGCAGCAGCGGCGCCATCAGCGCGACCGGGGAGGTCTGCTGGGTGGCGACGAGGTCGTAGTCGTCGACGAGCACGAACACCTCGGCCCCGGTCCACCAGGTGCGGGCCCGCAGCTGCTCGGGGGTCACGTCGGGTCCGGGGATGCGGTTCTCGAGGTAGGCGGTGAGGTCCTTGAGGGCGGGCTGCGCCTGGGTGGCGGAGGTGAGGTAGTCGAGGAGGTACTCCTCGGGCACCTCGCCGAGCAGCGAGCGTCGGTAGTCGACGACGACGATCTGCGCCTCCTTCGGCGAGCGGGTGCGCATGATCTCGTGGGCGAGGGTGCGCAGCACCGCGCTCTTTCCGGACTGGCCGTCGCCGAAGACCAGCAGGTGCGGGTCCTGGTCGGCGTCGAGCCCGACCGGCGCCAGCTCCTTCTCGTTGATGCCGAGCAGCAGCCGGCGACCCGAGGCCGTCTCGCCGGATGCCTCGGCACCGGCCCCGGCCCCGGCCAGGCGGCGTACGTCGTCGAGGCCGATCAGCTCGGGCAGCAGCCGCAGCTTGGGGCCGGCGGGGCCGGTCCAGGCGGCGGAGATCCGGGCGACGAGGTGCTCGACGCCGTCGCCCAGGGTGTCGGCCGATCCGTCGCCGTCGATGCGGGGCAGCGCGCCGAGCACGTGCAGCTTGCCCTGCACCAGGCCGCGACCCGGGCGCCCGCTGGGCACCAGCGCGGCGACCTTGCGGTCGATCTCGGAGTCCATCGGATCGCCGAGGCGCAGCTCGAGCCGGGTGCCGAAGACGTCGCGCATCGCGGCCCGGAAGTCGGCCCAGCGCGGGGTGGCGGCGACGACGTGCAGGCCGAAGGTGAGGCCCCGGCTGGCCAGCTGCTGCACGACCAGCTCGAGGTCGTCGAAGTCGGCGCGCAGCGTGTTCCAGCCGTCGATGACCAAGAACACGTCGCCGTAGCCGTCGTCGACCCGGCCCTGGGCGCGGCGCGAGCGGTAGGTCTCGATGGAGTCGATGCCGTGGGCGCGGAAGTAGGCCTCGCGGCGGTCGACGACCCCCTGCACCTCGGCGAGGATCCGGCGTACGACGTCGGGCTCGGAGCGGGTGCCGATGCCGGAGACGTGGGGCACGTCGACCAGCGGGGTGAACGTGCCGCCGCCGAAGTCGAGCACGAAGAACTGCGACTCCTGCGGCGTGGTCGTCAGCGACAGGCTGGCGAGGATCGTGCGCAGCAGCGTGCTCTTGCCGCTGCGCGGCCCGCCGACGACCGCGACGTGGCCGGAGGCCCCGGCGAGGTCGATGGTGAGGGTGTCGCGGCGCTGCTCGCGGGGCCGGTCGACGGTGCCCAGCGGCACGACCAGCCCGCCGAGGGCGCGCCACCGCGGCGAGACCAGCCCGAGCTGGGGGTCGTCGACCAGGTCGGGCATCAGCTGGTCGAGGGTGTCGGGGACGTCGAGCGGCGGCAGCCAGACCGTGTGGGCGGCCGGGCCCTGCCCCAGCATCTGCTGCACCGCGAGGTCGAGCAACGTCTCCTGGCTCTCGGGCACGGGCGCGCGCGGCTCGGGCTCCGGCTCGGTGTCGGGGACGTGCAGCGCCTGCACCTCGGAGATCGTGAACGGCAAGATGCCCTGCACGTGGCCGCCCTCGTCGCGGCGGACGCGGGGGCGTGCGGTGGCCGGCGGCCCCGACACGTAGGCGGCCTTGAAGCGGATCAGCGACGTCGGGTCGGGCTTGAGGTAGCCGAGGCCCGGCACCGCGGGCAGCTCGTAGGCGTCGGGCACGCCGAGCACGGCGCGGGACTCCTGGGCGCTGAACGTGCGCAGGCCGAGGCGGTAGGACAGGTGCGACTCGAGCCCGCGCAGCCGGCCCTCCTCCAGCCGCTGGGAGGCGAGCAGCAGGTGGAGCCCGAGCGAGCGCCCGAGCCGGCCGATGGCGACGAACAGGTCGATGAACTCGGGCTTGGCCGACGAGCATCTCGGAGAACTCGTCGACCACGAGGAACAGCGACGGCAGCGGCGCGAGGTCCTCGCCCGCGACCCGGGCCTTCTCGTAGTCGCGGATCGAGGCGAAGTTGCCGGCCTCGCGGAGCAGCTCCTGGCGGCGCACCATCTCGCCGGACAGCGCGTCCTGCATGCGGTCGACCAGGGTGAGCTCTTGCGCGAGGTTGGTGATCACCGCGGAGACGTGCGGCATGTCGGACATGCCGGCGAAGGTGGCGCCGCCCTTGAAGTCGACGAGCACCATGTTGAGCTGCTCGGGGGAGTGGGTGAGCGCGAGCCCGAGGACCAGGGTGCGCAGGAACTCCGACTTGCCGGAGCCGGTCGCGCCGATCACCAGGCCGTGCGGGCCCATCCCCTG
Source organism: uncultured Actinomycetota bacterium (assembly GCA_963834285.1). Lineage (GTDB taxonomy): Bacteria > Actinomycetota > Actinomycetes > Propionibacteriales > Nocardioidaceae > Nocardioides. Next base: position 512,399 of record CAWIAZ010000005.1, on the reverse strand, counting down.
CTGGGCGGACTCCTTGATGTCGAGGTGCACCAGGGAGCCGCCCTCGCCGAGCCCGATCGGCACCCGCAGCCGGTCGCGGGCGGGGCGGGGGCGCCAGGCCGCCGCGGGCTCGAAGCCCCGGACGTCGCCGAGCCCGAGCAGGTCCATGAAGTCGGCCGGCCCGGTGATCTCGCCGCCGGACGTCGTCTCGGTGCTGCCGCCGGCGGAGACGGTGTGCAGAGGGGTGAGCCGGCGGGCGAGGGCCTCGGCCGTCGCGAGGTCGCACTGGTCGGCCTTGGCGAGGACGGGGTCCTCGCGCAGCCGGACGGCGTGCACGGGACGGCGGCCGTCGGCGTCGGCGTCCTGGTCGAGCAGCTGGATGCGCAGCCGGGTGGCGTCGTCGAGCTCGAGCCACCGGGTCGGCAGGTCGAGCACCGTGACGCCGTGCAGCCCGTCGGGCGGCACCACGTGGTTGCCCGGGGGCAGCTCGACGCCGTCGGTGACGAGCAGGATGTGCGGGCTGGGCGCCCGCTCGTCGGCGCCGAAGCGCGGGCGCTCGCCGAGGTCGGCGGGCAGCAGCGCGGCGAGGTCGGCGAGGGAGGTGCTCACCATCCGCATCGGGCCGACGGCGTCGGACTGCTCCTGGCTCTGGGCGTGCGGCAGCCACTTCACCCAGTCCCAGTGGGCGAGGTGGTCCTCGGAGGACAGCACCGCGAGGACGAGGTCGTCGGGGGAGTGGAAGGCCGTCGCCGAGCAGATCATCGCCCGCGCCAGCGCGCGCGCCTGCTCGGCGTCGCCGCAGACCTCGATCCGGTCGAAGGCCTTCAGGTCGATCGAGGCCGGGAGGTCGGGCTGCAGCCGGTGCACGACCAGCAGCCGGTGCAGCGCGGACGCCGCCGCCGGGTCGACGTCGTCGATCGGCGCGCTCTCGGGCGGCACCAGCTCGAGGGCCAGCGGCTGGGTGCACAGGCCGTAGCGGACCTGGAGGAACAGGGGGTCGGTGGGCCCGACCTCCCAGACCCGCGACCGCTCCTCGGCGAGCGCCGGCAGCGAGGTCGGGTCGGGGTGGTGCCAGGTGAGCGCGCGGCGCTGCTGGCCCGCGGCCTCGCGGGCCACGGAGCGGACGTGGGCGAGGTAGCGGAGGTACTCGGTGCGGGAGCCGGTGACCTGCTGGTTGCGCTGCTTCCGCTGCCGGTCGATCTGGACGATGATGAAGCCGAGCGTGGCGAAGAGGAACATGCCCGCGGCGATGAAGCTGCGGCCGCCGCCACCGGTGCGGCCCATGGTGGCGACCAGCACGATCGAGCCGAGGCTGCCGAGCATCGGGATGGCGTTCATCATCACGCCGGCGGCGCCCTCGTTGGGCTGGATGGCGGGCGGCGGCTGGAGGACCAGCTGCCCGCCCGGCATCTCCGGCTCCTGCTGCCGGCTGCCACGCAGGGTGGTGCTCACGTCATCGGTCCTCAGTGGTGTGGGGAGTGGTCGGGGGCCACCGACGGGCTCGTAGGCGGAGACGACCCGATCGCCCGGTCGGACGATGATAGGTGCCACCTCCCCCACCGACTACTGTGCCGGGGTGACCGGCTCGGCGACCGGGCGGGCGGACAGCCTGGCCCTCAGCGTGCACGGCCCCCGCGGCGTGGTCGACCTGCTGGTCCCCGCCGGTGCCTCGGGGGCCGATGTCGCCCGCGAGTACGCCGACCAGGCGCGGCTCCCGGGACTCCCGCGGCTCTGCACGCGCAGCGGCGTGCCGCTGCCGCCGGACGTCGCGCTCGGTGACGCCGGGATCAGCAGCGGCGCGCTGCTGATCGCCGTCGGCGGCGACGGCGGGGCACCCGACGGCCCTGACGGTGCCGGCGCCACGTCGTCCCGCCGCCGGCACGCCCGGCAGGACCGTCCCGCGCCCGGGCGACCGGAGCCGACCCGGGCCGACGGTCGCGGCCGCTCCGGTCCGGCCGGCCCGGCCGGCTGTCGGCGGCGTGGTTCACGGTGGCGGCGGCCGTCGCGGTGCTGGCGGCCTGGTCGGCGGCCCGGCTCGGCGACGGCGACGAGGTGCTCCGCACGGCGACCGTCGCGCTCCTGGTCGGCGCCGCGGTGCTGGGCGTGCTGCCGGTCGGTCGGCTGGCCGCCCACCGGGCGGTCGCGGCCCCGGCCTTCGCCGGCGCGGCGGCGTACGTCGTCGCCCACGACCCGGCCCCGGAGCGGCTGCCGACGGTGCTCGGCGTCGCCGCCCTCGCGGCGGCGGTGACCGCGGCGGTCGCCCGCTCGCTCGGTCGCGGCGCCGACGAGCCGTTGCGGGTGTGGATCGCCGCCGGCGTCGTCGGCTTCGTGGCCAGCACCGGCGCGGCCCTGGTGGGGTTCTCCCCGCAGGTGGTCTGGGCGGTGCTGCTGGTCGCCGCCATGCTCGCCACCCGCTTCGTGCCGCTGCTGGCCGTCGACGTGCCCGACCAGTTCCTCATCGACCTCGAGCGGCTGGCGGTGACCGCGTGGTCGGCCCGGGAGCGCCCGCGCGGACGGCGCGGACGCATCGTGGTGCCCCGCGCAGCCGTCGCGACCGTCGCCGAGAGCGGCACCCGCACGGTCGTGGCGGCGTCGGTGGCGATCCTGGCCGTCGCGGCGCTGAGCGCGCCGCTGCTGCTGCTCGCCGCGAGCGCCCCCGTCGACCGGGTCGGGGCCCGGCTGCTGGTCGGCTTCGCCGGCGCGGCCCTGCTCCTGGCCGGTCGCAGCTACCGCCACGCCGCCGCCCGGATCCTGCTGCGGCTGGCCGGGCTGGCCTGCTGGGCCACCCTCGCCGTCGTCCTGATCGGCCGGACCGGCGGCACGGGTGGCCCGGGTGCCGGGCTCCTGGTCGGCGCTGCGGTGGGGGTGGCCGGGCTGCTGGTCGTCGTGGCCGTCGCGCTGGGGCGCGGCTGGCGCTCTGCCTGGTGGTCGCGACGGGCGGAGGTCGCCGAGGGGATCAGCGGTGCGTTCGCGCTGGCGTCGGTCGTGGTGGCGGTCGGCCTGTTCCGCCGCCTGTGGGAATTGACGGGCCAAGGTTTAGGCGCCTAGGCGGCGGGTAGACACTCGGTAGCCGGTCCGGCGGCGTGACTCGCAGCCGGCCGAGCACCGAGACGGCGACACCATGAGATCGACCAGATCGACCGACAGCGCGGCAGCGGGCCGCCAGTGAAGGAGTAGGCGACATGGCTCACAACGAGTTCGGCCAGGGCGAGGGCACCCTCACCCGCGCCGCGGGCCTCGTGACCGATGCGAGGTCCGAGTTCACGACCATCGCGAGCAAGCTGACCGACCAGATCTCCGCCGTGCAGGGGCAGTGGGGCGGCGCCGGGGCCCAGGCGTTCTTCGTCCTCCACCAGGCCTGGACGGAGAAGCAGCAGACGATCGTCTCGGCGCTCGACGAGTTCGCGAGCTCGCTCGGGGTCACCGAGCGCGACAACGTCTCCACCGACGAGTCGCAGGGCTCGAACTTCTCCCGGCTCCACGGCCGGATGGGCTGACCCCACCACCACCAGACCGCTAGGAGCAGCAATGAACACCGATGGAATCCGCGTCCGGCACAGTGCCCTCGACCAGGCGGCCGCCGACATGCAGAACACCGTGAAGGCGATCGACGACCGGATGAACCGGCTCGAGTCCGAGCTCGAGCCGCTGCGCGCCGACTGGCACGGCCAGGCGCAGGCCAGCTACCTCGTGGCCAAGGCCAAGTGGGACACCGCCATCCAGGAGATGCGGGACCTGCTCGCCGAGAGCCAGCGCACGGTCTCGGAGTCCAACGCCGAGTACCTCGCCGCGGACCGCCGCGGCGCCGCCCAGTTCGGCGGCTGAGCTCACCGAGGCCCCGGCTCTTGCCGGGGCTCCGGTCGGGGCTCCGGCCAGTGATCCGGCCAGGGATCCGGTAGGGGCTCCAGCCTCGAGGGGGTCGGCACCGACCGGTGCCGACCCCCTCGACGTGCGCCGGCGGGGTCGTCCCGACCGGCCCGCCGGCCCGGGCTGCGGCCGGAGGTAGCATGCTCGGGCCCGCGGACCCCTGCGCCCACCCACCCCCGAGGGAGAGACGATGAGTCAGGCACCGATCGGCACCTCGGGTCTGGTCCGGGTCACCGTCGCCTCCGGCCGTCGCCGCGTCGACCTGGTCCTGCCCGGCGCCGTGCCCGTCGCCGAGCTGGTCCCTGAGCTGGCCCGCAGCGTCGGTCTCCTCGACGCCGCCACCGTCTACGGCGGCTACCAGGTGGTGGCCTCCGACGGGCGTCGCCTGGCCGGCGACTCCGGACTCACCCTCCAGGGCATCGAGGACGGTGGGGTCCTCACGGTCACCGCCGGCATCGACGACGAGGCGCCGCGGGTCTACGACGACGTGGTCGAGGCGATGACCGACGTCGTCGAGCACGACCTCGAGCCCTGGCAACCGGCCTCCGGACGACGTACGGCGCTCACCGCGGCCGGGTTGCTGATGTCGCTGGGGGCCGTGGCGCTGCTCGTGCAGCGCGACTCGCTGCTCGCCGCCGTCGCGGCGGCGGTGGTGGCCGTGGCCCTGGTCACCGGCGGCCGTCGTGCTCTCCCGGGCCCAGGACGAGGCGGAGGCGGCGGTCGCCGTCGCCTGGATGGGTGCCGGCTACGCCGCGGTGGCCGGGCTGATGCTGGCGCCGGAAGGCCCGCTGTTCGGGGCCCCGCTGGCCGGCGCCGGTGCGGGGGCCCTGGTCGCGGGCCTGGTCTGCCTGGTCGGACTCGGGCGGGCGCGCACCCTGGTGCTGCCTCCCGTGGTGGTGGGAGCCGTGGTGGCGGCCGTGGGGCTGCTGCTGCGGGTCGCCGACGTCGACGCCGCCGTCGTGCTCACCGTCGTCCTGACCGTGGTGGTGATGGCCGGCAGCGTGTTCCCGTGGCTGGCGATCGGGCTCACCGGCACCTCCGTCGACCAGCTGTTCTCGCCGGCCGACATCAGCGCCGATCCCGACGAGATCGACCCCGACCGGGTGGGCGCCGACGCGCTGCTGGCGCACGAGATCCTGGTCGCGATCTCGTCCACCGTGGGGCTGCTGCTGGTGCTGATCGCGCCGCTCGCCGTCTCGCTCGGGCTCTCCGGCACCCTGCTCGCCGTGGTGGCGTCGCTGGTGGTGATGCTGCGCACCCGCCAGTACCGCACCGGCACGGAGGTCCTCGTCGGCCTGGTCTCGGGCATCCTGGGGCTCGCCTCCGTCGCGGTGTCGCTGCTCGTGCTGCAGCCCGACTGGCGCCCGGCCACCGCGGTGGTGCTCGCCGCCACCGGCGGGGTGCTGCTCGCCTCGACGCTGCTGCCGTCGACGCCGTCGGTCCGCCGGGGCCGGCTCGGCGACGTGGTCGAGACGATGAGCCTGCTGGCCCTGCTGCCGCTGCTGGTGCTCGCCACCGGCCTCTTCTCCGCGATCGTCAGCTGAGGCGATGGCCACCAAGAAGGACCTCGTCGAGGCCTACGCGTTCAGCCGCCGGCGCCTGGTCACGGCCTTCGTGTCCGGCGCGCCGGGCGGACGCGAGGTCGAGCCGACCCGGCCGGGCCGCACGATCGTCGGGGGGCTCGCACTCGCCGTCCTCGTGATCGCCGGGGGCGCCGTCACCGGCGTCTTCTCGCCCCGGGTCGACGCCGACTGGACCGCCGAGGGCCTGGTCACCTCGAAGGAGAAGGCCACCGACTACCTCATCATCGGCACCCTCGAGGGCGAGGACCCCGTGCTCCGGCCGCTGATCAACACCACCTCCGCCCAGCTGCTGTTCGGCGCCGACGTGGAGGCCACCGCGGTGCCGGAGGACGAGCTGAAGACCCTCGAGCTGGGGGCGCCGATCGGCATCCTGGGTGCCCCCGGGTCGCCCCCCGACGCCGACGACCTGATCAACACCGGCTGGGTCGCGTGCACCGACACCGACCGCGGCATCAAGGTCTCCGTCACCGCCGACGACGTGGTGACGCCGGCGCCGACCAGCGGCCTGCTCGTGGTCCACGAGGGCGACCACTACGTGATCGGCGAGGGCGCGGCCGAGGACGTCGCCGACCCACGGGCCTACCGCTACCCCGTCGACCTGTCCCGCAAGGGATTGTCCGACACCACCCTGCGGGCCCTCACCGGCTCGATCGCGAGCCAGGCGGTCGAGGTGCCGGGCGAGTGGCTGCGGCTCTTCCCGGCCGGCGGCCCGCTCGACGTGTCCACCCTCGGTCTCGGGAAGATCGGCAGCAAGGCCGACTACCCCGCCTCGTCCGGCGTCCCCGGCTCCGCGCGCATCGGCGACTACTTCGAGGTCGACGGCACGACGTTCGTGCTCGGGGAGCGCGACCCCTACCCGCTGACCGACTTCGAGGAGGTGCTCGTACGGGCCCAGGTCGGTCCCGAGGGCGAGATCGACGTCGACGGCGACCCGGGCAGCCTCGGGCTGCCGGTCACCGACGCCCACTGGCCCGAGCAGCCGCTCGTCGCCCCGGTGGGCGAGCTCTGCGCACAGCTCACCCCGGCCGAGACCTCGCCCGGCGTGCGCGTCGTGCAGCGGCCCGAGCCGCCGGCCTCGGCCGCCGACGTCGACCGCGGCGAGATCGTGCACGACGTCGACTCCGGCGCGGGGGCCGTCGTCAGCTCGGCGCAGTGGGACAACGAGCCCGGGGCCGGTGAGGCGTTCCTCGTCGACAGCCGCGGCGAGAGCTTCCTGCTGCAGGGCGCCGACGTGCCGGAGCGGCTCGGCTACGCCGACGTGCCGGTCGTGATCGCCCCCACCGACTGGGTCAAGCTCTTCGTCCCCGGCGTGACGCTCTCGGTCGACGCCGCCCGGTGCCCGCCGGCCCGCGCCGGCCGCGAGCCGTGCGCGTGAGGCTGCAGGCGGGGCTGCGGGGCGGGGTGCGGGCGGGGGTCGTGACCGGCCTCGGGACGGGTGCCCTGGTGCTGGCCGTCCTGGTCCCGGTCGCCCCGCCGGCGTACGCCGCCGGTGACAGCTGCGACGCCGTCACCGCCCCGGACACCGTGCCCGTCGACCGGCCGGACCCCAGCGCACCGCTCGCCGCGCTGCGCATCGACGAGGCCCACGACCTGGTGCGGGCGGCGGGCGGCGGACCTGGTGCCGGCGTGGTGGTCGCGGTCGTCGACGGCGGCATCGCCCCGGGCGTGCTGCCCCGGGTGGTGGCCGGGCCCCGGATCTCCGCGGGCGCCGGGCCGCCCGAGTGGTTCGGCACCGCCGTGGCGGGGCTGGTCGCCGGCCCCGCCGACGGAGACCGGCCCGTCGGCATCGCACCCGAGGCGACGCTCGTCGACGTCCGCGTCTACGACAGCCTCACGCCCGACGACGGCGAGGACGGCATCTCGCCCGACGCGGTGGCGGCCGGCCTGCAGGCCCTCGGCGAGCGGCAGGCGCAGCTGCGCACCGACATCGTCGTGGTCCCGCGGGCGGTGAGTCGCAGCGACGCGCTCGACGACGCGGTGGAGGCGCTGGCCCGCGACGACGTGGTCGTGGTCGCGGCGTCCGGCGACCGGCCCGACGAGGAGAGCGACCCGCTCTACGCGCAGTACGGCCCCGACGCGGGCTCCCGAGCGCGGGCTCCGAGGCGGGCCCCGACGTGGGCTCCGAGGTGGGCTCCGACACGGGCTCGGGTGCCGGCGAGGACGCCGCCCGTGACGCCTGGCCGGCCGGCTACGACCTCCCGACGGTGGTCGCCGCCGCCACCACCGTGCCCGACGGCACCGACCCCACCACGGTGGTGCTGCAGAGCTCCGCGATCGACGTGGCCGCGCCCACCTCCGGCGCGGTCAGCTACGGCATCAACGGCGCGCCCTGCCAGGTGCCGGGCCCCAGCACCGGCTGGGCGGCGGCCGAGGTGGCCGGTGTGCTGGCCCTGCTGCAGAGCGCCTACCCCCAGGACACCGGGGCGCAGAGCGTCGCCCGGCTCTACGAGTCGGCGACCGGCGGCCGCGAGGTCACCGCCAACAACGTGCTCACCGGGCACGGGATCATCCAGCCGGTCGAGGCGCTGCAGCGGCCGCTGCAGCCGGACGAGTCCGGCGAGGTCACCCGCAGCCGGGTGCGCGACCGCGACAACGTGCCCGCGGACGTGCCCGAGCGCGAGGCCGACGTGCTCGCCGGCACCCGCACGCACGCCCTGTGGTGGGGCCTGCTCGGCGGCGGCGCGCTGCTCGTGGCCGTGGTGCTGCGCCCGGTGCTCGCCCGCCGCCGCCGCTGACCCGGTCGGCGACGACCCCGGGTGGGTGGGTCGTGTGCCTGAGGACGGTCTGGGGCTGGTGCCCAGGCACACGACCCCACCCAGCGACCGCCGACGGCGTCAGGTCGAGGCGCCCAGCCGGACGAACGAGCGGCCGGGCGCGTAGGGCTGGGGGTCGAGCGTGATCGAGGTCAGACCCGGCGCGTGCTCGCGCATCGCCACCAGGACGGCGTCGAGCACCGCGGGGTCGACCGCGGCGCGGTCGTCGGCGCCGACCTCCACCAGCACGTCGCTGCCCCGGACCCGGGTGCGCAGGACCCGCACCCCGGTGAGGCCGGTGGCGGTCGCCTCGCCGGCCTCGACCGCGCGCACCAGGCCGGGGGTGACCGGCGTACCGGTGTAGAGGCGGCTGGCCAGGCAGGGAGCGGCCGGCAGGTCGTGCCAGTCGCGACCGCGTCCGGCGGCGAGGGCGCGGATGCCGGCCTTGCCGATCGCCGCCTCGACGAAGGGATGGCGCACGGCGTGCCGCTCGGCGGCCAGCAGGCCGGGCCGGTACTCGCCGAGGTCGTCGGTGTTGGCGCCGCTGAGCAGCGTCCAGTCGTCACCGACCAGGTCCAGGCCCGCCGCGACCCGGTCGAGCTCGGCGTAGAGGTTGGTCTTGCAGAAGAAGCAGCGGTCGACGGGGTTGTGCAGGTAGCGGTCGTCGGAGAACTCCGCCGACTCCACCAGGTGCAGCCGCCAGCCCAGGGCGGCCGCGACGCGGCGCACGCGGTCGGTGGCGGCCCGCGGCACGGCGGGGGTCACCGAGTGCGCCACGACCGTGGTGCCGGGAGCCTCGGAGGCGAGGTCGGCGAGCAGCAGGCTGTCGACCCCGCCGCTGCAGGCCACGACCCGCCGCGGGTGCGCGGCGAGAGCCTCCCGCAGCCGGGTCTCGGGTGTCGTGGTCATCGCTCACGGATGCTAGCCCGCGCCCGACATTAGGGTGGGTCGCGATGTCTCCCGACCCGCGCTCCCGCGCCCGCGCCCCACCCGCGCCCCACCCCGCGTCCCGGCCCCGACCAGGGTCCCGCCACGGGCACCGACGAGCCCACGCTGCTCGTCGGCGAGGGCGTCGCGCGCCTCGACCTCGACCGGGTCCGCCGCACGGGCGACCCGGAGGTGGTCTTCGGGCCCGGGAAGACACCGGCCCAGCTGGTCGAGATCCTGGCGGCGCTGCACGCCGCGCACCCGACCCGGGCGGTGCTGGCGACCCGGCTCGACGCCGGGGCGATCGCTGCCGTGCGCACCCACCTCGCGCACGCGGACGTCGACGAGGTGGCCCGGACGGCCACCCTCGGCCCGCTGCCGGACCCCGCCGGCGACGTGCTGGTCGTGACCGCCGGCACCGGCGACCTGCCCGTGGCCCGCGAGGCGATGGTGACCCTCGGCACCCACGGCGCCGGCGCCGAGCTCGTCGCCGACGTCGGGGTCGCCGGCCTGCACCGGGTGCTGGCCGTCCGCGAGCGGCTGCAGGCGGCCGACTGCGTGGTCGTGGTGGCCGGCATGGAGGGCGCCTTGGCCAGCGTGGTGGGCGGCCTCGTCGGCTGCCCGGTGGTGGCCGTCCCGACCTCGGTCGGCTACGGCGCCTCGCTCGGCGGCGTCACCGCGCTGCTGGCGATGCTCAGCTCGTGCGCGCCCGGGGTCAGCGTGGTCAACATCGACAACGGGTACGGCGCCGCGGTCGCCGCCGCCCGCATCGTCCGGGCCCGGACGCCGGGGGCCCGGGCGTGATCGGCTGGGTCGACGCCTCGGCCGGCGCCGCGGGCGACATGCTGCTCGGCGCGCTGGTCGGCGCCGGCGTACCGGTCGAGGTCCTGGGCGCCGCCGTCGACGCGGTCGCGCCCGAGCCCGTGCGGCTCGAGGTCGAGCAGGTCCTGCGCGGCGGGCTCGCCGCGACCCGCGTGCACGTGCGGCTGCCCGACCCGGTGACCCCGGGCGGCCCCCACCACCGCACCTGGCGCGACGTACGCCGGCTGCTGACGGAGGCCGCGCTCGACGAGGACGTGCGCGGGCGGGCGCTGGCGGTGTTCGCCAGGCTGGCGGAGGCCGAGGCGGCGGTGCACCGCGGCGACCCCGACGAGGCGCACTTCCACGAGGTCGGGGCCCTCGACGCGATCGCCGACGTCGTCGGGGTCTGTGCCGGATTCGCGCACCTCGGGCTCGACCGGCTGGTGGTCTCGCGGGTGGCCGTGGGGTCGGGCCGCGTCGACGCCCAGCACGGGTCGCTCCCGGTGCCGGTGCCCGCGGTCGTCGAGCTGCTCCGCGGGGTGCCCAGCGAGGCCGGCCCGGCCGTCACGGAGGCCTGCACGCCCACCGGGGCGGCCCTGCTCGTGGGACTGACCGACGGCTGGGGACCTCAGCCGGCGATGACGGTCTCGGCGGCCGGTGCTGGCGCCGGCCACCGCGACCCCGGCACCCATGCCAACGTCGTCCGGCTGCTGGTGGGCGCACCCGCCGTCGGTGCGGCGCCGGCCGGCCAGGCAGCCCCACCCGAGCCCGCCACGGACGAGCTCTGGGTGCTGGAGACCAACCTCGACGACCTCGACCCGCGGCTGCTCCCCGGGGTGCTCGACTCGCTGCTGGCGCTCGGCGCCCTCGACGCCTGGCTGACGCCGATCGTGATGAAGAAGGGGCGTCCCGCCCACACCGTCTCGGCCCTGCTGCCGCACGGCCTGCTCGAGGCGGCGCAGGACCTGCTCGTCACCGAGACCTCGACCCTCGGCGTCCGCGCCCATCCCGTGCAGCGCGCCTCCTGCGACCGCGAGGTGCGACTGGTCGAGGTGGGTGGCCAGTCGGTGGAGGTGAAGGTCGCGACCTGGCGGGGGCGCCGGGTCAACGCCCAGCCGGAGTTCGCGAGCGTGGTCGCTGCGGCGGCCGTGCTCGGGCGGCCGGTCGCCGACGTCCTCGCCGAGGCCGCGGCAGCCGCCCGCGCGATCTTCTAGACCCCTCCGGGCGGCAGATAAAACTCGGTCTTCCGCGCGGCAGGTGGGTACGGTCTGCCTGCTCGGCCGCGAGGTCGAGGCCATGGGGCAGACGCGGCGGTCGGCCACGTGCCCGCGGTGTCTGGGGGGACCCACGGACAGGTGGCCGACCCGACCGGCCGGCCGCTCAGCGCGCGGCCGCGACCCGTCGGTCGGTGACAGCCCTCCCCGGAGCCCCGCCGAGGGCCCGGTCGAGGTCGTCGATCAGGTCCTCGACGTCCTCGAGCCCCAGCGAGAGCCGGACCAGGGCGGCGGACGGCCGGGCCTCCGGCGCGACGGGTCGGTGGGTGAGGGCGGCGGGGTGCTGCAGCAGCGAGTCGACGCCGCCGAGCGAGACCGCGTGGGTGAACAGCCGCACGGACGACGTCAGCCGCCGCGCTGCCTCGTAGCCGCCACGCAGGTCGATCGCGACCATCGCGCCCGGTCCGCGCATCTGGTGCTGCAGCAGCCCGCGCCGGTCGCCGTCGCTGCCGGGGTAGTGGACCCGCGCCACGGCCGGGTGGTTGCTCAGCCAGCCGGCGACCCGCCGCGCGGTGGCCTGCTGGGCCCGCACCCGGGTGGGCAGGGTGGTCAGGCCGCGGTGGAGGAGGTAGGCGCCCAGCGGGTGCAGCAACGCCCCCGTCACCGCCCGGACCCGGCGCAGGCCGGCCGCGGTCTCGGCGTCGCACGCGATGACGCCCGCCACCACGTCACCGTGGCCGCCGAGGTACTTGGTCGCGCTGTGCAGCGCCATCGTGGCGCCGAGCGTGACCGGGTTCTGCAGGACGGGGGTCGCGAAGGTGTTGTCGACCAGCACCGGGACGTCCCCGGCCTGCGCGACGACGCCCGCGACGTCGACCAGGTCGAGGGTGGGGTTGGCCGGGGTCTCCAGGATCACCAGGCCCGTGTCGGGCCGCACCGACTCGGCGACCTGGTGCTCCTCGCAGAACGTCACCTCGACACCCGAGCAGGCCGGTGGCGAGCAGGTGGTCCGTGCCGCCGTACAGCGGGCGGACGGCGACCACGTGGTGGCGGCCGACCGCGGTGGTGCTCGCCAGGACGGCGGCGGTCATCGCGGCCATGCCCGAGCCGAACGCGACCGACTCCTCGGCGTGCTCCAGCTGCGCGAGCGCCGACTCGAACCGCGCGACGGTCGGGTTCCACAGCCGGGCGTAGACCGCCCCGCCCTCGGGCAGGCGGGTGCCCGCCGGTCGCCATCGCCTCGTAGGAGTCGCCGCCGTGCTCGAGGTCGGGCAGCGGGTTGGTCGAGGACAGATCGATCGGGAGGGCGTGGACGCCGAGGGCGTCGAGGTCCTCGCGACCGCTGTGCACGGCGAGCGAGTCGGGACGGAGCGGCGGGAACGTCATGGTTCCAGGATCAGCGAGGATGCAGCGGTCTGCCGACACTGGTTGCAGAAGCAACGACGAGATCCCTCAAGTCATCTTTCGAGCAACTCCCAGGCGCGGCAGGCGGTGTCCCTTGGCCAGAACCCAACGACGTACGACGACTGCACCCGCGGCACCGCCGCCGGTCGCCCTCGACGCGACCGACCGCGAGATCCTCCGAGCCCTGAGCGAGGAACGCCGGGCTCACCAACAAGGCCCTCGCCCGCCGGCTGCGGCTGGCGGAGTCGACCTGCGCCTACCGGGTGCGGGCGCTGCGCGACCACGGCGTCATCCGCGGCACGAGCCTCCGGCTCAACCTCGCGGCCCTCGGCTACCCGCTCCAGGCGGTGATCAAGGTGCGGCTCGGCAGCCACGACAAGGGCCACGTGCGCCGGCTCTACGACGACCTGGTGCGCGCCCCCGGCGTCCTGCAGGCCTTCCACGTCGCCGGCGAGGACGACTTCCACCTGCACGTGGCCGTCGCCACCGCCGAGGCGCTGCGCGACCTGGTGCTGCACCACGTCACGGTGCACCGGGTCGTCCGGCAGACCGAGACCCAGCTGGTCTTCGAGCTCCGTGACGGGGCGGGAGTGCTGGGGCCCGCTACCTGACGCCGGTCACCGGACGCCGGCGTGGGGCATCATCGCCCGCCGGAACGTCACGAACCGGACCAGGCCGACGCCCAGGTTGGCCGCGGCGAGCACCGCCGAGCTCGCTCAGCCGCGACGGCTCGTCGACGCTCACCTCGAGCAGCAGCAGCGAGCCCGCCGTCACGGCCAGGCCGAAGCCCAGCAGGACCAGCCCGAGCGCCTGGTGCGGCACGGTCTGCACCGTGCCGCGGACGCCGAAGGTGATCCGACGGTGCCCCCAGGTGCCGGCGATGGTCGACAGCACCAGCGCGAGCGCGTTCGCCGGCTGGGCGGTGAGCCCCTCCCGGAAGGCGGCGTACAGCAGGATGTAGACCACGTTGAACAGGGCGCCGACGCACGCGAAGACGACCAGCTGGAGCGGGACGGAGGTCGTCCGGCCCGACTCGGGGCTGGACACCGCGCTCACGAGGGCCTGGGCTGTCTACCCTGGTGCCACGCCCCTGGTGTGCGCCCGTGGTCCATGCTGAGAGCCTACAAAGCCCGTCCCGCGCGCAGCCGACCGCTCACCGAAGGGAACAAGTGAAGCCGACGGAGCAGAGCCCGGCCGAGGTCCGATCGCCTCCGGACAGCCGGGGCGCCGTGGTCGCCGCCTGGCTGGTCCACGTCTACACGGCGTCCGGCACCGTCCTGGCGATGCTCACCGTGATGGCGGTCATCGACGGCGATCTCGTCGAGGCGCTGTGGCTCGGACTGGCCGCCATGGTCGTCGACGGCACCGACGGGATGCTGGCCCGCCACTTCCGCGTGAAGGCGGTCGTGCCGTGGTTCGACGGCGCCCTGCTCGACAACATCGTCGACTACATCACCTACGTCTTCACACCGATGGTGCTGCTCTGGCACTTCGGCTACCTCGGCGACGGACCGCTGGAGATGGTGCTCGTGATGGCGCCGCTGCTGGCGTCGGCGTTCCAGTTCTGCCGGGTCGACGCGAAGACCGACGACCACCTCTTCCTGGGCTTCCCCGACTACTGGAACGTGCTCGCGTTCTACGTCGTCATGCTCGACCTCAACCCGCCCGCCGTGGCGGTGCTGATCCTCGTGTGCACGGTGCTGGTCTTCGTGCCCGGTCGGCTACGTCTACCCCTCGCGCACCGACACCCTGCGCCGGCTCACGCTCGTGCTCACCACCGTGTGGCTGGCCAGCTACGCCGTGCTGCTCGTGCAGTTCCCCGACCCGTCGGCGGTGTGGGTGGCGATCTCGCTCGCGTACGTCGGCTACTACGTCGGGCTCAGCATCTACCTCACCCTGCGCCGACACCGCTGACCCCGCTGGCCGGTGCTGGTGCTGCCTCGGGCGGGACGCTCCTCGGTGGCAGACTCGGCGCATGTTCGACGGTTTCGCGGAGGGGATGGTCGCCGCCGGGGACCTGTCCTTGTTCGTCCGTCGCGGCGGCGCCGGCCCGCCGGTGCTGCTGCTGCACGGCCACCCGCGGACCTCGGCCACCTGGCACCGCGTGGCTCCCCGGCTGGTCGAGCGGGGCTTCACCGTGATCTGCCCCGATCTGCGGGGCTACGGTCGCTCGGGCGAAGCCCGAGCCCACCACGGACCACGAGGCCCACTCCAAGACGGTCGGTGCTCGACGACCTGCTGCACGCGATGACCGCGCTCGGGCACGACCGGTTCGCGGTCGTCGGGCACGACCGCGGCAGCTACTCGCCCTGCGCCTGGCGCTGGACCACCCGGAGCGGGTCGGCCGGGTGGCGCTGCTGGACTGCCTTCCGATCAGCGAGCACCTGGACCGCACCGACTGCGCGCTTCGCGACCGCCTGGTGGCACTGGTTCTTCTTCGCCCAGCCCGAGATGCCCGAACGCGTCATCAACGCCGACCCCGACGCCTGGTACCGCGGCGATCCCGACTCGCATGGGCGAGGAGAACCACGACGAGTGCCGGGCCGCGATCCACGATCCGGCGGTGGTGCGCGGCATGCTGGAGGACTACCGGGCCGGCCTGACGCGTCGACTGCCGCGCACGAGCGAGGCCGACCGGGCGGCCGGACGCCGGCTCCGGCAGCCCGCTCCTCGTGCTGTGGTCGCTGCGCGACGACCTCGAGGACCTCTACGGCGACCCCCTCGCCGATCTGGCGGGACTGGGCCGACGACGTCCGCGGGCCACGGGATCGACTCGGGCCACCACGTGGCCGAGGAGGCGCCCGAGGAGCTCACCCGGGCGCTCGCGACGTTCCTGGGTCGGGCGTCCGAGCAGGTGCACTGACACCGAGCAGGCTCCCCCAGCACTTCGGGCGGCGCGGCTCGGGAGAAGATGAACGCCGACCCTCCCCCTGGCGGGCGACGGTCGGCGTTCTCGCAGGTGAGCCCCTGCTTCGGCGTGGCGGAGGATAGGGGATTCGAACCCCTGAGGGCGTTAACCCAACCCGCTTTCCAAGCGAGCGCCATAGGCCACTAGGCGAATCCTCCGCCGAGGAGGCTACCGGTCGGTCCGCGACCGCGGAAATCGGCCCGGCCGGGCGTGGTCGTCCCCGGGCCGCGGCCGCTTGGCCAGCGGGGGAGGGGATCACCTAGACTCGGGCCAACCCCCCGTGCGGCGGCATCTCGCCCAACTCCCCCAGGGCCGGAAGGCAGCAAGGGTAAGTGAGCTCTGCTGGGTGCACGGGGGGCCTTTTCGTGCCCGGGCCCGGCTGCAGCACGGTCGGCGCGACCGCGCGCTACCGGGCGTCGGTGCCGGTGGTTAGGGTCTGAGTCGTGGAGTCACCCCTGGCGCTGTACCGCCGCTACCGACCCGAGACCTTCGCGGAGGTCATCGGGCAGGAGCACGTCACCGCGCCGCTGCGCGCGGCGCTCGCCGGCAACCGCGTCAACCACGCCTACCTCTTCTCCGGCCCGCGCGGCTGCGGCAAGACCACCTCGGCCCGGATCCTGGCCCGGGCGCTCAACTGCGATCTCGCCCCCGTGGCCGACCCCTGCGGAGAGTGCGACAGCTGCCGCGACCTGGCCCGCAACGGCCCCGGCTCGATCGACGTCATCGAGATCGACGCGGCGTCCCACGGCGGTGTCGACGACGCCCGCGACCTGCGCGAGAAGGCCTTCTTCGCACCGGTGCGCAGCCGCTACAAGGTCTACATCATCGACGAGGCCCACATGGTCTCCACGCAGGGCTTCAACGCCCTGCTCAAGCTGGTCGAGGAGCCGCCGGAGCACCTCCGGTTCATCTTCGCCACCACCGAGCCGGAGAAGGTCATCCCGACCATCCGCTCGCGCACCCACCACTACCCCTTCCGGCTGATCCCGCCGCGGCTGCTGTCGTCCTACCTCGACGAGCTGTGCGAGAAGGAGGGCGTCACCATCGAGCCGGCGGCGCTGCCGCTGGTGGTGCGCGCCGGCGCCGGCTCGGCCCGCGACACCCTCTCGGTGCTCGACCAGCTGCTCGGCGGCGCCGGTCCCGCGGGCGTCACCCACGAGCTCGCCAGCGGACTTCTCGGCTACACCCCCGACTCGCTGCTCGACGAGGTCGTCGACGCCTTCGCCGCCGGCGACGGTGCCGCGGTGTTCGGGGTGGTCGACAAGGTCATCGAGACCGGCCAGGACCCCCGTCGCTTCACCGAGGACCTGCTGCGCCGGCTGCGCGACCTCGTGATCGTGGCCGCGGTCCCCGACGCCCCCGCCACCGGCCTGATCGACGTCTCCGAGGACCAGGCCGAGCGCCTGGTCGCCCAGACCGCCCGGTTCGGCCGCGCCGACCTGAGCCGCGCCGCCGACCTGGTCGCCTCCGGTCTCACCGAGATGCGGGGCGCCACCGCGCCGCGGCTGCTGCTCGAGCTGATCTGCGCCCGCGTCCTGCTGCCCGGTGCCGACCACACCACCCAGGGGGTCCAGGCCCGCCTCGACCGCCTCGAGCGGCGCACCGCCATCACCGGTACGCCGTCCGCGGCCGCCGCGCCGGCCTCCCCGGCCTCGGCCGCCCCGTCGGCCTCCCGGCCTCGGCCGCCCCGTCGGCCCTCGGCCCGTCGGTCCGCCCCGCCCAGGACCACCCCGCGCCCGCCCAGCCCACCCCGGTGGCCGAGCGTGCGGAGGAGGAGGCCGCCGCCGAGCCCGCCGGTCCGCAGAGCCCGCCGCCGCCCACCCCGGCCGAGACGCCGGGCCCGGCCCAGCAGGCTTCCGCACCTGCTCCACCACCAGCACCGGCCCCGCTGAGCTCGACCCCGCCGCCGGCGCCCGCCGCGCCGCCCACCCAGGCGCCCACCCCGGCACCCTCCTCGGCCCCCACGCCCGCGTCGGCTCCCTCGCCGGCCGGACAGGGGAGCCAGGGCGGGCTGACCCTCGTCGACGTCCGCCGGTTGTGGCCCGACATCGTCGAAGCCACCAAGCAGCGCCGCCGGGTCACCTGGATCCACCTCACCCAGAACGCCCAGGTCGTGGGCGTCGACGGCGCCACCCTCACGCTCGGCTTCGGCAACGCCGGCGCTCGTGACTCCTTCGACGCCGGCGGGAGCGCCGAGATCGTCCGGCAGGCCGCCATCGACGTCGTCGGCGCCGACTGGCGGATCGAGACCATCGTCGACCCCGGCGCGGACGCCGAGGCGCCGGCGCCCCCGGCTGCCGCCGGGCCGGCCGACCCCCAGCCGAGCGCGGCCTCCCCGCCCGCCCGGCCGGCCGACGTCGACCCGCCCGCCGGCGTCCCGGACGAACCACCCGACTGGGCCACCGACGCCGCGCCCGAGGACCCGACTGCCGGCCCGGCCCGCGTCGCCGCCCGCGAGGCGATCCAGCAGACCCGGGCCGCCGGGGCCTCGCCGCAGGCCGACGACCTGGCGGCGGCCGACGCCGACGCACACCCCGACGACCTCGACGCCGACGGCGACGACGTCGCCGGCCACGAGCTGCTCGCCCGCGAGCTCGGCGCCCAGGTGATCGAGGAGATCCCGCACACCTGACCCGTGTGGGCGCAGCCCACGACCCACCACCTACCCCACGAGAGACGGGACCCACCATGAGCCAGAACCCACTCGACGCCCTCGGCGGAGAGGGCGGCTTCGACATGAACGCCCTGCTCCAGCAGGCCCAGCAGATGCAGGAGCAGCTCGTCGCCGCTCAGCAGCAGCTGGCGCAGACCACCGTCGACGGCACCGTCGCCGGCGTCACCGTCACCCTCACCGGTGCGGGCGAGCTGACCGGCGTCGCGATCAAGCCCGGCGGCTTCGACGGCAGCAGCGCCGACGACCTCTCCGACCTCGGCGACATGATCGTCGCCGCCTACCGGGACGCGAAGGCCCAGGCCGACGCCCTCGCCGGCGAGGCGCTGGGTCCGCTGGCGGGCGGCGGAGGCGGCGAGGGGCCCGGCGGCATGCCGGGCCTCAGTCAGCTCGGTTTCTGAGAGCGACGCTGACCCACCGTGTACGAAGGGATCGTCCAGGACCTGATCGACGAGCTGGGCCGGCTGCCCGGCGTCGGTCCCAAGAGTGCGCAACGGATCGCTTTCCACCTGCTGCAGGCCGACCCCGCCGACGTACGCCGTCTCGCCGACGTGCTGATCGAGGTGAAGGCGAAGGTCCAGTTCTGCACGATCTGCTTCAACGTCTCCGAGGACGAGCAGTGCCGGATCTGCCGCGACCCGCGCCGCGACCCGACGGTCCTGTGCGTCGTCGAGGAGTACAAGGACGTGGTGGCCGTCGAGCGCACCCGTGAGTTCAAGGGTCGCTACCACGTGCTGGGCGGCGCGATCTCGCCGATCGACGGGATCGGCCCCGACCAGCTCCGGCTGCGTGAGCTGATGACCCGCCTCGCCGACGGCACGGTCACCGAGGTCATCCTGGCCACCGATCCCAACCTCGAGGGGGAGGCGACAGCCACCTACATCACCCGTCTGCTCACCGCGCTGGAGGTGCGTGTGACACGGTTGGCCAGTGGACTCCCGGTCGGTGGCGACCTCGAGTACGCCGACGAAGTGACGCTTGGCCGAGCATTCGCAGGGAGACGGAGCGCGCAATGACCGAACCCACCACCCCGGACGTCGTCCTCGGGGGTCCCGCCGAGCTCGACGACGAGACCCTCGAGTTCGCCCAGCACATCTCCGACTCGGTGGCCAGCTTCCTGCTGTCGCTGCGCGAGATCGCCCGCGAGGGCGACGGCGGCAGCGCGATCTCGCTGCTGCTGCTGGAGATCAGCCAGGTGCTGCTGGCCGGGGCGCGCCTCGGCGCGCAGCGTGACTTCACCCCGGCCCACGAGTACCAGCCCGACGTCGGCGAGCTGGCCGACCTCGACCGGATGCGGCTGCGGCTGGCCGACACGCTCGGCGACATCGACACCTACAGCTTCGTCTTCGACCCCTACGTGCCCGAGGTGGTCGAGAGCCAGCTCTCCGACGACCTCACCAGCATCGCCTCCGACCTCGAGAACGGCCTGCGCCACTACCGCAACGGCAACATCGAGGAGGCGCTGTGGTGGTGGCAGTTCTCCTACGTCTCCTCCTGGGGCAACCTCGGCGGCGCCGCGCTCAACGCGCTGCTGTCCGTGGTGGCCCACGACCGGCTCGACGTCGACAACGAGTCCGAGATCGACCAGATCGAGGCCGCGGAGGCGGTCCTGGACGTCGGCACGACCTGAGCACCGCCGGTCGGTAGAATCGGGGCGTCCTTCCCCGATCCCCAGGAGTGAGCTCGTTGAGCATTGTCGTGCAGAAGTACGGCGGCTCGTCCTTGGCCGACGCCGGTCGCATCAAGGAAGTGGCGCGGCGGATCGTGGAGACCAAGAAGGCCGGCCACGACGTGGTCGTCGCGGTCTCCGCGATGGGCGACTCCACCGACAACCTGCTCGACCTCGCCGAGGGGGTCAGCCCGCTGCCGCCGGCCCGCGAGCTCGACATGCTGCTCACCGCCGGTGAGCGGATCTCGATGGCCCTGGTCGCGATGGCGATCTCCGACCTCGGCTTCACCGCGCGGTCGTTCACGGGCTCGCAGGCGGGCGTGATCACCGACTCGGTGCACGGCAAGGCCAAGATCATCGACGTCACCCCCGGCCGGATCTCCACCGCCGTCGAGGAGGGCCACATCGTGATCGTGGCCGGCTTCCAGGGCGTCAGCCAGGACACCAAGGAGATCACCACGCTCGGCCGCGGCGGCACCGACACCACCGCCGTCGCGCTGGCGGCCGCGCTCGAGGCCGAGTACTGCGAGATCTACACCGACGTCGACGGCGTCTTCACCGCCGACCCACGCATCGTGCCCACGGCCCACCGGCTGGAGAAGCTCTCCTACGAGGAGATGCTCGAGATGGCGGCGTCCGGCGCCAAGATCCTCCACCTGCGCTGCGTCGAGTACGCGCGCCGCTACCAGATGCCGATCCACGTCCGGTCGTCCTTCTCCCAGAAGGACGGGACCTGGATCGCCCCCGAGCAACCAGGAGACATGCCCATGGAACAGGCCATCATCGCCGGCGTCGCCCACGACCGCAGCGAGGCCAAGATCACCGTGGTCGGGGTGCCCGACAAGGTGGGCGAGGCGGCCCGGATCTTCGAGGCGCTCGCCACCACCGAGGTCAACCTCGACATGGTCGTCCAGAACGTCTCGGCGGCCGCCACGGGTCTCACCGACATCTCGTTCACACTGCCGCGCAGCGACGGGCAGACCGCGATGACCGCCCTGGCCCGGATCCAGAACGAGGTGGGCTACGACAAGCTCCTCTACGACGACCAGGTCGGCAAGGTGTCGCTGATCGGCGCCGGCATGCGCTCCCACCCCGGCATCACCGCCCGGTTCTTCGCGGCGCTGGCCTCGGCCGGCGTCAACATCGAGATGATCTCGACGTCCGAGATCCGGATCTCGGTGATCGTCTCCGAGGCCCAGGTCGACGAGGCCGTGCGCGCCACCCACACGGCGTTCGACCTCGACTCCAGCGAGGTCGAGGCCGTCGTCTACGGCGGGACCGGCCGATGAGCCGCCCGCTGCGGCTCGGCGTCGTCGGCGCCACCGGGCAGGTCGGCGTCGCCATGCGCCAGATCCTCGAGGAGCGCGGCTTCCCGCTCGAGGAGATCCGGTTCTTCGCCTCCGCGCGCTCGGCCGGCACGGTGCTGCCCTACGCCGGGCGCGAGATCACCGTCGAGGACGCCGCCACCGCCGACCCCGCGGGGCTCGACGTGGCGCTGTTCTCCGCCGGGGCCACCACGTCGCGCGCGCTGGCGCCGCGCTTCGCCGAGGCCGGCGTCACCGTGGTCGACAACTCCTCGGCGTTCCGGATGGACCCCGACGTGCCGCTGGTCGTCTCCGAGGTCAACCCCGAGGCGATCGCGCAGGCCCGCAAGGGCATCATCGCCAACCCCAACTGCACCACGATGGCCGCGATGCCGGTGCTCAAGCCGCTGCACGACGCCGCAGGCCTGGTGCGGCTGATCGCCTCGACGTACCAGGCGGTCTCCGGCTCCGGCGTCGCCGGCGTCGAGGAGCTGGCCGGCCAGGTCGCTGCGGCCGGCGACAAGGCGCGCGAGCTCGCCTACGACGGCACCGCGGTCGCCTTCCCCGAGCCCGACAAGTACGCCCGGACCATCGCCTACAACGTGCTGCCGATGGCCGGCTCGATCGTCGACGACGGCCTCCACGAGACCGACGAGGAGCAGAAGCTCCGCAACGAGTCGCGCAAGATCCTCGGCCTCCCCGACCTCGCGGTCTCCGGCATCTGCGTCAGGGTGCCGGTCTTCACCGGCCACTCGCTGGCGATCAACGCCGAGTTCGCCTCGGCCATGACCGTCGAGCGGGCTCGCGAGCTGCTGGCCTCCGCGCCCGGCGTGGAGCTCTCCGAGATCCCCACGCCGCTCCAGGCCGCCGGTCGCGACCCGTCGTACGTCGGCCGCCTGCGCCAGGACCCCGGCGTCCCCGACGACCGCGGTCTCGCGCTGTTCATCAGCAACGACAACCTGCGCAAGGGCGCCGCCCTCAACACCGTCCAGATCGCCGAGCTGATCGCCCGCCGCTGACGTGGCTCGGGGTCAGTCGCCCTCGACGAAGGCGGTGGTCACCCAGCGCGCCGCGAGGTAGCTGAGGACGGTGAGCAGGGGGATGAGCACGATCCCCCAGGGGGTCATCAGGATGTCCAGCAGGAACAGCAGCGAGACCACCGAGACCATGCCGAGGGCCAGGAAGCTGCTGCTGATCGGGTCGGGCACGTCGAAGCGGCGCAGGACGAGTCCCCCGAGCACGACGAGCAGCGCCATGATGCCCACCAGGGTGGTGATCCCGAGCCCACCTCCGCAGGTGGCGGTGCCCCGCAGGGCCTCGCAGCCTCGCAGGGCGCCCGCGGTCAGACCGACCAGCAGCAGGCCGATCAGCAGACCGGTGAGGCCGGCCGCGGGGTAGCCGCCGATGGCCGGCATCGAGAGCGAGGGGCGGGTGCGCTGCTTCTTCGTCGCCGGCGCGGCCGGGGGTGCCTGCTCCGGCGGCACCGCGGTGAGGACGTCGGTCCGGGCCTCGTCGGCGAACAGCGCCGGCGCCTCGGGTGCCGCCGACCGGTGCCGGGGGTCGGGCGGGCTCCTGGAAGATGGGCGCGGCGGGCTCCGGGGCGGCGACGACCTCCTGGGTCGCCGGCTGGGCCTCTGGCTGGGCAGCCGCCTGGGTTGCAGGCTCGGGCGCCATCGCGATCGTCTGCTGGCTCCGTCACCTGGGCGGCGGGCTCGGCGGCCGGCGCAGGGGGCTCCGGGACGGGAGCGGCAGGGGCCGGTCGCTGCGCCTTGTTCTTCTTCGACCGTCCGAAGACCTTGGGCAGCTCGAGGCTCGGCTGCTGCTTGTCCTGCTCGTCTGCCATGGGGACATTCTCTCAGACCATCGAACCGCCGGCACCTGGACAGGGCAGATCGCAGCCGAGCGCCACCCCGAAATGCGCGACACCCGGACCCACGCTCGGTGGGTCCGGGTGTCCTCGATGTCGTGAGACATCACACGGTCGGGCTGACAGGATTTGAACCTGCGGCCTCCTCGTCCCGAACGAGGCGCGCTACCAAGCTGCGCCACAGCCCGATTCCAGTGCCGAACGTTACCCCAGCATCCGAGGTCGTCCGCAATCGGGATCGGCGCCCGGGCTACGCACCCAGCGGGGTCAGCGTCAGCAGGGTGGCCTCGGGGCGGCAGGCGACGCGGATCCGGGTGTAGGGGCTGGTGCCGACGCCGGCGGAGACGTGCAGCCAGGCGGAGCCGGGGTCGCCGGGGCGGGAGTCGGCGGGGTGCCGGTGGAGCCCCTTGGCGCGGGCGTTGTCGAGGTCGCAGTTGGTCGTCAACGCACCGACGCCGGGCAGGCAGACCTGGCCGCCGTGGGTGTGGCCGGCGAGGATCGCGTCGTAGCCGTCGGCGGCGTACTGGTCGAGCACCCGCAGGTACGGCGCATGGGTGATGCCGAGCCGCAGGTCGGCGGTGGGGTCGGCGGGGCCGGCGACGGCGTCGAGCCGGTCGTACTCCAGGTGCGGGTCGTCGACCCCGGCGAAGGCGATCGTGGTCTCGCCGACGACGAGCGACTCGCGGCGGTTGGTGAGGTCGAGCCAGCCCGCCCGCGCGAACGTCGACGACAGCTCGGGCCACCGCAGCGGCGGCGAGGAGAACGCGCGCCGTCCCGTGTCAGGCATCAGGTACTGCAGCGGGTTGCGCAGGACGGGCGCGAAGTAGTCGTTGGAGCCGTGCACGAAGACGCCCGGTCGGTCGAGCAACGACCCGAGGGCGTCGCGCACCACCGGGATCGAGTCGGGGTGCGCCAGGTTGTCCCCCGTGTCGACCACGAGGTCCGGCTCGAGGGCGGCCAGCCCGCGCAGCCACTCCTGCTTGCGGTGCTGGGTCGGCGTCATGTGGATGTCGCTGAGGTGCAGCACCCGCAGCGGCCGGCTGCCCGGCGGCAGGAGCGACAGCTCGAGGCGGCGCAGGGTGTAGGCGCGGGCCTCCCAGGCGGCGTACGCCGTCAACGAGGCGCCGGCGAGGGTGCCGGCGCCGGCGAGACGGCCGAGGAGGGGGAGGAGGCGCACGGCTCAAGGCTGCCACAGCCTGCGAGGATGACCTCATGAGCGCTCTCAAGGACCGGCTCCGCGTCGACCTCACCGCCGCCATCAAGGCCCGCGACACGGTGCGGTCCTCGACCCTGCGGATGATCCTCACGGCCGTCAGCACCGCGGAGGTCGCCGGCAAGGAGGCTCGCGAGCTCTCCGACGACGACATCCTCTCGGTGCTGACCAGCGAGGCCAAGAAGCGCCGTGAGGCCGCGGTCGCCTTCGAGGACGGCGGCCGCCCCGAGCAGGCCGCCAAGGAGCGCGCCGAGGCGGAGGTGATCGTCGACTACCTGCCCGCCCAGCTCGGCCCCGAGGAGATCGCCGCGGTCGTCACGGCCGCCGTCGAGCAGACCGGCGCCGCCGGGGAGGGCATGAAGGCGATGGGCAAGGTGATGGGCGTGGTGACGCCTCAGGTCAAGGGCCGGGCCGACGGCGCCGCCGTCGCAGCAGAGGTACGACGCCAGCTCGGCTGAGCCGGTCGCCGACCGCCCCGGTCAGCGCCCGCGGCCCCCGCCGCCGCCGTTGCCGCGGCCCCCGCCGTTGCCGTTGCCGCCACTGGGCTGGGGCGCAGGCTTCGGGATCGGCACGGAGGTCTGCCCGACACCGGCGACCCCGCTGGGGTAGACGAAGTCCTCGAAGTCGAAGTCGTCGTCGATCGCGCGCATGGCCTCACCCCAGATCGGCGCCGCGAAGCCGGAGCCGGACGCGGAGTAGACCGTCGACCCGCCCACGGTCTTGCCGACCAGGCCGTCGGGGTTGCCCACCTCGTCGACACCGGCGATCATCGCGGCCGCCGCCATGCCGGGCATGTAGCCGACGAACCAGACCGACTTGCCGTCGTTGGTCGTGCCGGTCTTGCCGGCCGACGGCTGGTCGAGCGCCTGTGCGGCGGCGAACCCGCTGCCCTCGACGACGCCGCGCAGGACGTCGCTGACCGCGTCGGCGGTCGACTGCTCCATCACCTGGTCGCACGAGGGCTTGTAGTCCTTGATGACGTTGCGGGCGGCGTCGAGGATCTGGGTGACCGGCCGGGCGTCGCAGTGCAGGCCGCGGGCGGCGAACGTGGCGTAGGCCTCCGCCATCTCCAGCGGGCTCACGTCGGCGACGCCGAGGGTGAAGTTGGGGAGCAGCTCGGGGAGGCTGGTGGCGTTGCCGCGCGGGGCGGTGAGCCGCACGCCCATCGCCTTCGCGAGCTCGTAGGGCTTGCACAGGCCGACGTCGCGCTCGAGCTGCATGAAGAAGGTGTTGACCGAGAGCCGGGTGCCTGAGTAGAGGTTCATCAGGCCGCTGCTGGTGGAGTTGGGGATCGAGAAGGTGCCGCCGAGGTCGGGACCGTAGCTGCAGGTGGAGAAGTCGTCCTGGTTGAAGACCATCGGCGAGGGCGAGTTGTAGACCCGGTTGAGCGGGACCCCCTGCTCGATGGCGGCCGCCAGCGTGAACGCCTTGAACGTCGACCCGGCCTGGAAGCCGTTGGCCTTCCCGTAGACCGACGGCACCGTGTAGTTGAGGAAGGTCTCGCCCTCCTTCTGCTTGTTGCCGAAGGGGCGCGACTGCGAGATCGCCTTCACCTCGCCCGTGCCCGGCTCGACGACGGCGAGCGCACCGATCGCCTGCTCCCGGGGGAACACGTTGCTGGAGACCGCCCGGTCGGACGCCTCCTGGTACTTGAAGTTGATCGTGGTCCGGATCGTCAGGCCGCCGGTGAGGATCAGCTGCTTGCGCTGCTTGGGGTTGCGGCCCAGCGCGCGGTCGCGCAGGAGGTACTCGACGACGTAGTCGCAGAACAGCGGCGCCCGTGAGTTGAGGCAGCCGTTGGAGCTGGTCTGGACGTCGAGGCCGAGCTTGCGCTTCTTGACGTTGTCGGCGCGCTTGCGCTCGATCACGCCGAGCTGGGCCATCCGGTCGAGGACGACGTCGCGCCGGCGCTGGGCGCGGTCGGGGTTGTTGGTGGGGTCGAACGCCGAGGGGTTCTGCACGAGCCCCGCGAGCAGCGCCGACTGCTTGAGGTTGAGCTGCTTGGCGTTGACGTCGAAGTAGTGCCGCGCGGCGGCCTGGACGCCGTAGGCGCCGTCGCCGAAGTAGGCGGTGTTGAGGTAGCGCTCGAGGATCCAGTCCTTGGAGTGCTGCTGCTCGAGCGCGATCGCGTAGCGCAGCTCGCGCAGCTTGCGGGCGTAGGAGTCGTCGATCGCGGCCGCGCGCTCCTCCTTGGTCTTGGCCTGGTTGAGCAGCGTCAGCTTGACCAGCTGCTGGGTGATCGACGACCCGCCCTGGACGACGTCGGAGCTGGCCTGGTTGGTGATGAAGGCGCGCAGCGTGCCCTTGAGGTCGAGGGCGCCGTGCTCGTAGAAGCGGTAGTCCTCGATCGAGACCATCGCCTTGACCATCGTCCGCGAGATCTGGTCGAGCGAGACGTTGACGCGGTTCTCGTCGTAGAGGGAGGCGATCAGCTCGCCGCGCTGGTTGACGATCCGCGGTCTTCTGCGGCAGGTCGTCGGTGGCGAGCTCCTGGGGGAGCTCGTCCATGCTCGAGGCGAGGTTCTTCGACGTCAGCCCGAGGACGCCGGCGAAGGGGATCGCGAGGCCCGAGACGACGACGCCGAGGACCGCCGAGACGACCACCATGACCCCGAGGTGCGAGAGCACCCGCGGTGCGGACGGGCGCTCGGAACGGGGTCGCGACATGGCCACCAGGGTACGTGACCGTCGGTAGCCCGAGCGACGCATGGCTACCAGGGACTAGTCATTTAGGACTACGGAGGTTGAGACGATCGCACCTGTCCCGGGAACCGTGGAATCTTTACCTTTGACTTCTGAGACCAAGGCCAGTGTCACCCCCGGCACGGACCTTCTCACTGACGATGTAGGGACAACATCATGTGGGTGGAAGATTGGGCGCCTCGCGCCGCTTGCAAGGGCACGACCCCCGACCAGCTCTTCGTTCGCGGAGCCGAGCAGAACAAGGCCAAGCAGCTGTGCACCGGATGCCCGGTCCGCACGGAGTGCCTGGCCGAGGCGCTCGACAACCAGATCGAGTGGGGTGTCTGGGGCGGGATGACCGAGCGTGAGCGCCGGGCGCTGCTGCGCCGCCGGCCCACCGCCTCGTGGCGGAACGTGCTCGAGACCGCACGCACGCAGGCCGGCACCTCGGCCCCACCGGTCGTCGCGGCCAACGGCGACACCGTCGCCGCGTCCGCCTGACCCGAGGGCTCAGCCGCCGTCGGCGAGCAGCTCGCCGATGTGACGGAGGCCGTCGAGGTCGTGCACGTCGCCGGCGAGGGCCGGGACGACGGTCGTCGGCACCTGCGGGTGCGCGGCGCCGAAGCGTCGACGCAGCCGTGCCTCCCGCTCGACCAGGCGCACCCGGTCGGCGTGCAGCCGCAGCAGCCCGGCGGTCAGGGTTCCCGTGTCCTCGCGGCGCAGGCGACCGGCCGCGGCCATCGCCTCGTCGGCCGACAGGTCTCCCGCGGGTGCGGGGCTCGCGCGGTTGACGACCAGTCCCGCCAGCGGCATCCGGTCCTCGCTGAGCCGCTCGACGAAGTACGCCGCCTCGCGCAGCGCGTCGGGCTCGGGCACCGCCACCACCACGAACGCCGTCTCGCTCGCCTGGAGCAGCGAGTAGGTCTCGCTGGGCCCGCTGCCGGAAGCCGCCGAACACGGTGTCGAGAGCCGCGACGAAGGTCTGCAGGTCGCGCAGCACCTGGGCGCCCAGCAGTCGGGTCAGCGCGTTGGTGATCAGGCCGAAACCCGCCGTCATCAGCCGGGCCGGGCCGCGGGCGGGGGCCAGCATCAGCCGGATGAACCGGCCGTCGAGGAAGCTGGACAGCCGCTCCGGCGCGTCGAGGAAGTCCAGCGCCGACCGCGAGGGCGGCGTGTCGACCACGATCAGGTCGTAGCTGCCGTCGCGGCGAGCGTCGGCGTGGATCTGGCCGAGCTTCTCCATCGCCATGTACTCCTGCGTGCCGGCGAAGGAGCTGGACAGGGCTATGTAGAAGGGGTTCTGCAGGATCTGCTGCGCCTTCTCGGGGGAGGCCTGGCTCTCGACCACCTCGTCGAAGGTGCGCTTCATGTCGAGCATCATCGCGTCGAGGTGCCCGCCCGCCGCGGTGTCGACGTCCGAGACCGGGCGCGGGGTGTTGTCGAGCGCCTTGATCCCCATCGACTGCGCCAGCCGCCGGGCGGGGTCGATCGTGAGCACCACCACCTTGCGCCCACGCTCCGCGGCGCGCAGCGCCAGCGCCGCCGAGGTGGTGGTCTTGCCGACGCCGCCGGAGCCGCAGCACACGATGATGCCGGTGCCGCGGTCGTCGAGCAGTGCGTCGACGTCGAGCCCCGTGCTCGCCGCGGTCGAGCCAGAGGGTCCGACGCGGGTGCGGGCCCGCGTCCTCGGGCGGGCGGGGCCGCTCATGCCAGCCCCTGCTCTCGCAGGCTGCCGGCCAGCTCGTAGAGGGCGCCGAGGTCGATGCCCTCGGGCAGACGTGGCAGCTCGTACGCCGGCACGCCGAGCTCGCCCACCAGCCGGCGCTGCGACTCCTCGAGGGCCCGGCGCTCGGCGTGGTCGCGGGCCTCGGTGAGCAGGCCGTCGACCAGCGCGGCGTCGACGTCGACCCCGGCGGCCTTGAGGTCGCTCTCGATCCGGGCCCGGTCGAGGGAGCCGTCGCGGGCGGCGGCCAGGTCGTCGGCGGCGAGGTCGCGCGGCCGCACGAGGTTGACCACGACGCCGCCGACGGGCAGGTCGACGGCGCGCAGCTGGTCGATGCCGTCGCTGGTCTCCTGCACGGGCATCTCCTCCAGGACCGTGACCAGGTGCACCGCGGTGCGCGGCGAGCGGAAGAGGGTCATCATCGTGTCGGACTGCGCCCTGATCGGTCCGACCTTGGCGAGTCCGGCGAGCTCGTTGCTGACGTTGAGGAACTGGGTGATCCGGCCGGTGGGCGGCGCGTCGAGGACGACGGCGTCGTAGCGGGTGGCGCCCTTGTTGCGGCTGTTGCGCTCGACGGCCTCGAAGACCTTGCCGGAGAGCAGCACGTCGCGCACCCCCGGGGCGATCGTCGTGGCGAACTCGATCACGCCGAACCGGTCGAGCGCACGACCGGCGCGGCCGAGCTTGTAGTACATCGCGAGGTACTCCAGCAGCGCCGCCTCCGCCTCGACGTGCAGCGCGTGGACGACCCCGCCGGGGCGGCCGTCCTCACCCGGGAGCCCGGTGGCGATGCGTCGCTCCTCGTAGGGCAGCGGGTCGACGTCGAACATCCGGGCGATGCCCTGGCGTCCCTCGACCTCGCAGAGCAGCACGTTCCTGCCCTCGGAGGCCAGGGCCAGGGCCAGGGCAGCGGCGACGGTCGACTTCCCGGTGCCGCCCTTGCCGGTGACGACGTGCAGGCGCACCTGCGGCCAGTCGGGGGAGCGGACGTTCACGGCTCGAGCCTAGACACAGCGGCACCAGGACCGGGGAGGGAACGGGCGACTGAGGCGGGAGTCACGTCCTGGTCTGGTCCGGCGCAGGGGCGCTGCGGCGACCCCCGGCCCGTGCGCGCCGGCGCCCGTCCGGGCGCCCGTCGCGACGCAGCGCCCGGGTCAGCTCGTGGGCCTCGCGGAGCAGGAGCGCCCCGAGCTCGCGGCGTCGGGGCTCGGGGAAGCGCTGCTCGATGCCGGTGAGGCTGAGCGCCCACTGCGGGCGGTCATCGGCGTCGAACACGGCGGCCCCCATGCCCCAGCTGCCCTCGACCAGGAGGCCGGGGTTGACGGCGTACCCCTGCTCGCGGGTGGTGCGGATCCGACGCTTGAGCGGGCGCGGCGCGTGCGCGGCGCCGTACTGCTCGGTGAGGTCGTGGTGGGCGAGGTGGTCGGCGATCTCCGGGTCGGGCAGGTGCGCGAGGATCGCGAGGCCGGCGGACGCGACGCCGAGCGGGAAGCGGATGCCCTCGTGGAGCACGTGCGAGCGGATGGGAAAGCTGCCGTCCTCGCGCAGCAGGCAGATCGTCTCGTCGCCTCGCCGGGCCGAGAAGAACGCACTCTCGCCGGTGGCCACGGCCAGCCGTCGGACGACGGGCTCCGCGGTCGCCGTCACGTCGTAGCGCGACCGCGCGGCGGTGCCGAGCAGGTACAGCTCCGGACCGAGCAGCCACCGACCGGCGTCGGGGGTGCGCTCGACCAGGCCCTCGCCGAGCAGCGAGGTGAGCAGCCGATGGACGGTCGGGCGCGCGAGGCCGACGGTGCGGGCCAGCGACGAGGTGGTGGCACCGTCCGGTTCCCGTGCGGCTACAGCCCGGAGCAGCGCACCGGCGCGTCCGATCACGTCGACAGGGGTGTCCACTCAGTGAACGGTACGCGACGTGGGGGTCCACTGGGTGACTGATCGGCCCAGGGGGGACGGGCCGACGTTGACGCGACCCCGGGTGGCGTCTTGGATCGGGGCATGGACAAGGTGATGAGCTCGGCCGCCGAGGCGGTCGCCGACATCCCGGCGGGGGCCACGCTCTCGGTGGGGGGTTTCGGCTTGTGCGGGGTCCCCTCGGTGCTGATCGAGGCACTGCTGGACGCCGGCGTCGACGACCTCGAGGCGGTCTCGAACAACTGCGGGGTCGACGAGTGGGGCCTGGGCCGGCTGCTCCACGCGAAGCGGCTGCGGCGGATGATCTCCTCCTACGTCGGCGAGAACAAGGAGTTCGCCCGCCAGTACCTCTCCGGTGAGCTCGAGGTCGAGCTCACCCCGCAGGGCACCCTCGCGGAGCGGATGCGCGCCGGCGGGTCCGGCATCCCGGCGTTCTACACCGCCACCGGGGGCGGCACCCAGGTCGCCGAGGGCGGGCTGCCGTGGCGCTACGACGCCGACGGCAACGTGGTGGTGTCCTCTCCGCCCAAGGACACCCGGGTCTTCGAGACCCACGACGGGCCCCGCGAGTTCGTGCTCGAGGAGGCGATCGTGGCCGACTTCGGCCTGGTCCGCGCCTGGAAGGGCGACCGGCACGGCAACCTCGTCTACCGCGACTCCGCGCAGAACTTCAACCCGCTCGCCGCCATGTGCGGCCGGCTCACGATCGCCGAGGTCGAGGAGCTCGTCGAGCCCGGCGAGCTCGACCCCAACCACGTCCACACCCCCGGGGTGTTCGTGCAGCGGGTGGTCGCGCTGACCCCCGAGCAGGCCGCGGACAAGCGGATCGAGAAGCGCACGGTGCAGCCCGCGTCCGAGGCTGTCCAAGAACAGAACCCGGGAGGCTGAGCCAGATGGCATGGACACGTGAGCAGATGGCCGCACGGGCGGCCTCGGAGCTGGAGGACGGCTCCTACGTCAACCTCGGCATCGGGCTGCCGACGCTGGTGCCCAACTACGTCGACGACGACGTCGAGCTGGTGCTCCAGTCGGAGAACGGCATCCTCGGGGTGGGGGCCTACCCGCTCGAGGGCGAGGAGGACCCCGACCTGATCAACGCCGGCAAGGAGACCGTCACCGTGCGCCGCGGGGCGTCGTATCTTCGACTCCGCGACCTCGTTCGGCATGATCCGCGGCGGCAAGATCGACGCCGCCATCCTGGGCGCGATGCAGGTCTCGGCCACCGGCGACATCGCCAACTGGATGATCCCCGGCAAGATGGTCAAGGGCATGGGCGGCGCGATGGACCTCGTCCACGGCGCCAAGCGCGTGATCGTGCTGATGGAGCACGTCGCCCGCGACGGCTCCTACAAGATCGTCAACGAGTGCTCGCTGCCCTACACCGGACGCGGCGTGGTGCAGCGGATCATCACCGACCTGGGCGTGCTCGACGTGACGCCGGCCGGGCTCACGCTGGTCGAGCTCGCCCCCGACGTCACCGAGGACGAGCTGCGCGAGAAGACCGAGCCCGAGCTGGTCTGAGCCCTGGGGGTTTCGTGGCTCGCTTCGCTCGCACCTCAACCACCGCAGGCCGCTCGCTTCGCTCGCACCTCAACCACCGAGGCCTCATCCGGTGGTTGAGGTGCGAGGAGCGCCAGCGACGAGCCACGAAACCACCCGACCTCCCTCAGACCCCGAACCCCACGAACGCCGCGGCCGTCGCCTCGGCGATCCGGTCGCCGCGAGCGCGGTCGCGCACCCCGAGCAGCGCCTCGGCGAGGCCGCCTCCACCTGCCAGCACGCGGTGCAGGTCGACCATCAGCTCGGCGGTCGTCTCGTCGTTGACCTTGGCCACGCTGGACGCGACGCCGGCGGTGCCCATCGACAGCAGCGCCGCCGACAGCCCGAGCAGCTCGTCGGCCCCGACCGGCACCATCACCCCGGAGTCGCACGCCGACAGCACGAACCGGTACGGCGCCCGGTGCAGCAGCTCGAGGTCGTGGACGGTCAGCGGCCCGTCGTCGAGCAGGAGCGAGGAGAACATCGGGCTGTCGGGGCGGAAGTGCCCGTGCGTCGCGACGTGCGCGAGGCGCGCCCCGTCGAGGGACGCCAGCGTCGCGCCGACGGTCGCCTCCGAGCCGCGCAGCACCGTCGCACCGGGCGAGTCCCGGGCGAGCACGTCGATCTCGCCGCCGCCGGACGCCAGCCCCGGTCCGGCCACCAGCACCACCCCGCCGGACGACGGCACCGGCCGCGCTGCCGCGCGCTGCCAGGTCGCGGCGCTCGGGGCCACGCTCACCGGCCGGCCCGCCAGGGACGGCAGCAGCCCCCAGGGCGTCGCGTGCAGCCGGCCGGGTGGCGAGACCACGACCGGGCCGTCCCCCAGGGCCGCCGCGGCCCGGCCGAGCAGCGCGCGCTCGAGTCGTGCGCCGAGCCCGGACACGTCGGCCGGGCGGCCCCGACCGACCTGGCGCAGCACGAACCGTGCGGCTGCCACCGCGGCCAGCGCCTCCTCGGTCGGACCCACCTCGAAGCCCCGGACGCGTCCGGCGCGCGCCACCAGCGCCCGGAGCGTCCCGTCGACGTCGACGAGCTCGACGAACGCCGTGCCGCCGAGGTCGGCGAGCAACCGGTCGAGGTCGAGCCGTGCCGTCGGCTCGCGGCTGCCCGCGAGCCGGTGCCGGCGGTCGCGGATCTCGCGCTCCAGCGCCCGGCGGTGCCGCTCGGCGTCCGCGCCGGCGTCCACCGCGTCGGCGCCGGCGCTCTCCCGCAGGGCGTCGAGCCGCCGGACCGCGAGCCGCATCCGGCCGAGGTCGTCGGCGACGGCTGCCGGGGGGCGCACCGGCGGCTGTGCCAGCGACGTCGCCCGCCAGCGCTCGCTCCAGCCCAGGAGCCGCCGCGGCGAGCCGCTGGCCGCGGCGTGGCGCAGCGCCAGCGCCGCGAGGTCGCTGCCGTGGCGGGTCGAGAGCGCCCGCAGCTCCGAGCTGCCGAGGCTCGTGCGGTGCGCGTCGAGCGCGTCCAGCCCGTGGCCGCACGCACCCAGCACCCCGCGCCGGTCGTCGTCGAGCTCGCGGGCCCGGGCGAGCGCGAGCCAACCGGTGGCGGCCACCAGCGGCGAGGGGTGACGGCGGTGCCGGGCGGCCGCCGCGAGGTGGGCGCGCTCCTGGTCGGCGTCCGGTGCGAGGCGGGCGGCCAGCAGCAGCGCGACCGGCGCGTCGGCGGCGCCCACCTCGACCAGCCGCTGCGCCACCCCGTCAGCCTCGCGCGCGATCCGCGCTCCGCGCTCGCCCCGTGCCTCCCGCACCCGGAGCAGCAGCAGCTCGGCGCCGAGCCGCCACCACTCTCGCTGCTGGCGCCGGAACAGCGCCCGGGCCGCGCGGCCCCGGTCGAGCGCCCCGTCGAGGTCGCCGAGGGTGAAGGCCGCGGTGGCGGCCGCCAGCTGCAGGTGGGCCCGCACCACCGCCGGGGCCGTGCCGTCGGCGAGGGCCCGGTCGGCGACCTCGAGCGCGTCGTCGGCCAGGCCGACCGCGAGCAGCAGCTCGCACCGGTCGTGGGCGAGGTCGGCCGAGAAGCCGTCGGCGCCGGACAGCCGACGTCCGGCCTCGGCGAACAGCGACAGCGCGCCCGGGAGGTCGCCCACGAGGTAGGCGATGGCGCCCCGGTTGTGCAGGGCGACGTCCGCCTCGAGCTCCTGGCCCGCCGCGGTGAAGAGGACCTCGGCCCGCCGGAAGTCCTGGGCGGCCCGGGTCAGCGCGCCGCGCTCGAGGTGGGTCCGGGCGCGGGTGGTCAGGGCCCGGGCCTCCCACAGGTCGTCGCCCGCGTCGCGGAAGACCGTCACCGCCCGGCGCAGGTCGTCGAGCGTCTCGTCGTGCCGGCCCAGCCGCCCGAGCACGAAGGCGCGACGCATCAGCACCCGGGCCAGCAGCAGCCCGTCGGAGTCGGCCGCCGCGGCGTCGAGGTGGCGCAGCCCCTCGCGGGTGTGTCCGGCCACCGCGAGCGTGGCGCCGAGGGTGGCCCGCACGTCAGGCGCCCGGGTCGGATCGGCGCCGGTGCGCTGCCCGCGCTGCACCAGCCGGAGCGCCAGCCGCAGGTGCCGGACCGCGGCGTCGGTGTCGCCGCGGTCGCGCAGCACGATGCCCACCGCCTGGTGGGCGTACGACGCGGCCAGGTCGCCGGGCGTCCGCGACAGCACCGTCTCCGCCCGACGCAGCGCCTCGGCGGGCCGCGAGAGGGCGAGCGCGGGGAGCGCCTCGGCGTCGGTCGCCGGCGTCCGTGCGAGCAAACGTAGCCCCCTTATGCCGGGGAGGAGATGTCGTTAGGGTCGACACGACCAGCGCGACAGGACATCAGGCTAGCGAAGTTCATGGGGACGGACTCGAAGGAGACGTCATGGTCGGCAGCAGTGGTCGGACCCCCAAGCGGGGGCGGCAAGGACCGGCAGGCAAGGGGAAGGGCAAGGGCAAGCGCCCGGAGCTGACCCCCGAGCAGGAGCGGGCCCGCACCCGCGCGCAGGTGAAGGTGATCGTCGAGTCGTTCGGCCGCGGCGAGGTCGGGGTGGCGCTCCCCGACGGCAGCCAGGACTGGGCCGACTTCCTCTACCTCTACCGCCGCGGTCACGTGCTCGTGCGCGACGAGGACGTCGAGCGGGTCATCGCCGCCCTCGACGGGCGGGCGCAGCAGGCCGCCAACCTCGTGAGCGGCCTCACCCGGCTGGCGGTGCCCGGCGACGGGGAGGTGCCCGACGTGCTCGAGCGTCTCGACCGGGCGGTCGGCGTCGGGGTGGCGACCCCCGAGCACGTGCTCTACGTCGCCCGGGTCACCGGCGGCGGCGGCTGCTGCCCGGCCACCGAGCCCGAGGAGACCCGCAGCCGCAAGCCGTTCCCGACGGTCTCGTCCGACACGGGCGCGGGCAGGGGCGTGCTGGTCTCGGTGGTCGACACCGGCTGGCACCCGCCCGCGGCGACCGACCCGGTCTCGCCGTGGCTGGCCGGCGTGATCGGCGACCCCGAGACGATCGACCCCGCCGCGCTGCACCACTACGCCGGGCACGGCACCTTCATCGCGGGCGTCGTCCGCTGCATCGCGCCGGCCACCGAGGTCCGGGTCGAGGGCTTCCTGCCCACGGGCGGTGCCGTCTTCGAGGCCGACATGGTCACCCAGCTGGTCGAGACGATCGCTCTCGGCCCCGACGTGATCAGCCTCTCCGCCGGCACGACCACGCGGCTCAACCGGCCGGCGCTGAGCTTCGAGGTCTTCCACGAGCGGTTCCTCAGCCAGGTGAAGAACACCGTGCTCGTGGCCGCCGCCGGCAACGACGACACGCGCGAGCCGTTCTGGCCCGCGGCCTTCCCGTGGGCGGTGTCGGTGGGCGCGACCGACGAGACCGGCGCCCGGGCCGACTTCTCCAACTTCGGCAGCTGGGTCGACGTCTACGCCCGGGGCACCGACCTGGTCAACGCCTTCCCGCACGGCACCTACGTCTGCTCCGAGGAGCCGCAGGAGGGCGAGGTCCGGCACTTCAAGGGCCTGGCTCGGTGGAGCGGGACGTCGTTCTCGACGCCGGTCGTCGCCGGGCTGATCGCCGCCCGGATGAGCGGCACCGGGCTGAGCGCCCGTCATGCCTGCGACCAGCTGCTCGACGAGGCGCGCGCCGCCGCGGTACCCGGGGTCGGGCCGATGCTCGACCTGCCCTGAGACCCGACAGCGGGTCAGCGGGTCACAGGGTCAGAGCGTCAGCCAGCCGGTGCTCTCGACCTGCCCGTCCACCTCGACCCGCAGCCGCCACGGCGCCTGGCCGACGAGGGCCAACGAGAAGAAGCCCGACTCGTCGGTGTCGGTGGCGGCCACCTCACCGGCTCGGGTGATCAGCGTGATCGTGCAGGCCTGCCCGGGCACGACCTGACCGACCAGAGCCTCGCCGTCGCGCTCGAGCTCGAGGGTGACCGCGCTGCCGCGGAAGCCGACCACCCGGGTGTCGGTCGCCACGTCGCGCACCGCGAGGGCGTCGACGAGGCCGGAGTCGAAGGTGAGCTCCATCAGCTCCTCGTCGATCGTGCGCCAGGCGAAGGCGGCCCGGGCCGCGGTGCGTGCCTGGTCGCTCACGTGATCGCGGGCGGCCTCGGCCTCGCCGAGCAGCTGCATCAGCGCGTCGTCGTCCATGGGCGTGGTCATCGGCCTCTCCCGATCTCGGTCGTGTCGTCGTCGTCCTCGGCGAGGAGGGCCTGCAGGGCCGGGTCCCGGCGCAGCTGCTCGAGCGCCCGGGCCCGGGTGGGGCCGATGCTGCCGACGGGGATGCGGAGCAGTGCGCTGATCTCGCGGTAGGGGATCGGGGGATCGCGCAGCAGGAGCAGCAGCAGCTCGCGGCGGTCCTCGGGCAGCCCGGCCAGCGCCTCACGCAGGGCGTGCTGCTGCTCGCACCGCAGCAGGTCGTCGTCCACGGCCGTGTCTCCGGGCGCGGCGAAGGCGTCGTCGCCGCTGGCGAGCGTGGTGGCCGCCAGAGGGTCGGCGGGCAGGGCGCGGCGGGAGCGGTCCATCGTGCGCAGGCACTCGCGACGGGTCGTGGTGGCGATCCACCCCGGGCAGCGCCGCGGGCTCGTGCAGGTCGTCGAGGTGCTCGACCAGTCGCAGCCACACGGTCTGGTTGACGTCCTCGGCGTCGGCGCCGTGGAGCCGGTGCCGGGCGATCACCGAGCAGACCAGGGGCAGGAACCGCTCGACCAGCTGGTCCCAGGCCGCAGCCTCGCCCTGGCGCGCCTGCTGGACCAGCATCGCGACCGTGGGTGCCTCGGTCTCGATGTCGGACCACCTCCGTCGTCGGGTCCAGTCCACACCCGGCGGGGTCGGCGACGCAACGCGCAGCGCCGTGGCTGCGCGCGATGACGGGGTCACGGGAGCTCCTGTGCTGGTGGGACGTGGTCCGGGGTCGGGCCCTCGCGGAGAAGGAGCCGCGGCCGACCGGCCTGATACGTCGCGGCGCTCCCGCGGTGGTCGGGACCCGTCAACTCTGGTGCAATGGCGCGATGACGGATCTCGGAGACCGACAGGATCAGACCACGCACCCACCACGCTGGAAGGTGGTCGGGCCCGGCCTGGTGGTCGCGGCCACCGGGGTCGGGGCCGCCGACCTGGTCTCCACGCTGGTCGCGGGATCGCGCTACGGCTATGCGCTGCTGTGGGTGGTCGTCCTCGGCGCGGTGATCAAGGTGATCCTGGTCGAGGGGGCCGGCCGCTACACGCTGGCCACCGGCCGCACGATCTTCGAGGGCTGGCGCAGCATCGGGCCCTGGACCACGTGGTACTTCGCGCCGTACATCGTGATCTGGGGCTTCGTCTACGGCGCGACCGCGATGTCGTCGACCGCCCTGCCCGTGATCGCGCTCTTCCCGGACCTCTCGCTGAGGTGGACCGCCATCGGCGCCGGGCTGCTCGGGCTCACGCTCGTCTGGTTCGGCAGCTACGGGTTCTTCGAGCGGTTCATGGCCGCCCTGATCGGCATCATGTTCGTCGCGGTGGTGGGCGCCGCGATCCTGACCGTGCCCAACCTCGGCGAGATCGCGAAGGGACTGCGCCCGATCGTGCCCGACGGGTCGCTGGTCTACGTCCTCGGCGTGCTCGGCGGCGTCGGCGGCACGATCACGCTGGCCGCCTACGGCTACTGGTTGCGCGAGAAGGGCTGGGTCACGCCGCGGTTCATGCGCGTGATGCGGCTCGACAACGGGGTCGCGTACGCCGTCACCGGGGTGTTCGTGGTGGCCATGCTGATGATGGGGGCCGAGCTGCTCTACTCCGCCGGGATCGCCATCGACTCCGGCGACCAGGGCCTCCTCCAGCTCTCCGACGTGCTCGACGAGCGCTACGGCGAGGTCTTCGGCACCGTCTTCCTGGTGGGCTTCTTCGCCTCGTCGTTCTCCTCGCTGATCGGCGTGTGGAGCGGGGTGAGCCTGATGTTCGCCGACTTCCTCGGCAACCTGCGCCACCTGCCCTCCGGCCACCCCGACACCCGGACCGGCGGCCGCTACTTCCGCCTCTACATGCTGTGGCTGACGTTCCCGCCGATGCTCCTGCTGCTGCTCGACAAGCCGGTCGGCCTGATCCTCGCCTACGGCGTGCTCGGTGCGGTCTTCATGCCGTTCCTCGCCGTGACGCTGCTGATCCTGCTCAACCGCAAGGGTTCCGGCCGCCTCCCCGACGCCGGGGTGCCCGAGCAGTGGCGCAACGGCTGGCTGTCCAACGGGCTGATGCTGGTCTGCGCGGTGCTCTTCGTGGCGCTCGCCGTCAACGAGGTCAAGGATCTGCTCGTCAGCACGTTCTAGGCCAGGGCCAGGTCCGCGAGCATCGTCACGCAGTCGGCGACCGGGACCTGCTCGGCCATCTGGTCGGCCAGCTCTCGGGCCACCCGGCCGTAGGAGGGCGTCGCCAGGACCTGGTCGACCGCGTCGGCGAGCCGCCCGACGGGGGGCTCCTCCGCCGGCGGCTCCCCGACCAGCCGGACGCCCGCCCCCACCGCCGCCACGTGCGCGGCGTTGACGAACTGGTCCAGGGAGAACAGCGGGACGACGACCTGCGGGACTCCGGAGGCCAGCGTCGCCATGGTGGTGCCGAAGCCGCCGTGACCGACGACCGCCGCCGCGTGCGGAAGCACCTGGTGCTGCGGCCACCACCGCTCGACGTGGGCGTTGGCGGGCACCGGCCCCAGCGTCGCCGGGTCGAGCCCCGCCCCGGTGGTCATCAGCACCCGCAGCGGCCGGTCGGCGAGCGTCTGCAGCGCCGCCTGGTAGATCGGTGAGAACGGGCCCACCGTCGCCGCGACCGAGCCGAACGTGACGTAGACCAGGGGGTGCTCCGGGTTGCCCCAGACGGCGGGCAGCCCCCCGCCGGTGGCCGGCTCGTCGGCGCGGTAGCGGCACAGGGGTCCCCGTGCCGGTGCCGTGGGAAGCCCCAGACTGTCGGTGACCTCGTCGATCGGCTCGGGCACGCAGGAGAAGCGCGGCATCCCGGTGAGCGCGTCCGTTGCCCGGTCGGGATCCACGTCGGCCCGCTCGGCCAGGTCGTGCAGCGGCTCGAGGAGCATGGCCGCGAGGCACCCCTCGGCCTCGCCCATGCCGATCGCCACCTGGGCGTGCGGAAGCCCGGCCGCCTCCGCGACGACGAGGGAGGCGAGCTCGGCCGGCTCGCGCACCAGGAGGTCCGGACACCACTCGCGGACCAGGGTCCGGAGGCCAGGGAGGGCGGCGCGGGCGTCCAGCCGGCCGAAGACCTCGCCCACCACGACCTCCTCCGCCTCGGCGCGCGGCAGCGTCGGCAACCCGGCGAAGACCCGGCCGAGGACCTCCGCGGGAGGCTCGCCGATCGGCGCGTGCCTGAGCCCGGCTCTGGTCACCTCCCCGGAGAAGGACTCGGGGGCCGCGACCACCACCTCGTGCCCGGCGGAGAGGCACGCCCGGGCGAACGGCACCAGCGGGCCGAAGTGCCCGATCCCGCCGGTCGTCGCGAACAGCGCGCGCATGTCTGATCGTGGCACCGCGACCGACGGCGGGGCCAGCGATTTTCGAGGTCCCGCGGGGGCCGCACCGGCCGCGCTCAGGCCTCGAGCACGAACCACACGGTGGTGCCGACCTGGTCGAGCTCGGACCCCCACCGGTCGGCGAGGGCGTCGAGCACCTGCAGGCCCCGTCCGTGCACCCGCAGCGGGTCCGGCTCGTCCGCCGGGTCCCGGTCACCGGTCGGGTCGAGGGGCCGGTCGCCGGCGTGGCGGCCCCGGTCGCGCACGGTGACGGTGAGCAGGCCCTGGTCGAGGGTGGCCCGCAGCTCGGCACCGGCCCCGGTGTGGACGATCGCGTTGGTGACGACCTCCGAGAGGCAGAGCACCGCAGTGTCGACGACGTCCTCGTCGACCCCCCACGCCAGGAGGGTCCGGCGCAGGTGGCGCCGGGTCTCGCCGACCGCGCTCGGGTGGGCGTCGACGTCGAGGTCGCTGACCTCGACCCCGCGACCGACCGGCTGGTCGCGAAGCCCCGGGCCGTGGCGGGGCGCGGCCGCCTGGACCCGGCGCAGCCGGGCGGCCAGCTCGGAGGCGCGTCGCTGGAGGTCCGCTCGCTGCCCGTCGTCGAAGCCCTGCGGGGCGTCGTAGAACAGCACCAGGCCGCCGGCGGGAGGTCCGGTGCCGACCAGCGGGACGGCGGCGATCGCCACCACGCCGGTCGAGCGCTGGCGGGCGACCAGCTCGGCGTACCGGTCGTCGAGGTCGTCGAGGCCACCCA
This sequence comes from uncultured Actinomycetota bacterium, assembly GCA_963834285.1. Taxonomy (GTDB): domain Bacteria; phylum Actinomycetota; class Actinomycetes; order Propionibacteriales; family Nocardioidaceae; genus Nocardioides. The sequence goes on along the minus strand of CAWIAZ010000005.1, from coordinate 471,685 downwards.
CGACGGGCTCGCCGGTGCGGACCGTCGTGGTCAGGGGGACGTCGTCGTAGGCGTCGATGTGGCACCAGGCGACCCCCTGCGCGGGGTCGCGGTCGCTGGCCGTGAACCGCAGGCGCCGGCCGCCGCCCTCGGTGAGGGCCAGCCCGACCCGGCACACGTCGGGCAGGTCGAGCAGCTGCTCGAGGGCCTCGTGTGCGACCCGGTCCACGTCGGCAGCCCGCGCCGACCCCGACCGGGCATCCGGGGGGACGTCCACCGCTCCAGGGTAGGCCCCGGCCCGAGTAGGGTGCCGGGCATGACCAAGTGGGAGTACCTCACCGCGCCGATCCTCACGCACGCGGCCAAGCAGATCCTCGACAACTTCGGCTCCGACGGATGGGAGCTGGTGCAGATCGCGCCGGGCATGAACCCGGAGAACCTGGTCGGCTACTTCAAGCGACCGCTGGCGTCATGAGCCACCCCGAGGAGCGTCTCGCCGAGCTCGGGCTGTCGGTGCCGGAGGTGGCCAAGCCGGTGGCGGCCTACGTGCCGGCCGTGCGCAGCGGCCAGCACGTGTTCACCTCGGGGCAGCTGCCGATGAGCGGGGGCGAGCTGATGCACACCGGCAAGGTCGGCGACGCCGTCTCGGCCGAGGACGCCGCCGCGTGCGCGCAGCAGTGCTGCCTCAACGCGATCGCGGCGGTCAAGGCGGAGATCGGCGACCTCGCGCTGGTCAAGCGCGTCGTCAAGGTCGTCGTCTTCGTCGCCTCGACGCCTGACTTCACCGGCCAGCCCGGGGTCGCCAACGGCGCCTCGACGCTGCTCGGCGACGTGTTCGGCGACGCCGGGGTGCACGCCCGCTCGGCCGTCGGGGTCGCCGCGCTGCCGCTCGACGCCCCCGTGGAGATCGAGCTGATCGTCGAGGTGGGATGAGGATCCCCCTCCCGCCCGTGCCGCTGCCGGACCACCTGGTGGCGGTCGCGCGCGAGTTCGACGACGGCACCCGGGTGCCGGTCGAGCCGCGCAACGCGGCGACGGTGATCCTGATGGCGCCCTCCGACCAGGGCCCGGCCGTCTACTACCTGCGGCGCCAGGTCTCCATGGACTTCGCCGGTGGCATGTGCGTCTTCCCGGGTGGCGGTGTCGACCACCGCGACTTCGACACCACCGTCGCCTGGGCCGGCCCGAACCCGGCGCAGTGGGCCACCCGGCTCGGCTGCGACGAGGAGACGGCGCGCGCCCTGGTGTGCGCCGCGGTGCGCGAGACCTTCGAGGAGTCCGGGGTGCTGCTCGCGGGTCCGCACGAGGACGAGGTCGTGGCCGACACCACGGGTGACCAGTGGGAGGCCGACCGGGTCGCGCTCGAGACGCGCGCGCTGTCGATGACCGACTTCCTCACCCAGCGCGGCCTCGTGCTGCGCACCGACCTGCTCGGGGTCTGGGACGCCTGGCTGACCCCGGCCTTCGAGCCCAAGCGCTTCCGCACGTGGTTCTTCGTCGCCGCCCTGCCCGAGGGCCAGCGCACCCGCGACGTCTCCTCGGAGTCGTCGTCGGTCACCTGGCTGCCGGCGCGGGTGGCGGCCGACCGGGCGGACGCCGGCGAGCTGGCGCTGATGCCGCCGACGTACCTCACGTCGCTGGAGGTGGGCCGCTACGACTCACCGCAGGAGGTGCTGGCCGCGGCCGCCGGGCGTGCGGTGGAGATGTTCACCCCCACGGTCGAGCCGCTGGGCGAGCAGTTCACGCTGTCGATGCCCGACCGGCTGCGGCCGCTGGTCTCCGAGCGCCGTCAGGGCTGAGCGCGTCGTGGGGAGCTGGGCGGGCGGGACGTTCGGGGAGCGCGCCGAGTGCGTGCTCGCGCCCAACGCCAACATGATGACGCTCGACGGCACCAACACCTGGGTGCTGCGCGAGCCCGGGGGCGGGCGGTCGATCGTGGTCGACCCCGGGCCGTCGATCGCGTCGCACCTCGCCGCGGTCGGCGCCGCCGCCGAGGACGTCGGGGTGGTCCTGCTGACCCACCACCACGCCGACCACTCCGAGGCGGCCAAGGAGTTCGCGGAGTCGGTCGGTGCCGGCGTCCGTGCCCTCGACCCGGCGCACCGGCTCGGCGGCGAGGGGCTCGCCGACGGTGACGTGGTGGAGGTCGGCGGGCTCGAGGTGCGCGTGATCGGCACGCCGGGGCACACCGCCGACTCGCTGTCGTTCCTGGTGCCCGCCGAGGGAGCGGTGCTCACCGGCGACACCGTGCTCGGCCGCGGCACCACGGTCGTGGCGCACCCCGACGGCGAGCTCGGGGCCTACCTCGGCTCGCTCGACCGGCTCCACGCGCTGGCCGCCGCGCACGAGGTGCGCTCGATCTGGCCGGGTCACGGCCCGGTCATCGACGACGCGCTCGCGGTGCTCGACTTCTACGTCGCGCACCGCCGCGAGCGGCTGGCCCAGGTGGAGGCCGCGGTCGCGTCGCTGCGCGCCGACGACGAGGCCGCCGGCAGGTCGGGTGCAGCCGGGCTCGACGCCGACACGCTGCCGCGCCGGGTCGTGGAGACCGTCTACGCCGACGTCGACGAGGTGCTGTGGGGCGCCGCCGAGCTCTCGGTCCGCGCCCAGCTCGCCTACCTCGCCCGCCGTACGTCGCGATAGTCCCCAACAAAGCGCACGCGGATCCCCGTGGAACGGGTGCGCTTTGTTGGGGACTATCCCCCCTGGGTCAGCGGGCGCGGCGGGCCAGGCGCTCGACGTCCATGATCACGACCGAGCGGGGCTCCAGGCGCAGCCAGCCGCGCGCGGCGAAGTCGGCGAGCGCCTTGTTGACCGTCTCGCGGGAGGCGCCGACCAGCTGGGCCAGCTCCTCCTGGGTGAGGTCGTGGTGCACGTGGACGCCGTCGTCGGCGGTGCGGCCGAACCGGTCGGCGAGGTCGAGCAGCGCCTTGGCCACGCGGCCGGGCACGTCGGAGAAGACCAGGTCGGCGACGACGTCGTTGGCCTTGCGCAGCCGGCCGGCGAGCTGCGTGAGCAGACCGCGGGCGACGACGGGGCGGCCCTCGAGCCAGCGCAGCAGGTCCTCGTGGGACAGCGAGGCGAACGACGAGTCGGTGACCGCGGTGACCGTGGCCGAGCGCGGACCGGGGTCGAAGAGCGACAGCTCGCCGAACATCTGGCCCGGGCCGAGGATGGCCAGGAGGTTCTCGCGACCGTCGGCGGACGTGCGGCCCAGCTTCACCTTCCCGTCGAGGACGATGTAGAGCTTGTCACCCGAGTCACCCTCGTGGAAGAGCACGTCGCCGCGGCGAAGGCGGTTCTCCGACATCGACGCCCGCAGCGCTGTCGCTGCCTCGTCGTCCAGGGCGCTGAACAGCGGGGCCTGGCGGAGCACGTCGTTGTCCACTGCTTCCTCCTTGGTAAAGACTCTGCGTGATCCTACTCAGTGGCTCAGGTCACAGGTAATCGAAACCCCCTTTTTGCGGTGCGCCTGCCCGTGATCGTCCACGGCGAGGAGGGGGGCGTCGGCGCCGCGCCGTAGGCTGTCGGGGTGCCTCCCGCCGCGCCCTCCGCCGAGTCCCCGACGGGGCTGGTCCGCCGCGCGCGCAAGATCGACCGGGTCCTGGCCGAGACCTATCCCGACGCCCGGTGCGAGCTCGACTTCGACGACCCCTTCCAGCTGCTGGTGGTCACGGTGCTGTCGGCGCAGACCACCGACAAGCGGGTCAACGCCGTCCGCCCCACGCTCTTCGCGACCTACCCCGACCCCGCGGCGATGGCCGCTGCCGACCGCGACCGGCTCGAGACGATCCTCGGCCCGCTCGGGTTCTTCCGGGCCAAGACCGAGTCGCTGCTCAAGCTCAGCGCCGCCCTGGTCGAGCGCTACGACGGGCAGGTGCCGCCCCGTCTCGACGACCTGGTCACCCTGCCCGGCGTGGGCCGCAAGACCGCCAACGTCGTGCTCGGCAACGCCTTCGGCGTCCCCGGCATCACCGTCGACACCCACTTCGGTCGGCTGGCGCGCCGTCTCGGCTGGACCGACGAGACCGACCCCGTGAAGGTCGAGCACGCGGTCGGCGCCCTGTTCCCGAAGCGCGACTGGACGATGCTCAGCCACCACCTCATCTGGCACGGACGGCGCCGCTGCCACGCCCGCAAGCCCGCCTGCGGTGCCTGTCCGGTGGCGCGGTGGTGCCCCGCGTACGGCGAGGGGCCGACCGACCCCGAGACCGCGGCCGCCCTGGTGAAGACCGAGGGACGCGCGTGAGGCGCTGGGTCGCCGGCGTCGCCCTCCTCGTGCTCGCCCCGGTGATCACCTCCTGCACCGACGAGCCGGAGTTCGACTTCCCGGGCCGGTCCTCGATCGTGGTCGACAGCCCCGAGCTGCGCGCCCTCAAGGCCGAGGCCGGCGTCGAGCCGTGCCGCCCGGGCGCCGAGACCGGCACCAACGACCTCCCCGCCGTCACCCTGCCGTGCCTGGGCGGGGGTCCCGACGTCGACCTGAGCAGCCTCGCCGGACCCCTGGTCGTCAACCTCTGGGGCGGCTGGTGCGCGCCCTGTCGCGAGGAGATGCCCGTGCTCCAGGCGTTCCACGAGCGCTACGGCGACCGGGTGCCGATGGTCGGCATCGACGTCCGCGACCCGCAGACCACTGCCGCGCTCGAGCTGGTGAAGCGCACCGGGGTCACCTACTCCCTGCTCGCCGACCCCGACGACGTCCTGTCGGGCAAGGAGCCGTTCCCGGCCAACATCCCGGTGCCGATGCTGGTCTTCGTCGACGACGACGGCTCGATCCAGCCGGTCTCGGTCGTGGTCTCCTCGGTCGCGGAGCTGGTCGACCTCGTCGAGGAGCACCTGGGGGTGCGGCTGTGACCGACCAGCAGACACGACCCGAGACGCCCGGCCTGCCCGAGTGGCTGCGCCCGCTCGAGGCCGGCGCCCGGGCGGTCACCGTCCACGACCTCACCCGGTTCATGCCTCCCGACGACGCCGACCCCCGCCGCGGCGCGGTGCTGATGCTCTTCGGCGAGGGCGAGCGGGGGCCCGACCTGCTGCTCACCGAGCGCGCCCACCACATGCGGTCCCACCCCGGCCAGGTCTCGTTCCCCGGCGGCACGATCGACCCCGGCGAGACCCCGCGGGAGGCCGCGCTGCGGGAGGCCGAGGAGGAGACCGGTCTCGAGCCGTCCGGGATCGACGTCTTCGCCGAGCTGCCCGAGCTGTGGCTGCCGCCGAGCAACTTCGCGGTCACCCCGGTGCTGGGCTGGTGGCGCACCCCCACCCCGGTGCACGCGAAGTCGCCCGACGAGGTGCACGCCGTCTACCGCGCGCCGCTCTCCGAGCTGGTCGCGGTCGAGCACCGGATCGCCGTACGCCACCCCAGCGGCTGGGTGGGTCCCGGGTTCCTGATCGGCGACGACAACGACGTCATCCTGTGGGGGTTCACCGCCGGCATCATCTCCCGGCTCTTCGACTTCCTCGGCTGGACCACCGCGCTCGACGACCCGCCGCTGCACGACCTCCCCGAGCACATGCTGGCGGCCGACCCCACCGACGGCCGGATCGACGTCCGGCCCAACACCCGGTTCCGGGCGCAGGCCGCCTGGGAGAGGCGCGACCCGTGAACATCCTCGACTGGCTGCTCGTGGTCCTCGTGCTCGCCTACGCGCTCTCCGGCTACTGGCAGGGCTTCGTCACCGGCGCCTTCGCCACGGCAGGGCTGCTGCTCGGCGGGCTGTTCGGCATCTGGCTGGCCCCGATCCTGCTCGGCAACGCCGCGCCGTCGCTGCTGGTCTCCCTCGGGGCGCTGTTCATCGTCATCCTCACCGCCTCGCTCGGCCAGGCCGCGCTCCAGCTGGCGGGGGCCCGGCTGCGCGACCGCATCCGCTGGCAGCCCGTGCGCGCCCTCGACGCCGTGGGCGGAGCCGCCCTCAGCGCGGTGGCCGTGCTGCTGGTCGCGTGGGCCCTGGGCGTCGCGATCTCCGGCACCCGGATCGGCTCGGTCACCCCGCTCGTGCGCGGCTCCGCGGTCCTGGAGAAGGTCAACGCCGTGCTGCCGACGTCCGCGGCCACGGTGCTGGAGGCCTTCAACAACGTCGTGGGCACCAGCTTCTTCCCGCGCTACCTCGAGCCGTTCGCCCAGGAGCGGATCGTCCAGGTCGGCCCGGGCCCGCAGCGGCTCCTCACCGACCCCGACGTCGTCGACGTCCAGCCGCGGGTGCTCAAGATCCGCGGCAGCAACTCGTGCGGCCGCGGCATCGAGGGCACCGGCTTCGTCTACGCCCCCGAGCGGCTGATGACCAACGCCCACGTGGTCGCCGGGGTCTCCGACCCCCAGGTCGAGATCGACGGGTCGCAGGAACCCGCCGACGTCGTCTACTACAACCCCGAGCTCGACATCGCCGTCCTCGCGCTGCGCGGCTCCGGCATCGCTCCGCTGGCCTTCGACGAGACCGCCGAGCCCGACGTCGGCGTGGCGATCGTCGGCTACCCCCAAGACGGCCCCTACGACGTCCAGGTCGGACGCATCCGCTCCGAGCAGCGGCTCCGCTCGCCCGACATCTACGGCCAGGGCACCGTCATCCGCGAGGTCTTCTCGCTGCGCGGCCTCGTGCGCCCGGGCAACTCCGGCGGCCCCATCGTCGACTCCGACGGCGAGGTGGTCGGCGTCGTCTTCGCGGCCTCGGTCACCGACGCCGACACCGGCTACGCCCTCACCGCCGCCCAGGTGGCCAGCAGCGCCGTCGCCGGCCGCCAGGCCGACTCCGAGGTCTCCACCGGCGACTGCGCCGGCTGACCTCGCCGACGTCAGCTCTTGCCGCGGAGCGCCTTGGGGATCTCGCGGCCCTGCTCGATGGCCTTCTCGGGCGGTCCCACCTGCTTGAGCTTCCTCAGCCCGACGAAGGCCAGCAGCCCGGCGACGAGCAGGTAGAAGCCGAAGACGATCAGGAACGCCCAGTGCAGGGCCAGGCCGTCGCCGTTCCAGTTGATGAAGTAGGCCAGGGCGACGGAGAACATGATGATCGCGAGCACCGCCACGAAGCCGGCGACGGCGAACAGGGCGATCCCGAGCCCACCGGCCTTGACGCTGACCTTGAGCTCGGACTTGGCGAGCTGGATCTCCTTCTGCACCAGCGACGAGATGTCCTTGCTGGCGTCGTGGACCAGGCGTCCGATGGTGGGCTCGTCGCCGTGCTCGATCTGCTGGGTTGCCATAGGGATCCTCGGTGGTCCTCGCTCGCGGTGGCCTGCTCTCGTGCCCGACCCTACCGATACCTCACCGAGACCCCCACGATGCGCTCGCCTCACGTGCCAGGTGACTTGGGTACAGTGACGCTCGGTGAGCCGGGAAGTCTGGTCGGCACGTCTTCTGTCTACCCCGAGGAACTCTCGTGATCCCATTTTCGCCGCGCTCGTCCCGTGACGTCTCGCAGGACGAGGTGTGGAAGCAGGGCCCCGTCTACACCGCGAGCAACAAGCCTCTGGCGAGGCTGGTCGCCCGCCCGGTCCGGGAGTTCCTGCGGATCGAGGCGGCCGGCTCGATCATGCTGCTGGTCGCCGCCGCGCTGGCCCTGATCTGGGCCAACTCGCCGCTCTCGGAGGCCTACTTCGACCTGTGGCACACCACGATCGGCTTCGAGATCGGCTCCTTCGGCATCGAGGAGGACCTCCAGCACTGGGTCAACGACGCCCTGATGGTGATCTTCTTCTTCGTCGTCGGCCTGGAGATCAAGTACGAGCTCGTCCGCGGTGACCTGCGCGACCCCAAGACCGCCGCGCTGCCGATCATCGCGGCGGTGGGCGGCATGGCGGTCCCGGCGCTGCTCTACCTCGCCATCGCCGGTGGCGGCGACACGGGCTCCGGGTGGGGCATCCCGATGGCCACCGACATCGCCTTCGCCGTCGGCGTGCTCGGGGTGCTGGGCCGACGGATCCCGTCGGCGGCGCGGTTGTTCCTGCTGACCCTCGCGATCGTCGACGACATCGGCGCGATCATCGTGATCGCGGTCTTCTACACCGAGGACCTCGACCTGCGGTGGCTCGCGGTGGCCGTGGGTCTGCTCCTCGTCATGGTGCTGATGCGGGTGCTGCGGATCTGGAAGATCTCCGCCTACGTGGTGATCGGGTTCGCCGCCTGGTTCGCCACCCTCGAGTCCGGGGTGCACGCCACCCTGGCCGGGGTCGCGATCGGCCTGCTCACCCCCGCCTACGCCCTGCTCAACGAGGGCGTGGCCCGCGAGTACGCCCGGAACGCGATCGCCGACAAGAGCCTCGATCCCGACGAGCTCGACCGGCTGCGTTTCCTGCTCGAGGAGTCGGTACCGATCGTCGAGCGTCTGCAGAACCGGTTGCACCCGGTCTCGGCGTACCTGGTGCTGCCGGTCTTCGCCCTCGCCAACGCCGGCGTCGACCTCCGCGGCGGGTGTCCTGGGCGAGGCGATCACCTCCGCCGTCGGGCTCGGCGTCGGTGCCGGCCTGGTCATCGGCAAGCCCGTCGGCATCCTGCTCGCCTCGTTCATCGCCGTCCGCTTCGGTCTCGGCCGGCTGCCCGACCGCACGTCGTGGGGTCAGATCGCCGGCATCGGCTCGATCGCCGGCATCGGGTTCACGGTGTCGCTGTTCATCGCGCAGCTGTCCTTCCCGGGGTCCGAGACCCTCACCCAGGACGCCAAGGTGGGCATCATCCTGGCCTCGGTGCTGGCCGCCCTCGTCGGCCTCGCCTTCCTGCTGCTCACCCCCGCGTCCCCACCGGCCGACCACGGCGACGACGGGGACCACGGGGACGACGGGTCCGACCCGGACTCCTCGGACGCCGATGCGGCGAGCGACCACCAGGAGGGCGAGCGCGACCCGGCGTCGACGGGTCCCTCCGCCTGAGCGCGCGTCCTGCGGGACGCAACGCCCGGCCCCACGGCGGTGGGCAGGCCACGTGAGACAGTGAGGCGTGTCCAGCGACGTGTCCTCCGAGACCGACGACGCCGCGCTCGGGGGCACCACCGGGGCGCGACGTGCGCTCGCGGCCTGGGTGGACGACAACCTCAGCATCCTGGCCGGTAGTGCCACGGACCGGATCTGGCGCGAGCTCCCGAGCTATCGGGCGTCCGGCCTGCACACCGACGTCTCGCACCACGTGCAGCGCATCTACGGCGTGTTCGTGACCACGGTCCGCGAGGGTCGCGACCCACTGGTCCGCGACTTCCCGTGGACGGCCCAGCACGCCCAGCTCCGGGTGGAGCACGGGCTCTCGCTGGTCGACTTCCTCAAGGCGTTCCGGATCGCCCAGCTCGAGCTGTGGGAGTCCCTGCTCGGCTGGGCCCACGACCGCCCCGGCGCGGAGGCCACCGTGCTCGGCCTGGTCGCCCACGTGATGCGGACGATCGAGGCGGGCAGCTCGGCGGCCGCGACCACCTACCTGGAGGCCCAGCAGTACGAGCTGGCCGACCACGAGCACATCCAGCGCGACCTCGTGGAGGACCTGCTCTCCGGCCGCGGGCCCATCCAGGGCCGGCAGCTGGACATGCTGCGCGAGGCCGGGCTGGCCGACGACCAGGCGTACGTCGTGGCCACCGCCGTGCTGGCCGGCGACGAGGACTCGGGAGCGCAGGAGGCGTTGACCCGCTCCGCCCGCACGCACCTCTCGCTCACCACCGGTGGCATCTTCGTGGTCCGCCAGGCCGAGCTCGTCGCCCTGCTGCCGGTGCGCGGCCAGCTCGAGCGGGCCCTCCAGCAGCGGGTGTCCCGCGCCGTCGACGAGCTGGCCGAGCGTGACATCCGGCTGCGCGTCGGCATCGGCGGCCTGCGCGTCGACCTGGGCGAGGTCCCGGAGGGGCACGCGGAGGCGAGGCTGGCTCGCGGCAGCATCGACCGGGCCTGGGGCGTGGCCTCGCTGGCCGACCTCTCGACGCTCGACTACCTCGTCCGGCGACCCGACGACACCGTCCGCCGCCTGATCCGGCCGCAGGTGCGCGCCTTCCTGGCCGAGGACCTCGCTGCCGACGGCGTCTACTGCGCCTCGCTGCAGGCCTTCATCGACCACGACCTCAACGCCCGCGAGGCCGCGCGGGCGCTGCACGTGCACGTCAACACCATGTACTACCGCCTCGACCGGATCGCCGCCCGCACCGGCTGCGACCTGCGCCGCATCGACCAGATGATCGAGGTGCTGCTCGCGGTCCGGATGCTGCGCGCCGACCGGGCCTGACCACACGCAGCGGTGCCCGCCCCGGACGAGCGGGACGGGCACCGACGTGCGGTTCAGCCGTGGGTCACTGCTCCTCGGGCGCGACGTACTCCTCGGCGTCGGAGGACACGAACAGCGGGCCGATCTGCGAGGCCAGGCCGGGCGCGTCGAGGTCCGCCTGCGCGATGTAGACCTCGCGGGTGGCCGGTGCTCCTGGCTGCGTCAGGTCGAGGTCGGCGACGAGCTCGTCGGTCGTGATGTCGTCGCTCTCCTCCAGCGCTGCCGTGATGCCGTCGCGGGTCATGTCGCCGTTGTCGCAGGCCTTCTCGAGCAGCTGGCCCCAGATCTCGCCGATGGCGTAGCCGTAGGGGACGCCGCCGTTGGGGACGTCGTCCTTGCCGAGGGCCTCGTAGGCGGCCGCGACCTTCTTGGCGGCCTCGTTGTCGGCGTTGTACGGCGCCGAGCTGGCGACCTGGTAGTACTGCTTCAGCGCCGGAGCCGTCTCCGGGGTCACGATCGCCGGGGCGAACGTCGGGTTGTTGCCCACGATCGGGACGTTGAGCCCGAGCTGGGCCGAGACGGTGGCCACCGAGAGGGTCTGCGACGGGGTGCTGGTCAGGCCGATGGCCTTCACGCCCTTGCCGCGCAGACCGGTCACCACGTTGCGCAGGTCGGTGTCGGTCGGCAGGACCTTGACGCTCTCGAGCGTTGAGGTCGTGCTTCTCGGCGAAGTACTCGGCGCCGAGCAGGCCGTTCTCGCCGTACTCGCCGTCGAGGTAGATGAACCCGAGGGTGTCGCCCTCCTTGAGCTTGCCCTCGTCCATCAGGAAGGAGAGCCCGTTGATCATCTCCACGTCGTAGGTCGTGCCGGGGATGATGATGTAGGGGTTCTTGAGGATGAACGACGACCACGACAGGGCGACCGCGGTCGCCTTCGTGTCCTGGAGCGGCTGGTCGAGGGCGGCGTTGATCGGGGAGCCCAGGATCTGCATGAAGCCCAGCACCTGCGGCTCGATCTCCTGGAACTGCACCACACCCGCGTCGGCCTGGTAGCCGTGGTCGCGCACGACCAGCTCGATGTCGCGGTCGCAGATGCCGCCGGCCTCGTTGGTCTCGTCGACCCAGATCTGGTGGCCGTCGACGACCCCCGTGCCGAGCTGGACGAACGGGCCGCTCATGTCGGTGAGCACGCCGAGGCTGATGGTGTCGGCGGAGACGCCCTTGTCGGTGGCGAGGTCACCGTCGCCGCCACCGCCGCCTCCGCTGCTGGACTTGCTGGAGCAGGCGGTCAGGGAGAGGGCTCCACAGACCGCCACTGCGACGAGCGAACGGCGTAGCTGCATGGGTGTTCCTACTTTCATCTGGATGGTTTCAGCGAGTCCTGCGAGAGGCGGTGAGGCGTCGGGCCAGGGCCGCGAGGCCCCCGGGTTCGAAGATCACGACGACCACGACGAGGCTGCCGTAGGCGAACGCGGTGAGCACGACCGGAGTGAAGCCACCGGCGCCCCGGGCGAGGTCGGCGAGGAAGCCGACCTTGGAGGCGAGCAGCTGCAGGGCCAGCGGCAGCCCGAAGACGAACGCGCTGCCGACCACGGCTCCGGGCACCGAGCCCAGCCCGCCGATCAGGACCATGGCCAGCAGACCGATGGCGATCATGATCGACCAGGACCCGTCGAACTCGTTCTCGTCGGCCTTGAGGATGCCGAACCACAGCACCGTCATCACGCCCGCGAGCCCGGCGTACGCCGAGGAGACCGCGAAGGCGCCGGCCCTGGCCCAGGCGACGTTGACCCCCATCGCCGCGGCGGAGGCGGGGTTGTCGCGGACGGCGCGCCACGCCCGACCGGGTCGGGACCGGACGGCGCCGCTGGCGAGGATCACGGCGATCGCGGTGAAGGCCAGGAAGAGGTACCAGGTGCGTTCCTGGGCGTAGAAGGGCACGCCGAGGAACGTGAAGTCCGGATCGGCGCTGGTGAAGGAGAACCCGAAGATCGTGAACGCCGGGGCCGGCCGGCCGCTCGCGGAGCCGCCACTGAACTCGGTGAAGCGTTGACCGAGGTAGAGGCCGAGGTAGACCAGGGCCAGGGTCGCGACCGACAGGTAGATCCCGCCGACCCGCCCCGACACCGGGGCGAAGGCCAGCCCGGCGAGGGCGCAGACGACGATCGCGGCGACGAGCGCCACCAGCGGGGGGAGACCCAGGGAGACGAGCTCGGACTCGGGGAGCGGCTCCGCGGCGCACGTGGCGTAGACGGTGCCGCCGAGCAGCATGAAGAACGGGGTGCCGAGCGAGAGCTGTCCCGCGTGCCCGGTGAGCAGGGTCAACCCGATCGCCGCGACGGCGCCCACCATGACGTACTCGCCGACCCGCAGCCACGCCGGCGTGGCGTAGAGCGGGACGGCCAGCAGGACCAGGAGGGCCGCTGCCGAGAGCGCCAGCACGAGGAGCCGGCGCGTCCGGTCGGTGCCCCCGGTGGTGGGGCCGGTGGTGGGGCCGGCAGCGGGGCCGGTGGTGGCCGGCTCGGAGGTCCCGGGCTCGGTGCTGGCGTCAGACACGATGGACCTCCCTGCTCCCGAAGAGACCGGACGGTCTGGCGACGAGCACCACCAGCATCACGATGAACACCGCGCTCTTGGAGAAGTCGAAGGCGATGTACTCGGCGGCGTAGGCCTCGGTGAGGCCGACGATGAAGCCGCCGAACACGGCCCCTCCGACCGAGTCGAGGCCGCCGATGATCGCGGCCGGGAACGCCACCAGCGCCAGGGCGTGCGTGGCGCGGGACACCCCGGACCCGGAGAAGTCGGGGGTGGCGAGGAACAGCACCGCGATGCCGGCGAGCAGGCCCGCGACGATCCAGGCGGCGGCCGTGACCTGGCTGTTGCGCACGCCCATCAGGGCGGCGGCCTCGCGGTTCTCGGCCTGGGCCCGCATCGACAGGCCCCACCCGGTGTAGCGGAAGAGCAGCAGCAGCGAGCCGATCAGCACCACGCCGACCCCGAGCGCCACGAGCTGGCCCTTGAGCAGCACGATGTCGCCCAGCCGCAGCACGTCCTGCGCCCACGGGGCCCGCAGGAAGGGGGCGTCGGTGCCGAGCCGTCGCGCCACCTCCTCGGTGACGACGACGTCGACCCCGATCGTCAGCAGGGCCAGGGCTATCGGATCAGCGTTGCGGGTGCGGGAGATCAGCACCCGTTCGACGAACAGGGCGAGCAGGGCCGCGGCCAGGATGCCCAGCGAGGCGGCCGTGAGGAACCCGAGGCTGTCGGAGAAGGCGTAGGCGACGTAGCCGCCGACCAGGACCAGCGACCCGTGCGCGAAGTTGACCACCCCGGTGGCGCGGAAGATGATCACGAACCCGAGCGCCAGCAGGGCGTAGACCGAGCCTCGCCCCGCGCCGTTCACGCTGAGCTGGAGGAAGGTGGTCACGAGGTGCTCTCCTTCGTGTCGTCGGCGTGGGCCCAGTCCGCGCCGGCATCGGTGTCGGCGTCGGCGGCGATGTCGCCGAGGTAGGCCCGGATCACCTCCGGGTCGTTGCGCACCTGCGCCGGCGGGCCGTCGCTGATCCGCTTGCCGAAGTCGAGGACCGTCACGTGGTCGGCGATCCCCATCACCAGCGCCATGTCGTGCTCGACGAGCAGCACGGAGATGCCGAGGGCGTCGCGGATGTCGGTGATCGTGCGGGCCATCACGGCCGTCTCGTGGTCGTTCATCCCCGCCGCCGGCTCGTCGAGCATCAGCAGGGTGGGCTCGGTGGCGAGGGCGCGCGCCACGTCGACGCGCTTCTGGACGCCGTAGGACAGCTGGGACACCGGTCGGTGCAGGTCGGCGTCGAGGTCGAGGAAGTGGCAGATCTCGCGCACCCGCTCGGTGTGGCGGGCCTGCTCGCGGCGCATGCCGGGCAGGCGGAGACCGGCCCGGAGGAAGCCGCCCTTGGTCAGGGAGTGCCGCCCCAGCATGACGTTGTCGAGCACGGTGACGTGGCCCGACAGGGCGACGTTCTGGAACGCGCGGCCGATGCCGTGGTGGGCCAGGGTGTGTGACGCCAGACCGGTGAGGTCGTCGTCCCCGAACATCACCCGCCCCGAGGTCGCCTTGTAGAGGCCGGAGACGATGTTGAAGCAGGTCGACTTGCCTGCGCCGTTGGGGCCGATGATCGCGTGGATCGTGCCGGGCCGGACGGTGAAGGAGACGTCGTCGAGGGCGACGACGCCCCCGAAGCGCATCGTGACGTTCTCGACGCTCAGCGTCGGGACGGCGTCGTGGTCGTCGTGGGTCATCCCTTCCACCTGGCCAGGGTCGGGCGGTCGGCCGCGCGGGCCGTGGACTCGTCCCCGGTGCCGCCGGCGCCGACGGGCACGTCGTCGTGGTGGCCCGCGTGACCGCCCAGGTAGAGCGCCTGGATGTCGGCCGAGGACGCGAGCTCGTCGGCCGCGCCCGACATGGCCACCTTCCCGACCTCGAGGACGATGCCCTCGTGGGCGACCCGGAGGGCCATGGCCGCGTTCTGCTCGACCAGCACCACCGGGGTGCCCTGCTCGTTGATCGTGGCGACGATCTCGCCGATCTGGTCGATCAGCTTGGGAGCCAGCCCGAGCGACGGCTCGTCGAGCAGCAGGACCCGGGGCTCGGACATCAGCGCGCGCCCGATCGCGAGCATCTGCTGCTCGCCGCCGGAGAGCAGCCCGGCGCGCTGGTTGCTGCGCTGCCCGAGGATGGGGAACAGCTCGAGGACGCGGTCGCGAGCAGGCGCCCGCCGTGCACGCGGGGTGGAGAGGGCGCCGGCGCGCAGGTTCTCCTCGACCGTCATCCGGGAGAAGACCTGGCGCCCCTCGGGCGACTGGACGATGCCGGCGCGGGTGACGGCCGCCGGGCTCTTGGTGTGGACGGCGACCCCGTCGAGCTCGATCGAGCCGGCGTAACGGGCTCCGCCGTGCATCGGCAGGGTGCCCGAGATGGCCCGCAGGAGGGTGGACTTCCCGGCGCCGTTGCTGCCGAGGACGGCGACCACGTGACCGTCGGCGACCTCCATGTCGACCCCGTCGAGGACGGTCTTGTTGGCGCCGTACCCCGTGACCAGCCCCCGGACGCTCAGCAAGGCCGGCCCCGCAGGTGTGGTCGGGTGCTGGACCGGCTGGGCGGGGCGGCCCCGGGGTGGGGCTCGGGACGGGTCGCGGGCATGAGGCTCCTGTAATCGGCTGGCGCACCGTCGAGTGGGGTGACGCCCGTCACACCCCCGAGGTGCGTGGGACGAGCATGCGCGACGGGACACGCCCAGCGATAGTGAGGGGCTCACAACATCTTTGGAGATTTTTCTCCGACGGTCCGCGATTGTTGTGGTCGAGCGCTGGGTAGTGGGGTCGCCGCCGGACCCGCTCCCGCGGGCTCGCCGAGCCGGGCTGCGGTGTCGGCCGGTGTCGGCCGGGGCCGGCCGGTGCCGGTCAGTCCTCCTTGCCGGAGTCCATCCCCTTCGAGATCAGGTCCATCACCGAGGAGTCGGCCAGGGTCGTCACGTCGCCGACCTCGCGGTGCTCGGCGACGTCGCGGAGCAACCGGCGCATGATCTTGCCCGAGCGCGTCTTCGGCAGCTCGGCCACGATCATCACCTGACGGGGCTTGGCGATGGCTCCGATCTCCTTGCGGACGTGGTTGCGCAGCTCCTCGACGATGTCCTCGCCACCGTCGCCGGCCTCGTCGCGCAGCATCACGAAGGCGCACACGGCCTGGCCGGTGTCCTCGTCCTTGGCGCCGACCACGGCGGCCTCGGCGACCTTCGGGTGCGACACCAGCGCCGACTCGATCTCGGTGGTGGAGAGCCGGTGGCCGGAGATGTTCATGACGTCGTCGACCCGGCCGAGCACCCACAGGTCGCCGTCGTCGTCCTTCTTGGCGCCGTCGCCGGCGAAGTAGAAGCCCTGCTTCTCGTAGCGCTTCCAGTAGGTCTCGACGAAGCGCTCGTCGTCGCCCCAGATCGTGCGCAGCATGGCCGGCCACGGCTTGGTCAGCACGAGGTAGCCGCCGGAGCCGTGGGGCACCGCCTCGCCCTCCTCGGTGACCACGTCGGCGGAGACCCCGGGGATCGGGATCATCGCCGACCCGGGCTTGCCGTGGGTCACCCCGGGCAGCGGGCTGATCATGATCGCGCCGGTCTCGGTCTGCCACCACGTGTCGACCACCGGGGTCTTGTCCTTCCCGATCACGTGCCGGTACCAGACGTAGGCCTCCGGGTTGATCGGCTCACCGACCGAGCCGAGGATCCGCAGCGACGACAGGTCGAACTGGTCCGGGATCTCCTGGCCCTGCTTCATGAACGACCGGATCGCGGTGGGCGCCGTGTAGAACAGCGTGACCTTGTAGTCCTGGATGATCTTCCACCAGCGGCCGCGCTCCGGGCTGTCCGGCGTGCCCTCGTAGAGCACCTGGGTCGCGCCGTTGGCGAGCGGCCCGTAGACGATGTAGGAGTGGCCGGTGACCCAGCCGATGTCGGCGGTGCACCAGTAGACGTCGGTCTCGGGCTTGAGGTCGAAGACCGCCCAGTGGGTGTACGCCGAGCCCGTGAGGTAGCCGCCCGTGGTGTGCAGGATGCCCTTGGGCTTGCCCGTGGTGCCGGAGGTGTACATGACGTAGAGCGGGTGCTCGGCGTCGAAGAACTCACAGGTGTGCTCGGTGGAGGCACCGCCGACCGCGTCGTGCCACCAGACGTCGACGTCGTCGTCCCACTCGACCTCCTGGCCGGTCCGACGCACCACCAGCACCTTCTCGATCGTGTGGCCGCGCTCCGCGGTCTTGGCCCGCGCCTCGTCGACCGCGGGCTTGAGGGCGGACGGCGCGCCCCGGCGGTAGCCGCCGTCCGCGGTGACCACGACCTTGGCCTGGCAGTCCTCGGCCCGGGAGGCGAGGGCGTCGGCGGAGAAGCCGCCGAACACCACCGTGTGCGGGGCGCCGATCCGGGCGCAGGCCAGCATCGCCACGATCGCCTCGGGGATCATCGGCATGTAGATGGCCACCCGGTCGCCGGCGGCCACCCCGAGGTCGGTGAGCGCGTTGGCCGCCTGCGACACCTCGTCCTGGAGCTGGGCGTAGGTGAGGTCGCGGGTGTCACCCTCGGGCTCGCCGACCCAGTGCAGGGCCACCTGGTCGCCCTTGCCCGCCTCGACGTGGCGGTCGACGCAGTTGTAGGCGGCGTTGAGCGTGCCGCCGACGAACCACTTCGCGAACGGCGGATTGTCCCAGTCGAGCACCCGGTCCCACCTCTGGTGCCAGGACAGGCGCTCGGCCTGCTCGGCCCAGAAGGCCTCGGGGTCTGCCTCGGCCCGGGCGTAGGCCTCCTCCTGGAGGTTGGCCTCGGCCGCGAGGTCGGCTGGCGGCTCGAAACGACGGTCCTCCTTGAGGAGGTTCGACAGGGTCTCTTCGCTCACGGTTTCTCCCGGCGATCGGTGTGCGGTGGCACTGGTCACAGTAGGACGGGGTGTCCAGCCTGGTCGTGGAGGGTTGCCCGGAGGTTGCCGGGCCCGGAGGCGGACCCGGCAACCCCTGGTCGGTCAGACGTCGAGGTCGCCCTCGGCGTGCTTGGCCACGAGGGTGGTCCGACCCGGGTAGCGGATCTCCTCGACCAGCTCCTGCATCACCGGCGACGGCTTGGTCGTGAACTTCGAGACGGTGATCGTGACCGCGAAGTTGATCAACATGCCGATCGTGCCGAAGCCCGTCTCCATGATCCCGAAGATGCCGTCGCTGTTGCCGTAGATGTCGATGGTCCACAGCATGTAGGCCATCGTCACCACCAGGCCGGTGATCATGCCGGCCGTGGCCCCGGCGGCGGTGCAGTTCTTCCAGAAGATGCCGAGCACCAGGATCGGGAAGAAGCTGGCCGCCGCGAGTCCGAAGGCCAGGGCGACCACCTGTGCCACGAAGCCAGGAGGATTGATGCCGAGGTAGCCGGCGACGACGATCGCCCCGCCCATCGCGATCCGGCCGACCAGCAGCTGCTTCGCCTCGGTGGCCTGCGGGTTGATCTTCTTGTAGTAGACGTCGTTGGCGACCGAGGAGGAGATCACCAGCAGCAGCCCGGAGGCCGTCGAGAGCGCCGCGGCGAGCGCGCCGGCGGCGACCAGCCCGACGATCGGGGCCGGCAGCCCGCCGATCTCGGGCGAGGCCAGCACGATGATGTCGTTGTTGATCACGACCTCGTCGACGAAGTCGATGGTGCCGTTGCCGTTGGCGTCGGTCGCGCTGACCAGCCCGACGTCCGACCAGGTGCTGAACCAGCCGGGGGTGTCGTCGACGGCCTTGCCCGACAGGTCGTTGATGATCTGCAGCTTGCTGAAGGCCGCCACCGACGGGGCGGTCGTGTAGAGCAGGGCGATGAAGAACAACGCCCAGAGCGCCGAGTAGCGGGCCGCGCGGACGCTCTTGGCCGTGTAGAAGCGCACGATGACGTGCGGGAGGCCGGCGGTGCCGAACATCAGCGCGGCGGTGATCAGCATCATGTTGAGCATGTTGGTGCTGCCGAAGGCGGCGGTGTACTCGGCGAGGCCGAGGTCGGTCTGGAGCGCGTCGAGCTCATCGAGGATCTTGCCGAAGCCGATCTGCGGGATCGGCATGTCGGTGACCTTGGCGGACACCGCGAAGGCCGGGATCAGGTAGGCCACGATCAGCACGGAGTACTGGGTGACCTGGGTCCAGGTGATGCCCTTCATGCCGCCGAGGACGGCGTAGAAGAAGACGATGCCCATCCCGATCAGCACCCCGACCGTGGGGTTGACGCCGAGGAAGCGGGTGAAGACCAGTCCGACTCCGGCCATCTGCCCGGCGACGTACACGAACGAGACGACGACGGCGGCGAGCACCGCGACCATCCGGGCGGTCTCGCTGTAGCGGTCGCCGACGAAGTCCGGGATCGTGTACTTGCCGAACTTGCGCAGGTACGGCGCCAGCAGCAGCGCGAGCAGGACGTAGCCACCGGTCCAGCCCATCAGGTAGACCGAGCCGCCGTAGCCGTTGCCGGCGAAGGCGACGATGCCGGCCAGGGAGATGAACGACGCGGCGCTCATCCAGTCGGCCGCGATCGCGGCGCCGTTGGCCGGGGCGGGGATGCCGCCGCCGGCGACGTAGAAGCTGGAGGTGTCGGAGACGCGGCTGGCGTAGGCGACGTAGATGTAGACGCTGAAGGTGAGGACCGCGAAGACGAGGGTCCAGGTCTGGATGTCGCTCACGAGTGGTGCACCTCCTCCTCGTACTCGTCGATGCCGAACTCGGCGTCGAGCTTGTCCATCCGCCACACGTAGACGGCGATCAGGATCACGAAGGTGATCGGCGCGCCCTGCTGGGCGAACCAGAAGCCCAGCGGGAAGCCGATGAAGTCGATCTTGTTGAGGGCCTCGACGAAGAGGATCCCCGCGCCGAAGGAGACCAGGGCCCAGACGGCCAGCAAGCTCGCCATCAGTCGTAGGTTGCGTCTCCAGTAGTCCTGGCGTTGCTTCTCGTCCATGGGTCCTCCGAGGGTCGGGCGGCACGGGTCGGTGGAGGCAGGCAAACAGTGGGCGCACAGGAGGGTCAAGCCTCAGCTGTGATGCCGGTCACTCCGTGCGCCGAGCGGCCGGGTCGGGGCGCCCAGCGGTCCGGCGCAGTCCGGCGGAGGCCGCTCGGGTGGTGCTCGACCCCGTCGGACGACCGCTCGTCGCGCGTGACCGACCGCTCGTCGCACCGGACGTCTGCCGTTCGGCGGCGCGGGCGCTCCCGCGACCCGTCGAGCGTGCCTACAGTCGGGCCATGGCGAACCGCACCGACCGGCCTGCAGCGACCCCGACGAGCACTGCCCGTCCGCGGGTGCATCCCGCGCGCCGGATGCTCGGCGGCGCCGTCGTCATGGTGCTGATCGGCTCCTTCCTGCCGTGGGTCGACACCGCCGTCGGGGCGGTGTCGGGGAGCCAGGGTGCCGGGCTGTGGACCTTCTACGCCGCCATGCTCGGGCTGGCCGGCGCACTGGTCCCTGGCCCCCGGATTGGCGGCGTCCAGGCTGCGCTCTTCTCGCTGGTCGCCGTGGCGCTCCCGCTCTGGCAGGTGGTCCACCTGCTGCGCCTGGTCGGCTTCGAGGGCTGGATGCCCGGGCCCGGGCTGGTCCTGGTGCTCGGCGGGGGCGTCCTCGCCGGGGTGGCCGCCTTCCGGCTGCTGCGGCCCGACACCGACTGAGCTGCGCGCCTGCTCGCGCCGGCCCCCCCGACCGACGGCACGGCGGTCGTGGGGTCACCGGGGACAATGAGGACATGGCCGCCTCCGACGCTCGACCCCTGGCGGGGTTCCGGATCGGGGTGACGGCCGCCCGCAAGGTCGAGGAGCAGACCACACTGCTGGAGCGGCGCGGCGCCACCGTGACCTGGGCGCCCGCGCTCTCGCTCGACCCCCACCACGTCGACGACGCGTCGCTGCGCGCCGCCACCGAGGACGTGCTCAGCCGCCCGGTCGACCTGTTCCTGGCCACCACCGGGATCGGGATGAAGGCATGGTTCGCCGCCGCGGAGGGCTGGGGCCTGCTCGACGACCTGCTGGCCCACCTGGGCTCTGCCGAGATCCTGGCGCGCGGCCCCAAGAGCGTCGGCGCGCTGCGGCGTCGGGGGCTGCAGGAGCTGTGGGCGCCGGAGTCCGAGGCGTTCGAGGACGTGCTCGAGCACCTGCGCGGCCGCGACCTGGCCGGGCTGCGGATCGTGGTGCAGGAGCATGGTCAGTCGTTGTCGATGGCCGCCCACGCGCTGCGTCGCCAGGGGGCGGAGGTCACCACCGTGGCGGTCTACCGGGTGCTCAGCGCCGACGACCCCGGGCCGGTGCTCGCGCTGATCGACCAGGTGGTCGCCCGCGAGCTCGACGCGGTGACCTTCACCTCCGCGCCCGCCGCCGCGGCGCTGATGGAGGCCGCCGCCTCGACGGGCCGCCGTGACGAGCTCGTCGGCGCCTTCCAGGCCGACGTGGTCGCCTCGTGCGTGGGCCCGGTGACCGCGGCCGCCTTCGCGACGTGGGGCGTGCCGTCCATCTACCCCGAGCGCTCGCGCCTGGCGGCGATGGTCAAGCAGCTCGAGGTCGAGCTCCCGGCGCGCGCCGCCGGGCCGTCGCCGGCCGTGGCCGGTCTCTCCTCGCCGGTGCTGGTCACCGTCGCCCACGGTACCCGGCACGGGACCGGCAACGAGGTGGCCGCCGCCGTGACCGCCGCGGCGGGGGAGAGGCTGGGCACGCCCGCGGTCGCGTCGTACGTCGAGCTCTGCGAACCGGCCTTCGCCGACGTCCTCGCCGGGCTGTCGCAGCCGGCGGTGGTGGTGCCGCTGCTGCTCTCGACCGGGTTCCACGTCCGCGTCGACCTGCCCGAGGCGGTGGCCGGTGCCTCGGCGCCGGTGACGATGGGGAGCCCGCTCGGCCCCGATCCGCTGCTGGCCCGGGCCCAGGTCGAGCGGCTCCGCGAGGCGGGGGCCGAGCCCGGCTCGCCGTTGGTGCTGCTGGCCGCCGGCTCCTCCGACCCGCTCGCGACCCCGGACCTCCGCGCGGCGGCCGACCTGCTCGGCGAGCTGTGGGGCGGGGAGGTGCGGGTCGCCACGCTCACCGCGCTGGGTGAGCGCCCCGAGACCGTCGTCCGCGCCGGCGACGCGGTCTCGCCGTACCTGCTGTCGCCCGGCTCCTTCGCCGAGCGTGCCCGCCGCGAGGCGCTGGCGGCCGGCGCCGCGGTGGTGGCCGACGTGATCGGGCCGCACCCGGCCGTCGTCGACCTCGTGGTCGAGCGGGCGCGGCTGCTGGGCGGGGACCGGGACTGAGGAGGCGCCGGCCGCCGGCCGGGCGGCGGTGGGTGAGCCACGTGCGGCGGGGGCCGGAAGGTGGTTGAGCCACCGCCGGGTGGTGGGTCGGCCGGGCGGCCGGGCGGCGGTGGCTGAGCCACGTGCGGCGGGGGCCGGAAGGTGGTTGAGCCACCGCCGGGTGAGCGGCCACAACCGGTCGCCGGCAGGGTCAGCCCCGGTCGAGCTCCAGCTCCTCGGGCGCGTGCAGCCGCACCAGGAAACGGCGAGCGTGACCGGGGACCCGCTGCGGGGTGAGTCGTGAGCCGACGACCATGGCGGCGAACGCCAGCGGCACCGACCACGCTGCGGGCTGGGAGAGCAGTGCGCCGACCCAGCCGGACGCCCGGCCGTCGGCCAGCACCCAGACCACCGCGGCGCCGGAGCCCAGCCCGCCCGCCGCGATCCCCGCCACGGCGCCGACGTCGGTGAGCCCGCGCCACCAGATGCCGAGCACGAGCAGGGGGCAGAACGTCGAGGCCGCCACGGCGAAGGCGAGCCCGACCGCGCGCGCGACCCCGACATGGGGGAGCCCGAGGGCCACCAGCAGCGGGAAGGCCACCGCGACCGCAGCCCCGGCCCGGAAGGCGGTCACCCCCGAGAGCCGGTGACGCCGACGGCCCCAGCCGCGGCCGGTGACGTCCTGGCTGAGCACCCCCGCCACCGCGATGACCAGGCCCGAGCAGGTCGAGAGGAAGGCCGCGAACGCCCCCGCGGTGACCAGCCCGGTGAGCGCCTCGCCCAGCGGACCTGGCACCACGACGCGAGGCAGCTCGAGCACCAGGGTGTCGCGGCGCGCGCCGGAGGACAGGTCGGCGGCGTACACGCGCCCGAGCGCTCCGTAGACCGGCGGAAGCAGGTAGAACGCCCCGAGCAGGGCGAGGACCACCACGGTCGTGCGCCGCGCGGCCCGGCCGTCGGGGTTGGTGTAGAAGCGGACGACCACGTGCGGCAGGCCCATGGTGCCGAGGAACGTCGCCACGATCAGCGAGTACGTCGTGTAGAGGCCGGGCCCGCCGCCCCCGGCGAGCGGCAGCGACCAGCCGGTGTCGACGACGCCGACCCCGGGTGCCCCGTCGCCGGCCCAGAAGGCGAGCATCACCGCGGCCGGGAGGAGGAGCGCGGTGAGCTTGAGCCAGTACTGGAAGGCCTGCACGAACGTGATGCTCCGCATGCCGCCCGAGGAGACGTTGACCAGCACCACCACGGCCACGATGACCGGCCCGAGCCAGCGCGGCGCGCCGATGGCCAGCGAGAGGGTGAGGCCGGCGCCTTGGAACTGCGGCAGCAGGTAGAGCCAGCCGATCGCCACGACCAGCACCGAGCAGGCGGTGCGGACCAGCCGCGAGCCGAGTCGGGCCTCGGCGAAGTCGGGCAGCGTGTAGGCGCCCGACCGCCGCAGCGGCGCGGCGACCAGCACGAGCAGCAGGAGGTAGCCGGCGGTCCAGCCGATCGGGTACCAGAGCATCTCGACGCCGGCGACGAGCACGAGCCCGGCGATGCCGAGGAAGCTGGCGCCGGAGAGGTACTCGCCGCCGATCGCCGAGGCGTTGAGGCCGGGGCGCACGGTGCGCGAGGCGACGAAGAAGTCGCTGGTGGTGCGCGAGAAGCGCATCCCCCAGGTGCCGATGAGCAGGGTCGCTGCCGTGACCAGGACGACGGCGACGATGCCGGGCGCGGCGTCCACGGGGTCAGCGGTCCTCGCGGGGGTACGTCGCCCCGGCGGCACGCATCAGGTCGGCGAAGTCGCGCTCGTTGCGCTCGGCCCGCCGCACGAAGGTCCAGCCCAGCAGGACCAGCAGCGGGTAGACGACCACCCCGAGCAGCAGCCAGGCCAGCGGCAGGCCGGCCACCTCGACCCGGGAGAGCCCGGGAGCCAGGTGGAACACCAGCGGGAGCGACCCCACCGTGAGCGCGAGCGTCCCGACGATCCGGGCCGCCAGCGCGAGCTGCACCCGCAGCAGCGAGCCGAGGTAGATCCCGCCCAGGGAGGTCTGCTCCTCGACGTCACCCGCTCGCGTGCGCGGCGGCGGGCGGCGGGCCGGCCCGGTCACGCGGACGCGCGCCGGAGGCGGGACGCCCTCGCTCACCACCCGTCGCCCCGCTTGACCAGCAGCTCACGCAGCTCGCGCGTGTGGCGCCGGCTGACCACCAGCGGCCGGCCGGCGACCAGCACCGAGCAGCGGCCGGAGTCCATCCGCACCTCGTCGACGTGGCGCAGCGAGACCAGCAGGGAGCGGTGGATCCGCACGAAGCCGGCCGACCGCCACTCCGTCTCCAGCGTGGTCAGCGAGCTGCGGATCAGGTGGGAGCCCTCGCGGGTGTGCAGCCGCGCGTAGTCGCCCTGTGCCTCGACGTGGGTGACGTCCTGCCGGTCGACGAAGCGGGTCACCCCGCCCAGCTCGACGGGGATCTGCGTGCCGGGCCGGCCCGTGCCGGCCGGCTCCTCGCTCGCGGGGGCACCGCCCGCCGGCCGCTCGCCGGCCTCGACCAGCCGGCGTACGGCCTCGGCGAGACGCTGGGCCCGCACCGGCTTGAGGACGTAGTCGACGGCCCGCAGGTCGAAGGCGTCGACGGCGTGCCCCTCGTGGGCGGTGACGAAGACGACCGGCGGCGGACTGGCGAAGCGGGCCAGCACCTGGGCCATCTCGATCCCCGACAGCCCTGGCATCTGGATGTCGAGGAAGACCACGTCGACGTCGATCTCCTGGAGCGTGCGCAGCGCCTCGGTGGCGGAGTCGCAGGTCAGCACCTCGCCGATCCGGGGGTCGCGGCCGAGCAGGAAGGCGAGCTCGTCGAGGGCCGGGCGCTCGTCGTCGACGACCACGGCGGTCAGCCGCCGCGGCGTGGCCGGCGCGGTCACGCCTGCACCCCCGGCGCGAACTTCGGGACGCGCACGATCACCTTGGTCCCGGCTCCGGGGGCGGTCTCGACGACCAGGCCGTAGTCGTCGCCGAACGCGTTGCGCAGCCGGGCGTCGACGTTGCCGAGGCCGACCGAGTCGAGGGTCTGGTCGCCGGCGAGCGCGCGGCGGACCCTCTCGGGGTCCTCGCCGCTGCCGTTGTCCTCCACCTCGATCACGCAGTCCTGTCCCCGGTCCAGCGCCACGATCTCGATCCGGCCGGTG
The DNA here is from genome assembly GCA_963834285.1 of uncultured Actinomycetota bacterium. Taxonomy (GTDB): domain Bacteria; phylum Actinomycetota; class Actinomycetes; order Propionibacteriales; family Nocardioidaceae; genus Nocardioides. The sequence goes on along the minus strand of CAWIAZ010000005.1, from coordinate 446,606 downwards.
CCGTCGACGCCCTCGAGACCGTGCCGGACGGCGTTCTCGACCAGCGGCTGGATGCAGAGGAAGGGCACGGCGGCGGGCAGCACCTCGGGCGCGATGCTGAGCCGGACCTGGAGCCGGTCGCCGAAACGCGCCTGCTCCAGCAGCAGGTAGCGCTCGATCGACTTCAGCTCCTCGGCGAGCGTCGTGTAGTCGCCGTGGCGGCGGAAGGAGTAGCGGGTGAAGTCGGCGAACTCCAGCAGCAGCTCGCGCGCGCGGTCGGGGTCGGTGCGCACGAAGCTGGCGATCGCGCCGAGCGAGTTGTAGATGAAGTGCGGACTGATCTGGGCCCGCAGCGCCCGCACCTCGGCCTCCATCAGCCGGTTGCGGCTGGCGTCGAGCTCGGCCAGGTCGAGCTGGCCGGAGACCCAGGTGGCCACCTCGTCGACGGCGCGCGCGAGGCCGGCGGTCGGGTGCAGCGCGAAGGCCTGGAGGGTCCCGACGATCCGCTCCTCGACCACCAGCGGCGCGACGACCGCCGAGCGCACCTCGCAGGCGGGTCGGTCGCAGCTCAGCGTGGTGCGGTCGAAGCTGCGGGTGTCACCGCGGTCGAGCGTGGCGGCCACCAGGGTGGGGAGCTGGTCGAGGTGGTGGTGACCGGTGCCGTCGTAGGCCAGCACCTCGGCGGTGTCGGTCAGGGCCAGCGCGGTGGTGCCGAGCAGGGCCCGCAGGTGCTTGATCGAGCGCTCGGCGCTGTCGACGGTGAGCCCCTCGCGCAGCGCCGGCGAGGCCAGCGACGCCTGGTGCAGGGTGCGGAACGTGGCGCGGTCGGCCTCGCTCCCGAGATGAGTACGCCGCCACGCCCGCACCGTGCGACTACCGGAAGTCGATCAGCAGGGTGCCGTCGTCACCGGGCGGGGTGGAGCCGTCGTCCGTGTCGGAGCCGTGCTCCGGGGCGCCCGGCCCGGCGGCCCCGGCCGCAGAGCCGTCCGGGTCCGGTGCGTCGGTGAGCACGTCGATCTTCGGCGGCGCCGGGCTCTTGACCACGCGGGAGCGGAAGCACCGCACCTCGTAGGGCAGCTGCATGCCGTCCATGCCGCGGCCGTAGGAGTCGTAGAGGTCGAGCACCTGCTGGAGCAGCTCGGCGCGCTCGGCCTCGTCGAGCACGGCGACGTTGGAGCGCGAGGTGACCAGGTCCTGGATCGTGCGGCGGTCGACGCGCTGCCACTGGCTGAAGGTGGTGGACTCGACCATGATGAACTTCATCGAGGAGTCGAGGATCTCCGTGGGGTCGTTGACCTGGTCCTGGGTGCCGATGATCCGTCCGAGCTTCTTGACCCACGGGATCTTCTCGTCGCGGACGTTCCAGACCATCGTGAACCGGCCGCGCGGCTTGAGCACCCGGCGCACCTCGGGCAGCGCCCGTTCGTGGTCGAACCAGTGGAAGCACTGCGCCGCCACCACCACGTCGTAGCTGCTGTCGGCGGCGGGGATCTCCTCCGCGCTGCCCACCGACGTGCGGACCTCCGGCAGCCGGGCGCGCAGGACGTCGAGCATCGCGTCGTCGGGGTCGGTGGCGTGCACGTCGTGACCGAGCGCGACCAGCTGCTCGGTGAGCTTGCCGGTGCCGGCCCCGAGCTCGAGGACGCTCAGCGGCTCGGGCCCGGTCAGCCACACGGCGGCCTCGGCAGGGAAGCCGGGGCGCCCCCGGTCGTAGGCGTCCGCCACCCCGCCGAAGGACCTGGCCGGCTGCTGGGTCCGTGGTTGCACGTCGTCGCTCATCAGCGTGAGGTTACCTCCCGCTACGCTTCGCCGGTGGCTGCTGATCCCCTTGCCTGGTTGGTGTCTCTCGAGGGAGTCCCCTCGGCGTACGCCGCCGTGCGCGACGGCATCGACGTGATGCTGCGCGACCGGGGTCTGCGCCGCACCTCGCCCGAGCACACCGGCGAGTCCCTGCTGCGCGGGGCGCACGCCACTGCGGTGCTCGACGGGTCCACCTCGACCCTCGCGGAGGTGCGCGCCGGCGAGGGGGACGAGGTGGCCCGCGACTCGGTGCTGCTCTCCACCGAGCTGCTCGCGCTCGCCCCCGTCCTGACCCGCACCCCGCTCCAGGCACTGGCCCGGATCCACGCCCTGGCCGGCCGCGGGTCCGTCGACCCCGAGCGCCTCGGCCGGCCCCGCGACGCCGAGTCGGCCGCGCGCCTGCGCGACGTGGCGACGGTGCTCACCAGCGACACCGCGGCGCCCGCCCTGCTCGTGGCCGCGGCGGTGCACGCCGAGCTGGCGACGGCGGCGCCGTTCGCCTCCCACAACGGGATCGTGGCGCGGGCCACCGAGCGGCTGGTCCTCGTCTCGCGGGGGGTCGACGAGAAGTCGCTCGTCGTCCCCGAGGCCGGGCACCTCGCGCTGCGACCGCAGTACGAGTCCAACCTGCGCGGCTACGCCGAGGGCGGCGCCGCCGGCATGCACGCCTGGCTCCTCTACGCCGCCGAGGCCTTCGCCGCCGGCGCCGAGGCCAGCCCCCTGCGCCGCGACGCCGTCTGAGCCGCGAACGCAGCGAGCCTTTGCGGTGGTTGAGGAGCGAGCGCAGCGAGCCATTGCGGTGGTTGAGGTGCGAGCGCAGCGAGCCATTGCGGTGGTTGAGGTGCGAGCGCAGCGAGCCACGAAACCCCCTGCGACTGGTGGTTTCGTGGCTCGTCGCTGACGCTCCGCGCACCTCAACCACCGGGGTCGACCGCCGGGAGACAACGTCCGGACATGCAGGTGGCACCCGTGATCACGAGGATCTCGAGTGCCACCGCTGACACGTGAACCGTGGGCTACCAAGCGTGCTTTTCGTATGCTGCCGCGGGCAGATCCCGCTGTGCTAGCGCCCTGTAGGAAGGGTAGATCGCCGCGTGGGTACCCGGGTCACGTGTTGCTCTTGAGTTGTGTGACTCCGTTGTACGCCGCTTGGCACGGGGGTTCAAGGCTTGACAAATCGAGCGGCGCTCCGCCGTCGGAGGGGCCGCCGGCGCCGGGCTGGGCGACGCGGGTGGCGGGTCTCGGCGTGTTGCGAGCGACGTCCGGAATCCGGTCGACCTGCCGCTCGAAGATCCGCTGGGCATCGGCACGAACCCGCCGGAGGGTGTCTGGTCCGGTGCCCGAGGAAGGGCCCGGTCAGAGGCCCAGCCGACGACGCCGGGCGCTGCTCCAGACCATGCCGCCCAGTGCCGCCGCGCCGCCGACCGCCAGCACGGCGAGCGTCGGGCGGGCCGGGGGGAGCGGCACCCGGGTGCGCAGGGCGACCGGCTTGGTGAAGACCAGCACCGGCCAGCCGCGGGCGGCGGCGATCTTGCGCAGCTCGCGGTCGGGGTTGACCACGTGCGGGTGGCCGACCGTCTCCAGCATCGGCACGTCGGTCACGGAGTCGGAGTAGCCGTAGCACTGCGCGAGGTCGTAGCCGACCTGGTCGGCCATGGCGCGGATCGCGTTGGCCTTCTCCTCGCCGTAGGCGTAGTAGTCGATCTCGCCGGTGTACTTGCCGTCGACGACCCGCAGCAGGGTCGCCACCACGCGGTCGGCGCCCAGCAGCTCGCCGATCGGCTCGACGACCTCGCTGCCGGAGGTGGAGACGATCACGATGTCGCGTCCGGCGGTGCTGTGCTCCTCGATCAGGCCGACCGCCTCGTCGTAGACCAGCGGCTCGACCACCAGGTGCAGGGTCTCGGCGACGATCTCGCGCACCGACGCGACGTCCCAGCCGGCGACCAGCTGCGACATGAAGGCGCGCATCTTCTCCATCTGGTCGTGGTCGGCGCCGCCGGTGAGGTAGACGAACTGGGCGTACGCCGAGCGCAGCACGGCGCGTCGCGTGATCAGGCCGCCCGCCTGGAACGGCTTGCTGAAGGCCAGCGCGCTCGACTTGGCGATGATCGTCTTGTCGAGGTCGAAGAAGGCCGCGGTCGGCGCCATGCCCCCAGAGTAGGTGGCCGACGCGCCGAGAACCGTCCACAGGTGGGGCACGGCGGGCCGTTGTCCACAGCCGGGAGGTCGGTGCCGACGCGCCGGGGCCGCTCCCGGGGACGCTGCTGGGCATGACCCCACCGCTGATCATCACCCGCGACGAGTCCCTCCTCGACGAGCTGCTGCGGCTGTGTGCCGCGGCCGGGGTCACCCCGGAGGTGGCCGGCGAGGCGGTCACCTCGCTGCGGTCCTGGACGGCGGCGCCGCTGGTGCTGCTCGGTGCCGACCTCACCGCCGACGTGGGCGCGCTGCAGCCCGTACGCCGCCCTGGCGTCCACGTCGTCGCCCTCGGCCGGGTGCCCGACGACCTCTTCCGGGTCGCGCTCGCCGTGGGCGCCGAGAACGTCTCCGAGCTGCCGGCGTCCGGGTCCTGGGTGGTCGAGTCGCTCACCGACCTGGGTGATGCCCGGACGTCCGGTCAGGTGATCGGCGTGCTCGGTGGCTCCGGTGGCGCCGGCGCCACGACGTTCGCCTGCGCGTTGGGCCAGGTGGCCGCCCTCACCTCCGACGCGGTGGTGGTCGACTGCGACCCGCTCGGGCCTGGGGTCGATCGCGTGCTCGGACTGGAGGGTCGACCGGGCTTCCGGTGGGACGCGCTGTGCCAGACGACCGGCCGGCTGAGCGCGAAGGCGCTGCGCGAGGCGCTCCCGCGCCGCGACCGGCTGGGGGTGCTCTCCTGGTACGCCGCGGGCACCGGCACCGGCACCCTCCAGGCCTTCGCTGCCCGCGAGGCGATCTCGCGCGTCGCGGCGCGGTCACGACACCGTGGTCCTCGACCTGCCGCGCAGCCCCGACCCCCTCGTCGACGAGCTCTGCTCGCGCTGCGACCGGCTGCTCGTGCTGGTCGTGCCGACGCTCGCGGGGGTCGCGGCGGCGGCCCGGCTCTGCACCCGGTTCTCCGACTTCGCCGGGGTCGGGCTGGTGGTGCGCGGCCTCGGGGTCGACTCCGAGGAGGTGGCGCGGGCGACCGGTGTGCCGGTCGTGGCCACGATGCTCGACCAGCGCGGCCTGGAGGAGTCGATCGACCTCGGCCTGGGTCCGGTGCGCAACCCCCGGGGCCGGCTGGGGCGGGCGGCCCGGCAGGTGCTCGCGGCGCGCCGGGCCGGGGCAGGGGCGGCGTCGGCGTGAGCGAGGCCCTGGGTGCTGCACAGTCCGAGCCGCTCACGCCGCTGCTCGACGTCGTCCGCGAGCGGCTGGCGCGGGAGCCGGGGGCGCTCACCCCCCACCGGGTGGCGGTCGCCCTGCGCGAGGCCGGGCGACCCGTCGGCGACGCCACGGTGCTCGCCGTGCACGAGGCGATCCACCGCGAGGTCGTCGGCGCGGGACCGCTCGAGCCGCTGCTGCGCACGCCCGGGGTCACCGACGTGCTGGTCAACGGTCCGGCCCAGGTGTTCCTCGATCGCGGCCTGGGCCTCGAGCCCACCGACGTCCGGTTCGCCGACGAGGCGGCCGTCCGCCGGCTCGCGCAACGGCTGGCCGGTCTGGGCGGACGACGCCTCGACGACGCCACCCCCTACGTCGACCTCCGGCTCTCCGGCGGCACCCGCCTGCACGCGGTGCTGGCGCCGGTGGCCCGGCCAGGCACCACGATCTCGCTGCGGGTGCCGAGGTCGGGCGGGTTCCGCCTCGACCAGCTGGTCGACGGCGAGCTGCTCGACCTGGTCCGCACCGTCGTGGCGCACCCGGCTGGCCTTCCTCGTCAGCGGCGGCACCGGCTCCGGCAAGACCACGCTGCTGGCGGCGATGCTCGAGGAGGTCGACCCCGCCGAACGCATCGTGCTGGTCGAGGACTCCACCGAGCTGCGCCCGGGCCACCCCCACGTGGTCGGGCTCGAGGCGCGGCCGCCCAACATCGAGGGCGCCGGGGCGATCGACGTCCGCACCCTGGTGCGCCAGGCCCTGCGGATGCGACCCGACCGGCTGGTCGTGGGGGAGGTGCGCGGCGCCGAGGTGGTCGAGCTGCTCGCGGCCATGAACACCGGCCACGAGGGCGGTTGCGGCACCCTGCACGCCAACTCCGCGATCGACGTCCCGGCGCGGGTGGAGGCGCTGGCGCTGGCGGCCGGTCTCGACCGCCAGGCGGCGCACAGCCAGCTGGCCTCCGCGGTCGACGTGGTCCTGCACCTGCGCCGGGCGCCGGCGCGTGGCCTGGCGCAGGTCGCGGTCCCGCAGCGCACGACCGACGGGCTGGTGCAGATGGTCCCGGCGGTCACCGTCGGCGGCGACGGCGTCGCGCGACCCGGGCCCGCGGCGCCAGCCCTGGGCCGGTTGGTCGAGGAGCGCCGGGCCCAGTGACCGGCACGTTGGCGAGCACGGTGGCGGTGACCTGCGTCGGCCTCGCCGCCCTGCTGGCACTGCCGGTCCGCACCCGGTCGGTGCCGTGGCCGGTCGGGCCTGGCCCGTCGGGCGGGTCGCGCCGGGCCGCGCTGCCGGCGCTGCTGGTGGCCCTCGTCGTCGTGCTCGCCGGCGTCCTGCTGTCGGGCACGGCCCTCGTCGTCTCTCTGCTCGTGGTCGCGACGGCCTGGGCCGGTCAGACGCTGCTGGTCGCCCGGCGACGGCGCCTCGGCGCCGCCCGCACCGCGGTCCGGGTGCTCGAGGTGTGCGAGCAGCTCGCCGCCGAGCTGGCGTCCGGCCAGCCCCCGGGCACCGCCCTCGACCGGGTCGCCGGCGACTGGGCGCCGCTGCAGCCGGTCGCGGAGACGTTCCGGATCGGCGGTGACGTGCCCGAGGCCTTCCGCGCAGCCGCCGCGCTGCCCGGGGCCGCCGACCTGCGCTACGTCGGTGCCGCGTGGCAGGTCGCGCACGGCACCGGCAGCGGGCTCGCCGACGCCGTCGACCGGGTGGCGCTCGACCTGCGGGCGGGGCTGGCCACCCAGCGCATCGTCGCGGGAGAGCTCGCGTCGGCCCGCGCCACCGCGCGCCTGGTCGCTGCCCTGCCCCTGGTGGCGCTGCTGATGGGGTCCGGGGCTGGTGGCGACCCGTGGGGGTTCCTGCTCGGCCACCCCGTGGGGCTGGCCTGTCTCGGCGCCGGCCTCGGTCTCGGGTTCCTGGGGCTGTGGTGGATCGAGGCCCTGGCCCGCGACGTCGTGGGGCCGGAGCGGCGACCGTGACGGTCGCCGCCGTCCTGGCAGGCCTGGCGGTGCTGCTGTGGCCGGCTCGGCGACCCCGCCGGCTGCCCGGCCGCGAGCCCGGCCCGACGGCGTCGACGGGCACGGGGACCGAAACGGGGACAGCAGGGTGGACACCGACGAGGAGGCTCGTGGTCGCCGTCCTGGCCGGGTGTGGGGCGTGGCTGGTCCTGCCCGGTCAGCTCGCCGCGCTCGCGGCGGTACCGGCGGGGGTCTCGGCCTGGGTCGTCCTGGGCAGGGTCGAGCCCGCCGCCGTACGCCGGGAGCGCGAGGCGGTGCGTCGCGAGCTGCCGCACGCCGTGTCCCTGCTCGCCTCGACGCTGCAGGCCGGTGCCGCGCCCGAGGGCGGCCTGCGGCTCGTGGCCCAGGCCCTGCCGGGTCCTGCGGCCGACCGCCTGCTCCACCTCGCCGCCCGGCTCGCCCTCGGCGCCGACCCGGCGCTGGCCTGGACCGAGCTGGGCACCTCCGCCCCCGAGCTCGCCGGGCTGGGCCGCAGCATGAGCCGCGCCCACCGCAGCGGTGCCCCGGTGGCGGCCGCCGTCGAGCGCGTGGGCCAGGAGCTCGCTCGCACCGCTCGCGCCGAGGTCGAGGACCGCGCCCGTGCCGTGGGGGTCAAGGCGGCGCTGCCGCTCGGGCTCTGCCTGCTGCCGTCGTTCATCCTGATCGGCATCGTGCCGCTGGTCGCCGGGCTGATGGCCACGGTCGTGTGAGGCCTGGCACCCGGGTCACGCAACGGCTCTGGGCGGGCCGCTTTCCGTGCACAGCGGGGGGTCGCCGCTGCCGCATCCACAGGCAGGGGCGGCCCGGTCGACGAGGGTCGGCGTCCGGGCGCAAGGTCGTCCCGACGGCCGCACCGGGCGGCCCCACCGGGAGGAGACCCACCGCATGTCCGCCACCGAGACCACCGTCGTCGAGACCACCGTCGTCGAGACCACCGTCGCCGAGACCGCAGCCACCCACGTCCCCGGAGCAGGCGCCCGCCGGGCCGCCGTCGTCGACGAGCGCGGCATCACCACCGCCGAGTACGCCGTGGGCACGGCCGCCGGTGCCGGCCTCGCCGGGCTGCTCTACACCCTGCTCACCGGCGGCTTCGGCGACCGGCTGCTGAAGACCCTGTTCGACCACGTGCTCGGACTGCTGGGCATCGGGTGACCCGACGGCCACCCGAGCGCGGGGCGGTCACCGCCGAGCTCGCGATGGGGCTGCCGCTGCTGGTGGCGGTCACGGTCGGGCTGGTGTGGCTGCTCTCGGTCGGGGTCGCCCAGATCCGGGTCGTCGACGCCGCCCGCGAGACCGCGCGGGCGGTGGCCAGGGGAGACGACACGGCGGCGGCGGTCGAGCGCGGTCGCCGGGTCGCCCCCGAGGGGGCGCGGGTCGCGGTGACCGTCGGCGGCGACCGGGTCGTGGCCACCGCCTCCGGGCGGGTGGCCGGGCCCGGAGGCCTGTTCTCCTTCCTGCCCGGCGTCGAGGTCCGTGCCGAGGCGGTCGCGAGCGCCGAGGCCGCGGACGGGGTGCCGTGAGCAGGGAAGGGGTGCCGTGAACAGGACGGAGCGGGGCGCGGCGACGGTGGCGGTGCTGGCCTTCGTGTCGGTGCTGCTGCTGCTCGGGGCGGCCTGCGGGGTGGTGGCCGCCCTGGTCGCGGCGCACCGCTCGGCGCAGTCCGCCGCCGACCTGGCCGCGCTGGCCGGCGCGCAGGCGCTGGCCCGCGGGCGCGACCCCTGCGCCGGTGGCGCCGCGGTCGCGGCCGCCAACGGTGCCCGGCTGCTGACCTGCGTGCCCTCGGGGGAGGAGGTGCGGGTGACCGTCGAGGTGCCCGGGCCGCGTTGGCTCGGGCAGGACGAGGACCTCGTCGCCGAGGCGCGGGCCGGGCCCGGCTAGCGGGAACGACCGGAGGGCCGCTGGAGCGGTCAGAGCCGAGGCGAGCTGTCGTCGTCGTCGTGGTCGCGGCGGCGCTCGGCGTCGACCTTCTCGAGCTTCTCGGAGAGCTCGGTGAGACGCTCGCGCTCGCGCCGGTGCCGCAGCGAGCGCTTGGCCCCACCCCGCACCAGGGCCAGCCCCAGCACGATCGCCAGGCCCGCGGCCAGCCCGAGGAAGAACAGCGTGAGGACCCCGACCTCGGTGCCGAGCAGCTCGACCTGCCCGACGGCCACCTCGGCGGTGGAGACGGCGGAGACGATGAGGAGGGCGCCGGCTGCGATGAGCAGAAGACCGAGGATGACCATGAGCCGAACCTACTCCTCGTCGCGGGGTGCGTGCTGCAGCAAGACCTCCAGCAGCCGGGCGGCCCCGGCCTTGTCGAGCGGGTTGTTCTGGTTGCCGCACTTGGGCGACTGCACGCACGAGGGGCACCCGGCGGTGCACCCGCAGGCCACGATCGTGTCGCGGGTGGCCCGCAGCCAGCGCTCGCGCGGCGCGGTAGCCGCGCTCCGCGAACCCGGCCCCACCCGGGTGCCCGTCGTGCACGAAGACGGTGAGCCGACCGGTGTCGGGGTGCAGCGCGGTCGAGACGCCGCCGATGTCCCAGCGGTCGCAGGTCGCGAACAGCGGCAGCAGCCCGATCGAGCAGTGCTCGGCGGCGTGGGCGGCGCCCGGGAGGTCGGCGGTGTCGAGGCCGGCCTCGGTGAGGGCGTCGGGCGGCACGGTCCACCACACCGCGGTCGTGCGCAGCGACTGCGGCGGGCAGGTCGAGCGGCTGCTCGCCGAGGACCTCGCCGCCGGGCTGGCGCCGCACGAGGTAGGAGACGACCTGGTGCGACACGTCGACCTCGCCCAGCGAGAGCCGGCACTCGCCCCACCAGCGGTGCTCCCGCTCGGCGACCACCGAGATGTCGGTGACCTCGCGGGCCGAGGTGGAGTGGTCGACGTCGCGACGCTCGAGGTGGGCGACCCGCTCCTCGAGGTCGAGGCTCTCGACCAGCCAGGTCTCGCCGCGGTGCACGTAGACCGCACCGGCGTGGGCGGTGCCGTGGGCCCGACCGCCGTCGACGGTGCCGACCACCCGGCCGGTGCCGGCCTCGACCAGCTGCACCTGGCCGAGCCACCGGACCTGATGTCGGCGAGGTCGGCGGCGCGGCGGTGGTCGGTCCAGAACCACGCGTCGGCCCGGCGCCGCAGCAGCCCCGCCTCGGCGAGCGCGCGCACGAGGTCGAGGGCGCCGGGCGCGAAGTCGGCCAGGTCGCCCGGTCGCAGCGGCAGCTCCTGGGCGGCGGCGCACAGGTGCGGGCCGAGCACGTAGGGGTTGGTGGGGTCGAAGACCGTCGCCTCGACCGGCTGCCCGAACAGCGCCTCGGGGTGGTGGACGAGGTAGGTGTCGAGCGGGTCGTCGCGGGCGACCAGCACCCCGAGCGCGTCCTGGGCGCCGCGGCCGGCGCGACCGAGCTGCTGCCACAGGGCGGCGCGGGTGCCGGGGAAGCCCGCCATCAGCACCGCGTCGAGACCGCTCACGTCGATGCCGAGCTCGAGGGCGTTGGTGGCGGCCAGCCCGAGCAGCTCGCCGCTGCGCAGCGCCTGCTCGAGGTCGCGCCGCTCCTCGGGGAGGTAGCCGCCGCGGTAGGCGGCGACGCGCCGCGCCAGCGAGGGGTCGACCTCGGCGAGCAGCGCGGCGGCGGTCAGGGCGACCTGCTCGACCCCGCGGCGCGAGCGGACGAAGGCGAGCGTGCGGACGTCGTCGAGCACCAGGTCGGCCAGCAGGTCGGCGGTCTCGGAGGAGGCCGAGCGTCGCATGGGGGCGCCGTTCTCGCCGGTGAAGCCGGTGAACGGCGGCTCCCAGAGCGCGACCGACACCTCGCCGCGCGGCGAGCCGTCGGCGACCACGGGCTGCACGTCGAGCCCGGTGAGCCTGCGGGCCGCCTCCTCGGGGGAGGCCACGGTGGCCGAGGCGAGCACGAACGTGGGGGAGGCGCCGTAGGAGGCGCAGATCCGCCGCAGCCGGCGCAGCACGTGGGAGACGTGGGCCCCGAACACGCCGCGGTAGTGGTGGCACTCGTCGACCACGACGTAGCGCAGCGAGCCCAGGAACGCCGCCCAGCGGTGGTGGCTGGGCAGCAGCGAGCGGTGCAGCATGTCGGGGTTGGTGAGGACGTAGTCGGCGTGGTCGCGGGCCCAGTCGCGCTCCTCGCGGCTGCTGTCGCCGTCGTGGGTGGTGACCCGGACGTCGAGCCCGAGCGCGCCCACCGCGGTCAGCTGGTCGTGGGCCAGCGCCTTGGTGGGGGCGAGGTAGAGGACGGTGGCGCCCGCCGCTGCCGCTCCCCGCGCGAGGTGCGGACGGCGGCGAGGGCCGGCAGCTGGTAGGCCAGGGACTTGCCGGACGCGGTGCCGGTGGCGAGCACGACGTGCCGCCCGGCCCAGGCCGCCTCGGCCGCCTCGACCTGGTGCGCCAGGGTCGCTCGACCCCGGCCCGGGGAAGGCGGCGACCACGTCGTCGGGCGCCCAGGCCGGCCAGGCTCCGTGGGTGGCGCCCGCGGCGGCAGCACCTCGACGTGCGTGAGCCGTTCGGCCCGGCCGGGGGCCGAGGCCAGCCGCTCCAGACGGTCGCCGGCCCGGGGGTGGGGCGGGAGGCTGGCCGTGGTCACCTCTCGATTGTGACGCCCCGCACCGACACTCGCACCGGCGCCGCACCGGCGCCTGCGCCGACACCCACCGCGGCGGCTGCGCTGCTTTCCCGTGCATGCGTGTCCGGAGGCGTGGTTTCATATTGTCGGCTCCGGGTGTGATCCGCTCGGAACAGCCATCCGCACCGTGCCTGCTGGGAGAGCTCGTGGACCTGACGCTTGAGACGCGCGACGTCGGAGGACGCACGATCGTGTCCGTCGGCGGCGAGATCGACGTCTACACCGCGCCCAAGCTGCGCGACAAGATCACCGAGCTGGTCGCCGCCGGCGTCTACGACATGGTCATCGACATGGAGGCGGTCGAGTTCCTCGACTCCACCGGCCTCGGCGTGCTGGTCGGCGGCCTGAAGAAGGTGCGCGCCCACGACGGGTCGCTGCAGCTGGTGTGCAACCAGGACCGGCTGCTCAAGATCTTCCGGATCACCGGTCTGGCGAAGGTCTTCGTGATCCACGACTCGGCCGAGGCCGCCCTCGCCTGAGCCCGTCGCCGGCACGGGCACGACGGCCCGTCCACGGTCGCGACCCGCCGGTCCGCGCCCGGGTGAGACCTTGCCCACACGGTCTGCGTAGACTCCGCTCGATTCACTGACCTGAGTCGCGCCTCGCCCCCGTGCGCGCGCCTCGCCACACGTCTCGCAGGAGGAACACATGGCCGGGATTTATCCCGCTGTCGTGGAGCTCTCCGGCGGCAACCTCGTCCTCGTCATCGTCGTCGCCCTGATCGCGCTCGGCGCGCTCGCGATGGCGGCGATGTTCCGTCAAGAGGTTCTTGCTGCCGGTGAAGGCACCGACAACATGAAGAACATCGCCCAGGCGGTGCAGGAGGGGGCCAACGCCTACCTCACCCGCCAGTTCCGCACGCTCGCCATCTTCGCCGCGATCGCGTTCTTCGCGCTGCTCCTGCTGCCGGCCGACGACATGACGGTCCGCATCTTCCGCTCGGTCTTCTTCATCGTCGGTGCCGGCTTCTCCTCCGCGGTCGGCTACCTCGGCATGAACCTCGCCGTGCGCGCCAACCTGCGGGTCGCTGCGGCCGCCAACACCGAGGGCCGCGAGCCCGCGATGACGATCGGCCTGCGCACCGGCGCGATGGTCGGCATGCTCACCGTCGGCCTCGGCCTGCTCGGCGCGAGCCTCGTGGTGCTGTTCTTCCAGGACAACGCCCCCGACGTGCTCGAGGGCTTCGGCTTCGGCGCCGCGCTGCTCGCCATGTTCATGCGGGTCGGCGGCGGCATCTTCACCAAGGCCGCCGACGTCGGCGCCGACCTGGTCGGCAAGGTCGAGCAGAACATCCCCGAGGACGACCCGCGCAACGCCGCGACCATCGCCGACAACGTCGGCGACAACGTCGGCGACTGCGCCGGCATGGCCGCCGACCTCTTCGAGTCCTACGCCGTCACCCTGGTCGCCGCGCTGATCCTCGGCTCGCAGGCCTTCGGCGACAAGGGCCTGGTCTTCCCGCTGCTGATCCCCGCGATCGGCGCCCTGACCGCCGTCGCCGGTGTCTACCTCACCAAGCCCAAGGCCGGCGAGAACGGCCTGACCACGATCAACCGGTCCTTCTACCTCTCCTCGGGCATCGCGGCCCTGGCCAGCGTCGTGCTGGCCTACGTCTACCTGCCCAGCAGCTTCGCCGACTTCACCAACATCGCCGGCGACCTCGCCGGCGCCGAGGGCGACCCCCGCTTCATCGCGGCCTCCGCCGTGGTGATCGGCATCGTGATGTCCGCGGGCATCCTGGCGCTCACCGGCTACTACACCGGCACCGAGCACCGCCCGGTCAAGGACGTCGGCAAGACCTCGCTCACCGGCGCGGCCACCGTCATCCTCTCCGGCCTCTCGGTCGGCTTCGAGTCGGCCGTCTACACCACGCTGGTCATCGGTGCCGCCGTCTTCGGCGCCTACCTGCTCGGTGGCGCGGCGCTGACCGTCTCGCTGTTCGCGGTGGCGCTGGCCGGCTGCGGCCTGCTCACCACCGTCGGCGTGATCGTCGCGATGGACACCTTCGGTCCGGTCTCCGACAACGCCCAGGGCATCGCCGAGATGTCGGGCGACGTCAGCCCCGAGGGCGCTCAGATCCTCACCGAGCTCGACGCGGTCGGCAACACCACCAAGGCCATCACCAAGGGCATCGCCATCGCCACCGCGGTGCTCGCGGCCACGGCGCTGTTCGGCTCCTACGCGACCTCGGTCTTCGAGTCGCTCGCGCGACGCGAACGTCGCCGACGAGCGAGCTCTACCTGCTCGACTTCAGCGTCTTCAACCCCGCGGTCATCGTCGGCGTCCTGCTCGGTGCCTCGGTGGTGTTCCTCTTCTCGGGCCTGGCGATCAACGCCGTGGCCCGCGCGGCCGGCGCGGTCGTCTACGAGGTGCGCCGCCAGTTCCGCGAGATCCCCGGGATCATGGAGGGCACCGGTCGTCCGGAGTACGGCAAGGTCGTCGACATCGTCACCAAGGACTCGCTGCGCGAGCTCATCGACGCCCGGCATCCTGGCCGTGCTGGCCCCGATCGCCGTCGGCTTCGGCCTCGGTGCCACCGCGCTGGCCGGCTTCCTGGCCGGTGCCATCGGCACCGGCACCCTGATGGCGGTCTTCCTCGCCAACTCCGGTGGGGCCTGGGACAACGCCAAGAAGCTCGTCGAGGACGGCCACCACGGCGGCAAGGGATCGCTGGCCCACGAGGCCACGGTCATCGGCGACACCGTCGGCGACCCGTTCAAGGACACCGCCGGCCCGGCCATCAACCCGCTGATCAAGGTGATGAACCTGGTCTCGCTGCTGATCGCCAGTGCCGTCGTCTCGATGAGCGTCGGCGACGACCAGAACGACGCGCTCCGGATCGTCATCGCGCTCGCCGCGGTCGCGATCATCGTCGTGGCGGTGGTGATCTCCAAGCGTCGCGAGGTGACCATCGGCGACGACGCCGCGGAGGCCGGCACGTCGGCCGCTCCGGCGCCGACCGAGCCGTTCGACCACCCGCAGCACTGAGCACCACCTAGCTGACCCAGCACCACCAGCACCACCACCGGCCCGTCGCACCTCGTGTGCGGCGGGCCGGTGTCGTCCGGGCGGCCCCGGCCCGACACGTCCTGACAGGATGCGGGCCATGACCGCCCACGAGACCGCCGCCGCCCTGCGCGAGTCGCTGCTGCGGGCCGGCTTCACCTACGACGGGGTCGCCGAGCGCGCTCGGCTCCCGGGCGCACGACGCCCTGGCCCGGGACGAGACGACGCCCGGGCTGCGGGCCACCCGGGGTGGGAGCCCGCTGGAGACCCTGGTCCGGCTCTTCCTCCTGCAGACGCCGGTGCCGTCCGCCGCGGCGGAGGCCGCGCTGCCGGGGCTCGTCGACCGGCTGGCCGCCCACGGGCTGCTCGAGCGCAGCGTCGGCGAGGTGGCGGCGCGCCTCGACTGCCGCCCCTACTCGACCGACGACGACGACCTGTGGGTCGTCAGCGACCTCACGCCCGGGCTCGACGGCGCCCCGGTGCGGGTCGGTGCCGAGCACGTGCTCGGCATCAGCTCGGCCTCGACGTCGCTGGCCCAGCTGACGATGCGCGCCCCGGTCGGGCGGGCCCTCGACCTCGGCACCGGGTGCGGCGTGCAGGCCCTGCACCTGGCGCGGCACGCCGAGCGGGTGGTGGCGACCGACGTGAACCCCCGGGCGCTGCACCTGGCGCGGTTCAACGCCGCCCTCAACGAGGTCGACCCGGTCGTCGAGGTGCGCGACGGCTCGTTCTTCGCCCCGGTCGCGGGGGAGCGGTTCGACCTGATCGTCACCAACCCGCCGTTCGTGATCTCCCCGGCGACCCGCGAGCGCCTGGTCTACCGCGACTCCGGCCTGCCCGGCGACCAGGTGGTCGAGCACCTCGTCCGCACCGCTCCCGACCACCTCGCCGACGACGGCTGGTGCCAGGTGCTGGCCAACTGGGTGATCGGCGCCGACCAGCCCTGGGACGAGCGGCTGGCTGCGTGGTTGCCCGACGACTGCGACGCGCTGGTCGTGCAGCGCGAGGTGCTCGACCCCGCGGCGTACGTCGAGCTGTGGCTCAAGGACGAGGGTCGCCACGGCGCCCCCGACTACGCGGAGCGCTACGACACCTGGCTGTCGTGGTTCGAGGACCAGCGGATCGACGCGGTCGGCTTCGGCTGGGTCAACCTGCACCGCACCGGCGCCACCGCGCAGGCGCCGGCCCACACCCTGCTGGAGTGGCCGTACGACGTCGAGCAGCCGATCGCTCCGGCCGTCGCGGAGTGGGGCCGGGCCGCCCACGCCGCCGTCGACCTCGGCTCCCGGCTCGTGGCCCGGGCCGACCTCGTGCAGGAGAGCCTCGGGCCCGTCGGGGCTGCCGACCCGAGCACGATCGTGCTGCGCCAGCAGCGCGGCCTGCGCCGCGCCACCCAGGTCGACACCGTGCTGGCCGCTGCTGGTCGGGGCCTGCGACGGCGAGCTGAGCGTGGGACAGATCCTCGACGCGGTCTCGCAGCTGCTCGACCTCGACCCGCAGGCCACCAGCGCCTCGCACCTTCCGCGGGTGCGGGCGCTGGTGGCCGAGGGCTACCTGACCCCCCTCGACGCCGCCTCTTCCTGACCACCCTCGGGGCGTCCGGACAGGAGGTCCATCCCTCGGTGGGCTCGGAGGTCGGTCACCCGAACGGGCTATTGACGCACCACCCGACCGAAGGGGGGCGGCCTGCTCCGGACGGGGCGAGTGAATGGCCCTCCGGGGCCCCTTGTGGCAGGTGCCCGGGCGGGAGGGGACCTTGGTCCCGTTGACTTCCCGAACCCGCCCGTGCTCAGGTCGAGGGCAGGGACGGGCGCACCCTCGGGACAGGATGGTGGGTCTCCGGGATGGGGGAGTGGACGATGTCCGCAGCGCGCGACGAGAGTCAGAAGCAGGCCGGATCCAGGACGCCACGGAGGTCCGCGACGTGGGGCCTGGGACTGGCGGTCGCGGCGGCGGTGGTGGTGTCCACGCTGCAGATCACGACCGCGACCGCTACGGCGACCGCGGCCCCGGCGGCACCCGGCTCGCTGGTGCAGTGGGGCTCGGAGCTGTGGGGCGAGCGCGACGGGCAACCCGAGGGCGAGGACTTCACCGACGTGGACGCCGGCTACTCGCACGGCACGGCGCTGAGGTCGGACGGCAGCGTGGTCTCCTGGGGCTCCGACGCTGAGGGACAGGTCTCGGACTCGCCGACGGGCACGGGCTTCGTGAGCGTCGCTGCGGGCCGCAGCTTCAGCGCGGCTCTCGGCGCGGACGGCTCGCTGACCTCATGGGGAGACGACTCCAACGACCAGGTCTCGAGCACACCTTCCGGGACGGGGTTCACCTCGGTGGCGCTCGGGTCCTGGGTGGGTACCGCCATCAGGTCCGACGGCAGTCTCGAGTCCTGGGGGTGGTCGACCTCGCCCCAGGCCTCGGACACGCCCACGACCACCGGGTTCCTGGCCGTCGCCGCGGGACACAACGCCAGCACCGCCATCGCCGCCGACGGGAGCCTCGTCTCCTGGGGCTACGACTTCACCGGTCAGGTGAGCCAGACCCCCACCGGCGCCGGGTTCGTCGATGTCGCCTCGGGTCTCAACCACAGCACCGCGGTCGCCGCCGACGGCACCCTGGTCTCCTGGGGGTCCGACGACCAGGGAGAGGTGAGCGAGACGCCGACCGGCGACGGGTTCGTCGCCGTCGACGCCGGCAACGCCTGGGGGATGGCCATCGACGCCGACGGGATCGTGCACCGGTGGGGCGCCGATGACGCCGGTCAGGTCTCGGACCCCCTGCCCCCGGGCAGCTACGCGGTGCTGGCGGCCGGGAACGCGTTCGGCGTCTCGCTCGGCGCGTTGACGCCGGTCGCCGAGATCGCCGTGTCCGGCAACCGTGTCCGCTACGACGGGTCGCCGCACCCGGTGGACGTCACGACCACGCCTGCGGGCCTGGCGCACGAGGTGACCTACGACGGCTCCGCCACGGCGCCGACCGCCATCGGCCGGTACGAGGTCGCCGTGACCATCACCGAGCCCGGCTGGACCAGCGTCCCCGATCCCTTCCTCGCCGTTCTGGTCATCGACGCGGAGCCCGCCTCGGGCGCCCTGATCTCGTGGGGAGTGGGCAACGGGGGATGGCCGACCGGTCAGGACTTCGTAGCCCTGGACGCGGGCCTGTCCCATGCGGTCGCCCTGCGCTCCGACGGACGGGTCGCCGCCTGGGGCGACGACCTCGCCGGGGAGGTCGCCGATGCTCCCACGGGCGCGGGTCACCTCGAGGTCGCGGCGTCCGTGGGTGATCCGGTCGCGATGGCGATCGCCGCCGACGGGAGCCTCCGCTCCTGGGGTCGTGACGCCGCGGGGTTGGTGAGCGAGACCCCTGACGGCACGGGCTTCCTCGCCGTCGCGGTCGGCAGCAGCAGCGCCACCGCGGTCGCGGCCGACGGCAGCCTCGTCTCCTGGGGCAGCGACGCCAACGGGGCCGTCAGCGGAACCCCGACCGGAACCGGCTTCGTCGACGTCGCCATCGGCCAGAGCAACGGTGTCGCGCTCCGGACGGACGGTTCGCTCTCGGCGTGGGGCTGGCGGCACGACCCGCAGGTCTACGACGTGCCCGCGGGGAACGACTTCACCGGAGTCTCCTGCGGCAGCTACCACCACTGCCTCGCGGTCCGGTCCGACGGCACGCTGGCGGCCTGGGGAGCGGACGACGGCGGCAACGGCAAGATCACCGACACGCCCACGAGCGCCGGTTTCGTCTCGACCGACGCCGGCAGTGACTGGAGCCTGGCGCTGGGAGCCGACGGGACCCTCGCGCGCTGGGGGAGTGACGCGCGTGGAAATGTCACCGACCCGATCCCGCCCGGCGATCTCTACGCGGCCGCGGCGGGTGGTCAGTGGGGCGCCGCGATCCAGGAGCCGGCCGACCCGCCCCGGGAGGTCGCGGGGGTGGTGGTGTCCGCTAACGAGGCGACGTACGACGGGGAGCCGCACGCGGTGACGGTGACGACGGATCCGGCGGGCCTGGCGCACACGGTGACCTATGACGGGTCGCCGACCCCGCCGAGCGAGGTGGGGACGTACGTGGTGGAGGTGACGATCACCGAGGAGGGGTGGACCAGCGACCCGGACCCGTACGTCGCGAGCCTGACGATCGCGCCGGCCGTGGCCGGGGTCGCGGTGAGCGACACCGAGGCGACGTACGACGGGGAGCCGCACGCGGTGACGGTGACGACGGATCCGGCGGGCCTGGCGCACACGGTGACCTACGACGGGTCCTCGACCCCGCCCACCGACCTGGGCGAGTACGTGGTGGAGGTGACGATCACCGAGGAGGGGTGGACCAGCGACCCGGACCCGTACGTGGCGAGCCTGACGATCAGCGAGCCGGGCGCCGAGGAGCCCGCGGGTGGCATCTCCTCGTGGGGCAACAACAGTCGTGGCCAGGTGATGGACACGCCGCCCGGGGAGGACTTCACGGCGGTGGCCGCCGGGATCGGGCACACGGTGGCGCTGCGGAGCGACGGCAGCGTGGTGGCCTGGGGTCGTGACGACCACGGCCAGGGGGCGAGCGGGGTGCCGGCGGGCTCCGACTTCGTCGAGGTCGACGCCGGCGGAGCGGCGAGCATGGCCCTGCGGCGTGACGGGACCATCGCGGTCTGGGGTCGGGACGTCGGCGGGGTGGTCAGCAACGCGCCCACGGACCCGGGGTTCCGCGAGATCGCGATGGGATCGGGCCACGCGAGCGCGGTCACGGCCGGCGACACGCTGTTCTCATGGGGTCAGGACGACGCCGGCGTCGTCTCCTCCACCCCCGCCGGCGACGGCTTCGCGGCCGTCGAGGCGGGTCAGGCCTTCTCGATCGCCACGAGGGACGACGGAAGCGTGGTCAGCTGGGGTCACAACGGCGACGGCGTGGTGGCGGGGACGCCGACGGGGACCGGGTTCGTCGAGGTCAGCGCCCTGAACCGGCACGTGATCGCGGTGACCGGTGACGGCCGACTCGTGTCGTGGGGATGGGATCGCTTCGGGCAGGTCAGCCAGGTCCCGTCCGGTGCGGGGTTCCTCGACGCCGCTGCGGCGGCCTACAGCGGGCTCGCGCTGCGGGCCGACGGCACGGTGGTCTCGTGGGGGCTCGACAACGAGCGGCAGGTCGCCCACACCCCGTCCGAGGACGGCTACCTGGCGGTGGCCGCCGGCGCGAGCCACCACGTCGCACTGGGGTCCGGCTTCGTCGCGCCCCCGGTCGAGGCGTCCCGGATCTCGTCGTGGGGGAACAACAGCCACGGTCAGGTGGTCGACACCCCGCCGGGTCCGGACTTCACTGCAGTCGCCTCGGGGATCGGGCACACGGTGGCGTTGCGGGTGGACGGCAGCGTCGCGGCGTGGGGTCGTGACGACCACGGCCAGGCGGCGAGCCGGGTGCCGCCGGGGTCGGACTTCGTGGCGGTCGATGCCGGTGGGGCCGCGAGCATGGCGTTGCGCGAGGACGGCACGATCGCCGTGTGGGGTCGGGACGTCGGAGGGGTGACCAGTGCGGCGCCGGGTGGGCCGGGTTTCGTCGACATCGCGATGGGTGCGGGGCATGCGTCGGCGGTACGGGACGACGGGACGGTGCTCTCGTGGGGCGCCGACTTCGGCAGCGTCGTGTCGAGCACGCCGACCGGTGCCGGCTTCGCCTCGGTCGAGGCGGGTCAGGCGTTCACGATCGCGACCCGGGTGGACGGCTCGCTGGAGAGCTGGGGGGCGGACGGCGACGGTGTCGTGTCCGGCACCCCGGCCGGTACGGGGTTCGTGAGGGTCAGCGCGCTGGACCGGCACGCGGTCGCGGTGACTGCGGACGGCCGCTTGGTGGCCTGGGGCTCGGACCGGTTCGGGCAGGTGAGCCGGACGCCGACGGGAGCGGGCTTCCTCGACGCGGCCGCGGCGGCGTACAGCGGGCTCGCGCTGCGGGACGACGGGACCGTCGTCTCGTGGGGGTTCAACGGGAACGGGCAGATCTCGAGCACCCCGTCCCAGGGTGGCTACACGGCAGTCGCCGCCGGGGCCAGCCACCACGTCGCGCTGGGCAGCACCGCGGTCCTCAGCCCGGCTCGGGTGGACACGACCATCACGCGCAAGCCCAGGTCGGTGAAGAACGTGCGGGGGAGGAAGGGGATCGTCCGGTTCGCCTTCGTGGCCGACCAGGCGGGAGCCCGGTTCCAGTGCAGGGTCGACCGGCAGCGGTGGAAGCGCTGCGAGCCGCCCAAGCGCTACAAGCTCCGAGTCGGGCAACACGTCTTCCGGGTCCGCGCGGTGGTGGCGGGGCAACGCGACCCGTCGCCCGCACGCTGGAGGTTCCGGCTGACGTAGCACTCGACCGACGGAGCCGGCGAGGTCGAGGGGTGTTCGGCGGGCACCGTGCCGGCCGAGGACTACCTGCATCCGCGCGATCGGGCCTGACCGTGGAGGGCTTTCTGCCCACCGCGGGCCCGGCCGCTCGGGGTGCTGGACAGCACGCGCTACCGTGATCGGCGCCGAGCCCTGTCAGCGAGGGGCTATCCCGGCCCTCCGAGCAGCAACGTTAGGAACCAGACAGCCGTGGCACACAAGTTGGTGATCGTCGAGTCCCCGGCGAAGGCCCGCACGATCGGCGGGTACCTCGGGAGCGGGTACGTGGTCGAGTCCTCGATCGGTCACATCCGCGACCTGCCCAACAACGCGGCCGACACGCCCGCCAAGATCAAGGACAAGCCGTGGGGCCGGCTGGCGGTCGACGTCGAGAACGACTTCACCCCCTACTACGTCGTGCCCCGCGACAAGAAGTCGCACATCTCCAAGCTCAAGTCGCTGCTCAAGGACGCCGACGAGCTCTACCTCGCCACCGATGAGGACCGCGAGGGCGAGGCCATCGCCTGGCACCTGCTCGACGAGCTGAAGCCGAAGAACATCCCGGTGCACCGGATGGTCTTCCACGAGATCACCAAGGGCGCGATCCTCGAGGCGGTCGAGAACCCCCGCCAGATCAACGACGACCTCGTCGAGGCCCAGGAGGCCCGCCGCATCCTCGACCGGCTCTACGGCTACGAGGTCTCGCCGGTGCTGTGGAAGAAGGTCATGTCCGGCCTCTCCGCCGGCCGGGTGCAGTCGGTGGCCACCCGGCTGGTCGTCGACAAGGAGCGCGACCGGATGAAGTTCCGGCTCGCCTCCTACTGGGACCTCGAGGGCACCTTCGACGCCGGCTCGAAGCACGAGCAGCGGATGTTCCCGGCCAAGCTGCACTCCCTCGACGGCACCCGCGTCGCCCAGGGCTCCAGCTTCGGGCAGGACGGGCAGCTCAAGCCCGGGTCCTCCGTCGTCCACCTCGACCGCACCCGCGCCGAGGCGCTGGTCGCCGCGCTGGCCGACACGACGTACGACGTGCGCTCGGTGGAGTCCAAGCCCTACAAGCGCTCGCCCTACGCGCCGTTCCGCACGACCACGATGCAGCAGGAGGCCAGCCGCAAGCTCGGCATGAGCGCGTCGGTGGCGATGTCGGTGGCCCAGCGGCTCTACGAGAACGGCTTCATCACCTACATGCGTACCGACTCGACGACGCTGTCGGGTGGCGCGGTGGAGGCCGCCCGGGCGCAGGTCCGCGAGCTCTACGGCTCCGAGTACCTCCCCGACAGCCCGCGGGTCTACGCCAGCAAGGTCAAGAACGCCCAGGAGGCGCACGAGGCCATCCGTCCGGCGGGCGAGTCGTTCCGGACCCCCGCCCAGACCGGGCTGACCGGCGAGCAGTTCCGCCTCTACGAGCTGATCTGGATGCGCACCGTCGCCTCGCAGATGAAGGACGCCGTCGGCCAGTCGGTCTCCGTCCGGATCGGCGGCGCCGCGACCTCCGGCGAGGACGTCGTGTTCTCCGCCTCCGGCCGGGTGATCACCTTCCACGGCTTCCTCAAGGCCTACGTCGAGGGCACCGACGACGACGGCGCCAAGGACGACGCCGAGACCCGGCTGCCCGCGCTGGTCGAGGGCGACGCCGTCTCGGCCGCGTCGATCACCGCCAACGGTCACGAGACCAAGCCGCCGGCCCGCTACACCGAGGCCACGCTGATCAAGGAGCTCGAGGAGCGCGAGATCGGGCGCCCGTCGACGTACGCCTCGATCATCGGCACCATCCTCAACCGCGGCTACGTCTACAAGAAGGGCACCGCGCTGGTGCCGGCCTGGCTGGCGTTCTCGGTGATCCGGCTGCTGGAGGAGCACTTCCCGCGGCAGGTCTCCTACGAGTTCACCGCGCTGATGGAGGACGTGCTCGACGAGATCGCCGCCGGCGAGAAGGACCGGGTCACCGAGCTCGGCGAGTTCTACTACGGCACCGACGACATCGCCGGCCTGCACACCCTGGTCACCGAGCTCGGCGACATCGACGCCCGGGAGCTCGCGACGTTCCCGATCGGCGGCCCCGACTCCGGCATCAACCTGCGGGTCGGCCGCTACGGCCCCTACCTCGAGGGCCCCGACGACGAGGGCACCCCGGCCGCCAAGCGCGCCAACGTCCCGGACGACCTGCCGCCCGACGAGCTGACCCTCGAGAAGGCCGCCGAGCTGTTCGCCAACCCCGCCGGCGAGGAGATCGAGCTCGGCGTGCACCCCGAGACCGGGCTGCGGGTGGTGGCCAAGAACGGCCGCTACGGGCCCTACGTCACCGAGGTGCTGCCCGAGGACGCGCCCAAGAACGCCAAGCCGCGCACCGGGTCGCTGTTCAAGTCGATGTCGCTCGACACGATCACGCTCGACGACGCCGTCAAGCTGCTCTCGCTGCCGCGGGTCGTCGGCGAGGACGCCGAGGGCGTCGAGATCACCGCGCAGAACGGTCGCTACGGGCCCTACCTGAAGAAGGGCACCGACTCCCGCTCGCTGACCTCCGAGGAACAGCTGTTCACGGTCACCCTCGACGAGGCGCTGGCGATCTACGCCCAGCCCAAGCAGCGCGGCCGCGCCGCGGCCGCCCCGCCGCTCAAGGAGCTCGGCAACGACCCCGTCTCCGGGCAGCCGGTCGTGGTGAAGTCGGGCCGCTTCGGCGAGTACGTCACCGACGGCGAGTACAACGCCACCCTGCGCAAGGACGACTCGGTCGAGGCGATCACCCTCGAGCGCGCCGCCGAGCTGCTGGCCGAGCGCCGCGAGCGCGGTCCGGCGAAGAAGGCCGCCAAGAAGGGCGCCAAGAAGGCCCCCGCGAAGAAGACGGCGGCCAAGAAGACCGCGGCGAAGAAGACCGCGGCGAAGAAGACCGCGGCCAAGAAGACGGCGGCCAAGAAGACCGCGGCGAAGAAGTCCTGACCGGGGTGTACGCCGACACCGGGGTCTTCGTCTGCTTCGAGGGCGGCGAGGGCTCGGGCAAGTCGACCCAGTCGCGGCTGCTCGGCGACTGGCTGGGCGAGCAGGGCCACGACGTCGTGCTCACCTTCGAGCCCGGCGACACCCCGGTCGGCCAGGAGCTGCGCCGGATCGTGCTCAGCCCCGAGACCGGCGAGCTCAGCGACCGCACCGAGACGCTCCTGTACGCCGCCGACAAGGCCGAGCACGTCCACGCCGTCGTCCGCCCGGCCCTCGACCGGGGCGCGGTGGTGATCACCGACCGGTACGTCGACTCGACGCTGGCCTACCAGGGAGCCGGCCGCCCGCTCGAGGTCGGCGAGGTCGAGCGGGTCGCGCGCTGGGCCACCGGCGACCTGCGGCCGCACCTGACCGTCGTGCTCGACCTCGACCCGGCCACCGGCCTGCGTCGCTTCGACGGGCCGCGACCGGATCGAGCAGGAGGGCCTGGCCTTCCACGAGCGGGTGCGGGCGGCGTTCCTGCGGATGGCCGCCGCAGACCCCGACCACTACCTCGTCCTCGACGCCCGCGGCCCGGTCGACGACCTCGCGGCCGCCGTCCGCGCCCGCCTGGCGCCGCTGCTCCCGCCGCCGGCTCCCTGACCTGGACCGTCGGGGCACGCGGAGGACCGTCGAGGCACCGGCTGTCGGGGGCGGCGTCTAGGGTGACGCCGTGACGGTGTGGGACTACCTGGTGGGGCAGGAGCGGGCAGCAGGCACGCTGCGCACCGCCGCCGGGGGCCGCGGCATGAGCCACGCCTGGCTGTTCACCGGGCCGCCGGGATCGGGCCGGTCCAACGCCGCGGTGGCGTTCGCCGCGGCCCTGCAGTGCGTCGAGCAGGGGTGCGGCGAGTGCCACGAGTGCCGCACGGTGCTGGCCGGCTCGCACGCCGACGTGGCCGTGATCCGCACCGAGAAGCTCTCGATCGGGGTCGACGAGGTCCGCGACCTGGTCCGGCGCAGCGGGCTGGCCCCGGTCGGGCGGCGCTGGCAGGTGCTGATCGTCGAGGACGCCGACCGGCTCACCGAGCAGGCCGCCAACGCCCTGCTCAAGGCGATCGAGGAGCCGACGCCGCGCACGGTCTGGATGCTCTGCGCGCCCACCCTCGAGGACGTCCTGCCCACGATCCGCTCCCGCTGCCGGCAGGTCAGCCTCGCCACGCCCTCCACCGAGGCCGTCGCCGGCTTCCTGGTCCGCACCGACGGGGTGGGCGAGGCCCTGGCGACGTACGCCGCCCGCGCCAGCCAGGGCCACATCGGCCGGGCCCGGGCCCTCGCCCGCGACGAGGCCACCCGCAACCGCCGCCGCGAGATCGTGGCGATCCCGCCGCGGCTCACCTCGCTCGGCGCGTGCATGCAGGCCGCCACCAACCTCGCCGAGGTCAGCAAGGAGGAGGCCGACGCGATCACGACCGACCTCGACCTCCACGAGAAGGCCGACCTCGACTCCGCCTACGGCGTGGTCGAGCGTGGCCGCCGTCCCCGCGACTACAACCCAGCCCTCTCCGCCCTGGAGAAGGGGCAGAAGACCCGCGCCAAGCGGCGCCAGCTCGACGTCGTCGACCGGGGCCTGATGGACCTCGTCTCGGTCTACCGCGACGCCATCGCGCTGGCCACCGGGGCGCCGGGCGCCCTGGTCAACGAGGAGATCCGCGGCGACATCGCCCTGGTGGCGCGGTCCTCGACCCCCGAGCTCAACCTCCGACGGATCGGGTGGATCTTCGAGGCCCGCGAGCAGATGCTGGAGTTCAACGTGCCCGTCGCCCTGGCGCTCGAGTCGATGATGGTGGCGCTCAAGGTCCCCGAGGGGAGCACCCGATGAACCGGGTCGTGGTCCTCGTCGTGGTCGCGGTGATGGTGCTCGCCGCCGTCGGCTCCGGGGTCGCGGCCCTGATCGGCCTCGCCCGCGAGGGGGACGGGTCCGCGCGCTCCGGGTCGACGTCCGCGCCGGTGCCCGAGGCGCCGCCGCAGCCGCCGCAGCCGGGTTCCACGACGCCGCCGTCGCCCGAGCTGCGCCCGTTCTACTCCCAGACCATCGAGTGGGAGGAGTGCGGCAGCCTGCGCTGCGGCACGCTCGAGGTCCCGGTCGACTACCGCGACCCCACCGGCCAGACCATCGAGCTCGCCCTCAACAAGCGCCCGGCCGGCGACCCCGACCGGCGGATCGGCCCGCTGGTCGTCAACCCCGGCGGCCCCGGCGCCCCCGGCACCGACTACGTCGAGCAGGCCGACTTCGCCTTCCGCGACCAGCTCCTCGACCGGTTCGACGTCGTCGGGTTCGACCCCCGCGGCACCGGCGAGTCCGCGCCCATCGACTGCCTCAGCGACGACGAGCTCGACGCGTTCCTCGCCCAGGACCCCGACCCCGACGACGCCGCGGAGGGGCGCGCCTACACCGAGGCCCAGGAGGCGTTCTTCGACGGCTGCGTGGAGCGGTCCGACGCGCTCATCGGCCACGTGACCACGGCCGAGACCGCGCGCGACATGGACGTCCTGCGGGCCGCCCTCGGTCGCGCCCGGCTCGACTACTTCGGCGCCTCCTACGGCACCAAGCTGGGCGCCACCTACGCCGAGCTCTTCCCGGCCAAGGTGGGCCATGCCGTCCTCGACGGCGCCGTCGACGTCACGCTCAGCAACCGCGAGCTCGCGCTCGGCCAGGCCGGCGGCTTCGAGACCGCGCTGCGCGCCTACGTCGACAACTGCACCACGGTCACCGACGACTGCTTCCTCGGCGACAGCGTCGAGGAGGGCCTCACCACGATCAGCGACCTGCTCGCGGAGATCGACGACGACCCGCTGCCCACCAACGACGGGCGCGAGCTCACCATCGGCAACGCCTTCTACGGACTGGTCACCCCGCTCTACAGCCGCGACAACTGGACCCTGCTCAGCCAGGGCCTCGGCCAGGCCCTCGACGGCAACGGCTCGACGCTGATGCTGCTCGCCGACTTCTACGCCTCCCGCGAGGGCGACACCTACACCGACAACGGCACCGAGGCGATCTACGCGATCAACTGCCTCGACGACCCGGACAGCATCGGCCCCGACCAGGTCCCGGCCCAGTACGACGCCTTCGAGGAGGTCTCGCCCACGTTCGGCCGGGTCTTCGCCTGGGGACTGGTCGGCTGCCGCGGCATCGAGGTCACCTCGACCGAGCCGCCGCTCGACATCCGCGGCGAGGGAGCGGCGCCGATCCTGGTCACCGGCACCACCCGCGACCCGGCCACCCCCTACGCCTGGGCGGTGGGGCTGGCCGAGCAGCTCGAGTCCGCCGTCCTGCTCACCCGCGACGGCGACGGCCACACCGCCTACAACAGCGGCAACGACTGCGCCGACGAGGCGATCGAGGCCTACCTGATCGACGACGTCGTCCCCGACGACGGCCTGGAGTGTGCTGAGCCGGGCGCCTCAGCGCTCGCCGAGGCCGCAGGTGGCCGGGCCCTCCAGCACCTGACCGTCCGCCCCGAAGCGGGAGCCGTGCAGCGGGCAGTCCCAGCTGCGTCTCGGCGTCGTTCCAGCGCAGGATGCCGCCGAGGTGGGGGCACACGGCCGAGACGCGGCGCTCGACCCCGCCCACGACCGACTGCGCGGTCGGTGGGCCCGCGTGGTCGTAGCGGACGACGCCCTCACCCTCCGCCAGCCCGGAGCCGGCGCCGGGCACGCTCCCGAGCACCGGCCGCAGCCAGCCGGTGGTCATCTCGAGCCCGACCTCGGCGTTGGCCACGGCGGCGGTGGGGAGCCCGGTGACCTCCGAGCGCGTCCACGGCTCGAGCACCGAGGCCCACGGCTGCTCGTTGCCGAGGATCCGGTCGGTCAGCGCGAGGGCGGCGGCGACCCCGCTGGTCATGCCCCACTTGGCGAACCCGCCGGCCACGAGCACCTCGTCGCGGCCGGGCAGCAGCGGCCCCGCCACCGGCAGCCCGTGGCTCGGCAGGTAGTCCTGGGCAGACCAGGCGTGCGTCTCCTCGGCCTGCGGGAAGTGCTCGGCCGTGAAGTCGCGCAGGGCGTCCAGCCGTCGTCCGGTCGGACCACCGCGCCCCGTCGTGTGGCCCTCGCCGCCGACCAGCAGCAGGCTGTCACCGCCGTGCTCGGCGTCGCGCAGCGACCGGGAGGTGCTGTCAGCGGAGAGGTACATGCCGTCGACCGCGGGGACCGGCGTCCGGAAGGCGAGCGAGTAGGAGCGGGCCGGCTTCAGCCGGGCGAACCAGGCGCCCCGGTCGAGCACCGGGAGGTTGGTGGCGACGACCACCCGGTCTGCGGTGGCGGTGCCGGCGCTGGTCTCGACGCGGGTGGGGCCACGGCCGCGGACGCGCTCGACGCGGGCCCCCTCGACCACCTGCACCCCGTGCGCGCGGGCCTGCTCGGCCAGCTTGTCGACCAGGTCGACGGGGTCGACCTGGAGCTGGTCGTCGAGCCGGACCGCGCCGCGGGTGCGGAACGGCAGTCCGGTCTCGTCGACCCAGGTGACCGGCAGCCCGGCCCGCTCGGCGAGGCGGTGCTCGCGGCGGGCTGCGCTCAGGCCGCGGGTCGTCGTCGCATAGGTGTACGCCGGCCGGCGCTGCGCGGTGACCGCGTGGTCGTCGCAGAACCGCGACACCCAGGCCTGGGCCTCCAGCGTGGCGGCGACGTACTGGTCGACGATGCCCTGGCCGTGCCGCCGGCCGATCCGCCCGAGCTGGGTGCCCTGGAGCGCGCTGACCTTGGCGGTGCTGCCTCCGGTGGTGCCCGCCGCGAGCCGGCGCGCCTCGATCAGCAGCACCGACGTGCCGGCCCTCGCGAGCTGGAGCGCGGTGGTGGTGCCGGTGATGCCGCCGCCGACGACCACCACGTCGTGGTGGCCCTCGACGAGGGGAGCGGCGAGAGGGGTGCGTGGGTGGGCGGCCTGCCAGACGGAGATGAGGGGCATGGGTCCCCGGTGCCCACTGGGTGGGCCGCTATGCCGGGGGGCTCAGCGCCGCGCGAGCCGGCCGATCCGGGCGTGCAGCAGGGCAGCGCGGGCGGCGTTGTTGCCGGGGCCGCCGTGCACCCCGCCCCCCGGGTGCGCCGAGGCGGAGGCGAGGTAGAGGCCGCGGACGCCGGTCTCGGGCCGGCCCCACATCCGGGGCACCGGCCGGAACACGAGCTCCTGGTGCAGCTGTGAGGTCCCGCCGTTGACGGACCCGCCCACGAGGTTGGCGTCGCGCTCCTCGAGCTCGCGCGGGCCGAGGACCCGCCGGGCGAGGATGCGTGAGGTGAGGCCGGGGGCGAGCCGCTCGAGGCGGGCCTGGACCCGGTCGCCGAACCGCTCCCGGTCGTCGGCGTCCCAGGTGCCGCGGATGCCGCCGTCGCCGGCGTCGCGCACCGCGGGGTCCGGCTGCGGGACGTGGGAGTAGGCCCACAGCGACTCGGTGCCGGCGGGGGAGCGGGTCTCGTCGGTGCTCGTCATCTGGCCGGCCAGCAGGAACGGCTCGGCCGGGACCAGCCGCGCCTCGATCTGGCCCATCGCCTCGGCGATCTGGTCGACGGAGTCGGCGACGTGGACGGTGCCGGGGGTCTGCGGAGGCGGCTCGGCCCACGGCACCGGACCGTCGAGCGCGAAGTCGACCTTCACGGTGCCGGGGTCCTGCTGGAAGTGGCGCATGCCCGACGTGACGCCGCGAGGCAGGTGCTCGGCGTCGACGAGCCGTCCGAACAGCGCCCGGGCGCCGACGTCGGCGAGCACGGCCCGGCCCGCCCGGATCCGCTCGCCGTCGGCGGTGCGCACGCCGCTGGCCCGGCCGTCGACGACGTCGATCCGGGTGACCTCGCGACCGCACCGCACCTCGCCGCCGAGCGACTCGAGCCGGCGCACGAGCGCGTCGGTGAGGCTGCCCGCCCCGCCCTCGGGGGCCGGGAAGCCGACGTTCTGCGCGAGCATCGTCATGAGGAGCCCGAACGCCCCGGAGCCCGGGGACGACACCGGCAGGTCGGCGTGCCCGGCGTTGCCGGCCAGCAGCAACCCGGCGGCGGTGCCCGCGAACCGCTGGCGGCCGAGGTCGGCGACCGGGCTGAGCAGCAGCTTGACCAGGTCGAGCCCCCCGGCCCGCGGCAGCCGCGCGGCCAGGCCGAGGCCGGCGCGGACGGGCGGGAACGGCGTGAGCAGCCCGGACACCAGGCTGCCGCCGACCCGGTCCCAGGTGGCGCACAGGTCGAGCCACGCGTCGCCGTCACCGCGCGCGGCGGCATCCATCCAGGCTGCGGTCTGGTCCCGGTCGCGGCTCAGCATCGCCCACGAGCCGTCGGGGGTGGGGTGCCCGAGCACGGCGGGGGCGTGCCGCCAGACCAGTCCGTGCCGCTCCAGGTCGAGGCGCCTGCAGGGCCGGCGACACCGCGGCGAACGGGTAGAACGCGCTGAACGTGTCGTGCACGAAGTCGGGGTGGAGCTCCCGGTCGCTGCGCACCGCGCCCCCGGGTGTGGGCTGCGCCTCCAGCACCAGCACCGACCACCCGGCGTCGGCCAGCACGTTGGCCGCGACCAGCCCGTTGGGGCCGGCCCCGACCACGACGGCGTCGGCCGTGGGTGCGGTCATCCGCGGGCAGGCTCTCGGCGCCGCTCGGCCACGTAGGCCAGCCGGCGCAGGGTCTCGACGTTGCGCCAGGCCAGCGGCAGGTGCCGCAGCGGAGCGGGGACGAACCGGCCCGGTCCGGAGACGGCGTCCTCCTCGATGGTCACCTCGGTCTGCTCACCTCGCGGATGCAGCCGGATCGTCACCTCGGCCGCACCGGACGGCCACGCGCGGGCACGCAGCCGCAGGAGGGAGCCCGGCTCGCACTCGAGCACCGTGGTGGTGTCGTCGAGGAGGGCCGGCCAGGCGCCCACCGAGTGGTGCAGCCGGGCGCCGACCTCGGGCCAGTGGTCGTCGACCTCGCGCATCCGCGAGGCGCCGACGACGAAGAGGGGGTAGAGCCACCCGTCGGCCAGGACGTCCCACACGTGAGAAGCGGGTGCGGCGAGGAGGCGGGTGTTGGCGCTCATGCCAGGGATCCCTTCAGAGAGGCGGAGTCCCTCCGGTATCCAGCCGACCCGAGGTCATGCAGTCGGGCAGCCCTAGCCGGCGTCGCCGATCGCCTGCGGGACGGCGCCCCCCGGGACGGGGACCGGGCCCGTGGCCGGGCTCACCTCGCTGCCGGGAAGCGTCCGCAGCTCGAGGACCTGCTCGGCGAGGTCGCGCAGCTTGAGGTTGTGCTCGTTGGAGAAGCGGTGCAGCACCTGGAACGCGCGCTCGTAGCTGATCTCGTAGCGGACGGCGAGCACGCCCTGGGCGATGCCGATCGTGTGCCGGGAGTCGAGGGCGTTGCGCAGGCCGGTGACGAGCTGGGAGGTGCTCATGGCGGCGGCCGCGTGGGAGGCGAAGATCATCGCGAGGTCCTGGTCGCCGTCGAAGGTGCCGGGCTGGTCGCTGTAGAGGTTGAGGGCCCCGATGGTGACGTCGTTGGTGCTGAGCCTGATCGACATCGACGACCGCACGCCGAGCTCCGCCACCCGGGCGGCCCAGGTCGGCCAGCGCTGCTCGGTGAGCACGTCGTGCACCACGAAGTTCTGCTCCTCGAACGCGGCGTCGACGCAGGGCCCGTCCTGGAGCGTGTCCTGGAGGCTGTCGGCCTCGTCGGCGATCGCGTCGGTGGAGGCGACGGACTCGGCGCGGCCGCGCCGCCGGCGCAGGTGCAGCCCGCAGTGGTCGCAGCCCGGCACCAGGTCGCGGGCCCGCTCGACGACCCGCTGGAAGGTCAGCGGCACGTCGTCGGTGCCCGTGATCTCCTCGCTGAACTCGGCGAAGTACGCCGCCAGCCGCACGTCGTCGTTCATCGGTCCCCCGGCTTCCCCTCGTTGGCCTGGCTCGTGCCCGGACTGACGCTATCCGAGCACGGCTGCGGCCGACACCCGATCCGCCCGATCTGCCCGATCCGGCGCGGCGCGGCGCCTGGCGGCCCGGTCAGCCGTCGAGCTCGTCGGGGAGCCCGCGGTGCTCGATGACGGTCTCCGCGAGGTCCCGCAGCTTGAGGTTGTGGTCGTTGGAGTAGCGGTGCAGCACCTGGAACGCCCGCTCGTAGGTGATGCCGAACCGGACCGCCAGCACCCCCTGGGCGATGCCGATGGTGTGCCGCGAGTCGAGGGCGTTGCGCAGGCCGCTCACGAGCCGGGCTCGTGTCATCGCCTGGGCGGCGTGGCTGGCGAAGATCAGCGCGACGTCCTGGTCACCGTCGAAGGCGCCGGGGCGGTCGGCGTAGAGGTTGAGGGCGCCGACCGTCGTCGTCGTGCGCGGTGAGCCGGATCGAGAACGACGACAGCACGCCGAGCGCGGTCACCCGGGCGGCCCAGGTCGGCCACCGTCCGTCCTCGCGCAGGTCGTGGACCACGAAGTTCTCCCGCTCGAACGCCGCGTCGACGCACGGTCCCTCGCCGAGCTCGTCCTGCAGGTCGTCGGCCGTGGCCGCCACCTCGTCGGTCGAGGCCACCGACGTGGCGCTGCGCGCGGCGCTGACGCAGGTGCAGGCCGACGTGGTCGGCGGCCGCGATCGTCTCCAGCGCCCGGTCGACCACCCGCTGGAAGGTCAGCGGCAGGTCGTGGTCGCCGGTGAGCTCGGCCGCCAGGTCGGCGAAGTGCCGGAGAGCCGGTGCCGCTCATCCATCGGCGGCGCTCGCCAGCTGCTCGCTCGGCACGCAGGTCGTCGAGGATCCGGCTGAGCAACCGCGAGACCTGCATCTGGGTGACCCCGAGGTCCTCGCCGATCTCGGCCTGCGTCAGGTCCTCGACGAAGCGCAGCTGCAGGATCCGCCGGTCCCGCTCGGAGAGCCGCCGGACGACGGGGGAGAGCACCACCCGCGCCTCGCTGGCCTCGGTCTCGGTGTCCTCCTCGGGGATGAAGTCGCCCAGGGTGGCCGAGGAGCCGGGGGAGGCGGACTGCTCCAGCGAGGTCGGCTGGAAGCAGCCGAAGGCCTCGATGGCCTCGCGGTACTCGTCGTCGCTGAGCCCCATCGACTCCTTGATCTCCGCGTCGCTGGGCTGGTGGCCGAGCTCCTGCTCGAGCTCCTCGATCCGCCGGTTGACCCGCCACTGCAGCTCCTGCACCCGGCGTGGCGGGCGCACCGACCAGCTGTGGTCGCGGAAGTGCCGCAGCAGCTCGCCGCGGATCGTCGGCACCGCGAAGGTCAGCAGGTCGTTGCGGGTGGCGGGGTCGAAGCGGCGGACGGCCTTGGTGAGCCCCTCGTAGGCCACCTGGACCAGGTCGTCACGGGCCACGCCGCGGCCCTGGTAGCGCGAGGCCACCGCCTCGGCGACCCCTCGGTTGAGCACGATCACCTCGTCGAGCAGCGCGCGGCGTGCGTCGTCGTCGCTGGTGGCGTGGGCACGCTCGAGGAGCTCGGCGGTGCGGACGGAGCGTTCGGCGCGGGAGACCCCGCGATCGCCGTCGGGTCGGGTCGGAGACGTGGTCATGAGAAGCATTCACCTGTTCGGTCGACGCTTCCTCGCCGTCGTCTCCAGCAAGGCAGAAGTCCTGGGACCAAAGTCCCGGTGTCGGCTTCCGACAGTACCCTCCCCAGTGTATTCGTCAACCTTCCCGGCGTACCGGCGCGCGATCCGGGGTATGGGCGGCGCCGCGACGGGTACCGGGGTTCCGTGCTCCTCCCCAAGTCCCGCGGTCGGCTCAGCGACCAGCTCTGCGCCACCCTTCGTGCGCTCTCCGAGGAGCCGGTCCCGGCCTTCGTCGCCCCCGAGGACGACGTCGACGCGGCGCTGACCCTCTGGATCCTCCACGAGCTCGCCTACGCCGGCTTCGAGGACGTCGACGACGCGGCCGAGTGGGCAGCCCGACCTGCTCGGCGCTGCGCGGCGGCCTGGAGCGCGACCTGGAGGCAGCGGCTCCGCGACCGGTGGGACGCCCACGTCGCGGGCGACGACGGTCTCGGCGCCGAGCACGACGTCACCGGCCCGCCCGAGCCGCGCGCCGACGACCTGGCCGAGCGCCTCTTCGCGCTGGTCGCGGAGCACGACGGGCCGTCGCTGGCCCGCTTCGTGCAGTCGTCGGCGACCCGCGAGCAGGCCCTCGACCTGGTCCGGCTGCGGTCGGTCTACCACCTCAAGGAGGCCGACCCGACGTCGTGGGTCGTGCCCCGCCTACCCGTGCGGGCCAAGGCCGCCCTGGTCGAGCTGCAGTACGACGAGTACGGCGCCGGCAACCCCAACCGGCTGCACTCCCACCTCTTCGCCCGCGGCATGGAGGGCGCCGGCCTGCGCTCGGAGCGTGGCGCCTACCTCCACGACGTCCCGCTCGAGGTGCTCGAGATGAACAACGCCCTGTCGATGTTCGGCCTGCACCGTCGGCTGCGCGGAGCGGCGGTCGGGCACCTGGCGGCGTTCGAGGCCACGAGCTCGGTGCCGTCGCGGCGCTTGGCGCAGGGCTTCGCGAGGCTCGGCCTGGGGCAGGCGCTGGTCGACTACTACGACGAGCACGTCAGCGCCGACGCGGTGCACGACCAGCTCGCCGTCCGCTCGATCTGCGGCGCCCTGGTCGAGGACGAGCCGCGCCTGCTCGGCGACGTCTTCTTCGGCGCCTTCACCGCGCTCGACCTCGAGGCCCGCTTCGCGCGTCACCTGCTCGAGCGCTGGGACGCCGCGTGAGCGGCGGCGAGGAGTTCGAGCACGCCGACGTCGTGGTCTGCCCTGCGGGGCCGATGCTGGTCCGCGGGGTGCGATCGGTGCGCGACGCCGACGGCGTGACCCACCAGACGAGCCGCCCGGTCGTGGCGCTCTGCCGCTGCCAGAAGTCCGGCACGTTGCCGTTCTGCGACGGCACCCACCAGCTGCTGCCGCCGGCGCTGCGTCCCTGACCGCCGGGTCCCGGCCGGCCAGCGACCCGGGCGCGGGTCAGGACCAGGAGGTCCGGTCCAGGCGCGCCACGACCCCGCCCTCGAACGTGCGGACCTCGGTGAGCTCGACCCCGGCGGCGTACGTCGGCAGCTCGGTGCCGAGCCGCGCGGCCTGCTCGGCGTCGCCGAGCTGGAGCAGCGCGACGCCGCCGGGTGGCAGGTGGACCCCGATCACCTCGAGGCACGAGCGGGCCACGTCGAGGCCGTCGTCGCCGCCGTCGATCGCGAGCAGCGGGTCCTCGGGGAACTGCCCGGTGTCGGCGCCCGGCACCCACGGGGGGTCGGCCACGATCAGGGGGAAGCGCTCGGTCGGGCCGAGCACCCCGGTCATCCGACCGAGCCTGACGTCGACGAGGTCGTCGCAGGCCGGCCTGCTCGGCGTTGTCGATCGTGAAGGCGCACGCGACCGGGTCGGCGTCCACGCAGACGAGGCTCCTCCCGGTCAGGCTGACCGTCAGCAGACCCGATCTGGCCGGCGCCGCAGCACAGCTCCAGCACGGGCCCGGGGGGAGGTCGGCCGAGACCTCCGCGGCCCACGAGGACTGCTGCACGGTCCACTCGCGGGGTCGCAGCACCCGGTCGTCGTAGGCGATCTCGAGGTCGCCGAAGGTCGTCGTCTGCATCATCTCGTCCGCCAGTACCCCGGCGGGGGTCCTCCATGCCAGGCGAACCACGGAGTGGAACGCCGTGCGCACCGGTGTTTGTGATCGCGCGGACCGGGGCACCGGACGTTGTCGGCGGTCGCCACGACCGGGCTCACGCAGCCCCGA
Organism: uncultured Actinomycetota bacterium; assembly: GCA_963834285.1. Taxonomy (GTDB): domain Bacteria; phylum Actinomycetota; class Actinomycetes; order Propionibacteriales; family Nocardioidaceae; genus Nocardioides. The sequence goes on along the minus strand of CAWIAZ010000005.1, from coordinate 410,900 downwards.
TCGGGCAGGGTTCTGCACTCTCCGGTGGAGGGCCGCCGACACCATGAGTCCCGGGACAGCGCAGCCCGCGTCGCCCCCCGGGCCTCGTACGCGAACGCTGGTCACCGATGCCTCGGGCGAAGGGGAATGACCTGCCACATGGGACGCACCACATGAACGACGACCTCGGCACCACCGACGCCGCCCTGACGGCCTTCGAGCAGGCGCCCGTCATGCTGTGGCAGTGCGAGGGTGACCCGCTGGTCGTCACCGCGTGCAACGTGCTGGCGCGCGCCAGGTTCGGCGAGCGGGCGGGCGATGGCGTGCACGAGGTCTTCGGCGACGCCGGGGCCAGGCCGAGCCTGGCCGACCGACTCGTGCAGGTGCTGGCGACGGGCGAACCGTTCACCCTCCGCGACCACCGGCTGGCGGGCGGAGGCGCGGACGGGGTGGACGAGGTCTTCGCCGACGTGGTCGCCCACCCGTGCCGCGACGACGACGGATCGGTGACCGGGGTAGCGGCCATGGCGGTCGACACCACCGACGCCGTGCGCGCCCGGAGCCGGGAAGCCGATCGTGCGCGGCGCGTCCGATGCGCGACGAGCACCCCGTGCTCACCACCCTGCACGACGCGATCCTCCCGGAAGGGCTGCCGGTGGTGCCGGGTGCGGCGGTGGCCGCCCGCTACCTGCTCGCCCAGCACGAGGCGGGCGGCGACTGGTTCGACCTGGTCGTGCTCGACGACGGCCGGATGGTGCTGGCGGTCGGTGACGTGGTCGGGCACGGGGTCGCGGCCTCGGTGATGATGAGCGAGCTGCGGGCGGTCTTCAGCGAGCGGGTCCGCGCCGACGGCGACATCGTGGCTGCCCTCGAGCTGCTCGACCGTCGGGCGAGCCGCTCGCCGGCCACCAGGGCGGCGACGGTCTGCGCGGTGCTGCTCGACCCCGTGACCGGGCTGGTGCGCTACGCCACCGCCGGCCACCCCCCTCCGTTGTCGGTGCGTGCCGACGTCGGGGCGACGTACCTCCCCGTGACCGGGGGCGCGGCGCTCGGCACCGGGCGTCCCTTCCCGGTCGCGGAGCACCACCTGGTCGACGGCGAGCTGTTGCTGCTCTACACGGACGGCCTGGTCGACCCGCTGGGTCCGTCCGCCCAGGGCACCGTCGAGCTGGGCCGCCTGGCCTCCGAGCTGTTGCAGGCCGAGTCGGCGCGCAGCGACGAGTCGCCGCTCGTGCAGCGGGTGTGCACGGGGCTGCTCGAGCGGGCCACGCGTGGCGGCTTCTCGGACGACGTCGTGCTGCTCGCCCTGCACCGCGCCCCGGCAGGTCCGTCGCTGCACCTCTCGCTCGACGACGACCCCACCTCGCTCTCGGTCGTGCGCCGCGAGCTCGGCCGGTGGCTGACCCCGCTCGGCATCAGCGGGCTCGACGAGATGGTGCTCCAGCACGCGGTGGGCGAGCTGGTCGCCAACGCCGTCGAGCACGCCTACGCCGGCAGCTCCTCCTCCGGAGGTCGCGACGACGGCGTCGCTGCTCGAGGCGCACCACCGTGCCGGCGGGGTGGTGGAGATCGAGGTCCGCGACCACGGGGAGTGGCGCGAGCCCGTGGTGTCCGCCGAGCGCGGCCGCGGCCTGGCGATGGTGGTCGGCTTCTGCGACGAGCTGGACATCGACCACGGCAGCCCCGACGCCCCCGGCACCCGGGCCCGGCTACGGCACCGCCCCCACCGGTCGGCCGACCTGCTGGTGGGGTCGGGGCCGGCGCCGCACGCGGACGTCGTACCGATGGAGCTGGAGCACGGCGAGAGCGAGCTGGTCGTGACCGGACCCGTCGACGCCGTGGCCGCCGACCGGTTGCGCCGCGAGCTCGCGACGGCCACCCGGGGCGGCACCCAGCCGCTGCTGCTCGACCTCAGCGGGGTGACGCTGCTGGGCAGTGCCGGGGTGCAGACGATCTTCGACGTCGTCCGGCTCGATCGCGGGCTCCGGGTCCTGGCCCCGGCCGGTTCTCCGGCGCAGCACGTGCTCCACCTGGTGCAGCTGCCCTACTCGACCGGCTGAACGGTCCCGGCTCATACCTGGCGGGTCCCGGGGTACCTACGGGTGACAGGAGCCAACCACCTCGGAGGTGTCGTCGTGCCGCTGCCCGCGTGGAGCACGCCACAGGACGTAGAAGACCCGCAGGAGCCGCGATGACCAAGCTGCGCGCGGTGATCCTCGATGTCGATGGCACCCTGCTCGACTCCAACTACCACCACACGCTGGCGTGGTCGCGCGCCTTCGCCGCGGTCGACTGCGCCGTCCCGCTGTGGCGGGTGCACCGGCGGATCGGCATGGGCGGCGACCGGCTGGTCGCCGCGGTGGCCGGCGACGAGGTCGAGGCCCGCTCGGGCGACCGGATCCGCGAGCACTGGGAGAAGGAGTACGACGGGCTGATCGACGAGACGCGTCTCTTCGCCGGCGCCCGTGGGCTGCTGGTGCGGCTGCGGCGGGCCGGCCTGTTGGTCGGCATCGCGAGCTCGGCGATCCCGCGGCACGCCCAGCACGCCTTCGACCTGCTCGAGGCGGACGAGCTCGCCGACCTGGCGGCGACCGCGGAGGACGCCGGCGCCTCCAAGCCCGACCCGGAGCTCGTGGAGAAGGTGATCGAGGGGCTCGGCACGTCGGCGGCCTGCCTGGTGGGTGACTCCGTCTGGGACGTGCACGCCGCGACCGCGGCCGGCATCCCGACCATCGGCGTCTGCTCCGGGGGCTACTCCCACCAGGAGCTGATCACCGCGGGCGCCGTCTGCGTCTACGACGACCTGGTGCACCTCTCGAGCGACCTCGACCAGGCGCTCAGGCTCTGCGAGCGCTGGCTGGACCGATCGGCTCACTGACCGCCTGGATGTGCCGCGTGGCGACCTCGATCATCACCCGCGCCGCCGGCGACAGCGCCGCGCCCTCGCGGTGCACGATCGCCATCACGTCGTACTGCTTGGGGCGCAGCGAGACGTAGCCGACGTGCGGGGTCATCCGCGGCAGCAGCTGCTCGGCCGCCGCGTGGGGGAGGATCGAGTCGGCGTACCCCCGGCCGACCAGCTCGACCGCGGTCTCGACCTCCTCGACCTCGATCCGGGTCGGCGGGTTGTGGCCGGACTCGTGCAGGAATCGGCGCAGCACCGTGCGCACCGAGTCGGTGGCCCGCCAGCTGGTCTCGGGCATCACCAGCGTGGCCCTGGCCAGCCGGGCGGCGGTGACGGGCGTGGTCAGCCGCTCGGGGTCGGCGGAGACGTAGACCAGCTCGTCGCGGGCCACCGGCGTCACCGTCATGCCCTCGCTCTCGACGTGGGCGGTCGCCACCAGCGCCGCCTCGAGCCGGCCGCGGCGCAGCTGGTCCTGCACGTCCTCGGAGTGCAGGCCCACGAGCTCGACCCGGACCCCGGGGTAGCGGTCGAGCACGTCGGCGACGATCTGCGCGCCGGCGTAGAGCCGGGCGGCGCCGAACATGCCGAACCGGATGGTGCCGCTCTCCAGGGCCACCGCGCTCTGCACCGCTCGGCGCGCGTCCTCCGACGCGGCGACGGTCTGCTCGGCGTACGGACGAAGCGTGTCGGCCACCGTGGTGGGCACGACCCCGCGACCGACCCGGCGGAACAGGGTGGCGCCGAGGCTCTTCTCGAGGGCCCGGACCTGCTCGGAGACCGACGGCTGGGCGTACCCGAGCTGCTCGGCCGCGGCCGTCAGCGATCCGTGCTCGTAGGTGGCGAGGAAGCAGCGCAGCTGGTGCAGCGAAAGCATAGGAATCTCCTTGAGGTGCTCCTGGAAACCGAGGCTACCCCTGGATCGCCGGAGCCGTCACACTGGAGTCGTTCAACTTTTCCCAGAGGAGGTCAGCGATGTTCGCCAACAACTGCCAGGTGTGCGCCAAGCGCGTGCTCATCTTCCCGAGCCAGGTCACGTCCCTGGCCAACACCGACGAGGGCATCAAGGTCGGCTTCACCTGCTGGTGCGGCACGGCCTACACCCGCGTCACCGGCAACGCCGCGTCCGGCGCCCGCCCCGGCTCGCGGCGCACGCTCGTCGCCGCCTGAGGTCCTCGACGGCTCGGGTCGCGGGCGTCGCGGACCGTCCGACGGCGTCCGACGGCTGAGTGGCTCGGCATCCCAGGGGCTGCGGAGAAATCCGGGACGCGCCGACCTCCTTGGCGGTGGGCTCCCTCCGGTCTCGCCATACTCGGCTCCTACTGGATCCTCTGAGCAGGAAGTCGAGCTTCCCCCCGATGCAAGCTCCCCTGATCGACGCTCGCCGGCAGGCCCTCACCTTCGTCGTGGTGGTCGCGCTGAGCGCGGTGGCCCTGACCTACGTCGCGACCCGCGGCTCCGGGCCCACCACCGGCGCCGCGTCGGTCACGGCACGCGTCGCCGGTGCGGCGACCACGCCGACCGTCACCGAGGTGGGGTTCGGGAGCCGTCAGCCGGCCGGGGTCGCAGGTCGGACGGGGCCGGGAGCGGCGGAGGGTCCGGACCCGCTCGTGGTCCTGTCGGACCCGCAGCCCGTCAGCGGCTATGCCACGGTCGGCGTCACCTGGGCGCCGAGCGCCCCCGCCGGCTCGGACGTCCGCGTCTGGGCCCGCACCCGGCTCGACGGTGCCTGGAGCGACTGGGCCGACTTCGGGTACGACGCCGACCACGAGCCCGATCCGTCGAGCGGGGAGGGGCGAGCCGCTCGTCCCGGCACGGACGCCTACGCCGTCGGCGAGGTGGATGCCGTGCAGGTGAAGCTGGCGGCGTCGTCCGTCGCCGCTGTGCCCACCGATCTCCGGCTGGCGGTCGTCGACCCCGGCGTCGAGACCAGCCCGCAGCGCTCGACCGCAGCGATCCCGGCCGAGGCCGAGGGGGACGCCGAGCTGTCCGCGGCGGGCGACGGCGTCCCGGCGCGACCGGCGATCTTCTCCCGGGCCCAGTGGGGTGCGGACGAGTCCATGCGCGACCGGCCGTCGCTGCACTACGGGCGGGTGACGATGGGTTTCGTCCACCACACCGTCAACGCCAACGACTACACCCGCGACCAGGTCCCCGCACTCCTGCGCGGCATCTACGCCTACCACACGCGCTCCAAGGGCTGGAGCGACATCGGCTACAACTTCGTCGTCGACCGCTTCGGCCGGATCTGGGAGGGTCGGTACGGCGGAGTGGCGCGGGCGGTGGTCGGTGCCCACACGCTCGGCTACAACGACGATGCGTTCGCGATGTCCGCGCTCGGCAACTTCGACGTGACCGGTCCCAGCCAGGCGATGCTGGACGCCTACGCCGCGCTGTTCGCGTGGAAGCTGTCGCTCCACGGCGTCAGCGCCGCCGGTCAGCAGACCCTGAACGGCAGGACCTTCCAGGTCGTCAGCGGCCACCGCGACGCCGGTTCCACCGCCTGCCCGGGCCAGTACCTCTATGCCCGGCTGGGCGACCTCAGGCGCGCGACAGCAGCACTGCAGAGGCCCTTCGGTGCGCGACAGCTCCGCACCGACCTGGGCGGGAGCCCGAGCCCCGACGCGATCCTGCGCGACGCCGCCACCAAGCGGGCGCTGGTCGTCCGCTTCCCCGACGCCGGGACCGGCGCGCCGACGCTCGTGCGGACCGCCCTCGATCTCCGTGGGGTCGCCGCGATCTTCAACGCCGGTGACTGGAACGACGACGGGATCGGCGACGTCATCGCGCGCCTCGGCCGCAGCGGTGGCAGGCGGCTGGTGCTCTACGCCGGTCAGCCGGAGCAGGACGGCGTCCCGACGTTCGCACCGCCTGTCGGCATGCGCATCGACACCTCCTCGCTGCGGCGGCTCACGCCGGTCGGTGACCTGACGGGCGACGGTCGGCCGGACCTGGTGGCGCTCGACAGCGCTCGGGCCCTGCACGTGCTGCCGGGTGACGGTCGGACCGGCTTCGGGGCGGGCTACCCGTTGCGCGGCGCCGGTCAGCCGGCCTTCGGCATCGGGCTGTGGGACCGGGACGGCTCGCCGGACCTGGCCGAGCGCCGGGGAGGCAGCCTCTACCTGGTGCGGGGCAACGGGCCGGGGTTCGCCACGACCACGACCACCCGGGTCGGCGACGTCGGCGGGTTCAACCGGCTGCGGGTGACCGCCGACGTGACCGGCGACGGTCGCGCCGACCTCCTCGCCCGCCGGCGCGCCAGCGACCGTCTCTGGCTGCTGCCCAGCGCAGGACAGGGGCTGGGCGCCCCTCGTGAGCTCCCGGTCCAGCTGCCGAGGTTCGATCTGATCGGCTGAGTGAGCGCTCCCGGGGGCGTCGCGGGCCTCGGTGGCAGGCACGGTTTCGCCTCGTCCGGTCGGGCTCCGTATACTTCCGCGGGTTGCCCGACCGGACTCGTCCGCGCCGGGCAGCACGCCGCCTTAGCTCAGTCGGTAGAGCATCTCACTCGTAATGAGAAGGTCGTCGGTTCGATTCCGACAGGCGGCTCTCTAGAAGGCCCCCGGCAAGGTGCGACCCGCGTCGCCGGCCAGCAGCGCTCCCAGCTGTGCCTCCCCGCCATGCTCGGCGCCGGTCTGCAGGCTGGGCAGAGTCGGGATGTCGGCGCGCGGCTTCACGCGCGTCCTGAGGCATTCGCGGCAGTATGACTGGGACGACGCCGCCATGATCCCAGGTCTCCAACCCCGACACCGGTCTGCAGGCCGGGCGAGGCTGTGACCACTTGCAACAGTCAGCGCCCGGTCGTGCGAAGTGATACTATAAAACAACAATTAAGCGGCTATTTGACGTTTTATGTTACGTAGATGGGAGGCGTGATGGCCAAGAGAACCCGTGCACCACTGCCTGCCACCCAGGATGCTCTCGCAGTCCTCGGCACCCAAATCGCAGTCGCGCGCCGCGAACTCGGTTGGACCGCCGCCGAGCTGGCCGATCGCGTAGGCGTCGGCGCGCCCCTGATCAGCCGCATCGAGAACGGACACGCCACCACCCAGATCGGGACCGTGTTCGACGCAGCCGTCCTCTGCGGCGTCCCCCTCTTCGCGCCAGACACCGCCACCCTCAGCCGCCTCGCAGCCAACGCCCGCACCCAACTCGCCCTCATCCCCAGCCGAGTCCGCCGCGAACGAGTCGAACTGAACGATGACTTCTAGGCCTCCAGAGAACGAGACGCCGACGACGGCGTACGTGTGGACCTGGCTGCCCGGCGCACTCGAACCCGTCGTCGTCGGCAGCATCACCCAAACTCGGCAACGGTTCGGCGACACCCCCGTCATCGTGTTCGCCTACGCCCGCAGCTACCGCGAGAACCCCGACGCCATCTCACTCTTCACTCCCGAACTGCCACTACGGGGCGGCGCCATCGACCCAACGAGACCTGACGAGACCGTCCGCCTTTCCGGCACCGGCCCCGGACAGGCCTGGGCCGGTACGCCACCAGCAGCCGACCGATCCCCCCTTCCGCTCGCAAGCTGCCTCCGTGACGCCGCACCCGACGCCTGGGGACGTCGCGTCATCAACATGCGCCTGGCCGATAACGCCGACATCGACCTCAGCGAGATGACCTACCTACTCCACTCAGGCAGCGACCGCACCGGCAACCTCGACTTCCAAGCTTCACCCACCCACTACGTCCCCCGCGGAGAGAAAGCAACACTCGAGCAGCTCGTCGCCGCCGCAGAACTCATCGAGCAAGGCATGCCCATCCCCGACGAGCTCGCCGCCGCCGCCGGCCACGGCACCTCCATCGGGGGCGCCCGCCCCAAAGCCCTCCTCGCCGAGGGCGACCGCGAGATGGTCGCTAAGTTCTCCTCCAGCACCGACACACGACCCGTCGTGAAAGCTGAAGCCGTCGGGATGCTCATGGCCGCCCGCGTAGGCATCGACGTCGCACCCGTGACAGTCGTCAATACCATCGACGGCAAAGACGTACTCCTCGTCGACCGGTTCGACCGCACCCCCGAAGGTGGCCGGCGAGCCGTCGTCTCCGCCCTCACCGTCCTCGGACTCCGCGAAGAAGAGTCTCGCTACGCCAGCTACGGCAACCTCGCCCAAGCCATCCGCCACCCAGGCTGGGCCGACAGCACCGAACAACTCCGAGAGCTCTACACCCGCCTCATCCTCAACATTGCGATCTCCAACACCGACGACCACCTCCGCAACCACGCCGCCTACTGGGACGGCCACGAACTTCGCCTCACCCCCGCCTACGACGTCTCGCCACAGGCCAGGTCAACATCAGTCGCGTCCCACGCAATCAAGCTCACCGCCTCTGGTGAATCCGCCAGCCAGTTCCGCGTCGCACGAGCCGCTGCACCCGAGTTCCTCCTCACCGAGGCCGAAGGCCAAGACCTCATCGACCACGTCGTCGACACCATCACCGATTCATGGGACGACGTCTGCGACGAAGCGCGTCTCACCCAGGCAGAGCGCGATCAATTCTGGAAACGTGAGTTCCTCAACGACTATGCGTTCTACGAGAACGCCTAGCGAAAGCGTCGGCCACGGAGAAGCGCTCTCGTCAGGCTTCGCGATCATGGAGGGTGTCGGACAGGAACTCAGCCAGAGTCACAACGGTGTTGAACGCCAGCTGAGCATGCCCACCAACCTGCGCGACGCGCTCTCGCTGGACGAGTACCCATTCGCTTGCTCCGCGCAGGGTGGCTGTGGCTCTTTCGTTCGCTCGGTTCCGGTTGGAGAGCAGAACTACCAGGGTGGAGTCGTGAGCAGGTTCCTCCGGGACCGCGTGGGCGCGCTGCCGACCCGAGGAGAAGCTCAAGGTTGCGCTGCGGTTGATGTCGTGGAATGTGCAGAATCTGTTCGTGCCCGGGAGCGGTGACGGTCCCAGGACCGAGTCGAAGCTTGAGGACAAGGTCGCGGCGCTAGCGGCGATCATCAACGGTTTCCAGCCCGACGTCCTCGCCCTGCATGAAGTCGGTAGCGACGCTGCGCTGGTGAGCCTGCAGTCGGCGCTGCGGCCCGTGTTGCCGCACCGGTTGTTGGGGCTGCCGGACGCTCGTGGCATCCGGGTGGCGCTCCTCTCGCGCCGGGTGCTGCGCGACCGGGTCGATGTGGCGAGGTTCCCGGCGCAGATTCTGCCGACCTGCACTGCGAGCCAGGATCCGGCAGGGAATCGTGACATCGAGATTGTGGTGTGCCATTTGAAGTCGAAGTTGCTCACTTGCCCCGGTGGCAGGTTCTTGCGCGAGACGAAGGCGACAGGGCCCGCTTCGCCGGCGATGCATTGAACCGTCATGCCGCTGAGGCCGTCGTGCTGCGCAGTCATCTCAACGGTGTGCTGGCCGGGATGGGGCGAGACCGCGCGGTCGTGCTGGCCGGCGACTTCAACGATGAGGTGGACGCAGCCACAACCCAGATCCTGAACGGACCACCGGGATCAGAGGTCGGGACCGTCGGGTTCAGTCGCCCAGACGCCGGCGACGGAGACCGGCTATGGAACCTGGCGCCACTGATCGCGCCGGAGGAACGGTTCTCGCGCTGGTACCGGGCCGCGACGAGCTCATCGACCACGTCTTCGTCAGCCAGCACCTGGTGCGCCGCACCCGCGAGGTCCGCACGATCGCTGCGACAACCTCACTGCACTCGATCGCCGACGACCCTGACGAGGCTCGTGACGTGACGGGTAGCGATCACGCTGCGCTCACTGCCATCTTCGACCTCAACGGGTAGTTGGCCCCTGCGCACGGTGTTGGCTCGCGCGGCGGCATGACGCGGGTCGAGTGGGAGTGCAGTCCACGTGCAAGACACGTCGTTGTCGACGGGCCCCCTAGCCCATCCCGCTGCGGGCTGCTACCCGCCTTGCCATCCGCGGAAGCGGTGCAGGGTTGCGGTCTTCGGATACGAGCCGTTGGGTTCGCCAATCTCGAAAAGATCGAGCATGAGGAACAGGGGGTAGTCGGGGGCCTGTGGGATGCGCCGCAGCAGAACGTCCTCGCAGCCGATAAGGGTTTCGCCCCGACCCCAGATCGCGGTCCAGGTGTGCGGCAAGGTGGCGTCGAAGGGGAGTTTCACCTCAGCCATGTCTGTGGTCAGCCTCGGGTCGCTGTGGGCTTTCAGTCCTGTGCGGGCTGTGCTCGTGGTGCCGACGCCGGCGGCATCGATCTCGAACACGCAGACCTCACCCGCGTCGGCCTCGTCCAGGTGCTCGGTGCCGACCAGCCAGGCGGCCAGCATGCAGCCCGGATCGCGCGTCGCGCTGACCGTGACATCGATACGTCCTGCCGATGGAGCCCACAGCAGCCGGGTCGGGGTTGCCGTCCGCACGAAGAGGCCGTCCTCTCGGTGACGGTGCGTACCCCGGCGAGAGTCAAGATCACCCGAGAATGTGCCGGTCTGGAGATTCGAGACGCGCATCGGTGCGTCCTCGGCCCTCCAGTCGACCTGGTCGGCTTCGATGCGCAGTCGCAGGCCCTCCGCAGTGTGGGCATACCGTGCGGCCGAGCGGTCCGGGGTTGTCCAGTGCGGGAGATAGTGGTCCACCCACAGATCTGGACGCGCACCGCCCGAGAAGTCGTCCTCCACATCCGGATGTCGGGGAGGGGGCGCCGGCATGGTTAGAGTCTCGGACACGGGCCCATGATCCACGCGATGGTGGCGGATGAGCAGGAAGCCGAAGCACGCGCACTGATGGTTGATGCCGATCTGGGTGAGTGGCTGCGCCGGTAGACGACCCCCCACCGAAGCCGGTCTCACCATACGTCGCAGCCACCTCGCCACTCCCTGAAACCAGATACCGGCTCCGACATGCGAGCGCCTACCTGGCACATGAGTTCAGCGTCGCACAAGGCGAACGGCGTTCGGGACCACTCAGGCTCAGCTCGACCAGGCGGCCTGTGCAGGCTCGGGTCCCGGGACCGACTTACGAATCGAGGACCAGTCGCAGCGCCGCCTCGACCTGACGCAGCTCGCCGAAGGTGAGATGTCCGACCACGTCCCCAAGTCGGCCTGGGTCAACCGCTGCGGTCTGCTCGGCGAGCACTCGTGTCACGGTGCCGCCGATCTTGATCTCCGGTCGGAAAGTCGCTGCCCGAGCCGACGTCGAGGTCGGAGCCACTAGCCAGGTAGAGAGCGGCAGGGTGTCGGACTGAACTACTACGGCGAACCTGGCACCGCGCTGTTCGCTGCCACGAGCATCGCGGGGCGCGCGCAGCCGGTGAACATCACCACGCACGCAGACTCTCCATGTCTCGCAAGACCTGGGCTGCCTCTGCTCGATCTTCTTCGTCGACGGCGAGTTCCTCGGCCTCAGCACGAAGCGCTGATCGGGCGCGTTCGCGAGCTGCATCTATCAGTGCCGCACGCACCGCGACAGAGACGGGGGTTCCGTCTCTGGTCAAGACTGCCAGCGCCCGAGAAGCGTCTTCGTCGGGACGAAAGGTGATGGTGTCAGCCATGCTTCGAATGTCGCACAAAATGTAAGACATAGGAAGACGGGCGTGCCTCAAGGCGAACCTCGAGTGGGACGAGTTCTCAGGTGTCGGCGCGCATGAACCACCGCCACTTGGCGATTCGACGATCTCGGATGAACCCGAACTGCTCGTAGAGCTCTTCTGGGCCGGTGCGCAAGTAGGCGCCGCGCTGAGGGTTGTGATCAACGGTCTGCTCCGGATAGGCCTCCGCCACTCCACCGCCGGCAGCCCTGATCGCGTCCAGCGCGCCGGCGACAGCCGCACGGGCGACACCACGGCCGCGGTGCGACCTTCGGCTGCGGGCGGTTCACCACCCTCGACCAGCTTCGCGGTCGCCGTCGCCCGTCGACCCTTCCTGCTAGTTCACGTCGCTCCGCCGCTCAAGCAGGACGGTGTCGCGCCAGATCCCGTCGAGCTGCGCGATTCGGGTGCGCACGGCGAGGGTGCGGTAGCCGGCGGAGTGGTGCAGCGCCAAGCTGGCCCGGTTCTCCGGGAAGATCGATGTCTGCAAGGTCCACATGCCCGCCTTGTCGGCTTCAGTGACCTGGGCGAACAGCAGCGCCTTGCCAACACCGCGCCCCCGAGCCGTTTCGGTGACGTAGACGGACGTCTCCCCGACACCGGCGTAGCACTCCCGTGCCGACACCGGCGTGACGGCGGTCCACCCGACGACCTCGCCATCGAGCTCGGCGACCCACGCCAGGTCGGGCACCCACCGCTCGCGGAGGTCGTCGACGGTGGGCACCCTCGTCTCGAACGTGGCGTTGCGGGTGGCGAGCCCTTCGGCGTAGATGGCGAGCACCGTTCGCATGTCGTCAGCGGTGACCGGGCGGGTGGTGACGTCGGCGGGCAGGTCTTCAGGGCAGCACGGGGGCGAGGCCAGGGTGCCCATGACGACGTCGGCGGCGTGCGGGAGACCGGTGCAGCAGGCGGCGTTCACCGACACCATGCTCGAGGTGCCGACCTTGTCGACCGCCACGAAGCCCACCTTGCGGAGCAGCTCAACGTGGTGCGAGCACGTCGACTGGCTCACTCCCAACGCCGCGGCGAGGTCCCCGACCCGCATCGCTGAGGTCGGTGAGGTCGACAGGGTGTGCAGGAGCCGTACCCGGGTGGGGTCGGCCAGCACGGCGAACCACTCCGCGTAGTTCTCCGCCTCCGCCTTGCCCAGCGTGGTCGAGGGCCACCCCCCGTCTTCTGCCAGCAGTGGGAGTTCGGTCCTCCCCTGCGCGGTCGCGGGAGCCGAGGTGATCTGGGACGCGCTCATGGTGAAAGAGTACCTTGCTTTCATCGACAGTGATCGATACAGTTTTGTTCATCGACAACCGTCGATGAACGTACGGAGCTTGAGGAGCCAGTCATGCAGTACCCCGTGGTCATCATCGGAGCCGGCCCGATCGGGCTGGCCGCCGCCGCCAACGCCGCCGAGCGCGGGATGGACGTCGTTGTCCTCGAGGCCGGCGCGGCCGCGAGCTCGGCCGTGGGCGAATGGGCGCACGTGCGATTGTTCTCGGCCTGGTCCGAGCTGGTCGACCCCGCTGCGCGTCGTCTCCTGGACGCCGCCGGCACCTGGACCGCTCCCGACGACGGCGCCTACCCGACGGGCGGGGAGTGGCGCGACACCTATCTGCAGCCGCTCGCCGACGTCCTGGCCGCCACCTCGGGCGGGTCGGTCCGCTACAACGCCCGCGTGGTCGGCGTGGGCCGTGCCGGCCGCGACCTGATGGTCGACTCCGGCCGCGAGGCGGACCCGTTCGCGGTGCACATCGAAGGCCCGGCTGGCCGTGAGCGCCTGCTCGCCAGCGCAGTGGTCGACGCGTCTGGCACCTGGACCCGACCGAACCCGCTGGGCGCCGACGGCTACCCGGCCCTGGGTGAGACGGATAACGCCGCACGCATCACCTACGGAATCCCCGACCTGAACGACCCGGCGGTTGCCGCCCGGTACTCCGGCAAGCACGTGGCCGTCGCCGGCAAGGGAGCCTCGGCGCAGGGAGTCCTTGTCGGCCTCGCCAAGCTGGCCATGACGGACCCCAGCACCCGTGTCTCGTGGCTGCTGCGGCGCCCGTCCGTGGGCGACGCGTTCGGCGGCGGGGACAACGACCAGCTCGAGCAGCGCGGCAAGCTCGGCCAGGACGCCAAGGCCGCTGCCTCCAGCGGGCTGGTGACCAACGTGACCCAGTTCCGCGCCGAGTCCGTCCGCACCCAGGCCGACGGGCGCCTCACCATCACCTCGGTCAACGGCCAGCAGGTCGCCGACGTGGACCAGGTCATCGTCGTCACCGGGTTCCGCCCCGACTTCGGTTTCCTGTCCGAGGTACGCCTCGACCTCGACCCCGCCCTCGGCGCGGCACGCGTCCTGGCCGACCAGATCCACCCCGACCACCACAGCTGCGGTGACGTGGCTCCACACGGCTACAAGGAGCTCTCGCAGCCCGAGCAGGGTCTGTACCTGGTCGGCATGAAGTCGTACGGCCGCGCGCCGTCTTTCCTCGCGATGACCGGCTACGAGCAGGTCCGCTCCGTCATCGCCGCCCTCGACGGCGACCTCGAGGCCGCCGACCGTGTCGAGCTGGTTCTGCCCGAGACCGGGGTGTGCAACGGGGCCGGCGCGTTCGACGACCCCGACGCCGTCGCCGTCGTCGCCGGTTCAGGTGGCGGCGGGTGCTGCGGCCCGGCCGCCGCGTCGGAGCCGCAGCTGGTGACGCTCGGCCGCCAGGGCCAGTGACCCAGCCTGCGGTGAGCGGCGAGACGGCCGTCACCCAGACTCACGACCCGCAGTCCGGCGCGCTCGATGCGGCCGGGCTGCGGCGCGTGGTCACGGTGCTGAGCACCGTCCAGATCGTCTCCTGGGGCGTCCTGTACTACGCGTTCGCGGCGCTGCAGTCCTCCATCACGACCGACACCGGTTGGTCGAGCGTCGCGGTCACCGGAGCCTTCTCGCTGGCCCTGCTCTGCTCCGGCGGAGCGGGCATCTGGCTCGGGCGCCGCATCGACGCCTACGGCCCCCGTCAGGTGATGACGGCTGCGTCCCTGGTCGCCATTCCGGGCGTCGCGGCGGTGGCCCTGGCTCCGAACCTCGTCGTGTTCTACCTCGGGTGGGTGCTGACCGGTGTCGCCATGGCGGGCACGTTGTATCCGCCAGCCTTCGCTGCGCTGACCCACTGGGGCGGCACGCGGCGCGTCCGGGCGCTGACCACCCTGACGCTGGTCGCCGGCCTGGCCAGCACCGTGTTCGCTCCGCTCGCGTCCATCCTCGACGACGCGTTCGGGTGGCGGGCTGCCTACCTGGTCCTGCTGACCGGCCTCGTCGTCGTCACGGTGCCGCTGCACTGGTGGGGACTGGGCCTGCCATGGCACGTCGGCCACGCCGAACACCGCGCACCGCGAACACGACCGGGCACGCGTCGGCGGTGTCGCGCGCAGCACCCCGTTCGTGCTGCTCACGCTGGCGAATGCGCTCATGGGCCTGGCTATTTTCGCGGTCGTCATCAACCTGGTGCCGATGCTCGTCGAGCAGGGCATGAGCCGCAACCTTGCAGCCGTGGCTCTCGGTCTTGGTGGAGTCGGTCAGGTCGCGGGTCGGCTCGGGTACGCGCGGTTCGCGGGCGCCACGTCCGTGACGACGCGAGGCGTCCTGGTGCTTGCCGCCGTCGCGGTCGCCACCGCCGCCCTCGCGTTGGCGCCGCCGGATCCGGGGTTGCTCATCGTGCTCGGCATGCTGCTGGGCCTGGCGCGCGGCGTCTACACGCTCGTCCACGCCACCGCGGTCACCGACCGGTGGGGGCCTGCCTCCTACGGCACCTTGAACGGGATCCTCAGCGCACCGGCCCTCGTTGCCGCGGCGGTGGCGCCGTTCGCGGGCGCGATACTGGCCGAGCTGCTCGGCTCGTACGCGAACGCGTTCCTGGTGCTCGCCGGCGTGGCTGGCGTGGCGGCCGTGCTGATGGCGGGCGCCACGCCCGTCGACCGGCGGCACGGTCGGCACGTGCCGGGGATCGGTCGGGTCAGGGCCTAGGACTCGGACGTCGACGGGCGCTCGTCCGGGCGGACGCCGAACCGGGCCGCCAGCTTCTCGACTCGACCAGCGATGTCGTCGCGGACCAGACGAATGCGCTCGGGCCCCTCGATGCCGCGCGCCGAGGGTTCGTCGGTGTCCCAAGTCTCCACTGGGGTCCCGTCGACGGGATCGACCCTGGCGTCGCACCGCCGGGGTGGGTGCCGGCGGACTCGACGTGCACCTGGTCGCCGGCCAGGTGGCGCATCAGGCCGGCGGCGATCTGGGACTTGCCGCCGTTCTTCACGCAGATGAACAGCACGCTCGGCCTGGCGGCGACCTTCTCGCCCACCGGAGCTCTCCGCATCAGCGCTCGTCGAGCACGGACTGGGGCAGCTCGATGTCGGGGACGAGCTCGACGAGCAGGTTCCTGACGCGCGAGTCGAGGTCGGCGATGATCTCGCGGACGGTCTCCTCGTCCTGACCGCCGGGGTCAGCGACGGGCCAGTCGGCGTACTTCACGCCGGGGACGTACGGGCACTCCTCTCCGCAGCCGAGGGTGATGGCCATGGTGCTGGCCGCCACCGTGTCGCGGGTGAGCAGCTTGGGCTGCTCGCCGGAGGTGTCGAGTCCGAGCTTGTCCAGGACGACAGCGACCTCGGGGTGGATGTGGTCGCCGGGCTGGGTACCAGCCGACAGGGCGACCACGCGGCCACCGGCGTAGTGCTCGGTCAGGACGCGGCTGATGACGGAGCGGCCGCCGTTGCGGACGCAGGCGAAGACGACCTGCGGAGTCGTGTGAGCAGTGGTGGTCATCGGGTCGCTCCTGGGCTGTCTGAGGTGCTGTCGGGGGTGGTGGTGCGTTCGCGGTAGAACTTGCGGGCCCACAGGCTGACGTAGACCAGCGCGATGAGGGCGGGGACCTCGATGAGCGGGCCGACGACCCCGGCCAGGGCCTGGCCGGAGGTGACGCCGAAGACGCCGATGGCCACGGCGATCGCGAGCTCGAAGTTGTTGCCGGCCGCGGTGAACGACACGGCGGTCGCGCGCTGGTAGTCGAACCCGAGCGCCTTGGTCAGCAGCATGGAGCCGCCCCACATGAGCGCGAAGTAGACCAGCAGCGGGACCGCGATGCGGGCGACGTCGAGCGGCTGGCTGGTGATGGTGTCGCCCTGGAGGGCGAAGAGCAGGACGATGGTGAACAGCAGCCCGTACAGGGCGGCCGGGCCGATCTTGGGCAGGAACGTGCCCTCGTACCAGTCGCGTCCCTTGGCGCGCTCGCCGAGGGTGCGGGTGAGGTACCCGGCCAGGAGCGGGATGCCGAGGAAGACCAGGACGGACTTGGCAATGCTCCACACCGACACGTCGAGGGCGGACTGGTCGAGGCCGAGCCACCCGGGCAGGACCTGGAGGTAGAAGTAGCCGAGGAACGCGAACGCCACGATCTGGAACACGGCGTTGATGGCGACCAGGATGGCGGCCGCCTCCCGGTCCCCGCAGGCGAGGTCGTTCCAGATGAGCACCATGGCGATGCAGCGGGCCAGGCCGACGATGATGAGGCCGGTGCGGTACTCGGGCAGGTCGGGCAGCAGCAACCACGCCAGGGCGAACATCAGCGCCGGCCCGAGCACCCAGTTGAGGAAGATGGACGTGCCCAGCATCCGGGTGTCGTGGGTGACGTGGCCGAGCTCGTCGTAGCGCACCTTCGCCAGCACCGGGTACATCATGATGAGCAGCCCCATGGCGATGGGCAGGGAGACCGAGCCCACCTCGACGGAGGCGAGCGCGTCGTCCAGGCCGTCGACGAGGCGGCCCAGGAGCAGGCCGACGGCCATGGCGACGCCGATCCACACCGGCAGGAACCGGTCGAGGGTGGACAGGCGCGCCACGACCGGGTCGGTGGACGCGCCGGAGGCGGTGTCGTGGACGGTGTCGCTCATGCGCCTGCTCCTTCGAGGGTCTTCGAGGCGGCGGTGGTGAAGAGGCTGCCGAGAGCGGCCATCGCGTCGGGGCGGGCGATGTAGTACACCCAGGTGCCGCGCTTCTCACGGTCCAGCAGGCCCGCCTCGTGCAGCACCTTGAGGTGATGGCTGATGGTGGGCTGGGAGAGGTCGAAGTACGGCAGCAGATCGCACACGCACGCCTCACCGCCCTCATGGGACAGCACCAGCGACAACAGCCGCAGCCGCGCGGGGTCCGCGATGGCCTTCAACATCGGAACGACACCGTTGGCCTGCTCGATACTGATGGGTTCACGAGCCAGGGGCACGCAGCACGCGAGCCCGTCGGCCGGGGGAAGCAGGTCCGGACCTGTGAAGGACTTCGACATGAATCAATGTTGACAGATGTCGATGCGGTCCACCACATTGACAGCCATCGACATTCACCTTCATCCATGTGGTGCCGTGTCCTCTCCTCGTGGTCACGTGCCTCGAGGACTCCTAGAAGCGCCTCCTGCCAGCCAGCAGAGAACGCTCGCCGCCTGCGTGGACCGATGATGGGAGGTGAACCCGTCCGCTCGAGCAAGGAACCACTCATCAACGACGACCAAGCCCACGGCGCTCACCCAGGCACCGACGTGGACGCCGCAGGAGCGCGCGAGGTGGACGTCGTCGTGGTCGGCGGCGGGCAGGCAGGGCTGGCGACCGGGTTCTACCTGCGGCGCGCCGGCCTGGTGCCGGGCCGCGACTTCGTCATCGTCGATGCCGCCGCCCGCTCGGGTGGGGCGTGGCCTCGGACCTGGACGGGTCTGAGGCTGTTCTCTCCGGCAACGTTCTCGTCGCTGCCCGGGTGGATGATGCCGCCGTGGGATGACGCCACCCGAGGGTTCCCGCCGCGCGACCACGTCGTGGACTACCTGACGCGCTACGAGGAGCGCTACGACCTGCGGGTGCTGCGACCGCACCGGGTGATCTCGGTCCGGCGAGCCAACGTGGACCCGAACGGCCGGCTGGTCGTGGCGGCGACCGGGCTCGCGCTGGCGGCGCGCAGCGTCGTGTCCGCGACCGGGACGTGGGAGCGGCCGTTCTGGCCGAGCTATCCGGGGATGGGTGAGTTCGCCGGCCGGCAGCTGCACGCGGTCGACTACCGGGTGCCGGAGGAGTTCGCCGGGCAGCGGGTGGCGATCGTCGGTGGCGGGAACTCCGCGGCGCAGATTCTCGCCGAGGTGTCCACGGTGGCCGAGACGACCTGGGTCACGACCCGGCCGCCGCGGTTCCTCGCCGACGATGTGGACGGGCGAGTCCTTTTCGCCACTGCGCGTGCGCGCATCAAGGCACTCGAAGAGGGACGCGACCACGCGGGCGTGGCGGGCCTCGGGGACATCGTCATGGTCGCCAGCGTGAAGGACGCTCGGGACCGCGGCGTCCTACGGGCCGAATCGATGTTCACCCGACTCACCCCCGACGGCGGCGTCTGGGCCGACGGCACCGCACGGGCCTTCGATGCTGTCATCTGGTGCACCGGGTTCCGTCCTGCACTGCGGCACCTGCACCCGCTCGGACTCCGCACCCACAAGGGGCGCATTCCTGTCGGCGGGGAGTCGGGCACCCAGGCGGTCGAGGAGCCTCGGCTGCATCTGGTCGGCTACGGGGACTGGACAGGCCCGGCGTCGGCGACCCTGGCCGGCGTAGGCACCACCGCCAGGAGCACCGCGTCCGCGGTCGCCACGTTTGTGGGGTGGTAGATGCTTGCGCGGCCGGGGGGCATCGGCTGTGGAGTTCAGCTTGGTCGCCTTGGGGCTCTTACCCGCCCCGGCCCCCTCCGTCTTACGCTAGAGGGGGCTCTCCCGGAGGTCGACCGGGTTGTCGAAGGTCTCGACTGAATCCAGGCGCGGAGCACCGTCGCCCTCGTCACAAGCGGATCGGTTTGTGGCACGCCCCGCGTGCCGATTGCGGCGCGGGGCGCGCACGCTAGCTAGGTGCGACTGTAGATGAATCTGTCTACAACAGGTAGTCTGGGCATGTGGCCGAGACGACGACGATTCGCATTAGCAGAGACACCCACACTCGAGTGACTCGATTGGCAGCCGAACGCCACGAGACGATCGATGAGACCGTCAGCAGTGCGATCCGGGCGCTTCGTCAAGATGCCATGGCGCGCGACCTTGCGGCGGATCTCGACGACGAAGAGACGGCTTGGCTGGATGCTGAAGCCGGGTGACGTCGTCGAGCTCGATCTCGGGATGCCAGTTGGGAGCGAGGCCGGACTCCGTCGGCCGGCCATCGTCGTCACAGCGGGGCGGGTTCTCAGTGGGAAACCGAACGTCATTCAAGTCGTGCCACTAACTCGAACCGTTCGGCGGAGTGCCACCGAAGTCATCATCGACCCGGACGAGGAAAACCGTCTCGCAGCATCCTCGTCCGCACAGTGCCAGCACCTGCGCTCCGTCGCCACGACGCGCGTGCAGAAGTGCACTGGCAACGTGGGCCCAGTCGTGCTCGGGGAACTCCGCGAAACGATCGCCCTGCTCCTGGATCTGTAGCGCTCGACCCACAAGCCGATCGGCACGGGAGCGTGCCACGAGCCGATCGGCATGCGGAGCGTGCCACAGAGGGATGGCGTTGTGGCAGCGCAGCCGCGAAGACAACCCGGTGGTGCGCTGCGAACTGATCGGCCACGCTGACGCCTGGTGGCAATACACCTCCATCACCTTCGCCGACCACCTCGCCGATGAAGGCGTCCGGCCCTCGATCGGGTCAGTGGCCGACGCGTACGACAACGCGCTGATGGAGCGCGTGATCGGGCTCTACAAGACCGAGTGCATCCGCACCACGTTCTTCAACACTGGCCGCTACCGGAGGATCGGCGACGTCGAGTATTCCACCGTCGCAACCCGAATAGGAGCGGCAGAGAACCTCGGGCGGTTCACCCGGTGGTTCGAGGCGGAGACCGCCTCCCTTCAACACGCGTACTACGACGTCTTCCCAGCTTCCTTCACGCGAGAGTCGAGAAGACGGCGCCGCATGATCTTTCCGGACGATGTGGTGGGCATGTCGTCAACGAAGCGCACCAGACGCGGTCGCTTGTACGCCGCCAGGTGCTGGCCGGCGAAAGCGAGAAGCTCGTCTGCGGTCACGTTGCTGTCCGCGACGGGAACGACGTAGGCACAGGCGAGTTCACCTCGCACGTCATCGGGTACGGGACCCACCGCCACGAGTGCGATGTCCGGGTGACTGGAGAGTACGCGCTCGATCTCAGCGGGGTAGATGTTGTAGCCGCCGGTGATGATCATGTCTTTGAGCCGGTCAACGATGCGTACGTGCCCGGTGGGTTCGAGGTAGGCGATGTCGCCAGTGTGCAGCCAGCCGTCCGGGTCGATCGTCCTCGCGGTCTCGTCGGGATTGTTGTAGTACCCGAGCATCACCACAGGCCCGCGCACCAGCAACTCGCCGCGGGACCCGAGCGGCGCCTCGAGCCCAGCTGTCTCGAGGTCGGCGATCTTGACCTGTATCCCTGGCAGGGACAGACCTGCCGCTCCGGGCCGTGGTGGCGCGTGCCGCGTGTGCGTCAGTCCGAGCCCGGAGATCTCGGTCATCCCCCACAGCTCCAGCAGAGGGGCGCCACTGACTTGCTGCCACCGTTCGATGGTCGGCTCCGGCATGGTTTGACCGCCCACCGTGCACCAGCGCAACGAACTCAAGTCCGTCGTTGCGAGCGCCTCGGAGGCGAGGAGCAGGGCGTACATCGTAGGAACACCTTCGAACGCGGTCGCTCTCTCCTTCGCGATCAGACCCAGAGCGGCCTCCGCGTCGAACCTGTCCATCAGCACGACCGTCCCGCCGGTCAGGAAGGTGCTGTTGATCACCACGTTGCCGTAGACGTGAGGTGCCGGCAGGGCGGTGACGACGACGTCGTCGGTGGTCCTGCCGTGCATCGTGGCGGTGTGCGCACAGTTCAGGTAGACCGCCTGATGACTTTGCACCGCGCCCTTGGGTCGCCCGGTCGTACCCGACGTGTAGCCGATGGTGCATGGCTCTGCACCCTCGACGTGATGCTGTTCGACAGATTGCCCGCGATACTCGTCGAGAACATCGACGAAGTCTGTCGCTCCCGCCAGGGTGGCCCCGTTCATGGTGATGACGACGGTCTCGAGGTGAGCGGTGGCGGCGGCAGCCCGATCAACTCCCTCCGCATCGACGAAGATGAGGCGAGATTCGCTGTCGCCGAGCACGTACTCCAGCTCGTCGGCAGTGAGCATGATGTTGATCGGATTGACCACGGCGCCGGCTTTGAGGATGCCGTGATAGGCAACGACCCACTCCCAACAGTTCTGAGAGTAGATCGAGACCGTCTGACCGGGGGTGATCCCAGCTTCGACCAGCCCGCGGGCCGCGGCATCGCTCAGTTCATCGAGTTCGGTGTACGTCAGCGCGCGTGTTGCTGTCCGCAGGGCCATCTGGGGACCGAACGTGCGGGCCGCGGTCTGGAGAATGTTCTTCGGTGAGTTCATGTCAAGGGGCTCCATCGGTCACAAGGTGATCGGGTGTTGGGCGAGCTTGCCGGTAGGGGTCCGCGGCAGGTCGTCGACGATGAGGTAGCGGCGGGGATGCTTGAAGGTCGCCAGGCGTGACCGCACGAGCTCCGCGGCCGGCTCGAACCGCCTCCCGGGTCCGTCGTCCCGGGGGCCGGCTCGGATGACGCGCCGCGAGGCGCGTGGCCTACAAGAACCGCACCGGCTCGCTGCCGTCCCAACCGACGGCGGCCTCGCGCACCATGTCGTAGAGCGCGCCGTGCTCGTTGTCACGCCCCAGGTCGGAGAGCTCGAAGGCAGAACCGTCGGTGGCATCGGCGTTGAAGTAGGCGAAGCGGCACGAGCTGCTGGCGATCGTGCCCTCAGCGGTGGGAAGGATGTCCCGATCTCGCAGGCGCTGGATCTCCGCGTCGTAGTCGGCCGTCCACGCCGACAGGTGATGGAGGCCAGCGCCCTTCGCCCGGTAGAAGTTCAGCCACGGGGACGGCTCGTCGTTGTGCTGCTGGATGAGCTCGATCTGTAGATCACCCACGTTCCCGATAGCCAGGCTCAAGTCCGGGCTCGAGGGCTTGCCGTGGTAGGTGAACCCCTCCAGCTCGACGTGACGCATACCGAAGAACGGCCCCGCGCCCACCACCTCCACCCAGTGCTTCAGAGCCGCATCGAGGTCGTCGACCAGGTAGCCGTTCTGACGAGCTCCACCGAAGATCGCACTCATCTCAGGACTTCGTCACTTCGCCAGGGCGAGCTCGGGCAGCTCCTGCTGCAGTGGCATCAGCTTCGCTCGGGCTTCCTCGAGGGTGATGAACTCCTCCGGAGACACTTCCTTCACCTCGGTGATCGCGGAGTGCTGGTAGACGTGCTCGCCCTTCAGGCGTCCCTGCTCGTCGTAGGGCCAGTTCATGGACAGGAACGTCCGCATGTTGTACAGCTTGTCCGGGTCGGCGTTCCACTTCTCCGGGACCTGCGTGCCGGGCATGAAGGAGTTGAACCACGCCTCGGAGGCGAACCCCCAGTCGGCGACGGCCAGTCGCTCATCCTCCACGACCATCACGGTCGACTCCTGGTCCTGGAGCTGGGAGTAGAAGGCCAAGACCTCCTCGCGGCCGTTGAGGGTGATGCTCATGCCGTCCATGTTCAGGTAGTACTGCGGCTCCTCCACCGTCATGTCCGCATCGAAGATCCGCTCCTTGTAGCCGCAGATCTCGAAGATCGCGTGGCGCCGGTAGTTCGCGATGATCTTGCGGTGCAGCGGGTTGTCCAGCGTCTCGAGGAACGTGTCGATTCCACGGGTCTGCATCGTGATGTCCATCTTGGCCATGAGAGCTCCTTCGGGATGCCGGTCGGGGTAGCGACCGGGTGACGGGTCACTGGTGAACCCACTGGGTGGTGTGACGTGCATTACCTTTGACGAACTGTCACCCAAAAATGACACTCTGTCAATCATTATCGACGGATCGTTTATCTCCGTCGCGGGTGCTGCCACCAACCCTGGTGAGAACGGCTACGGTCGCCTCATGAACAGGCAGAGCTCATCCGAGACGACAACGCCACGCCTGGTCGGCGACCGGCGAAGCGCTTCGCCCACGAAAGGCGAGCGGCAACGGCGTGCCCTGCTCGACGGCTTCGCCGAGCTGCTGGTCACCCGGCCGATGGAGGAGATCGGCATCCTGGACATCGCGAGGGAGGCCGGCGTAGGACGCTCCGCCTTCTATGCCTACTTCGACTCCAAGTACGCCGCCCTCGCCGTACTCACCTCGGAGGCCTGGTCCATCTACGCCGAGCAGGATGAGGCTTTCGTCCGTCGTGAGGGCGAGCAGCCCATGATGTTCCTCGAGCGCATCGGAAACGCCGGGTTCCAGGTGTGGAGGGACCACGCCGCAGTCCTCGTGGCGTCCATCCAGGCGATCCCGTTCGACACTCAGATCGCGGCGATGTGGGAATGGTGGAACAACCGGCTCGTGGTGGCCCTCGCCGAGCAGTTGGAGGACGACATGCGCGTCGGGTTGGCGCGTCCGGTGACCCAGGATGTGACTCGCCTGATCAGGGATCTGAACCAGATGAGCCAGCACGCGTTCTACCTCAACCGTGCCCGCGGCGACGACGAGGCGGAGACGCAGCGCATGATCGAAAGCCTCGGGGCCATCTGGTTGGCGGCCGCGTGGGGGATCACCGCCCCTACGCAAGCCGCGCCTGGGGACTGACTCAGGGTCGTACCCGGGTGCGCTCCGCTCGGTGGGGTACTCGACCGTCCCGATGAGGTTGCCGTTCGTGGCCGCTCCGTCGAGAACCAGCCAGTCGGTCGCGGATCCGGTGACCTCCCCGCCGACCGAGATCGAGTACTCGGTGCCTGCCTCGAGGACAGCGGAGGAGTGACGAAGGAGTCCGACGCCTTCGCGGTGGTGAAGGAGACGTCCACTAGCGACCATTGCGCGGCAGTCGGATCAGCACGCGGTGCATCTGCCTATGGGTGGGCGGGTCGGGTAGTGGCTTGGCCGCCTCGGTGGCGAACGACTGGATCAGGTACCCGACCAGGCGGTGCCACGCCTCGGGTGCCGCGTCGCGCGTGGCCGTGACGACACCGGCGTTGGCCATCAAGATCAGCGGGACGTCCTGAGGCACGAAGTCGTCGCGGAGTCGGCCATCGTTCTTGGCGCGCTCGATGAGCTCGGCCAGCGACTTGAGGGAACGCCTGCGCTCCTTCTCCAAGCCCTTGGTCGCGGGAAAGGTCCGGGTGAGGACGTCGGCAAAGCCGCGGTCGTCGGCCTGCATCTGGCAGAGGCGTTCGATGTAGACGCAGAAGCCGTGCCAGGGGTCGGGATCGGCGAGCGCCTCGTCAAGCGCCTCGGCGTACTGCCTGATCTTCTCGGAGAACGTCGCGGCGATCAGGTCTTCACGCGACGGGAAGCGGCGCAGGAGCGTGGCGATGCCGACGCCGGCCCGCCGGGCGATCTCGTTCGTCGAAGCCTGCAGGCCCTGCTCGGCGAACACCTCGCGCGCCGCCTCGACCACGCGCTCGCGGTTGCGCTCGGCGTCCGCCCTGAGCTCTCGCCCGTCGGCGCCCGACGCTCCGCCCTCGTCTGCGTCTCGACCCATGCCGAGCAGCCTAACCTCCTGTGGAACACCCACTCCGGTTCGAGTGATAGCCTCGAAAGTGGAGCACCCGCTCCACTGATGTCAACCGAGAAGGAAATCCGATGAACGTGCTCCTGTGGGTACTGCAGGTCGTCCTGGCGGCCGCGTTCGCGATCGCCGGGGTCGCGAAGGTCGGCCAGCCGAAGGCGAAGGTACTCGCGCAGATGGGCACGCTCGAGGGCTTCAGCGCCGGCACCATCAAGCTCATCGGCACTCTTGAGCTGCTGGCCGCGGTAGGGCTGATCCTTCCCGCGGCTACCGGTGTCCTCCCGGTGCTGACACCGCTCGCCGCCACCGGACTGGTCGTCTTGATGGTGCTGGCCGCCGACGGCCACCGACGCCGGGGCGAGCACAGCGCGATCGTTGTCAACGCCGTGCTCATTGCGCTCGCGGTGGTCGTGGCCTGGGGCCGCTTCGGCCCGTACTCCTTCTGACGCTCGACGATCAACGCGCCTGGGACCGGGTACCTCCTGAACAGCTCGGGGTCATCGCGGGGGCCAAGGCAGCGAACAGGGGCACCGTGGGGCTCGCCTACATCGACCTTGACTGCGACTTGACGTCTCCGGCCGCGGGAAACGGGATCGCCGACTGGATGGGGGTGACCCACCTGCTCGATGCCCCCGATGCCGACCCACGGCTCGCGGCCCTGGATGGTCGACCGCCCCTGCTGACCCCCGACACCCTCCGGCTGGTAGCAGCCGACCTCGCCACCCCGTACGAGCGAGATCGCCTGACCAGCCTGGGCCTCAGCCGCTCCACCTCGAGCGAGGTGGGAGCCGACCCCGCCGCCGCGCTCGACGCACTCACCTCGTGGGCGGACGACCTGGCCCTCCTGTCGGTCCACGTCGATGCGGAGCTCTCGCCACAGGCTGACCATGGACCGTCGACGATGGCCGTTGCTAGCGTCGCAGCCCTCCGGCGGTGCGGCGGCAGCCATCGACACCGCCGATGCTCCCATGGTCGTGCCCCGCAGCTCTGTGGCGTCGTGATCGGCAGTCGACCGGCGCGTCTAGGGCGCGCCCTGGGTAGCGTGATGTTCGACGACGTCTTCATCGATCCCGACGACCCTGCCGAGGTGATGGAAGGCACGAGAGACGGCTGGCGCAGGGTAACGAAGCCTACGACCGCCACTCGTCGAGGACGGCCCCGCGCAGGTCCTCCACCCAGCCGGTGGTGTTGCACAGCGCGACGAGGTGCAGGTCGTCGCTGGGGAACCGGTGGACCAGTACCTCCGCGCCCGGGTCGCCACCGCCGTGCCCCCACCGGCCATCGGGGTGGTGCAGCACGCCGTACCCGTGCGTGAACCCGTCGCCCAGGCTCTGCCGTGGTTCGAGCACGGTGTCGGTGAGCGGTCCCAGCAGGGTGCCGTCGGCCAGACGGCCGAGGAACCGGTCGAGGTCGCCGAGGGTGCTGAAGGCGCCGCCGTCGGGTCCACCGATCACCGGTATCGAGTAGACGTTGCTGCGTCGTGGCTGACCCTCGGCGGTCGGCTCGAGGTAGCCGACGGCGACGTCCGGGCGGGCCTCGTCGAGGCGGAAGAAGCCGCTGGCCGACATGCCGGCTCGGGCGAACACCCGCTCCTGCACCACCGCTGGGTAGTCCTGACCGGTGACCGCCTCCAGCACGAGGCCGAGCAGCAGGTAGCCCGCGTTGGAGTACTGCCACACCTCGCCGGGCGGACGGTACGCCGACCGGTCGGCGAAGAGCGGCAGGTAGTCGGCCGGGCGGAGCATCGAGTAGCTGGGCCGGTCGACCCACAGCGAGCCGTAGTCGTCGACGTAGCCGGCGCAGTCCGGGTCCTCCTCGGCGTAGTCGGCGATGCCCGACGTGTGGAGGAGCAGGTGGTGCAGCGACACCTCGGGGTGGAGGGTCGTCGGTCTGAGCTCGGCGGGAAGCAGGTCCTGCAGCCGGTCGGAGAACGACAGCGAACCGGTGTTGACCTGGTCGGCGACGGCCACCGCGGTGAACATCTTGGTGACCGAGGCGAGCCCGAACCGGGTCGCCGGGGTCACGGGCGTCCGGGAGGCCCGGTCCGCGTCGCCGTAGCAGCCCTCGAACAAGGTCGTGCCGGCCCTCGTGACCAGCACCGCGCCGGAGGCGTCCCGCTCCTCGGCCCACGCGCGGAACTTCTCGTCGAGCCGCGCCGCGCTGTCCCCGGACCACATGCGCCCACGGTGGCAGCGATCCCGGGGTCACCACAACGTCATTTCTCGACGAGGCGCTAGGCACGGGGTCGGTCGCGTCCTAGGCTGACGGCGATCTCGGAGGTGGCAACCGTGACGGTTGATCTCTCGGGCCGCGTGGCCCTCGTCGCCGGTGCGACGCGCGGCGCCGGTCGCGCACTCGCCGTCGAGCTGGCGCGGTCGGGTGCGTTCGTCTACGCGACGGGTCGCAGCAGCCGGGCGACGGGTCCGTCCGACATGGACCGTCCCGAGACCATCGAGGAGACCGGGGAGCTGATCGACGCCGCCGGCGGTGCCGGCGTCGGCCTGCGGGTCGACCACCTCGACGTCGCCGCGGTGCGCGCCCTGGTCGACCGGGTGTCGGCGGACCACGGGCGCCTGGACATCCTGGTCAACGACATCTTCGGCGGCGACCGGTACGCGCAGTGGGACAAGCCGCTGTGGGAGCACGACCTCACCGGCGGGCTGACGATGCTGAGGATGGGCGTGGAGACCCACATCGTGACCAGCGTCGTCGCGCTGCCGCTGATGCTCGAGACCGGGCCCGGACTGCTGGTCGAGATGACCGACGGCACCAGCGCCGTCAACGGCGACGTGCGCGCCGGCGTCGGGTTCTACTACGACTTCGTCAAGGCCAGCGTCGACCGGCTCGTCAAGAACCTCACCGTCGAGCTCGCCGACCATCCGGTCACACCCGTGGGCGTGACGCCCGGCTGGCTGCGCTCCGAGCGGATGCTCGAGAACTTCGGGGTGACCGAGGAGACGTGGCGCGACGCCTGCCGGGAGGTCCCGGGCTTCGCGGTCTCGGAGTCCCCGCGCTACGTGGCTCGGGGCGTGGCTGCCTTGGCCGCCGACGCCGACAGTCGGAGGTTCGCGGGGCAGGTGCTCACCGCCCGTCAGCTCGCGGACGAGTACGGCGTCACCGACACCGACGGCTCACGCCCCGACTGCTGGGGCCTGATCGCGGACCACGGGTGGGGCGACCAGGCGCCCGAGGTGATCAGCAAGTACCGGTGAGGCCCGCCGGGTCGTCCAGCTCGACCAGGTCGGCCAGGGCCTCGAGCTGCTCGACGAAGTGGGCCGCCGACTCCGAGCGCAGGCCCGCGTTGACGATGCTGGCGCCGGCACCGACGGTCGCGGCCACCCTCGCCCGGGCCTTCTCCGGTGCGCCCAGCGGGTCGAGCCCGTGCGCGGGAAGCACGACCTCGAAGTCGGTGGGCAGCTCGGTCCGGTCGAGCAGGGCGGCGTAGCCGGCGAGGTCGAGGCCGAAGGGCACCCATCCCTCGGCGAGCGCGACGGCGCGCTCGAGCGACACGGCGCTCCTACCGCCGATCCACATCGGCACCCGCTCCTGCTCGGCAGTGGGGCGGACGACGACGTCGTCGAACGCGTAGTGAGTGCCGGCGTACGACGGGTTCTCGACGCCGAGACTGGCACGCAGCGCCCTCAACGCGTCGTCCGCGCGGCGGCCCCGGCCGCCGAACGGCACACCCAGCAGCTCGAACTCCTCCTCGAGGCTGCCGACGCCGAGACCGAGGACCAGCCGGCCGCTGCTGACCCGGTCCAGGGTGCCGTACCGCTTCGCGATCTCCAGCGGGTGGTGGTAGCCCAGCACGAGCACCTGCGTGACCAGCCGGATCCGGGTGGTCCGGGCGGCGAGGAAGCCGAGCGTGGCCAGCGGGTCCCAGTAGGTTCCGCCTCGCTGCTCGGCGACCGCGGTGGGGAGTGCGACGTGCTCGCTGCAGGTGACGTGGTGGTAGCCGAGCCGGTCGGCCGCCTCGGCGACGGTGCCGAGCTCGGTGATCCCGGCCTCCAGCTCCCAGGGGGCCACCGCTGCCGGCGTCGCGGTCACGATCGGGCTGATGACGCCGACCTTCATGCGACTCCTCTCGGAAGGACGGACGCGCGGACGTCGTCGGGGCGGTGAGTCAGCTGCGCTGCGAGACGAACTCGACGGCGGCCGCGTTGACGACGTCGGGGTGGGAGGCGCTCATGAAGTGCTGACCACCCTCGATGACCCGCAGCTCCGCGTCGGCGGAGCCGGTGAAGAGCGTGATCTCCTCCTCGGCGTTCGCCACCGAGTACACCTGGTCCGCGGTGCCCTGCAGCCACAGCACGGGGCACCGGACGCCACCGAGGCGGGCGTGCAGCCCGTCGCGGTCGCGGAGGTTGATCGTGCACACGCGCAGCCGGTGTCGGCCGTCGTCGCCGGTGTAGTTCTGCTGGTAGACCGAGTGCCAGAACGCGCGCTCGTCGTCCGGCACGTCGTCGCCGAGGCCGGCGCCGAGCACGGCGTCGACGAAGTCACCGGGAACAACCCAGTCGTCGCCGACGGGCTCGGCCAGCCCGTCGATCGAGGGGGTGCAGAACTCGATGCCGTCCCAGCAGCCGAGCTTGCGACTGCGAGGGGACTCGAAGTCCATCGAGGTGCCGAGCAGGATGATCCCCTTGACCCGCTCGGTAGCCAGCATCGCCATCCGCGCCGCGATCCAGCCGCCCTGCGACGTGCCGAGCGCGAAGGCCTGGTCGATGCCGAGGGCCTCCAGCACCTGGAGGTTCGCCTCCGCGCTGTCCCAGTAGGTGAACTGCTCGTACGCCGCGCGGGTGGCACCGTGGCCGAACGGCTCGATCGCGAGCAGGTTCGCGGTCTGGCTCAGGCCCTCGTCCGCGAACTGGGGTCGGTAGAGCTCGGCCGAGGTGGTGAAGGAGTTCACCAGCACGAGCGTCGGCTTCGACGGGTCGTAGTCCTGACCGAACGTGTAGCCGATCGTCGATCCACCGAGGTGCGGGACGGTGACCGTCTGGATGCCGTGGCTCATGGTGCTCCCCTGTGGGTTGGTGCGTGTCCCGCACGGTAGCGCAGCGCCACCTCACAGGGCTGACCACAGAGATAGATATCTTGCTTGCTATTCGAACATGTATTTCGTTAACATGAGCCATGGTCTCGGACACCACAGCACCATCCATCCCCACCGCACTCGCGGCGCTGCTCGCCGACACCCGCCCGGTGGGCCACACCGTCCAGGCCGACACCGACCGCGTCGAGCTGATCGCCGACCTCGAGCGGGTCAAGTCCTCGATCTGCGCCTACCAGGCCGACCTCGCCGTCGACCTCGACCGCTCGGTCAAGGCCCGCGAGGCCGAGGCCGACCAGGCTCGGCCGGACAGCCAGACCGGGGGCTCCCAGCGTGCTCCCCAGGGCCCCGGCCGCGGGGTCGCCGCCCAGATCGCGCTGGCCCGCCAGGAGTCACCCCACCGCGGACAGGTCCTCCTCGGCTTCGCCCACGACCTCGCCACCGACCTGACCTGCACCCGCCAAGCCCTGCGCGACGGGCGCCTCAACGAGTACCGCGCCATGCTCATCGCCCGCGAGACCGGCTGCCTGTCCCGCGAGGACCGCGCCCTCATCGACGAGGACCTCTGCGACGACCCCGACCTGCTCGACGGCCTCGGCACCCGTCGCCTGGTCGGCGAGCTCCGCCGCCGCGCCGCCGCCGCCGACCCCGCCTCCGTCGCCCGACGCGCCCGCAAAGCCGAGACCGAACGCCACGTCAGCCTGCGCCCCGCCCCCGACACCATGACCTACCTCACCGCCCTGCTCCCCGTCGCCCAAGGCGTCGCCGCCTACACCGCGCTGACCCGCGACGCCACCCCCTGCGCACCAGCAACCCCGACACCACCACCGACGACGACGGGAACGACGAGGCGGACGACCGCAGCCACGGCCAGGTCATGGCCGACCTCTTCGTCGAACGCCTCACCGGCCAGACCCACGCCACCGCCGTCCCCGTCTGCGTCGACGTCGTCATCTCCGACGAGACCCTCCTCGGCGCCGGCCACGAACCCGCCACCATCCCCGGCCACGGCCCCGTCCCCGCCCAGATCGCCCGCGAGCTCATCGCCCACTCCCTCGACCAGGACACCCAGACCTGGATCCGGCGCCTCTACGCCGACCCCACCGGCCACCTCGTCGCCCTCACCAGCAAGCAACGTTTCGCCGCGAACGGCCTGGCCGACTACCTCCACCTGCGCGACCAAGGCATCTGCCGCACCCCCTGGTGCGACGCCCCCGTCCGCCACCGCGACCACATCAGACCCGCCGCCGACCACGGCCCCACCACCGACACCAACACCCAAGGCCTCTGCGAAGCCTGCAACCACGCCAAACAAGCCACCGGCTGGCGACAACGCACCATCATCGACCCCAGCGGCCGGCACACCGTCGAAACCAGCACCCCCACCGGCCACCGCCACCGATCCCGAGCCCCAGCGCCACCCACACCAGCCCGCCAAGCACCACCGCGCGTGCTGTCGATGGAGATCGCTCCCAGCCCCTACCTCCTCGAGTACCTCCCGACCGGCTGACCCCGCCGCTGGGGCGGCACAGGGCGATGACGGCAGGCCGCGAGCTCAGCCCTGGTCAGCGCATGCCGCAGCGCACGCAGTGCGCCGTCCACGGCCGCAGCTCGAGCCGGGCCATGGGAATGAGCGCCGAGCAGGTGCAGCAGCGCCCGTAGGTGCCGGCCTCCGCGCGGTCCTGCGCTCGCAGGATCTCGGCGAGGATCCGCTCGACGCTCGTGCGGTGCGCGGCCGCCACCGCGTTGGCCGGGTCGACCGGCCCGCCCGGGTCGGCGGGCAGGTCGGCCAGCTGGGCGCGACGGGCGTCGGCGGCCCGTGCGAGCGCGGTGCGCAGGTGCTCGGGCACGTCGGCTCGGGCGCGCGTGGGCATGGCGTGGAGGGTCATGGCGGGGTACCTCGGGGGACGACGCGGGCGATGTGCTGACGAGACGAGCACACGGGTCGGGGCGCTGACAGCGCCACGCGACCGTAGCAGCGGCCCCCCGGCGGCAAGCAAGTCACCGGAGCAGCAGCGGTTGAACCACGTAGCTTCTGGGTACTTGTGAACTCATGTCCCCCCAACGAGCGCGCCACGGCGACGCCATCGCCTTCGCCCTGCTGTGCTCACCCTTCGTCTTCTTCTCCGCCCTCTTCGTGGTCGGCACCTCGTTCAACCTGCTGGGCTTCTGACGGGCTGAAGACCCGGCTCCGAACCGGGTCCCGCGGCGCTGAGCGCCGGGACCTCGGACCCTCCCGCCCCGCACGCTTCTGAGGGACGGTGGAGTGGAGCAGCAGTGGTGCTGCGGGGGAGGGATCGTTCGATGTGGGACACGACGCCACGCAAGGTGCTCGTCGCGGTGGACGCGTCGTCCAACGACGCGGTGCTCACGTACGCGGCGCAGGAGGCGCGGCGCCGGCGCTGCGGAGTCCACCTCGTGCACGTGATCGGCCCCGTGACGGGTGGTGGTCGCAGCCTCGACTCGCTGGTGGTGCTCAACGGGATGCTGCACCACCGCGGGCGCACGGTGCTGGCCGAGGCGGCCCACCGCCTGGAGGACCTGCTCCTCGACGACGACGAGCTGACCGTCAGCACCGAGCTGGGCCACGGACTGGTCGTGCCCACCATCGTCCAGGAGAGCGCCCACGCCTGCCTGGTGCTGCTCCAGCACCGGGGGATGGGGCCGGAGGGGGAGACCCGCACCTTCTCGGTGACCAACGGCATCGCCGCTCGGTCGCACGCCCCGGTCGTGGTGGTGCCGGACCAGTGGCGGCCGCCGCCGGTCGGCACGGTCCCCGTCGTCAGCGTGGGGGTGGGCGATCCGCGCAGCGCCCCGCTGATCGTCGAGGCGGCGATCGAGGCGGCGGACCGGGCGGACGCCCGCGTGCGGGTCGTGCACGCCTGGGGCGAGCGCGGTGGTCCCGACCCGGCCACCCACCTCGACGCGGCCGACCAGGAGAGCCGGCGCCGGCACGACGAGATCGCCCAGGCGTTCGCCGACGTCCTGTCGTCCCGGCCGGAGGTGCCGGTCGACGTCGTCGTGGTGCAGGCCCCCACGGTGGAGACCCTGCTCGACCAGGCGGTCACCTCGACGCTGCTGGTCGTGGGACGCCGTCACCCCTCCCTGCCGATCTCCGCGCACCTCGGGCCGATCGCCCGGGTCGTGCTGCGGTGGTCTGCGGTGCCGGTGATGGTCGTCGACCCGGTGCAGGTCGGTCCCGACGGAGACGTGCTCCGCCGGGACCTCTCGACCGCCGCGATCCCCTGACCCGATCGACCATCTGACCGAGCGACCGGTCGACCGGTCAGGTCACGTCGAACCAGCCGGCCAGGGCCGGGACCCGGCGCAGCACCAGCTGGTCGAGGGCCAGCACGACCAGCAACGACAGCCCGAAGACCGGGAGCAGGATCCCGAGCACGGCCAGCCCCACCAGCAGCAGCGGGCTGCGGACCGGCAGCCGACCCCGTGGCGCCGCGAGCGAGCGGCGCGACGACGGCTCGGTGGAGCTCCGGGCCGGGCGGCGGCGCCACCACATCAACGGCCCGGTGACGCACATGAACAGCACCCCGAGGCACATCAGCGCGGCTCCCCAGAACGACACCAGCCCGAGGCTGCGGCCCTCGTGCAGCCCGATCCCCTGAGAGACCACCTTGGCCAGCACCGGGTAGTCGGCGAAGCCGTAGGTCGAGACCACCTGGCCGCCGTACTGGTCGACGTGGACGGTGCGCTCGTCGGACGGCGCGTCGAAGGCGTAGCCGATCACGGAATAGACCCCGCCGGGATCGTCGGCCGCGGGCAGCGCCACCGTCATCGGGTGCCGCAGCCCTTCACCGGCGGCCACCTCGACCGCGGTGTCGAGGTTGGCGACGCTCCGTGCGGTGCCGGCCTCGCCCGCGCCCTCCTCCGAGCGGGGCACCTCCGAGTCACCCAGCGCCCACGGCACGTCGGTGCGGTGGCTGTGCGGCAGCGACTCGTCGAGCGGCGAGGTCGGGTCGCTGAGGGCGCCGTGGTCCTCGCTCCACAAGGAGGTGCCGTTGGCGGTCGCCAGGGCCTGCACCCGCTCACCCCAGACCCCGGTCCAGGGGAGGCCGCTGACCAGCAGCGTGAGCAGGCCCAGCCCGACCACCGAGCCGACCGCGGCGTGCCGGCTCCGCAGCCGAGCCCGCGGTACGCCGGCCGCGCGCTGCCGGGCGCGTGCCCGGCGTCCGCGCAGGAAGAGGTAGTAGCCGGTCAGCGCCATCACCACCGCCCAGCTGGCGCCGAGCTCGATCACGAGGTCGCCCCAGCGGCCGGCCATCAGCTCGCCGTGCAGGCGCACCGCGACGCCCGAGACCGTGGTGTCGGGGTCGAGCGAGCCGAGCACCTCGGGCCCGTAGGGGCTGACGTAGACGTCGCGCGACTCGCCGGCGGCGGTGACGACGGAGAAGACCGTGGGCCGCCCTTCCTCCCGGGGCTCGGCCATCGAGACGACGCTGGCTCCGGGCAGCTCGCGCACCAGCGCCGCCTGCTGGGCTGAGTAGGGCTGGGCGACCACGTCGGCCGGGGCCTCGACGTTCATCAGGCTGGGGTGCAGCAGCGGCTCGAGCTCGAAGCGGAACAGGTAGATCAGGCCGGTCGAGGCCAGCAGCGCCAGCACCGGGACGACGAGAAAGGCCGCGAAGAAGTGCCAGCGCCACACCGCGCGGAACAGGCCGGGTCTGGTCGTGGGCTGTCGGGACTTCGGGGTGAGCAGGTCGGTCATGCGGGGTCTCCTCGGATCGGGTGGCCGCGCAGGCGCGACCGACCCGACCGGGGGTCGGGAGGGCGCGCGGGCGCGACAGGGACCGGTCCGGGTCGTCAGGACCCGGACGCGTGGGCGATCGCGAGGTACGTCGGCGGGCCGCGGCGCGAGACCGGCGAGCCGGCGGCGCGCACCAGCGACGGCCGGCGGCGGCGGACACCCGCCCGGAGGCCGCGGCCGGGGATCGGTCGGCAGCGGGACCGGCTGGGTCAGCAGCCGGTGCAGGAGACCGGCCGACAGCGCCACCAGCGTCCACAGCGCGCGCTCGCCGCGGGCGAGCCAGAGCGCGACCAGGACCGCGGCGAGGGCGTGCGCAAGCATCATCGGCGCGTGGTCGACGAGGTGAGCCACCGCGTCGGAGCCGAGCGAGGCAGGGTGCGCCGCCACCGGCGGGGCGCTGCCGTCGTAGGCGTCCATCAGCGAGCCGACCCGGCGTCCGTCGTGCTCGGGCAGCGGCACGAGCCCGTGGTGGGCAGCCGCCGGCCGGGCCGCCCCACCGGTCGCGGAGTCCTCGCGGTGCCCCGCGCCGACCGTCAGCGCCAGGTGCACCCAGGCCTGCCCGGTGACGAGCAGCAGCGCGAGCCGCCCGCCGGAGGCCTGCTCCCGGAGGAGCGGCGCGCACAGCGCCAGCGACACCGCGACCACAGCGACGAGCACCCCGACGCCGGGCAGCAGCCCGTCTGCGCTGACGTGACCGACGATGCCGAGACCGGCGGCCAAGCCGCCGACGATCACGACCCGGGGCCAGTGCAGCACGCCTGGCAGCCCGGTCACAGCGGCATCGTAGCCAGACGGACGGCCGCGCGGGCGGGCCGAGCTCACCACTCGTAGACCAGGGGCTCGCCCTCGCCGTCGCCGTCGCCGCGGTCCGGCGGCTGCTGCTGCTGGCGCTCCTCCTGCCGCTGGCGTGCCTCCCGGTCCTGGCGGCGCTGCTCGGCCTCGCGCCGCTCGCGCTGGGCCCGCTCGTTGCGCTCCTCCAGCTCCGCGGCCCGGGCGGCAGCCGCTGCGGCGGCCGCGGCGGCGGCGTCCGGGTCCAGGGGCCGCGACCGGTCGTCGCGCTGGCGTCGTGGCTGCTGCAGCTTGTCGCGCAGCCGCGACGCGACCCGCTCGGCCTCCCGGGCTCGCGCCGCCGACCGCGCCGCCTGCGCCGGTGACAGGTCACGGTCGGCGTCGGCCTCGCTGACGCGGTCGCGGTCGTCGGCGGCCTCGTCGGCGTCGACGTCGTCATCCCCTGGGGCCAGCGGACGGCATCCGCCCTCCCGCAGCACGGTCGCGCCGGCTCGCCACTGCTCGCGCGCGGTCTCCAGGTCGCCGCCGGCGACGGCGGTGTCGCCCACCGACTCGTGGGCCAGGGCCAGGTTGATCCGCACCCGGCACTCCTCCTCCGGCGGCACCGTCTCGAGTGCCCGCGACGAGCAGCCGCACGGCGCCCGGGAAGTCGTCGAGCCGGTAGCGCGCGGTGCCCTCGTCGTAGGGCGAGACCCAGGGCTCGAGCACGTTGAGCACGGCGTTCGTGGCGAACGACCCCCGGGCCTCCTCGAAGTCGCCCGCGGCGTACGACGCGCGACCGGCGTCGTCGGCGACCAGCATCACCGCGACCTTGGCGGCGAAGGCCACCGCGAGCAGCAGCGGCAGCAGCCCCGCCACCAGCAGCCGGCGCCGCCACCGGCGCCGGGTCGGCTCGTCGATGCGCAGGCTCATGCCCTCGCCTCCCGACGGGCCTCGAGGTAGCGGCGCCACCCGGCGCGCAGCTCGGGCAGCACGAGCACGAGCAGCAGCAGCGCCCACAGCCAGCGCAGCTCGCGTTCGGGCTCCCCGGGCTCGAGGTCGGCGTACGCCGCGGTCTCGAGCGCTGCCGCGACCCGGGCCAGGTCCTGGCTGCCGTCGGCGGGCACGTACGCCGCGCCCAGCTCGTCGGCGATCGTCAGCAGGTTGTCGCTGTCGAGGCGGGAGAGCGCCGGCTCACCGGTCTCGCGGTTGGTGACCAGGGCGGTGACCGCGTCGGGGGCGGGAGGCTGCTCGTCGACGTCGACGCGCTCCACGGGCATCAGCCCGCCGGCCTCGGTGCCGTAGCCGAGCACCACGCCGGCCTGCACCCGGTCACCGACCCTCGTGAACGACCGCTGGCGGCCGGGCACGGTGTTCTCGCCGTCGGTGACGAGCACCAGCGCCGGGATCCGGTCGCTGCCGGCGGCCGCGGCGTCGTCGAGCGCCCTTCTCACCGGGCGCACCGCCCGGCCGACCGACGAGCCGACGCCCGCCAGCGCTCGCTCGACCTGCACCGCCTCGACGACGTCGCGGTAGGCCAGCCGGTCGGGGGTGAACGGCAGCCGCAGGTCGGCCGACCGGCCGAAGGTGATCACCGAGAGCCGGACCTGGTCGAGGTGGCGGACCAGCTCGACGAGGTCGCGCCGCACCGCGGTGATCCGGGAGCCGCTGGGGTCGTCGAGCGCCGACATCGAGGTGGTGACGTCGATCGCGACCAGCAGCTCGATCTCGGGCAGGCGCTGCGGGGCCGCGGTGTCGCGGTTGCCGAGCCCCAGCAGCAGCGCGAGCAGTGCCGCCACCAGCGCGATCCGCCGGACGACGAGCAGCAGGCGGGGTCTCATGCGTGCCGCCCCCGTCGCCGCGGGCGCAGCCCCGGAAGACCGACCCAGGCGACCAGCAGCAGCGCCACCCCGAGCCCGCTCACGGCCACGCCGACCCCCGGCGCGTCGTAGGACACCTCGCGCGGCGGCTCCTCGGCCCGGGCCTTCTCGAGGTCGTCGATCCGGCCCACGATCCGGTCGGCGTCGCCGTCGGTGCCGACCAGGGCCAGCAGCCCGCCGGTGGCGGCGGCCGCGGCGGCGAACTCGTCGCGGGCCGCGGCGCGCTCGGGCTGCCCGAGCTCGGGCGCGCCCAGCCCGTAGACCAGCACCTGGCGCTCGGCGGCGATCGCGGCCGCCTCCGGCAGCGGGTAGACCGGCTCGCCGAGCGGGTCGTTGTCGGAGGAGACCAGCACGGCCCGGGTGCGGTCGGCGGAGGGCTGGTCGAAGCGCTCCACGCACGAGACCAGGCCGTCGCCGATGAGCGAGGCGCTCTCGGCGGCCAGCTCGACGCCGGCGAAGTAGCTCTCGGTCGTGCCGGCGAACGCCTGCTCCGCCTCGTCGAGCTGGTCGCGGACGTAGTCGTAGTCGTCGGTGAGCGGGAAGACGAGCACCGCCGCGCCGCTCCAGATCATCAGTCCCACGCGGTCGCCCTCGAGGTCGTCGACGATGCGGCGCACCTCGCGCACCACCGCGAGGTTGTCGTCGTCCATCGAGACGGAGGCGTCGAGGCACAGCATCAGGTCACGGCTCCTGGCGTCGCGCGGTGCGCTCTCCACCACCTGCGGCCGGGCCAGCACCAGCGCCGTGCCGGCGACGACGACCAGGGCGGCGAGCGTCAGCAGCAGGCCCGAGAGCCGCTCGCGGTGCAGCAGCTCGCGGTAGCGGGGGAGGGTGCGCAACCGCGCGGTGTGCGCGACCAGCAACGCACCGCCGTCGGGGTGACGCCGCGGCCGGCGCGCCCACCACAGGAGCAGCACGAGGACGGCGACCGCCACGACCGGCGGCGCCCACGCCCACCGCAGGTCGGCGCCCGGGATCAGGTCCACGTCGACACCAGCTCCCGGGCCTGCGCCACCACGGGCGTCAGCGGCTGCGCACCGTCCGGGCCGAACGCCGGCGCGTAGACCAGCGCCACGACGGCGGCCACCCGCTCGGGGCCGTGCCGCTCGAAGTCGGCCAGCGTCATCGACCTCGCCGGGACGCCGCTGGCCTCGGCCACGAAGCCGCGCACGGTCGCGCTCACCTGCTGGTGCCCGACCCGGGCCGACATCCGGCCGGCCGCCACCTCGGCCTCGATCAGGTCGAGCCGGGCCAGGCAGGCGTCGCCGGACGGCGGGGGCGGCGGGGGCTCGCGGCGCGGGCGGCCCCACCAGAGCACCGCGACGTAGTAGACGGCGACCAGCGCGAGCCCGAGGCCGGCCAGCAGCAGCCACCGGTCGTCGTACCCGACCGGGCCCTGCAGCTCATCGACGGCGCGCATGCCGGTTCCTCGCGAGCAGCCGCAGCACGGCGGAGAACGCCGAGGTCTCCTCGGCCACGTGCTCGTGCACCACCCCGAGCGACGCCACCGCGGAGTGGAACGCCGCGCGCGCCTCGCCCCGGGAGACCTGCAGCTGCTCGAGCAGCGCCCCGTCGCCGCGCAGCCACGGCGGCAGCGCCCGGTCGGCGTCGAGGTCGTGCGCCCCCGGCGCCCCGGCCGGTACGCCGACCGGGTCGATGTCGCCGACGGTCACCATCAGCACCTCGTGCTGGACGACCAGCCGGCGCAGGGCGGCCCGCAGCTCGGGCGTGACCTCCTCCTCGTCGCAGACCACCAGCAGGATCGTGCGGCGGCGCACCGTGCGGGCGACGTAGCGCAGCAGGGCGACCAGGTCGCCGGGCGCGGCGTCGCGGCGGATCGCCTCGTGGACGGCGTCGAGGCACCGCTCGAGGTGCAGCTCGCCGCCGCGGGCGGGCAGCCCGTGCTGCCCGTCGGCGTCGCCGTGCGCGACGCCGACGAAGTCGCCCTGCCGGACCGCGAGCCAGCCGAGCAGGCCCGCGACCTCCACGGCGAGGTCGCGCTTGCTCACCGTGAGGGTGTTGGCCGCGGCCATGCTGCGTCCGGTCGAGACGGCCAGCAGCACGGTGTGCTTGCGGACCGTGACGAAGCGCTTGACCAGCATCTCGCCGCTGCGCGCCGAGGCCTTCCAGTCGAGGTCCTTCACGTCGTCGCCGCGGACGTACTCGCGCAGGTCGTTGAAGTCCATGCCGCGACCGGTCTGCACCGAGGCGTACTCGCCCTCCAGCAGCCCGCGGACCTTGCGGTGCGCGGTCAGCGCGAGACGCGCCTTGATCCGAGGGACGTGACCGGCCATGGGAGCGACGTCAGGGGGTCGGCACGGCGTCGAAGACCGCGTCGATGATCGTCTCGGGCGGCACCCGGTCGGCGAGCGCCTCGAAGGTGAGGTGCAGGCGGTGCCGCAGCACGCTGTGCCGCAGCTCGCGGACGTCCTCGGGCACCACGTAGGACCGGCCGCGCAGCACCGCGAGCGCCCGCGCCACCGAGAAGAACGCGATCGAGCCGCGCGGGCTGGCGCCGGTCTCGACGTAGTCGCCGAGCTCGCGACCGATCACGTCGCGGGCCCGGCGGGTGGCGTGCACGAGGTCGACGATGTAGCGCTTGACCGCGGCGTCGACGTAGACCCGCTCCACCAGTCGCTGCAGCGCGAGGACGTCGGCGGGCGAGACCACCCCCGGCGCGTCGGGGGTCTGGCCGAGGGTGCCGTCGCCGACCCGGTCGAGCACCGAGACCTCCTCGGCGGGCGAGGGGTAGTCGAGCACCTCCTTGAGCAGGAACCGGTCCATCTGCGCCTCGGGCAGCACGTAGGTGCCCTCCTGCTCGATGGGGTTCTGCGTGGCGAGCACCAGGAACGGCCGCGGCAGCCGGTGGGTCTCGCCGGCGATCGAGGTCTGCCGCTCCTGCATCGCCTCCAGCATCGCCGACTGGGTCTTCGCGCTGGCCCGGTTGATCTCGTCGAGCAGCACGATGTTGGCGTGCACCGGGCCGAGCTGGGTCTCGAAGAGGTGGTGCCGCGGGTCGTAGACCTGGGTGCCGATGATGTCGCTGGGCAGCAGGTCGGGGGTGCACTGGATGCGGGAGAACTTCGCCCGCACCGCGCCGGCGAGCGTCGACGACGCCAGCGTCTTCGCCAGGCCGGGCACCGACTCGACGAGCAGGTGCCCCTCGGCGAGCAGCGTCACGAGCATCGCCGTGCGCAGCCGCTCCTGCCCGACCACGCGGGCGTCGAAGGCGTCGGACACGGAGCGCAGCACCTCGCCGGCCCGCACCAGCTCCGACTCGGCCAGGTGCTCGGTCGTCGTCACCGGCCCATTGTGGCCCACGACGCCCGGGACGCCGGGAGGCCTACGCCGGCGGCGGGCGGCCAGGTCTTGGCGACCAGCGTCAGCACGTCGTACGTCGCCACCGGGTGCGCCGTCGGCGTTGGTCACCACGGCGTCCCAGCGCACCTCGCCGTAGTCGGCGTTGCTGCGCGGGGTGATCTGCTTGACCGTGAGCGTCACCGCGATCGTGTCGTCGGCCTTGACCGGCGTGAGGAACCGCAGGTGGTCGACGCCGAAGTTGGCGAGCACCGGGCCCGGGTCGGGGTCGACGAAGAGCCCCGCGGCCAGCGAGACCACGAGGTAGCCGTGGGCGACGATCCCGCCGAAGAGCGGGTTGGCGGCGGCCGCCTCCTCGTCGGTGTGGGCGTAGAAGGTGTCGCCGGTGAAGTCGGCGAAGTGCTCGATGTCGGCGCGGGTGACCGTGCGCGGCTCCGAGACGATCGTGTCGCCGATCGCCAGCGTGGCCAGGCTCTTGCGGAACGGGTGCTCGTCGGTGACGGCGCTGCGCCGCGCCCGTGGTCCAGCGGCCGGTGATCGCGGTGAGCATGTCGGGCGAGCCCTGGAGCGCGGTGCGCTGCATCAGGTGCAGGACGCCGCGCAGGCCGCCCATCTCCTCGCCGCCGCCGGCGCGGCCGGGGCCGCCGTGCACCAGCGTCGGCAGCGGGACGCCGTGGCCGGTGGACTCGCGCGGCGTCGTCGCGGTCGAGCACCAGGATCCGGCCGTGCCACGGCGCGAGCCCGAGGGTCACCGTGCGCGCCACCTCGGGGTCGTGGGTGACCAGCGAGCCGACCAGGCTGCCCCGGCCGCGGGCGGCCAGCGCGATCGCGTCGTCGAGGGAGTCGTAGGTGAGCACGGTGCTCACCGGGCCGAACGGCCTCGACGTCGTGCGGCTCCACGGCGCCGCGGGCGGCCCGCAGCAGCACCGGGCCCAGGAACGCGCCGCGCTCGCCGTCGGCGTCGACGAGGTCGGGGTTGCCGGCGCGCTCGGGGTCGCCGTGCACGACCTCGGCGGAGGCCCGCAGCGACTGGATCGCCTTGCGCACCTCCTCGCGCTGCTCGAGGCTCACCAGCGCGCCCATCCGGACGCCCTCGGCGGCCGGGTTGCCCACGGTGACCCGGGCCAGCCGCGCGCACAGCGCCTCGACCACGGTGTCGGCCATCGGCTCGGGCACGATCGCGCGCCGGATCGCGGTGCACTTCTGGCCGGCCTTGCCGGTCATCTCGGCGACGACGCCCTTGACGAAGAGGTCGAGCTCGGGGTCGTCGGCGGTCACGTCGGGGCCCGAGGATCGAGCAGTTGAGCGAGTCGGCCTCGACCCCGAGGGTGACGCCGCCGTGGATCACGTTGGTGTGGGTGCGCAGCAGCCCGCCGGTGTGGGCCGAGCCGGTGAACGCCACGTGGTCGGGCACGCCCGAGCTCGTCGAGCAGCCCGGGCGGGCTGCCGCACAGCAGCTGGAGGGTGCCCTCGGGCAGCAGGCCCGACTCGACGATCATCCGGACCGCCGCCTCGGTGACGTAGGCGGTCTGCCCGGCCGGCTTCACGATCGTCGGCATCCCGGCCAGGAAGGCCGGCCCGAGCTTCTCGAGCATCCCCCAGACCGGGAAGTTGAACGCGTTGATCTGCACGCACACCCCGGGCCGCGAGGTGATAGACGTGCTGGCCCAGGAAGGTGCCGCCCTTGCCCAGCGGCACCGGGCCGCCGTCGAGGACGACGGTGTCGTTGGGCAGCTCGCGGGTGCCGACGCTGCCGGAGGCGAACAGGGTGCCGATGCCGCCCTCGATGTCGCCCATGCCGTCGGCGCGGGTGGCGCCGGTGTGCAGCGACAGCGCGTGGAGCTCGTCGGTGCGCGCCATCAGGTGCTTGCCGAGCGCCTTGAGCAGCCCCGCCCGCTCGTGGAAGGTCAGCGCGCGCAGCGCCGGCCCGCCCACGCTCGCGTGCGTACGTCGTCATCTCGCCGAGGTCGGGGGCGCCGGCCGACCACCGCGCCACCTCCTCGCCGGTGGCCGCGTCGTGCAGCGGGTGGTCGCGGCCGGCGTTCGGGGGTGGTCCAGCGGCCGGCGGCATAGCTCTCGAGAAGGCGTGGCATGCCTGCAGGCTATGACAGACCGTTCGGTCAGTAAATGCCGGGTCGGTCACGGCCAGGACCGGCACCTCCGCCATCGCGGCGCGCAGGTCGTCCTCGGGGAAGTCGAGGTCGGCCATCTGGCCGCCCAGGTAGGCCTCGTACGCCGCCATGTCGAGGTGACCGTGGCCGCAGAGCGCGGTGAGGATCGTCGCGCGACTCGCCGGTCTCCTTGCAGCGCAGGGCCTCCCGGATCGCGGCGGCGATCGCGTGCGTCGGCTCGGGCGCCGGCACGATGCCCTGGGTGCGCGCGAAGGTCATCGCCGCGCCGAAGCAC
The DNA here is from genome assembly GCA_963834285.1 of uncultured Actinomycetota bacterium. Classification (GTDB taxonomy): domain Bacteria; phylum Actinomycetota; class Actinomycetes; order Propionibacteriales; family Nocardioidaceae; genus Nocardioides. Next base: position 367,760 of record CAWIAZ010000005.1, on the reverse strand, counting down.
TCCAGCTGCGGGATCGACTCGGCCTCGACCAGGCCGAGCTCGTAGACGTGGGAGACCAGCGGTGCCATGCCGTGGTAGCGCAGCCCGCCGGCGTGGATCGGGTCGGGGATGAAGCCGTGGCCCAGCGTGTGCATCTTCATCAGCGGCGTCATGCCGATGGTGTCGCCGAAGTCGTAGCGGTACTCGCCGCGGGTCAGCGACGGGCAGGCGGCCGGCTCGACGCAGCGGATCACCGGGTCCATCCGGCCGGCCAGCTTCTCGCGGAGGAACGGGAAGGCCAGGCCGCGCGAAGTTGGAGCCGCCGCCGGTGCAGCCGACGATCACGTCGGGCACCTCCTCGGCCATCTCCAGCTGGAGCAGCGCCTCCTGGCCGATCACCGTCTGGTGCAGCAGCACGTGGTTGAGCACGCTGCCCAGCGCGTAGCGGGTGTCGTCGCGCCCCAGCGCCGCCTCGACCGCCTCCGAGATCGCGATGCCCAGCGAGCCGGTCGAGTCGGGGTGCTCGGCGAGCACCGAGCGGCCGGCCTCGGTGAGGTCCGACGGGCTGGGGTGCAGGGTGGCGCCGTAGATCTCCATCATCGTGCGGCGCGCGGGCTTCTGGTCGTAGGAGCTGCGCACCTGCCACACCTCGCAGTCCATGCCGTACTGCGCGGTGGCGAACGCCAGCGACGTGCCCCACTGGCCGGCGCCGGTCTCGGTGGTGAGCCGGCGGACGCCCTCCTGGTGGTTGTACCAGGCCTGCGGCACCGCGGTGTTGGGCTTGTGCGAGCCCGGCGGGGCTGACCCCCTCGTACTTGAAGAAGATCTTCGCCGGGGTGTCGAGCAGCTTCTCCAGCCGGCGGGCCCGGACCAGCGGGGAGGGCCGCCACAGGCGGTAGACGTCGAGCACGCCGCCGGGGATGTCGACGTACTGCTCGGTGGAGACCTCCTGCTCGATCAGCGCCATCGGGAACAGCGGGGCGAGGTCGTCGGGGCCGATCGGCTCGTGGGTGCCGGGGTGCAGCGGCGGGGGCGGCGGCGCCGGCAGGTCGGGCACGACGTTGTACCACTGCGTCGGGATCTGGGTCTCGTCGAGGAGGAAGGTCGAGCGCTCGGTCACCATGCGGGTCATCTTGGCCTGTCGGTGGTGGCTTGCGTCACCGGTCGTGGCGGTGGCAAAATTTACAGACCGTTCGGTCAGTAATGCAGGAGGAGACGTCGTGGCAGCCACGCACCAGGAGCGCGAGCAGGAGCTCGCGGACGCAGTTCGACGCGACCATCGCCCACCAGGACCGGATCGAGCCGCGCGACTGGATGCCCGAGGGCTACCGCAGGACGCTGGTGCGCCAGATCGCCCAGCACGCCCACTCCGAGATCATCGGGATGCAGCCGGAGGGCACCTGGATCACCCGGGCGCCGTCGCTGCGCCGCAAGGCGATCCTGCTCGCCAAGGTGCAGGACGAGGCCGGCCACGGCCTCTACCTCTACTCCGCCTGCGAGACCCTCGGCGTCTCCCGGGCCGAGCTCACCGAGATGCTGATCGCGGGCCGGCAGAAGTACTCCTCGATCTTCAACTACCCCACGCTCACCTACGCCGACGTCGGCACCATCGGCTGGCTGGTCGACGGCGCCGCGATCTGCAACCAGGTCCCGCTGTGCCGCACCTCCTACGGCCCCTACGGCCGCGCGATGATCCGGATCTGCAAGGAGGAGTCCTTCCACCAGCGGCAGGGCTACGAGCTGCTGATGCACGATGATGCGCGGCACCGACGAGCAGCGGGCGATGGTGCAGGAGTCGGTCGACCGGTTCTGGTGGCCGGCGCTGATGATGTTCGGCCCGCCCGACGACGACTCGCCCAACTCGGCGCAGTCGATGGCCTGGGGCATCAAGCGCAACAGCAACGACGAGCTGCGCCAGCGCTTCGTCGACATGACGCGTGCCGCAGGCCGAAGGCGCTCGGCGTCACGCTGCCCGACCCCGAGCTGCGGTGGAACGAGGAGCGCGGCCACCACGACTTCGGCCAGCCCGACTGGGACGAGTTCAAGGCCGTGGTCAGCGGCAACGGCCCGTGCAACGCCCAGCGGCATCGCCCACCGGCAGGCCGCCCACGACGACGGCGCCTGGGTCCGCGAGGCCGCCACCGCGTTCGCCAGCAGAGGAGCCGACGCATGAGCAGCCGAGCACCGGCCCGACCAGCCCGCAGGCCGAGTGGCCGCTCTACGAGGTGTTCGTGCGCGGCAAGCGCGGGCTCAACCACGTGCACGTCGGCTCGCTGCACGCCGCCGACGACGAGATGGCGGTGCGGCACGCCCGCGACGTCTACACCCGGCGCAACGAGGGCGTGAGCATCTGGGTGGTGCGCGCCGACGCGGTCACCGCGTCCAGCCCCGACGAGAAGGACCCGCTGTTCGCGCCCAGCGGCGACAAGGTCTACCGCCACCCGACCTTCTACGACATCCCCGCCGACGTCCCCCACATGTAGGAAGGCGACCGTGAGCCACGCAGCACCCGACCCGAGCCACGAGCACGGCAGCGTCTACGACGGCCTGCTCGGCTCCGACGACTCCCAGTGGGCCTTCGGCACCGACTTCGAGGACCCGCTCGCCGGCGTCGACACCACCGTGCCCGACGGCGTCGACCCGACCCTGCTGGCGACGTACTGCCTGATGCTCGGCGACGACGCGCTGGTGCTCTCGCACCGGCTCTCGCAGTGGTGCAGCCGCGCCCCCGACCTCGAGGACGACATCGCGCTGTCCAACATCGCGCTCGACCTGCTCGGCCAGGCCCGGCTGCTGCTGGCCCGCGCCGCGGCCGCCGACCCGTCCGTCGTCCCGTCGCTGCCCGAGGGGTCCCCGGTCCCGCCCGAGGACGCCCTGGCGTTCTTCCGCGAGGCCGGCGACTTCCGCAACCTCCGGCTCGCCGAGGTCGCCAACGGCGACTTCGCCCACACCGTCGCCCGGCTGCTGCTGATCGTCACCGCCCGGCTCGCCGTGCTCGAGCGCCTGGTCGGCAGCCGCGACCCCGTGCTCGCCGCGATCGCCGCGAAGGGCGTGAAGGAGCTGGCCTACCACCGCGACTACGCCGGCCGCTGGTTCCTCACCCTGGCCCAGGGCACCGACGAGTCGCGGCGCCGCCTGCTCGCCGGGCTCGACGAGCTGTGGCCGCTGCACCCCGAGACCGTCGTCGGCCACCCCGTCGAGGTCGCGGCCGCCGAGGCCGGCGTCGGGGTCGACCCGAGCCGGTGGCCGACGAGGTCGCCGTCGTCCTCGACCAGGTGCTCGCCGTCAGCGGCGTCGAGCGACCCGCCCGCGGCGCGCTCGCCGGCGTCCGTGGCCGCACCGGCCGCGACGGGCTGCACACCGAGGCGCTGAGCCCGATGCTCGCCGAGATGCAGGTCGTCGCCCGCGCCCACCCGCTGGGGCAGTGGTGAGCGCAGTGGTGACCACGGCCTACGACGTGGCCCGCACGGTCACCGACCCGGAGATGCCGATGCTCACCCTCGAGGACCTCGGGGTGCTGCGCGACGTCGACGAGTCGCGCCGACGCCGTGGTCGTGGCGATCACGCCCACCTACTCCGGCTGCCCGGCGATGGCCACGATGCGCGACGACCTCGTGCACCGGCTGACCGACGCCGGCTACCGCGACGTCCGCGTGCGGGTCGTGCTCGAGCCGGCCTGGTCGAGCGACTGGATCACCGAGCGCGGCCGGGAGGCGCTGGCCGCGCACGGCATCTCGGCCCCCGGGCCGGCGCCGCGCCACGACGGGCCGGTGGTGCTCAACCTGCTGCCCACCCGACGGGCCCTCCGCTGCCCGCGCTGCGGGTCGCCGGCCGCCGAGCTCACCTCGGAGTTCGGCCCGACGGCCTGCAAGGCCCTCTACCGCTGCACCGACTGCCTCGAGCCCTTCGAGCACGTGAAGGAGATCTGAGATGACGGTCACCGTCCAGCCGGCTGGGCGCACCGGGCGCGCCCGGGCCGACTTCCACGTGCTCACGGTCGCGGAGGTCGACCCGCTGTGCGACGACGCGGCCGCGATCACGTTCGACGTCCCGCCCGAGCTCGCCGACGACTACGACTTCGCCGCCGGTCAGTCGCTCACCCTGCGCCGCTGGATCGACGGGCAGGAGCACCGCCGCTCCTACTCCATCTGCGCGCCCGCGGGCGCCCGCCCCCGGATCGGGGTGCGCGAGATCCCCGACGGCGTGTTCTCGTCGTGGCTGGTCCGCGAGGTCACCCCCGGCACGGAGATCGAGGTGCAGACCCCCACCGGCAGCTTCCGCGCCGACCCCGCCGAGGGCGGCCGGCACCTGTGCATCGCGGCCGGGTCGGGCATCACCCCGATGCTGTCGATCGCCGGCACCGTGCTCACCCACCCCGAGGCGGAGGTGACGCTGCTCTACGGCAACCGCACCACCGGGTCGGTGATGTTCGCCGAGGACCTCGGCGACCTGAAGAACGTCCACGGCCCGCGCCTCCAGCTCGTCCACGTGCTCAGCCGCGAGCCCCGCGACGCCGAGCTCTTCGCGGGGCGCCTCGACGCCGACCGGCTCCGCCGACTGCTCACCGTGCTGGTGCCGCTCGCCGGCACCGACCACGTGTGGCTCTGCGGCCCGTTCGCGATGATCGCCGACGCCCGCGCCGTCCTCGACGAGCTCGGCGTCCCCGCCGACCGGGTGCACGTCGAGCTGTTCTACGTCGACGAGCCGCCCCCCGAGCTGGTGCGCACCGCCGCCGTCGTCGAGGGCGAGACCAGCGAGGTCACGCTCACCCTCGACGGGTTGACGGCCACGGCCGCCATGCCCCGCGCGCAGACCCTGCTCGACGGCGCCCAGGCCACCCGCTCCGACCTGCCCTTCGCCTGCAAGGGCGGGGTCTGCGGCACCTGCCGGGCGCTGGTCCGCGACGGCGAGGTCGACATGCGCCGCAACTACGCCCTCGAGCAGGCCGAGGTCGAGGCCGGCTTCGTGCTCACCTGCCAGACGTTCCCGGTGGGCGAGGCCGTCACCGTCGACTTCGACGCCTGATGAGCGCCCCCGAGCCCGACGACCCCGACGGCCCCGAGGAGGTCGCACGGCGCAGCGTCGCGACCATGTGGGACGGCGACCGCGCCAGCCGCGCGCTCGGCATGCGCCTGGTCGACGTCGCTCCCGGACGTGCCGTGGTCGCGATGACCGTGCGCGACGACATGGTCAACGGCTGGGGGCTCGCGCACGGCGGCTTGGTCGCGTCGTTGGCCGACACCGCCTTCGCCGCAGCCTGCAACTCCCGCGGCGTGGTCACGGTCGCGGCGGGGTTCGACGTCACGTTCCTCGAGGCCGGGCGTGCCGGCGACGAGCTCGTGGCGACCGCCGAGGAGCGCGTCCTGCGCGGTCGCTCCGGGCTCTACGACGTCACGGTCCGCCGCGCCGACGGCACCGTGGTCGCCGAGCTGCGCGGCCGCAGCCGCTCCACGGGCCGCTCGATCACCGGGTGACGGGTGGCCCACGAACGCTCCCACCCCTCGTGGATGATGGACGCATGAAGCGGTTGCTCGTCCCACTCCTCGTGCTCCTGTTCGCCGTGGTCGCCGCCGGCTGCGGCAACGACGGCGAGGCCGCCGAGGCTCCGGCCTCCGAGTCGACCTCCGAGTCGGCCTCCGCGACCCCCACGCCGTCGCCGTCGTCCACCGGGAGCACGAGCACGGAGCCGTCGCCCGAGCCCGAGGCGCCGGAGGGCACCGTCATCGAGGTCACGATCAACGGTGACGACGTGAGCCCGAGCGGCGAGCGGGTCGAGGTCGGGGTGGGCGAGCCCGTGACGTTCCGGTTCACCAGCGACCGCGCCGGTGAGATCCACGTGCACTCCACGCCGGAGCAGGAGCTGGCCTACGACGCCGGCACCAGCGAGGTGACGCTGACCATCGACAAGCCCGGCGTCGTCGAGGTCGAGGACCACGACGCCCACCTGGTCCTCGTGCAGCTGCAGGTCTCATGAGCGGCGACTCGCCGACCTCCGGGGCCCGCCAGGCCGCGGCCGGGCTCGCCCAGCAGCAGGCCCGGGCCCGCAAGCGGCGCACGGTGATCACCCAGGTGGTGATCGGCGTGGCCCTGGTGGCCGTCGTCCTCGTGGTCACCCTCGTGGTGCTCGGCAACCGCGACGACACCCCCTCCACCGCCGGTGACCCGGCGGGCACCAGTTCCGACAGCCCGTCCGACGGCGGGACCGGCGGCGGGTCCGCGAGCGACGCCCCGCCCGAGGTCACCGCCGACGGCGCCTTCGTCGTCGGCAACCCCGACGCCGAGGTCGCCGTGCAGGTGGTCGAGGACTTCCAGTGCCCGGCCTGCCAGCAGTTCGAGGCGGGAGCGGGCGACCTGCTCGACGAGTACGCCGCCGGCGACGAGGTGAAGGTCGAGTACCGCGGCATCGCGTTCCTCGACCAGATGTCCACCACCGACTACTCCAGCCGGGCGCTCAACGCCTCGGCGTGCACGATGAGCCAGGGTCAGGACGTGTGGAGCGAGCTGCACCGCCAGCTGTTCCTCCAGCAGCCTCCGGAGGGTGGAGACGGCTTGCCCGACGCCACGCTCGTCGACCTCGCGGTCGCGGCCGGCGCCGACGCCGACGTCGTCGGACCCTGCATCGAGGACCGCACCTACGACGCGTGGACGGCGGCCACCACCGACGCGTCGGCCGCCGACGGCATCACCTCGCACCCCCACGATCCTCGTGGACGGCGAGCAGGTGCAGCTCTCCTCGCTCGCCGACCTCTCCGACGCGGTCGACGCGGCGCTCGGCCGATGAGCCACCCGGGGCCGCGACCGGTCCTCGGCCGCGCGCACGGCGCCGGCCTGGTGCTCGGCGGCGGCCTCGGGCTGGCGGCGTCCCTGGCCCTTGCGGTCGACAAGTACCGGATCCTCGCCGACCCGTCGTTCGTGCCGGCCTGCAACCTCAACCCGGTGCTGTCCTGCGGCTCGGTGATGGTGACCGACCAGGCGGAGGCGTTCGGGTTCCCCAACCCGCTGCTCGGGCATCGTCGCGTTCGCGGTGGTCGTGACGCTCGGCGTCCTCGTCCTCGCCCGGGTCGACCTGCCGCGGTGGACCGTGGCGGGGCTCGCCGCGGGATCGGTGCTGGGCCTGGTCTTCGTGCACTGGCTGGCGTTCCAGAGCCTCTACCGGATCGGGGCCCTGTGCCCGTGGTGCCTGGTCGTCTGGGCGGTCACCGTGCCGCTCGCGGTGTGGCTCGTGCTGCTCGTGCTGCGCACGGCGTCCGCCCCGGTCGTACGACGCCCGGCCGAGGCGCTGTGGACCTGGCGCTACCTGCTGGTGCTGGCCTGGTACCTCGCGGTGGTCGTCGCGGCGCTGGAGCGGTTCTGGGACTACTGGAGCACGCTGGTCTGACCGGACCGCGTCAGGCCAGCACGGCCTGGGGGTCCACGGCTTCGGACTGCTGGCTGCGTCCGGCCTCCGGCGCCATCAGCACCGGGCAGTCGCTGCGGTCGAGCACCGCTCGCGCGACCGGGCCGAGGTGGGTGCCCAGGGGCAGCAGGTGGTGGCGACGGCCGACCACGAGCAGGTCGCAGCGGGTCGCGGCCTCGAGCAGCACCTCGGCCGCCGGGCCGTGGCGCACCTCGAGCGAGACGGGCAGGTCGGGGAAGTCGCGGCGGACCGCGGCCAGCACCGGGTCCAGCTCGGTGCGGGTGCGGTCGGCCCAGTCGGCGCGCATCCCCTGGTCGACCACGACGACGTCGAACCCGTTGGCGAGCCACCAGGCGTGCAGGACGACCAGTCGGGCACCGCGGGGCCGGGCAGTCGCCGCGGCGGTGCGGATCAACGACAGCGACTCCGCCGGGTCCTGGATCGCCACCGTCACGACCCGGTCGGTGTCGGTGCGCGGCACCCAGCCCTCGGGCACCGCGACGACCGGCACGGCCGCCCGTGACGCCACCCCGTTGACGACCGACCGGGTCACGAGCCGGTGCAGGGGCCCGAAGCGCCGGTGCTGGAGCACCGCGGCGCTGCCGCGGTCGGCGTGCTCGACGAGCGAGCGCACCAGCCATCCGTCCTCGATGACCTCGCTCATCACCTCGACGCTCGCCGCCGGAGAGCTCGCGGGCCCGGGCCTCGGCGTCGCTCAGCAGGTGCGAGCGGCTCGGTCGTGGTCGCGACCAGGTCCTCGTAGGGGCCGCCGCCCGGCAGCATCACCACGTGCACCAGGTGGAGCCGGCGCGTGGTGCGGCGGGCCTCCTCCACGGCGTACTGCAAGCCGGCCTCGTAGCCGTCCCGGCGATGGCCACGACGACGGGCGGGCCGCCCGTCCTCCCGGAGTCGGTCGTCTGCTCGGTCATGGTGTGCTGCCTTTCGCTGAGAGGTGGTGGGGTGGTCATCGGTCGCTGGGCGCGACGGCCTCCGGGACGACGGCGACGACCGTCGTGGCTCGTTCGAGCACGGCCGTGGCCATCGAGCCCGCGAAGGCCCGCTGCCAGATGTGGGTGGGGTGGCTGCCCACCACGATCAGCTCCCACGCGTGCTCGCTGGTGAGCACCTGGTCGACGAGACCGTGCTCGAGGCGGCGGGTGACCTCGACGTCGGGGTACTTCACGCCCAGACCGGCCACCGACTCCGAGAGCAGGGCCTGCATCTCGTCCGCGTCGCCCACGGTCGGCGCGGCCGCGGCGCCGCCGGCGTACGCCGCGACGGCGTCCCAGTAGCAGTGGAGGACGGTCAGCGGCACCGATCGGAACGACGCGTAGCGGAACGCGAACTCGATGACCGGGAGCGACTCGGGGGTGCCGTCGGCGCCGACGACCACGCCTCGGTGGCCGCGTCGGGGTCGGTGGGCCGGGTCACGATCACCGGGCAGTACGCGTGCTTGCTGACCGCGCTGCTGACCGAGCCGAGCAGCAGGCTGCGCACGACGCCGCGGCCCCGCGACCCGAGCACGAGCAGGTGGGCGCGCTGGGAGAGGTCGAGCAGGATCTGCCGGGTGTCGCCCTCCAGCACGTGCACCCGGGCGGTGCCCTCGAGCCGCCGGGAGACCACGCGGTTCATGGCGTCCTCGACCAGGCCGCGGGCGGCGTCGCGCAGGTCCTGCATCAGCAGCGGGCTCGCTGCCGCTGGCGCCCGACCAGGGCGCGCCGGCCACGTCGGAGGCGGCGATGACGTGCACCACGTCGAGCCCGCGCCGCTCGAGCTCGCTCTGCTCGGCGGCCCAGCGCAGCGCGCGGTCGGCGTGGGGTGAGCCGTCGTAGGCGACGACGATCGAACCTGACGGGGATCGTGGAGGTGGCCATGGCTCCACCCTCGTCGGCTCGCGGCTGCGCCGGTACGGGCACAGTTCCCCGGCTTCCGGGACCAACGTCTCTGCCTCGGCGGCCCTCGAGGTCAGTCCCGGAGCACGTCGTCCACCGGACGACGGGGGGTGCGAGGCACCTCGTCGCGGCCGATGGCCTGCCAGCCGATCCGCACCACGAGGTGCGGGGTGAGCAGGCCGCCGAGCACCTCGCGCTGCAGGGCGGCGCGGGTGCGCGCCACCTCGATCGGCTCGCTCTGCGGGACCACCGACATCCCCTGCCGGGTGGCCTCGAGCCACAGGGCGCTGAGCCCCTCCCCGGTGCGCACCCATGCCTCGGACCGTCGTCGGCCGCCGAGCACGAGCACGCCCTCGGGCCGTCGGTCCCGCGGTTCGGCTGCGGGCCCCCGGCGCCGAAGCGGCCGCCGCGGTCACCGGCGTCCGGTGCGGCAGCACGTTCGACGGGACGCCGTCGCGGTCGCCGCGGTCGTCCAGCGCGCTGCCCTCCTCCGCACCCGCGCATCGCCCGCCTGGGTCACCCGCGCGCGGTGCGCGAGCAGCTCGAAGCGGAAGCGGGTGGTCACGTCGGTGATCGGGACGGCGTACGCGCCGTGCGCGAGCGCCACGTCGGCGAGCTGCGCGAGCCGCTCGGCCGGCACCGGCCAGGAGGTGAACCGGCGGCGGTCGGTGCAGCGTCTGGCCACGACGTCCAGGAGCGTCGGGATCGCACGGGGTCCGGTGGGTCGCGTCGAGGTGCAGCCGGGCGAGCAGGGTCGATCCCGGTCCGCGCGGGAACGGCTCGACCGTCGTGGTCAGGCCCCAGGCCTGGGCCACCACCTGGGCGTGGTGCAGCGCCGAGCCGCAGCTGATCAGCAGGCTGCGGCCGTGGGGGTCCTCGACCACGAGCCGCCGCGTCTGGTCGGCGTAGAGCTCGACCCCGTCGTCGGTGATCCGCCACAGCCACGGCTGGCTGTTGTGGAAGCTCGGGGCCTGGCAGGCGAGCTCCACGAGCCGACGGCGGCCGCGGGCGGGCGTCGCCGGTGTCGGTCATCGACCTTCCTTCGTGCGCCGGGGTGAGCAGGGACGTGCCCGACGCTGCCGTGCGCCGGGCGACGGGGGCAGGGACGAAGGTCCCCCGGCCCGAGGAGGATGAGCCCGGTCGTCCCCCGAGGGCCGAGGACTACGGTGGAGGCATGACCGCACCGGAACCGGTCCGCATCTACCTGCTCGACGACCACGAGATCGTCCGCCGCGGACTTCGCGACCTGCTCGAGAGCGCCGAGGACCTCACGGTCATCGGCGAGTCCGGCTCCGCCGAGGAGGCGGCCCGACGGATCCCGGCCCTGCGGCCGGACGTCGCGATCCTCGACGGGCGGCTGCCCGACGGCTCCGGCATCGACGTGTGCCGCGAGGTGCGCTCCCGCGACCCGCACATCAAGGTGCTGATCCTGACGTCGTACGACGACGACGACTCGCTCTTCGCCGCGATCATGGCGGGGGCGGCCGGTTACGTGCTCAAGCAGGTCGAGGGTCACGACCTGATCGGCACCGTGCGCCGGGTGGCTGCCGGCCAGTCGATGCTCGATCCCGCGGTGACCGCGCAGGTGCTCGACCGGGTGCGCAACGGACCGCCGGTCGACCCCGAGCTCGAGGTGCTGAGCCCCCAGGAGCTCAAGATCCTCGACCTGATCGGCGACGGCCTCACCAACCGCGAGATCGCGGCCGCGACCTACCTCGCCGAGAAGACGGTGAAGAACTACGTCTCGGCGATGCTCGCCAAGCTCGGGCTCACCAGCCGCACGCAGGCGGCCATCTTTGCGGTGAAGCATCCCCAGCAGTGAGCCCAGCAGTGAGCCCGCAGTGAGCCCAGCGTGAGGCCCGTCGCCGTCAGTGCCGCACGGCCGGCTCGGCGAGCCGGCGTCCGGTGAGGGTGTCGACCTCGACGCGCAGGTGCAGCGGCCGGGCGCCGGTGGGCCAGTGGTCGGGGCTGGCGTCGTCGGGGGAGTGGTCGTAGTCCACGCGGCACCGCCCGCGGGCCAGGGCGCTCCAGCCGGCCCTGCTCTCCTCGACGAGGTGGTCCACCTCGAAGGCCACCTCGGCGTCGTCGCACTCCCGGGCCATCGAGGAGTACGGGGCGATCGCGACCACGATCTGCTGGCCGTCGACCACGTAGTTGAGCGGGACGACCGAGATGCCCTCGGGCCCGTGCCACGCCAACCGGCCCACGCTGCGGGTGCTCAGCAGCGCCCAGCACTCGTCGTCGCTCAGGTCCACCAGTCGTCGTTCGCCGGCCATCTCGGGTCCTCCTCGTCCGGGGCGGTGTCGCCTCCCCTCGATCATCGCCGCTGCGTCGCCGCGTGGAGAGGTCCCGCCGACCCTCGTCGCCGGGACTTTGGCCCCGGCGCCGCCGTCGCGGTCTTGCTAGCCTGCTGGGGCCGACGCGCATGAGGTCGAGGAGGGACATGGGCGAGAGCGAACCGCAGACCGCGCTCGACGCCGTCGATCTCGACGACCTGCTGCGCGAGGTGATGCAACGCGTCGACGGCGTCCTCGACGAGCAGGCCCGGCTGCGGCTGCTGCTCGACGCGGTGGTCACGATGGCCGCCGACCTCAGCCTCGACGGCGTCCTCGACCGCATCCTGACGATCGCGCGCACCCTCGTCGGTGCGCGCTACGCCGCCGTCGGGGTGCTGGAGGGCGGCCCCGGCCGTCGGCTGCGGACCTTCGTGCACCAGGGGATGCCGGCCGAGCAGGTGGACCAGGTCGGTGACCTGCCGTCCGGCCTGGGGTTGCTGGGCGTGATCACCGACCGCACGGAGCCGCTGCGGATCCGCGACATCTCCGAGCACCCGGAGTCCTACGGCTTCCCGCCGCACCACCCGCCCATGCACTCCTTCCTCGGGGTCCCCGTGCAGATCCGGGGCCGGCTCTTCGGCAACCTCTACCTCACCGAGAAGGACGGCGGCGGCGACTTCACCCCGGAGGACGAGCGGATCGTGGTCGCGCTGGCGGCCGCGGCCGGTGTCGCGATCGAGAACGCCCGGCTCTACGAGGAGGCGGCGCGTCGTGAGGCCTGGCTGGAGGCCACGGCGGAGATCACCGCGCTGCTGTCCGAGGCGACGATGAGTCCGGAGGCGTTGGAGACCGTGGTCAACCACCTCCGCGCAGCCGCCGACTCCGACGTCGCCTGGGTCGCCACCGGTGACGACCCCAGCGAGCTGGGCCTGCGAGCCGTGGCGGGGCTCCCGGTCGACACCGCCAACCTGCGCTCGGTCTCGCTCGAGGGCACGCTGTCGGCGCAGGTCGTCGAGACCGGCCTCGCGATCTCGGTGCCCGGCCTCCACGAGACAGCGCCGCACCCCTGCAGCTGGGCGACGGCCTCGGCTGGCCGCCGCTGCACGCCGCGGTCGTGGTCCCCCTGGTCTCGGGATCCCGGGTCGAGGGCGTGTTCGGCATGGCGTGGTTGCCGGAGCGGGTGCACGTCTACCACGCGCTCGACGAGCGCCTGCCCGCTCGGTTCGCGGAGCAGGCGGGGCTGGCCATCCAGGTCTCCCGCGCCCGTGACGACCAGCAGCGCCTGGCCGTCTTCGAGGACCGCGACCGGATCGGTCGCGACCTCCACGACCTGGTGATCCAGCGGCTGTTCGCCGTCGGGCTCAGCCTGCAGGGCACCGCCATGCTCGTCGACCAGCCGGAGGTCACGACCCGGGTCAGCCAGGCCGTCTCCGACCTCGACGCCACGATCAAGGACCTGCGCCGCTCGATCTTCGCCCTGGCCGCCGCTGACGTCTCCGCCGACGTCCAGAGCGAGGTGACCCGCCTGGTCGACCGTGCCGCCGCCACGCTGAAGTTCCGTCCGCGGCTGCGCTTCGAGGGCCCCGTGCGCACGATGATCGACGCCGACGTCGTCCCCGACCTGCTGGCCGTGCTCGCCGAGGCGTTGTCCAACGCGAGCCGGCACGCGGAGGCGAGCTCGGTGGAGGTCGTGCTCGCGGCGGTGCTCAGCGGCGACAAGTCGGTCGTGCTCACGGTCTCCGACGACGGTCGCGGCCTGCCCGGTGACGCCGTCCTCAGCGGCCTCGACAACATCCGGCTGCGCGCGGAGAAACGTGGCGGCACCCTGGAGGTCACCTCCTCACCGGGCGGAGGCACGTGCCTGCGGTGGGCGGTGCCGATGGGCGGCCCCACGGGCTGAGGGCCGCGAGGGGACTGGTGCCCCGACGACGGTGACCACGGTCCCTGGCCGCGACCGTCCGCTGCTGCCTAGGTTGGGAGCAGTGGGAGAGGCCCGCGCCGCGTGGCACGAGGAGAATCACATGGACACCCAGGACCCGGTCGTCGAGCTCACCGACGAGGAGTGCTGGGAGCGGCTACGGCAGGAGCAGCTCGGACGCCTGGCCTACCGCCTGGTCGACGAGGTGCACATCGTGCCGATCAACTACGTCGTCGACGGGCACTCGCTGCTGTTCCGCACCGACTCCGGCAACAAGCTGCTGGCCGCCGAGCTGCACTCCGAGGTCGCCTTCGAGATCGACTGGGCCGGGCACCACTCGGCGTGGTCGGTGGTCGCCCGCGGGCACCTGCGCCGGCTCGAGGAGATCGAGGAGCACCGGCTCGACCTGCTGCCCACGCGCTCCTGGACGTCGAGCCTGAAGTACGACGTCATCGAGGTGCGGCCCGAGGTCCTGACCGGTCGGCGGTTCGTCCTGCACCGCGACCAGGCCGGTGACGATGCCGTCCGGCTGAGCGTGCCAGGGTGTGCCCGTGCCTCCTCGCAAGCGTCCCGCACGCCCTGCCATGCCCGTCCCGCACGGTGCTCGGGAGGTCTTCACCGACGGCGCCTGCGCGGGCAACCCGGGCCCCGGTGGCTGGGCGTGGGCGCTCGACCACACGGTGCAGGCTGCGGGCCACGACCCGGCCACCACCAACCAGCGGATGGAGATCCGCGCCGCCCTGGAGGCCGTGACCAGCCTCGACGGCCCGTTGCTCGTGGTCAGCGACTCGACGTACGTCGTGAACTGCTTCCGCGACCGCTGGTGGCAGGGGTGGCTCGACCGCGGCTGGACCACTTCGGCGAAGAAGCCGGTCGCCAACCGTGACCTGTGGGAGCCGCTGATCGACGCCGTCCGGACCCGCGAGGACATCGCCTTCCGCTGGGTCAAGGGGCACTCCGGTGACCGGATGAACGACCTCGTCGACGCGCTCGCCGTCGCCGCCTGCCGCGCGGCCCGACGCAGTCGCCGCGCTAGCGTCGCCGCTAGCGCAACCGCCCGGGCAGCGTGAACGTCGAGCCCGGTCCGGTCGAGAGCGTCAGCACGTCGGCCACCTTGGCGTTGTACGACGTCAGGTCGGTGGTCGCGAGCACCAGCCGCGCCCGGTGACCGCGCGCGAAGCGGTGCGCGAAGCCGGCCAGCCGCAGGTGGACCGGGCGACCGACCGCCCCGGCGGGCACCCGCACGGGGCTGATCAGCCGGTGGATGAGCGTGGTGCCGCCGCGCGGCCCCACGTCGTAGACCTTGGCGAAGAAGACCAGGTCGCGGCCGTTGGTGTGGCGCAGCCGGAGCCGGGCCGACGGGATGCCGACGGAGTCGAAGGGCCGCCGGAAGCGCTGCGAGGTGAACGTGGCGAACTGCCCGGCCACCTCGCGTGGCGGCAGGTCGACCCGCGGGGAGGACGCGGGCCCGGAGAAGTTCGAGGTCTCCGAGTAGGCCGCCGGCAGTCCACCGGCCGGGTTGACCATCCGCACGGTGTCGCGCACGACCTCGGCGCCGGGCGCGGCGAGCCGGCCGCGGCCCGAGAGCGTGAACCGGGTCGAGCCGGGCAGCGGGAACTTCCGGGCTGCGCCGTACTGCTCGTCGTTGGGGCCACGACCCGCGTAGCGCACCCAGTCGCGGTAGTAGGTGAAGCCCGGGCCGCGACCGCTCTTCTTCCCGCGCAGCCAGTGGTCCATCCACCGCAGCGAGCGCAGGGTCAGGTAGCAGCGGTCCATCTGCCGCACGGTGCGGGAGGTGCCGTCGTAGGCCTCGCACTCGCCGGGCTGGGAGAGGTAGCCGCCGTGACCGCCGGAGTTCCAGATCATGCTCACCGGCACGCCCGCGCCGGCGCAGCACGGAGTAGGTGGCCGCGGCGTCGTTGAGGTTGAACAGGGTGTCGCTCTGGCCCTGCACCAGCAGCACCGGCACGTTGACCCGGCGCAGGAACGTCGCCGCCGAGGCGCGCGCGATCAGCCGCCGTGAAGCGGCGTCGGCGTCCCCGGTGGCCGTGAGCAGCCCGGCGGTGCGGCACAGGGCGAGGTAGTAGCCCGGGCAGCTCGGGGCGGCGGCGATCTCGACCGGGTCGCCGGAGGCCAGCTTGGCCTGGGGGCAGCCACCGCCGCCGGTGGCCGGCTGGGAGTTGCCGAGGGCGTAGAACAGCGTGGTCCACTGCTGCTTGAAGACGCCCTGGAGGTTGCGGCCGTGCGCCAGCCCGCTGCGGTCGCCGGGGACGACGCGGTTGTTGGGGTCCAGGGAGTAGCGCAGGTCGTTCCAGGTGCGGCCGGCGATGCTGGTGCGGACCCGCTTGTCGGCCGCGGCCAGCGGCAGCTGGATGCCGCCGCCGTACGACCCGCCGATGGTGCCGACCACCACTCCGCGCCGGTCGCGCTTCACGTAGCGCAGCGGCTCGAGCACCGTGTCGATCAGCTGCGAGGCGCTCTTCACGTCGTAGTCGGCCGACTGGAGGGTCACGCAGCCGCCGCTGTCGCCGAAGCCCGACGAGGTGTAGGTGAGCACGACGTAGCCGTGGGCGGCGAAGAACTTCGCGGTGCTGACCACCTCCGCGGCGTCCTTGGTGAGCCCGAAGCCATGGGTCATCAGGATCGCCGGCTGCGGGTGCCGGCGGCTGGCGTTGCGCGGCTTGTAGAGCGTGGTGTCGAGGCTGATCGCGATGTCGCCGCGCGGACCGGTGCGCACCGGCACCATCCGCTCGGTGGTGCGCCAGCGGCGGGTGCCTCGGGCCGGGGTGACGTGGTCGGACGGCGTGGTGCCGCGCTGGGCCGTCGGACCGGGCTCGGCCGCCGACGGGACCGGCGCCGCCGACGACGTCGGCGCGAGCGCGGTGAGCAGGGCGGCGACGACGGCGAGCGCCAGCGCCAACCCGGTCGCCGAGGCCGTCGCCGAGGCCGGTCGGGGACGAGCGCGTCGCGTCATGGGCCGAGCGTAAGCCTGGCGTCCACCAGTGAGGGGCCGTACCACGTGAGCAGCCGCCCCGAGACCAGCTCGGTGGGCGTGCGGGTGAACGCCTCGGGGCCGTCGTCGGCGGTGAAGACGTAGGGCTCGTCGGGCAGCAGCACCACGTCGGCGCCGGCGGAGTCGAGCTCGGCGAGGTCGAGCGCGGGGTAGCGGTCGGCGTGGTCGTCGTACACGTTGGCCCACCCCAGTCGGCGCAGCAGGTCGCCGGTGAACGTGCGCGACCCGACCACCATCCACGGGTCCCGCCAGATCGGGACGACGACCCGGCGGGTCACCGGCGGCAGCGGCCCGCACCACAGCGACTCGACCTCCGCGAGCCAGCCGGGACGCCGCCACGCGAGCGCCTCGTCGAAGAGCCGCTCGTACGCCGCGACCGCGGCGGGCACGGTCTCGATGTCGGTCACCCAGACCGCCACTCCCGACTCGCGCAGCCGCCGTACGTCGAGCTCGCGGTTCTCCTCCTTGGAGGCGACGACGAGGTCCGGTGCGAGGGCGCGGATCGCGGCGAGGTCGGGGTTCTTGGTGCCGCGCACCCGGGCTACCTCGAGGGACGGCGGGTGGGTGCACCAGTCGGTGGCGCCGACGACCGCCTCCGGCTCCGCCGACACCAGCGCCTCGGTGATCGACGGCACCAGGGAGACCACACGGCGTACCGGGGAGGGGAGGTCGACCGGGTGGCCGAGGTCGTCGAGCAGGCGGGTCATGGGGCCAGTATCCCGGCGCCGCAGTGGCATAGACCGGCGGCGGTTGCCCGCGACAACCGCCACGGGCGGTCCTACGCTCCGAGCGTGCCCCCTCCCCCCAGTGGCCGCGCACGTCGGCGTGCCCTGATCGTCCTGTCCGCGCTCACGCTCGTGGTCGCCGGGTGCTCCGCGGACGGTGCCGACGGCGCGAAGGGCGAGCGGTCCGGGCCCGTGCGACCGGCCGCGGAGGGATGGACCGTCCTGCACTACTCGATGGCCGACACCAACCTCGAGCCGTTCATGGTCGAGGACCTCAACGAGATCGGCGCCGTCGGGTCCAACGAGAACCTGCGGATCCGGGCCTTCATGGACCGCTCGCGGGTCTACGGCAGGGACAAGGTGCTCGACCGCGGCAACTGGGTCGGCGGCCGGGTGCTCGACATCGGGCAGGGCGGCAGCACGAAGGTGGTCGACGACCTCGGCAACGTCGACTCGGCCGACCCCGAGACCCTGGCCGCGTTCATCGCCGACGGCATCCGGACGCACCCCGCCGCCCACTACGCGCTGATCATCTCCGACCACGGAGCCTCGTGGCCGGGGATGGGCCCCGACGAGGGTGCCGACGGCAGCGTGCTCGACCTGGCCGAGATCACCCAGGGGATCGGCAGCGGGCTGAAGCGGGCGGGGGTCGACCGGTTCGACCTGCTCGGCTTCGACGCCTGCCTGATGAGCAGCTATGAGGTGGCGAGCGCGATGGCGCCGCTGGCTGACCGGATGGTCGCCTCGCAGGAGCTCGAGCCAGGGCACGGCTGGAACTACCAGGCGCTCGAGGTGCTCGCTGAGGACGCCGCACGCCAGCGCCGACGACCTCGGCGCCGCGCTGCTCCAGGGCTACGCCGAGCAGGCGAAGCAGCTCGGCACCGACGACGCGATCACCCTCGGGCTGGTGGACCTGACGAAGATGGTGGCCGTCGACGAGGCGCTCGCCGACTTCAGCGACGCGCTGGTCGAGCGTGCGGCGACCGTGGCCCCGGTGGTCGGCCGGGTCGGGTGCCGAGACGCTGGGCTTCGCCCGCAGCCCGGACGCCACCCAGGACAGCCACATGAAGGACCTCGGCCTGCTGGCCAGCACGATCGGGGTCGAGGCGCTCGACGTCTCCGACCAGGCCGACACCCTGGTGAAGGCGATCAACGACGCGGTCGTCGACGAGGTCGACGGGGCTCGCCACCAAGGGCGCGACCGGGCTGTCGATCTACTTCCCGCCCACCGCCGACCTGGCCGACGGGGCCTACCTCGACGTCGTCAGCGCCGAGCCGTGGGCCGACTTCCTCACGTCGTACTACGACGCCGGCGACGCGATCCCCGAGGCCGAGCTGCCCCGCTTCACCAACCGCGGCGGCGAGCCCGACGTCGACCTCGACGACGACGGTGTCACCCTCACCGGCACCTTCGACGCGCTCGGCGATCGACAACCTCACCGGCGCGACGATCAGCTACGGCTTCGTCGAGGACGACGGCTCGGTCACCTACTACGGCGAGGAGAGCGCGGTCGTCGACCCCGAGGGGTCGCCGCTCGCGGTCGGCACCTACGACCTCACCGCGCTGACGATGAGCGACGGCGAGGACACCGCCTACGCCTACCTGGCCCTGGACTACCAGGACGGCGACGACACCGTCACCCTCGACGTGCCGCTGGCCTACTTCGCCCCCGACGACGTCGACGGCGAGACCTACCAGGACGTGCTGCTCACGATCGTCCTCGACGCCGAGACCTTCGACCTGGTCAGCGAGACCTACTTCGCCTACGACACCGACTCCGGCAACTACGGCGAGCTGATCGCCAAGCCCGACGGCATCATCGTCCCGATGGTCCTCAACGTCGACGGCGACGGCGAGGAGACCTGGGAGCCCGCTGCCGACACCGGCCTCTACGCCGACCTCGACGACCTCGAGCTCGACTTCGAGGACGTCCCCTCCGGCACCGAGGTCTGGCTGGACCTCACCGTCACCGACTACGGCGACAACAGCAGCACGCTGAGCACGGTCGTCGAGGTGCCGTAGGGGGTCAGGGGGCGACCGGGCGGTGGCTGGCGATCGCGATCCGGTTCCAGGTGTTGATCGCGAGCGTGAGCAGGACGACGGCGGCGACCTGCTTCTCCTCGAGGACGTCCTCGACGTCGACCCGCGGGGCGGGTGCAGTGTGCTCGTCGCCGATCCGGGTGACCCGCTCGGCGAGGGTGAGGGCCGCCTGCTCCTGCCGGGGTGAAGTACTGCGACTCCCACCACGCGGCGACGAGCGCGAGCCGGTCGGTCGTCTCGCCCTTCTCGAGCGCGTCGCGGGTGTGCATGCGCAGGCACCAGGCGCAGCCGTTGAGCTGCGAGGCGCGCACCTTGACCAGCTCCACGAGCAGCGGGTCGAGGCCCGCGGTCTCGGCAGCCTCCTCGGCGGCCCGGTCGGCGGCGAGCTGGGCCTCGTAGGCGGCGGGGAAGAGCTTGATGACGTTGACGTGCGGCAGCATGACGACTCCTGGTCGGACGCGGCCCGGCGGTGTCCGGGCGTTCGAGGTCCTGACGAGACGGCGTGCCGGAATGTGAGGTGGGGCCCCACCTCACACTCGGGCGGGCTGCCTCGTCGCGGGGGTGAGCGCAGCGAAGGAGCACCGATGGACGGTCTTGACGCCGTGATGGCGGAACGACGACGGCTGATCGCCCTCGGCTACCGGCTGCTCGGCAGCCTGGAGGAGGCCGAGGACGCGGTGCAGGAGACCTACCTGCGCTGGTACCGCCTGTCCGAGGAGCAGCGCGCGGCGGTCGCCAACCCGGCGGGCTGGTTGACCCGGGTCGCGAGTCGGGTCTGCCTCGACGTGCTGAAGTCGGCGCGCGCCCGGCGGGAGCAGTACGTCGGCGAGTGGCTGCCCGAGCCGGTGCCGGACGGTCTGCTGGGCGACGGCCGCTGCCCCGGCCTCGGCCGGCCCGGCCGACCCGGCCGACCGGGTGACCCTCGACGACACGGTCGGCACCGCGCTGCTCGTGGTCCTGGACGCGATGACGCCCGCCGAACGGGTCGCGTTCGTCCTGCACGACGTGTTCGCGCTGCCCTTCCCGGAGATCGCCGAGGTCGTCGGTCGCTCCCCGGCTGCGGTGCGGCAGCTCGCCACCTCCGCACGACGTCGGGTCGCCGACCACCGCGACGTCGTCTCCCCGCCGGCCGAGCACGATGCGGTCGTCCGCGCCTTCGTGTCGGCCGCCTCCGGTGGCGACCTGGCAGGGCTCGCCGGTCTGCTGGACCCCTCGGTCACGCTTCGCTCCGACGGCGGCGGGGTGGTGAGCGCGGCGCGGAACCCGGTGGTCGGGCCCTCGCGCGTCGCGCGGTTCCTGCTCGGCGTCCTGGCGAAGCAGCCGACCTGGGCGGTCACGGCGCGGGCCACCGCCCACGGGTTGGGGTTCACGCTGACCGACGTCGACGAGGTGCGGGCCGTGGTGAGCCTGCGCGTCGTCGGTGGGCTGGTCACCGACGTGTGGATGGTGGTGAACCCCGACAAGCTGACGGGGTGGCGCTGGAACCGGTCCTAGCGCTGCCCGGCCGCGTCGTCCTCGGTCGACGGGTCCTGGCTCAGGGCGTGAGGGCTGGTCCGCGTGGGTGGGTTGACTGTTCCGGCAGGTGAGCGCAGCCTCGGAGGAGGGCACCGACCTCCGAAGGAAGCCGCTTGGCACCACTGATCGCGCTGGACGACCTCAAAGCCGTGGCGGAGATCGCGCAGGCGACCGCCACCACGGTGGCCATCGTCGTGGGTGGGCTCTGGGGATACTTCAAGTTCGTCAAGGGACGCAGCTTCAGACCTCGTCTCGCAGTCGGGCTGCAGGGCAGGTGGCGCGACGTGGACGGTCGCTCCCTGCTCCACGTCAGGCTCACGGTCACGAACGTCGGCAGCTCCGACATCGTGCTGATCAAGGACTCCAGCGAGGTCAGCGCCGCGATCGTCACTGTGGAGCAGGGGCGGAAGCGTCCGAAGCCGGTCTGGCCGGATCCGGTTCCCCAGGCGGTGCTCACGGATCACCAGTGGATCGAGTCCGGTGAGACGGTCTCCGACGATCTCCTGTTCCACCTGGGAGAGCAGCGTCTGACCACGCGCGTCGAGGCGTACCTGGTGGTGCGCAACAGCGGCTGGTGGCAGGTGCGCGAGCGGATCAGACGCAAGATGAGGGGCGAGGAAGCCGAGAAGCCACGTTCCCGAACCAGCAAGAACGTCACGATCAAGGCGAACAAGATCTTGCCGCCCGAGTGCGACCTCGACGACTCCGAGCAGGCCACGTCGGGTGGCGCCGACGCCCACAGCGACCCCGGATGGGCGAGAGCGATCGAGCTGTTCCTGGGGCCTCTCGGGGAGGTCGGAAGGGACGACACCACACAGGGAGGAAGCAGTGAACGACAGCCAGATGCCTGAGGACCCGGACGAGACCGAGACGCGCAGACGCTTGCGAGACCAGCACCTCGACGAGCAGATGCCGGAGGACCCGGACGAGACCGAACGCCGTAGGCGCAGGCGGGAGGAAGAGGACTAGCGGGGCGACCAGCGTCGACGGCGAGGTGCTGGCCGGCGCTATCCCTTGACGTAGGAGGCCTTCTCGGCCACGAGCCCCCCACGGACCCGGAAGACGTCGATCCCGCGGACGTGCCCGTCCGCCCAGGAGTAGCGCCACCGCACGATCGCGCGGTCGCCGCAGACGATCTGCTCCTCGGTCTCGAAGCGGGCGCCCGCGGACGAGCCGAAGAACGACGTCCACGCGGCCCGCACCGCGTCCTGGCCCTCGTGCCGCCGCCCGTCGGGAGGCACGGTGCTCTCGAAGATGCAGTCGGGGGTCATGGCGGCCATGATCGCGTCCACGTCGTGCCGGTCGAAGGCTTCGCTGAAGCGGGCCACCACGGCCGCCGTCGAGGTCCCCGGGTGGGCGGCCGCCGCCTGTCCGGGCTCCACTGCCTGTCCGGGCTCCACTGGCGTCATCGGCCCTGCTCGGCGTAGTGGCTCGCGCCGAACCAGTCGACCACGACGACGTCCTCGTCGCCGACGACCCAGGCGTCGTGCCCGGCCGGCAGCGAGGTCACCTGGCCCGGGGTGGCGTCGAGCTCCCGGCCGTCCGCCGTGCGCACCCGCAGCGTCCCGGCGACGTGGTACTGGAAGTGGGGGGCCTCGCAGAGCTCGGTGCCCGCGATCGGCTTGACGTGCTCGGACCATCGCCACCCCGGCGACAGGACCAGCCGCCCGATCTCCATCCCGCCCATCGTCAGGATCTCGGCACGACCGTGCTCGAAGGTGCGCACCTCGTCGGGCGCGGCGAAGTCGCGGTGCTCGATGGTCTGCTCCGTGGTCTGTTCCGTGGTCTGCTCGGTGCTCATGTCCGCTCCTCTGGTCTCTGACTTTCGGCCACCCCGACGGCGGCCGTGGCCAACCTAGGAAGCGCTCCTTGCGGTTTCCTGGCGGTCGGTCATGATGATTCGATGACGGCTGCCGGAGCGGTCGAGCTGCGCCTGCTCGGTCGGTTCGCGGCGCTTCGGGACGGCTCGGAGATCCCGCCCGCGGCGTTCGCCGGGCGCAAGGTGCGCACGCTGGTGAAGGTGCTCGCCAGCAGGCAGGGACGCTTCGTCAGCAACGACTCGCTGACCGAGGCGCTGTGGCCCGGCCGGCGGCCCTCCGACCCGGTCGCCAACCTGCAGGTCCTGGTCAACCGTGCCCGCCGCGCCCTCGGCGACCCCGCGCTGGTGCTCACCGGGCAGGGCGGGTACGCGCTGGCCGGCAGCGAGCTCTGCCTGGTCGACACCGAGAGGTTCCTGGCCGTGGTGCGGGCCGAGCCGCTGTCGTCCGCGGATGTGCGCCACGCGCTGTCCCTGTGGCAGGGCGACCCGCTGCCGGAGGAGGCGTACGACGACTGGGCCGTCGACTACCGAGCTCAGCTCCTCCGTGCGCACCAGCGGGCCCTCGAGCGCGCCGCCGCGGTGGCCCTGGAGGACGGCGAGGTCGAGACCTCGGTCGAGCTGGCCAGCCGGGCGGTCGAGGCCGAGCCGCTGCGCGAGGTGGCGGTCCTCGCGCTGATGGAGGCGCTGGCGGCGGCTGGGGACGGGGCCGCGGCGCTGAAGGTCTACGAGCAGCATCGCCGGGCGCTGGCCGACGAGCTCGGGGTCGACCCGTCCGCGGCAGCGGCGGCCGTGCACCGGCGTCTGCTCCGGGGGCTTCCCCAGCACGGGGCGGCGTCGCGGCGTCAGGGGGGTCGTGGTCTGGGCGACGTCCCGTTCGTCGGCCGGCAGGAGGAGGTCGAGCGCATCCTTGCCGCGCTGGCGCCGGCAACCGGTCGGTCGACCGTCGTGACGGTCAGCGGGGTGAGCGGCTCGGGGAAGTCCCGGCTGCTCGACCGGCTCGCGCGCGACGTCCCCGTAGTCGGTGCCCGCGCCTACCTCCCCGAGCGCACCGAGCCGTGGACGCTGCTGCGCAGCCTGCTCCGCGAGGTCGTGGCCCAGGACATCGCGTACGTCGACGCGCTGCCCGGCCCGATGGCCGCGTCACTCGCGTGGCTGCTCCCGGAGCTGGAAGGTCGCCACCGCGGGTCAGCGGCGGATCCGGAGAGCCGCCGCATCCTCCTGCACTCGGCCGCCCTGCGGATCCTCGAGGCCGCCGGGGTCGTGGTGGCGGTCGACGACCTCCAGTGGTGCGATCCGAGCAGTCTCGGCCTCCTCGAGGCGGCGGGCGCGCGGATCCCTGGTCTGCGGATGGTGCTGGCGTTCCGCCCCGACGAGCTCGCGGCGAGCGGGGAGGTGAACGCCTTCCTCGACCGGAGCGTGGAGGCAGTGCGGGTCGACCTCGGCCCCCTCGCGGAGCCCGCGCTGGGGGACCTGGTGGCGGACGCGGCCGTGGTCGAGGCCCTGGTGAAGCACACGGACCGGACCCCGATGGCCGTCGTCGAGGTGCTCAGAGCGCTGGCCGCGGAGGGGCTGCTGGTCCCGGAGGCCGACGGTCGGTGGCAGTCGGCCGACCACGACGTGCCCCGGCGCGCAGCGGTCGTCGCTCGCGAGGGCCAGCGGCGGGCGATCGGTGCGCGGGTGGGGGCCCAGGACGGCGCCGACCGCCGGTTGCTCGCCCTGCTCTCGCTGCTCGGACGGGAGACCAGGGTGTCGACGCTGGCTGCGGCGGGCGACGCGTCGGAGCAGGCGGTGCTGGACTCCTTGTCGCGATTGTTCCGCAGGGGCCTGGTGCGGCTGGGCGAGCACGGCTGGGCCACCAGCCACGACATGGTGGCCGAGGTGGTGACGTCCGGCCTGGACCCAGCGGCGCTCGCGGGGCTGCACGCGAGCCTCGGCAGGGCACTCGCCGCTGAGGACGACCCGCTGCTGCTGGCCCGCCACCTCCGTGCGGCGGGGGACGGCCGTGGCGCTGCCGACGCGTTCGCCACGGCGGCCCAGCGGGCCTTCGACACGTACGCCGACGACGAGGCGGTGCACCTGGCGACCGAGGCGCTCGGACTGGCGCCGGTGGCCGAGGTGAGGGCGACGCTGCACGAGGTCCGGGGTCAGGCACGGCATCGCCTCGGGGACCTGTCCGGTGCCCGCGAGGACCTCCGGACCGCCCTGGCCGTGCACGTCTCCGGGCCGTCCCGGGGCCGGCTCCTGGCTCGGCTCGCCCTGCTCTCCTCGGGTGCCGAGGACCTGGTGCGGGCGGCCGAGCTGGCCGAGCTGGCGGTGGTGGAGGCCGGGGACGACCTGCCGGTGCGCGCCCGGGCGCTGGAGGTCGCCTCGGTGCTCGACATGAACCTCGACCGCGGCGAGCGCTCGTCCGCACGAGCCTCCGAGGCGCTGGCGCTCTACGAGCGGCTGTCGGACACGAACGGCATGGCGCGGATCCTGGACGCGCGGGCCATGGCCCAGTTCCTCGCGGGGGACGTCGACGGCGGCGGCACCGCGCTGCGACGTGCTGCCGACCTCTTCGAGGACTCCGGTGACCTGGTCCGCGTCGTCACCCCCCGGTCGACGGCCGGTCACGCGCTGGTCTTTGCCGGACTCCCGGAGCAGGGTCTCCTGCACGCGACGGCGGCCCTGGAGCTCGCGCGGGCCCTCGGTCACCCGGAGGGACAGTCCTACGCCCTGTGGCACCGGACCGAAGCACTCGCTGCGCTGGGACGGGGCGACGAGGCGAGCGCCGAGGCGGCCGAAGCGCTCGCGATCGCCACCCGGCTCGGGCACCGTGGCTGGACCGCCACCGCGTGGCGCGCGGTGGGACTGGCAGCCCAGCAGCGCGGCGACCAGGACGAGGCGCTCCGGGCCTTCCGCCGGTCGCTGGAGCTGTCGGAGCACCTGGGGCTGTTCGCCTGCTGGGCCGCGGCCAGGGCCGCGATGGTGCTGGTGTCGCAGGGCAGCGCCTCGGACGCCGTCCCGCTGGTGGCGCGGGCACTCGGCGAGGGCCCGCCGCTGGGACACTACGAGGCGCGCTGGGCCCAGGTCGAGGTAGCGGTGGCGCTGGGCGACTCGGAGGCTCCCGTGCTGGTGCGCGAGGCCCTCGGTCGACTCGAGGCCGGAGGCGTCGTCCAGGGCGGTGATCGGCTGAGGGCCCTGGCCAGGCTGCTGGCGTGAGTCCGGCGGGGACATAGCCGGTGGCGGTCGACGGGCGGTGCGTTCCGGCTCCCGTGACGCAGCCCGGAAGGGCACGGATCGGCCGAGGTGCTTTGGACAAAGACGACTCACGAGAGGGTGGGTTCGGTTGCATCCTGCCGAAACTTTCTCCCGAGCATCGATAGCGCGGTCATCAGGTGCCCGCAGTCCTCGATACCTGCCATCCGGACGTGCCGACCTGCGTCACAGCACCGCGAAGCGGCCAAGGGCTCCACCTCGCCTACAGCAACTCGATTCGCGCCACTGCCAACGGCGACGTCGCCGCCTGACAGCGCGGGCCGATCAGGCGTAGGGCGCCTTGCTCAGATAGCGAAGACCGGAGTCCACGGCGAGGGTCACGACCTGGGCCCCGACGGGCAGCGTCTCGGCGACGCGGAGGGCCGCGATGACGTTGGCCCCAGTGGACGTACCGGCGAAGATCCCTTCCTCGGCCGCGAGCCGGCGGGCCATCTGTTGTGCGTCGTCGCTTCGGACCTGCTCGATGGAGTCCACCAGCTCCGGCTGCCACAGCGGCGGGATGAAACCGATGCCGATCCCTTCGATGCGGTGCGCGCCAGTAGGAGCGCCCGACAGCACCGCGGACTCAGCGGGCTCCACCGCCACCACCCGAGCTGGCGCCGCGGTCTCGCCGAACCCGCGCGGCGCGCCATGGATCGAGTGGGCGGTGCCCACGGCATGCACGAACGCGTCGACACGTCCGCCGGTCTGCCTCCAGATTTCCTCGCCGAGCGGTAGGTAACCGCGCACCCCGTCGTGGTTGTTCAGCTGGTCGGACCACCAGTGCCCGGGACGCTTGCTGATCTCCGCGGAGGTGGCGATCATCCGCTTGATGAGTTCCTCGGTGATGCGGCCGCCGTCGCTGGGTTCGTCGGTGATCTCCGCGCCGAGCGCGAGCATGGTCTTGCGCTTTTCGACGCTGAACGCGTCCGAGAACACCACGTGCAGCCGGTACCCGAGCGCTGCGCAGACCAGGGCGAGAGAGATGCCCGTCGTCCCGGCGGTGTACTCGACGACGGTGCCGCCAGGTTTCAGCCGGCCGTCCGCCGCAGCCGATCGGATCACTTCGACCGCCATCCGGTCCTTCATGGACCCGGTCGGGTTGGCGGGCTCCCACTTCACGAAGATGCGCGCCCCCGAGTTCGGCACCAGACGCTGGAGCTCCACCATGGGTGTCCCGCCGACAGCGGCCAGGACTCCGGCTGGCCGGCCGTCCGGGAAGGTTGCCATCGCACCAGTGAACACCCGTGGCATCCGCACTGGAAGTACGGAGAACTCACTGACCCCAGCACCATCACTGCTGTCGGCGTAACGCGAATCCACTCAACTTGCCGGCGGACAGTCCCGGTGCCGGCCACGTCTGACGGGAGCTGGTCACGCGGAGATGTACTCGCAGGGGACGGTGTCGAAGATGGCGACCAGTCGCGGCCGGTGGGGGCGGCCGTGCCGCGCAGGTACCGGAGGTGCGGGCGCTCGGGATCGGTGTCGGTGGCCGGTGGGGGTGCTGGTCTCGACGGTGTGTCGGCCGCTGGGGTCGATGATGGTGCGTTGGCGCCAGCCGGTGGCTTGTTTGGCGTGGTTGCAGGCTTCGCAGAGGCCCTGGGTGTTGGTGTCGGTGGTGGGGCCGTGGTCGGCGGCGGGTCTGATGTGGTCGCGGTGCCGGACCGGGGCGTCGCACCAGGGGGTGCGGCAGAGGCCTTGGTCGCGCAGGTGGAGGAAGTCGGCGAGACCGTCGCAGACCAGGCGTTGTTTGCTGGTGAGGGCGACGAGGTGGCCGGTGGGGTCGGCGTAGAGGCGGCGGACCCAGGTGTGGACGGCGTCGTCGACGCCGGTGGCGATCAGGTCGCGGGCGATCTCGGCGGGGACGGGGCCGTGGCCGGGGATGGTGGCGGGCTCGTGGCCGGCGCCGAGGAGGGTCTCGTCGGAGATGACGACGTCGACGCAGACGGGGACGGCGGTGGCGTGGGTCTGGCCGGTGAGGCGCTCGACGAGGAGGTCGGCCATCACCTGGCTCTTGCTGCGTTCGTCGGTGTCGTCGGTGTCGTCGGTGTCGTCGGTGCTGCGGGTGGCGCGCAGGGAGTCGGCGTCGCGGGTGAGGGCGGCGTAGGCGGCGACGCCTTGGGCGACGGGGAGCAGGGCGGTGAGGTAGGTCATGGTGTCGGGGGCGGGGCGCAGGCTGACGTGGCGTTCGCTCTCGGCTCGCCGGGCGCGACGGGCCACCGAGGCGGGGTCGACGGTGGCCGGCGCGGCGGCGGAGCTCGCCGACCAGGCGACGGGTGCCGAGGCCGTCGAGCAGGCTCGGGGTCGCCGCAGACGTCCTCGTCGATGAGGGCGCGGTCCTCGCGGGTCAGGCAGCCGGTCTCGCGGGCGACGAGCATGGCGCGGTACTCGTTGAGGCGCCCGTCGCGCAGCGCTTCGCGGGTGCAGGGCAGGTCGGTGGCGAGGTCGTGGGCGAAGCCGAGGAGGACCTGTCCGCGGTGGGGTGACTCCTGGCGGGCCAGCGCGATCTGGGCGGCGACCCCGCGGCCGGGGCCCTGGGGAGCACGCTGCGAGCCAGCAGCTCGACCGGCCTCGTCGGCCTCGGCCTCGCGGGCCTTGACCGAGTGGTCGAGGTCGACGGCGAGGTCGGCCTGGTAGGCGCAGATCGAGGACTTGACCCGTTCCAGGTCGGCGATCAGCTCGACGCGGTCGGTGTCGGCCTCGACGGTGTGGCCCACCGGGCGGGTGTCGGTGAGCAGCGCGTGGAGCGAGGCGGGGATGGGGGGTGAGGTGGTGTCCGAGACCATGTCTCATGCTAACGAACAGAGTGTTCGAATAGCAAGAGAGGAGGAAACGGGATGTGGAGAGAATCTCGGCCGTCGTGGTCGGGACCCTCGACCCATCGACGGGCGACCCGCCGCGGGGTTAGCGTGACGACCGTGGCCCTCGACGCGAACCCGAGCTCGGGCACCGTCACGCGACTTCCTCGACCGCCTCGCGGCCCGCAGCCCGACCCCCGCGAGCGGCTCGGTCGCGGCGCTGTGCACCGCCCAGGCGGCGGCGCTGGTGGTGATGGTCGCGCGCTACTGCGACCAGCCGCCGCTGGTGGAGGAGGCGGAGGCGCTCGTCACGCGGGCCCGGCAGCTGGCGGACGACGACGAGCAGGCGTTCGGTGCAGTGGCCGCGGCGTGGGCGCTGCCGCGCGGCACGGCGTCCGAGGAGCAGGCACGGCGTACGGCGATCGACGCGGCGCTGCTGGAGGCGGCCCTGCCGCAGGCGCTCGTGGTCGAGATCGCGATCGAGGTGCTGGTGCTGATCGACCAGCTGCGACCGTCCGGACGGCCCGGGCTCGCTGGCCGACCTCGATGCGGCGGGCGAGGTGGCGCGCGCCGCTTGCGCGATCGCGCGGATGAACGTGAAGTCCAACCTGCGCACCGCTGCCCGACTCGGAGGAGCGGTCGGGAGTGCTCAGGCGCATCGGCATCGTCAAGGAGAGAGACTGAATGCTGTCTGACATCGAGATCGCCACCGCGGCCGAGCTGCACCCGATCGCGCGGGTGGCGCGGGACGAGCTGGGGATCGATGCCGAGCACCTGGTGCCCTACGGCCACGACAAGGCGAAGGTCGACCTCGGCTACCTGCAGTCGCTGGCCGACCGCCCGCTCGGCAAGCTGATCCTGATGACCGCGATCTCGCCGACGCCGGCGGGGGAGGGCAAGACGACGACCACGGTCGGTCTCGCCGACGCGCTGCACGGGCTGGGGCTGAAGTCGATGGCCTGCCTGCGGGAGCCGTCGATGGGGCCGGTGTTCGGCATGAAGGGCGGCGCGGCCGGCGGCGGCTACGCGCAGGTGGTGCCGATGACCGACATCAACCTGCACTTCACCGGCGACTTCGCGGCGCTCGGGGCGGCCAACAACCTGCTGGCGGCGCTGATCGACAACCACATCCACCACGGCAACGCGCTCGACATCGACGTGCGGTCGGTCGACTGGAAGCGCGTGCTCGACCTCAACGACCGCGCGCTGCGCGACCTGGTGGTCGGCCTCGGCGGGCTGTCCAACGGCTACCCGCGCGAGGACGGCTTCGACATCGTCGTCGCCTCCGAGCTGATGGCGATCTTCTGCCTCACCGAGTCGTGGGCCGACCTCAAGCGCCGGATCGGCGACATCGTCATCGGCTACAGCCGCACCAAGCAGCCGGTCACCGCCCGCGACCTCCGGGCCGACGGGGCGGTCGCGGTGCTGCTGCGCGACGCGCTCGCGCCCAACCTCGTGCAGACCCTGGAGCACACCCCGGCGTTCGTGCACGGCGGCCCGTTCGCCAACATCGCCCACGGTTGCAGCTCGGTGATCGCCACCCGGGCGGCGCTGCGGATGGCCGACTACGTCGTCACCGAGGCCGGCTTCGGTGCCGACCTCGGCGCCGAGAAGTTCGTCGACATCAAGTGCCGCAAGTCGGGCCTGCGCCCCGACGCCGCCGTCATCGTCGCCACGGTCCGGGCGCTGAAGTTCCACGGCGGCGTCGACGTCGCCGGACCTCGGCCGGGAGGACCTCGGTGCCGTCGAGCGCGGCATGGAGAACCTGGCCCGCCACGTGCGCAACGTGCGCGAGGTCTACGGCATCCCCTGCGTGGTCGCGCTCAACCGCTTCCCCGAGGACACCGACGCCGAGGTGGTCCGGCTGACCGAGCTGGTCGACGAGCTCGGCGTCCGCGCCTACCCCGCCACGCACTTCAGCGACGGCGGCACCGGCGCCACCGACCTCGCCAAGGGCCTGCTCGCGCTCCTCGACGACGCCGACCCCTCGACGTTCTCCTTCACCTACCCCGACGACGTGTCGCTGAAGGAGAAGGCCGAGACCGTGGCGCACCGCCTCTACGGCGCCTCCAGCGTCACCTGGGACGGCAAGGCGAAGCGCCGGCTCGAACGCCTCGAGGCCCACGGGTACGGCGACCTGCCGGTCTGCATCGCGAAGACGCAGTACTCGTTCTCGACCGATGCCACCCTGCGCGGGGCGCCCACCGGGCACGACCTCCACGTGCGCGAGGTGCGGCTCTCCGCGGGGGCCGGCTTCGTGGTGCTGGTGTGCGGCGACGTGATGACGATGCCCGGCCTGCCTGCCGACCCCGCCGCGTCCCGGATCGACCTGCTCGACGACGGGACGATCGTCGGCCTGTCCTGACCGGCTACACGTTGCGCCGGTACTGGCCGCCCACCTCGAAGAACGCCTCGGTGACCTGACCCAGCGAGCAGACGCGGGCGGCGTCCATGAGGGCGGCGAAGACGTTGTCGTCGTTGACGGCGGCCTTCTTCAGCCGCGCGAGCGCCTCGTCGGCCTCGAGCTCGTGGCCGGCCTGGAAGTCGTGCACCCGCGAGAGCTGCGACTGCTTCTCGCCCTCGGTGGCGCGGGCCAGCTCGACGTGCTCGGGCGTCCCGTCGCCGCTCTCCTTCTTGCGGAAGGTGTTGACGCCGATGATCGGCAGGCTGCCGTCGTGCTTGCGGTGCTCGTAGAGCATCGACTCGTCCTGGATCCGGCCGCGCTGGTAGCCGGTCTCCATCGCGCCGAGCACGCCGCCGCGCTCGTTGATCCGGTCGAACTCCGCGAGCACGGCCTCCTCGACGAGGTCGGTGAGCTGGTCGATGATGAACGAGCCCTGGAGCGGGTTCTCGTTCATCGCCAGGCCCCACTCGCGGTTGATGATCATCTGGATCGCCAGCGCGCGACGTACC
This sequence comes from uncultured Actinomycetota bacterium, assembly GCA_963834285.1. Taxonomy (GTDB): domain Bacteria; phylum Actinomycetota; class Actinomycetes; order Propionibacteriales; family Nocardioidaceae; genus Nocardioides. Next base: position 336,238 of record CAWIAZ010000005.1, on the reverse strand, counting down.
GACTCCTCGCCCGGGGTGGTGACGGCCTCGTCGTAGGCGTTGGTGTGCAGCGAGTTGGCGTTGTCGTAGATCGCGATCAGCGCCTGCAGCGTGGTGCGGATGTCGTTGAAGTCCATCTCCTGCGCGTGCAGGGAGCGTCCGGACGTCTGCACGTGGTACTTCAGCTTCTGGCTGCGCTCGCTCGCGCCGTACTTCTCCTTCATCGCGACCGCCCAGATCCGTCGGGCGACGCGGCCGATCACGGAGTACTCGGGGTCCATGCCGTTGGAGAAGAAGAACGACAGGTTGGGCGCGAAGTCGTCGATGGCCATGCCGCGCGCGAGGTAGGCCTCGACGTAGGTGAAGCCGTTGGCGAGCGTGAACGCGAGCTGGCTGATCGGGTTCGCCCCGGCCTCGGCGATGTGGTAGCCGGAGATGCTCACGGAGTAGAAGTTGCGCACCTTCTGCTGGATGAACCACTCCTGGATGTCGGCCATCATCCGCAGCGAGAACTCCGTGGAGAACAGGCAGGTGTTCTGGCCCTGGTCCTCCTTGAGGATGTCGGCCTGCACCGTGCCGCGCACGTTGGCCAGCGCGTACGCCGCGAGGTCGGCGCGCTCGTCGGGGTCCGGGTCGCGACCCTCGGCCTCGCGGAACTTGTCGACCTGCTGGTCGATCACGGTGTTGAGGAAGAAGGCGAGCACGGTGGGCGCCGGGCCGTTGATGGTCATCGAGACGCTGGTGCTGGGCGAGACCAGGTCGAAGCCGTCGTAGAGCGCCTTCATGTCGTCGAGAGTGGCGACGGAGACGCCGGAGGTGCCGACCTTGCCGTAGATGTCGGGGCGCTCGTCGGGGTCGCGGCCGTAGAGCGTCACCGAGTCGAACGCGGTCGACAGCCGGGTGGCCTCGCCGTCCTCGGAGAGCAGCTTGAAGCGCCGGTTGGTGCGGAACGGGTCGCCCTCGCCGGCGAACATCCGTGCGGGGTCCTCGCCGTCGCGCTTGAACGGGAAGACGCCGGCGGTGAAGGGGAAGTGGCCGGGGAGGTTCTCGCGCCGCCAGAAGCGGACCAGCTCGCCGTGGTCGTCGTACGTCGGCAGCGCGACGCGCGGCACCTTCGTGCCCGACAGCGACTCGCGGGTGAGCGCGGTGTGGATCTCCTGGTCGCGCACGACCACGACCTGCTCGTCGCCGGAGTAGGACTCCACGACAGCGGGCCACGACACGAGCTGGTCGGCGACGACGGGGTCGAGCTGCCGCCGGGCGTCGTCGAGCAGTGCCGGTACGCCGCCCGCGTCGCTGCCGGCGCCGGCGAGCTCGGCGGCGACGGCGTCGAGCCGCTGCACGCGCCGGGCCTGCTCGGCCAGCTCGTCGGTGCGGGCGTGGTAGGCGCGCACGGTCTCGGTGATCTCGGCGAGGTAGCGCACCCGGTCGCCGGGCACGACCTGGCGGATGCCCGAGGACTGCCGCACCTGCACCGGCGCCAGCGCGCCGTCGGTGAACGGCACGTCGCGCGCCGACAGCAGCCCCCGCAGCTCCTGGTAGAGCGCGGTGACGCCGTCGTCGTTGAAGGTGGCGGCCGACGTGCCGAAGACCGGCATGTCGGCGGGCTGCTTGCCGAAGGCCTCGCGGTTGCGCACCAGCTGGCGACCCACGTCGCGCAGCGCGTCGGCCGCGCCGCGGCGCTCGAACTTGTTGATCGCCACGACGTCGGCGAAGTCGAGCATGTCGATCTTCTCCAGCTGCGAGGCGGCGCCGAACTCCGGCGTCATCACGTACATCGAGGTGTCGACGAACGGCACGATCGCCGCGTCGCCCTGCCCGATGCCGGGGGTCTCGACGACGACGAGGTCGAAGCCGGCGGCCTTGACGACGTCGATCACGTCGGCGAGGTGCTCGGGCAGCTCGTGGGCGCCGCGGGTCGCGAGCGAGCGGAAGAAGATCTTGTCGCCGTCGAGGGAGTTCATCCGGATCCGGTCGCCGAGCAGCGCGCCGCCGCCCTTGCGCCGGGTCGGGTCGACCGCGATCACGGCGATCCGGAGCGCGTCGTGCTGGTCGAGGCGGAAGCGGCGGACGAGCTCGTCGGTGAGCGAGGACTTGCCGGAGCCGCCGGTGCCGGTGATGCCGAGCACGGGGGTGGCGCTGGCGGCGGCCGCGGCCCGGAGGTCGGCCAGCATCGCGCTCGGGCAGCCGGCCCTGCTCGGCGCCGGTGATCGCCCGCGCGATCGCGGCCCGGTCGCCGGCGAGCACCTGGGCGGCGTCGGCCTGGCGACCGGCCCACAGGTCGACGTCGCAGGTGCGGACGACGGAGTTGATCATGCCCGGCAGCCCCATCCGCTGGCCGTCCTCGGGCGAGAAGATCGTGACCCCGGCGGCGCGGAGCCGCTCGATCTCGTCGTGGACGATCACGCCCCCGCCGCCGCCGACCACCTGCACGTGACCCGCGCCCTGCTCGCGGAGCAGCTCGACGAGGTACTCGAAGTACTCGAGGTGCCCGCCCTGGTACGACGACACCGCGACGCCCTGCACGTCCTCCTCGAGGGCCGCGTCGACGACCTCCTGCACGGAGCGGTTGTGCCCGAGGTGGACCACCTCGCAGCCCTGGCTCTGGAAGATCCGGCGCATGATGTTGATCGAGGCGTCGTGGCCGTCGAAGAGGCTCGACGCCGTGACCAGGCGCACCGGGTGGGTCGGGATGTGCAGGGCGTTCATGGGCCGTCCTCGGCAACTAGTCGGATGTCCAACTAGATAGTAGGACGTCCAACTAGTTGTGATGAATTCGTGCGGACGTGACGTCCGTCTCATCGGATGTGTCAACCTGAGGATCCCCACGACCGAAGGCGCACCCCCTTGAACGAGCAGTCCGGCGCGGAACGCCTCTGGCAGCTGACGGCCGAGCACTCGCCCGTCGGGATGGGCCTGGTCGGGGCCGACGGCACCGCTGCTGAGCGCCAACCGGGCGCTGTGCGACGATGCTCGGCTACAGCGAGGCACGAGCTGCACGGCGCTGGGCCTTCCGGGGGATCACGCACCCGGACGACCTCGAGGCCGGTCTCGCGCTTCGTCGACGGAGGCGCTCGCGGGCGAGCGTCACGAGCTTTCGCATCACCAAGCGCTACCTGCACGCCGACGGCTCGATCGTGTGGGGTGACCTGTCCGCGGTCGCTGGTGCGCGCGGACGACGGCACGCCGCTGCACTTCATCAGCCAGGTCATCGACGTCACCGGCCGCGCGGCTCAACCAGGAGCGGCTGGACCGGGCGCGGAAGGTCATCGAGCAGCAGAGCCGCCAGGCGCAGGCGATCCTCGACACCGTCGACGTCGGCCTGGTGCTGGTCGACGCCGACGGTCGCTACGAGCGCACCAACCGCCGGCACACCGACTTCATGGCCCTGGCCTATCCCGACGGTCATCGGCGGCCGTGCCGGCGTCAGCTCGGCCTGATCTTCGCCGCCGACGGCGCCACCCTGCTCACGCGCGAGCGAGCTGCCGACGAGTCGCGCGCGTGCGCGCCGAGGAGTTCGACGACTACCGCATCTGGGTCGGCGACGACCCGCTCACCCGTCGCGCCGTGTCGGTGTCCGCCCGCTCGGTGCACGACCTGTCGGGCGACGTTCGCCGGGGCGGTGCTGGCCTACAACGACATCACCGACCTGCTGCAGGCCCTCCGGACGCAGCGAGGAGTTCGTCGCGGCGGTCTCCCACGAGCTGCGCAGCCCGCTGAGCTCCGTGCTCGGCCACACCGAGCTGCTGCTCGACTCCGAGTCGCTGCCCGCCGACGTGGTCCGGGGCCTGGAGGTGGTCAAGCGCAACTCGGTGCGCCTGGAGCACCTGGTCTCCGACCTGCTCGAGACGGCCTTGCAGCGCGAGGGGAACCCGGTGCTGGTGCGCTCGTCGATCGACGTCGCCGACGCTCGTGCGCGAGGTGGTGGAGTCGGCCCAGCCGAGCGCGACCGCGGGCGGGATCGCGCTGGTCCTGACGCGCCGCGCGTCAGTGATCGCTGTCGTCGACCCGCCCCGGCTGCGCCAGGTCGTCGACAACCTCGTGTCGAACGCCGTCAAGTACACCGACCGAGGTGGCCGGGTCGACGTGAGCGTCCGCGCCGACGAGCAGAGCGTGGAGATCACCGTCGTCGACACCGGCATCGGCGTCGCGCCCGGTGACCTCGACCGGCTGTTCACGCCGTTCTTCCGCAGCCGTCAGGCGCGCGAGCGCCTGGCGCCGGGGGTCGGCCTGGGTCTCGGCATCTCCCGCGCGATCGTGGACGCCCACGGCGGGCTGCTCGAGGTCGACAGCCTGCCCGGCCGCGGCTCGACCTTCCGTGCCACCCTGCCGCTGGCCCAGGAGGTGGCCGAGGAGGTGCCGGCTGGCCCAGGCTGCGACGTCCCGGAGGACGACCAGGAGGACGATCCGGGGGAGGTGGCCTGAGAACATGACCCCATGAGCGACGAGCAGACCGTGTGGCACCCGTCCGGCGAGTGGGACGACATCCGTTACGAGACCACCGACGACGGGATCGCGAAGATCACCATCAACCGTCCCGAGGTGCACAACGCCTTCCGCCCGCAGACCCTGGTCGAGGTCGACCGGGCGCTTGATGAGGGCCCGCGAGGACGAGTCGGTCGGCGCGATCATCCTCACCGGCGCCGGCGACCGGGCCTTCTGCTCCGGCGGTGACCAGCGGGTGCGCGGCGACAGCGGCTACAAGCTCGACGACAACGCCACCGGACGCTTCCACGTCACCGACCTGCACGTCGCGATGCGCCGCTGCCCCAAGCCGATCGTCGCGATGGTGGCCGGCTGGGCGATCGGCGGCGGCCACGTGCTGCACCTCGTGTGCGACCTCACGATCGCCGCCGACAACGCCCGCTTCGGCCAGGTCGGCCCCAAGGTCGGCTCCTTCGACGGCGGCTACGGCGCGAGCATCCTCTCCGACCTCGTGGGCCCGAAGAAGGCCAAGGAGATCTGGTTCCTGTGCCGCCAGTACGACGCCGCCGCAGGCGCTCGAGATGGGGCTGGTCAACACCGTCGTGCCGCTGGCCGACCTCGAGGCCGAGACCCTGCGCTGGTGCCGCGAGATGCTCGGCGCTCTCGCCCCGCGCGCTGCGGATGTCGAAGCTGAGCTTCCACGCGCACGAGGACGGCTACGCCGGCATCCAGCAGCTGGCCCACGACGCCAACCTGCTCTTCTACGGCGACGCCGAGGCGCAGGAGGGCCGCGAGGCCTTCAAGGCCGGGCGGACCCCCGACTTCACCCAGTTCCCGCGCCGGCCGTGACCGCCCGCGGCCAGCGCGGCCTGATCGCGCTGGTCCAGGTCTTCGGGCTCGCCGTCTGGTTCTCCGCGACCGCGGTGGTGCCCAGCCTGCGCGCGGAGTGGGGCCTCTCGGGGGCGTCGGCGGTGTGGCTGACCGGCTCGGTGCAGATCGGCTTCGTGATCGGCGCGGTCGGCTCCGCGGCCGCCGGCCTGGCCGACCGGTGGCAGCCGCAGCGGGTGATGGCCGCGGCCGCGGCCGCGGCGTCCGCGTGCACGCTGGCCTTCGCGCTGCTGTCGGACGGGCTCGGCTCCGGCGTGCCGCTGCGCTTCCTCACCGGGGTGTGCCTGGCCGGCGTCTACCCGCTGGGCATGAAGCTCACGGCGTCGTGGTCGCCCTCGGCAGACCGGGGTCGCGCGTTCGGGTTGCTGATCGGCAGCTTCACCCTCGGCTCGGCGCTGCCGCACCTGCTCTCCAGCGCGGACTCGCTGCCGTGGCGCGCGGTGATGGCGGCGGCCGCCCTCTTGGCACTGCTCGCGGCGGTCGTGGCCGTGGTGCTGGTGCGGCCGGGTCCGCTGCTCGCCGTCGGCGCCCGCCCGCGGGGCCGACTGGTGCTGTCGGGCTTCCGCGACCGCGGGCCGCTGCTCGCGAACCTGGGCTACTTCGGACACATGTGGGAGCTCTACGCGTTCTGGACCTGGCTGCCGGCGTACCTCACCCTGAGTCGGGGCGGCACCCTCGGAGCTCCGGACGGCACGGTGAGCCTGGTCGTCTTCGCGACGATCGGGCTGGCGGGCGCGGCCGGGTGCGTGCTCGGCGGCTGGGCCTCGGACCGGTTCAGCCGGTCGGCCGCCGCGGTCACCGCGATGGTGGTGAGCGGGGTCTGCTGCCTGCTCTCCCCGCTCGCCTTCGTGGCGACCCCCGCGGTGCTGCTGGTCTTCCTGCTGGTCTGGGGCGCCGCCGTGATCGCCGACTCCGGCGTCTTCACCACCGCGCTCAGCGAGACAGCCGACCAGCGCTACGTCGGCACCGCGCTGACCGTGCAGACGGCCGTCGGCTTCACGCTGAGCGTGGCCACGATCCAGCTGCTCCCGCTCGTCGCCGGACTGGTCGGCTGGCAGTACGCGCTGGTCGTCCTGGCTCCCGGCCCGCTGCTCGGCGCGGTGGCGATGAGGCGCTTCCGTGCGGTCGAGCCGAGTGGGGCCAGAGGCTAGAGGCGGTTGAGCCAGCGCAGCACGGTGCCGCGGGTGCGCGGCGCCTGGCGCTCCAGCGGCAGCGCGCTGCCCGCACCCTGGATCGTGGCCAGGGTGACGCCACGGCTGCGGCTGAACGAGCGGGCGGTGTCACGGGCGGTGCCCGGCCGCATCCGGCGGTCGGCCGAGCCGTACATCAGCAGCACCGGCACCTCCACCCTCGAGGCTGAGGTCGCCGTCACCGAGACGGCCGAGGCCAGGCTGGTCACGTCGCCGCAGGGCGTGCTGTTGCGCAGTCGCGCCGCGGAGCGCTGCACCGGGCCGGGGGCGGAGGCGAAGAGCAGGCGGCGGTAGTCCATCGGGCTCGCTCCGAACGGGGCGTACGTCGCGCTGCGGGCGCAGACGGCGTTCTGGCGGCGGGACTCGGCGACGGCGTCCGCGGAGGCGTTGCGGCCCGACCACGACATCAGGACCAGGCCGGCGGTGTCGTCGTACTCGGCCGCCTCGATCTGGGCGATCGCGGCGCCCGTGCCGTGGCCCTGGACGACGACGGTGCCGGCGTGCGGCGGATCGCCGATGCCGCGGCCGGTGAAGCGGTAGGTGCCGGCGTAGAGCTTCTGCACGACCTGGTGCAGCAGGTGGGCCTGCGCGCCGAGGCAGGTGTCGTCGCCGTCGGCCAGCGGGCTGCGGTCGTAACCGAGCCGGTCGAGCACCAGGAAGGTCTGCCCGCGCTTGGCGAGCTGGGTGGCGTAGTCGTAGGCGGGGTGACGGCGCTGGTTCCAGAACCACGCGCCCGTGCCGGCGTCGTGCACGAGCACGTTGATCCGGCTGGACCTCCCGTTGCCGCGCACCTTCTTCCGGGGGCCGACCAACCGGCCTCGCACCTGGTGGGCCCGGTTGTCGGGCAGGCAGGCCACGTCGGTGTCGTTGGTGTTGGCGAGGTCGAAGACGACCGTGCGGGTAGCGACCCGCTTGGGCTTGCTCTGCGTGGTCGCGCTCTGCGCGGGAGCGCTCGCTGTGGACGCCGTGGACGCCGTGACCGTGCCGAGGGAGAGCGCGAGGGCGGCGGTGGTGGCGAGCGCGGCGATGGTGGTCGCCCGGGACCTGGTGCGGTGGGGGAGCATGCTGTTGAACATACGTCAATAAGGTCCGCGCTGGCATCCTGACGGTATGTGACGTTGCTGACTCCGTTGTCACAGGTGCCGGGGGACGAGGCCGGAGGACCCGATGCGCCATCATGGGGACATGACCGGTCGAGACGAGGTCCTGGCCGCCCGGATCGAACGGTGGCGCCCCGACCTGGTGGAGGCGCTCGCGCTGATCCACGACGAGCCCGACGCGTTGGCCGACGACCTGGTCGCGTTGGCGGCCCGGCACTACGCCGAACGCAGCGACGACCTGCACGCCCTCGACCAGCGGCGCTCGCTCCAGCCCGACTGGTTCCAGCAGCCGTCGATGCTGGGGTACGCCGCCTACGCCGACCGCTTCGCCGGCACCCTGCCGGACGTCGCGAAGCGGATCGACTACCTGCGCGACCTCGGGGTCACCTACCTCCACCTGATGCCGCTGCTGCGACCGCGGCCGGGCGACAACGACGGCGGCTACGCGGTGATGAGCTATCGCGAGGTGCGCCCCGACCTCGGCACCCTCGACGACCTGGAGGTCCTCGCCGCCGACCTGCGCGACAGCGGGATCAGCCTCTGCCTCGACCTGGTGCTCAACCACGTCGCCCGGGAGCACGAGTGGGCCGAGCGCGCCCGTGCCGGCGACCCGACGTGCCGCGGCTACTTCCACGTCTACCCCGACCGCACGATGCCCGACGCCTACGAGGCCACGATGCCGGAGGTCTTCCCCGACTTCGCTCCCGGCAGCTTCACGTGGGACGACGAGCTCGACGGTTGGGTCTGGACGACGTTCAACGCCTGGCAGTGGGACCTCGACTGGGCCAACCCCGCGGTCCTGCGCGAGTTCGCCGACATCATCCTGAGCCTGGCCAACCGCGGGGTCGAGGTGTTCCGGCTCGACGCGATCGCGTTCATCTGGAAGCGCCTGGGCACCGTGTGCCAGAACCTCCCCGAGGTGCACGCGATCACCCAGGCGCTGCGCGTGGTCGCCCGGATCGCCTGCCCGGCCGTGATCTTCAAGGCCGAGGCGATCGTCGGGCCGCAGGACCTCCCGGCCTACCTCGGTCAGGGCGTGCACCACGGGAAGGTGAGCGACCTCGCCTACCACAACGGGTTGATGGTGCACCTGTGGTCGATGCTGGCCACCAAGGAGGCCGCGATGTCGTCGGCCGCGCTCAAACGCCTCCCGGAGATCCCCTCGACCACCGCGTGGGTCACCTACGCCCGCTGTCACGACGACATCGGCTGGGCGATCGCCGACGAGGACGCCGAGGCGGCCGGTGGCGACGGTCACGGTCACCGCCGGTTCCTCTCGGAGTTCTACGAGGGCGGCTTCCCGGGCTCGTGGGCGCGCGGGCTGGCGTTCCAGGCCAACGAGCAGACCGGCGACAAGCGGATCTCCGGCTCGCTCGCCTCGCTGGCAGGGCTGGAGGCCGGCGACCCGTTGGCCGTCGACCGGATCGTGCTGATCCACGCGGTGATCATGGGCTTCGGCGGTCTGCCCGTGCTCTGGATGGGCGACGAGCTCGGCCTCCTCAACGACCCCGACTGGGCGGCCGACCCCGAGCACGCCGCCGACAACCGGTGGGCGCACCGGCCGAGGATGCCGTGGCCGGCGCTCGACGAGCACGGCATCTCCGCGCGGCTGCGCCACCTCGTCGGCGTACGCCGCGACCTGGCCCACCTGCACGCCGCAGTGGCGACACGGGTGCTCGAACCGCTCGACCGCGGGGTGTTCACGGTGCTGCGCGACCACCCGCGCGGACGCCTGCTGATGCTGGCCAACGTCACGCCCGACCTGCGGCGGGTGCGCCACGACACCGTCACCGGACGGGTCGGCGGCGAGCACGTCGACCACCTCTCCGGCACCCCGCTGCCGCGTGACGGCGACGACCTGCTGCTCGCGCCGTACCAGGTGGCCTGGCTGACCGTGCCCGGACGCTGACCCGCCGCGGGGCTCAGCGCCCGCCGTCCTCCGGGCGTTGCGGCCGGGTGCGGGAGACGACCTCGCCCGGCAGCCCCCAGTCGCGTCCGCCGAGCCGCGCCACGGGGGCCATCAGCTCATAGCTCGGCCGGCCGTCGACCAGGACCTCGTCGGCGACCGTGATCCAGACGACCTCGCCCAGCACCACGACCGATCGGCCCAGGTCGACGGTGGAGTGCAGCCGGCACTCCAGGGCGGCGGGGGAGCGGGCCACCCGCGACGGGGAGACCCGCACCGCGGGGGCCATCTCGATGCCCGCCGCCTCCGACTCGTCGGTGCCGTGGGCGAACGGCGCGCTGGTGTCGTTGATCAGGTCCAGCATCGGCGCGCTGGCCAGGCTGATCGTGAACTCCTCGGTCTCCAGCACGTTGCGCAGCGTGTCCTTGCGGCCGACCGAGGTGAACGACACCATCGGCGGGTCCGCGCTGGCGACGGTGAAGAACGAGTGCGGAGCGAGGTTGCGCTCGCCCGCAGCAGACAGGGTCGAGATCCAGGCGATCGGCCGGGGCACCACGATCGCGGTGAGCAACCAGTAGGCGCTGACGTCGTCGGCCGCCGGGTCGAAGCCGGTCACAGGACGGCGTCGCCGTACATCTCGCCCAGGGGGTCGGCGATGATCTCGATCCGCGCGCCGTCGGGGTCGGTGAAGTACGCCGAGACCTCGCTGTGGATCTCGTGCGCGACGCCCGCGGCCTCGAGCTTGCCCACCAGGTGGCGCCAGCGCTCGGGCTCCACCGAGATCGCCACGTGGTGCAGGCCGCCCAGCACCTCGGCGTACGGACCGAGGTCGAGGCCCGGGAAGTCGAAGAAGGCCAGCAGGTTGCCGTTGCCGAGGTCGAAGAAGAAGTGCGAGCTGCCGGGGTAGTCGCGGTTCTCGATCAGCTCGGTCAGCGGGAGCTCCAGGACGTCCTGGTAGAAGCGGATGGTGCGCTCCACGTCGCTGCTGATCAGCGCCGTGTGGTGCAGTCCCCGCGCCGCCGAGGCCGGGCGCTCGGCGGCAGGGCGGAGGTACTGCTCGCGCAGCCGGTCCCGGTCGTCGTCGTGACTGCTCACGTGACTGCTCATGGTCTGGGTCCTCTCGAGGCGGCTGGTGTGGTCTCCAGGATGCCGGGTGGGCCGACACGGGCCGACAATCCCGGGCCCGGGGCGCGCCCGCCACTAGCGTGACCGGAGCACCCCCTGCCCACCGACCTGAGGGAGCCGACCGTGGGGACCCCCTGGGCCGGACCGCCGCGGCTGCTCATCGCCGCGACGGTGCTGGCGTTCGCGGTCTCGCCCGTCGTGAGCTCGGCCGGCGAGGACGCCGCCCCCGCGAGCGCCGGCGTCGCCGCGCGGGCCGGTCTCGAGCTGTCGTCGGCCACCGGAAGCGCGCGCGTCAGGGCGGTCGACGACAACGCGCGGCCGCCGGTCGCAGCCCGCGCCGCCGTCCCGGCGCACCCGCCCCGAAGAAGCGGGTGGTCAAGCCCCGGAGGATCGGTGTGGTGAGCTTCAACCAGTACCGCAAGCTGACTCCCGGGCAGGCGCTGGCGGACGCGCGCACGATCACCCGCGACAAGGCCGTCGACATCGTCGGCTGGCAGGAGGCCTGGGACACCGGTCCGGCGCTGGCCGCCCTGCGGGACGCCGGCTGGGCGACCAAGCGGTTCCCGCGCGGTGCCAAGGAGCTGGCGGTGTCGTGGCGCAAGGCGGACTTCGCGTTCGTGGGCGCCGACCAGCGGCAGGTGGCCAAGGGCGTCGACGACGGTCAGGGCCGCTACCCGTTCGGCGACCGCTGGGCGATCCGGGTGACGCTGCGCGACCGGGCCAGCGGCGAGCAGATCTCGGTGCTCAACACCCACCTCCCGCAGGCGATCGAGGACCTCAGCCGCCCCGGCCGGTGGCGCCCCACCTACAACTCGGCGCGGGCCCGGGCCCAGCTCACCCGGCTCGCGCGGATGTGGGACAAGGCGCCCGGCCGCTGGGTCGTGGGCACCGGCGACTACAACGTCGACGCGGGCGCCGAGTCGAAGGTGCGACCCCAGGGCGGGCTGTCGCGGATGTTCGCCGGACGCGCGGTGTCGTCGTACTCGGAGCTGGGCATCCGGGACCTCGCCGACACCCACCCGGTGAGCGGCCGTCACATCGACTACGTGCACGTCTCCCGCAAGGCGCTGCGGCGGGAGCGGATCGAGTTCACCGACCAGTGGACGGTGCCGCGCCTCAACTCCGACCACCGCGCGCTGGTCGCCCGGATCCGCTCTCTCCTGACCGTGACCCGGCTAGGTTCGACTGGGTGACGTCCTCGAGTCCCGAGTCCCTGCCCCCGCACGTGCTGGTGCTCTTCGGAGCGACCGGCGACCTCGCCCAGCGCAAGCTGCTGCCGGCGTTCTACCGGCTGGCGCGCGCCGGCCGGATGCCCGACGACTACGCGATCGTCGGCAGCGGCCGCCACTCGCCGGGCAGCGACGACGACTACCGCGCGCAGGTGCGCGAGGCCGTCACCGACTCGGTCGACGAGGTCGACGACGACCTGCTCGACGACCTGCTCGCCCGGATCTCCTTCCAGACCTCGGACGCCGACGACGGTGCCGACCTGGCCGCCGCCGTGCGCGAGCGCGAGGAGGGGCTGGACGGCGACCTCGACGACGTACGCCGGCTGGTCTACCTCTCGGTGCCGCCGGCGGCGATGGAGGGCATGATCGCGATGCTCGGCAAGGAGGACCTCACCGAGCGGGCGCGGCTGGTGGTCGAGAAGCCGTTCGGCACCGACCTGGAGAGCTCGCGCTCGCTCCAGGAGGCGCTGCGCTCGGTGGTGGAGGAGGACCAGGTCTTCCGGATCGACCACTTCCTCGGCAAGGAGGCGGTGCAGAACATCCTCGCGCTGCGCTTCGCCAACGGGCTGCTCGAGCCGGCCTGGGACGCCCGCAGCATCGCGTCGGTGCAGATCGACGTGCCGGAAGAGCTCGGCCTCGAGGGGCGCGGCAGCTTCTACGAGGCGACCGGGTGCGCTGCGCGACATGGTCTCCACCCACCTCGGGCAGCTGCTCGGCTTCGTGGCCCTCGACGACCCCGAGGCGCTCGACGAGCGCTCGGTGCGCGACGCCAAGCACGCCGCCCTCGAGGCGCTGCAGCCGTTCGACCCCGAGCGCGTCGTGCTCGGCCAGTTCGACGGCTACCGCGACGACGAGGACGTCGCCGACGACTCGGACGTCGAGACGTTCGTGGCCCTCGAGGCACGGATCGACAACGACCGCTGGCGGGGCGTGCCGTTCTACCTGCGCACCGGCAAGGCGATGGCCGCGACCCGGCGCACGATCACCGTGCGCTTCCGGGCCCCGGACGCGGGGCTCTTCGACGACGTGCCCGGCCACAACGAGCTGGTGCTCGACCTCACCGACGACCCGCGGATCACGCTCGACCTGCGGGCCAAGCGCCCCGGCCCCGACCTCGCGCTGGCCCCGGCCACGATGCGGCTCGACCTCGCCGAGGAGATCGCGGACGCCGAGCCGCTCGAGGCCTACGAGCGGCTGCTGCTCGACGTGATGCGCGGCGACCAGATGCTCTTCACCCGCGACGACGAGGTCGACCGGCTCTGGCAGGTCTGCCAGCCGGTGCTCGACGCCCCGCCGGCGGTGCAGTCCTACGCGCAGGGCTCCTGGGGGCCGCAGGCGGCGCTCGACCTGCCGCAGGACGGGTGGCGGCTCGGTGGCTGACCCGACGACCGACCCGGGCTTCGCCGGCATCGCCGACCACGGGCTGATCGGCGACCTGCGCTCCTGCGCCCTGGTCGGCACCGACGCCACCATCGACTGGTTCTGCGCCGGCCGGTTCGACGCGGCCAGCGTCTTCGGGTCGCTGCTCGACCCCGAGCGCGGCGGGGTCGTGGCGGCTCGGGCCGGTCGACGGCGCCACCCGCTCGCACCAGTTCTACTTCCCCGACTCCGGCATCCTGCTCACCCGCTTCCACACCGAGGAGAGCGTCGCCGAGGTCCACGACTTCATGCCGCTCCTCCAGGCCCACGACCCCGACCACCGCCAGCGGATCGTCCGCCGGGTCAGCGCGGTGCGCGGGGCCACCACCATCCGGATGGAGATCGCGGCGCGCCCCGACTACGGGCGGGTGGCGCCCGACCTCGAGGAGGTCGAGCACGGCGTGCTGATCACCGGCGACGGGGTGCGGCTCGGCGTCACCTCCAGCGTCGAGCTCACGACGTACGACGCGTGCGTGGGCGCCGAGCTCACCCTCCAGGCCGGCGAGGAGGCGCTGTTCGTGCTCCACGTGCTCGACGAGGGCGAGGACCCGACCCCGGAGGACTGCGACGACACCCGGCGGCTCTTCGACGAGACCGCGGCGTTCTGGCGGGGGTGGCTGGCGCGGTCGACGTACACCGGACGCTGGCGGGAGATGGTCAACCGCTCGGCGATCACGCTGAAGATGCTGACCCACGAGCCGACCGGCGCGATCATCGCGTCCCCGACGACGAGCCTGCCCGAGGAGATCGGCGGCGGCCGCAACTGGGACTACCGCTACGTGTGGATCCGCGACGCCGCGTTCAGCCTCTACGCGCTGCTGCGGCTGGGCTTCACCGACGAGGCCCACGCGTTCATGGGCTGGCTGTCCGCGCGGCTCGAGGAGCGCGGCGACGGCGACGACGAGCTCGGGCCGCTGCGGGTGCTCTACGACATCGACGGCAACGTGCCGCAGGCCGAGCGCGAGCTCGACCACCTGCGCGGCTACCGCGACTCGCGGCCGGTGCGGGTCGGCAACGCCGCGGTCGAGCAGCTGCAGCTCGACATCTACGGCGAGCTGATCGACTCGGTCTACCTGTTCAACAAGTACGGCCCCGGCATCAGCCCACGAGACGTGGACCAACCTCAGCGGGGTCCTCGACTGGCTGATGGACAACTGGGACCGCGACGACGCCGGCATGTGGGAGATCCGCGACGACGCCGCGCGCCCACACCACCTCGCGGCTGATGTGCTGGGTCGCCTTCGAGCGGATGATGCGCGTCGCGCGGCAGCGGGGGCTGCCGGGCGACCTCGTCGCCTGGGGCGCGACCCGCGACGCGATCTACCACCGGATCATGGACGCGTGCTGGGACGCCGACGCCGAGGCGTTCGTGCAGCACGAGGGCGCCGACACCCTCGACGCCGGCGTGCTGCTGATGCCGATGGTGAAGTTCGTGGCGCCCAACGACCCGCGGTTCGTCTCCACGCTGGCCGCGATCGAGGAGCGGCTGGTCACCGACAGCCTGGTCTTCCGCTACGACGTCGAGGCCTCCTCCGACGGGCTCGACGGCGGCGAGGGCACGTTCTCGCTCTGCTCGTTCTGGTACGTCGAGGCGCTCACCCGCGTCGGTCGGGTCGAGGAGGCGCGGCTCGCGCTGGAGAAGATGTTCACCTACGCCAACCACCTCGGCCTCTACGCCGAGCAGGTCGGGCTGACCGGCGACCAGCAGGGCAACTTCCCGCAGGCCTTCACCCACCTCAGCCTGATCAGCGCGGCGATGAACCTCGACCGGGCGCTGGGCTGACCACGCCTAGGCTGATCGCCATGGCCCCCACTCCCGCCCTTCCCGTAGTCCTGCCCGGGTTCGTGCCCTCCCGGCTGGTCGAGCTCGCGACGTTCCCGGTGCGCGCCACGATCGCCTTCGGCCAGGCCAGCATCGGGGTCGCGCAGCTGGTCGCCCCCGACGGGCCGGCGCGGCTGTTCACGATGCTGGCCCAGGTCACCGCCCCCGGCCGCCCGCTCGGTCAGGCGCTGCTGCCCGGCGGCGTCGTCGACCGGGTGCTCGACGACAAGGGCGTGCTCGCGCGGCTCAGCCAGCGCGACGGGGTGCTCGACCGGCTGATCGCGCCGGGTGGGCTGATCGACCGGGTGCTGGTCAGCGGCGGCACCGTCGACCGGTTGATCGCACCCGGGCGGTCCGCTCGACCGGATCCTCGAGCCCGGTGGTGCGCTCGACCGGCTGCTGGAGCAGGAGGGCGCGATCGACCGGATGCTCGCGCCCGGCGGCGTGATCGACCGCCTGCTCGACCGCGAGGGACTGATCGAGCAGCTGGTCGCCGAGGACGGCATCATCGACCGGCTCGGTGACCTGATGGTCAACGTGGAGCGGCTCGGGCCGGTCCTCGAGCCGCTCGGCCCGATCATCGACGGCGTCCGCGAGGCCGCGGGCGGCATCGACGCGTCGGCCCGCGGCCTGGACCGCTCGGCGGCCGAGCTGGTGACCTTGCTCGAGCCCGTGGTCGACGTGGTCTCGCGGCTTCCCGGCGCCCGGCGTCGGCGTGCCGCCGCCGTGGCCCCGGTGGTCGACCCGGCCCGCGAACCCGTGCTCGACCCCGTGCTGCCGGGCGCCTGGCCGTCCGCCTGAGCCGCTCGGCGCTGAGTCGCTGGCGGCCGGTCGGTCACGCTCGTTCGCAGGTAGCCTGACTCCCGAGTCACCCCTCGAGGAGGAGACGCCCGTGGACGCCGGTCCCGACGCCGCCGCAGCCCCGGCCGCCCAGCGTTCGACGCGACAGCGTCGCGCGGTCGCCGCCCAGCTGGCGGCGTCCGACGACTTCCGCAGCGCGCAGGAGATCCACGAGACCCTGCGCGCCGACGGGGAGACGGTCGGCCTCGCGACCGTCTATCGCGCCCTGCAGGCGATGGCCGAGGCCGGGGAGGTCGACGTCCTCACCCAGGCCGGCGAGGCGGTCTACCGCCGCTGCTCCGACACCCACCACCACCACCTCGTCTGCCGCAGCTGCGGTCGCACGGTCGAGATCAAGGGCCCCGCCGTCGAGCGGTGGACCAGCGCGATCGTCGAGGAGCACGGCTTCGCCGACGTCAGCCACACCCTCGAGCTCTTCGGCCTCTGTCCCGCCTGCCAGCGCTGACGTGCTGCCCGGCCTCGGCAGGTGCTGGGGACCCGCCCCTCAGTGCGGCGCGAAGGTGCCGAGGTCCTCGAGGCGGAACCCGTCGGGGTAGCTCTTGATCCGGCCCAGGTCCTGGACGTAGCGGGGTCTGCGGCGGGCCGGGAGCCGGGCGATCACCCGGGCGCGCACCCGCAGCGCGCCCACGGAGAGGCGACGCGCGAGCGGGCCGGGCTCGGCGTACCGGAAGGCCGCGAGCAGGGGCGGGTCCATCAGGGCCCGGCTGAACAGCTCGACCACGCGCGCGGCCGGGCGGGGGTAGAAGCCGACCATCAGCGCGAGCGTGGCGTCGGCGACCCGGCGGGCGCCGGGGTGGAAGGCGAAGTGCGCGGCCTCGTAGTCGTCCATCAGGGTGGCGAAGGCGTCGTAGGTCTCGGGCACCGCGCTGATGCCCATCATCCGGCCCAGCTCGCGGTAGTAGTTGACCGAGGCGCGCACCTCGCCGTCGCTCAGTCGTCGCCAGCCGTGGTCGGCGATCCAGCGCACGGGGACGACGACGAAGGTGGCCAGCACGTAGCGGAGGTCGTCGTCGCTGATGTCGTACATCCGATGCATCTGGTTGATCCGCCGCACCCCGGTGCGACCCTCGGGACTGGTGAAGCCGTGCACCAGCGGCGCCTCGAGCAGCAGCGCGGTGTCGTCGTAGCGTCGCTGGCAGCGGCCGGTGAACTCGCCGGTGCGGTCCAGCAGGTCGCCGATGCTGGGCACGGCGTAGGTGCGGAACAGCGCGAAGCTCAGCGACTGGTTGACGTCCCACGGGAACTCGTGCAGCGACGAGGATCCGGTAGATCTCCGCGTAGTCGGTCTCGGGGTCCAGCGCGGCGGTCCGCTCCGCCCAGTACGAGCGCGGCATCGAGTCGTCGGAGCCATCCTAGGCCGACCTCATCGGCTCCCCCGCCACGGCCGCAGGACGCCGCTCTGCCGGGTCAGGTCGCCGTCGGGCAGCAGCACGCCGGTGCCGATGGTGAACGGCGACGGGTCGACGGTGAGGTGCTGCGGCATCCCGGCGGGGCGGGTCTCCCACAGCCGGCTGCCGTCGGCGGCGTCGCGACGGCGGGCGTCGTAGTCGCGCAGCGTGAGGTAGGCGTAGTCGTCAGTGAGGTCGAGGACGAGGTAGTTGGTCAGGCCGTACTGGAACGCACCGCCGTGGGTGATCTGGGTGATGCCGTCGGCCTCGGTCGCCGTCACGTCGTGCACCTCACCCGCGAGGTAGAGGTCGACGTCGTGCTTCCGGAAGGTCTTCCACAGCTGCGAGGACCGGCCGCCCTCGTAGTGCAGGCCGCTCGAGCCGCGCACCCGCACCGGCCACAGGATCGGGGTGTGGCCCTGCACGATGGTCCACCGGACGCCGTCGCGCTGGGCCTTCGCCAGCACCTGGCGCAGCCAGCGCAGCTGGGCGTCGTCGACCCGGACCCGGTGCCGGTCGGTGGCGATGTCGAAGACGTTGAGCGTGACGAGCTGGACGTCGGGGCGCGGGCGGACGGCGTACGCGCTGTCGTGGTGGACGCCCGGTGGGCGGCTCACCGGCGCCGCGAGGCCCTGCTCCGGCAGCCGGCCGAGGTGTCGGCGGTAGGCGCGCTCGAAGGAGCGGGCCAGGCTGCCCTTGGTGCGGCCCCACGGGTCGTCGCCGTACTCGTGGTCGCCCATCGCCGGCAGCACGGTGAGCCCGCGGCTGCGGAAGCGCTCGAGCCACTGCGGGTAGTACGTCGCAGCCGCCCGCGCCAGCGCCCGGCGCCGCTCGGCGGCGGTGTCGACCGGGCCGAAGTTGCCGCTGCGCTCGGCGTCGGTGCCCCACCAGCCGTCGACGAGGTCGCCGGCGACCAGCACGGCGTCGGGGGCGAGGCTCGCCCAGTCGTCGAGCACGGTGTCGAGGGCGCGCTGGTAGGCGCCGTTGACGGAGTTCTCGGTGCTGCCACGGCGCCCGCCCCGCCAGCGGCTCGGGACCGCGGCGCAGGTCGCCGACGTCGGCGTTGAGGAAGTCGGGGCTCGACAGCAGCCGCAGCGAGGAGCCGGACGGCGCGGTGCCGGGCGTGACCACCCGCGGGGGCAGCGTCGTGCTCGAGCCGCCCTCGACCTCGACGGTGCCGCTCACGGTGCCGACCGGGTGCGGCGACCACCAGGGCCGCGAAGGCCACGGTGCGCTCGACGGCGTCGCTCGCCGGCAGCCAGCACCGCAGCGCGTCGACCTCGGCGTCGATCGAGGACCGGGCGTTGACCGTCGAGCTGCCCGCGCAGGCCGCGGGGATCGACAGGAACCGGGCGCCGTCGACGTCGACCCGCACCGTCTGCTGCGCCCCGCCGATCGACCGTGAAGCTGCCCTGCATCAGCTCGTACGCCGGCGTCACCGGGCTCGGGCTCTGCCACGACCCCGTCACGGGCGCGGGCGCGGAGGCCGCCGTTCGACGACGGCTCCCAGGGAGGGCGCGTAGCCGGCCAGCAGCGCGGTGCCGAGCACGGCGGCGGTGATGCGGGCGCGCGCCGGCACCGAACGGAGACCGCGGTGCCGCGGGTGGGAGGCGGACATCGAACCCTTTCCAAGGTCCTGGGGGAGCCTGCGAAGCCTAACGGTGCGGAGCCGGTCGCCGTGCCAGTACCGCCACACCGCCCACGTCGTCGTCGGTGACGACCTCCGCCACCAGGCCGGCCGCGGCGAGCAGCGCGGTCGAGCGCGGTCGCCTGGAGCCGCCCGGTCTCGAGGACGACGATCCCGTCGCGGCCGCAGCCACGGCGTCGGCCCCCGCTGCCACCCGCCGGTGCACGTCGAGCCCGTCGAGCCCGCCGTCGAGCGCGCTGCGCGGCTCGTGGTCGCGCGCCTCGGGGGGCATCGTGGCGATCGCGGACGTCGGCACGTACGGCGCGTTGACGACCAGCACGTCCGCCCGGCCCCGCAGGTGGTCGGGCAGCGCCGCGTAGAGGTCGCCCTCCCACACCTGTCCGGCCGGGAGGTTGCGGCGGGCGCACCGGACCGCGACCGGGTCGAGGTCGGCGCCGTGCACCTCGGCCGACGGCACCCGGGCGAGCACGGCGGCGCCCGAGCGCGCCGCTGCCGCAGCACAGGTCGACGACCACGGGACGACGTCCGCCCCGGCGGCCGCTGCCACGATGGCGACGTGTGCCCGCGGCCACCGCGACCAGCAGCAGGCTGCGCCGTGCGCGGCACGAAGACCCCCGGCTCGATCGCCAACCGCAGGCCGTCGAACCCGGCCCAGCCGAGCACCTGCTCCAGCGGAAGGCCGCTCACCCGGGCGGCGACCAGCCGGCGTCCTGCTACGTCAGGTCCCGCCGGGGCTCGCCGCGCGCCCACCGCGGCGTGGATCAGCGCAGCCTCGTCCTCGGCGAACACGCAGCCCGCGGCGCGCAGTGCCGCGGTGGTCTCCTCGAGCGTCACCCCGCCATGATCGCAACCCGCCCCGAACTAGAACGCGTTATCGTTCGCGGTGTGACCCCCGACGTGTTCGCCCCGGCCCGGCTCGGGCCGGTGACGCTGCGCAACCGCACGGTGAAGGCCGCCACGTTCGAGGGGCGCACGCCGCACGGGCAGGTCACCGACGCGTTGATCGACTACCACCTCGCCGTCGCCCGCGGTGGGATCGGGCTGACCACCGTCGCCTACCTCGCGGTGGCGCCCGAGGGACGCACGCACGCCGAGCAGGTCGTCGTGGGGGAGCCGACCCTCGCCGGGCTCACGCGGCTGGCCGACGCGGTGCACGCCACGGGGGCCTCGATCGCCGGCCAGGTCGGCCATGCCGGGCCGGTCGCCAACGGTCGGTCCAACCGCGTGCGCGCCATCGCCGCCAGCCGGATGCCGAGCCCGCTGTCGATGCAGCTCGTGCGCTCGGCGTCCGAGAAGGACCTGACCCGGGTCACCCGGGCGTACGTCGCCAGCGGCGCGGACGCTGGTCCGGTGCGGGCTTCGACGTGCTCGAGCTGCACATGGCGCACAGCTACCTGATCTCCTCCTTCCTCGCGCCCGGCCTCAACCGTCGCTCCGACCGCTGGGGCGGGCTCCCTGGAGAACCGCGCCCGGCTGGCGCGGCAGGTGGCGCGCGCGGTGCGCGACGAGGTGGGGTCGGACGCGGCGGTCACGGCGAAGGTGAGCCTCGGTGACGGCTTCCGCGGCGGCGTCACCACCGACGACGGGCTGGCCGTCGCCGGCCTGCTCGAGGCCGACGGGCACCTCGACGGGCTCCAGCTCAGCGGCGGGTCGTCGCTGATGAACCCGATGTACCTCTTCCGTGGCGAGGCGCCGGTCGACGGAGTTCGCCGCCGCGATGCCCCTGTCGGTGCGCCTCGGCATGCGTACGCCGGTGGGTCGCTCCTTCCTCAAGGAGTACGCCTTCGAGGAGGCCTACTTCTGGGACCGGGCCGTGCGCTTCCGCGAGGCGCTCTCGCTGCCGCTGATGCTGCTCGGCGGGATCAACCGGCTCGACACCATGGAGCGCGCGATGGCGGCCGGCTTCGACTTCGTGGCGATCGGTCGCGCGCTGCTCCGCGAGCCCGACCTCGTCGCCCGCCTCGAGACCGGCCGCGCCACCGCCGGCGTCTGCATCCACTGCAACCGTTGCGTGCCCACCATCTACGCCGATGCCGGCACCCACTGCCCGGTCCGCGAGCGGTGATGTTACTGACCGTTGTGACTACTACCCGACCGATATTTCGCCCGGTCAGTAGTTCCAACGGTCAGTAACATGCCCGATCGAGCCGGGCACGCCCTTCCGCATTTCTAGAACGTGTTCTAGATTTCTCCCCATGACACAAGGTACTCAGGACTTGCCGCTGCGGGTGGTCGTCTGGTCGACCGGCACGATCGGGCGTCACGCCATCGCCGGGATCGACGCGCACCCGGCGCTGGAGCTGGTCGGGGTGTGGGTCTCCAACCCCGCCAAGGACGGCCAGGACGCCGGTCGGCTCGCCGACCTCGGCCGTGACCTCGGCATCCTCGCCACCACCGACCGCGACGCGCTGCTGGCCCTGCGACCCGACGCGATCGTGCACACCGCGATGGCCGACGACCGCATCTTCGAGTGCATCGACGACCTGGTCTCCTTCGTCGAGGCCGGCATCAACGTCGTCTCCAGCGGGCCGGTGCTGCTCCAGTGGCCCGACAAGATCCTGCCGCCGGACTTCCTCGACCGGATCGACACCGCCTGCCGCACGGGCGACGCCAGCCTCTACGTCAACGGCATCGACCCGGGCTTCGCCAACGACGTCCTGCCGCTGGTGCTCAGCAGCCTGTCGCAGCGGATCGACCACGTGCGGATGGCCGAGATCTGCGACTACTCGACCTACACCCAGGACGTCGTGATGAACGACCTGTTCGGGTTCGGTCAGCCGCTCGACTTCCAGGCGATGCTCTGGGAGCCGGGCATCCTCGGCATGGCGTGGGGCAGCTGCGTGCGCCTGGTGGCGGCGGGTCTCGGCGTCACCCTCGACGAGCCGCTCACCGAGCAGGTCGACCGGCGCCCGGCCGAGCGCGACGTCTCGACCAGCTCGGTCGAGGTCAAGGAGGGCACGATGGGCGCGGTGCGGTTCCAGGTCGTCGGCAAGGTCGACGGCGTCCCGCGGATCACGCTCGAGCACATCACCCGCACGGCGGCCGACCAGGTGCCCGAGTGGGAGACCCCGCCCGAGGGCGACGGCTGCTACCGCGTCGAGATCACCGGCGAGCCCTACATGCGCGCCGACTTCATCCACCACGGCGAGCACGGCGACCACAACGTCTCCGGCATGATCACGACCGCCCAGCGGATCGTGAACGCCGTCCCCGCGGTCGTCGCCGCCGCGCCGCGCATCGTCACCGCCCTCGACCTGCCGTTGGTCACCGGCCGCGGTCTGGTCTCGACGGCCCCGCCACGGAGAGCGACCGCATGAGCATCCTCGACCGGTTCGCCGTCACCGGCCAGGTCGCCGTCGTCACCGGCGCCGGCCGCGGCATCGGGGCCGCCACCGCGGTGGCGCTCGCCGAGGCGGGTGCCGACGTGCTGATCTCCAGCCGCACCGAGGCTCAGCTCGACAAGGTCGCCGACGCGATCCGGGCGACCGGACGCCGGGCGCTCGTCGTGCCGGCCGACCTCAGCGACACCGCGGCGGTCGCGGGCCTCGCGCAGGCGGCGTACGACGAGTTCGGCCGTCTCGACACGGTCGTCAACAACGTGGGCGGCACCATCCCCAACGCCTTCCTCGACACCACCGTCGACTACCTCGAGGAGTCCTTCCACTTCAACGTCAGCACCGCGCACGCGCTCAGCGTCGCCGCGGTGCCGCTGATGCTCGCCTCCGCGCCGGAGGGTCAGAAGTCGATCGTCAACATCAGCTCGATGATGGGCCGCGCCTCCGGTCGCGGCTACCTCGCCTACGGCACCGCCAAGGCCGCGCTGGCGCACTGGGCCCGGCTGGCCGCCGCCGACCTGGCGCCCCACATCCGGGTCAACGGGATCTTCGTCGGCTCGGTGATGACCAGCGCGCTGGAGTTCGTGGCCGGGGTGCCCGAGATGATGGACCAGATGGAGACCAAGACCCCGCTGGGACGGGTCGGCGAGGCCGAGGACATCGCGGCGGCGGCGCTCTACCTCTCCTCGCGCGCCGGCCAGTACGTCACCGGCAAGATGCTCGAGGTCGACGGCGGCATCCAGGAGCCCAACCTCGACCTCAACCTGCCCGACCTCGCGCCGGCGCCGTCGGCGTAGGGTCCGACCGGTGAGCACCGGCGGACAGGTCAGCCCGGGCGTCAGCACGGCGTACGCCGTCTCGCCCGACTCGGGCGAGCACTGGTCGGCCGAGGGCGCGTGGCGGGTGGGCGAGGGCATCTGGCGGATCCCGCTGCCGCTGCCGATGGACGGGCTGAAGGCGATCAACGTCTACGTCCTGGAGACCGACGAGGGCCTGACGCTGATCGACGGTGGCTGGGCGATCCCGGTGGCCCGCGACCTGCTCGAGCGCTGCCTGCGCGACATCGGGTTCGGCTTCACCGACCTGCGCCGCTTCCTGGTCACCCACATCCACCGCGACCACTACACGATGGCGGCCGTGCTCGGGCAGGAGTTCGGCGCCGACGTGGCGCTCGGCGCGGACGAGAAGCCCGGCCTCGACCTGCTCAACAACCTCGACGAGGTGAGCGAGAACCCGTTCGTCGGGGTGCTCGTCTCGGCCGGTGCCCGCGAGGTCGCCGAGCAGTGGATCGCGCACGACCCCGACCGCGAGCTTCCCGACCCGGCGCTGTGGCGCTACCCCGACACCTGGCTCGAGGGCGACCAGCAGATCACCGTCGGCGGCCGCACCCTCGACGCGGTGCACACCCCCGGGCACACGCCGGGGCACTTCGTCTTCGCCGACCGCGCCGACGGCCTGCTCTTCGCGGGTGACCACGTGCTGCCGACGATCACCCCGTCGATCGGCTTCACGATCCCGGCCGTCGAGCAGCCGCTGCGCGACTTCATGGGCTCGCTGGCCAAGGTGCGCACGCTGCCCGACCTGACGATCCTGCCGGCCCACGGGCCCGTGGCGCCGTCGTCGCACACCCGGGTCGACGAGCTGCTCGCCCACCACGAGCATCGGCTCACCGCGAGCCTGGCCGCGATCACGGACGCCGGCTCCACGGCGTACGACGTCGCCGGGCACCTCGGCTGGACCCGCCACGAGCACGCCCTGGCCGACCTGGACGTGTTCAGCCAGGGGATGGCGGCGATGGAGACCAAGGCGCACCTCGACCTGCTGGTCGCGCGCGGGCCAGGCGACGTCGTGCGACAGTCCTGACGGTGCCGTCTACGCCACCGTGGACACGACCTGAGGCTCTGACCTAGCGTCTCGTCATGACCTATCCCGCGCCCCGGTACGCGGGCTCGGGGGACGTGTCCGCGACCTTCCGTCCCGCGAACACCCCGCCCGAGCTGCCACGGCCGGGAGGTGCCGCGAGCTACCTCGCCACCGGCGCCTCCACCGACGGTCGATTCGGCCTCTACCGCTGGGACATGGGTCCCGAGCCCGGCGGCGCGAACGCCCACTACCACCGCACGTTCACGGAGTCCTTCTTCGTGCACGCGGGCACGGTGCAGCTCTTCGACGGCACGCGCTGGATCGACTCGCACCCCGGGCGACTTCGCCTACGTGCCCGAGGGCGGCCTGCACGGCTTCCGCAACGAGTCGGGCGAGCCGGCCACGTTGCTCATCCTGTTCGCCCCCGGCGCGCCGCGCGAGGCCTACTTCGAGGGGCTGGTGGAGATGGCCGAGGGACGCTGGAAGCCCACCCACGACGAGCTCGAGGCCTTCTTCGAGGAGCACGACAACATCTACGTCTGAGGGTCGCCGCCCGGCTCGCGGCGCATCGGCAGGTGCGCGATGCCGTCGTCGAGGAACTCCGGCCCGGTGACCTCGAAGCCGAACGTCGCGTACCAGCCGGCCAGCGGTGACTGGGCGTCGAGCACCACGAGCCGGCCGGTCGTCTCGGCGAGCGCGCGCGCCATCAGCACGTCGGCCAGGCCGTGGCCGCGCGCCTCGCCTCGCCAGCACCACCCGGCCGACGCGGGCGCGGTCGCCGTCGTCGAGCACGCGGGCGTAGCCGACGACGCGCCGGCCTCGCGGAGCAGCACGTGGCGGGTGCCCGGCTCGTCGTCGCGGCCGTCGAGGTCGGGGTAGGGGCAGTCCTGCTCGACCACGAACACGTCCTGGCGCAGCCGCCACACGGCGTACGCCGTCGGCGACGTCGAGCTCGGTCGAAGCCGAGGACCTCGATGGTCGCGGCGTCGGGAGCCGGCCGCTCGCTCATGCCGGGGCCCGCAGGAAGTCGAGCGTCGTGCGCCAGGCGCGCGCCGCCTCGGGGAGGAGCGGCAGCAGCGGGAAGACGTGGATCAGGTCGGGCGCCTCGACGTAGGTCAACGGCCAGCCGGTGCCGGTCGCGCGGCGTGGCCAGCAGCCGGCAGCCGGGGAGCAGCAGGTCGCGGGTGCCGCAGAACATCAGCGTGGGCGGCAGCCGGGCCAGGTCGGCGAGGTCGGCGAGGGCGGGGGAGACCTCGCGCCGACCGAGGTCCTCGGGCCGGCCGGCCCACCAGTCGGCGTAGAGGCGCAGCTTGCTGAGGTGCAGCCACGGGTCGACGGCGTCGAGGGCGGCGGTGTCGGGGGTGCTGGTGGTCAGGTCGACCCAGGGGGAGTGCAGCACCATCGACGTCGGCAGCGTGGCGTCGCGCTCGAGCAGGCCCAGCGCGAGGCCGAGCGCGAGGCCACCGCCCGCGGAGTCACCGAGCAGGGTGACCGGCCCGAGCGCCGTCCAGCGCGCCAGGTCGGTGACCAGGGCGTCGTGCGAGTCGCGCCAGGTGTGCTCGGGCGTCAGCGGGTACGCCGGCAGCACCACGCGGGCCCCGAGCGCGGAGGCCAGCCGGGCGGCGTACCGCACGTGGACGGCGTCGATCGGCGAGACGAAGCCGCCGCCGTGCGCGACGAAGATCGTGCGGCGGGGGGCGACGCCGCGCGGCGCGAAGACGTAGGACGGGAAGTCGCCCGACGGGCCGCTGAGGCGCTCGGTCACCAGCGTGTAGCGCCGGTCGAAGCGGGGCACCAGCCTGGTCGGCAGGCCCGGCTCGAGGCGGGAGTGGCAACGGGTGACCTGCGTGCGCTCGTCCTCGACGCTGGTGAGCCCCTGCGAGCCCCGGACGCGGGGGATGGCCCAGGCCAGCGCCTCGTGACGTCGGCTCGGCATGGGCCGAGCCTGTCACAACGGGCCCAGCGCCGGATGCCTGCACTTTGCGTGCCGGGCTGCCTCGAGGTGGCGGTGGGTGTGCCACGTGTCGGTCTGGTCAGGAGGTGGCGGAGCCACCGCCGGCCCGGAGCCGCGGTCGGCGGCCGTGGTCGCGGGGGCCGACGGCGACGTAGAGACGGGCGAAGAGCAGCTCCCACTGGCCGTGGAAGCGCGGGGGCGGCCCGTCGTACCCCCCACGGACCAGCTGGCGGTGCACCAGGGCGACGAAGTGCCGGGGTGATCGCAGCGTCTCGTGCGTCGCCTGGACGTAGCTCAGCGCGGCGTCGCGCATCAGGGCGTACCGGTCGAGGTCGGAGCGGTACGTCCCTCGGTCCACCTGGTGCTGGTTGCCCTCGTACTCGACCACGGTGCGGTAGACGCGATAGAGCAGGTCGACGACCACCGCCAGCCCGTCGAGCTGGACGGCGACGTTGACCTCGGGGCGTGGGAGGCCGGCGAACTCGAGGATCGCGCGGGCCTCGCTCTCCTTCAGCGACCTCGATCGCGCGTCCAGGTGGGGCAGCACCCAGATCGCCTCGTGCGAACCCGGGCGCCACAGCTCGGCCAGCGCCAGGTCGCGCACCTCACGGATCGTCATCTGGCCGTGGTTCAGCAGCCAGTCGCCGGCCTTGATGGCGTCGATCGTCCGGGCTCGGGCGCAGAAGGCGATGAACGCCGCGGCCACGGTGACGCCGACGGGGTCGGTGGGCGGCAGCTTCTTGGTCCGGTGCAGGAACACGTGGTCGAAGGCGAGGTGCAGATCGCCCTCGACCACGAACCTGATCGGGAAACGCGGGCCCAGCTCCAGTCCGCACTGCTGGAGTCGCGACAGCCCGGTCAGGTGCGCGTGCGGGGGCAGGGCGAGCGACGCGGCCGCCCTCCAGTCGTCGTCGCTCATCACGTGGTCCCTGGCTCGGTAGACCCGGGGGTAGATCCGGACGAAGCGGGCGCCGTCCAGCATGCGGGAGGTCAGGCCGTGCTGCAGCGCCTCCGCCCGAGTGAACGGGCGGTGACGTAGGGGATCTGGAATGGGCGTCATGCCGAGTGATGTCACCCGTTCGGAGCCGCGTGCGCTGCGGGCCACCGGCCCCCTGTGGACAGGCTCCGGGTCGAGGGTGCTGTGGACGAGAACTGGGCCCTCCGCGGCCGTCCGGTGGCGGCCGCCTGCCCTGCGCGGGGGTGCGGGAGCGGCGGTGACTCAGCCACGTCGCGGCGTGGGTGGAAGGTGGCATACCCACCGCCGGGCCGGCGAGCCGCGGGCGGCGGTGGCTCAGCCACCTCGTGGCGTGGGTGGAAGGTGGCGTACCCACCGCCGGGTCGGCGAGCCGCGGGCGGCGGTGGCTCAGCCACCTCGTGGCGTGGGTGGAAGGTGGCGTACCCACCGCCGGGTCGGCGAGCCGCGGAGCGGCGGTGGCTCAGCCACGTCGTGGCGTGGGTGGAAGGTGGCGTACCCACCGCCGCCCGGGGCGCCGCGGCGGGGCGTTAGGCTGGGCGCGAACAGACAGGGGAGCACACCCGGGCATCGGGCGCGTGCTGAGAGTGCGGATCCACCCGCAGACCCTCCGAACCTGCACCGGTTAGCACCGGCGAAGGGAGTCCACATGATCACCATGCGCGCGACCCGCACCCTCGGCGCGGCACTCACGGCCTTCACGATGACGGCCCTGGCCACCTCGTGCAGCCTGGTCGGGACGGGCGACGACGACGCCCGTGAGACCAGCAGCGAGACCAGCGACGGCACCAGCGCGACGCCCGGGGGCGGTGAGGTCGTGCTGGTCACGCACAGCTCGTTCGTGCTGCCCGACGACCTCGTCGCCGACTTCGAGGAGCAGTCCGGCTACGACCTCACGGTCCGCGCCGCCGGCGACGCCGGCGAGCTCACCAACAAGCTGGTGCTGAGCCAGGCCAACCCCCAAGGTGACGTCGCGTTCGGCGTCGACAACACCTTCGCCAGCCGCGCCCTCGACGAGGACGTCTTCGCGCCCGCGGACGTCGCGTGGCCCGACGGCGTGGAGGCCTACGCCGCCCCCGGTGACGCCGACCGGCTGCTGACCCCGGTCGACAACGGCAACGTCTGCGTCAACATCGACACCACCTGGTTCGACGAGCAGGGCATCGACCCGCCGCAGACGCTCGACGACCTCACCGACCCCGCCTACGAGGGCCTGCTCACCACGCCCGGCGCGGCGACCAGCTCGCCCGGCCTGGCCTTCCTGCTCACCACGATCGACGAGTACGGCGACGACTGGCCGGCGTACTGGGAGGACCTCGTCGCCAACGGCGCCGAGATCACCAGCGGCTGGACCGAGGCCTACCAGGGCTCCTTCACCCAGGGTGGCGGCGGCGGCAAGCGGCCGATCGTCGTGTCCTACGACTCCTCGCCCGCCTTCACCGTGGCCGACGGCAGCACCACCACCGCGGCGCTGCTCGACACCTGCTTCCTCCAGGTCGAGTACGCCGGCGTGCTGGCCGGGGCCGACAACCCCGAGGGCGGCGCGGCGCTGGTCGAGTGGATGCTCAGCGCCGCGGTGCAGGCGGCGCTGCCCGAGAGCATGTACGTGTTCCCCGTCGTCGAGGGCACCGAGCTGCCGGCCGAGTGGGCCGAGTTCGCCCAGCGCCCCACCGACCCGCACACCGTCGACCCCGCGACGATCGCCGCCGAGCGCGACGACTGGCTGCGCGAGTGGACCGAGGTCACGACCCGCTGAGCGCCCTCCATGACCGCCGACCGACCCGCCACCGCACGCTGACCCTGCTCGGCCTGGCGCTGCTGCCGCTGGGCGTGCTGGGCGTCTTCTTCGTGCTGCCGGTGGCGGGCATGGTCGGCCGCGGGTTCTGGCCGGACGGTGTCCTTCGACCCCGGCGCGGTGCTCGAGGTGCTGGGCCGACCGCGGGTGCACCGGGTGCTGTGGTTCACCGTCTGGACCGCGACCACCGCCACGGCGATCGCGCTGCTGCTCGGACTGCCCGCGGCGTACGCGCTGCACCGCCTGGCCTTCCCGCTGCGCGGGCTCGTGCGCGGGCTGCTGCTGGTGCCGTTCGTGCTGCCCACCGTGGTGGTGGGCGTCGCGTTCCGGCAGCTGCTGGGCGAGGGCGGTCCGCTCGGGGGGCTCGACCTCGACGGGACGCCGGTCGCGATCCTGATGGGGCTGGTCTTCTTCAACGTCGCCGTCGTCATCCGGACCGTCGGCGCCGCCTGGGAGTCGCTGGACCCCCGGCCGGGCGAGGCCGCGGCCGCGCTCGGCGCGACGCCGGCGCAGGTGTTCCGCACGGTGACGCTGCCGACGCTGCGGCCGGCGATCGGCTCGGCGGCCACGGTCGTCTTCCTGTTCTGCGCCACCGCGTTCGGGGTCGTGCTCACCCTCGGCGGCACCCGCTACTCCTCGGTCGAGACCGAGATCTACCTGCTCACCACCGACCTGCTCGACCTCCCCGCCGCCGCGGCGCTGTCGCTCCTCCAGCTCGTGGTGGTCGTGTGCCTGCTGCTCGTCGCCGGCCGCTCCCGGGCCCGCCCCGACGTGGCCGTGCGACGTCGGGCCGCCCGCCCCAGCCGCGTGCGCCGCCGCGACCTCCCGCAGCTGGCCGTCACCGCGCTGCTGCTGGTCGCCGTCGCGACGCCCGTGCTCACGCTCGTCGCCGGCTCGCTGCGGTCCGAGGGTCGGTGGAGCCTGGTCAACTACACCTCGCTGGCCGGCCAGGGTCCCGACGGCCTGCTGGTCGTGCCGGTGACCCAGGCGATGCTCAACTCCGTGCGCACCGCCGTCGACGCCACCTGGATGTCGCTGCTGCTCGGGCTGCTCGTGGCGGTGACGGTCACCCGCCGCTCGCACACGCGCGGCGAGCGCCGGGTGCGCGCCGGCCTCGACGGGCTGTTCATGCTGCCGCTCGGGGTCTCGGCGGTGACGCTCGGCTTCGGCTTCCTGATCACCCTCGACAGCGGACCCCTCGACCTGCGCGACTCGCCGCTGCTGGTGCCGATCGCACAGGCGCTGGTGGCGCTGCCGCTCGTCGTCCGCACGCTGGTGCCGGTGCTCGCCGGCATCGACGACCGGCAGCGCCAGGCCGCCGCCTCGCTCGGCGCCGGCCCGTTGCGTGCCTGGGCGACCGTCGACCTGCCGACGATCTGGAAGCCGCTGCTGGCCGCGGCCGGCTTCGCGTTCGCCGTCTCGCTGGGGGAGTTCGGGGCGACGTCGTTCCTGGCCCGCGACGACTACCCGACGATGCCGATCGTGATCTTCCGGCTGATCGGGCGGCCCGGTGTGCTCAACTACGGCATGGCCCTGGCCGCGTCCGTCCTGCTGGCCGCGGTGACCGCGCTCGTCATGCTCGCGGTCGAGCGGCTCCGCGTGCCGGCGCTGGGAGCGTTCTGATGCTCGAGCTCGACGGGGTCGCCGTCACCTACGACGGCGTACCGGCCGTGAGCGACGCCGACCTCGACGCTGCGCGACGGCTCGGTGCTCGCCGTCCTCGGCCCGTCGGGGTGCGGCAAGTCGACGCTGCTGCGCGCCGTCGCCGGCCTCGAGCCGGTGGCGTCCGGGCGGATCCGCTGGGACGGCCGCGACCTCGGTCGGCGTCCCGACCCACAAGCGCGGCTTCGCCCTGATGTTCCAGGACGGGCAGCTCTTCGACCACCTCACGGTCGCCCGCAACGTCGGCTACGCGCTGCGGCTGCGGCGGACGACGGCCGCGGTCCGCGAGCGCCGCGTCGCCGAGCTGCTCGGGCTCGTCGGCCTCGAGGGGTACGCCGACCGGATGCCCGCCACGCTGTCCGGCGGCGAGCGGCAGCGGGTCGCGCTCGCCCGCTCGCTCGCCGCCGAGCCGCGGCTGCTGCTGCTCGACGAGCCGCTCTCGGCGCTCGACGCCGGGCTGCGCGAGCGGCTGGCCGGCGACCTGGGCGAGATCCTGCGCGCCGCGGGCACGACCACGCTGCTGGTGACCCACGACCACGAGGAGGCCTTCGCGGTGGCCGACCGGCTGGTGGTGATGCGCGAGGGCCGGATCGTGCAGCAGGGCGACATCGAGGAGGTCTGGGCCCGCCCGGCCGACCCCGAGACCGCGCTGTTCCTCGGCTACGCCCGGGTGCTCCACGGACGCCGCTGCCGCCCACGTCCTGACCGCCGGCGGCCTCGGCCCGGCGCCCGCGGTCGCGCTGCGCCGCTCCGCGTTGGCGGTCGCGCCCGACGGGCCGCTCGTGCGGCGTCGTCCGGTCCGCCCGCGCCACGCCCGAGCAGATCCGGCTGGTCGTCGACCTCGACGAGGTGGGGGAGGTCGACGCCGTCGCCTCGCCGGACCGGCACCCCGGTCCGGGGGTGCGGGTGCGACTGGCCCTGGACCCCGCCCGGCTGGCCCCCATCCCCGGGGACCCAACCCGGCTGACGCTCATTACACTGGCGGGGTGTACCGCCGCGCCTACGCCCTCCTGGTGGCCAACGCCGCCCTGATGGGCGGACTGGCCATCATCGCCGCGATCGCGCTCGACAAGCGCCTCGCCGACCCCGAGGGCAGCTTCCTGGGCCCCTCGTGGCTCCGGCTCCCGCTGCTGCTCACCGGGGCCCTGGCGCTCGACCTGCTGCCGCGCACGATCTGGTACTCCCGCGGGCGGCCCTCGGCGGTGATGCCGATCGTGCGGCAACGGCTGCGCACCCACTGGAACCGCGAGCGGCTCACGCTCGTGGCCCTCGGCGTCATCTGCTTCTACGTGGTCTACGTCTGCTACCGCAACCTCAAGTCGTTCCTGCCGTTCATCATCGAGACCAAGTACGACCGCGAGCTGCACCTGCTCGACCGGGCGCTGATGTTCGGCCACGAGCCGTCGCAGATCCTGCACACGGTCTTCGGCACCAGCATCACGCCGTACGTGCTCTCCAACATCTACCTGTGGTTCCTGCCGCTGGTGCCGCTCGCCGTCACCGCGTGGGTGGTGTGGTCGCGCAACCTCTCCTTCGGCTACTGGTTCGTGACCTCGCAGTGCATCGCCTGGACGCTCGGCACCGCCTCCTACTACGCGCTGCCCACGCTCGGCCCCGGCTTCGAGTACTCCTCCTTCTACACCGACCTCGCGCCCACCCCGACGACCGACCTGATGGACTCGTTGGCCTACGCGCGCAACGACGTCGTGACGGGCGGGGTCGAGGGCGCCGTGCAGTCGGTGGCGGGCTTCGCGAGCCTGCACTGCGCGATCACGTTGCTGGTCGCGCTGATGGTGCAGTTCACGCTGCAGTCGCGGCTGCTCAAGATCATCTTCTGGGTCAACTTCGCGATCACCATCGTGGCCACCCTCTACTTCGGCTGGCACTACATCGCCGACGACATCGCCGGCATCCTGATCGCCTTCGTCGCCTTCTACGTCGGCGGCATCGCCAGCGGGCAGAAGTTCGAGAAGCACGGCACCCGCTCGCACCCGACGACGACCACCTCGGCCGTCCCCGTCGACCGCGCCTGACGCGCTCTCGCCGATCCGGCCCCGGCGCCCCGCCCCCGAGCGCTGTAACGCGGGGTTACCCCCCTCTGTCGCGCCCCTGCAGAGGCGCGCCGGTGCGGGCGAACCCCGCGGTACAGATGGGGCCGACGCGGGCGCCCCGGGTGAATTACAAGGTTGTAGTTTGTCAAGGCGACACGCCGAGGAATCTGAGAAAGTTGAGGTTTTCTGTTCCCAATGTGACGGATGAGCACTAGCGTGCTGCGAGTTGCTCGGGTGGCCGCTGTGGTCGAGCCCGAGGCCCCGCCCGCCCCCCAGCCCTGCCGCCAGGAGTCCCACGTGCGTCCCACCGGGTCCGCCGCCGCCCTCGCCCTGACCCTCGTCGTCGGCGGACTGGTCACCCAGTCCGCGGTCGCCGGAGCCCGGGCCGACGAGACCGATCCCCTCCCAGCAGCAGGTCAGCGAGGCCCGCGCGGCCGCGGTCGGCGCCGAGGCGGACGTCGCCTCCGTCGAGGCCGCGCTGGCCGCCGCCGACGCCCGCCTGGAGCAGTCGGCGGTCCGTGCCGCCCAGGCGGCCGAGGCGTTCAACGGTGCCCGCTGGCGCGCCCAGCAGGCGCGCGCCGCCGACCGGCTCGCCGCCCGCGAGCAGGCCGCCGCCGACGCCGCGTCCTCGAGGCCCAGGCCGCGTCGTACGCCGACTGCGGTGGTCGACTCCTACGAGAGCGTGCCCGAGCTCTCCGGGCTGACCGCGGTGCTGGGCTCCGACGACTTCGCCAGCGCCCTGGACCGCAGCACCACCCTCGAGAACGCCACCGACGGCATGCAGGCCCGGCACGAGGTGTACGACGCCAGCGCCGACCGCGCCGCGGCGGCCAGCGACCGCGCGGCCGCCGCGAGCGCCGACGCCCGGCAGGCGCAGGCCGAGGCCGCCGCGGCCCGGAGCCGCCGCCCAGGCCGCCCAGGACGCCGCCGCCGCCCAGGCCCGCGACGTGGCCGCGCGAGCGGACCCGCCTGATCGGCGAGCTCGCCCGGCTCCGGGGCACGTCGGTGCGGCTGGCCGAGCAGCGCCAGGCCGGCCTCGAGGCTCGCGCCCAGGCGCAGGCAGCCGCGGCCGCCGAGCAGGCCCAGCAGGCAGCCCAGGCAGGCGCCCAGCAGGCCGCCCAGCAGGCAGCAGAGCAGACCCAGCAGGCTCAGGCCCCGGCGGCACCCGCCCCGACCGAGACGGCACCCGCGCCGTCGTCCGAGCCCACCGCCTGAGCCCACCGCCTCGAGCCCGCGCCTGCACCGGCCCCCAGCGGCGGCGCGCAGGCAGCGATCGCGTTCGCCCGCGC
Organism: uncultured Actinomycetota bacterium; assembly: GCA_963834285.1. Taxonomy (GTDB): domain Bacteria; phylum Actinomycetota; class Actinomycetes; order Propionibacteriales; family Nocardioidaceae; genus Nocardioides. The sequence continues at coordinate 302,336 of CAWIAZ010000005.1, read as the reverse complement.
CCAGATCGGCGAGCCCTACGTGTGGGCCGCGGCCGGCCCCGGCTCGTGGGACTGCTCCGGCCTCACCATGGGCGCCTGGGCCGCGGGCGGGAAGAGCCTGCCGCACTACTCCGTGGCGCAGTACCAGCAGTCCACGCCGATCTCGGCGGGCGACCTGCGCCCCGGCGACCTGGTCTTCTGGGGCTCCTCGGACAGCTCGTCGTCGATCTACCACGTCGCGCTCTACGCCGGCGACGGGATGATCATCCACGCGCCGCGCCCGGGGCGCGGCGTCGAGGAGGTCTCGATGTACTACTGGATCACGCCGAACTTCTACGCCCGTCCCTGAACCGCCCGACCGGTGGGTTCGCGGGCCAGTAGCCTGAGCCCATGGCCACCGACACCGCCGCCCCCCAGTCCGGCCCCGACGCAGACGCCCAGCCAGGAGCCGAGCCGGCAGCCGACAGTCTACGTGCAGCCGGCGGTCGACGTCGCGGCCCTGACGACGCTGCTCGACGGCAAGTACGCCGACGTCCGCCAGCTCGTGCGCGAGCAACCTCGCCGAGCACGCCTCGATCCTCGACGACGCCGAGACGATGACCACCGCCGACTTCCGCGAGCGGGTCAAGGACGTCACGCTCGAGATGGCCGCGACCGGGCAGACCGGCATGGGCTTCCCCGAGGCCTACGGCGGCGGCGGCGACATCGGGGCGTCGGTGGCGGCGTTCGAGACGCTCGCGCTCGGCGACCTGTCGGTGCTGGTCAAGGTCGGCGTGCAGTTCGGCCTGTTCGGCGGCGCGATCCTCCAGCTCGGCACCAAGCAGCACCACGACCGCTACCTCGAGGACCTCATCACCGGTCGGCTGATGGGCTGCTTCGCGATGACCGAGACCGGGCACGGCAGCAACGTGCAGGCGCTCGGCACGGTCGCGACGTACGACGTGGCCACCCAGGAGTTCGTGATCGAGACCCGCGGCCCCGAGGCCAACAAGGACTACATCGGCAACGCCGCCGCCCACGCCGAGGTGGCCGTGGTCTTCGCCCAGCTCGAGCTCGGCGGCAGGTCCGAGGGCGTGCACGCCTTCGTGGTGCCGATCCGCGAGAAGGGCAAGGTCTGCGACGGCGTCCGGATCGAGGACGACGGCCCGAAGATGGGCCTCAACGGCGTCGACAACGGCCGGCTGTGGTTCGACGGCGTCCGGGTGCCGCGCGAGGCGATGCTCAACCGGTTCGCCGACGTGACCGCCGCCGGGGTCTACGAGAGCCCGATCGAGAACCCCAACAAGCGCTTCTTCACGATGCTCGGCACCCTCGTCCAGGGCCGGGTCTGCGTCGGCGGCGCCGGCATCAACGCCTCGAAGGTGGCGCTCACGATCGCCACGAAGTACGCCCTGCGGCGCCGTCAGTTCGAGGCGACGTCCGAGGAGCACGAGGAGCTGATCCTCGACTACGGCCTGCACCAGCGGCGGCTGTTCCCGCTGCTGGCCCACACCTACGCGCTGCACTTCATGCAGGAGCAGGTGGCCGCGCAGCTGCACGACGTCTTCTCGGCCGAGCGAGGAGACGCCGGACCTCGAGCTCCGGCGCCGCGAGCTGGAGTCGGTCGCCGCCGGCACCAAGGCGCTCGGCACCTGGCACGCCACCCGCACGATCCAGGAGTGCCGCGAGGCCTGCGGCGGTGCGGGCTACCTCTCGGTCAACCGGTTCGCGGCGCTGAAGGCCGACACCGACGTCTTCACCACCTTCGAGGGCGACAACCACGTGCTGCTCCAGCTCGTGGCCAAGGGCCTGCTCACCGACTACGCCAGCGACTTCCAGGACCTCGACCAGTTCGGGATGGTGCGCTTCGTGGCCAACCTCGGCGTCGAGACCGTGCTCGAGAAGACCGGGGTGCACAAGCTGCTGGAGCGGATCAAGGACGTCCTGCCCGGCGGCGACGAGGGCTGGGACCAGGAGGCCGGGCTGCTCGACCCGGAGTACCAGCTCGCGATGCTGCGCTTCCGCGAGGACCACATGATCGGTGGCGTGGCGCGGCGGCTCAAGCGCGGCGTCGACAACAAGATGAACCCCGGCGAGGTCTTCTCGCGGGTCCAGGACCACGTGATCGCCGCGGCCAGCGCCCACATCGAGCGGCGGGTGCTGGAGGCGTTCGTCGACAAGACCCGCGAGCTGCCCGAGGGCGACCTCCGGGTCGCGCTGAGCCTGCTGTGCGACCTCCACGCCCTCACCACGATCGAGGCCGACCGGGCCTGGTTCATGGAGCACGGACGGATGTCGTCGTCGCGGTCCAAGGCGATCAGCCGCGAGATCAACTCGCTGTGCCGCAAGGTCCGGCCGCTGGCCGGCGACCTCGTCGACGCGCTTCGCCGTGCCTCCGGAGATGCTGCGGGCGCCCGACCTCGTCGGCACCCCGGTCCTGCCGTGACGGGCCGCGGGGACCGCGGGTGAGGCTCCCCGGCCTCGGCGGCTGGAGCGACGACCCGCTGTGGGCCTCGGTCTACGACTGGACCGTCGAGCACCCCCGCGTGGGCGGGCTCGCCTGGGCCGTCGGCCTGCAGAGCGACCTGCGCCGGCTCTACGCGGCCGCCGCCGAGATCGGTGAGCAGCCGGCCGGCTCGCGGATCCTCGACGTCCCGTGCGGTGGCGGGGTGGCCCTGCGCGGGCTGCGCCGCGGCCAGGGCGTCGAGTACGTCGCCGCCGACATCGCCCAGACCGATGCTCGACCGCACGATGGACGCCGCCCGCGAGCGCGGCGTCGCCGACCAGGTGGTGCCGCGCCTCGCCGACGTCGGGGCGCTGCCGTTCGAGGCCGGGTCGTTCGACCTCGTGGTCAGCCTCACCGGGCTGCACTGCTTCCCGGAGCCGGCCCGGGCGGTGATCGAGATGGTGCGGGTGCTGCGTCCCGGCGGCGTGCTCACCGCCAGCGCGGTGCTCAACGACACCGGCCTGCGGCACGAGCCGCTACGGCGCGTGGGCCGGCTGGCGGGCCTGATGGGCCCCGGCTGCACCGGCAGCGAGCTGCGGCACTGGCTGGCCGGCCAGGGCTGCGCCGACGTCACCCTCGAGCGCAGCGGCGCGATCGGCTACGTGCGGGCCGTCAAGCTCTGACGTCGCAGGGCCGCCCGCGGTGGTTGAGGTGCGAGCGGAGCGAGCCACGAAACCCGGTCAGTGACCCTCGCCGGGACCCTCGGTCTGCAGGCGCTTGAAGGAGGCGCGGACCTCGGTCTCGGCGTCGTCGCGGCCGACCCAGTCGGCACCCTCGACGGACTTGCCGGGCTCGAGGTCCTTGTAGACCTCGAAGAAGTGCTGGATCTCGAGCCGGTCGAACTTCGGCAGGTGGTTGATGTCGCGCATGTGCTCCAGCCGCGGGTCGTTGGCGGGGACGCACACCACCTTGTCGTCGCCGCCGGCCTCGTCGGTCATCCGGAACATGCCGATGGCGCGGCACTTGATCAGGCAGCCGGGGAAGGTCGGGGCCTGGAGGACGACGAGCGCGTCGAGCGGGTCGCCGTCCTGGCCGAGGGTGTTCTCGATGTAGCCGTAGTCGGCGGGATACTGCGTCGAGGTGAAGAGCATGCGGTCCAGGCGCATCCGACCGGTCTCGTGGTCGACCTCGTACTTGTTGCGCTCCCCCTTGGGGATCTCCACCAGGACGTCGAACTCCAGCACGCTAATTCCTCCGCCGTCTCGCCACTCGCTACCTCGCCCGGTTGTCCGGACCCCGCCATCCTCGCGCACAATGGCCCCGATTGCGCACCCGGAGAGGAGAGATCGTGGCCAGGCGTGAGTTATCCCACGGCTCGAGACGCCGGGGACGGTGGCTGCTCGTCGTCCTCGTGCTGCTCCTCGTCGCCGGCGGGGCGGCCACCTGGCGCTACGACCTCTACGACGAGCACGCCGCGCCGCTGGTCGAGCGGTGGTTCGGCGACGACGCCCCACCAGCCGAGCCCGACCCGGCGGTGGTCGCGCCACCGCCGGGCCTCGAGCTGCCGCCGGTGGCCCCGCCCGCCGCCGTGGCCGCGGTCGCCGGGACGGCGGCCCTCGCGCCGGCGCGGATCAGCGACGTCCTGAAGCCCTACCTGACCGACCGCGACCTCGGCCGCCACGTCGTGGCCTCCGTGGCCCCGCTGGCGCGGGGCGGCCCGGCGTACTCGAGCGGGACCGGCACCGCGATCCCGGCCTCCACCACCAAGCTCGTCACCGCCACCGCCGCGCTGCTCGCGCTCGGCCCCGACCACATCTTCACGACCGTCGGTGGTCAAGGGCGGTCCGCGACGGGTGGTGCTGGTCGGCGGCGGCGACCCGTTCCTGGCCCGCGACGCCGTCCGGCGCCGACACCGGCCCTACCCGGCCCGCGCCGACGTGCGTCACGCTCGCCGAGCGCACCGCCCGCGCCCTGCGCCGGGAGGGCACGCGGCGGGTCGCGGTGGGCTACGACGACGGCCTGTTCACCGGCCCGGCGGTCAACCCGACCTGGGAGCCCGACTACGTGCCCGACGGCGTGGTCTCGCCGATCACCTCGCTGTGGGTCGACGAGGGCCGCGACGGTCGCCGGCTACGGCCGGGTCGCCGACCCCGCGCTGACGGCGGCGACGACGTTCGCCGAGGCGCTGGCCGCCACGGGCATCGACGGTGCGCGGGGCTCCCGAGCGGCGGCGTGGCCGCGACCGGCGGCGCCAGCCTGGCCTCGGTCGAGCAGCGCGCCGCTGGGCCAGGTCGTCGAGCGGATCCTCGACGTCAGCGACAACGAGGCCTCCGAGGTGCTGCTGCGCCACGTCGGGGTCGCCACCGAGGGCGACGGCTCCTCCGCCGCCGGCCAGCGCGGCGTCGCGCGGCTGCTGCGCCAGGCCGGCGTCGAGCCTCGGGCCGCGGCGTCCTCCACGACGGCAGCGGGCTCTCGCGCGCCAACCGGATCGCGCCGGCGACCCTGGTCGAGGTGCTGCGGCTGGCGGCGTCCCCCGAGCACCCCGAGCTGCGCCACGTCGTCACCGGGATGCCGGTCGCCGGCTTCACCGGCTCGCTCACCGACCGCTTCGACGGACCGGTCCCGCAGGCGCGGGGCCGGGTGCGCGCCAAGACCGGCACCCTCACCGGCGTCTTCGCGCTCGCCGGGATCGCGGTCGGACCCGACGGCGTCCCGATGGTCTTCGCGCTGATGGGCGACCGGATCCGCAAGCCCGACACCCTCGACGCCCTCGAGACCCTCGACAACGCCGCGGCCGCGCTCGGCGCCTGCCGCTGCGGCCGGTAGCGCCCGCCGCGGCCGCTCCACACCCGTCGACTACCGTCGTCGCATGACGTCTGACCCCGGCCACGACAGCCCGCACGAGCTGGGCCACGACCCCGCGAGCACGATGGTCGACTGGGACCTCGCGGTCCGCCTCGCCACCCGGCTCGCCGGTGACGGTCCCGTGGTCGGCCGCGACGAGGCCGACCAGGTGGTCGCCGAGCTGCGCGCCGACGCCGACCGGTCCACCGGGCCTGGTCCGCGACTTCACCGGGCTGGTCGCCGCCGACCACGACGCCCCGGTGCTCGTCGTCGACCGGGCGGGCTGGGTCCAGGCCAACGCCGACGGCTTCCGCCGGGCGATCGGCCCGCTGGTGCGAGCAAGATCGCGTCCGACAAGCCGCCGTCCGCGCTGGCGCAGGGCGTCGGGTCCCGGATCACCGGCGCCGAGGTCGGCGGCCTGCTCGGCTTCCTCTCCGGCAAGGTGCTCGGCCAGTTCGACCCGTTCCACGAGCCCGACGGGCGGCTGCTGCTCGTCGCGCCCAACATCGTCCACGTCGAGCGCGAGCTCGGCGTCGACCCCACCGACTTCCGGCTCTGGGTGTGCCTGCACGAGGAGACCCACCGGGTGCAGTTCACCGCGGTGCCGTGGATGCGCGAGCACCTCTTCGCCGAGATCGACGCGATCGCCCAGACCGTGGAGCCGACGTCGTGCCTCGACGAGGGCCTGACCCGGATCACCGAGGCGATCCGGGGCGGCGCCAAGGGCGGCAGCCTGGTCGACCTGCTCAGCACGCCCGAGCAGCGCGAGATCCTCGACCGCGTCACCGGGATGATGTCGCTGCTCGAGGGCCACGCCGACGTGGTGATGGACGGCGTCGGCCCCACCGTCATCCCGTCGCGTCGACGACGATCCGGCGGCAAGTTCACCAGCGCCGCAAGGGCGTCGGCACCCTCGACCGGATCCTGCGCCGCCTGCTCGGCCTCGACGCCAAGATGGCGCAGTACCGCGACGGCGCGGCGTTCGTGCGCGGCGTGGTCGACAAGGTCGGCATGGAGGAGTTCAACGCCGTGTGGGAGCGCGCCGAGAACCTGCCGTCCAAGGCCGAGCTCGCCGACCCCGAGGCCTGGGTCGCCCGCGTCCTCGGATGAGCCTCGACCCGGCCGTCGGCCGCGGTCCGTCGGGCGGTCCGGCGCCGACGCTGGTCGACCTGGGGCCCGGGCGACCCCGTGCTGGTCGCCTGCTCCGGCGGCGCCGACTCGCTGGCGCTGCTGGCGGCGACGGTCTTCGAGGCGCGGCCGCTCGGCGGCTGCGGGTGGTCGGGGTGACCGTCGACCACGGGCTGCAGGACGGGCTCGGCGGAGCACGCCGCGCAGGTCGTGGCGCAGATGGCGGGGCTCGGGGTCGACGAGACCGCGAGCGCCCGGGTCCAGGTCGACGAGGCCGGCGGCCGCGGGCGTCGAGGCCGCCGCCCGCGAGGCGCGGTACGCCGTCCTGGACCGGATGGCCGAGCACTTCGGCGCCGCGACCGTGCTGCTCGGCCACACCCTCGACGACCAGGCCGAGACCGTGCTGCTCGGCCTGACCCGCGGGTCCGGCGGGCGCTCGATCGCCGGGATGCGGCGGGCCTTCGACCGCTATCCGCCGGCCGCTGCTCGACGTCGAGCCGCGCGCAGACCGAGGCCGCCTGCCGGGCCGAGGGCATCGACGTTCTGGACCGACCCCCACAACGCCGACCCCCGCTTCGCGCGCTCGCGGGTGCGGCACACCGTGCTGCCGCTGCTCGAGCGCGAGCTCGGCCCCGGGGTCGCCGAGACCCTGGCCCGCACCGCCGACCAGCTGCGCCACGACATGGAGGCGCTGGACCGGCTCGCCGAGGCGGCGCTGGCCGAGCACCACGACGACGAGACCGGCTTCGACGTACGACGGATCGAGGCCCTCGAGCCCGCGATCCGCACCCGGATGCTGCGGCTCGCGGCGCTGCGCGCCGGCTGCCCGCCCGGCGAGCTGTTCGCCGTCCACGTCGACGCGCTGGAGCGCAGGTGCTGAACCGCACCCACCTGCCGAAGGTCGTCCAGCTCCCCGGCCACGTGTCGGCGGTGCGTGCGGGGGACCACCTGCGCTTCGGCGCCACCGCTGTGCCATCCTGACGGACATGGACTCCGCCCACGTCGACGGCGACCTCGTCAACGTCCTCTTCACCGAGAAGCAGATCCTCGACCGGATCGCCGAGCTCGCCGGCGAGATCGAGACCGACTACGCCGACCACGACCTGCTCATCGTCGGCATCCTCCGCGGCGCGGTGATGGTGATGGCCGACATGGCCCGCGCCTTCTCCCGCCACGTCGAGATGGACTGGATGGCGGTCAGCTCCTACGGCTCCGGCACCAAGTCGTCGGGCGTCGTGCGGATCCTCAAGGACCTCGACACCGACATCTCCGGTCGCCACGTCCTGATCGTCGACGAGATCATCGACACCGGCCTGACCCTGTCGTGGCTCACGGCCAACCTCTCCTCGCGCAACCCCGCGAGCGTCGAGATCTGCACCCTGCTCCGCAAGCCCGAGGCGCAGCGGATGCCGGTCGACGTGAAGTACGTCGGCTGGGACATCCCCAACGAGTTCGTCGTCGGCTACGGTCTCGACTTCCGCGAGAAGTACCGCAACCTGCGCGACATCGGCACGCTCGCGCCGCACGTCTACTCCTGACTCACCTGCCGCGGCAGGTCTCCACCAGGGGCCTGCGAGAATGGGCGCGAAGTGTCCCGCGTGTACCGTCGTGGGTCCAGTGCCGCTGCGTCGAAAGAAGTCTGTGAAGCGTATTCTCAAGGGTCCCTGGGTGTGGATCGTCGTCGCTGTCGTCGGCGTGCTCCTCGCCCTGCAGTTCCTCGCGCCCGGTGGGGGCTACGACGAGGTCCCGACCTCGCAGATGGAGTCCTACATCGCCGACGGCGAGGTCAAGGACATCACCTTCATCGACGGTGACCAGCAGATCCAGGCGACCCTCGACGACGGCACCCGCGCGAGCGGCGACAAGGTGATGTCCTACTACATCATCGGCCAGGCCCCGCGGCTGCTCACCGCCGTCGACAAGCAGGTCGCGGCCGGCACGATCGAGGAGTCCAACTCCGAGAACCCCCAGCCCAGCGTGCTCGGCAGCCTGCTGTCGTTCCTGCTGCCGCTGCTGCTGATCGTCTTCCTGTTCCTGTTCCTGATGAACAACATGCAGGGCGGCGGTCGCGGCGTCATGCAGTTCGGCAAGTCCAAGGCCAAGCTGATCACCAAGGACATGCCCAAGAGCACGTTCGCCGACGTCGCCGGCTGCAACGAGGCGATCGAGGAGCTCGGCGAGATCAAGGAGTTCCTCCAGGAGCCGGCGAAGTTCCAGGCCGTCGGCGCCAAGATCCCCAAGGGCGTCCTGCTCTACGGGCCCCCGGGCACCGGCAAGACGCTGCTCGCCCGCGCCGTCGCCGGCGAGGCCGGCGTCCCGTTCTACTCGATCTCCGGCTCCGACTTCGTGGAGATGTTCGTCGGCGTCGGCGCCTCGCGGGTCCGCGACCTGTTCGAGCAGGCCAAGGAGAACGCCCCGGCCATCGTGTTCATCGACGAGATCGACGCCGTCGGCCGCCACCGCGGCGCCGGCATGGGCGGCGGTCACGACGAGCGCGAGCAGACCCTCAACCAGCTGCTCGTCGAGATGGACGGCTTCGACGTGCGCGGCGGCGTGATCCTGATCGCGGCCACCAACCGGCCCGACGTCCTCGACCCCGCGCTGCTGCGCCCGGGCCGCTTCGACCGCCAGATCGGCGTCGACGCCCCCGACCTCGCCGGCCGCCACAAGATCCTGCAGGTCCACTCCCGGGGCAAGCCGATGGCGCAGGACATCGACCTGCTCTCGATCGCCCGCCGCACGCCCGGCTTCACCGGCGCCGACCTCGCCAACGTCCTCAACGAGGCTGCGCTGCTGACCGCGCGCGACAACCAGAAGCTGGTCACCAACCACTCCCTCGACGAGGCGATCGACCGGGTCATCGCCGGTCCGCAGCGCAGCTCGCGGCTGATGAGCGAGAAGGAGAAGCTGATCACCGCCTACCACGAGGGCGGACACGCCCTGGTGGCCGCGGCGCTGCCGGGCACCGACCCGGTGCACAAGATCACGATCCTGCCGCGCGGCCGGGCCCTCGGCTACACGATGGTGCTGCCCGACGAGGACAAGTACTCCCAGACCCGCTCGGAGATGCTCGACCAGCTCGCCTACATGCTCGGTGGGCGCGCGGCCGAGGAGATGGTCTTCCACGACCCGACCACCGGTGCCGGCAACGACATCGAGAAGGCCACCAGCCTGGCCCGCGCGATGGTCACCCAGTACGGCATGACCGACACCCTCGGCGCGATCAAGCTGGGCGACGCCAACTCCGAGCCGTTCCTGGGCCGCGACATGGGCCACCAGCGCAACTACTCCGAGGACGTCGCCGCCAAGATCGACGAGGAGACCAAGAAGTTCCTCGCCGTGGCGCACCAGGAGGCGTTCGACATCCTGGAGGAGAACCGCGACGTGCTCGACGCGCTGGTGCTCGCGCTCCTCGACAAGGAGACCCTCGACAAGGCCGAGGTGGCCGAGGTCTTCGAGCCGCTGCGGCGGCGCCCCACCCGGCCCGCCTGGACCGGGTCGCCGCACCGCAACCCGTCGGACATCCCGCCGATCGAGATCCCGCAGGAGATCCGGGATCGGGTGGCGGCCAACGGCCAGGCCGCGCAGGAGAAGGAGAACGCCGGCGTGATCATCACGCCTCCGGGCTCCGGCGGCGACGTGCACGGCGGTACGCCGACCGGGCCGGCGACGCCCCCGACGCCGCCCGCGGCCCGCCGTCCCCGGGAGCCTGAGCAGGCCGTGACCAACCCCATCAGCGCACCCGCTGCGGCTGGCCGAGGAGATCCCGGCGTTCGACCACGACCGCGCGGCGGCCGCGGTGCGCGAGCTGCTGATCGCGATCGGCGAGGACCCCGACCGCGAGGGTCTGCGCGAGACCCCGGCCCGGGTGGCCCGCGCCTACGAGGAGCTGACCGCCGGGATCCGGATGCGTCCCGAGGACGTGCTCACCACGACGTTCGACATCGGTCACGACGAGATGGTGCTGGTGCGCGACATCGAGCTGTGGTCGATGTGCGAGCACCACCTCGTGCCGTTCACCGGAGTCGCCCACGTCGGCTACATCCCGGCCGAGTCGGGCAAGATCACCGGGCTGTCCAAGCTGGCCCGGCTGGTCGACGTCTACGCCAAGCGGCCGCAGGTCCAGGAGCGGCTCACCACCCAGGTCGCCGACGCGCTGATGAGCATCCTCGAGGCCCGCGGCGTGATCGTGGTGATCGAGGCCGAGCACCTGTGCATGACGATGCGCGGCGTCAAGAAGGCCGGGGCCCGCACCATCACCTCCGCGGTCCGCGGCGTGATGCACAACGCCGCGACCCGCGCCGAGGCGATGTCGCTGATCCACCGCGGCTAGCGCCGGCGCACCGTGATCGTCTCCCACCGGCACCGCTTCATCTTCATGAAGACGCTGAAGACCGCCGGCACCAGCGTCGAGATCGAGCTCTCGCGCGTGTGCGGGCCCGACGACGTGATCACCCCGCTGCCCGACGACGACGAGGTGCTGCGCGGCGAGCGCGGCGGTCGCGGCCCGCAGCACCACACCTCGCCGCCGCTGAGCGCCAAGCTCCACGAGCACATCCGCGCCTCGAAGGCCCGCCCGGTCGTCGGCCGCGACACGTGGGACGCCTACTACAAGCTCGCGATCGAGCGGAACCCGTGGGACGCCGTCGTCAGCCTGTTCTACTGGATGCGGCGCAACGGCAAGGTCGACACCTTCGAGCGGTTCCTCGACGATGCCCAACCTCGAGACGCTGGCTCGCCGCAACTACCAGGCCTACCACCTGCGCGGCGAGGTCGCGGTCGACCGGGTGCTGCGCTTCGAGCGGCTCGCCGACGACCTGGCGGAGGTCTGGGCCCACCTCGGGCTGCCGGGCGAGCCGGACCTGCCGCACGCCAAGGCCGGTGCCCGGCCGGCGGGCGCGGGCTACCGCGACCTCTACGACGAGCGCGTCCGCGGAGCGGGTGCGCGCGCTGTTCGCGCCGGTGATCGAGGAGCAGGGCTACCGGTTCTGACCCCCGTGACGCCGGGCGCGGCCTACAGCACGAAGCGGCTCGAGGGCCACAGCTCGGCGAGGTCGACCGGGAACCGCTCCTGCACGAAGCGGTAGACGTCGCGGTAGTGCTCGGCGACCAGTCGCACGGTCGCCTCGGGCAGCTCGACGTCCCGGCCGGGGGAGGCGTTGGCCCGGTGGTCGAGGTCCGGCTCGGGCGGGTCGATCCCGAGGTCTGCGGCAGATCCGCTCGAGCTCGGCGTGCGTCGAAGAGCCGCTCGTAGAACGCGTACGTGACGTCCTGGGCGGGGAACGCGGCGTCGAGCCGCTCGATGGTGCGGTCGTAGGCGGTGCGCGAGGCGAAGCTCTCGACCCGGTGCACCCGGCGCAGCGTGTCCTCGGGCGACTCGGTGAACCGGTCCGGCGTCCGGTGGTGCTGCATCCGCACCTGCGACCAGATCCGGTCGACCGGGTCGCGCATCACGAAGACCGTGGCGGTGCGCACCCCGCGGTCGGCGAACCCGGCGCGGATCGAGCGCAGCCGCGACGTCGGCAGCAGGCCGTTCTCGGGCGTCATGTCGGCGGTGAGCCGCGCGCCGGGCGTGGCCGCGAGCAGCCCGCTGAAGTAGCCGTAGTAGAGCTCGGGGTCGGCGTACATGCTCAGCCGGTGCAGCACGCGGCGTCGACGGGGTCGCCGCGGCGTGCGTTCGCGACCGCCTGCTCGGCGAGGTCGAAGATCCGGCCCGCGCATGTAGTCCTGCGCGGGCACGTCGAGGGTGTCGAAGACGTGGTACTCCTTGCGGTAGCCCGCCACGAACGCCGGCGACCGCTTCAGGTGGCGGTAGAGCCAGGTGGTGCCGCCCTTCTGGCACCCCGTCCCGAGCAGGAACGTGGGTGCGGTGCCGGGCGTGCTGCCGGGGAGGTCGCGGGCGGGACTGCTCACGACGAGCCAGGGTAGTGGGCGGGCTCACGGTCCCGACACCTGCGCGCCGTCGGGCGCGATAGGTTCGCCGCATGCTGGTGATGGGCGTCGTCAACGTCACGCCCGACTCGTTCTCCGACGGAGGGCGCTACGCCGACAGCGACGCCGCGGTGCGGCACGGGCGCCGGCTGCTGGCCGACGGGCGCCGACGTCCTCGACATCGGCGGTGAGTCCACCCGCCCGGGCGCGACCCGGCCGGTGGTGGGCGAGGAGCTCGACCGGGTCGTCCCGGTGATCTCCGCCCTCGCGGCCGAGGGGGCCCTGATCTCGGTCGACACGATGCGTGCCGAGGTCGCGGCCGCGGCGCTCGAGGCCGGGGCGAGCATCGTCAACGACGTCTCGGGCGGCCTCGCCGACCCCGAGATCCTCGACGTGGTCGCCGCGGCCGGGGCGACGTACGTCGCGATGCACTGGCGCGCGCACAGCGACCGGATGCGCGACTTCGCCGTCTACGACGGGCCCGGGCGGCGTGGTGGAGGCCGTGCGCGCCGAGCTCGCCGAGCGGGTGGAGGCGGCCGGGCCGCCGGCGATCGCGGAGGACCGGATCGTGCTCGACCCCGGGCTGGGGTTCGCCAAGCACGCAGACGCACAACTGGGACCTCGTGCGCGGGCTCGACCGGATCGCCGACCTCGGGCTGCCGCTGCTGGTCGGCGCGAGCCGCAAGAGCTTCCTCGGCACCCTGCTGGCCGCGCCCGACGGCACCCCGCGCCCCGTCGGCGAGCGGGAGGCGGCCGGGATGGCGCTCACCCTGCTGCTCGCGCAACGCGGCGTCTGGGGGGTCCGGGTGCACGACGTCCGCGGGCACCGTGATGTGCTGGACGTGCTCGCGCGGGTCGAGCCGGGACGATCAGGAGGTGGTGGGCGATGAGCGACGAGCTCGCCATCCTCGGCATCGAGTGCTTCGGGCACCACGGGGTCTTCGAGCTTCGAGCGCCGCGAGGGCCAGGTCTTCGTGATCGATCTCATCCTGGGCCTCGACACCACGCCTGCGGCCGCCTCGGACGACTTGCACGACACCGTCGACTACGGGAGTCTCGTGACCTCGGTGAAAGCCGCCGTTGAGACCGATCCGGTCGACCTGATCGAGACTCTCGCCCAGCGGATCGCGGACGTCTGCTTGTTGGACGGTCGTGTTGAATGGGCGCGGGTGACTGTTCACAAGCCGGATGCACCCATCGACGCGACGTTCCGGGACGTCGCGCTGACGATCACTCGAAACGCGAGGTCCAACCGTGACTGAGACCCCCAACCCGCACATCGTCGACGCCGACACGTTGACCGGTGAGATGCGCCCGATCCGCCGCATGGTCGTGGCCCTGGGGTCCAACCTCGGCGAGCGGATGGCCAGCCTCCAGGGCGCCGTCGACGCGCTCGCCGACACCCCCGACGTGTGGCTCACCGGCGTCTCGCCGGTCTACGAGACCGAGCCGGTCGACTCGCCCGCCGACGCCAAGACCTACCTCAACGCGGTGGTGCTGGCCGACACGACGCTGGCCGCCAACCGGCTGATGGACCGCGCGCTGGCGATCGAGGACGCCTACGACCGCGAGCGCACCGACGAGGTCAACGCACCGCGCACGCTCGACGTCGACCTGATCGTCGTCGGCGACCGCCGCAGCGACACCGACGCGCTGCGGCTGCCGCACCCGCGTGCCCACGAGCGGGCGTTCGTGCTCAAGCCGTGGTTCGACCTCGAGCCCGACGCCGTCTTCCCGGGCGCACGGCCCGATCGCCGACCTGCTCGCCGACCTCGGGCTCGACGGGGTCAAGCTGCGCGAAGACCTCACGCTCGACGTCGGGTGACCTCGAGCCCCACTCCCGACCCGTCGTCCCCGCAGCCGGGCAACCTGCGCCCCACCGCCCCCGCGGCGGTGGCCGTGTGGGCCGTCTTCGGCCTCGCCGGCGGGTGGCTGGTGCACACGGCGTCCGACCGGCTGGGTGTCACCGCCCCGCTGATCACCTGGGTCCAGCCGGTGGCGCTGCTCCTCGTCGCGCTGCTGCTCGCCGTGCGCCGCGCACGCGACCTGGCGCTCGGTGCACGTGCACCGCGAGCGCCTGGTGCCGCACCAGGCCGTCAACCGGCTGGTGCTGGCGCGCGCCTGCCTCTACGTCGGCGCGCTGGCCGGTGGCGGCTACCTCGGCTACGCGCTGAGCTGGCTCGGCACCGACGCCGACCTGGCCCAGCAGCGGATGGTGCGCTCGTTGGTGGCGGCCGCTCGCCGGCGTCCTCGTCGTCGTCGCCGCCTCGGCCCTCGAGCGCTCCTGTCGCGTCCGCTCGCGACGACCCCTCGTAGCGGCCCGGGCCCCCGCGGGTGCGGGCGGTGCGGCGTGGCGCTCGGGAGCAGGCGTACGACGGGCCTAGCCTGCCCTCATGACTTCCCCGTCAGGTCCACCCACGAGGCGTCGCGCGCGGTCCACCCGCGTGCTGGCCGCACTCGTGTCCCTTGCCGTCGCCGCCGTCCTCGTCGTGGCGGCGTTCTTCAGCGGGTCGTGGCTGCTGCTCACGATCGCCGCTGCCGCCGCCGTCGTCCTCGGCGCCGCTCGCCTTCCGACTCACCCACGCCGAGCTGCTCGACACCTTCCGCGAGGCCGCGGCCGACCGCGCCGGCCTGGCGAAGGACTACCGCGACCTGGCGGTGGTGCGCACCGCCGAGCACCAGCGCTTCGTCACCACGGTCCAGGACCGGATCGAGCAGCAGGAGACGGTCGCTCACCGAGCAGCACGCCCGGCTGCTCGAGCAGGACGCCAAGGTCGCCCAGCAGGACGTCCGCATCGCCGAGCTGCGCGCCACGCTCAGCGCGGCCCGCGCCGAGGCCGAGCGCACCCGCGCCCGGCTGGCCTCCACGACGGCCCGCGCCGAGCAGGCCGAGCGGGAGGGCGCGACCGCGAGCGCCGCCTCGCCGACGCCGAGGAGCGTGCCGCGCAGGCCATCGTGCGGGTCATCGAGCTCGAGCAGGAGCTCGACGTGATGCTCGCGCAGTGGCAGGCCGGCGAGGCCTACCGCAAGCACGCCTGAGCCTGCTCGTCACCAGCCGGTCCGCGCTCGACCACCCGCCCGCTCTCCCGCTCCGGCGGGCCGACCGGCACAATGTCGGTTTGTGATCCCTGAGGAGTCGAGGTTCGAGACCGATCCTGATGAGCTCGTCGAGCTGCCGCCGACGCTGCCGGAGGGGTGGACGATCGACACGCCCGACGCCTCCGACCGCTTCGAGGTCGCCCGGCTGACCCAGCTGCTGCGCGCCCACGAGGCCGACGGGCGGGGCTGGGCCGGCTCCGGGGTCGACGACGTCCTGGTCGAGGTCTCCGAGAGCGGCGCTGCGCACCCGGGAGAACGTCGTCGTGCGTCGACGAGCGACGGCGAGATCCAGGCCTGGGGGAGCGTCCACGACCGCGCCGGCGGCCGGATGCTCTTCGTGCACATCGTCTCGCGCGAGCTGGCCGAGGAGGTCGGCCGCGCCTGCTCCGACGTCCTCGTCGAGTGGGCCGTGGGCCAGGCCCGCGAGGTCGGTGCCGCGCGCGGGCTGGACACCCAGCAGATCGACACCGGCGCCTTCGCCGACGACGAGCGCCAGCACCGCTGGCTCGAGCGCCGCGCGGCTTCACGATGGTGCGCACCTGGTGGCAGATGAGCCGCCCGGTCACGCCCGACGAGGCCGACCTGGTGCCCGACCCCGCCGAGTGGGACGGCCGCGACGTCACCTTCCGCCGGGTCCGCCGCGCCGGCACCGGGATGCCCGAGGACAGCGACCTGCGCGAGCTGCACGAGGTGCTCGAGGGCGCGTTCGTCGACCACTTCAACTCCTACGAGGAGACCTTCGAGGAGTTCCTGCACCGCGTGCGCGAGGACCCCGGCCACCGGTGGGACCACTGGTGGCTGGCCGAGCTCAACGACGGGCCCGAGCCGCAGCCGGTCGGCGCCCTGATCGGCACCGTCTCGGAGAGCAGCAACGGCCCCGACGGCTCCTACGTCTCCTACATCGGCGTCCTGGAGTCGGCGCGCGGACGAGGCGTCGCCAAGGGCCTGCTGCGCACGATCATCGCCGACGCCGCCTCGCGCGGGCGCAACCGCGTGGGCCTCGAGGTCGACGCCGACTCCTCCACCGGTGCGCACGAGCTCTACAGCCGGTCTGGGCTGGGACGACGTCGTACGTCACCCAGTCGTGGCACCGCGACGTGCCGGTCGCGGGGGCCTGAGCGAGCCCGGCCCCCGCGCCGGTCAGGTCAGAGCAGGCCCTTCTCGTCGAGCCACTCCTCGGCGGCGGTCGCGGCCGAGGCCTTCTCGTCACCCTCCACCCGGTCGCGCAGCGCGATCAGGTCGTCGGTGGTCAGCTCGGCCGAGATCCCGTTGAGCACGTCGGCGAGGTCGTCGGTGTAGACCGCGTCGGAGAGCAGCGGGATGATGTTCTGCGAGGAGATCATGTTCTCCGGGTCCTCGAGCACGACGAGGTCCTCGGTGACGATCGCCGGCGACGTCGTGTAGATGTCGGCCACCTGCACGGAGTCGTCGACCAGCGCCTTGACCGTGTCGGGGCCGCCGAAGTCCTCGATCGGCACGAAGTCCACGTCGCTGGCAGGCACGCCGTAGACGCTGTCGAGACCGGGAATGCCGTAGCCGAGCTCGCCGAACTGCGGGTTGGCCCCGAGCTTGAACGGCGTGAGGGCGGTCAGGTCGCCGATCGAGGTGAGGTCGTTGGCCTCGGCCGTCGCGCGGGTGACGACGTAGGCGTCCTTGTCCTCGGCCTCGGCGGAGTCGAGCACCTGCAGGTCGTCGGCGGCCACGGCGTCGTCGAGGGCGCCGTCGACCTCCTCGGTGGTGCGCTCGGAGTAGGACTCGTCGTAGTAGGCGAGCAGGTTGCCGTTGTACTCCGGGATCAGGTTGATCGACCCGTCCTGCAGCGCCGGGATGGTCTGCTGCCGGGGGCCGATGTTGAACTGCTTCTCGACGTCGAAGCCGTCGGCCTCGAGGGCCTGGGCGTAGATCTCGCCGAGGATCTCGCTCTCGGGGAAGGCGAAGGAGCCGACGACGACGGTCTCACCGCTGGCGGCCTCGTCGGAGGGTCCGGTGGGGTCGTCGGAGGCGCACGAGGACAGCGCCGTGACGAGGCCGAGCGCGAGCGTGGCTGCGCCGATCGTGGGCAGGCGGGAGGTGCGGGTCATGTGGTGATTCCCTTCGTCTCACGCGTTCTCAGGCGCGTGCGGCCGTGGTGACCGGCTTGGGTGCGGCGTCGTGCCGCGGGGCGGGTCCGGGGTGGTCCCGGTGTGGCAGTGGTCCGTTGGATGATGGCGAAGATCCCGTCGACCAGCAACGCCAGGGCGGTGACGAGCAGCGCGCCGCCGAGGATCAGGTCGTAGTTGTTGAGGCCGATGCCGCTGGTGATGATCCGTCCCAGGCCGCCCAGACCGGCGTACGACGCGATGGTCACGGTCGCGATCACCTGCAGCACGCCCGCGCGCAGACCGCCGACGATGAGCGGCAGCCCGAGCGGGATCTCGACCTTGGTCAGGATCTGCCACTCGGTCATCCCGTTGGCCCGGGCGGCGTCGATGGTCTGCCGGTCGACCGACTCGAGGCCGGAGTAGGCGCCGGCCAGCATCGAGGGGATCGCGAGGACGACGAAGGCGATCGTCGCGCCCACGATCGGCGCGGTGTCGAAGGACAGCCAGTAGCCGAAGACCATCAGCAGGAAGAAGAGCAGCCCCAGCGTGGGCAGCGCCCGCATCGCACCGGTGAAGGCGATCACGAACTGCCGGCCGCGTCCGGTGTGGCCGATGTAGAAGCCGAGCGGCAGCGCGATCAGGGCGGCGATGACCATCGCCACCCCCGTGTACGCCAGGTGCTCGACGAGGCGGTCCTGGATCGGCAGCGGGCTGCGGCTGCCGGACTCCCAGTGGGCCGGGTCGACGATCCAGCGCAGGGCGCTGAGGAAGAGGTCCACTCAGGCACCGTCCCCGGACTGCGGTCGGGCGACCGGGCCGGCCGTGGCCAGGCCCGAGGTGGGGGCGTCGTCGTCGTCGTCGCTGCGCGGGAGCCGCCCGACACGGGCTTGGCCTTGGCCTTGGAGTTCCAGGGCATCAGCACCTTGGCCACGGCCACGATCAGGACGTCGAAGACCAGGGCGAGCAGCAGGCTGATCAGGATGCCGACGACGACCTCCTCGAGGATGCCGCGCTGCTTGCCGTTCTGGAACAGGTAGCCGAGGTTGCGGGAGCCGATGATCACGCCCACCGACACCAGCGCGATGGTGCTGACCGAGACCACCCGGATGCCGGCCAGCAGCACCGGCCCGGCCAGCGGCAGCTCGACCCGGAAGAAGCGGGACCGCGTCGAGTACCCCATCGCGGTGGAGGCGTCGATGGTGGTCGTCGTCGACCGACGCCAGCGCGTCGGCCGCCGAGCGGGCCATGATCGCGACGCCGTAGATGGTCAGCGCGACCACGAGGTTGGTGTCGTCGAGGACCCGGGTGCCGAGCAGCAGCGGCAGGATCACGAACAGCGGCAGCGACGGGATCGTGTAGAGCAGGCTCCCGCCCGTGATCACGATCGCCCGCAGCAGCGGCGAGCGGTTGGCCAACCAGCCGAGCGGGATGGAGAGCACGAAGCTCAGCACGATCGGGAGGAACGCCAGCCGCACGTGGGTGAGGGTGACGTCGCGGATCAGGTCGAGGTTGTTCAGCGTCCAGTTCACCGGGCGGCCGCACCGCCCCTGAGCTCACCGGCGTCGGCCTCGTCGAGCACGCCCAGGGGTCGGCCGTCGCCGTCGACGACGAGGGTCAGCCCCTCGTCGCCCTGGCGGTGCTGGAGACGGAGCTCGCGCTTGCCCTTGTCGGCTCCGATGAAGGAGGCCACGAAGTCGTCTGCGGGGTCGGCGAGGATCTGGGCGGGGGTCCCGGCCTGGGCGATCACCCCGCCCTTGCGGAAGATCACCACCTGGTCGGCGAGCAGGAACGCCTCGTCGATGTCGTGGGTGACGAACACGATCGTCTTGCCGAGCTCGCGCTGCAGCCGGTTGAGCTCGGCTCTGGAGGTCGGCGCGCACGATCGGGTCGACCGCGCCGAAGGGCTCGTCCATCAGCAGGATGTTGGGGTCGCTGGCCAGCGCCCGGGCCACGCCGACCCGCTGCTGCTGACCGCCGGAGAGCTGGCTGGGGTAGCGGTTCGGCCAGGCCGCGGTCGAGGCCGACCTTGTCGAGCAGCTCCAGGGCGTCGCTGCGTGCCTGGGCCTTGGGGACGCCGTTGAGCACGGGCACCGTGGCGACGTTGTCGATGATCCGCCGGTGCGGCAGCAGCCCGGACGACTGCAGCACGTAGCCGATGCTGCGTCGGAGCCGGACCTTGTTCTGGGTCGCGATGTCCTCGCCGTCGATCAGGACCCGACCGGACGTCGGGTCGACCATCCGGTTGATCATCCGCAGCAGCGTGGTCTTGCCGCAGCCCGAGGAGCCGACCAGCACCGTGGTCTTGCGCGAGGGGAGGGTGAAGCTGAAGTCCTCGACGGCTCTCGTGCCGTCGGGGAACTGCTTGGACACCGACTCGAACTCGATCATGAGTGCTCGATCCTTCGTCAGGAGGCGGTCGGGCGACGATCCACCCTAGTCGCTCGGACGTACCACGCGGCGTTCCCGCGCAGAGTCCCAGGTACCCCGCTGGGCAGTGGTGATGAGGTCAGGCCTCGTGCTCGCGCACGGCCAGGGCGTCCGGGTCGACCGTCGCGACGTCGAGCACGGGTACGTCGAGGCGTCGCCCGTGGGGCGTCGGCACGCCGGGGAGCGGGGCCGTCGAGCCCGTGGGTCCAGGTGATCACGGCGGCCGCGTCGTCGCGTCGGTCCTGCTCGACCAGCCACCCGACGAGCCGGTGCACCGGCGGCAGCCCGCTGTGCACCAGCGAGCGCTCGCCCCACAGGTCGACCACGCCCGAGCGGAGCAGGTCCCACCAGGCGTCGTCGCAGCCGGGGATCGAGACGAAGTAGCGGTGCAGGTCGCCGGCCAGCACCCGGTCGAGGACGACCGGCCGGATCACGTCGGCGTCCGGGGCGGCCTCGACGGCCGCCAGGGCCATCCGCTTGGTGGCCCACCGGTCGCGCAGGTCGTCGAGCGAGGCCCGCTGCTGGGTGATCGAGGAGCCGTCGCCGCGGATCCGCCAGTGGTAGACGTGCTCGGACAGCACGTCGAAGCGACCCGCCAGGAAGGCCTGCGTGGTGGTCGGCTGGTCCTCGTAGCGGATGCCCTCGGGCCAGGACAGCGCCTGCTCGTCCCACCACGAGCGACGGTAGAGCTTGTTCCAGGCGAACACGTCGCCGAGGATCTCCGGGTGCTCCACCGCCCGGATCCCGGTGCGGGGCGGGGTGTGCAGCCGCCTCATCCACGGCGGCTCGCGCAGGCCCGGCCCGTCGGCCCCTCTCGTCGGTGCCCTGCTCGAGCAGCAGGATCGAGCCGGTCGCGAAGTCCGACCCGGACCGTGCCAGCGACCGCACCAGCACGGCGTACGCCGTGGGCGGGACGACGTCGTCGGAGTCGGCGAAGGCGAGCAGGTCGCCGCGCACGTGGCGCAGGCCCTCGTTGCGGGCGGCGCCGAGACCGTGGTTGGCGGTGTGGACCACCCGCACGCGCGGGTCGCGGGCGGCGTAGGCGTCGGCGATGGCCCCGGACTCGTCGGTCGAGCCGTCGTCGACGACCACCACGTCGAGCTCGCGGTGGCGCGAGGCCAGGATGCTGTCGAGGCACGCCGGCAGGTAGGTCGCGACGTCGTAGACGGGCACCACGACGCTCACCAGCGAGCGGGGGACGCGCCGCAACTTCATGCGGTGAGGCTAGACCCCGATACGATCAGCGACCGTGACTGACCCAGCCGACATCTCGCCCGAGGACTACCCGCGGAAGGTGCTGTTCGTCGCCGGCGCCGGACGGAGCGGCACCAGCACCATGGCCGGCCTGATGCAGATCCTCGGCCTGCACGTGCCGCAGCCCGAGGTGGAGGCCGACGCGACCAACCCCAAGGGCTTCGGCGAGCCCCGCTGGGCCGTCGAGCACCACGACCGGCTGCTCAAGGAGGCCGTGGTCCAGGTCAGCGACGCCCGCCCCGAGGCGTGGTTCGAGACCGGCCGGATCTCCACCCGCGAGCCGGAGCGGATCAAGACCGCCGAGTGGCTCGAGGAGCACTTCGCGGTGGGCCGCGAGCTCGTGGTCAAGGACCCCCGGCTGAGCTGGTTCCTCTCGCTGTGGCGGGTCGCGGCGATCCGCAGCGGCGCCACCCCGGTCTTCGCGACCATGCTGCGCCCGCCGGCCGAGGTGGTCGGCAGCAAGCAGACCTACTACGCCAACAAGCTCGGCGCCGCGCACCTGACGGCGTCCTGGCTCAACATGCTGCTGCACACCGAGCGGGCCACCCGCGAGTCCGTGACCGGCCCGGCGGACGGCGGCGGCCGCGTGTTCGTGCGCTACGGCGACCTGCTCGACGACTGGACCAAGGTCACGATGG
Source organism: uncultured Actinomycetota bacterium (assembly GCA_963834285.1). GTDB lineage: Bacteria > Actinomycetota > Actinomycetes > Propionibacteriales > Nocardioidaceae > Nocardioides. Next base: position 280,530 of record CAWIAZ010000005.1, on the reverse strand, counting down.
CGGTCGGCGAGCGGCTGGAGCTGCAGAACGTCATGCACGCCAAGAGCGAGCAGATCCGCGACGGGCACCGGTTCGTCGACCCGTCGCTGCGCCGGATGAGCCAGAGCCTCGACGACCTCGGCCTGCCCCGCCGGCTCCACGAGCTCACCGCGGAGACCTGGGCCGAGCTCAACAAGCTCGCCGACGCCGACGGCGACACCCCCGCCGCGCACGCCACCCTCGACCAGCTCCGCGAGGCCTACGTCGACCTCTACGCCGAGTCCGAGGCCATCTCGCGCTCCTCGGTGGTCGCCGCCGAGCAGCAGCTCAGGCGCCAGCAGAAGGCGCCCGGCGGACGGCCGGGACCGGCCGCCCCCGCGCCGGCGTACGCCGCCGACCGGCTGCCGCACGGGCTGCGGGCGATGGTGCCGCCGAAGGCGCGCCAGGCCGTGCGCCGGGCGCTCGGCAAGCAGCGCTGAGCGGGGTGGGGGAGTGACTGCGCACGCCGGCCCGAGCGGGATCAGCAACCTCGAGGGGCACACCGACTTCGACATCGTCTGGCCCTGGGTCCGCGGCCCGCTGCGCCCCGGCACGACCGCGGTGCTGCGGGTCAAGGACGAGGCGCCGTCGCTGCCGTTCGTGCTGCCGCCGCTGCTGCGGGCCTGCGACCACGTCCTGCTCGTCGACAACGGCTCCACCGACGGCACCCCCGACGTCGCCGCCGAGGTCGCGGAGCGCGCCGGGCTCGCCGACAAGCTGCGGCTGGCGTCGTACCCGTTCCGGGTGGCGCGCGCCGGCGCCGAGCACCGCGGCGTGCACGAGCTGTCGGTGCACTCGCTGGCGTACTTCTACAACTGGTGCTTCGCCCAGGTCGGCACCCGCTACTCCTGGAAGTGGGACGGCGACATGGTGCTGACCACCGAGGGCGAGGCCTCGATCGCCGACCTCGGGTGGCAGGTCGGCGACGTGCAGTCGATCATCCGGGTGCCGCGGCACGGGCTCTACCTCGACGGCGACGCCCACGGCTACCTCGACCTCGGCCTGCGCAACGCCGAGGAGTGGGGCTTCCCGGTCGGGCCCGACTTCGTCTACACCAAGGCCTTCGAGTGGGAGATCCGCACCACGCCCGAGCGGTGCCGCTCGATCGGGCTGCCGCAGGGCCTGTGCGTGGAGCTGAAGTACCTCGACGGCGACGAGTTCGCGCACTGGACCGACCCCACGTCGTTCGCGACCTCGTGGCGCAACAAGCGCAAGCGCCGCGAGTGGGAGGTCTTCAACGCCCTCCAGGACGGCCTGGTGCTCCCCGGCGTCCACGAGATCCACGCGCCGGCCGGCGTCCACATCGTCGACCACGTCACGCACGACTGGCTGCCCCGCGCCCCCCGGCCGCTGCGAGCCGTCCGGGCATGTACTGACCGTGTGACTCTACCGACCGATTGCCCGCCCAGTGGTCCAACGGTCAGTAACATGCCCCGGCGTCGGGTGGGTCATGCCACATTTCGTGGTCCGCGTGTGGATCTGGCCCGTAGCCTCGGGGCAGCATCTGCAGTTGGCCTGACAAGCAAGGGCGCCGCGAAGGCGGTGCCGTCGAGCACACCGTCCGGTACCCACACCGGCCCGGCCCCGCGAGGGGGCGGGTGGTCGGAGGGACTGGAACGAAAGGTTCGCACCATGTCGCACCCCACCCCTCCAGCGCGCCCTGCCCTGCGCGTCGGCGTCATCGGCGCCGGTCGCGTCGGCGCCGTGCTGGCAGCCCGGCTCGCCACCGCCGGCCACCGCGTGGTCGCCACCGCGGGCGAGTCCGACGCCTCGCGCCGCCGGATCGACGCCCTGCTGCCCGGCCTCACGCCCGAGAAGCCCACCGCGGTGGCCCGGGCCTGCGACCTGCTGCTGCTCACCGTGCCCGACGACATGCTCGGCAACGTCGTCTCGGTGCTCGCCGCCAGCGGGGCGCTGCACGAGGGCCAGTACGTCGTCCACACCTCCGGCCGGCACGGCCTCGCCGTGCTCGAGCCCGCCCGTGCGGTGGGGGCGCGCCCGATCGCGCTGCACCCCGCGATGACGTTCACCGGCACCGCCCTCGACCTCGACCGGCTGCAGGGCTGCGTCTTCGGCCTCACCGCGGCCGAGGCGGAGCACTCCGCGGCGGCCGACCTGGTCGACGACCTCGGCGGCCGCGCCATGTGGGTGGCCGAGGAGATGCGCACGCTCTACCACGCGGGTCTGGCCCACGGCGCCAACCACCTGGTCACCCTGGTCACCCAGGCGATGGAGCTGCTCACCGCCGCCGGCGCCGACGACCCCGCCGCGACCCTGCGCCCGCTGCTCACCGCGGCGCTCGACAACGCCCTGGAGCGCGGCGACGCCGCGCTGACCGGCCCGATCGTGCGCGGCGACGTCGGCACCGTGCAGGCCCACCTCGCCGACATCGCCGCCAGCGCGCCCACCACCCTGCCGTCGTACGTCGCCCTGGCGCGCGCGACGCTGGGCCGCGCCGTCACCGACGGCCGGGTGCTGCCGATCCGCGCGCTGAAGATCAACCAGCTGCTCGACGAGGCGCTCGCGGAGACGGCGGTGCCGACCGCCTGGAGCGAGCGATGACGGGCCCCACCACTGGCCCCACGCTGGTCACCACCCGCGCCGAGCTCGCCGCGCTGCTGGCCCAGCCGCGCCGCGACGGGCGCCGGGTCGGGCTTCGTGCCGACGATGGGCGCCCTGCACGACGGGCACGCCTCGCTGATGCGCGTGGCTCGCGACCACGTCGGCGACGGGCCGGTCGTGGTCTCGATCTTCGTCAACCCGCTCCAGTTCGGTGCCGGCGAGGACCTCGACCGCTACCCGCGCACGCTCGACACCGACCTCAAGGTCTGCGAGCGCGAGGGAGTCGACGTCGTCTTCGCGCCCAGCGTCGAGGAGGTCTACCCGGGCGGCGTCCCGACCACGGATGACGCCGACGCCGACGCCGTCACGGTCGCCCCCGGCGCGCTCGCCACCGTGCTCGAGGGCCGGCAGCGGCCGGGTCACTTCGCGGGCGTCCTGACCGTCGTGGCCAAGCTCTTCGGCCTGGTGCGCCCCGACGTCGCGGTCTTCGGCGAGAAGGACTACCAGCAGCTCGTGCTGGTCCGCCGGATGGCGGCCGACCTGTGCCTGGGCGTCGAGGTCGTCGGCGCCGAGACCGAGCGCGAGCCCGACGGCCTCGCGCTCTCGAGCCGCAACCGCTACCTCGACGCCGAGCAGCGCCGCGAGGCGGTCGCGCTCAGCCGCACCCTGCTCGCCGCCCGCCACGCCGGCCGCTACGGCGTCGACGCGGCGCTCGGCGCGGCCCGCGCCGAGCTGCGCGCCTCGACCGGGGTCGACCTCGACTACCTCGAGCTCACCACCCCCGACCTCCGGCCGCTCCCCACGGACGCCGACCTCCCCCCGGGCACCGAGGCCCGGGTCCTGATCGCCGCCCGGGTCGGCACCACCCGGCTGATCGACAACATGGCGCTGGTGCTCGGCTCCGCGCCGACCGCTCGAAACACGAAGGAAGTCTGATGCTGCGCACGATGATGAAGAGCAAGATCCACCGGGCGACCGTGACCCAGGCCGACCTGCACTACGTCGGCTCGGTCACCGTCGACGAGGACCTGCTCGACGCCGCCGACCTGCTGGCCGGCGAGCTCGTGCACATCGTCGACATCACCAACGGCGCCCGGCTGGAGACCTACACGATCGCCGGCGAGCGCGGCAGCGGGGTGATCGGCATCAACGGCGCCGCGGCCCGGCTGGTGCACCCCGGTGACCTCGTCATCCTGATCGCCTACGGGCAGATGGAGACCGCCGAGGCCAAGGAGCACCAGCCGCACGTGGTCTTCGTCGACGCCGACAACAGGATCCTGGCCACCGGGTTCGACCCGGCCGAGACCTTCGAGGGATCCGGCCTGGTTCGCGGGGACCTCACCGCACCGCGCTAGCCTGCCGAGATGCGCGACGCACCGGACCCCAGGTCGATCGGGGTCCCCGGACGCCTGACGGCACCCGCCCCCGGCTGGACGACCGAGGCCGACGTCGTGATCATCGGCTCCGGCATCGCGGGGCTGACCGCCGCGCTGCGGCTCACCGACGCCGTCGACAAGGTCCTCGTCGTCACCAAGGACGTCCTCTCGGCCGGGTCGACGCAGTGGGCCCAGGGCGGCATCGCCGCGGCCCTGGGGCCCGGCGACACCCCCGAGGAGCACGAGACCGACACGTTGGTCGCCGGGGCCGGTGCCTGCGACCCCGAGGCCGTCCGGATCCTGGTCACCGAGGGGCCCGAGGCGGTGCACGAGCTGATCGCGCTCGGCACCAACTTCGACCACGACGACCAGGGCGTGATCTCGCTGACCCGCGAGGGCGGCCACCACCGCGACCGGATCGCGCACGCCGGGGGTGACGCGACCGGGGCCGAGATCCAGCGGGCGCTGATCGCCGCCGTCGCTGCCGCTCCCGAGATCGAGGTCGTCCAGCACGCGCTCGCCGTCGACCTGCTGCTCGCCGACGACGGCGGCGTCGCCGGCGTCACCCTGCACGTGATGGGCGAGGGCCAGCGCGACGGGGTCGGCGCGGTGCACTGCCGCGCCGTCGTCCTCGCCGCCGGCGGTCTCGGCCAGGTCTTCTCGCAGACCACCAACCCGCCGGTGAGCACCGGCGACGGGATGGCCCTCGCGCTGCGCGCCGGCGCGACCCTGCGCGACCTGGAGTTCGTCCAGTTCCACCCGACCGTGATGTACCTCGGCCCCGACTCCGTGGGCCAGCAGCCGCTGATCTCCGAGGCGGTGCGCGGCGAGGGCGCGTTCCTCGTCGACTTCGAGGGCAACCGGATCATGGAGGGCGTGCACCCGCTCGCCGACCTCGCGCCGCGCGACGTGGTGGCCAAGGCGATCACCCGGCGGATGAACGAGACGGGTCACCCCCACATGTGGCTCGACGCCCGGCACCTGGGCGGCGACGCCGGCCCGGCGGCGTTCTGGGAGCGCCGCTTCCCGACCATCCTGGCCACCGCCCGCAGCCACGGGGTCGACCCGGTCACCGACCTGATCCCGGTGGCGCCGGCGTGCCACTACGCCTCCGGCGGGGTCCGCACCGACCTCCACGGTCGGTGCGACGTCGCCCGGGCTCTACGCCACCGGCGAGGTCGCCTGCTCCGGCGTCCACGGCGCCAACCGGCTCGCGTCCAACTCCCTGCTCGAGGGGCTGGTCTTCTCCCGGCGGATCGCCGCCGTCCTGCCCGGCGAGCTGCGTCCCTGGACGCCGCCCGCCGTCGACGCGCGCACCGAGGGCCTGGTGGCCGGCTCGGCGCGCCGCGAGCTGCAGGAGGTGATGACCTCCCGCGTGGGCGTGCTGCGCAGCGCCGACGGACTGGCCGAGGCCACCGAGCTGCTCGCCAAGCTCGCCGCCACCGAGGCGTACGTCGTCGACCTCGAGTCGTGGGAGACCACCAACCTGCTCACGATCAGCGCCGCGCTCACCGACGCGGCCGCCCTGCGCGAGGAGACCCGCGGCTCGCACTGGCGCGAGGACTTCCCCGAGCGCGACGACGCCCGCTTCGCGGGGCACCTCGACACCCTGAGGTCCGCCGACGGCACCACCACGGTCTTCCGCCCCGCCCCGGCCAGCGACGGAGCGGTCCGGTGACGATCGCCCGCACCCCGCTCGCCGACCTGCCGGGCGCCCTCGTCGCCGAGCTCGAGGCCGCCGGCCTCGACCCCGAGCGCCTCCACGCGCACGTCGCGCAGGCCTTCGAGGAGGACCTGCCCGGCGGGAGCGTCGACGTGACCAGCGCAGCCGTGCCCGAGATGGGCCACGGGAGCGGCGACTTCGTGGCCCGCGACGCCGGGGTCGTGGCCGGGCTCGCCGTGGCCGAGCTCGCGTTCGTCTACGCGATGGGCGAGCAGGTGCAGGTCGAGCCACCGGGTCGCCGACGGCACCCGGGTCGTCCCCGGCGACGTCGTCCTCACCGTCGCCGGTCCGCTCAGCGACCTGCTCACCGCCGAGCGCACCGCCCTCAACTTCGCCAGCCACCTCTCCGGCGTCGCCACCGCCACCCGTGACTGGGTCGACGCGCTCGAGGGCACGGGGGCCCGCGTCCTCGACACCCGCAAGACCCTGCCCGGCTGGCGCGCCCTGCAGAAGTACGCCGTGCGCTGCGGCGGCGGCGTCAACCACCGGTTCAGCCTCTCCGACCGGGCGATGGTCAAGGACAACCACGTGATCGCCGCCGGTGGGGTGGTGCCGGCCTACGAGGCCGTGCGCGACGCCAACCCGGGGCTCCGGGTCGAGGTCGAGGTCACCGACCTCGACCAGCTGCGGGCGCTGCTCGACGTGGGCTGCACCGAGGTGCTGCTCGACAACATGGACAGCGAGACGATGGCCGAGGCGGTCCGGATCACCGCCGGCCGGGCCACGCTCGAGGCCTCGGGGGGCCTCACGCTCGAGCGCGCCCGCGAGGTCGGCGACACCGGGGTCGACTTCATCTCGGTCGGGGCCCTCACCCACTCGGTGCGGGTCTTCGACCTCGGCCTGGACCTGCGCGAGCGATGACCCTCCTCGCCGTCGACATCGGCAACGCCCACACGGTCCTCGGCCTCGTGGCCGGCGGCGAGGTCGCGGCGCAGTGGCGGATCTCGACCGACGAGCGGCGTACCTCCGACGAGTGGGCGGTCCTGGTCAGGGGACTGCTCGCCGGCGTCTCGGTGAAAGCCGACGGAATTGTCGTCTGCTCGACAGTTCCCGCCGTTCTTCATGTGTGGCGCGACATGGTCGTGGAGCACTTCGGCGATCTACCGGCGGTTATCGTCGAGCCAGGGGTCCGCACCGGCGTACCGGTCTTGATGGACAATCCGCGCGAGGTCGGGAGCGACCGGATCATCAATGCCCTCGCGGCTGCCACGCTCTATGGCGGTCCGGCGATCGTCGTCGATTTCGGCGGCACCGCGACGACATTCGACGTGGTGAGCGCCAAGGGTCAGTACATCGGTGGCGCTATCAGCCCGGGAATCGAGATCTCGCTCGAGGCGCTCGGCCGCCGTGGGGCGCAGCTGCGCAAGGTCGAGCTGCAGCGGCCGCGCACCGTGATCGCCAAGAACACGGTGGAAGCGCTGCAGTCAGGCATGGTCTTCGGGGTGGCCAGCCAGGTCGAGGGGATCGTGGCGCGGATGATCGGGGAGCTGGGGGCGGACAGCTCGGACGTGCGCGTGATAGCGACGGGATATCTGGCTCCGGTCGTGATCGACGAATGCGCGTGTTTCTCCGACCACAATCCCTCGTTGACTCTGCAGGGGCTCGAAATGGTCTTCCAGCGCAATACTTAAAGCGTGATCGGGACCTTTGGCCGTGTTGTGTCGGCCCATCTCTGGCATAGTGGCCATGCACAATTCACATTTCCCCCCGATATCAGAGGCAGGCAAGCATGGCTCAAAAGGTCAACATCATTCTCGTTGACGATCTCGACGGCAGCGAGGCGGTGGAGACCGTGAGCTTCGGGCTCGACGGCACCTCCTACGAGATCGATCTCAACAAGAAGAACGCAGCGGCGCTGCGCGACGCCCTCGGGGGTTACCTGGGTCACGCCCGCAAGGTCGCCGGCACCCGGGGCCGGCGCGGTGCGGCGAAGACCTCGGTGGGTCCTTCTGCCCGTGAGATCCGCGACTGGGCGCGCTCCAACGGCATGGCGGTGCCCGACCGCGGACGCATCCCCGCCGACGTGCGTGAGGCGTTCGACTCCGCCAGCTGAGCGCGGCGCGACGTCCACCCGCGGCCCGGACCTCCCGACGACGGGGGTCCGGGCCGCGGTGCGTGTTCGCTGTCAGCGATACGGCCGGGGGCGACTTCCGGGAACGCGTAGGCTGTGATCGGGGTTGGACCCTGTGTCGACCCCAGGCCCCACCGTCCGCACCCGGGCGGGAGGCACCTCAAAAGCTTCAGGAGCGATGCGCATGTTCGAGCGGTTCACAGACCGAGCCCGACGGGTGGTCGTGCTGGCCCAAGAAGAGGCCCGCATGCTCTCCCACAACTACATCGGCACCGAGCACATCCTGCTCGGGCTCATCCACGAGGGCGAGGGCGTGGCCGCCAAGGCGCTCGAGAGCCTCGACATCTCGCTCGAGGCGGTCCGTGCGCAGGTCGAGGAGATCATCGGTCAGGGCCAGCAGGCCCCGAGCGGCCACATCCCGTTCACCCCGCGCGCCAAGAAGGTGCTCGAGCTCTCGCTGCGCGAGGCGCTGCAGCTGGGCCACTCCTACATCGGCACCGAGCACATCCTGCTCGGCCTGATCCGTGAGGGCGAGGGCGTCGCCGCCCAGGTGCTCCAGAAGCTGGGCGCCGACCTCAACCGGGTGCGCCAGCAGGTCATCCAGCTGCTCAGCGGCTTCCAGGGCAAGGAGTCGACGGCCGCGGCCGCCGCCCAGTCCGGCAGCGGCGACGCGCCGTCGTCCTCGCTGGTCCTCGACCAGTTCGGGCGCAACCTCACCCAGGACGCCCGCGAGGGCAAGCTCGACCCCGTGATCGGGCGCGAGCAGGAGATCGAGCGGGTCATGCAGATCCTCTCCCGGCGCACGAAGAACAACCCCGTGCTGATCGGTGAGCCGGGCGTCGGCAAGACCACGATCGTGGAGGGGCTGGCCCAGGACATCGTCAAGGGCAACGTGCCCGAGACGCTGAAGGACAAGCAGATCTACACCCTCGACCTCGGGGCGCTGGTGGCCGGCTCCCGCTACCGCGGTGACTTCGAGGAGCGCCTGAAGAAGGTGCTCAAGGAGATCCGCACCCGCGGCGACATCGTGCTGTTCATCGACGAGATCCACACCCTCGTCGGGGCCGGTGCCGCCGAGGGCGCCATCGACGCCGCCAGCATCCTCAAGCCGATGCTGGCCCGCGGCGAGCTCCAGACGATCGGTGCCACCACGCTCGACGAGTACCGCAAGTACCTCGAGAAGGACGCCGCGCTCGAGCGCCGCTTCCAGCCGATCCAGGTCGCGGAGCCCTCGATCGCGCACACGATCGAGATGCTCAAGGGCCTGCGTGACCGCTACGAGGCGCACCACCGCGTCACGATCACCGACGAGGCCCTGGTCTCGGCGGCGACGCTCGCCGACCGCTACATCTCCGACCGGTTCCTGCCCGACAAGGCCATCGACCTGATCGACGAGGCCGGCTCGCGGCTGCGGATCCGCCGGATGACGGCCCCCGCCGACCTGCGCGAGTACGACGACAAGATCGGCGAGGTGCGCCAGCGCAAGGAGGCCGCCATCGACGGCCAGGACTTCGAGGCCGCCGCCCGGCTGCGCGACGAGGAGAAGCAGCTCATGCTGCGCAAGTCCGAGCGCGAGAAGCAGTGGCGCGCCGGTGACATGGACGAGGTCGCCGAGGTCGACGAGGAGCTGATCGCCGAGGTGCTGGCGGTCGCGACCGGCATCCCGATCGTGAAGCTCTCCGAGGAGGAGTCCTCGCGGCTGCTCAACATGGAGGACGAGCTGCACAAGCGGGTCATCGGCCAGGAGGAGGCCGTCAAGGCGATCTCCCGGGCGATCCGGCGTACCCGTGCCGGCATGAAGGACCCCAAGCGTCCCGGCGGGTCGTTCATCTTCGCCGGCCCCTCGGGCGTCGGCAAGACCTGGCTGTCCAAGACGCTCGCCGAGTTCCTCTTCGGCGACGAGGACGCCCTGATCCAGCTCGACATGTCGGAGTTCGGCGAGAAGCACACGGTCTCGCGGCTCTTCGGGTCGCCTCCGGGCTACGTCGGCTACGAGGAGGGCGGCCAGCTCACCGAGAAGGTGCGTCGCAAGCCGTTCTCGGTGGTGCTCTTCGACGAGGTCGAGAAGGCCCACCCCGACATCTTCAACAGCCTGCTGCAGATCCTCGAGGAGGGTCGCCTGACCGACTCGCAGGGCCGGGTGGTCGACTTCAAGAACACCGTCATCATCATGACCACCAACCTCGGCACCCGCGACATCTCCAAGAGCGTCAACCTCGGCTTCCAGCAGGACGGCACCGAGGGCTCCTACGAGCGGATGAAGAGCAAGGTCTCCGACGAGCTCAAGCAGCACTTCCGGCCGGAGTTCCTCAACCGCGTCGACGAGATCATCGTCTTCCCGCCGCTGACCCAGGACCAGATCGTGTCCATGGTCGACAACATGATCGCGGGCGTCGAGCTGCGGCTCAAGGACCGCGACATGTCGCTGGAGCTCACCCAGAACGCCAAGAACCTCCTGGCGCAGCGGGGCTTCGACCCCGTGCTGGGTGCTCGACCGCTGCGCCGCACGATCCAGCGCGAGATCGAGGACGTCTTGTCCGAGAAGATGCTCTTCGGCGAGGTCGGCCCCGGTCAGATCGTGCTGGTCGACGTGGAGGGCGAGGGCCCCACGGCCGCGTTCACCTTCCACGGGCAGAAGGTCGGCGCCCTGCCCGACCTGCCGCCGCTCGAGACCGCCGAGGTCGGCCTGGGCGGCGACGTCCCGGCTGCCGAGGACACCGACGGCCCGCGCGACGTCCCGAAGTCCGGTGGCGCCGAGGCCGGCGGCGCCGAGGGCGCGGCCAACGGCTGAGCCCGCCTGGTCGTCGTCCGGGAGGTCGGACATCCCTGCTTCAGGGGGGATGTCCGACCTTCTGGGCTCTTGCATCGGCCCAGAAGGTAGGGCAAAGGCCCAGAACCTCACGGCGTTGACCACGGGCGGCGACTGCTCGGGGCGCCGGGCCGGTCAGTAGGCTCACGCCATGCTGTTCACGGCGAGCACGGTCAAGGACTCCGCGGCCGGGCTCCAGGAGTTCGTGGCCCGCAACCTCGCCGGGGGCGTCGACCACTGCCTGCTCTTCATCGACGACTTCGACCCCGAGATCACCGCCGAGCTCGACGCGCACCCGCACGTGACCGCGATCGCGACCGGGCCGGCCTGGTGGCACGGGAAGCGTCCCAAGCAGCTCAACGTGCGCCAGCGGATCAACGCCAACCTCGCGCGGGCGGTGCTGGCGCCGTTCGACTGGGCCGAGTGGCTCTTCCACATCGACGGTGACGAGTGCCTGCTGCTGGACCGGTCTGCGCTCGCCGCCCTGCCCCCGGAGGTCGGCAACGTGCGGGCCGAGCCGCTGAGGCCGTCAGTCGCAAGAAGTGGCCGGGTCGCAAGGTCACCCACTTCAAGCGGATGCTCGCGGAGGAGGAGCTGACGCTGCTGCACGTGCTGGGCGTGGTCGACGAGCCGCTCAACGGCTACTACTTCCACGGGCACTGCGAGGGGAAGTCCGGGCTGCGCCCGCGGATCGACCGGTGGCTCACCCTGCACGACGTGCACGACGCCGACCAGGAGCTGGTGCCCGCGGGCGACGCCGGCAAGGGCGACTTCGTCCGGATGCTGCACTACGAGTCGTGGTCGGGCGAGGAGTTCGTGCGCAAGTGGGTCAACATCCTCGACTCCGGCTCGAAGCTGAGCTTCCGGCCCGCGCGTGAGCCCACCGCGGTCGCGCTGCGGGCCCTCGTCGCGCGCGGGCTGCCGGAGAAGAAGCTGCGCGCCTACCTGATGACGATCTTCGAGCGCACCACCGAGGACGACTTCGAGACCCTGCTCGACCTCGGCCTGCTGGAGGAGGTCGACCCCCTCGCCGGCACCCACCGGCCGACCGCGCTCACGGCCGACCAGCGTAGAGGTCTCGACCAGGTGCTCGACGCCGTGCGCCCGGAGAACAAGTGGCCCTTCCACACCGGCCGGACGGCGTCCGCGATGGCCACGACCCTGGCCACGGCGACCGAACGGCTCACCGACCCACAGCTGGCAGGGCTCGCCCGGCAGGCCTGGACGCTGCCGCCCGAGCTGCTGTCGCGGGCCGGGTCGGATCAGGGCAGCGCGTAGGTCTCCGGGCCGGCGGCCACCACCAGCGCATCGGTGAGCAGCCCGGCCAGGCAGCGCTCGCGCTGCGCGGTGTCGGACCAGACGGCGTCGAGCCGACTGCGGTGCACCGGCGTCTCGGAGTCGCGCAGCACCGCCAGCAGCCGGCCGCGGCACTGGCGGTCGGTGCCGGCCCAGGCCTGGGCGCGCCGCGGCGGTCCGTCGTACGCCGGGTGGCCGGCGGCGCGCCACGCGCACAGGTCGGCGACCGGGCAGCGGGCGCACGCCGGCCGGGCGGCGGTGCACACCAGCGCCCCCAGCTCCATCACCGCGACCGACCAGGTCGCCGCCGTGGCCTCGTCGTCGGGGAGCAGGCCGGCGGCCAGGTCGCGCTCGGCGCGGGTGACCGACGGCCCCGGCAGCTCGACTCCGGTGAGGGCGCGGGCGAGCACGCGGCGCACGTTGGTGTCGAGGACGACGTGGCGTCGTCCGTAGGCGAACGACGCGATCGCCGCGGCGGTGTAGTCACCGACCCCCGGGAGCGCGAGCAGGTCGTCGTACGACGACGGGACCGTGCCGCCGTGGTGCTCCACGATCGCGCAGGCCGCCGCGTGCAGGCGCAGCGCGCGACGGGGGTAGCCGAGCCGGCCCCAGGCCCGGACGGCCTCGCCGGTGGGCTCGGCCGCGAGCGCCGCCGGGGTCGGCCACCGCTCCAGCCACGCCTCGTGCACCGGGAGCACCCGCGCGACCGGCGTCTGCTGGAGCATCAGCTCGGAGACCATCACCGACCACGCGGACGCCGACGGCTCGCGCCACGGGAGGACCCGGGCGTGGTCGGCGTACCAGTCGAGGACGCGTCCGGTGAGCTCCACGGCGACGATTCTGCCCAGGGGTCAGGAGCCCTCGGTGTGGCACCCCCACCGGGGCCGCACCGCTGGCTACGGTGACGTCCATGACCTCGATGACTCGTGGGCCCTTGCCGCCCGGGGTCTACTGGCGGCGCAGGCTGTTCACCCTCGCGCTCGCCGCGTCCCTGGTGCTGCTGATCGGCGGCGTGCTTCGTGGGGGCAGCGACGGCTCGTCGGGTGTCGATCCCGACGCGGTCGCCGAGCAGGCAGCCGGCACGCCCGCTGTCGGCCGGCCCGACCAGCGCGGGCACCCCGACGACCGTCCCGTCGGCACCAGGTCGGAAGGGCCAGGGCAAGCGCAGCGGGTCCGCTGCGCCGGCCACCCCGACCACGCCGCCGCTGGCCGAGCCGTCGGGTCCGTGCGAGGCGGGTGACGTCGTGGTCACCCCCGTCGTCGGGCAGGCCGTCGCCGGCAGCGACGTGACGATCGGTCTCGAGCTGCGCACGGTCACCGCCGAGGCCTGCACCTGGCGGATCTCCTCCAAGCACGTCACCGTGACGATCACCTCGGGCTCCGACGAGGTGTGGGCCAGCCGCAAGTGCCCGCGCACCGTGCCGCTCACCGACGAGGTCATCCGCCGGGCGGTGGCCACCCGGGTCGACGTGGTCTGGAACGCGCACCGCTCCAACCTCGGCTGCCCCGGACGGTCGCAGTGGGCGCTGCCGGGCTACTACCACGCCGCGGCGGCCGCGCTGGGCGGCGAGCCTCGCTCCGTGCAGTTCCGGCTCACCGCTCCGAGCCGCCCGGTGGTCACGCAGACCCCGACCCCGACTCCCAAGCCGAAGCCCAGCAAGCCCAGCCAGAAGCCCAGCCAGAAGCCCAGCCAGAAGCCCAGCCCGCAGGCCGGCGGCTAGTCAGACGTAGCGCTCGAGGATCGTCGACTCGGCCAGCCGGGTGAGGCCCTCACGGACGCTGCGGGCGCGCAGCTCGCCGACGCCCTCGACGGACTGGAGGTCGTCGACGCCGGCGGAGAGCAGCTTCTGCATGGTGCCGAAGTGCTCGACGAGCCGGTCGACGACCGGGGTGGGCAGCCGCTGCACCTTGGCGAGCAGCCGGAAGCCGCGCGGGGTGACCGCGCCGTCGAGGTGGTCGCCGGTGCCGATGCCGAGGGCCCGGGACACCGCGGCCGGGTCGACGAGCTCGGTGGGGGAGAGGGCCTCGAGCCGGGCCAGCAGCTGCTCGGGCGACCTGCCGCCGCGACCGTCGGGGACGTAGTCGCGGATCAGCAGCTCGCGCTCGCTGTCGACGCCGGTGATCAGCTCTTCGAGCTGGAGGGACAGCAGCCGGCCGTCGGTGCCGAGCTCGAGCACGTAGTCCTCGATCTCGGCGGCGATCCGGGTGACCATCTCCAGCCGCTGGGCGACCACGGCGACGTCACGGACCGTGACGAGGTCCTCGATCTCCAGCGCCGACAGCGTGCTCGCCACCTCGTCGAGGCGCAGCTTGTAGCGCTCGAGGGTGGCCAGCGCCTGGTTGGCCCGGGAGAGGATCTGGGCGGAGTCCTCGAGGACGTGCCGGGTCTCGCCGACGTAGGCGGCGATGATCTGCATCGACTGCGACACCGAGATCACCGGGAACCCGGTCTGGCGGGCGGCCCGGTCGGCGGTGCGGTGCCGGGTGCCGGTCTCCTCGGAGGGGATGGTGTGGTCGGGCATCAGGTGGACGGCGGCCCGGAAGATGCGGGTGAGGTCGCCGTCGACGATGATCGCGCCGTCCATCTTCGCCAGCTCGCGGAGCCCGGTGGCGGTGAACGGGACGTCGAGGGTGAAGCCACCGGTGGAGATGGACTCGACGACGGGGTCGTGGCCCAGCACGATCAGCGCACCGGTGCGGCCGCGCAGGATCCGCTCGAGACCGTCTCGCATCGGGGTGCCGGGCGCGATCAGGGCCAGCGTCTCGCGCAGGCGCAGCGCATCGCCGGTGCGCTCGGTGGCTGCCACAGTCAGCTCCCTCTCCTTGAACCCCGACGACCCGGGGCCGACCTCGACGCGCTCACTCTAGCCGTCGTCGACGACCTCGAGGGCGTGCTTGGTGCGTGAGACGAGGTGCAGCACGCGGAGCGCGGCCACCACGTCGGGGACCTCGACGACGCGCAGGCCCTCGACCCGGCGGTCGGTGCGCTCGGGGCGGACGCCGCGCTGCCCGGGAGGCGCGGGCACCACGGCCATCGAGAAGCCGAGCCGGGCGGCCTCGGCCAGCCGTTGCGGGAGGTCGCGCACCCGGCGCAGCTCACCGGCGAGGCCGATCTCGCCCATCGCCACCACCCCCGCCGGGGGTGGGCTGACGAACGTGGCGGAGGCCAGGGCGATCGCCACCGGCAGGTCGGTGGCCGGGTCGGAGAGACGGGCGCCGCCGACGGTGGAGGCGAAGACGTCGTGGCCGGCGAGCCGGATGCCGACGTGCTGCTGGAGCACCGCGAGCACCATCGCGATCCGGGAGCCGTCGAGCCCGGAGGTCGTGCGCCGTGGTCGCTCCAGCGCGGACGGCGTGACCAGCGCCTGCACCTCGGCGAGCAGCGGACGGCGGCCCTCCATGGTGACGGCGACGCAGGTGCCCGCGACGCGGCCGTGGTGGTGCTCGATGAACAGGCCGGTGGGGTCGGCGACGGGGGTGATGCCCTCGGCGGCGAGGTCGAAGCAGCCGACCTCGTCGACCGGGCCGAAGCGGTTCTTGACCGCGCGCAGCATCCGGAAGCGGGAGTTGCGGTCGCCCTCGAAGTGCAGCACGACGTCGACGAGGTGCTCGAGGACGCGGGGCCCGGCGATCGAGCCGTCCTTGGTGACGTGGCCGACGAGGATCGTGGTGATGTTGCGGGTCTTGGCGACCCGCACCAGCGCCGCCGCCACCTCCTTGACCTGGGTGACCCCGCCGGGCACGCCCTCGATGCCGGAGGCGCCGATGGTCTGCACCGAGTCGACGACCAGCAGGGTGGGCCGCACCTGCTCGATGTGGGTGAGCACCGCGCCGAGGTCGGTCTCGGCGGCGATGTAGAGCTCGTCGTGGACCCCGCCGGTGCGGTCGGCGCGCAGCCGCACCTGGCTGGCCGACTCCTCGCCGGTGATGTAGAGGGTGCGGTGGCCCGGGCCGGGCTGCCGGGCCGTCTGGGAGGCGACCTCGAGCAGCAGCGTGCTCTTGCCGACGCCGGGCTCGCCGGCCAGCAGGATCGCGGCGCCGGGGACCAGGCCGCCGCCCAGCACCCGGTCGAGCTCGGGGACGCCGCAGGAGCGGAACGCCGACTCCGAGACCGAGACCTGCCCGATCGGCACCGCCGGGCTGCGTGACCGGGGCGGCGTCGGTGCGCAGCTGGGCGGCCGCGCCCTCGGCGATCGAGCCCCAGGCCTGGCACTCGCCGCACCGGCCGACCCACTTGGTGGTCTCCCAGCCGCACTCGGTGCAGCGGTAGGTGGGCCGGGCGGCTGCGCTTGCTGGTGGTGGCCATGTCCCGAGGCTAGGTGTCGCCGCCGACAGCGCCCGGCACGACCCACCAGGCAACCGGGGCAACCGGGAGACAACCGGCAGCATCCGGCGGCAGCCCTGTCGCCGCACTATGCTGCCGGCTTGGAACGATCCAGACCGGGGTCCCCTGGGTGTGGAGGAGGTGCGATGAGCAGGATGTCGACGCGGCGGCGCCGACGCTGGCCGACGTGGCCGAGCGCGCGGGCGTGTCGCGCCAGACGGTCTCCAACGCCGTCAACAACCCCGACCTGCTGCGCACCGACACCCTGGCCCGGGTGCAGGAGGCGATCCTCGACGCTCGGCTACGTCCCCAACCGGGCGGCCCGCAACCTGCGCACCCGCGCCTCGCACCTGATCGGGCTGCGGATGAACCCCGCCCAGGAGTTCACCGCCAACGCCGCGATGGACCGCTTCGTGCACTCGCTGGTCGAGACCTCCCGCGAGGCCGGCTACCACGTGCTGCTCTTCGCGGGCGATCCCAGCGACCCGATCGCCGGCTACGAGGACCTGCTGCGCTCGACCGCGGTCGACGCGTTCGTGGTCACCGACACCTACCTCGGCAACCCGCAGGCGGCCTGGCTGCGCGACCAGCGGGCGCCGTTCGTCGCGTTCGGCCGGCCCTGGGACGACCCCGGCGGCCACCCACCCGTGGGTCGACGTCGACAGCGCGGCCGGCACCGACATCGCCACCACGCACCTGCTCGGCAAGGGCCACCAGCGGGTCGCGTGGATCGGCTGGCGCAAGGACTCCTGGATCGGCGAGGACCGGCGCGCCGGCTGGAGCCGGGCGCTCAAGCGGCACGGCCTGTCCACCACGGGCATGGCCTCGCGGGTCGACGACACCATCCACAGCGGCCGCGAGGCCAGCGCGGTGCTGCTCGACGAGGCGCAGCCCTCGGCCTTCGTCTGTGCCTCCGACACCCTGGCGATGGGCGTGCTGCACACGCTCGCCGACCGCGGCCTCGCGCCCGGGCGCGACGTCGCGGTGGTCGGCTTCGACGACTCCCAGGTGGCGCAGGTCGTCCAGCCCGGGCTGACCTCGGTGCGTCAGCCGCTCGAGCTCGCCGCCGTCGAGATCGTCAAGGCGCTCGAGGGCCTGCTGGCCGCGCCGCCGCAGGTCGGCCCCGGCGTCATGCTCACCCCGACGCTCGCCGTCCGCGGCTCGAGCTAGCGCCGGCGGTCCTCAGAAGATCTTCGACCAGAGGTTGACGGCGTAGTCGACCTCGAGGCCCTCGTGGTGGCGCAGCGCCTCCTCGGCCGCGGTCGGCGGAAGCTCGATGCGGACGACGGCCTCCAGGTCGGCCGCGAGCCGAAGCGCCACCCCATGTCGACCGGCGTCCGGGTCCAGCCACGCGTCGCCCAGAACCGCTCGACCTCCGCCGGGCTCGGCAGGTGCGGGTACCCCCGGCGGAACCACGCGCCGAACGTCGAGCGCGAGCCGTCGTTGTCGATCGACCATCGCGGTGCCGCCGCGGCGCACGACGCGGTCGAGCTCGGCGAGGCCCGGGCTCGCAGCCGGGCCCGAAGAAGTAGGCCCACCGTGCGTGCACCACGTCGACCGAGTCGTCGGGGAGCGGGACCGCCTGGGCGGTGCCGGGCAGCACCCGCACCGACGCCAGCGCGCGGGTACGCCGACGGGCCAGCGCCACCAGGTCCGGGTGCGGCTCGACCCCGACCACCTCGCGGGCCGTGCGCGCGAACAGCGGGCAGGTGGAAGCCGCTGCCGCAGCCGAGGTCGAGGACGGTCCGCCCGGACCAGGACGCCGTCGCGTCGAGCGCGGCCCACAGCCGGCCGTCGGGGTCGGCGGCGTGGTTCTCGAGCTCGTAGGTCTCCGGCGTCCGCCAGATGTTGGGGCTCGCGACCGCCCCGCGGACCGGTCTCAGAGCCGGACGAGCCCGTGCGGGGTCTGCAGCTGGATCGCGAGGACGCCGGGGGTGCCGTGCGGGGCGACCCACTCGACCTTGACGTCCTCGAGCGGCGCCTCGACGGTCTCGCCGAGCCACTCGCTGACCCGCTGGGGGTCGCCGGCGATCTCCAGGCAGGCCAGGGAGAAGTCGTCGTCGGCGCCCGAGGAGGGGTGCAGCTCGGCGGGGCTCTCCCACTCGACGAAGAACGGCAGCTGCGGGTCGGAGATCAGGCCGTTGACGCCGATCTGGCGCCAGCGCAGCTCGGTGCCGTCGGGACGGTGCCGGTTGCCGACGACCGCCTCGCGACCCGAGGCGCTGCTCCACGACCGCGATGTCGTCGACCGCGACGACCCAGCCGAGCCAGCCGCCGCCGTTGGCGGAGCGGGCGCGGACGGCCTGGCCGAACGGCGCCTTGTCGGACGCCGGGTGGTCGAGCACCTCCACGACCTCGAGGTAGGTGTGACCCGCCAGCGGCAGGATCATGTTGCGGGTGCCGAACCGAGGGTGGACGCCCCCGTCGACGAAGTCTCGACCGAGCATTCCCCCGAGGCGCTGGGCGGTGCCGACGAGACCATCGGGTCCTGCTGCGTAAGAGAGATGGTCCAGGCGCATGTTCAATCATTCTCAGCACCCGCTCAGGTCGCGGTGACAGCGGGGTCCGACTTCTCTTGACGTCGAGACAGGTCACCACTGGCTTCGGGTCGCTCCGCTCGACGGTTCAGCGGGGGTCGGCCGGGTGCAGCGCCAGGGCGGAGCGGGAGCGCACGTGGGCCTCGCAGTGCCGCACCAGCTCGTCGTACGCCGCCTGCCCGATCAGGGCCACCAGCTCGGGCTCGTGGGTGACGTAGACCGGCTCGACCGCGACGTGGGCCTCGGTGTTGCCGGAGCAGTACCAGTCGAGGTCGTGGCCGCCGGCGCCCCAGCCGCGACGGTCGTACTCGCCGACCGAGACCTCGGTGTAGGTGGTGCCGTCCTGGCGCTCGACCTCGCGGAAGGTGCGCCGGATCGGCAGCTGCCAGCACACGTCGGGCTTGGTCTCGAGCGGGTTGCGTCCCTGCTCGAGCGCCAGGCCGTGCAGGGCGCAGCCCGCGCCGGTGGGGAAGTCGGCACGGTTGTGGAAGACGCAGGCGCTCTGCCCGTCGACCTCGATGGCCAGCGTCTTGCGCTCGCCGTCGTCGTCGGTGTCGACCCAGTCGCGCTTGCGGACCTTGCCGCCCGGGTGGAACTGCCACTGCTCGGGCGTGAGCTGGGCGACGAAGCCGGCCACCCGCTTCTCGTCGTCCTTGTCGGCGAAGTGCGCGCCGAGCGTGCAGCAGCCGGTGTCGGGGGAGTCTGCGTAGATGCCGGGGCAGCCCTGGCCGAAGATGCAGGTGTAGCTCGACGTCAGCCAGGTGAGGTCGCAGCGCATCACCTCGGTCTCGTCGGCCGGGTTGACGAACTCCACGAACGCGCGCGGGAAAACCAGGTCGACCTCAGGCATCCGCCCAGCCTACGCAGGCAGGGCACGGGTACGTTGGTGCCATGCGCCTGGGCGTGCTCGACATCGGATCCAACACCGGACACCTGCTGGTGGTCGACGCCCACGGCGGCGCCGCGCCGCTGCCGGCGTTCTCCCACAAGCAGCCGCTGCGGCTGGCCGAGCACCTCGACGACGACGGCGACGTCACCGACGCGGGCATCGAGGCGCTCGACCACCTTCGTGGCCGAGGCGCTCGTGGTCGCCGAGGACAAGGGCTGCGAGGAGATGCTGTCGTTCGCCACCTCCGCCGTGCGCGACGCCGGCAACTCCGACGGCGTGCTCGACCACGTGCGCGAGCAGACCGGCGTCGACGTCGAGGTGCTGTCGGGCGTCGACGAGGCCCGGCTGACCTTCCTCGCCGTCCGTCGCTGGTTCGGCTGGTCGGCCGGGCGGCTCGCGGTCTTCGACATCGGCGGCGGCTCGCTCGAGATCGCCGGCGGCAACGACGAGCGCCCCGACGTGGCCTGGTCGCTCCCGCTCGGCGCGGCTCGGCTGGCCCGCCGCTACTTCAGCGAGCACGCGCCCGACGAGGACACGCTGCGCGACCTGCGCAAGCAGATCCGCACCGAGCTCGCCCGCGACGCCGGCCACCTGCTCCGCGTCGGGGCGACCGGACCGCGCGGCGGCGACGTCCAAGACCTTCCGCTCGCTGGCCCGGATCTGCGGCGCCGCCCCCTCGGGCGACGGCTCGCTCGTGCCGCGGACGCTGGTGCTCGACGACCTGCGGGAGTGGATCCCCCGGCTGGTGGCGATGTCGGCCGACGAGCTCGCCGACCTGCCCGGCGTCTCGCCCAGCCGCACCCACCAGATCGTGCCCGGCGCGCTGGTCGCCGAGGGCTGCATGGACATCTTCGGGCTCTCGATGCTGGAGATCTGCCCGTGGGCGCTGCGCGAGGGGGTCATCCTCGAGCGCATCGACAAGCTCAGCGTGCGCGACGAGGTCTGAGGCATGACCGCCTCCCTGCCCCGGATCGGGCTCTCCACGTCCTCGGTCTTCCCCGAGTCGACCGCGCACGCCTTCAGCTACGCGGCGACGGTCGGCTACGACGCGGTCGAGGTGATGGTGGGCATCGACGCGCTCTCGCAGCAGACCAGCGCGGTCAAGCAGCTCTCCGAGCACCACCAGATGCCGATCTGCGCCGTGCACGCGCCCGTGCCTGCTCTTCACCCAGCGGGTCTGGGGCACCGAGCCGTGGGGCAAGCTCGAGCGGTCCGCCGAGATGGCGGCCGAGGTCGGGGCCGAGGTGGTGGTCGTGCACCCGCCGTTCCGGTGGCAGCGCGACTACGCCCGCGACTTCGTCAACGGGATCGCGGCCCTCGAGAACTCCACCGGCATCGCCTTCGCCGTCGAGAACATGTATCCCGTGGCGGGCCTCCAACCGGCGCGGCATGCCGATGTACCTGCCCGGGTGGGACCCCTCGACCGAGCCCTACGCCAACACCACGATCGACCTCTCCCACGCCGCGATCGCCCAGGACGACCCGGTCGCGATGGCGGTGCGGCTCGGCGACCGGCTGCGCCACGTCCACCTCACCGACGGCCACGACTCGGCCAAGGACGAGCACCTCGTGCCCGGGCGCGGCACGATGGACGCCGCCGAGTTCCTGCGGCACCTGTCGGCCGCCGGCTTCGCCGGCGAGGTCGTGCTCGAGATCAACACCCGCAAGGCGACCACGAAGGACGAGCGCGAGGTCGACCTGCGCGAGTCGCTGGAGTTCGCCCGCGAGCACCTCGCGGTGCCGTCAGCCCGTGGCTGACACGGCCCCCGACGGCGTCCGCCCGGGGCGGCGCGGCCGGCGTCCGGGCTCGCCGGACACCCGGGCGGCGATCCTGGCCGCGGCCCGCGAGCTCTTCGCCGCGCCAGGGCTTCGCCCGGACGACGATCCGCGCCGTGGCCGCGCTCGGCCGGCGTCGACGCGGCGCTGGTGCACCACTACTTCGGCACCAAGGACGACCTGTTCCTGGCGGCGCTCGCGCTGCCGGTCGACCCCGAGAGCTGCTCGCGCCGGTCGTGGCGCAGGGTCCCGACGGTGCGGCTGCGCGGCTGCTCACGGTGCTGCTCGGGGTGTGGGACGACCCCGACAACCGGCTGCCCTTCGTCGCCCTGGTCCGGGGGTCGCTCGAGCCGGGCGGCAGCCGGCTGCTCACCGAGGGCTTCGTGCCGCTGGTGATCGGCCCGGTGGGTCGGGCGCTGTGCGTCGACCGGCCCGAGCACCGCACGCCGCTGGTGGTGAGCCAGGTCCTCGGGCCTGGTGCTCACCCGCTACGTCTTCGAGGTCGAGCCGCTGGCGTCGCTGCCGGCCGACGTCGTGGTCGCGACGTACGCCCCGACCCTGCAGCGCTACCTGACCGGTGATCTCCCCTGACCGCTTGACGCGCCACCGTCACCGGGAGCACAATTCAACACATGGTGAAAAACGCGGTGGAGGTGCGTGGCCTCGTCGTCGATCGTGGTGGACGCCGGGTCCTCGACGGTCTCGACCTGACGATCCCCGAGGGCGGGGTCGTCGGCCTGCTCGGCCCCTCCGGGTGCGGCAAGAGCACGCTGCTGCGCTGCCTGGTGGGCGTCCAGCGGACGGTCTCCGGCAGCGTGCGAGGTGCTCGGCACCGCCGCCGGTGGTCCCTCGCTGCGCACCCGGGTCGGCTACGTCACCCAGGCCGCCAGCGTCTACGACGACCTGAGCGTCGGCGAGAACCTCCGCTTCTTCGCCCGCGTGCTCGGCGTCCGCCGCGACGCCGTCGAGGAGTCCGTCGCGGCGGTCGACCTCACCGGCCAGGTCGACTCGGTGGTCGGCCGGCTCAGCGGTGGCCAGCGCTCGCGGGTGAGCCTGGCCGTGGCGCTGCTCGGACAGCCCGGACCTGCTCGTCCTCGACGAGCCGACCGTCGGCCTCGACCCCGTGCTGCGACGTGACCTCTGGGGCGTTGTTCCACCGGCTCGCCGACGACGGCGCGACCGTGCTGGTGTCCAGCCACGTGATGGACGAGGCCGACCGCTGCGACCGGCTGCTGCTGATGCGCGAGGGCCGGATCATCGCCGACGACACCCCCGACCGGATCCGCGAGACGAGCGGCACCGCCGACATCGAGCAGCGCGTTCCTGGCGATCGTGGAGGCCGACGGCCGGTCGCCGCGCCGACCGCCGCGGGAGCGTCGCATGAGCCCCCGGATCACGCTCGCCGTCGCCGGCCGGGTGCTCATCCAGCTGCGCCGCGACCGGCGCACGCTGGCCATGCTGCTCGTGCTGCCGTTCGCCCTGATCACCCTGCTGTGGTGGATGTTCGAGGCCTCGCCGGTGCCGTTCTTCGACCGCCTCGGACCCGGGCCTGCTGGCCATGTTCCCGTTCATCATCATGTTCCTGGTGACCAGCGTGACCACGCTGCGCGAGCGCTCCTCGGGCACCCTCGAGCGGCTGCTGGCGATGCCGATGGGCAAGCTCGACTTCCTCGTCGGCTACGCCTCGCGTTCGCGGTGATCGCCGCGCTCCAGTCGGCGCTCGCGGTGGCGCTGTCGGTCGGCCTGCTCGGGCTCGAGGTCGCCGGGCCGGTGTGGCTGCTCACCGTGGTCGCGATCGCGGACGCCATCCTCGGCTCGGCGCTCGGGCTGCTCGTGAGCGCGTTCGCGCAGACGGAGTTCCAGGCCGTGCAGTTCATGCCGCTCGTGGTGATCCCCCAGATCCTGCTGTGCGGGCTGTTCGTGCCGCGCGACGACATGCCCGACGTGCTCGGCGCGATCAGCGACGTGCTCCCCCTCTCCTACGCCATCGACGCGATGCAGACCCTGGTGGTCGCCGACGACCCCGCTGCCGTGTGGAGCGACGTCGGCGTCGTCGGGCTCTTCGCCCTGGCGGCGCTGGCCCTGGGTGCGGCGACCCTGCGGCGGCGTACGACGTAGCCTTCGTGCCATGGCTCTGCTCCGTGCGCCCCTGCTGCTCCTGGCCCGAAGCTCGAGCATCAAGAGACTGGTGACCGCGATGCCGGTCTCGGCCGGGATCGTGCGCAGCCACGTGCCCGGAGAGACCACCGAGGCCGCCGTCGACGCGAGCGAGGTGCTGGTCGGGCACGGGCTCCGGGTGACCCTCGACTTCCTGGGCGAGGACACCCTCGACGTCGAGCAGGCCGAGGCCACCGTGGCGGCGTACGTCGAGCTGCTGCAGGCGCTCGCGGCGCGCGGGCTGTCACGGCAGGCGGAGGTCTCGGTCAAGCTCTCGGCCATCGGCCAGGCGCTGCCGGAGTCCGAGGGCGGGAGCGGCGCGAAGGTCGCGCTCGAGCACGCCCGCACCATCTGCCGCGCGGCGCGCAACGCCGGCACCACGGTGACCCTCGACATGGAGGACCACACCACCACCGACTCGACGCTGGCGATCCTGCGCGAGCTGCGCAAGGACTTCCCCGAGACCGGCGCGGTGGTGCAGGCCTACCTCCGCCGCACCGAGGCCGACTGCCGGGCGCTGGCCACGAGGGGTCGCGGGTGCGGCTGTGCAAGGGCGCCTACAACGAGCCCGAGGAGGTCGCGTTCGCCGACCGGATCGAGGTCGACAAGTCCTACGTGCGCTGCCTCAAGGTGCTGCTCGCGGGCGACGGCTACCCGATGATCGCGACCCACGACCCGCGGATGATCGAGATCGCGGCGTCCCTGGCCAGCCGCTACGGCCGGCCGCCGGGCTCCTACGAGTTCCAGATGCTCTACGGCATCCGGCCCGACGAGCAGAAGCGGCTCGCGGAGTCCGGCGAGACCGTGCGGGTCTACATCCCCTACGGCCAGGAGTGGTACGGCTACCTGATGCGCCGCCTCGCCGAGCGCCCGCAGAACCTGACCTTCTTCCTGAGGTCGCTCGTCTCCAAGGGCTGAGGCCCGGAGGTCCGCGCGGGAGTCCTCCGCGGATCGCAGCCGACCTGTCATCCTGCGGGTGAAGCAGACCGCGATCGTCGGGCGCCGGCGTGATGGGCGAGGCCCTCCTGTCCGGGCTGGTCCGGGCCGGGCGTCGGGTCGACAACCTGATGGTCGGCGAGAAGCGGCCCGAGCGGGCGCGCGAGCTCGAGGAGCGCTACGGCGTCGCGGTGGTCTCCAACGGGAGGCGGCCGAGCAAGGCCGACACGATCGCGCTCGTCGTCAAGCCCCAGGACATGGCCGACGTGCTCGAGGAGATCGCGCCGGCGCTGCGCAGCGGGCAGCTGCTCGTGTCGCTGGCCGCCGGCATCACCACCGGGTTCATCGAGGCGCGGGTGCCCGAGGGCGTCGCGTGGTCCGGGTCATGCCCAACACCCCGGCCCTGGTCGACGAGGGGATGACGGCGATCTCGCCCGGCTCGCACTGCGACGAGCACGCACCTCGCCGAGGTCGAGACGCTGATGGCCTCGGTCGGCCGGGTGCTGCGGATCCCCGAGCGCCAGCAGGACGCCGTCACCGCGATCTCCGGCTCCGGGCCGGCGTACATCTTCTTCGTGGTCGAGTCGATGATCGAGGCGGGCGTGCACCTCGGGCTGCCGCGCGCCACCGCCAGCGACCTGGTCATCCAGACGCTCGTCGGCTCGGCGAAGATGCTGCGCGAGACCGGCACCCACCCCACCGTGCTGCGCGAGCAGGTCACCTCGCCGGGCGGCACCACCGCGAGCGCGCTGCGCGAGCTGGAGATCCACCGGGTGCGCGCGGCGTTCCTGGCCGCGATGGAGGCCGCCCGCGACCGCTCCCGCGCGCTGGCCGAGGGGTCCTGAGGCACACTGGCGCGCATGCCCGACTCGACGACGTCCCGAGCCCGACGTCCGCTTCTGGTTCGACCCGGTCTGCCCGTTCGCCTGGATGACCAGCAAGTGGGTCCGGATGGTGCAGGAGCAGCGCGACTACGACGTCGAGTGGCGGTTCATCTCGCTGCGCCTGCTCAACGCCACATCGACTACGACGCGCACTTCCCGCCCGAGTACGAGGTCGGCCACACCGCCGGCCTGCGGATGCTGCGGGTCTTCGCCCACGTGCGCGAGGCGCACGGCGACGACGCCGTCGCCCGGCTCTACCCGGCGATGACCTCGCGGATCTTCGACGTCGAGCCCGGTGAGTACGTCCCCTCCGACGTCGATGGCCTGGTCCGCGTCGGCGCTCGCCGAGGCCGGCCTGCCCGAGTCGCTCGCCGACGCCCTCGACGACGAGACCCGCGACGCGCAGATCCAGGCCGAGACCGACGAGGCGCTCGCCCTGACCGGCAAGGACGTCGGCACCCCGATCCTGCACATCGCCCCGCCCGAGGGTGCCGCGTTCTTCGGACCGGTGATCAGCCGGCTGCCCAGCGAGGAGCAGGCCGGCGAGCTCTGGGACCACGTGGTCGGCCTGGCCACCTTCCCCGGCTTCGCCGAGCTCAAGCGCAGCCTGCGCGAGCAGCCGCAGCTGCGGTCCTTCGGCGTCGACCCCGGCGACGTCGGCGTCCAGGAGGACTGGCACGGCGGCAGCCGCCGGCAGAAGAAGTAGCCCGTGCGCGGCGGCCTGCCGCTGGCCTGGGGTGCGACTCCGCTCGACGTGGCCCGGCTCTGGCCCGCCGACGACCTGCTCGCCGACCCGCTCGTCGGCGAGGTGGTCGCGATGACGCGGGCGGTCGACGTCGCCGCGCCCGCGGAGCTGACCTGGCGCTGGCTGTGCCAGCTCGCGGTGGCGCCGTACTCCTACGACTGGCTCGACAACCGCGGCCGGCGAAGCCCCCGCAGGCTGACCCCCGGCGCCGACCGGCTCGAGCTGGGCCAGCGGATGGCCGTCGTCTTCGACCTCGTCTCCTGCGAGGCTCCGCACCAGTGGACCGGCAGGACGACGGCCGCCGGCGAGCGGTGGTTCGGCCCGGTCACCGTCACCTACGCCGCAGAGCCCGGTGGTGACGGTCATGTCGAGCGGTCGCGGATCGTGTGCCGGCTCGTGGCCGGTGCCAGCGGTCGACTGGAGCGGACCCGCGCCCATGCCCTCGCCTGGGGCGACCTGGTGATGATGCGCAAGCAGCTGCTCACCCTCAAGGCGCTCGCCGAGCGGGACGCCGCCCGTCCCGGCTGAGGCACTCGGTTCCCGGGTCACCGGGTCTCGTGGCTCGGGCCTGGGGCCCTCGCACCTCGACCGCCGTACGTGGCCGCGGGCCCTCGCACCTCGACCGCCGTGGGTCCGGTGGTTGAGGTGCGAGCGCCAGCGAGCCGCGAAACCACCTGCGCGCGTGCCGAGGGCCCCGGCCTGGACGGGGTCGGGGTCCGGGGCGGGGTGGTCAGGGTTCGTCGGGTGGGGTGGCGGGGTGGGTGCCGTGGTGGTCGCGGACGATGCGGTAGCCGTGCGGGGTGGTCCATTCGTAGCCGGTGGTGTGGAGGCGTCGGTAGGTCCAGCGGCCGTGGGTCTTGGCGCGGTGATGTCGCCTGCACAGGGGCGCGATGTTGTGGGTGCA
Source organism: uncultured Actinomycetota bacterium (assembly GCA_963834285.1). GTDB lineage: Bacteria > Actinomycetota > Actinomycetes > Propionibacteriales > Nocardioidaceae > Nocardioides. Next base: position 253,523 of record CAWIAZ010000005.1, on the reverse strand, counting down.
GGTCGCCCCGCCGGTGCCGTCGGGGTGCGTGGGGGTCGATGTGGTCGTGGTCGCAGCGTTCGGCGCGTCGTTGGCAGTGGGGGAAGACGCAGTGGAGGTCGCGGGGGTCGACCTGGTCGAGCAGCCGGTCGGGGATCTCGTAGGCCTCGACGTGGTGGTGGGCGGTGAGGTCCTTGACCGGGACCACCCGGATCTGGCCGGCGGTGCGGCACCAGTCGCGGATCTGCTCGACCGTCACCGGGGTCCGGGTGGTGGCGCAGCGGCCGACGTTGCCGACCGCCGGCCAGTGCGTCCTCGGTGAGGTGCACGTGCAGCACCACGCTCCGACCCTGCCCCGGGCTGTCTGCTCGCCGGCTCCCCGGTGAGGTCGAGGGCGAGCTGGTGGCGGGCGAGCTCACCGGCGGCCAGGGACCGGCGCACGTCGAGGGACTCGGTGTTGCCGAGGTCGGCGAGCTGGGTGGCGGTGCGGCTGACGGCGGTGTCGAGGTCGAGGGCGTCGGCGAGGTCGAGGCGGCCGTGGACCTCCACGGTGCCGCCGATGTCGGCCGGTCGGTCTCGACGTCGAAGCGGCGTCCGTCGGCGGCCCGACGGCGGCGGTCCTCGGCCTCGGCGGGGTCGTGGCGGGTCAGGGCCTCGTCGACGAGGCGGTCGAGCTGGGCCCAGGAGCAGGTCCCGGCCACCGGTGCAAGGGCTCGGTCGACGTCGGCGGCGGCGGCCGGGGGCAGGCAGCAGGTGTGCTCGGCGACCCGCAGCGCCCGCCACACCGGCAGCCGGCCGGCAACGGTGTGCTCCCAGAGACGGGGCAGCCGGTAGCGCAGCTCGAGGGTCTTGCCGACGTAGGCCTTGCCGGAGTCGGTGGACATGCCGAGGGTGGCGGCGTACTCCATCAGCGCGAACTCGGAGACCAGGGGTGCTCCGTCGCCGGCGATCGGCAGGGCGCGGTCGCCGAAGAGGCTGACCTGGTGGGCGGCCCAGTCGCCGTCGGTCTCGACGGTGTTGTCGTTGGCCCAGTCGACGGTGAGCCGAGGCGTTCGGATCTCGAGGTCGGTGCTGGCGTGGCGGTTGGCGCGCAGCGCACCGAGGAGGGTCTCGGTGGGAGTGGTGGCTGCTGCGGTCATGAGTCCATTCCAGCACTGGCCACCGACAGTCGGGTCCCGATATCGGGGTTGTGCACAGGGGTTCAGGTCACGGGTTGGTCACGACTTTCGTGGTCAACCACGGGGGTTTCGTGGCTCGGGCCTGGCGGCCCTCGCACCTCAACCACCGTAGGGTGACCGTCGGTGGTTGAGGTGCGACGAGCGCCAGCGAGGAGCCACGAAGCCACCACCTCGGCGCGCTCGCACCTCAACCACCGTGGGCGGTCTCGTGGCCGGCTCGCGGCCCTCGCACCTCGACCGCCGCGGGTGCCGACGTGCCGGGGCCAGACTGCCGGGATGGAGATCTACCGGACGCCCGACGACCGTTTCGACGACCTGCCCGGCTTCGCCTGGGAGCCGCAGTACGCCGACGTGCCCGACGGCGACGGTGCGACACTGCGGATGGCGTACGTCGACGCGGGTCCGGCCGACGGACCGGTGGCGCTGCTCCTGCACGGCGAGCCGACCTGGTCGTTCCTCTACCGGGACGTGATCGACGTGCTGGTCGCGGAGGGCATCCGCTGCCTCGCGCCCGACCTGGTGGGGTTCGGTCGCTCCGACAAGCCGCTGCGCACCGAGGACCACTCCTACGCCCGGCACGTCGAGTGGGTGCGCGCCCTCGCCTTCGACCACCTCGACCTGCGCGACGTCACGCTGGTGGGCCAGGACTGGGGCGGGCTGATCGGGCTGCGCCTGGTCGCGGAGCACCCCGACCGGTTCGCCCGCGTGGTCGCGAGCAACACCGGGCTGCCGACCGGCGACTTCGACATGCCCGAGATCTGGTGGTCGTTCCGGCGCGCCGTCGAGGCGGCCGAGACCCTCGACATCGGTCGCTTCGTGGCTTCCGGCTGCGTGCGCGACCTCGCCGAGGCCGACCGTCTCGCCTACGACGCGCCGTTCCCCGACGAGGCGAGCAAGGCGGGTCCGCGGGTGATGCCGAGCCTGGTGCCCACCAGCACCGACGACCCCGCCACCGAGGCCAACCGGGCCGCCTGGGACGGTCCTCCAGGCCTGGGAGAAGCCGTTCCTCACCCCCTTCTCCGACAGCGACCCGATCACCGGGGCGATGGCGCCGATCCTGCGCAAGCTGGTGCCGGGCTGCGCGGGGCTCGACCACCCCGTGATCACCCGCGCCGGCCACTTCGTGCAGCAGGACGCCGGCGCCGAGCTCGGGCAGATCGTCGCCCGGTTCGTCCGCGGCTGAGCGGGCCGCGGCGGCCGGATCGTCGCCGGGCGAGTAGGTTGGCCGACCATGAGTGCGGAGCGGGCGTGCGGCCGGACCTCGATCGTCTTCGACCAGACGCTGACCGAGTACGACTTCGGGCCGGCCCACCCGATGTCGCCGGTCCGGGTCGACCTGACCATGCGGCTGGCCACCGAGCTCGGGGTCGTCGGCGGCGACCACGGGCTGACGGTCGTGCCCGCGCCGATCGCTGACGAGCAGCTGATCTCCACGGTGCACGACCCGCAGCTGATCGAGGCCGTCAACCGGATGGGGCACAACCCCGGCCCCGGCGAGGAGGGGCTGCGGCCTCGGCACCGACGACAACCCGGTCTTCCTCGGCATGCACGAGGCCGCCGCCCACGTCGTCGGCGCCAGCCACGAGGCGTTCCGGCAGGTCTGGACGGGGGAGTCGCAGCACAGCGCCAACATCGCCGGGCGGCCTCCACCACGCCATGCGCGGCCGGGCCAGCGGCTTCTGCATCTACAACGACATCGCCGTCGGCATCCAGTGGTTGCTCGACCAGGGAGCGCAGCGGGTCGCCTACGTCGACGTCGACGTCCACCACGGCGACGGGGTGGAGAAGATCTTCTGGGACGACCCGCGGGTGCTGACCATCTCCCTGCACGAGACCGGCGAGTTCCTCTTCCCCGGCACCGGCTACCCCGAGGACCTCGGCGGTCCCGGTGCCGAGGGCAGCGCGGTCAACGTCGCGCTCCCGCCCGGCACGGCGGACGCCGGGTGGTTGCGCGCGTTCCACGCCGTGGTGCCGCCGCTGCTGCGCGAGTTCGCCCCCGACGTGCTGGTCACCCAGCACGGGTGCGACTCGCACGCCGACGACCCGCTGGCCCACCTGATGCTCAGCGTCGACGGGCAGCGGGCAGCGGACCTCGCGCTGCACGACCTCGCCCACGAGACCGCCGGCGGCCGGTGGGTGGCCCTCGGCGGCGGCGGCTACAGCCTGGTCTCGGTCGTGCCCCGGTCCTGGACGCACCTGCTCGCCGCCGTGGGCGGTCGAGCGCTCGACCCGCGGCTGGAGACCCCGGGGGCCTGGCGCGAGCACGTGCGGGCGACCCTCGACCGCACCGCTCCGCTGCTGCTCACCGACGACCGCTCGCCGGCGTACACGCCCTGGGAGGCCGGCTACGACCCCGACACCTGGCTGGACCGTGCCGTCAACGCGGCCCGGATGTCGGTGTTCCCGTTGCACGGGCTCGACCCGCTGCCGTAGCCCCGGACGGCCCCGATCCCCGCGTCGGCCGGTCGGTCAAGACGACACGCCGCAACCCAGAAGTTTCCTCAGTCATTCCTTCCCCAGCAGTCACTCCAGGCCCTATCCTCACCAACAAGCGCCCGTGTGGGCACCGACGAGCAGTCGGTGGCGTGCGCAAGGAAAGTGAACGGTGTACGCCATGCCCCCCAACGAGTCCGAGCTCTCGGAGTCGAAGTTCCTGACCATCGCCGAGGTGGCCGCGATGATGCGCGTCTCGAAGATGACGGTCTACCGCCTCGTGCACAACGGCGAGCTGCCCGCACTGCGGGTCGGTCGCTCGTTCCGCGTCCTGGAGAAGGACGTCGACGAGTACCTCCGCAACAGCTTCTACAACGCCGGCTGACGCTCGACCGGGAGTGCTCCGGAGCGTCCCTATGGTGGACCTCACGACACCGGATGCTCGTCGTGGGTGCCGTGGCCGTTAGGCTGGGTCGGTCGTACCGGACACCTCCGGTCGTCTGACGTTGGAGAGGTTCAGCACTCGTGGGTTCTGTCATCAAGAAGCGGCGCAAGCGTATGGCGAAGAAGAAGCACCGCAAGCTGCTGAAGAAGACGCGCGTGCAGCGTCGCAAGCTCGGCAAGTAGACCGCGGCTCTCGGCACGCACCATGGCCAGCGGCCCGACCGGCAAGGTCGTCCTCGTCACCGGCGTCTCGCGCGACCTGGGACGCCGGTTCGCCCGCGCCCTGGCAGCGGCACCCGGCGTCCGCCGGGTCATCGGCGTCGACGTGGTGCCCCCGCCGGGGGGTGACCTCGGCGACGCCTCCTTCGTGCGTGCCGACATCCGCAACCCGGTGATCGCCAAGATCATCGCCAAGGAGGACGTCGACACCGTCGTCCACATGAGCGTCATCGCGACCCCCGGCAGCGCCGGCGGTCGGGGCACGATGAAGGAGCTCAACGTCATCGGCACGATGCAGCTGCTCGCCGCGTGCCAGAAGGCACCGGGCGTGCAGGACCTGATCGTGAAGTCGACGGCCACGGTGTACGGCGCGAGCAGCCGCGACCCCGCGATGTTCACCGAGGAGATGGAGCCCCGTCGGGCCCCGCGCTCGGGCTACGCGAAGGACGTCGCGGAGATCGAGGGCTACGTGCGGGGATTCGCCCGCCGACGTCCCGACTGCCGGGTCACGCTGCTGCGCTGCGCCAACGTGATCGGCCCCCACGTCTCCAGCCCCCTGACCTCCTACTTCCGGCTGCCCGTGGTCCCGGTCGTCGCCGGGCACGACGCGCGCCTGCAGTTCCTGCACGAGACCGACCTGTACGCGGTGCTCCAGCACTCGGTGCTCACGCCCGTCCCCGGCACGTTCAACGTGGCCGGTGACGGCATCGCTGATGCTCTCCCAGGCCGTCCGCCGGATGCGCCGGCCCACGATCCCGATGCCGGGCTTCGCCGTCGGTCGCGTCGGCACGGTGCTGCGCTCGGCCCGGATCTCCGACTTCTCGCCCGAGCAGCTGGCGCTGCTGACCTACGGCCGCGGGATCGACACGACCCGGATGCGTCACGAGCTCGGCTTCGCCCCGGAGTTCACCACCGAGCAGGCCTTCGCCGACTTCGCCTCCCACCTGACGCCCACCGGGGGGCGCACCGAGAAGGTGCTGGCCGCCGTCGCCCACCAGCTGCCCAGCAGCCCGCCCGAGCCGGCCTCCGCGCAGGCCGGTCCCGCCGAGATCGGATCGCGAGGTGAGCCCCGTGGGTGACGCGGAGATCATTCCCATCGGCACCCGTGGGCAGCCCGGTCGCGGCACCGGCCGGCAGCCGTCCTCGGCCGCGCGCAGCCTGGCGCCCCGGGCCAAGGCCAAGGCCGACAAGCCATCCGCGACCGGGCCGGAGACCGCGCCGGAGACCGGGCGCGACGAGCAGCCGCCGGCCACGTCCGAGCAGAAGGCCCCCGCCGCGGTCGAGCCCCCGATCGAGCCGCCGCTCGACTCCCCGGCCGAGCCCACGCTGCAGGCCGCGGCCGACGCCACCAGCGAGGCCCCCGCCGGCCGGCGTCCCGTGACCACGCGCGAGCGCAGCCCGCTCGGCAACATCCCGGCGTCCGAGCTGCTCGCGGCGTTCCAGCACGCCGCGATGGAGGTCTTCGGCGAGCAGTGGGAGCCCCGGCTGGCGGCGTTCCTGGCCTTCCTCCGCCGGCGGATCACCGGCGACTACGTCGTCGACGAGTACGGCTTCGACGCCGAGATCACCCAGCGCTTCTTCATGAGCGCGCTGCGCCCTCTCGCGCAGAAGTGGTTCCGGATCGACGTCCGCGGCATCGAGAACATCCCCACCGAGGGTGGCGCGCTCGTGGTGTCCAACCACTCGGGCACGGTCCCGGTCGACGGCCTGATGACGATGGTCACCATCAACGACGAGACCGGCCGCCACCTGCGGCCCCTGGGCGCCGACCTCGTCTTCCGGATGCCCGTGGTCAGCAGCATGGCGCGCAAGGGCGGCGCCACCCTGGCCTGCAACGAGGACGCCGAGCGGATGCTGCGCGGCGGCGAGCTCGTCGGCGTCTGGCCCGAGGGCTTCAAGGGGATCGGCAAGCCCTACGCCGACCGCTACAAGCTGCAGCGCTTCGGCCGCGGCGGCTTCGTCTCGGCGGCGCTGCGCACCGGCGTCCCGATCGTGCCGCTCGCCGTGGTGGGCGCCGAGGAGATCTACCCCCTCGTCGGCAACATCCCGTCGCTCGCGCGGCTGCTGGGCATGCCCTACATCCCGATCACGCCGTTCTTCCCGCTGCTCGGCCCGCTCGGGCTCGTGCCGCTGCCGTCGAAGTGGATGCTGGAGTTCGGCGAGCCGATCCGCACCGACGACTACGACGAGGGCGCTGCCGAGGACCCCATGCTGGTCTTCGACGTCACCGACCAGGTGCGCGAGACCATCCAGCAGACGCTCTACTCGCTGCTGATGCAGCGCCAGTCGGTCTTCCGCTGACTCGCGGCTGACGGCCCGGGCTGGCGGCCCGGCTGCGGCTCAGCCGCCGAGCGCACCACCGAGGACGTCGTCGACCGTGTCGACGGTGTCCTCGAGGACGTCGCCGATGCGGCCACCGGCGCCGCGCGGCCCACGGACCTCACGACCGCCGGTGAGGCCGTCGGTGAGCGTCTGCAGCGGGTCGCGGGCACGGTCGCCGGGAGACGTGCCGGTGCCGGGTGCCTGCTCCTGCTCGCTGGTGGTCGAGCCGGCGGCCCCGGTGTCGACCGGCAGGTCCGGCACGGTCACGTCGGGGGTGGGCTCGGTCGCGGTGGCGTCGTCCTGGCGGTCGCGGTCACGCCGGCCGGGCCGGTCGTCGCGGGCGGGCTCGCTCGGTACCGGTGGTCGTGATCTGCTCGCCGAGGTCGGTGAGCAGCCCCTCGACCGACGTCGTGGCCGCCATCGGGATCTCGCCGACGCCGGGGCCGCAGTCGGGGCAGAGGACGGCGGCGGAGGCGTCGATGCGGGTGACGACCTGGACGGCCTCGATCAGGGCCGGACGGGCCGACTCGGGCACCGCGCGCTCGAGGTCGCGCAGCAGGCTCATGCTGTCGGTGGTGAAGACCCGCAGCTGCTCGACCGAGGTGGTCCGGCCCCCGGTCTCGTAGGAGGCCACCACCAGGTCGGACGCGGCGGAGGCCTGCTCGGTGAAGGCGTTGAGGGTCTCGCTGACCACGAGCGAGTCGTCGGCGTGGTCGGAGCGGGTGAGCGCCTCGGCCTCCTCGAGCCGACCGGCGGCGTGCTCGAGCAGGCTCGCGGCGCGCTCGTCCCGGTCGACCTGGATCGTGGTGCTGACGTTCTCGAGGGCTCGCTTCAGCGGGTAGAGGGTGTCGCCGGGCAGGGCGCTCTGGGCGGCCATGGCCATCGACGTCGTGGCGCTGACGACGGCGAAGCCGCCGACGGCGATCGCCAGCCGGCGCTCCCGGGTCGAGCGGGTGCGCGGAGCCAGCGACAGCTTGGCGTTGGTGCTGGCCGGGAGGCTCGCCGCCTCGGCCATCAGCTGGCCGCGCAGGTCGGAGACGAACTCGGCGCGGGGCTCGACGGGTGCGGTGGAGCGGAGCGCGCCCACGAGGTCGAGCAGGTCGGCGTGGCGGGGGTCGCTCGCCGACCCGGTCGAGAGAGCCTCGATCGAGCGGTGGAACTCCTCGGCGCCGCGTCGCGCCCTGAACCCGGTCATCGTGTCCGTCCTGGGGTGTGGTGAGCCTTCGGGAGGTGCAACGACCCGGACGAGGCGGAAGTTACGCCGGACGGCTGCTCACCGAGGGTGTGCCTCGTCACTTTTAGAACCGTGGAGGACGGGGAACTGATATGGGCGCTCATTCGCGGATCCCCTCGGGCATCAGCTTGGCGAGGTTGCGCACGCCGCGCAGCTGCAGCTGCTTGACCGCCCCGTCGCTGCGGCCGAGCACTGCGGCGGTCTCCGCGATGCTCATGCCCTGCAGGAAGCGCATCACCAGGCAGTCGCGCTGCTCGTCGGGGAGCTGGGTGAGCGCCTGCATCAGCAGCTCGTTGGTGAGGCTGGCCAGCACGGCCGACTCGGGACCCTCCGTGCTGTCGTCGTGCTGGCCCATGTCCTCGGTGGTCATCTCGAGGCGGGTGCGGCCGGCCTTGAAGTGGTCGGTGGCGAGGTTGCGGGCGATGGTCATCAGCCAGGCGCCGAAGTCCTTGCCCTGCCACCGGAAGTTGGTCATGCTCCGCAGCGCCCGGAAGAAGGTCTCCGACGCGAGGTCCTCGGCCAGCACCTGGGAGCGGGTGCGGTAGAACAGGAAGCGGTAGACCGACGCCTGGTAGTGGTCGTAGAGCAGGCCGAAGGCCTCGGCGTCGCCCTTGCGGGCCAGCTCGACGAGGGCGATCAGGCGGGTGCGCTCCTCCGCGGACTCCTCCGACGACGTCGCCAGGTCGGCGTCGCCGTACCCGCCGGACGTCGGGCCGGACGTCGGGCCGCTGCTCTCGCTCGAGCAACCACCCCGGGGCGTCGCGGCCGGGGTGTGGTCGCCTCGGAGGTCGAGGGCGAGGGCGCCGGCGGCGGTGGCCGGGACCGGGCCGAGCGGTCGCAGGGCGTCGGCGACCAGCGCGCGCAGGGCATCGAGCCCGTGCGCGAGGTCCCATCGCTCCGACGGCATGCTCGTGGCGTCCCTCCCGGTTGGTGCCCCCTCCTGAGGCCAGCTCGATCCTACGCGGACCACCCCGCGGGGGTCAGCGGTTCGCCGAAACGTGGTCGGCGCGCGGACGCGGGCCTCAGGAGCGGCGTCGGCCGCGCAGGGCGACACCGGCTGCCACCGTGCCGCTGACGGCGCCCGCGAGCGCCCCCACGACCAGCCCGACCCGCGCGGCCTTGCGTCCGGTGCGGTAGTCGCGCACCTGCCAGCCGGCGGCGCGGGCGTGGGCACGCAGCCTGGCGTCGGGGTTGATGGCGCAGGGATGACCGACCAGGCTCAGCATCGGCAGGTCGTTGACGGAGTCGGAGTACGCCGAGCAGGCCGTCGAGGTCGAGCCCCTCACGGGCGGCGAGCGCCTTGATCGCCTCGGCCTTGGCCGGTCCGTGCAGCAGGTCGCCGACGAGCTGGCCGGTGTAGACGCCGTCGACGTGCTCGGCCACCGTGCCCATGGCGCCGGTGAGGCCGAGCCGGCGGGCGATGATCTGCGCGATCTCGATCGGGGCGGCGGTCACCAGCCACACCCGCTGCCCCTGGTCGAGGTGCAGCTGGGCCAGGGCCCGGGTGCCCGGCCAGATCCGGTGGGCCATCGCCTCGTCGAAGATCTCCTCCCCGAGCTCCTCGAGCTCGGTCACCGTGTGGCCGGCGATGAACGACAGCGCGGAGGCGCGGGTCTCGGCGATGTGCTCGGGGTCCTCGACGCCGACCACGCGGAAGTAGGCCTGCATCCAGACGGCCCCGACGATGTCGCGGGTCGTGAAGAACTTGCGTCGGTAGAGGCCGCGGGCGAGGTGGAAGATGCTGGCGCCCTGCATCACGGTGTTGTCGACGTCGAAGAACGCCGCGGCGGTCGGCGTCGGCGGGCGACTGGAGTGCGGTCTCGACCTCGGCGGCCGCGGCTGCGGCCTCGCCGGCCAGGGTCGACCGTTGCTGGAGGTTGAGCGGGGTCCGACGCTCGGGCGGGGCCATGGGCGCCACCCTAGTGCCGCTGGAGGTGCGCGCAGATCCGCACCGGTGGGGGTGATCACCCCCGCGCGACCTGGACGCTGCGTAGGATTCGGGCCATGTCTGCTGACACCCGCGTGCACGACGTCGCAGCGCTGGTCGCAGCGGCCGCCGACGACCATCCCAGCAAGCTCGCCGTGGTCGAGGCCGGTGGGCGCAGCCTCACCTGGGCCGAGCTCGACGACGAGGTCGGCCGGGTCGCGACCGGCCTCGGCGCGGCCGGCATCGTCGCCGGGCACCGCGTGATGATCGTGCTGGGCAACCGCCTGGAGTTCGTGACCTCCTACCTCGGCATCCTGCGGGCCCAGGCCGTCGCCGTCCCGGTCAACCCGCAGTCGAAGGCCGGCGAGCTGGCGCGGATGATGGCCGACTCCGGCACCCGGATGGTCATCGGCGAGGCCGACACGATCACCACCGTGCGCGAGGCCTGCCGACCAGCTCCGGCGGGCGCTCGACGGCGACGTCGCCGACGGCATCGACGCCGAGCTGCTCACCCGCGCCAGCCAGGCCCGGGTCGTCGGGGTCGGCACGACCCTGCGCCCGGGGGAGCGGTCCTACGACCAGCTGCGCGCCGACTCCGCCGCGCCCGGTCCCGCCGCTGCCCGACCCGGAGAAGCTCGCGGCGCTGCTCTACACCAGCGGCACCTCCGGGCTCCCGCGGGCGGCGATGCTCAGCCACCGCGCGCTGCTCGCCAACATCGACCAGGTGGCCGCGGTCGACCCGCCGATGATGCACGGCGACGACGTCGTGCTCGGCGTCCTGCCGCTGTTCCACGTCTACGGCCTCAACGCGGTGCTCGGCGGGATCATCCGGCACCGCGCCAAGCTGGTCCTGGCCGAGCGGTTCGACCCGCAGGGCACCCTCGACCTGATCGAGGACGAGGCCTGCAGCGTCGTGCCGATCGCCCCGCCGGCCTTCGCCCACTGGCGCTCCATCGACGCGCTCGAGGAGCGTCTCGGGCCGGTGCGCCTGGTGCTGTCGGGCTCGGCGCCGCTGTCGGCGGAGGTCATCGAGGAGTTCGTGGCCCGCACCGGGGTCCCGGTCCACCAGGGCTACGGGCTCACCGAGGCCTCGCCGGTGGTCACCAGCACGCTCTGCTCCGCAGGAGCTCCAGAACGGCTCGGTCGGCGCCGCCCTCGCACGGCATCGACATCCGTCTGGTCGAGGAGTCGGGCACCGCTGGCGGTCGGCGACGACCCCGGCCAGATCCAGATCCGCGGCGCCAACCTGTTCAGCGGCTACTGGCCCGACGGGGTCGACGGGCCCGACGCCGACGGCTGGTGGCCCACCGGCGACGTCGGCTTCCTCGACCGCAGCGGCGACCTGTTCCTGGTCGACCGGGTCAAGGAGCTGATCATCGTCTCCGGCTTCAACGTCTACCCCGTCGAGGTCGAGGACGTCGTGCTCGAGGTCCCCGGCGTGCGCGAGGTCGCGGTGGTCGGCGCGCCCGACGACGCAGACCGGCGAGACGGTGGTCGCCTACGTCGTCGCGCCGGAGGTCGACGCCGACCGGCTGGCCGACGACGTGCGCGCCGCACTGCAGCACCCGGCTGGCCCGCTTCAAGCAGCCCGTCCGCATCGAGGTCGTCGACGAGCTGCCGCTCACCGGCACCGGCAAGGTGCAGAAGGGACGGCTGCGCGGGCTCGAGCGGCGTCGGGCCCTCGGGCCTGATCGAGTGAGGCAGGCCCCGTGCCCGACGCTCCGGATCACCTTCTACACCCGGCCGGGCTGCCACCTGTGCGACGAGGCCCGGACCGTGCTCGACGCGGGTCTGCGCCGACCTCGGTGAGCGCTTCACCGAGATCTCGATCGACGACGACCCCGCGCTCACCCGCCGCTACGGCGAGGAGATCCCGGTGACCCTGGTCGACGGACGCCAGCACGACTTCTGGCGCGTCGACGAGCAGCGGCTGCGCACCGCCCTGGCCCGCTGAGGGCCCCGAGCGACTCGAGCCGGCACCGACCAGGACCCGCCGAGGGTGTGACTTCTCACATGTGGTAGCCGCAGCCGGGGCCGGGGACGCACGCGTCGCGACGTTTTGTTCCCGCGTTCACAAACTCTTACAGTGACCGGGCCGGGCGCCCCCGAGCAGCGGCCGGCTGGAGAGAAGAGCAGTGACCGCACGGAGTTCGAGCGAGACCGGCCGGGACATCCCGGAGGCCACCGTCGCCCGCCTGCCCGTCTACCTGAGGGCGCTGACGACGCTGTCCGACGACGGCACACGCACCTGCTCCAGCGAGGCCCTGGCGGCCGCCGCCGGCGTCAACAGCGCCAAGCTCCGCAAGGACCTCTCCTACCTCGGCAGCTACGGCACCCGCGGGGTCGGCTACGACGTCGACTACCTGCGCTACCAGATCGCCCGCGAGATCGGCGTCACCCAGGACTGGCCCGTGGTCATCGTCGGCATCGGCAACCTCGGCCACGCCCTGGCCAACTACTCCGGCTTCCGCAGCCGCGGCTTCCACGTCGTCGCGCTGCTCGACGCCGACCCCAGCCGCGCCGACGAGGTGGTCGCGGGCGTCTCGGTGCGCCCCTTCGACCAGCTCGAGCAGATCGTCCGCGAGCAGGACGTCGCGATCGGCGTCATCGCCACGCCGGCGGTCGCCGCCCAGGACGTCGCCGACCGGATGGTCGCCTGCGGGATCACCAGCATCCTCAACTTCGCCCCGGCCGTGATCGCGGTGCCCGCGGGCGTCGACGTGCGCAAGGTCGACCTGTCGATCGAGCTGCAGATCCTGGCCTACCACGAGCAGCGCAAGGCCCAGGTCGAGCCGCCGGCCCCCTCGACGTCCGGGGGAGCGCATGAGCGTCCTCGTCGTCGGCATCTCCCACAACTCCGCCCCGGTCGCGCTGCTGGAGCAGGTCGCGCTCGACGCCGAGCCGCGTGCAGAAGCTGATCGACCGACGCCGCCGCCTGCGAGCACGTCACCGAGGCCACGGTCATCTCCACCTGCAACCGGGTCGAGATCTACACCGACGTCGACCGCTTCCACGGCAGCGTCGAGACGCTCTCGCGGCTGCTCCTCGAGCGGGCCGGGCTCGCCACCGAGGAGCTGCTCCCGCACCTCTACGTGCACTACGACGACGGCGCGGTCTCCCACCTCTTCCAGGTCGCCGCCGGGCTCGACTCGATGGCGGTCGGCGAGGGCCAGATCCTCGGCCAGACCCGCGAGGCGCTGCGCCTGGGCCAGGAGCTCGGCACCGTCGGTCCCGCCCTCAACCTGCTCTTCCAGCAGGCCCTGCGCGTCGGCAAGCGCTCGCGCGCCGAGACCGGCATCGACCAGGTCGCGCCGTCGCTGGTCAGCGCCGCGCTCGAGCGCTCCGTCGAGGCCGTCGGCGCCGTCGCGGGCAAGCGGGTCGTGGTCGTCGGCGCCGGCAGCATGGCCGGGCTCGCCACCGCCACCGTCTCCCGGCTCGGTGCCGCCGAGGTCGTCGTGGTCAACCGCAGCGCCGACCGTGCCGCCCGGCTCGCCGACCGAGTACGACGCCCGGGTCGCCGCCCTCGACGACCTGCACCGCCGAGATCGCCGAGGCCGACCTGCTCGTCACCTGCACCGGCGCGGTCGGCGTGCTCGTCACCCGCGACGATGGTCGAGACCGCGCGCGGCGACGCCGACCGGCCGCTCGCCGTCATCGACGTGGCGCTGCCGCACGACGTCGACCCCGACGGTCGCCGACCTGCCCGGCGTCCTGCTGGTCGGCCTCGCCGAGCTCGCCGAGGTGCTCCACGACTCCGACGCCGGTCGCGAGGTCGTCGAGGTGCGCCGGATCGTCGGCCAGGAGGTCACCGCCTTCCTCGCCGCCCGCAGCCAGGCCAACGTGACCCCCACGGTCGTGGCGCTGCGCTCGATGGCGACCTCGGTCGTCGACGCCGAGATGACCCGCCTCGACGGCCGGCTGCCCGGCCTCGACGCGGCCGCGCGCGCCGAGGTGCTGCACACCGTGCGCCGGGTCGCCGACAAGCTGCTCCACGAGCCCACCGTCCGGGTCAAGGAGCTCGCCAACGACCAGGGCGCGGTCTCCTACGCCGCCGCGCTGGCCGAGCTGTTCGCGCTCGACCCCGACGCGGTCGACGCCGTCACCCGACCGGAGGGGCTGGCATGAGCACCGTCACCGCCGCCCGCGTCGTCCGGCTCGGCACCCGGGCCAGCCACCTGGCCACGACCCAGTCCGAGATGGTCGCCGAGATGGTCCGGCACCGGCTGGGCTGCGAGGTCGAGCTGGTCGAGATCGCCACCGACGGCGACCGCACCCAGGCCGCCGGCACCCCGATCGAGCAGAGCGGCAGCACCGGCGTCTTCGTCAGCGCGCTGCGCGACGCGCTGCTCGACGGCCGCGTCGACGTCGCCGTGCACTCGCTCAAGGACCTCCCCACCCAGCCGGCCCCCGGCATCACCCTCGCCGCGATCCCGGTCCGCGAGGACCCGCGCGACGTGGTCGTGGCCCGCGACGGGCTCACGCTCGGCGAGCTGCCGGCCGGCAGCCGGGTCGGCACCGGCTCCCCGCGGCGCCAGGCGCAGCTCCACGCCCTCGGCCTCGGTTTGGACGTGGTCGGCGTTCGTGGGAACGTCGACACCCGGATCAGCAAGGTGCGCGACGGTCAGTACGACGCCGTCGTGCTCGCGCGGGCCGGTCTGGCCCGCCTCGGACGGGTCGGGGAAGCAACCGAGGTGCTCGACCCGCTCCAGATGCTTCCTGCCCCCGGGCAGGGTGCCCTGGCGGTCGAGTGCGCGGACGGTGCCCTCGGGGGCGAGCTCGTCACCGACCTCGGAGCGCTCGACGACCCGCGCACGCGGGCCGCGGTCGAGTGCGAGCGAGCGGTCCTGGCCACCCTCGAAGGAGGGTGCTCGGCGCCGATCGGGGCCCTGGCGGAGGTCGTCGAGGGCGAGGACGGAGAGGAGCTGTGGGTGCGGGCAGTGGCCCTGTCGACCGACGGGACGCTCTCGGTCCGCAGATCCGCCTCGGGAGCCGTCACCGACGCCGCGGGCGTGGGTCGCCGGCTCGGCGAGGAGATGCTCGCCGACGGGGCGGGCGACCTGGAGGCGGCCGCGACACAGCCGCACGCGCCACCAGGAGACCAGACATGAGAAATACAGAGAGCAGCACGAGCGGCACGGGCGGCGCGAGCGGCTCGAGCAGCCGCGCACAGTCAGCAGCGGAACGAGCAGAGGTGCGAGACGCATGACGCGAGGCAATTCGACCAAGACCGAGACGGCCGCCGACAGGGTGGCCCGGGCCTGGGTGTCCTTCGTGGGCAGCGGCCCCGGCGACCCCGACCTGCTCACGGTCCGCGCCGTCACCCTCCTCCGGGAGGCCGACGTCGTCGTCACCGAGACCCCGGAGCACGACCAGATGGTGCGCACGCTCCTCGGTCTGCCCGAGGCGCCGGCCGCGGACGCCGAGGGCGAGCAGGCCGTCGTCGAGACGTCCGGCCCGGAGATCGTCGACGGCGGCTTCGGTGAGGACGGCCAGCCGCTCACCCACGCCGCCCGGGCCAAGGTCGTCGTCCGCCAGGCCAAGCGCGGCCTGCGCGTCGTCCGGCTGATGAGCGGCGACCCCTTCCTCTACGCCTCCGGGCCCGAGGAGGCGCAGGCCGTCGTCAAGGCCGGCATCGGCTTCGAGATCGTGCCCGGCATCTCCTCGGTCGGCTCCGTCCCGGCGTACGCCGGCATCCCGCTGACCACCAAGGACCAGCGCGAGGTCTCGGTCATCACCTGCGGCGACAAGGTCGACTGGAAGGCCTACGCCGACGACCGCACCCTGGTGCTGCTCTCCGCCGTCGGCCAGATCGGCGACATCGCCCAGGCCCTGGTGGCCGCCGGCCGCAAGGCCCGAGACCCCGGTCGCGATGACCCGGGTCGGCACCACCACCGAGCAGGCCACGGTGATCTCCACGCTCGAGCACATCGCCGCCGACGCCCGGGCCGCCCGGATGGCGCCGCCGGCGATCGTCGTGGTCGGCAAGGTCGTCGACCTGCGCGAGACGCTGTCGTGGTTCGAGACCAAGCCGCTGTTCGGCTGGCACGTGCTGGTGCCGCGCACCAAGGACCAGGCGGCCTCGCTGTCGACCCGGCTGCGCGGCTACGGCGCGGTGCCCGAGGAGGTGCCGACGATCTCGGTCGAGCCGCCCCGCAACCCGCTGCAGATGGACAAGGCCGTGCGCGGTCTGGTCGAGGGCCGCTACGAGTGGATCGCCTTCACCTCGGTCAACGCCGTCAAGGCCGTCCGCGAGAAGTTCGAGGAGTACGGCCTCGACGCCCGGGCGTTCTCCGGGCTGAAGATCGCCGCGGTGGGCGACAAGACCGCCGCCGCGATCGCGGCCTGGGGCCTGCGCGCCGACCTGGTGCCCTCCGGTGAGCAGTCGGCCGCCGGCCTGCTGGCCGACTGGCCCGAGTACGACGAGGTGCTCGACCCGATCAACCGGGTCTTCCTGCCGCGTGCCGACATCGCCACCGAGAACCTCGTGGCCGGCCTGATCGACCTCGGCTGGGAGTGCGACGACGTCACCGCCTACCGCACCGTGCGGGCCGCGCCGCCGCCGGCGCCGACGCGCGACGCGATCAAGACCGGCAAGTTCGACGCGGTCGTGTTCACGTCGTCCTCGACGGTGCGCAACCTGGTCGGCATCGCCGGCAAGCCGCACCCCTCGACGGTGATCGCGGTGATCGGCCCCGCCACGGCGAAGACGGCGGAGGAGCACGGCCTGCGGGTCGACGTCCTCTCGCCGAAGCCCGACGTGGACGTGCTGGTCGACGCGCTGGCCGACTTCGGGGCGACCCGTCGCTGCGGCGATGGTCGAGGCCGGTGACCCGGTCACCAAGCCGTCCGAGCGCAAGCCGTCCACCCGGCGGCGCGTCCGCGCGGAGTAGTCCACCGCTCGGGCCGCGACGGCCTCGAGGTGCCGGTGCAGGTCGAGGGAGGATGATCACCCCATGAGCGACCTCGAGCCTCCCGTCGTCCCGCCCGTCGTCCCGCCCGTCGTCCGGCCGCGACGGCTGCGGACGACGGCGGCGCTGCGGCGCACGGTGGCCGAGACGAGCGTGGAGGCCCGGCAGCTGGTGCTGCCGGTCTTCGTGCGGGAGGGGGCCGGACCAGCCGCACCCGATCTCCTCGATGCCCGGCGTCGTCCAGCACTCCCGCGACAGCCTGCGCGCGGCTGCGAGCGAGGCGGCCGGGCTCGGCCTCGGCGGGCTGATGCTCTTCGGCGTGCCCACCAGCAAGGACGCCACCGGGTCGGGCGCGCTCGACCCCGCCGGCGTCCTCAACCTCGCGATCGCCGACGTGGTCGCCGAGGTCGGCGACGCGCTCACGGTGATGAGCGACCTCTGCCTCGACGAGTTCACCGACCACGGTCACTGCGGCGTGCTCGACGCCGGCGGCCGGGTCGACAACGACGCCACGCTGGCGGTCTACGCCGAGATGGCGGTCGCGCAGGCCGCGGCCGGCGTCCACCTGGTCGGCCCCAGCGGGATGATGGACGGCCAGGTCGCGGTGATCCGCACCGCCCTCGACGCCGCCGGGCACACCGACGTCGCGGTGCTGGCCTACTCCGCGAAGTACGCCTCCGCCTTCTACGGCCCGTTCCGCGAGGCCGTCGACTCGTCGTTGCAGGGCGACCGGCGCACCTACCAGCAGGACCCCGCCAACGCCCGCGAGGGCGTGCGCGAGGCGCTGCTCGACGTCGAGCAGGGCGCCGACCTCGTGATGGTGAAGCCCGCGCTGGCCTACCTCGACGTGCTGCGCCGGGTGCGCGACGCCGTCGACGTGCCGGTGGCGGCGTACAACATCTCCGGTGAGTACTCCATGGTCGAGGCCGCTGCCGCCCGTGGCTGGATCGACCGCGAGGCCGGCGATCCTGGAGACGCTCACCTCGATCCGGCGCGCCGGAGCCGACGTCGTGCTCACCTACTGGGCGGCCGAGGCCGCACGCCTGCTCGCGCGCTGACCGACCGCGGCCTCAGGGGTTCATGTAGGCGCTGCACGCAGGCTTCGAACCGCGCCGGTGTTGAGCACCGGGCTGAGGCCGTCGAGGGTGCACTGCAGCACCGCCTGGGCCCGCGTGAGCGCCTGGTCGACGGGGTCGGCGTCGGTGCTGGGCAGGTCGGGCAGCTGGACGGGGGGCAGCCGCGGCGGGATGTCGCCACCGCCGCCGCCGGGGTTGGGCGCCGGCGGCGGGGCCGGCTCCGGGCTCGGCTCCGGCTGGGCTCGGGGGTCGGGCTGGGCGAGCCGGGGGTGGCTGTGGGTCGTGCCGCCACCGTTGCCCCGGCCGCCGTCGCCGGTGCCGCCCGTCGCCGCGTTGCCGCCGCCGCTCGGCGTGGGGACGGGCGCGATGATGCCGGCCGCGCTGGTGTTGTTGGGGATCGAGGTGAAGTCGCCGTCGAGGTAGGCGTTCATGATCGAGAGCACCAGGTCGACGTAGGACTGCGAGTGGTTGTAGCGGTAGACCGCCGAGCGCTGGCCGGCGACCGTGCCGAGGTCGTCCTTGCCGGAGCAGAGGTAGACCGCCGTGCCGAGCGCGGCGTCGTCGACGTCCTGCGGGTTGCGCTCGCCGTCGCTGTCGGCGTCGACGCCGATCGTGGACCAGGTCGAGGGGATGAACTGCATCGGGCCGACCGCCCGGTCGAAGACCAGGTCGTTGTCGTACTGGCCGGCGTCGGTGTCGCGGATCAGCGAGGTGCTGTTCTTGCCGTTGAGGGCCGGGCCGTAGATGCCGGGACGGGCCACGCCGTCGTCGTCGAGCGCGTTGCCGCCGTAGCGACCGTGGTTGGACTCGACGCGGCCGATGGCGGCGATCAGCTGCCAGGTGAGGTTGCAGCTCTTGTCGGCGGCGTTGATGACGGTCTCGGCGCGCTGGTAGGCCGCGAGGGCGGCGGCCGGGATGGCGTTGGTGGACGACGTGGCCAGGATCTGCCGGGCGTCGCCGGTGACCCCCGGGGCGATCTCGTCACCCGAGGACACGCTCGCCGGGGCCTCGATGGCCTCCTCGGGCACGGTGGCGCCCTCGGGGAGCTGGCTCGGCGGGGTCGGGGTCGGCGGAGACGACGGACGCCGTGACTCCGGCGCCGGCCAGCGTCACGGTCCAGGCCGTCGACAGCACAGCCAGCGGCACGAGCGCGGCGGCCTTCTGCAGGCGACCAGTCTTCGGGGTCGTCATGTGTCACATCTCCTCGCCGCGCGTCCGGTGCGCGCGGTACTGCTCGTGATAACGCGGCCTGTGTGTCCCGAGGTTACGCGAGGTACGGGTAACTCGGAGAGCGGATCTCGAACTTCACCCAAACGTTGCCGCGCCGTGGGGATGGCGTGGGCGAGCCCACAGCCGCCCGGTTCGGGCTCGGCCAGGGTCAGCGGGGACAATGACGGGGTGATGCCCGAGCCTGCCGACGCACGCCGTCCCGCGACCGACGCCTCGCGGGCCCTGTTCGACCGGGCCCGAGCCGTCACCCCGGGCGGCGTCAACTCGCCGGTGCGAGCCTTCGCCGCGGTCGGCGGCACCCCGCGGTTCGTCCGCTCCGCCTCCGGGGCCTGGCTCACCGACGTCGACGGGCACGAGTACGTCGACCTGATCTGCTCGTGGGGCCCGATGCTGCTCGGGCACGCGCACCCCGAGGTGCTGGCCGCCGTCCAGGCCGCCGTGGCCAGGGGCACGTCGTACGGGACCCCCACCGAGCCCGAGGTCGAGCTCGCCGAGGAGATCGTGGCCCGGACGTCGGTCGAGAAGGTCCGGTTCGTCTCCTCGGGCACGGAGGCGACGATGTCGGCGATCCGGCTCGCGCGCGGCGCCACCGGGCGGGACGTCGTGGTGAAGTTCGCCGGCTGCTACCACGGCCACGTCGACTCCCTGCTGGCCTCCGCCGGCTCCGGCCTGATGACCTTCGCCGTGCCCGGCACCCCCGGCGTGCCGGTCTCCTCGACCGAGCTCACCCTGGTGCTGCCCTACAACGACCGGGACGCCGTGGCGGCGGCGTTCGCCGAGCACGGCGACCGGATCGCCTGCCTGATCACCGAGGCCGCGCCGGGCAACATGGGCGTGGTGCCCCCGGAGCCGGGCTTCAACGCCTTCCTCGCCGAGACCTGTCGCCGGCACGGTGCGCTGTTCGTCTCCGACGAGGTGATGACCGGCTTCCGCGCCTCCGCACGGGGCTACTGGGGCATCGACGGCGCCCAGGAGGGCTGGGCCCCCGACCTGGTCACCTTCGGCAAGGTGATGGGCGGCGGCTTCCCCGCCGCGGCGTTCGGCGGCCGCGCCGACGTGATGGCGCAGCTCTCGCCCGAGGGGCCCGTCTACCAGGCCGGCACGCTCAGTCGGGAACCCGATCGCGACCACGGCCGGGCTGGCCACCCTGCGGCTGGCCACCGACGACGTCTACGCCCACGTCACCGCCGCCGGCGAGACGATCAAGGCCGCCGTCGTCGAGACCCTGACCGCCGCCGGGCGTGGCCCACCAGGTCTCCTCGGCGGGCACGATGTTCTCGGTGTTCTTCAGCGACCCGGCGCACGGCCCGGTCCGCGACTTCGCGTCGGCCTCGCGCACCGACGCCACGGCGTACGCCGCCTACTTCAACGCGCTGCTCGACGCCGGGGTCTACCTCCCGCCGTCGGCGTTCGAGGCGTGGTTCCTGTCCTCGGCCCACGACGACCGGGCCGTCCAGACCGTGCTCGACGCACTGCCCCTCGGGGCCCGGGCCGCGGCCCGCGCTCAAGACCGTGTCCCTCCACCCCTGCCGACACCGTGCGACACCGCCAAGGAGTCCTCATGAGCAACGAGACCATCGTCCACCTGCTGCGCCACGGCGAGGTGCACAACCCCGACGGCGTGCTCTACGGGCGCCGCGACGGCTTCCACCTCTCCGAGCTCGGCGTCCGGATGGCCGAGAAGGTCGCCGGGACGCTGGCGGACCGCGACATCACCCACGTGCGGTGCTCGCCGCTGGAGCGGGCCCAGCAGACCGCGGCGCCGCTGCTGCTGGCGCG
The DNA here is from genome assembly GCA_963834285.1 of uncultured Actinomycetota bacterium. GTDB lineage: Bacteria > Actinomycetota > Actinomycetes > Propionibacteriales > Nocardioidaceae > Nocardioides. Next base: position 232,794 of record CAWIAZ010000005.1, on the reverse strand, counting down.
CGGCCTCGAGGCCGTGATCGACGACCGCGTCATCGAGTCGACCAACAAGTTCGAGGGCGAGCAGTTCGGCGCCGGGCGCAACGCGCTGCGCAAGCCGTCCAACTGGCGCCACCTCTGGAACCCCTTCAAGCCCTCGTGGGGCGAGCCCTACACCGAGGTCGCGGCGCGGATGATGGCCGCCGTCCGCGACGCCCGCGAGGCGGCGACCGGGCACGAGGCCGTCGATCGTCTCCCACCAGCTGCCGATCTGGACCACCCGGCTGCACGTCGAGGGCCGCTCGTTCCTCCACGACCCGCGCAAGCGGCAGTGCACCCTGTGCTCGCTCACCTCGCTGCACTTCGACGGCGACCGGGTCACCAAGGTCGCCTACAGCGAGCCCGCCGGCGACCTGATCCCGACCGCGGACAAGAACGCCACGTTCTCCGCCGGCGGAGCCCCCGAGGAGAAGCGGCCCTGACCTCCCTGGTCCTCAAGCGGTCGCCTGCTCGCCCTGGTGCTGCTCGTGCTCGCCGGGTGCTCGAGCCTGCCCGGCACCGGCGACAAGGGCTACGTCACCGCCGACGGCGTCGTCAGCCAGCTCGCGGCCGCCGAGCGGGCCGCCCCGGTCGCGCTCACCGGTGACGACCTCGCCGGCGAGCCCGTCGACCTCGCCGACTCCGCGGCCGGCCGACGGTCGTGGTGGTCTGGGGGGCCTGGTGCGTGGAGTGCCGGGCCGAGCAGGACGCCGTCAACGCCGCGGCCGCCGAGCTCGAGGGCACGGCGCACTTCGTGGGCGTCGACGTGCGCGACCCCTCGGTCGAGACCGCGCGCGCCTACGAGCGCGAGAAGCAGGTGCCCTACCCCTCCCTCTACGCCGGCGACGGCAAGGCGCTGCTGGCGTTCCGGGGCACGCTGAGTCCCTACACGGTGCCCGCCTTCGTCGTCCTCGACGCCGACGGGCGCGTCGCGGCCTCGATCATCGGCGTGCTGCCCTCCACGCTCACGCTGGTGCAGCTGGTGGAGGAGATCGCCGCCGAGGGCTCGGGCGGGGCGAGCGCCGATGGGTGACTGGTTCCAGGAGCAGGCGCTCTCGGGCTCCATGCCGCTGGCGATCCCGGTGGCGATCATCGCCGGGCTGGTCTCGTTCTTCTCGCCCTGCGTGATCCCGCTGCTCCCCGGCTACCTCTCCTACGCCACCGGTCTCAGCGGCGCCGACCTCGCCGACGGCGAGGCGTCCCAGCACCGCGGCCGGATGCTGCTCGGGTCGGTGCTGTTCGTGCTCGGCTTCGCGGTCGTCTTCGTCTCGCTCGGGGCGCTGTCGGGTGCGATGGGGTCGTGGCTCGTGGAGTGGCGGCGCACGATCACCGTGGTGCTCGGACTGCTCACGATCGTGCTCGGCCTGGTCTTCGCCGGCGTCATCCCGCTGCTCCAGCGCGAGTGGCGGGTGCACACCGTGCCGGCCGTCGGGCTCGGAGCGGCACCGCTGCTGGGCTTCCTGTTCGGTCTCGGGTGGACGCCGTGCATCGGTCCGACCCTGGCGGCGATCACCACCTTGTCGTTCAACGAGGCCACGGTCACCCGCAGTGCCGTGCTCGCGGGCTTCTACGCCCTCGGGCTGGGGCTGCCGTTCATCGCGGCCGGTCTCGCCTACCAGCGGGCCCTGGGGGCGCTGACGTTCGTGCGCCGCCACCAGGCGCTGGTGATGCGGGTCGGCGGCGGCCTGCTGGTGCTGGTCGGGCTGATGCTGGTCACCGGGGTGTGGGACCAGGCGGTCACCTGGCTCCAGTACCACGTGATCGACTCGTGGCAGGTGAGCGTGTGAGCCGCACCGAGGCACCTCCCGCCGGTCCGTCGCCGACCGGGCCCCCGCCGTCCGGGCGGCGCTCGGGCGAGCTGACGCCCCGCGAGCTGGGGCGCTGGGCCTGGCGTCAGCTCACCTCGATGCGCACCGCCCTGGTGCTGCTGCTGCTGCTCGCGCTGGCCGCGATCCCGGGCTCGGTCGTGCCCCAGGAGCAGGTCGACTCGCTGGGCGCGAGCCGGTGGAAGACCGACCACCCCACGCTCACCCCGATCTACGAGAAGCTCGACCTGTTCTCGGTCTACGACTCGGTCTGGTTCTCCGCGGTCTACCTGCTGCTCGTCGTCTCGCTCGTCGGCTGCATCGTGCCCCGCACGATCCACTACTGGCGCGGCATCCGCGCCGAGCCGCCGCCGGCCCCCCGGCACCTGACCCGGCTCCCGGACCACACGACGTACGAGACCGACGACCGGGCGCAGGACGTGCTGGACCGTGCGCGGACGCTGCTGCGCAAGCGCGGCTACCGGGTGCGCACGCCGACGCCGCCGACGCCGCCGGCGATGCGGTGAGCGCCGAGCGCGGCTACCTGCGCGAGGTCGGCAACCTGGTCTTCCACCTGTCGGTGCTGGTGGTGCTGGTCGGCTTCGCGACCGGCGGGCTGCTCGGCTACAAGGGCTCGGTGATCGTGGTGGAGGGGGGCGGCTTCAGCAACAACCCCAACCAGTACGACGACTTCGTGCCCGGCAAGCTCTTCACCCTCGACGACCTCGACGACTTCTCCTTCGACGTCGACGGCTTCGACGTCGAGTGGCTGACCGAGGGCCCGCAGGCCGGCACCGCCCGCGGCTTCCGCGCCGGGCTGAGCTACCGGGGCAGGGACGCCGAGGAGAAGACCTACGACCTGCGCGTCAACCACCCGCTGAAGATCGAGTCGACCGAGCTGTTCCTGGTCGGCCACGGCTACGCGCCGGTGATCACCGTGCGCGACGGCAACGGTGACGTCGCCTACTCCGGGCCCACGATCTTCCTGCCCGAGAGCGCCAACTTCCTCTCCTTCGGCGTCGTGAAGGCCCCCGACGCGCAGCCCGCGGGCATCGGCCTCGAGGGCCTCTTCTACCCGACGTTCATCAAGAACACCGAGGGCGACCCGGTCAACCTGATGGGCGACGACAACAACCCGCTGCTCTCGCTGCTCGTCTACGCCGGCGACCTCAACATGGACGGCGGGCCGTCGCAGTCGATCTACGTGCTCGACAAGAGCGACGCCGAGCAGGTGCTCAAGCCGGACGGCGCCCCGCTGCGGCTCGACCTGTCGCAGGGCGAGAGCGTCCGGCTGCCCGACGGGCTCGGCTCGGTCACCTTCGAGGGACTGGAGCCGTGGGTGCGGATCCAGGTCAGCAAGACGCCCGGGCAGTGGGTGGCGCTCTCCGGGGTCGTGCTCGCGCTGCTCGGGCTGCTCGGCTCGCTGTTCATCCGCCCGCGCCGGGTGTGGGTGCGCGCCCGGCGTCGTCGGGGTGACGGCGAGGCGGGCACAATGGAGGAGATCACCGTGGTCGAGGTCGCGGCGCTCGACCGCTCCGGCGGCGGCGACGTCACCGACGTCCTGGCCGCGCTCGTGGCCGACCTGCGTGCCACCCCCGGGGGGCCGACGATGGAGGAGCAGACGTGACCGACGCCGACTGGGGCCTGCTGAGCGACCGGGCGGTGGCCGCCGCGGCCGTCGTCTACTTCCTCGCCCTGCTCACCTACCTCGCCGAGTGGGCGTCGCTGCGCAACGTGGCGGTCGCGGAGCCGGCCGCGACGGGCCGCGCGTCGGCTGTGTCGGCTGCGTCGACGGGTGCCGTGGCCGTCGACACGGGTGGCGGCACCGGTGGTGCGGCCGCGGGCGACGAGCCCGGCCACCGGGTGGCCTTCCTGGGCCGGCTCGGCATCCTGCTCACCGTGCTGGCCGTCGGCCTGCACCTCGTGGCGCTCGTCGGTCGAGGCATGGCCGCGGAGCCCAACCGGGTGCCCTGGGGCAACATGTACGAGTTCACGATCACCGGCACGTTCGTGGTCGCGCTGATGTACGTCGCGCTCTACCGCCGGTTCGGGCTCGGCTGGGCCGGGCCGCTGGTGGTCGGCTTCGTGCTCCCCGTGCTGATGGTCGCCGTGGTGTGGCTGCACGGCCAGGTCGCGCCGCTGCCCGAGGCCCTCGACTCCTACTGGCTCGTGATCCACGTGGTGTCCGCGATCATCGCCACCGGTGCGTTCACGATGGGCGGCATCCTCTCGGGCGCCTACCTGGTCAAGCTGCGCGTCGGCGAGACCGCCACCGGCCCGCTGGCGCGGGTGCCGTCGCTCGCGGTGCTCGACCGGACGTCGTACCGGATCCACGCCTTCGCGTTCCCGGTGTGGACCTTCGCGGTGCTGATCACCGGGCCGATCTGGGCCAAGGAGGCCTGGTCGACGTACTGGAACTGGGACCCCAAGGAGGTGTGGGCGTTCATCACCTGGGTCGTCTACGCCGCCTACCTGCACGCCCGTGCCACGGCCGGCTGGAAGGGCCGCAACGCCGCGATCCTGGCCCTCGTCGGCGTGGCCACCCTGTGGTTCAACTTCATCGGGATCAACTACTTCTCGACCACCAGCCAGCACTCCTACGCCGCGCCCGCCGAGGCGTCGATCGATCAGGTGCCCGGGGATCGCGACAGCAGCTGTCCGGGTCCTCGGGGTTGAGGCGCTTGCGGTCGAGGTCGCGCAGGAAGTCGTCGTCGTCGTCGGGGGCGACCATCCGCGGGGGCTTCGTGGGCCGGGGAGGCCGGCGCTTCTTGGCCTGGGGGGACTTGGTGGGCGTGAGACCGCGCTCTTGGAGCATTCTCACCACGAGGTAGGTGGCGGCGGCGAAGACGATCACCACGATCAGGAACCTGAGCACCCCTCCAGCGTAGAGCGTCCGTGGTGACGACTACCCTCGGACCCGTGAAGCAGTTCTGGACCTACACCCTGCTCCGCATCGCGCTCTTCCTCGGAACGGCCGCCGTCACCTTCGGGATCTGGGCCGCGGTCGCCGACTCGGTCTCGTTGCCGTGGGTCGTCGTGATCGGGTTCGTGGTCAGCGGCGTGGGGTCCTACTACCTCCTCGCCCCGCAGCGCGAGGCCTTCGCCCAGCGCGTCGACGAGCGGGCCCGTCGGGCCTCGGCGAAGGTCGAGGAGATGCGCGCCAAGGAAGACACCGACTGACCGGTCGGCGCGGGCCTCAGCGGCGCTTGCGGTCGATCTGTCGCTGGATGCGGCTCTCCGGCTGACCGAGGATCTTGGCCAGCAGGGTGACCCGCATCCGCCACGCCACGAAGGCGACGGCGACCACGGCCAGGAAGATCAGGAACGTCATGTCCCCACGGTAGCCCGTGGGTAGTCGCCGAGCCCGGCCGCTCAGCCGGCCAGCACCAGGGCGCCGGCCACCAGCACCGACCAGACGAGCTCGGCCAGGCCGGTCTGCTGGAGCACCGGCACCAGGTCCGGGCCCACGGCGCCGCCCAGCACGGTGCGCGCGGCGCGGACGGCGACGGCGAGGAAGCCGAGGCCGACCAGCACCCACCACGTGGTGGCGACCGCGATCGCGACCACCGCGAGGGCCGCGGCGAGCACGAGCAGCACGTAGAGCCCGCGGGTGCGGTCGGCACCCAGGCGCACGGCCAGCGTCCGCTTGCCGGCGACCGTGTCGGTCGGGATGTCGCGCAGGTTGTTGGCCACCAGGATCGCGCAGGCCAGCGCGCCGACGCCGACGCCGGCGTAGAGCGCGGGCCACTCCCACGACTCGGTCTGCACGTACGTCGTCCCGATCACCGCCACCAGGCCGAAGAAGACGAAGACCATCACCTCGCCGAGGCCGAGGTAGCCGTACGGCGTCGAGCCCCCGGTGTAGAACCACGCGGCGACCACGCAGACCAGCCCCACGGCCACCAGCCACCACGCGGTCGTGGCGGCCAGCACCAGGCCGGCGACGCCGGCGACCCCGAAGGCCACGAACGCCGCTCGCTTCACCGCCGCCGCCGGGGCCGCGCCGGAGCCGACCAGCCGCATCGGCCCGACCCGGTCGTCGTCGGTGCCGCGGATGCCGTCGGAGTAGTCGTTGGCGTAGTTGACCGCCACCTGCAGCGCCAGGCTCACCACCAGGGCCAGCAGCGCCTTCCAGGCGACCACCGCGTCGGCGTACGCCGCGACGCCGGTGCCGGCGAGGACCGGCGCGACCGCGGCGGGGAGGGTGCGGGGCCGGGCGCCGGCGAGCCACTGAGCAGAAGTTGCCACGACCCCGGATTCAAGCAGGGACGGGTCCGGCGCCCGGCCGCGGGCCGCGGCAGTAGCGTTCGTGCGGGTGAGTCTCCTGCAGCCGCGCGGCGGTCCGACCGAGGTCGTGGACGCAGCTGCGCGGACTGGCTGGCCGGCCCGGACGACGTCCGGCTCGTGGTCGAGACGTCCGGCTCGTCGGGACGGCCCAAGCGGGTCGTGCTGTCGCGCGCGGCCGTGCTCGCGTCGGTGGCCGCCACCGAGCGTCGCCTCGGCGGTGCGGGGGCCTGGGTGCTGCGGCTGCCGCCGACGTACGTCGCGGGGGTGCAGGTCGTGGTCCGCTCGCTGGTCGCCGGGCACGAACCCGTGCTGCCGGAGCAGGCGTGGCCGGCGGGCGACGACTGGTTCGTGTCGCTGGTGCCGACCCAGCTGCAGCGGATGCTCGACCACCCCGAGGACCTCGCCGGCGCTGCGCCGAGCGCAGCACGGTGCTGCTCGGCGGCGGGCCGATCGACCCGTCGCTGCGTGCTCGCGCGGTCGAGGAGGGGGTGCGCGTGGTGGCGACGTACGGCTCGGCGGAGACCGCCGGCGGCTGCGTCTACGACGGCGTCCCGCTCGACGGCGTCGCGGTCGCCACCGGGGCCGGCGGCCGGATCCGGATCGCGGGCCCCACCCTCTTCGACGAGTACGACGGCGACCCCGCCGGCACCGCCGAGGCGCTGGTCGACGGCTGGTTCGTGACCGCCGACGCCGGCCGGGTCGACGACGACGGGCGCCTGGTCGTGCTCGGGCGCGTCGACGACATGGTGGTCAGCGGCGGGGTCAACGTGCCGGCCCCGGCCGTCGCGGCCCGGCTGCGCGAGCACCCGCGGGTGCGCGAGGCGGAGGTGCTCGGCGTGCCCGACGAGACCTGGGGCACCCGGGTCGTGGCGTTCGTCGTCGGCCGGCTCGACCTGGCCGAGGCCCGCGACTGGGTGTCGGCCACCCGGCCCCGCTCCTGGGCGCCGCGCCAGCTCGTGACGCTCGAGAGCCTGCCGCTGCTGGGCAACGGCAAGGCCGACCGGCTGCGGCTGCGGGAGCTCGCCGATGCCTGACGACGACCTGGCCGTCTGGTCGGTGCCGATGCGCACCAGGTTCCGCGGGATCACGGTCCGCGAGGGCGTGCTGCTGCGCGGCGCCGCGGGCTGGGGGGAGTGGAGCCCGTTCCTCGAGTACGACGCCGCCGTGGCCGAGCCCTGGCTGCGCTGCGCCGAGGAGGCCGCCGCCGGTGACTGGCCCGCGCCGCTGCGCACCTCGGTGCCGGTCAACGTCACGGTGCCGGCCGTCGGACCCGAGCAGGCGCACCGGATCGTGCTCGACGGTGGCTGTCGCACCGCCAAGGTCAAGGTCGCCGAGCCGGGGCAGACCCTGGCCGACGACGAGGCGCGGCTCGAGGCGGTGCGCGACGCGCTCGGGCCCGACGGCGCCGTCCGCGTCGACGCCAACGGCGGCTGGACGGTCGACGAGGCCGTCGCCGCCGTGGCCGTGCTCGACCGGGCCGCCGGCGGCCTCGAGTACGTCGAGCAGCCCTGCCCCACCGTCGAGGACCTCGCCGCCGTACGCCGTCGGGTGGCGGTGCCGATCGCGGCCGACGAGTCGATCCGGCGGGCCGCCGACCCCTACCGCGTGCGCGACCTCGAGGCCGCCGACGTCGCGGTGCTCAAGGTGCAGCCGCTCGGCGGGGTGCGGGCCTGCCTGCGGATCGCCGAGGACATCGGGCTGCCCGTGGTGGTCTCCTCGGCGCTGGAGACCTCGGTCGGCATCGCCGCCGGGGTCGCGCTGGCCGCGGCGCTGCCGGAGCTGCCGTACGCCTGCGGGCTCGCCACCGTTCAGCTGCTGACCGACGACGTGGCTCAGCCACCGCTGCTGCCGGTCGACGGCGCGCTGCCGGTGCTGCGGCCGGACGTCGACCCCGCCGCCCTGGCCGCGCGTCGCCGCGACCCCGGAGCGGGCCGCGCACTGGGCAGCGCGGCTCGCCGAGGTCCGGGCCTGGCGGGCCGCCCGGCAGGATGGTCGCTCGTGAGCGACTCCTCCAGCCGGCCTCCCAGCTCGCCCGCACCGTGGTGACCGCGCTGCTCGACGCCGGGGTCACCGAGGTCGTGGTCGCGCCGGGGTCGCGCAACGCACCGCTGTCGTTCGCGTTCTTCGACGCGGCGGCCGCGGGGCTGGTGCGGCTGCACACGCGCATCGACGAGCGCTCGGCCGGCTTCCTGGCGCTCGGCCTGACCCGCACGGGTGCGCGGGCCGCGGTCGTGTGCACGTCCGGCACCGCGGTCGCCAACCTGCACCCGGCCGTCCTCGAGGCCGCCCACGCCGGCGTGCCGCTGGTCGTGGTCACCGCCGACCGGCCCGCGCGGCTGCGCGGCACCGACGCCAACCAGACCACCGACCAGGTCGGCATCTTCGGGCCGTCTGGTGGAGACCGTCGACGTGGCCTCGGCCGACGGGCTGATGCTGGGGGGCGACGACGGTCCGCTCCACCTCAACGTGCAGCTCGACGACCCGCTGGTGCCCGTCGACCGCTGGGTCCCCGAGGACCCCGACGACCCGGACGACCCGGACGCCCCCGAGCCGGCAGCGGCCCCCGGCCCCACGCCACCGCGCCGACCTCGCCGCCGGTGCTGGCGTCCGGACCGCGCACCGTCGTCGTCGCCGGCGACGACGCCGGACCGCCCGCTCGGCAGCTTGCGCAGGCGGGCGGCTGGCCGCTGCTCGCCGAGCCGACCAGCGGCGCCCGCACCGGCGACCACGCGCTGCGCTGCTACCGGCTGCTGCTCGACACCGACCTCGGCCGCAGCATCGAGCGGGTCGTGGTGCTCGGCCACCCCACGCTCTCGCGGCCCGTCACCCGGCTGCTGGGCGTGCCGACGTCGAGGTGCTCGCCGTGCCGGGGCGGGGCGTCTGGGCAGGGCGTCCGTACGCCGTCAGCGAGCCGGCCGGTCCGTTCGCGGCCCCGGCCGCCGCCGACGACGGCTGGCTCGCGGCCTGGCAGGACGCCGACCGGGCCGTCGCCCGCCAGCTCGACCGGCTGCTGGCGCAGGAGCCCGACCTGACGCCGTACGAGGTGGCGGGTGCGGTGAGCCGCGCCGTGCCGCCCGACGGGCTGCTGGTGGTGGGCGCCTCGAGCCCGATCCGCGACCTCGACCTGATGGCGCGGCCCTACCCCGTCGGCGAGCGGCGCAAGGTGATCGCCAACCGGGGGCTCTCGGGCATCGACGGCGTCGTCTCCACCGCGATCGGCGCCGCCCTGGGTCGGCCGCAGTCGTCGCGCGCGCTGGCGCTGATGGGCGACGTGACCTTCCTGCACGACAGCAACGGCCTGGTGCTCGGCCCGCACGAGGCGCGACCCGACCTCACGATCGTGGTCGTCAACGACGACGGCGGCTCGATCTTCTCGATGCTCGAGCAGGGCGACCCCGCGCACGCCGACCGCTTCGACACGCTCTTCGGCACCCCGCACGGCACCGACCTGGGTGCCCTCTGCGCCGCCACCCGCACCCCGCACCTGCGGGTCACCTCCCTGCCCGAGCTCGAGCAGGTGCTGGCCTCGCCCAACGGCGGGATCGAGGTCGTCGAGGTGGCCTGCCGTCGCGACGACCGCCGCACCCTCGACGAACGCATCCGCGCCCTCCGCCCCTGACCCGCCCCGTGTGCACGCCTGAGCGCACCGACCCGGCTCTTCTGCACGCCTGAGAGCGCCGACCCGCCCCGTGTGCACGCGCAGCGACGGCGTCCCGGCTCAGATCCCGAGCAGTCCGAGCAGGCGCCGGATCTCGTCGGCAACCCCCGTCGGGTCGTGGAGCTGGTGCAGGTGCCCACCCGGGACGACGGACACCGGCCACCCGTACCGGCGCGCCGCCACGGTCTCCTCCGCGTAGGTCTCCCCGAAGGCGAGATAGGCCTGAGGGAGCGACGGCCACCGTGCAGGCACCGGCAACGTGCTCTCGAGGTAGGCGAGGGGGAGTCGTGGCTGACCCCGCTCCACCTCCCGGCGCGTGACGTCGTCAGGGAAGAGATCGCCGACGTCGTCCCACCACGACGTCCACGGGGGAAGCAGGCCGTCAGCGTCGGCGAGCCCGCGCAGGTGCTCGAGCAGTCTCGGTGGTGCGAGCGTCGTCGTCGCTGCGCTGCTCGGCGTCAGTGGCAGGGCGGCATCGACGTGCAAGGTTGCGACGACCTCGAGGAGGGTGCTCAGCACCGGTGCGTAGAGCCCCGCGTTGCTGTGCGTGACCAGCACGACCGGCCCGGCCCCCGCCGCCGCGACGACGGCCTCGAGCACGTCGTCGGGACGGGTCGGTGAGCCGGTGTCGACGACCATCGGGTCGAAGCGCGACCCTGCCGACTCCAGCCGCTCGGCGACCGGCACCCACACGCGGGGTCCGACCAGTGGGCTCGGGACCAGCAGCATGCGCACGCCCCGACCTTACGGTCGTCGCGCTGCCCTTCCCGGCGTGCACACGGGCCGGGTCGGCGTCCTCACGCGTGCACACGAGCCGGGTCGGCGTCAGGCGCGGGCGCCGAGGACCTGCTCGGACTCCACCAGTCCCTCGTCGCTCGGGGCGGCGCCGGCACCGAAGACCCGCTCGGCCTGGCGGGCGCGCAGGGCGAGGTGGGCGTCGCGAGGCCGGTCGTAGCCGTAGCGGGTCCGGGCCTCGGCGGGGGTCAGGACCTCGGGGTTGGTCGGCGGTACGCCGCGCAGCACCGGCTCGACGACCGGCACCGTCATCGGCGAGATCAGCCGCAGCAGCGCCAGCTTGAGCCGGACGTCGCTCTCGGCCAACCGGAACGACACCTTCAGCAGCGGGGCGACGAGCACGTCGACGGCCCGCGGCTGGCGCAGCCCGCCCATCGAACGCATCCAGTGCGGCAGGGTGGCGATGGTGCCGGCGCGCAGCACCGCGGCGACCACGAGCGACCCGGGGCGCAGCCAGGCCGGCATCGGCGGCAGCATGATCTCGGCGCGGAGCAGGTGGGCCATCGCCTGCTGGGCGACCTCGCTGCCGGCGAGCCGCGGCCGCATCTGCTCGAAGTACTCCCGCACACCCTCGCGGGTGCGGGGCACGTCGGCGGGGTCGCAGGTCTGCAGCTCGGCGCCGATCGCGCACTCGGCCCAGTAGCGCTCCTCCTCCTCGGGGGTGAGAGGCCCGGGGCCGTACGTCTCGTAGGCGTAGAGGATCGAGTGCCAGGCCGTCATGTGGATCCAGAGCTGGCTGTGCGGGTCGTTGGCGTCGTAGCGGTTGCCGGTGAGCGGGTCGGTGCCGATGCCGGTGGAGTGCACCTTGACCAGGACGTCGGCCGCCTTCGAGGTCGAGCGGCTGTCGCCGAAGGCCACCATCGCGAAGTAGCGCAGGGTCCGGTCGTAGCGGGTGCGCGGCCGGTCGACGATGGCGCGGGTCGCGTCGACCGCGGCGATCAGGGCCGGGTCGAGCTCCTCGACCACCACGGCGCGCTGGAAGCCGATCGTGGCCGAGGTGGGGTAGCCCCACACCTTCCAGGTCACTGAGTCGGGGCCGAAGAACCCATGGTCCTCGGGCGGGTTGACGTCGCGGGCGGGGCGGGGGGCGCGGCCGGGGGGTCGGAGAGCCATGACGACAAATTACTACGCAGGTGTAGTAATTGGAAGAGGTGGACTAGGTTGGGCCGGTGAGCAAGCGCCGGCCCTACGCCGCCCGAGTGCCGATGCCCGAGCGTCGTGAGCAGCTGCTCGACGCCGCGATCGCGGTGATCGTCCGCGACGGCTACGCCGGGGTCTCGGTCGACGCGATCGCGCGGGAGGCCGGCGTCACCCGACCCGTCGTGTACGGCGCCTTCGACGGCCTCGGCGCCCTCCTCGAGGCCCTGCTCGACCGGCAGCAGGCGCGCGCGCTGGCCCAGCTCGCCGAGGCCCTTCCCGCGCAGTGGGACGCCGACGACCCGACCGGGCTGCTGCTCGAGACCGTCAGCGCCCTGGTCCGGCAGGTGACCGGGGACCCGCTCACCTGGCGGCCGATCCTGCTGGCCCCGCAGCAGACCCCCGACGTCGTGCGCGCGCGCATCGACGCCGATCGCGAGCGGGTCCGCGCGCAGATCGCGGCGTTGGTCGCGGCCGCGGTGCCACCGGCGAGCGCGGTCGGAGCGCCGTCGACGTCGAGCTGGTCTCCCATGCGCTGATCGCGGTGCTCGAGCACCTCGGGCGGCTGCTGCTCGAGGACCCCGAGCGGTTCGAGCCCGAGCGCCTGGGCCGGTTCGCCGCCGTCGTCGTGGGGGCGCTGGGCGCCGGGCACCGCTAGCCACCGGCACTCCTCGTCCGTCGCGGGGAGAATGGTCGCGGTGGAGATCGCCCTGCTGCTCGTCGCCCTGGCCGTCAGCGTGCTGGTCGTGACCGCCCTCGCCGACCGGATCGACGTGCCCGCGCCCCTGGTGCTGATCGTCGCCGGCGTCGGTGCGTCGTACCTCCCCGGCCTGCCCGAGGTGCGCCTCGAGCCGGAGGTGGTGCTGCTCGGGCTGCTGCCGCCGCTGCTCTACGCCACCGCGCATCCGCACCTCCCTGGTCGACTTCAACGCCAACCGCCGCTCGATCCTGCTGCTCTCGGTCGGTCTGATCATCTTCACCACCGTCGGGGTGGGCGCGCTGGTGCACGCCCTGCTGCCCGAGCGTCGGCTGGCCGGCCGCGCTGGCCATCGGCGCGGTGGTGGCTCCGCCGGACGCGGTCGCGGCCACCGCCGTCGGACGCCGGATCGGGCTGCCGCGCCGGATCGTGACGATCCTCGAGGGCGAGTCGCTGCTCAACGACGCCACCGCCCTGGTGGCGCTCCGCACCGCCATCGCGGCCGGCGGGGTCGGCATCACCGCCGCGCAGGTCGGCGTCGACTTCGTGGTCGCCGCCGGCGGCGGCGTGCTGGTCGGGCGTCGTGGTGTTCGTCGTCGTCGCCGGCGTCCGCAAGCGGATCACCGACCCGCTGATGGACACCGCGATCTCGTTCGTGGTGCCGTTCGCGGCGTTCGTCATCGCCGAGGAGATCGATGCCTCCGGTGTCATCGCCGTCGTCGTCGCCGGTCTGCTGCTCGGCCACAAGGCGCCGATCATCCAGGACGCCCAGTCGCGGGTCGCCGAGCGGATGAACTGGCGCGCGATCGCCTTCGTCCTCGAGAACGCCGTGTTCCTGCTGATCGGCCTCCAGGCCGAAGTGGATCTTCAGCGACGTCGGCGAGAGCGACCTGTCCGACCGCGCGGATCGTCGCGGTCTGCGGCCTCACCCTGGTCGCCGTGATCGTGCTGCGCCTGGTCTGGGTCTTCCCGGCGCGCTACCTGCTGGTGAAGCCCGGCACCGACCCGCTCACCGGCGACAACCCGCCCTGGACCTACACCTTCCTGCTCGGCTGGGCCGGCATGCGCGGCGTCGTCACGCTGGCGGCCGCCTTCATCATCCCCGCGGACACCCAGCACCGGGAGGTGCTGCTGCTCGCCGCGTTCACCGTGGTCGCCGGCACCCTGCTGATCCAGGGGCTCTCGCTGCCGGTGCTCGCGCGCCGGATGCGGGTGCCCGGCCCCGACCCGATGGACGACGCGCTGGCCCGGGCCACCCTGCTCCAGCAGGCCTCGAAGGCCGGGCACGAAGAGCTCGAGAGCCTCGAGTACGACGACCCGCACGACGTCGTCGGCCTGATCAAGCAGCGCGTGGAGCAGCGCAACTTCGCCGCCTGGGAGCGGCTCGGCACGACCGCCGACGAGGAGACGCCGAGCGAGCTCTACTCCCGGATCCGGCTGGCGATGATCGACGCGGAGCGGCGCCGGGTGCTGGAGATCCGCTCCTCCGGCCAGGTGCCGTCCGAGGTGGTCGCCGACGTGCTCGCCCAGCTCGACGTCGAGGAGTCGATGCTCGACATCGCCACCGCCGAGCGCACCGAGCTCCAGCACGGCATCACGATCCGGCGCCACGGCGAGGAGTGCGAGGACCTCGCCGCCGCACCCGGTGGTCGTCACCTCCGACGCGCGGCTTCTGCCAGGAGTGCCTCGACGACGGCACCCGGTGGGTCGCGCTGCGCCAGTGCCTCGAGCTGCGGCCACCTCGCCTGCTGCGACTCCTCACCGGGCCGCCACGCCACCCGGCACTTCCAGCAGAGCGACCCACCCGGTGATGCAGTCCGCGGAGCCCGACGAGGACTGGCGCTGGTGCTACGTCCACCACGTCACGGCCTGACGGCGGCACGGCCTGCGTCGGGTCAGTGCCCCGGTGTGAACCGGATCGGGAACGCCCGCGCTCCGGTGTTGCCCGACACCGGCATCCAGTCGCCCGGTCCGTCGGGCACCGCGTCGGGCAGCCGCCGGGCGAGCAGCGGCAGCGCCACCGCCATGTCGGTGCGGGCCACGAAGTGGCCGAGGCAGTGGTGGATCCCGGCGCCGAAGCCGTGGTGCGGCGTGCGGACCTCGGTGATGTCGAACGCCGGGTCCGGCACCGCCCGCGGGTCGGTGCCGGCGGCGTGCGAGAGCACCTGCACGATGCCGCCCTGCGGCACGTGCAGGCCGAACAGGTCGACGTCCTCGAGCGCCTCGCGCGTCACCCAGGTGACGGTCGGGTTGACCCGCATCACCTCCTCGACGGCGTTGGCGCCGAGGTCGGGGCGCTCCCCGAGCAGCCGCCACTGGTCGGGGTGGGCGAGCAGCGTCTGCACCGCGAGCCCGATCTGGTTGCGCGTGGTCTCCATGCCGGCGAAGGCGAGGAAGACCAGCGCGACGCTGAGCTCGTCGGGCGAGAGCCGGTCGCCGTGGTCGGTGGCGTGCACCAGCGTGGTCACCAGGTCGTCGCGCGGCTCCCGCCGCCGCTCGGCCACCGCGGCGTCGACGTACCCGCGCAGGCCCTCGATCGCGGCCTCGATCCGCGGCACCTGGCGGCCGACGTCGATCGAGAACGCCGCGCCGAGGTCGTCGGCCCAGTGCGCCACCTGCGGCCAGTCGTCGTCCGGCAGCCCGAGCAGGGCGCAGATGATCCGAGCGGCGTAGGGCTCGGCGAACTCGCCGATCAGCTCGACGCGCCCGCGGTCGGCGAAGGCGTCGATCAGCTCGTCGGCGAGGCTCTGGAACGCCGGCCGCATCGCGGCGATCGTCTTGTTGCGGAACGCCGGCACCAGCAGCCGGCGGATCCGGGCGTGGTCCTCGCCCTCCAGCGAGAGCAGCGTCCGCTGCCACCACTGCGGGGAACGGGCCGTCGTGCACGCCGTTCTGCGCCGGCCAGCGGGCGTTGCCCTGCCGGAACCGTCGGTCGCGCAGCAGCGCCGAGGCCTCGGCGTGCCGCAGCACGGCCCAGCCCCACGTGGTCTCGACGTACCAGCTGTCCTCGCGGGCCGAGTGCACGGCGGCGGAGGTGACGTCGAAGGCGGGGTCGCCGAGGTCGAAGCGGGTCATGGTCCGGCCATCATGGTGCCTATCCTGACCGGATGCGGATCACGAAGTTCGGCCATGCCTGCGTCCGCCTCGAGCACGACGGCCACGTCGTCGTCGTCGACCCCGGGGTGTTCACCGACCCGGAGGCCGTCGACGGCGCCGGCGCGGTGCTGATCACCCACGAGCACGCCGACCACTACGCCGCCGACCGGCTCGCCGCCACCGACGCCCCGATCTTCACGATCGAGGCGGTCGCGGCCAAGATCCGCGAGGAGGCGCCGGAGATCGCCGAGCGGGTCACCGTGGTCAGCCCCGGGGAGTCGTTCGCCGCGGCCGGGCTGCCCGTGCGCACGGTCGGCGAGCTGCACGCGGTGATCCACCCGGAGTTCCCGCGGTTCACCAACAGCGGGTACGTCGTCACGCTCGGCGAGTCGCTGGTCTACCACCCCGGCGACGCGCTCACCGGCCCCGGCGAGGCGGTCGACGTCCTGCTCGCGCCGATCTCGGCGCCGTGGCTGAAGGTGTCGGAGGCGCTGGACTTCGTGCGCGAGGTGGGCGCCCCGCGCAGCCTGGGCATCCACGACCGCATCTACAGCGACGTCGCGCTCGGGATGCTCGACGGCCACATGGGCCGGATCCTCGAGGGCACCGGCCTGGAGTTCACCCGGCGCGCCGACGGTGAGGACCTCTGAGGGCCCACGTCTGCTGCTCAGTCCTCCAGGACCTGCTTGAGGCGGGCCAGGTCGGCGCGGTTGGCGCGGCGCATGGCCAGCGCCATCGCCGGTGCCGCCACTTTCGCGAAGCCGCTCGGCGAGCCGGCGTTGCGCAGCGTCATCCGGGTGCCGCCGTCGGCGGTGTCCGCCCAGGTGTAGGTGGTCTCCATCGGGAACGGGCCCTCGGCGGTGGCCATCACGAACCGCTCGCCGGGCACGTGCTCGCGCACCGCGTAGGTGTAGGCGAGCTCGCGGCCCAGGAAGTGCGCCACGAACCGCAGGCGCGAGCCCACCGCCAGCGGCGGCGGGGTCTCCCACACGACGCTGGCGATGTTGGCGTACCAGTCGAGCGCGTGGTCGGGGTCCGACGGCGTACGCCGCCACCTCGGCGCGCGGTCGCGCGATCTCGGTGGAGGTGACGACGTCGACGGCCATGCCGGCAGCGTACGGTGCGGTCGTCGGCCAGCGGTCGGGTGGCCCGTCAGGCGTAGGCGTAGTCCTCGAGCGGGAAGCTCGCGTGCCTCCTTGTGCGTGTTGACCGTCGAGCTCGGCCGCAGCAGTGCCGCCTCGCCGTGCTGGTTGAAGTAGTAGCTGCGGGCGGTGGCGCAGGAGCCGAGGTGGAAGACCGAGTCCTCGAGCCGCTCGGTGACCCAGCCGAGGAACTCCTCGTTGGCGGGGTCGCGCACCTCGAAGGTCGTCGCGCCCCGGCGTCGTACCTCCGAGAGCAGCCGGTCGATGTGCTTCATCTGGCCCTCGATGGTGGTGAAGAACGACAGCCCGGAGTAGGAGTACGGCGACGCGAGGCTGAGGAAGTTGGGGAAGCCGGGCACCGCGATGCCCTGGTAGGCCTGGAACCGCGTCTCGCGCCACCACCTGCCGAGGTCCTTGCCGTCGCGGCCGATCACGGAGATCGCCGGGAAGTTGGCGTCCCACATGTCGAAGCCGGTGGCCAGGACGAGCGCGTCGACCTCGGTCTCGCGGCCGTCGTCCGTGCGGATGCCGGTCGGGGTGATCCGCTCGATCGAGCCGGTCTCGAGCGTGACGTCGTCGCGGTGAACGACGGGTAGTAGCTGTTGGAGAACGTCGGGCGCTTGCAGCCGAAGGAGTAGTCGGGCGTGAGCGCCTCCCGCAGCGCCGGGTCGGCGACCTGGCGGTGCAGGTGGCGGCGCGCGAGCCGGGCGGCGAGCCGGTTGAACACCTTGCCCTGCCGGTAGTGCAGCACCGCGGTCACCATCATCGCCTCGAGCCAGGCGGTGTTGACGGCGCGCGCGACCCGCTGGGTGAGCGGCACGGTGGCGAAGAGGCGGCGTCACGGCGCGCGGCATCGCGAAGTCCATCTTCGGCGTGACCCAGATCGGGGTGCGCTGGAAGACGGTCAGGTGCGCCGCCCGCCGCGCGAGCTCGGGGATCAGCTGCACCGCGGTCGCGCCGGTCCCGATGATCGCGACCCGCTTGCCGTCGAGGTCGGCGGACTCGTCCCAGTCGCGGTGTGGACCACCGTGCCCGCGAACTCGCCGATCGCCGTCGATGTCCGGCAGCCGGGGCTGGGAGAGGAAGCCGGTGGCGGCCACCAGGTAGCGCGCCCGCACGCGCTCGCCGTCCGCGACCGTGACCTCCCACTCCTGGGCGTCCTCGTCCCAGCGGGCCGCCCTCCACGACGCAGCCGAACCGCATGTGCCGGCGCAGGTCGTAGGTGTCGGCGACGTGCGCGGCGTACGTCTTGAGCTCCGGCCCACGGGCGTACCAGTGCGACCAGTGCGGGTTGGGCTCGAAGGAGTAGGAGTAGGTGACGCTGGCGATGTCGACGGCCAGGCCCGGGGTAGCGGTTGACGTGCCAGGTGCCGCCGAGGTCGTCCTCGCGGTCGAGCATCACGCAGGTCGTCGATGCCGAGCGCTTGAGCTGGATCGCCGCCCCCATCCCGCCGAAGCCGGTGCCGACGATGATCGCCTCGTGGGAGTCCATGACTCTTGAATATCGTTCAATAGCGGGCTCTGGCAAGCGGGTGTCCGCCCGTCGAGCGGCCACCCTCTGGGCCTTTGTGCCACCTTCTGGGCCGTTGTACGGCCCAGAAGGTCCAGACATCCCTGCATATGCTGGGACGTCCGGCCTCAGCGCGCGGTCAGGGCGTCGCGGACGGGGACGAACTTGGCCTGCGACTCGGCCAGCTCGGCCTCGGGGTCGGAGTCGGCGACGATGCCGCAGCCGGCGAAGAGGCGGACGGTGTCGCCCTCGATCACGGCGGAGCGCAGGGCGATGCCCCACTCGCCGTCGCCGCTGGCGTCCATCCAGCCCACCGGGCCGGCGTAGCGGCCGCGGTCCATGCCCTCGATCTCGCTGATCAGCGCCTGGGCGGCGGGGGTCGGGGTGCCGCCGACGGCGGCGGAGGGGTGCAGCGCCTCGGCGAGCTGCAGCGAGGAGACGGTGGCGGCGTCGTGGACGACGCCGGCGACGTCGGTGGCGAGGTGCATCACGTTGGGCAGGTGCAGCACGAACGGCGCCTCGGGCACGTTCATCGACGAGCAGTGCGGCTCGAGCGCGTCGGCGACCGAGCGGACGGCGTACTCGTGCTCCTCGAGGTCCTTGGACGAGCGGGCCAGGGTGGCGGCCAGGGCGAGGTCGCGGCTGTCGTCGCCGGTACGCCGGATCGTGCCCGCCAGCACCCGCGAGGTGACCAGGCCGCGCTCGCGGCGCACCAGCAGCTCGGGGGTGGCGCCGAAGAGGCCGTCGACGTGGAAGGTCCAGCACATCGGGTAGGTCTCGGCGAGCCGGCGCAACGGCCAGCGGACGTCGATCGGTCGCGTCGCGTGGTGACGATCAGGTCGCGGGCGAGCACCACCTTCTCGAGGTCGCCGCGGCTGATCCGCCCCACGGCGTCGGCGACCACGGTCATCCACTGGTCGCCGTTGAGGGCGCCGTCGGCGAAGCTGACGCCGACCGGGGCGGCGGGCGCGCCGGCCGCCCGCACCTCCGAGCGCCTGCACCGGACGCCGGCCGGCCCGTCGTCGAGGCGGACCCGCCCTCGGAGACCGTGGTCAGCCAGGCGACGTCGCCGCGGCGGCCGACGACCACCCGCGGCACCACCAGCACCGAGTCGCCGGGGTCGTCGGCGAAGCCGAAGCTGCCGAAGCAGACCAGGCCGGTGCCGGGCTCGTCGACCTCGTCGTCCACCTCCGCGCGGGCCGCGGTCTCGGTCCACCACTTGTCGGCGTCGGTGAAGCGGGCGGTGCCCGGGGTGCGGACCACGGCGGCCGCAGCCCCAGCCGACCAGGCCCTGCTCGCGGCGCACCCAGGTCAGCGGGCGCGTCGGTCGGGAGCAGCCCGACCAGGGCGTCGCGGTGTCGAGGTCGAGCGGACGGTGCGGACGACGAGGGGGGCGGGGGCGTGGTCGCCCGCCGGGGGGACATCGGTCGTCACCCTGCGAGCCTACTCACGCGCCGGCGACGCTGCGGCCCGACGGTGGCACACCTCACCTGCGGCGACGCGTCACGACCAGTAGACGACGACCTGTGTCGCCGATGCGCGACCTGGTCGAAGAGCCAGGCGACGCCGTCGTAGTCGCGCACGTTGACGCAGCCGTGCGACGCGCCGTAGTAGCCGTTGGCCGCGAAGTCGGAGGAGTAGTGCACCGCCTGGCCGCCGGAGAAGAACATCGCGAACGGCATCGCGGTGTCGTAGAGCGACGAGACGTGGTCGCGGCTCTTGGCGTAGACCGAGAAGGTGCCCTCGCGGGTGGGGGTCGACGGACGACCCGAACCGGACGTCGACCGTGCGCAGCACCTCGCCGTCGACGACCCAGCGCAGCGTGCTGCTGGACTTGTCGATGCACAGCACCCGGCCGGTGCGGCAGCGCTCGTCGAGCGCGCCCGGCACGTTGCCGCCGGTCTGGCCGGTGTTGGTCAGCTCGGCCTGGGTGGGCGCGGTCGGTCATCGCCAGCAGCCGGTCGGTCGTGCGCTGGTCGACCTCGCCGGTCACCGGGATCTCCCGCTTGGCCTGGAAGCCGCGGACGGCGGCCTCGGTGACCTCGCCGTAGTAGCCGGTGACGTCGGCGTCGAACCAGTCGATCTGGCGCAGCCGTGCCTGGAGGTCCGCGACCTGGTCGCCGCTCGTCGCCGGGCGCCGATCAGCCGCGGACCCGGCGTGGAGCCGGGGCTCCGGCGCTCGGCTTCGGCTTCGGTGTCGGCGTCGGCGTCGGCTTCGGCGCGGGGGTCGGCGTGACCTCCGGCGTCGGCGTCGGCTTCGCCGGGGTGGCCGGTCGCTGGGTCGGAGGCGCGAGGTGCGCGGCGCGGCCGCCGCGTCGGCGGCCCCCGGCGTCCGAGGAGCGCAGCGCGAAGCCGGCGCCGTAGCCGACGGCGCAGAGCAGGAGGGCGGTCACGACGCACGAGGGTCAGGCGGCGGGCGGTCGTCATGGCGGAGCTCTCGGTGGGGTCGTCCGGTGGACGGCTGTCAGTCACCCACACAGGACGCAGCAGCGGGCGCCGGAGGTCTGCAGGATGCCCGACCGCACCCCGGTCCTAGTCTTCGGGCGTGGCCCGCGCAGATCTCGACAAGCAACCGACCGACGTACGTCGGCATGTTCGACACCGTCGCGCGTCGCTACGACGTGACCAACGACGTGCTCTCGCTGGGGCAGGACCGGCGGTGGCGTCACGAGGTCATCCGGGCCGTCGACCCGCAGTACGGCGACGCGCGTGCTCGACCTCGCGGCCGGCACCGGCACCTCGAGCCAGCCGTTCGCCGACCGCGGCGCCGTGGTCGTGCCCTGCGACTTCTCCCTCGGCATGCTCGCGGTGGGCAAGCAGGCGCGGCCGGCGCTGCCGTTCACCGCCGGCGACGGCACCCGGCTCCCGTTCGCCGACGACACCTTCGACGCGGTGACGATCTCGTTCGGGCTGCGCAACATCGTCGACCCGCTGGCGGGGCTCCGCGAGATGCTGCGGGTCACCCGGCCCGGGCGGCCGCCTGGTGGTGTGCGAGTTCAGCCACCCCACCTGGTCGCCGTTCCGCACCGTCTACCTGGAGTACCTGATGCGGGCGCTGCCGCCGCTCGCCCGCGCGATCTCCTCGGCGCCCGACGCCTACGTCTACCTCGCGGAGTCGATCCGGGCCTGGCCCGACCAGCAGGGTCTGGCCGACCTGGTCGAGACCGCGGGCTGGCGGCGACCGGAGTGGCGCAACCTCTCGGGCGGCATCGTCGCGCTGCACCGCGCCAGCTGCTGAGCCGGTCCGACCGGCCCCGGTCGACGCCGTACGACCCGATTTAGGCAACGCCGAAGTGCGTTAAATGCGCCAGGTGAGGCGGGCTGTGCGGGGGCGGAGACCCCCGTGTGACGCGGCCCCCCGGGAGTGGCAGACTGAGGGCTGCGCCACTAGTGATTCCGTTCACAAAGTCACAATCGCCGCGCGGAGAGAGGACGTCAGGTCATGGAGCTCTACACCCCGGTCCTCTACCTCGTCGCCCTCGCGACCGTGTTCGTGATCGGCTCCCTGGCCACCAGCCTGGTGGTCGGCCCGCGGCGCTACAACCGGGCCAAGCTCGACTCCTACGAGTGCGGCATCGAGCCGACCCCGCAGCCGGTGGGTGGCGGCCGGTTCCCGGTGAAGTACTACATCACCGCGATGATGTTCATCATCTTCGACATCGAGATCATCTTCCTCTACCCCTGGGCCGTGCACTTCGACGCGATGGCGCTTCTTCGGCCTGGTCGAGATGGTCATCTTCCTGGCCACCGTCTTCGTCGCCTACACCTACGTCTGGCGTCGCGGCGGGCTCGAGTGGGACTGACAGGCAGCGAGCAGGGCATCGGGCGAGGGACAGACGCGTGGACGAGCGAGGGGACTGACGTGGGTATCGAGGACAAGCTGCCGAGCGGGGTCCTGCTCAGCACCGTGGAGGGTCTCTCCGGCTACATGCGCAAGGCCAGCTTCTGGCCGGCCACGTTCGGCCTCGCCTGCTGCGCGATCGAGATGATGACCAGCGGCGGGCCGAAGTACGACCTCGCCCGCTTCGGCATGGAGGTCTTCCGCGCCAGCCCGCGCCAGGCCGACCTGATGATCGTCGCCGGCCGCGTCAGCCAGAAGATGGCGCCGGTGCTGCGCCAGATCTACGACCAGATGGCCGAGCCCAAGTACGTCCTCGCGATGGGCGTGTGCGCCAGCAGCGGCGGCATGTTCAACAACTACGCGATCGTCCAGGGCGTCGACCACGTCGTCCCCGTCGACATGTACCTCCCCGGCTGCCCGCCCCGCCCGGAGATGCTGATCGACGCGATCCTCAAGCTCCACGACCAGGTGCAGCACGCCAAGCTCGGCGCCAACCGCGCCGCCCAGATCGAGGAGCGGGAGAACGCCGCCCTCCGCGCGCTGCCCACCTCCGAGATGAAGGGTCTGCTGCGGTGAGCCCCGACGACAAGTCCGACGAGAAGGCGCCCGACCAGCGGGCCCCCGACCAGTCGCCCGAGAACGTCCCGGCCTCCACCGACCAGGAGGTGCGCGCCGTCGGCGTCCGCACCGGCATGTTCGGCGCGAAGGGCACCGGCGACACCAGCGGCTACGGCGGGCTCGTGCAGCCGGTCGTCTACCCCGGCTCCGCGCAGCGCCCCTTCGGCGGCTGGTTCGACGCAGGTGGCCGACGGCCTCGAGACCGTCGCCCCGCTCGACAACGTGGTCATCCACCGCGGTGAGATCACCTTCCACGTGCGCCGCGACGACCTCGTCGCCACCGCCCAGAAGCTGCGCGACGACGCCGACCTGCGCTTCGAGCTGTGCTCGAGCGTCAGCGGTGTCCACTACCCCGACGACACCGGGCGCGAGCTGCACGTCGTCTACCACCTGCTCTCGATGACCCACAACCGCCGGATCCGGGTCGAGGTCAGCCGTCCCCGACGCCGACCCGCACCTGCCGTCGCTGGTGCGGATCTACCCGACCAGCGACTGGCACGAGCGCGAGACGTTCGACATGTTCGGCGTCGTCTTCGACGGCCACCCCGCGCTGACGCGCATCCTCATGCCCGACGACTGGCCGGGCCACCCCCAGCGCAAGGACTACCCGTTGGGCGGCATCCCCGTGGAGTACAAGGGCGGCACCATCCCGCCGCCCGACCAGCGCAGGAGCTACAACTGAGATGAGCACCACCGACGACATCTACGCCGGCTCCACCGAGAGCACGGACGGCCGGGTCTTCACCGTCACCGGCCAGGACTGGGACCAGATCGTCGAGGGCCTCGCCGAGGAGGGCGTCGAGGAACGGGTCGTGGTCAACATGGGGCCGCAGCACCCCTCGACCCACGGCGTGCTCCGGCTGATCCTCGAGCTCGACGGCGAGACGGTCACCGAGGCCCGCTGCGGCATCGGCTACCTCCACACCGGCATCGAGAAGAACATGGAGTTCCGCACGTGGGTGCAGGGCACCACGTTCTGCACCCGCATGGACTACCTCGCGCCGTTCTTCAACGAGGCGTCGTACTGCCTGGGCGTCGAGCGGCTGCTCGACATCGAGGACGACGTGCCCGAGAAGGCCAACGTCATGCGGGTCCTGCTGATGGAGCTCAACCGGATCTCCTCCCACCTCGTGGCGATCGCCACCGGCGGCATGGAGATCGGCGCCCTGACGGTGATGACGATCGGCTTCCGCGAGCGCGAGCTCGTGCTCGACCTGTTCGAGCTGATCACCGGCCTGCGGATGAACCACGCGTTCATCCGCCCCGGCGGCGTCGCCCAGGACCTGCCCCCGGGCGCCCTCGAGGAGATCCGGGCGTTCATCGCGCTGATGAAGAAGCGGCTCCCCGAGTACGCCGCCCTGTGCAACGCCAACCCGATCTTCAAGGCGCGCCTCGAGGGCATCGGCCACCTCGACCTCGAGGGCTGCCTGGCGCTGGGCCTCACCGGCCCGCCGCTGCGCGCCACCGGCTACGCCTGGGACCTGCGCAAGACCCAGCCCTACTCCGGCTACGACGAGTACGACTTCGACGTCCAGACCTGGGACACCAACGACTCCTACGGCCGCTTCCGGATCCGGCTGGCGGAGATGTGGGAGTCGCTGAAGATCGTCGAGCAGTGCGCCGACCGGCTCGCCGGGCTCGAGGGTGCGCCGGTGATGGTGGCCGACAAGAAGATCGCCTGGCCCAGCCAGCTCTCGATCGGCAGCGACGGCATGGGCAACAGCCTCGACCACATCCGCCACATCATGGGCGAGTCGATGGAGGCCCTGATCCACCACTTCAAGCTGGTCACCGAGGGCTTCCGGGTGCCGGCCGGCCAGGCCTACGTGCCGGTCGAGAGCCCGCGCGGCGAGCTCGGGGCGCACGTCGTCTCCGACGGCGGCACCCGACCGTTCCGGGCGCACTTCCGCGACCCGTCGTTCACCAACCTGCAGGCGACGAGCGTGATGAGCGAGGGCGGCCTGGTCGCCGACGTCATCGTCGCGATCGCCTCCATCGACCCCGTGATGGGAGGCGTCGACCGATGACCGCGTCGCACGAGGCCCCAGCCAGCGGCCCTGCCCGAGACCACCCTCAGCGAGGAGACCTTCGCCGAGCTGCGCGAGATCGCCGCGCGCTACCCCGAGAAGCGCTCCGGCCTGCTGCCGATGCTGCACCTCGTGCAGTCGGTGTCCGGCCGGGTGACGCCCGAGGGCATCGAGGCCTGTGCCGACATCCTCGGCATCAGCGCCGCCGAGGTCAGCGGGGTGGCCACCTTCTACACGATGTACAAGCGCAAGCCGGTGGGCGACTACCTCGTCGGGGTCTGCACCAACACGCTGTGCGCCGTGATGGGCGGCGACGCGATCTTCGACCGGCTCAAGGAGCACCTCGACGTCGGCAACGACGAGACCTCCGAGCTGCGGCCCGGCGACAAGGCCAGCGTCACCCTCGAGCACGTCGAGTGCAACGCCGCCTGCGACTACGCCCCGGTGATGATGGTCAACTGGGAGTTCATGGACAACATGACCCCGGCGAGCGCCACCGCCCTGGTCGACGACCTGCGCGCCGGCACCGAGGTCACCTCGACCCGCGGCCCGCGCGTGTGCAGCTGGCGGGAGGCCGAGCGGGTCCTGGCCGGCTTCCCCGACGACCGCGTCGACGAGGGCCCCGGCGCCGGACCGGCCAGCCTGGTCGGCCTCGGCATCGCCCGCGAGCGTGGCTGGACCGCGCCGTCCTCCGACCGCGACGGCTCCTCGCACGCGGTCCCCGAGGACAGCTCCCGACCCCTCGAGGGCGCCCGCCAGTCCGACGACGACCGCGCCGAGGACGCCGCGGTCGAGGCCGAGAGCCCGACCACCGAGTCCGCGGCAGACAAGGACGAGGCCCGTGACTGACATGTTGACGCCAGTCCTCACCGACGACTGGGACTCCGAGCGCAGCTGGACGCTCGCGGCCTACGAGGCCCGCGGCGGCTACGAGGCGGCGAAGCGCGCCTTCACGCTGGACCCCGCCGAGATCGTCACCGCCGTCAAGGACTCCGGCCTGCGCGGCCGCGGCGGCGCCGGCTTCCCCACCGGCATGAAGTGGGGCTTCATCCCGCAGGACAACCCCAAGCCGAAGTACCTCGTCGTCAACGCCGACGAGTCCGAGCCGGGCACCTGCAAGGACATCCCGCTGATGATGGCCAGCCCGCACACGCTGGTCGAGGGCGTGATCATCTCCAGCTACGCGATCCGCGCCCACACCGCGTTCATCTACATCCGCGGCGAGGTGCTCCACGTCATCCGCCGCGTCCAGGCAGCCGTGGCCGAGGCCTACGCCGCCGGCCACCTCGGCCGTGACATCCACGGCTCCGGCTACGACCTCGACGTCGTCGTCCACGCCGGCGCCGGCGCCTACATCTGCGGTGAGGAGACGGCGCTGCTCGAGGGCCTCGAGGGTCGCCGCGGCCAGCCGCGGCTGCGCCCGCCGTTCCCCGCCGTCGCCGGCCTCTACGCCAGCCCCACGGTGATCAACAACGTCGAGTCGATCGCCTCGGTGCCGAGCATCATCGCCCGCGGCGCCGACTGGTTCTCCTCCATGGGCACCGAGAAGTCCAAGGGCTTCGGCATCTTCTCCCTGTCCGGCCACGTCCGACGCCCCGGCCAGTACGAGGCCCCGCTCGGCATCACCCTGCGCCAGCTGATCGACCTGGCCGGCGGCATCCGCGCGGGCCACGAGCTGAAGTTCTGGACCCCCGGCGGCTCCAGCACCCCGATCCTCACCGCCGAGCACCTCGACGTCCCGCTCGACTTCGAGGGGGTCGGCGAGGCCGGCTCGATGCTCGGCACCCGGGCGCTGCAGATCTTCGACGACACCACTTGCGTGGTCCGGGCGGTGCTGCGCTGGACCGAGTTCTACAAGCACGAGTCGTGCGGCAAGTGCACCCCGTGCCGCGAGGGCACGTGGTGGTTGGTCCAGACGCTGGCGGCGCTGGAGCGCGGCGAGGGCAGCGAGTCCGACCTCGACCTGCTGCTCGACCAGTGCGACAACATCCTGGGTCGCTCGTTCTGCGCGCTCGCCGACGGCGCCGTCAGCCCGATCTCGAGCTCGATCCAGTACTTCCGCGACGAGTACCTCGCGCACCTCAGCCACGGCGGCTGCCCGTTCGACCACGCGGCCTCCACCGTCTTCGCAGCCGAAGGAGCGATGGCGTGACGCAGACTCCCGAGAAGACCGAGCAGGCCGGCGTCGACCTGGTCACCGTCACGATCGACGGGATCCAGGTCAGCGTGCCGAAGGACACCCTGGTGATCCGGGCCGCCGAGCAGGTGGGCGTGCAGATCCCGCGGTTCTGCGACCACCCGCTGCTCGCGCCCGTCGGCGCCTGCCGGCAGTGCCTGGTCGAGGTCCCCGACGCCGGCAACGGCCGGGGCTTCCCGAAGCCGCAGGCCTCCTGCACGCTGCCGGTCGCCGAGGGCATGGTGGTCTCCACCCAGAACACCAGCGAGGTCGCCGACAAGGCGCAGCAGGGGATCATGGAGTTCCTGCTGATCAACCACCCGCTCGACTGCCCGGTCTGCGACAAGGGCGGCGAGTGCCCGCTGCAGAACCAGGCGATGTCCAACGGGCGCGGCGAGAGCCGCTTCGCGGTGAGCGGTGGCGTGAAGCGCACCTACCCCAAGCCGATCAACATCTCCGCCCAGGTGCTGCTCGACCGTGAGCGCTGCGTGCTCTGCGCGCGCTGCACGCGCTTCTCCGAGCAGATCGCCGGCGACCCCTTCATCGAGCTCCTCGAGCGCGGTGCCCTCCAGCAGGTCGGCATCTACGAGAAGGAGCCGCTGCAGTCCTACTTCTCGGGCAACACCATCCAGATCTGCCCCGTGGGTGCGCTGACCTCCGCCGAGTACCGCTTCCGCTCGCGGCCCTTCGACCTGGTCTCCTCCCCGTCGGTCGCCGAGCACGACGCCTGCGGCTCCGCGATCCGCGTCGACCACCGTCGCGGCAAGGTGATGCGCCGGCTGGCCGGCAACGACCCCGAGGTCAACGAGGAGTGGATCACCGACAAGGACCGCTTCGCGTTCACCTACGCCACCCAGCCCGATCGGCTGACCTACCCGCAGGTGCGCGACGACGACGGCTCGCTGCGTCCGGCCTCCTGGCCCGAGGCGTTCGCCGTCGCCGCGCGCGGGCTGCGCGCGGCGGCTGCCGCCGGGTGTCCTCACCGGCGGACGGGTGACGGCCGAGGACGCCTTCGCCTACAGCGCCTTCGCGCGGGTCTCGCTCGGCACCAACGACATCGACTTCCGGGCGCGGCCGCACTCCGCCGAGGAGGCGGAGTTCCTGGGCGCCCACGTGGTGCTCACCGGCCCGGGTGACGGGGGCGTCACCTACGCCGACCTCGAGAGCGCCGCGACCGTCGTCCTGGTGGGCCTGGAGCCCGAGGACGAGGCGGGCGCGATCTTCCTGCGGCTGCGCAAGGCGGCCACGACCGGCCGCACCCGCGTGCTCGGCGTCGCGCCGTTCGCGACCCGGGGCCTGCACAAGATGCGCGGCACGCTGCTGCCCACCGCGCCCGGCGACGAGCCCGCGACCCTCGACTCGCTCGTCGAGCACGCCGAGCACGGCATCGACGCGACGTCGGTGATCCTCGTCGGCGAGCGCCTGGCCACGGTGCCCGGTGCCCTCACCGCCGCCGCCACCCTGGCCCGCCGCACCGGAGCCCGGCTCGCCTGGGTGCCCCGCCGCGCCGGTGACCGCGGCGCGGTCGAGGCCGGCTGCCTGCCCACCCTGCTGCCCGGCGGCCGCCCCGTCGCCGACGCCGGTGCCCGCGTCGACGCCGCCACCGCCTGGGGGGTCGGCACGCTGCCCGAGACCCCCGGCCGCGACGCCGACGCGATCGTCGCCGCGCTGGTCGCCGGCGAGCTCGGCGGGCTCGTGGTCGGCGGCGTCGACCCCGACGACACCACCGACCCCGCCGCCACCCGGGCCGCGATCGAGGCGGCGGCTTCGTGGTCGCCCTCGAGCTGCGCGAGACCGACGTCACGCGCGCCGCCGACGTCGTCTTCCCGGTGGCTCCGGTCACCGACAAGGCCGGCACCTTCGTCACCTGGGAGGGCCGCCCGCGACCCTTCGAGCAGGTGCTCGGCAACCCCGGCTCGCTGCCCGACCTGCGGATCCTCTCCGGCATCGCCGACGAGCTCGCGAGCCTCGGCCAGGGCAGCCCGCTGGGCTTCCGCACCGTCGAGGAGGTGCGCGACCGGATGGTCGAGATGGGCCCGTGGGACGGTGAGCGCATGACGATGAGCGACTCCGCCCGGCAGCGGCCGCGCCGGCACTCCGGCCGCCCGGCCGACGGGCGAGGGCCTCGTCGCTCTCCTCCTGGAAGCAGATGCTCGACCACGGCTCGATGCAGGACGGCGACAAGCACCTGGCCGCCACCGCGCGGCCCGCGGCGGCCCGGGTCTCGGCCACGGTCTTCGACGCGGTCGGCCCGACCGTCACCGTCACCGGCGACCGCGGCTCGGTCACGCTGCCCGCCGTGGTCGCCGACGACCTCGTCGACGGGGTCGTCTGGCTCCCGGTCGGCTCGACCGGTCGCGGCGTCCTCGCCGACGTCGCCTCGCCGGGCACCCGCGTCAAGGTGACGGGAGGAGACGCGTGATCACGAGCATGTCCGTCGCGGCCCTCCGGCCCTGCAGGCCGTCCGGCACTGCCTGGCCTGGTGCCGATGGCCGGTGAGGACCTCAGTGCCTTCGGCAAGGACCCCTGGTGGCTGATCCTGATCAAGACGGTGCTGATCTTCCTCGTCCTGGTGCTGCTGACCCTGTTCAACATCTGGTGGGAGCGCCGGGTCGTGGCCCGGATGCAGCACCGGATCGGTCCCAACGTCAACGGGCCGTTCGGGCTGCTCCAGTCGCTGGCCGACGGCGCCAAGCTGATGTTCAAGGAAGACCTGATCCCCAAGGCCGCCGACAAGCTGGTCTTCGTGCTGGCCCCGATCATCGCCGCGGTGCCGGCGTTCGTGACCTTCGCGGTGATCCCGTTCGGCCCCGAGGTGGGGCTGCCGTTCACCGACCGCACCACGCCGCTGCAGCTCACCGACATGCCGGTGGCCGTGCTGTTCGTGATGGCGATCGCCTCGATCGGCATCTACGGCATCGTGCTCGGCGGCTGGTCCAGCGGCTCGACGTACTCGCTGCTCGGCGGGCTCCGCTCCAGCGCCCAGATGATCTCCTACGAGGTCTCGATGGGGCTCGCGCTGGTCGCGGTCTTCCTCTACGCCGGCTCCATGTCGACCTCCGCGATCGTCGACGCCCAGACCGACCTGTGGTTCGGGCTGATCCTGCTGCCGTCGTTCGTGATCTACATGATCTCGATGGTCGGCGAGACCAACCGGGCGCCGTTCGACCTCCCCGAGGCCGAGGGCGAGCTGGTCGGTGGGTTCCACACCGAGTACTCCTCGATCAAGTTCGCGATGTTCTTCCTCGCCGAGTACATCAACATGGCCACCGTCTCCGCGCTCGCCACGACGCTGTTCCTCGGCGGCTGGCGCGCGCCGTTCTGGATCGACCGCCTCTACCCCGGCTTCAACGAGGGCTACTGGCCGGTGCTGTGGTTCTTCGGCAAGGTCCTGTTCTTCGTCTTCCTGTTCATCTGGCTGCGCGGCTCGCTGCCCCGGCTGCGCTACGACCAGTTCATGGCGTTCGGCTGGAAGGTCCTGATCCCGGCCTCGCTGGTCTGGATCGTCGCGGTCGCCACCATCCGGGCGGTCTCGCTCGACGGCGGCGTCGACCGGCAGTACCTGCTGATCGGGATCGGCGTGCTGATCGTGGTCTTCCTCGCGCTCTTCTTCTTCGGCGCGGAGACCGTCGAGGAGCCGACCCCGACCCCCGCCGAGCCGCGCAGCGGCGGCTTCCCGGTGCCGGCGCTGCCGGCCGGCGGCCCGGTCCGCGGTGCCGCCGCTCCGCTCACCTTCGACTCCCCGATCCCCACCACCGCCGCGCCAGGCAAGGAGGCACCGGCCGATGGCTGACACATCCGACGCCCAAGACGCTCAAGGAGCAGTTCCTGGACCCCGTCGCGGGGTTCGGGGTGACCTTCCGGACGATGTTCAAGAAGGTCGTCACCGAGCAGTACCCGTTCGAGAAGCTCCCGACCGCGCCCCGCTTCCACGGCCGGCACCAGCTCAACCGCTGGCCCGACGGCCTGGAGAAGTGCATCGGCTGCGAGCTGTGCGCCTGGGCCTGCCCGGCCGACGCGATCTACGTCGAGGGCGACCAGAACACCGACGACTCCCGGTTCAGCCCGGGGGAGCGCTACGGCCGCGTCTACCAGATCAACTACCTGCGCTGCATCCTGTGCGGGCTCTGCATCGAGGCGTGCCCGACCCGGGCGCTGACGATGACCAACGAGTACGAGCTGGCCGACGACAACCGCGCCGACCTGATCTACGAGAAGTCCGACCTGCTGGCGCCGCTGCTGCCCGGCATGGAGCAGCCGCCGCACCCGATGCGGCTCGGTGACGACGAGGGCGCCTACTACCGCGGCGAGTTCTCGGCGCCGCCCCCGGGCAAGGAGGACGTCGACGTGATCGGCTTCTGGATCCTGGCGCCGGTCATGGTGCTGGCCGCCCTCGGCATCCTCTTCGTCCGCAAGGCCGTGCACGCGGCGCTGCTGCTGGCCGTGGTGATGATCAGCCTCGCCATCCTCTACGCCGTGCTGGAGGCGCCGTTCCTGTTCGCGGCGCAGATCATCGTCTACACCGGCGCGATCCTGATGCTCTTCCTCTTCGTCGTGATGCTGGTCGGCGTCGACGCCTCCGACTCCGTCGTCGAGACCATCCGGGGCCAGCGGGTCGCCGCGATCATCGGCGGCCTCGCGCTCGGCACCCTGCTGGTGGTCGGGCTCAGCCAGATGGCCCTCGGTGCCACGGTCGGCCTCGAGGAGGCCAACAGCGGCGGCAACATCCAGGGCCTGGCCAACATCCTGTTCTCGCGCTACGTCTTCGCCTTCGAGATCACCAGCGCCCTGCTGATCACCGCCGCCATCGGCGCGATGGTGCTCGCCCACCGCGAGCGGCTCACGCCGAAGGCGACCCAGCAGGTCCAGGCCCAGCGCCGGCTGCGCGACTACGCCGAGACCGGTGCGCACCTCGGGCCGCTGCCCCCACCGGGCGTCTACGCCCGGCACAACGCGGTCGACACCCCGGCGCTGCTCCCCGACGGCACCGCCGCCGAGTCGTCGGTCTCCCGGGTGCTCTCGGCCCGCGGCACGATCCGCTCCGCACCGGCCCTGGCCGACGACATCGACGAGGTGCAGCGCCAGCTCGGCGTCGACCCCACGTCCACGCCCGAGACCTCGGGCCGCGACGGGCGCCCCCACCCACACCACCGAGGACGAGCAGGGCCGCGGAGGTGACCCGGCATGACCGAGTACGTCGTCCTCTCGGCGATCCTGTTCACCATCGGCTGCGTCGGTGTGCTCACCCGGCGCAACGCGATCGTGGTCTTCATGTGCGTCGAGCTGATGCTCAACGCCTGCAACCTCGCCTTCGTCGCGTTCGCCCGTCAGCACGGCAACCTCGACGGGCAGGTGGCCGCCTTCTTCGTGATGGTGGTGGCCGCAGCCGAGGTCGTGGTCGGGCTCTCGATCATCGTGACCATCTTCCGGACCCGTCGCTCGGCCTCGGTCGACGACGCCAGCCTGCTGAAGTTCTAGGACAGAGATGCAGCTAGCACAGCTCCTGACCGTGGCCGCCGAGGGCGGCCACATCCCTGTCGTGGCCCCTGAGGCCGCCGACGGCGTCTTCACCCTGATGTGGCTGGTGATCGGCCTGCCTCTGCTCGGGGCGGTCGTCCTGCTGCTCGGTGGGCGTCGTACGGACCGCTGGGGACACCTGCTCGGCACCGCGCTGCCGATCGGCTCGTTCCTGATCAGCCTCGCGATGTTCGTGAGCCTGCTCGGGCGCGACGAGGGCGAGCGGCAGATCGGCCAGCACCTCTACCGCTGGATCAGCGTCGGCGGTCTCGACATCGACATGGGGCTGCTCTACGACCCGCTCTCCGCGCTCTTCCTGCTGCTGATCACCGGCGTCGGCTCGCTGATCCACGTCTACTCCATCGGCTACATGGAGCACGACCCGCGGCGCCGCCGGTTCTTCGCCTACCTCAACCTCTTCGTCGCCTCCATGCTGATGCTGGTGCTGGCCGAGAACTACCTCGCGCTGTTCCTCGGCTGGGAGGGCGTCGGCCTGGCGTCCTACCTGCTGATCGGCTTCTGGCAGCACAAGCACAGCGCGGCCGCCGCGGCCAAGAAGGCCTTCGTGATCAACCGCGTCGGCGACATGGGGCTGTCCCTGGCGGTCGCGCTGGCGTTCGTCACGTTCGGCACCACCAGCTTCGTCGGCATCAGCGAGGCGTCGAGCGGGGCCTCCGAGGCCACGCTCACCGCCCTCGGCCTGCTGCTGCTCCTCGCGGCCTGCGCGAAGTCGGCCCAGGTCCCGCTCCAGGCGTGGCTGCTCGACGCGATGGAGGGCCCCACCCCGGTGTCGGCCCTGATCCACGCGGCCACCATGGTCACCGCGGGCGTCTACCTCGTGGTCCGCTCCAACTTCGTCTTCGAGCTCGCTCCGGCCGCGCAGACCGCGGTGGTCGTGGTCGCCACGGTCACGCTGCTGTGGGGTGCGGTCATCGGTTGCGCCAAGGACGACATCAAGAAGGTCCTGGCCGGTTCCACGATGAGCCAGATCGGCTACATGATGCTCGGCGCCGGGCTCGGTGTCGGCGGCTACGCGTTCGCGATCTTCCACCTGCTCACCCACGGCTTCTTCAAGGCCAACATGTTCCTCGGCGCCGGCTCGGTCATGCACGGCATGGACGACGACGTGAACATGCGCCACTACGGCGCCCTGCAGAAGGTCATGCCGGTCACGTTCGTGACCTTCGCGATGGGCTACCTCGCGATCATCGGCTTCCCCGGGTTCGCGGGCTTCTGGTCCAAGGACAAGATCATCGAGGTCGCGCTGATCGAGAACCCGGTCGTCGGCGTCTGCGCGCTCGTCGGCGCGGGCGTCACCGGCTTCTACATGACGCGGCTGATGCTGATGACGTTCTTCACCGAGAAGCGCTGGGAGAAGGACGTCCACCCGCACGAGTCGCCGAAGGTGATGACCTTCCCGCTGATCGTGCTCGCGGCGCTGTCGGTGCTCGGCGGCCTGCTGCTGCTCGGCGACTGGATCGTCACCTGGCTCGCGCCGGTCGTCGGCGAGGTCGAGCACCACGAGCCGCCGGTGCCGGTCATCGTGATCACCCTGCTCACCGTCGCCGTCGTGGCGGTCGGGGTCGCGACCGCCTGGTTCCTGGTCGGCAAGCGCGACGTGCCGCGCACGGCCCCTCAGGACGTCTCCTTCGTCACCCGCGCCGCGCGCGCCGACCTCTACGGCGACGCGTTCAACGAGGGCGTGGTGGTCGAGCCCGGACGACGGCTGGTCTCCGGCCTGCTCTCGGTCGACCGGCACGGTGCTGACGGCTTCTTCACCGGCACGGCGGCGGGCATCGCCGCCGTCGGGGGACAGGTACGACGCCTGCAGAACGGCTTCGTGCGCTCCTACGCCCTGTCCATCCTCGGCGGCGTGCTGCTCGTCGTCCTCGCACTCCTGGCGGTGAACCTCGGATGAACGACTTCCCCGTCCTCACCCTGCTGATCGTCCTGCCGCTCCTCGGCGCGCTCGTCGTCCCGTTCCTGCCGGCCGCGCTCAGCAAGCAGATCGGCCTCGGCGTCTCGCTGGTCACCCTGGCCATCGGTGCCGTGATCGCCGTCGGCTACGACGTCGGCGCCGGCATGCAGCTCACCGAGCAGCACGAGTGGATCTCCGCGTTCGGCGTCAGCTACGCCCTCGGCGTCGACGGCCTCGGGCTGCTGATGATCCTGCTCACCGCGCTGCTCGTCCCGATCGTCATCGCCGCCGGCTGGTACGACGGCGACAGCAACCCCCGCAGCTTCGTCGCGTGGACCCTGGCGCTCGAGGCGCTGTCGCTGGCCGTCTTCGCTGCCACCGACGTGTTCTTCTTCTACGTCGTCTTCGAGGCCACGCTGATCCCGGCGTACTTCCTGATCGGCGGCTTCGGTCGCGAGGGCCGCAGCGCCGCCGCGATGAAGTTCCTGCTCTTCCAGCTCGGCGGCGGGCTCGTGCTGCTGGCGTCGGTGATCGGCCTCTACGTCGTCTCCGCCCAGCAGGGCACGCCGTCCTACCTGCTCTCCGACCTGAGCCGGCTGGACATCGGCACCACCGCGGAGCGCTGGCTGTTCGCCGGCTTCTTCATCGCCTTCGCGATCAAGGCGCCGCTGTTCCCGGTGCACACCTGGCTGGCCGACACCACCGAGAAGGCCACGCCCGGCGTCAGCGTGCTGCTGGTCTGCGTGCTCGACAAGATCGGCACCTTCGGCATGCTGCGCTTCTGCCTCGGCATCTTCCCCGAGGCCTCGCAGTGGGCCACCCCGGTCGTGATCACGCTCGCGCTGATCTCGATCGTCTACGGCGCGCTGATCGCGATCGGCCAGGACGACGTCCTGCGGCTGATCGGCCTCACCTCGCTGAGCCACTTCGGCTTCATCGTGCTGGGCATCTGGGCGTTCAGCAGCCAGGGTCAGTCCGGCGCGATCCTCTACATGGTCAACCACGGCCTCGGCACCGCCGCGCTGTTCCTGCTCGCCGGCTACCTCATCCGCCGCCGGGGCACCTCGCTGATCAGCCAGATGGGCGCGATGGAGAAGGTCACGCCCGTGCTGGCAGGGCTCTTCCTCATCGCCGGTCTGGCCACGCTCGGCCTGCCCGGCCTGAGCACGTTCGTCTCGGAGTTCCTCGTCATCCTCGCCGCGTTCGCCTACCACCCCGCGGTGGGCGCCGTGGCGGTCACCGGCATCGTGCTGGCCGCCATCTACGTGCTGTGGATGTACCAGCGGATCTTCACCGGGCCGACGTTGCCCGAGGAGACCGGTGCCGAGATGCCCGAGCCGGTCGGCCGTCGAGGGCGCCGAGGCCGGTGCCGCCACGCGCGACCTGTCGGTCCGCGAGGTCGCCGCGGTGGCGCCCCTGGTGGCCGCGCTCGTGCTGTTCGGCTTCTACCCCGCACCACTGCTCGACGTCAGCAACCCGACCGTCGACTCCCTGATGCAGCAGGTCGGGGTCACCGACGAGGCGCCGGTGGTGCCGCCCGGGTCCGTCGAGCACTCCGAGACCGCGGAAGGCGAGGGTCACTGAGCCATGGAGTTCGTCAAGCCTGTCCTCGAGTACGCCGAGCTGTGGCCGATGATCCTGATCTTCGGCGTCGGCTGCGTCGGCGTCGTCATCGAGGCGTTCCTGCCCCGTGAGCGGCGCCACCACGTCCAGGTAGGACTGGCCGCGGCCGGTCTCACCGCCGCCCTGGTCGGCACCGCGCTGATCGCCGGTGGGCTCACCCCGCGCGCCGACGGCGCCGGGCGCGGCCTGGTGGGTGCCAGCGGCACCCTGGTCATCGACGGTCCGACCGTCTACCTGTGGGGCCTGATCCTGCTCTTCGCCCTCGGTGGCGTCGCGCTCTTCGCCGAGCGCAAGATCGAGGCCGGCGTCTCCGCGTTCGCCGGCCAGGCCGCGGCGCTGCCCGGCACCGAGGCCGAGCGCCAGGCCTCCACGCGCGGGCTCGACCACACCGAGGTCTACCCGCTGCTGATGTTCGCGGTGCTCGGCATGATGCTGTTCCCCGCGTCCGGCGACCTGCTCACGATGTTCGTGGCGCTCGAGGTGCTGTCGCTGCCGCTCTACCTGCTCTGCGGGCTCGCCCGTCGGCGCCGGCTGCTGAGCCAGGAGGCGGCGATGAAGTACTTCCTCCTCGGCGCCTTCTCCTCCGGCTTCTTCCTCTACGGCGCGGCGCTGATCTACGGCTACGCCGGCTCGATGGAGCTGACCCGGATCAACCAGGCGGTCGCCAACGACATCGGCAACGACAGCCTGCTGCTGATCGGCATGGGCATGCTCGCCGTCGGCCTGCTGTTCAAGGTCGGGGCGGTGCCGTTCCAGGGCTGGACGCCCGACGTCTACCAGGGCGCGCCCACCGCGGTCACCGCGTTCATGTCGGCCGGCACCAAGATCGCCGCCTTCGGCGCGCTCCTGCGGCTGTTCTACGTCGGCTTCGGGCCCGACCGCGCGAGCTGGCAGCCGATGCTCTGGGTCATCGCGATCCTCACGATGCTCGTCGGCGCGATGCTCGCGGTCGTGCAGAGCGACGTGAAGCGGATGCTCGCCTACTCCTCGGTGGCGCACACCGGCTTCCTGCTCACCGGCGTGCTCGGCGTGCAGAGCGCCACCGACCTCGCCGTCGGCGAGATCACCTCGATGCAGGCCGTGCTGTTCTACCTCACGACGTACGGCTTCGCGATGGTCGGCGCGTTCGCCATCGTCAGCCTGGTCCGCGACTCCGGCGGCGAGGCCACGACGTTCGACCGGTGGCGCGGGCTCGGTCGGCGCTCGCCGCTGGTGGCCGGCGCGTTCGCCTTCCTGCTGCTGTCGATGGCCGGCATCCCGCTGACCGCCGGGTTCATCGGCAAGTGGGCGGTCTTCGCGGTCGCGATGTCGGCCGGCGCGTGGCCGGTGGTGCTGGTGGCGATCGCCGCGAGCATCATCTCGGTCTTCTTCTACGTGCGGCTGATCCTGGTGATGTTCTTCTCCGAGGGCGACGGCGCCGCCGTCCAGAGCGCGTCGTGGCTCACCACGGCCACGATCGCGGTCTGCACGCTCGCCACCCTCGTGCTCGGCGTGGTGCCCGGCCCCGTGCTGGACCTCGCCGCCCGTGCGGGAGACTTCATCAGGTGACACCCGGTCCTGCACCCACGGCGGGCCGCCCCGCCGAGCTGGCGCTGCCCGTCACCGACGAGGCGCTGGCCGGGCGGCTGCGCGAGCGGATGGCGGTCGTCGAGGAGGCGCTGTTCGCGCACACGGTCAGCCGGGCGCCGTACGTCACCGAGGCGGCACGGCACCTGCTGGCCGCGGGCGGCAAGCGGATCCGTCCGCTGCTCGTGCTCCTCGCCGCCGAGGCGGGTGGTCGACCGGACAACGACGAGCTGATCACCGCGGCGTGCGTCGTCGAGATCACGCACGTGGGCTCGCTCTACCACGACGACGTGATGGACGAGGCCGACCTGCGCCGGGGCGCCGACTCCGCCAACGCCCGGTGGGACAACCACGTCGCCATCCTCACCGGTGACTTCCTGTTCGCCCGGTCCTCCGAGCTCACCGCCCGGCTCGGTGCCGACGCCGTCCGCATCCAGGCCGAGACCTTCGGACGCCTCGTCGAGGGCCAGATCCTCGAGACCGTGACCCCCGGGCCCGACGAGGACCCGCTCCAGCACTACCTCGACGTCGTGGCCGGCAAGACCGGGTCGCTGATCGCCACCTCCGCCCGCTACGGCGCGATCTTCGGCGGCGCGCCGCGCGAGGTCGAGGACGCGCTCACGGCGTACGGCGAGATCGTCGGGTCGGCGTTCCAGCTCTCCGACGACATCCTCGACATCGCCTCCGACTCCGAGGAGTCGGGCAAGACCCCCGGCACCGACCTGCGCGAGGGCGTGCCGACGCTGCCGGTGCTGATGGCCCAGGCCTCCACCGACCCCGCTGACGCGCGGCTGCTCGAGCTGCTCGCCGGTGACCTCACCGACGACGACCGGCACGCCGAGGCGCTGACGCTGCTGCGCGCGCACCCCGCCCTCGACGAGGCCCGCTCCTACGTCGTCGCCCGCGCCGCGGAGGCCAAGGCCCTGCTCTCCGTGCTCGACGAGGGCCCGGTCCGCACCGCCCTCGAGGCCTTCGCCGACGGCGTCGCCATCCGCTCCACCTGACCCCACCGCTGACGGGTTTCGTGGCTCGGGCCTGACGGCCCTCGCACCTCGACCACCGACGGTCGGCCACCGGGGCGGGGTTTCGTGGCTCGCTTCGCTCGCACCTCAACCACCGGGGGTCGGGCGTCCGGTGGTTGAGGTGCGAGGAGCGCCAGCGACGAGCCACGAAACCACCACGTGCAAACGGCCGTGGATCGTGGTCAGTCGGTGGCTGAGATCCACGGCTGTCCGTGCGGCACGCGAGCTGAGCATCGCCGGGGCTTCGTGGCTCGCTTCGCTCGCACCTCGATCACCGGGGGTTGGGCGTCCGGTGGTTGAGGTGCGAGGAGCGCAAGCGACAGCCCGAAGCCACCACGTGCAAACGGCCGTGGATCGTGGTCAGTCGGTGGCTGAGATGCACGCGTGCGGCGCGAGCTGGCATCGCCGGGCTTCGTGGCTCGCTTCGCTCGCACCTCGATCACCGGGTCGGGCGTCCGGTGGTTGAGGTGCGAGGAGCGCCAGCGACGAGCCACGAAACCACCCTCGGGCGGGAGGGTTTGTTGAGATCACCGGGTCTCGACGCGCCCGTCGCGACCTCGCAGGCTCGGTCGCGCGGCTTGCTCGACCTTCGCTCGCCCACGCAGCGCGCTCGTTCCTCGCGCGCTGCTGCTCGCTCAGGCGGCGGGGGTGGTGGTGGCGACGAGGGCGAGCTGGCGGCGGCGGTGGTCGAGGGCCTCGACGGTGAAGACCGTGAGGGCGATCCAGACCAGGCGAAGCCCACCCAGCGCCCGGGCGGCATGTCCTCGCCGAGCACCAGGACGCCGATGCCGAACTGCAGGATCGGCGCGAGGTACTGCAGCAGCCCCAGCGAGACCATCGAGACCCGGGTGGCGGCGGCACCGAAGCAGATCAGCGGGATCGCGGTGGCGACGCCGGTGGTCGTGTAGAGCAGCGCGTGGCCGACGCCGTTGGTGCCGAACTGCGCGGCGCCGGTGAGGGTCAGCCAGACGACGTACACCGCCGCGAACGGCGCGATCACCGCCGTCTCGAACGCGAGGCTCTCGACGGCGCCCACGTTGGCGGTCTTCTTCGCCAGCCCGTAGGTGCCGAACGAGAAGGCGAGCACCAGCGCGATCCACGGCGGTCGGCCGTAGTCCCAGGCGAGCACGGCCACCGCCAGGAAGCCGATCGCCGAGCGCCACCCACTGCACCGGGCGCAGCCGTTCCTGAGCAGGACCACCGCCATCATCACCGTCACCAGCGGGTTGATGAAGTAGCCGAGCGAGGTCTCCACGACGCGACCGTTGGTGACGCCGTAGATGTAGGTGACCCAGTTGCTGGTGATCGTCACCGCGGCCACCACCAGCAGCCAGCGCACCCGTCGGTCGGCCCACAGGGCCCGCAGCTGCCGCCAGCGGCCGAGCACGAGCACCAGGACACCCATGGTGAGCATCGACCACAGGACGCGGTGCGAGAGCAGCTCGACGGCGCCGCCGGGCTCGAGCAGCGGCCAGTAGAGCGGGAACGCGCCCCACATCAGGTACGCCGAGGCCCCGAGGAGCAGCCCGCCTCGGGGATCTCTCACCCGAGCAGCGTACGACCGGAGAAGGCTCGCGCCAACCCGAGGGGCGGACCGGGTTTGCGGCACGACCCCGGGGGGCACGGTAGGCAGGACTCGATCCACACACCTCGGAGAAGGAACCCCCACATGCGCATGCACCGTCTGCTCGCCGCCGTCCTCGTGGCCGGCCTGATCGGCCTCGTGCCGTTCACCACCTCGACGGCCACCGCCGCCGAGCCGCACGCCCGCACGATCACGGCCTCGGCCACCACCTCGGCTGCGCCGTCTGCTGCCGCCGAAAGGGCCAAGCCGGCCCGCACGATCACGATCAAGTTCAAGGGGACGAGCCGCAGGGCCGGGAAGTTCGTCGGCAAGGTGCAGGACGCGACGAAGAAGAAGGTCATCCTGGTGCGGTCGAACTCCGAGCGGGGCAAGTACCGCCCGTTCCGGACCAACCGGACCAGCAGGACCGGGCACTACGCGTTCAAGAACATCGGCCGGGTCGGCTACTACAAGGTCAAGGTCGCCAGCGACAAGAAGTACAAGACGTCGTTCTCCCACGGCATCCGCCTGTACTACGCCTGAGCGTCCACCGCGCTGAGCAGCACGACGGCCCCCACCCGGCTCGGGTGGGGGCCGTCGTGCGTTGCGCGGGGCTCGGACGCAGCGGCCGAGGCTCGACCTAGACGACGGTCCAGGTGTCGCCCGCGTTGATCAGGGCGTCGAGACGGTCGGCCGGGTCGCCGGGGGCGGCGTCCTGGGCCGCGGTGATCTGCGCGCGCGCCTGGTCGTCGTACGTCGGCCGCTCGACCTGGCGGAAGATCCCGATCGGCGACTGGTTGAGGTAGCCGGAGTCGGTGAGCCGCGAGATCGCGAACGCGGTCGACGGGTCGGGGTTGTGGGCGTCGTGCACGATCAGCGCGTCGACGCCGACGTCGGCGACCTGGACGCCCTTCACGCCGCCGGTCTCGGTGTCGCGGACCAGGCCCTTGGTGCCGTTGCCCTCGGCGTCGAGGGTGCCGAACCGGACGGGCTCGCCGTGGACGAGCGGGATCAGCGCGTCGGCCTTGGTGTCGGGATTCTTGATGGCGTCGAACGCGCCGTCGTTGAAGATCGGGCAGTTCTGGTAGATCTCGACCAGGC
The DNA here is from genome assembly GCA_963834285.1 of uncultured Actinomycetota bacterium. Classification (GTDB taxonomy): domain Bacteria; phylum Actinomycetota; class Actinomycetes; order Propionibacteriales; family Nocardioidaceae; genus Nocardioides. The sequence goes on along the minus strand of CAWIAZ010000005.1, from coordinate 191,679 downwards.
TAGGTGCCGCGGTGGGCGGCGGCCGCGGAGAGCACCGAGGTGAGGTGCTTGCGGTCGGAGTCGATGGTGCGCGCCACGAACGACGCCTCGGCGCCCAGCGCGAGCGAGACCGGGTTGAACGGGTGGTCGAGGGAGCCCATCGGGGTCGACTTGGTGATCTTGCCGGCCTCGCTGGTGGGGGAGTACTGGCCCTTGGTGAGCCCGTAGATCCGGTTGTTGAACAGCAGGATCGTCATGTTGACGTTGCGGCGCAGGGCGTGGATGAGGTGGTTGCCGCCGATGGAGAGCGCGTCGCCGTCGCCGGTGACGACCCACACCGAGAGGTCCTCGCGCGCGGTGGCGATGCCGGTGGCGATCGACGGCGCGCGGCCGTGGATCGAGTGCATCCCGTAGGTGTCGAGGTAGTAGGGGAACCGCGACGAGCAGCCGATGCCGGAGATGAACACGATGTTCTCGCGGCGCAGCCCGAGCTGGGGCAGGAAGCCCTGCACGGCCTTGAGGACGGCGTAGTCACCGCACCCGGGGCACCAGCGGACCTCCTGGTCGGAGGTGTACTCCTTGGCGGTCTGCGCCTCGTCGTTGAGCGGCACGCCCTCCACGCCGGAGCGGAGCCCGGGCAGGGGGAGGTCGCTGGTCTGGCTGTGCGTGGTGGTCATGTGCCCACCTCCTGGCTGATGGGTGCGGGGGTCAGGTCGACCTCGATGCCCTCGGCCTCGGCGACGAGACCGCCGATGGCCTCGGCGAGCTCGGCTGCCTTGAGCGGCAGACCGCGGACGTAGTTGTAGCCGACGGCGTCGACGAGGTACTTCGCGCGCAGCAGCGTGGAGAGCTGGCCGAGGTTCATCTCCGGGCACCAGCACCTTGTCGTAGCGCCCCAGGATCTCGCCGAGGTCCTTCGGGAACGGGTTGAGGTGGCGCAGGTGCACCTGCGCGACGTCGTAGCCGGCCTTGCGGACGCGGCGGCAGCCGGCGCCGATCGGGCCGTACGTCGAGCCCCAGCCGATGACGAGGACCTTCGCCTTGCCCGCTCGGGTCGTCGACCTCCAACGGCGGGCAGCGAGTCGGCGATCCGGTCGACCTTGGCCTGGCGGGTGCGGACCATGAAGTCGTGGTTGGCGGGGTCGTAGGAGATGTTGCCGTGGCCCTCGCCCTTCTCCAGGCCGCCGATGCGGTGCTCGAGACCGGGGGTGCCGGGGATCGCCCACGGACGGGCGAGGGTCTGCTCGTCGCGCAGGTAGGGCCAGAACTCCTGGGTGGGCTCGCCGGGCTCGCCGTCCTTGCCGGGCTTGCCGAGGACCTCGTGGTTGGTCTCGGTGGCGAAGGCCGGGTCGATCACCGGCAGGTCGGCGAGGTCGGGCACCCGCCAGGGCTCGGAGCCGTTGGCGAGGTAGCCGTCGGAGAGCAGCAGCACCGGGGTGCGGTAGGTGATCGCGATCCGGGCGGCCTCGACCGCGGCGTCGAAGCAGTCACCGGGCGACTGCGGCGCCACGATCGGCACCGGGGCCTCGCCGTTGCGGCCGAACATCGCCTGCATCAGGTCGGCCTGCTCGGTCTTGGTGGGCAGCCCGGTCGAGGGTCCGCCGCGCTGGACGTCGATCACCAGCAGCGGCAGCTCGGTCATCACCGCCAGACCGATCGCCTCGGACTTCAGCGCGATCCCGGGGCCGGACGTGGTGGTGACCCCCAGCGACCCGGCGAAGGCGGCGCCGATCGCGGCACCGATGCCGGCGATCTCGTCCTCGGCCTGCAGCGTGGTGACGCCGAAGGCCTTGTGCTTGCTCAGCTCGTGGAGGATGTCGGAGGCCGGCGTGATCGGGTAGGACCCGAGGAACACCGGCAGCCCGGACTGCACGCCGCCGGCGATCAGGCCGTAGGACAGGGCGAGGTTGCCGGTGATGTTGCGGTAGGTGCCGGCCGCCATCGGCGCGGGCTTGATCTCGTAGGAGACCACGAACGTCTCGGTGGTCTCACCGAAGTTCCAGCCCGACTTGAACGCCGTGATGTTGGCGTCGCGGATGTCGGCGACCTTCGCGAACCGCTTCGTGAGGAACGCGACCGTCGAGTCGGTCGGCCGGCCGTACATCCACGACAGCAGGCCCGAGCGCGAACATGTTCTTCGCCCGGGCGGCGTCCTTGCGGGAGAGGCCGAACTCCTTGACCGCCGCGACCGTCATGCCGGTGAGGTCGAGCGGGTGCACCGAGAACTGCGCCAGCGGGCCGGCGTCCAGGTCGGCCAGCGGGTCGTCGGCGTAGCCGGCCTTCGCCAGGTTGCGGGCCGTGAAGTCGTGGGTGTCGACGATGATCGTCGCGGTCGGCGGCAGGTCGCCCAGGTTGGCGCGCAACGCCGCCGGGTTCATCGCGACCAGCACGTCGGGGGCGTCGCCGGCGGTGAGGATGTCGTGGTCGGCGAAGTGCACCTGGAACGACGACACCCCCGGCAGCGTGCCCTGAGGGGCGCGGATCTCGGCCGGGAAGTTCGGCAGCGTCACCAGGTCGTTGCCGAAGACGGCCGACTCCTGCGTGAACCGGTCACCGGTGAGCTGCATCCCGTCGCCGGAGTCGCCCGCGAACCGGATGATCACCCGGTCGAGCTGCTTGACCTGCTTGGACACGTGTCCACATCCTCTGGGTTCTGCCTGGTGCTGCGCGCTGAATGGCTGGTGCTGTCTACGATCGTACGGGCGAACGTGGCCAAAACAGGAACACTGTTTCAGTTTTTGACGTCACCCTGTTCGCAGGCCCTCCACGATAGTCCGCGCCAGGACGGTTCGACCCGTCTCCCGTGGTGGATCGCGACTGCTGGTGTGATGTCGCCCACGACCGGGTCCGACGGGTGGCCGGAGCGAGCCGGTTCAGGCGCGGTGGCAGCGCTCCGCGCGCCGTCGAAGACCCTCGGCGTGCCGACGGAAGCCATCGGCCACCCGGTCGGGACCGGCCAGCGGCACCAGCGGTCCGGAGAACTCCTCCACCGTCTCGTACGACGTCGGGCTCACCGGCTCGCTGGCTGACCCGTTGGTGACGCACGCCGCGGACCAGGCCGAGCCGCGCCGGCCAGCCCTCGAAGACGTAGGACAGCGACGCGCGGCACATCCCGTCGGTGGTGGCGGGCGGCTCGAGCGCGGTGATCCGCTCCGGAGAGCGCGTGGTCCTCCCGTCGGCCCACCGCACGTGGAGCACGATCGGGTTGCCCACCGCCGGCGGGGAGGCGGTCTCGGCGCGCTCGACGAACGGGTTCCACTCGGCGTACGACGCGGTGTCGAGCATCACCGCCCAGACCAGCTCGAGGGGGGCGTCGATCGTGATGCTCGCGGAGGGCCGCGCGGTGACCATGAGGCGCACCCTAGCGAGGCGGCGCCGCTACATTGTGCGGCGTGGCCGCCGCGGAGGAGTACGACGTCGCGGTGGTCGGGGCCGGACCCGCCGGCTCCTCGGCCGCCCGCGCGGCCGCTGCGGCCGGGGCGCGGGTGGTGCTGCTCGACCGGGCCGACTTCCCCCGCTACAAGACCTGCGGCGGCGGTCTGATCGGGCCGACGCTGGCGCACCTGCCGGGGGAGCCGCCGGCCCGGGCGACCGTGCACCGGGCGTCGTTCACGCTGCGCGGCGCGAGCCCGCTCGAGCGGACGTCGTCCGAGCCGCTCGTGCTCACCGCCGCTCGCTCCGAGCTCGACGACTGGCTCGCGGGCGCGGCGGTCGCGGCCGGGGTCGAGCTGCGCACCGGTTGCACGGTGACCGGGTGGACCGCGGGCGAGGGCTCGGTGGAGCTCGCCACGGCGGCGGGACCGTTGCGTGCCGGTGTGGTGATCGGCGCCGACGGGACGTCGAGCCGGCTCGCGCGCAGCGTCGGCGTGGTCCCGGCGCGGGTCGACCTCGGCCTGGAGGTCGAGCTCGCCGTCGGCGCCCTCGGCCCGCGCTGGGCCGACCGGATCCACCTCGACTGGGGGCCGCTGCCCGGCTCCTACGGCTGGGTCTTCCCCAAGGGCGACTCGCTCACGGTCGGGGTGATCGCCGCCCGCGGCCGGCCCGATGCGACCCGCGCCTACCTCGTCGACCTGCTGCGCCGCCAGGGCCTCACCGGCCTGCGCGTGCTCCACGAGTCGGGCCACCTCACCCGCTGCCGCGCCCCCACCTCACCGCTCGGCGCGGGTCGGGTGCTGCTGGCCGGCGACGCCGCCGGCCTGCTGGAGCCGTGGACCCGGGAGGGCATCTCGTTCGCGGTGCGCTCCGGTGAGCTCGCCGGCCGGACCGCCGCCGCTCACCTCGGCCGCCCGGACGGCGCACTGCAGGCGTCGTACGCGGCGGGCGTGGCGGTCGACCTGGCGCCCGAGATGGCGGCGGGGGAGCAGTGCCTGCGCGCCTTCGAGCGGCACCCGGCGGTCTTCCACCGCCTGCTCGGCGGCACCCGGCTCGGCTGGCGGCAGTTCACGAGGCTCACCCGCGGCGACACCACGCTGGCCCGCGCCTGGGAGCACCGCACCGTGCGCGCGGCGGTGGGCCTGCTGGGCAGGAGCCCGATCAGCGAGCGTTCTCAGTCGCCTGGTGGCTGAGAACCCACCCTGATCGACACGGGGCCGAGCACGTGCCTGCTCAGCGGTAGTTGGTGAACTGCACCGCGAACTCGTAGTCCTGGCCCTTGACCAGCGCCTGCACGGCCTGGAGGTCGTCGCGCTTCTTGGAGGAGACCCGCAGCTCGTCGCCCTGGATCTGGGCCTTCACGCCCTTGGGGCCCTCGTCGCGGATCAGCTTGCTGATCTTCTTGGCGTCCTCCGAGCTGATGCCCTCCTTCAGGGCGATCCCGATCTTCGACTGCTGGCCCGAGGGTCGCGGGTCGGAGGCGTCGAGGATCTTCAGGCTCTGGTTGCGCTTGACCAGCTTCTGCTGGAAGACGTCGAGGACGGCGGTGGCGCGGTCGTCGGCCGAGGCGGTGATCTCGATCGCCTCGTCGCCCTGCCAGGCGATCGTGGCCCCGGTCCCCTTGAAGTCGAAGCGGGTCGCGATCTCGCGCGCGGTCTGCCCGAGAGCGTTGTCGACCTCCTGGCGATCGATCTTGCTCACGATGTCGAACGACGAGTCGGCCATCAGTCACCTGTTCCTGTTTTCGTGGGGTACGGAGTGCTGCGCTATTGTTTCGCCTCGTCGTCGACCGGCCAAGTGCCGGGCCCCGACACCCCGGCAGGTTGCCCGAGCGGCCAAAGGGAGCTGACTGTAAATCAGCCGGCACAGCCTACGCTGGTTCGAATCCAGCACCTGCCACCGAAGCCCCGCACCGTCACGGTGAGGGGCTTCCGGCATTTCTGGGTACCCACACGGTCGTACGTGTCAGACGTCACCAGAACTGCTCCGTCTCGGGGGTACCCATGTTCCAGCAAGTTCTCGACCCTGTCGCAGGGTCTCTCGCCCTGAGCGCCCTCTGCGGGGCCATCCCGCTGGTCACGCTCTTCGTCCTGCTCGGGGGCCTGCGGATGCGGGCCTGGCTGGCCGGGCTCGTCTCGCTGGGGGTGGCCCTGGTCGTGGCGGTGCTGCTCTTCGGCATGCCGCTGGGCCAGGCCCTGCTGGCCGAGCACCGAGGGCGCCGCCTTCGGCTTCTTCCCGATCCTGTGGATCGTGATCAACGCGATCTGGGTCTACAACCTCACCGTCTCGACCGGCCACTTCGACGTGCTGCGCCGATCCTTCGAGAAGGTCAGCCCCGACCAGCGGATCCAGGCGATCATCATCGCCTTCTGCTTCGGCGCGCTCCTCGAGGCGCTGGCCGGCTTCGGCACGCCGGTCGCGATCACCGTCGTGATGTTGATGGCCCTCGGCTTCGACCCGCTCAAGGCGGCCGCCGTCGCCCTGATCGCCAACACCGCGCCCGTCGCCTTCGGTGCGCTCGCCACCCCGATCGTCACCCTGTCCACCGTGACCTCCGGGGTGTCCGACGACCCGCGTCTCGACGTCGGCGACCCTGGGCGCGATGGTCGGGCGGCAGACCCCGATCCTGCGCGATCATCGTCCCGCTGATCCTGGTCTTCGTCGTCGACGGACGCCGTGGGGTGCGCCAGACCTGGCTGCCGGCGCTGCTGAGCGGTGCTCGCCTTCGGCCTGGCGCAGTTCGTCGCCGCCAACTACATCTCGGTGCCGCTGGCCGACATCGTCGCCGCGCTGGTCTCGGCCCTGGCCGTCGTCGCGCTGCTGCGGGTCTGGACGCCGGCCGAGGCGCTGCACCGCCGACCCGCGCGACGAGCCGCCTCGACCGGGCGCGGCGACGCGGTCGGTGCGACCGGGCGTGCCCGGTGCGACGAGCGTGCGGACCGGGGGCGGGCCGGGTGCGGCTCGCCGTCGACCGCCGTGACCCGCACGCACGACAGCACCGCCGACGTGGTGCGCGCCTACGCGCCGTACGTCGTGATCATCGCGATCTTCTCGGTCGTCAACATCACCGCGGTCAAGGAGCTCCTCGCCCAGGCGCCGTGGACGACGGTGATCGCGTGGCCGGGCCTGGACGTGCTCGACACCGCGGCAACCCGCTGTCCAGCACCGACTACACCTTCAACTGGCTGCCCGCGGCCGGGCACGCTGATGATCCTGGCCGGCCTGATCACGGCCGTGATCCTCGGATCTCACCGTCCAGATGGCCCGGACCTACGTCGAAACCTACGTCGAGCTGAGGTCCGCGATCATCACCGTGATGGCGGTCCTGGCCCTCGCCTACGTGATGAACCTGTCGGGGCAGACCGTCTCCCTCGGTGCGTGGCTGGCCGGCGCGGGCGCGAGCTTCGCCGATCCTGTCGCCGATCCTCGGCTGGATCGGGGTGGCGGTCACCGGCTCCGACACCTCCGCCAACGCGCTCTTCGGTGCGCTCCAGGTGCAGACCGCCACCCAGGCCGGGCTGGACCCGCGTGCTGATGGCGTCGGCCAACAGTCCGGTGGCGTGCTCGGCAAGATGGTGAGCCCCCAGAACCTCGCCATCGCCGCCGCCGCGGTCGGCATGGCCGGCCGCGAGGGCGACATCTTCCGCAAGGTGATCGGCTGGAGCCTGCTGCTGCTCGTCGCGGATGTGCGTGCTCGTCGGCCTCCAGGCCACCCCGGTCCTCGGCTGGATGGTCCCGTAGCGGCGGCCGGGACCGCCGGCGCTACGCCGGGGCCCGCTCGAGGTAGAAGACCGGGATCATGCGGGTGGTGCGCTGCTCGTAGCGGGCGAAGTTGGGCCAGGTGGCGAGCATGACCTGCCACAGGCGCGCGCGCTCCTCGCCCTCGACCTCGCGCCGGGTCACCTCGACCTCCTCGCGGCGGAAGCGGATCCGGGCCCGGTCGGTGGCGCGCAGGTTCGCGACCCACAGGGGCACGCCGAGGCGCCGAAGTAGGAGCCCGCGATCAGCCAGCCACCGTCGTGCGGCACGCACAGCAGCGGGGTCGATGCGGGGGACGCCGCTCTTGCGGCCCGGCACGGTGAGCAGCAGGTTGGGCAGCCCGGCGATGTCGAGCAGGGTGACCCGGCCGCGCGTCAGCCGCTGGAGGTGCTTGTCGGTCCACACGACCTGCGGCAGCAGCTTCGGCATCCAGGAGAGCGCGCCGATCCGGACGGCGAGTGGTGTGAGCAGACCCATGGCGGAAATCTAGGGCACGTCCGGCGCGCGCCGAGGGTCAGCCTCGCGCGGGCTCGATCCGCCCGGACACCTCGCCGAGCGTGATCCGCCCACCGTCGGTGCCGGGCGCGGAGTAGCGCAGCACCACCTCGTCGCCGTCCTCGAGGAAGGTGCGGCGCGGTCGAGCAGCTCGCCGCCGAACGGCTCCTGGCCGCCCCAGCTCAGCTCGAGCAACGAGCCGCGCTGGTCGGGCTCGGCGCCGCTGATCGTGCCCGAGGCGAAGAGGTCGCCGGTGCGCAGCGAGGCGCCGTTGGCGGTCAGGTGGGCCAGCATCTGGCTCGGACCCCAGTACATCGAGGCGTACGGCGGCCGGCTGACCACGACGCCGTCGAGCTCGACCTCCACCGCGAGGTCGAGACCGCGCGCGCCGTCGGGGTCGAGGTAGTCGAGCGGCGCGCGGGTCCTGCCCGGGCAGGTCGACCCAGGCCGCGTCGAGCGCCGCGAGCGGGGTGACCCAGTGGGAGATCGAGGTCGCGAAGGACTTGCCGAGGAACGGGCCCGAGCGGCACGTACTCCCACGCCTGGATGTCGCGCGCCGACCAGTCGTTGAGCCCGACCACCCCGAAGACGTGCTCGGCCAGCGCCGCGGCCGGCACCGGGTCGCCGAGCCGCGACGGGGCGCCGACCACGAAGCCGAGCTCGGCCTCGATGTCGAGCCTCCGGCTCGGGCCGTACGTCGGCTGCTCCTCCGTCGGGGCCTTGCGCTGCCCGCGCGGCCGCACGATCGGCGTGCCGCTCGGCACGACCGTGCCGGCGCGGCCGTGGTAGCCGACCGGCAGGTGCCGCCAGTTGGGCAGCAGCGGCTCCTGGTCGGGCCGGAACATCCGGCCGACGTTGGTGGCGTGCTCGAGCGAGGCGTAGAAGTCGACGTAGTCGGCGACCTCGAACGGCAGGTGCAGCTCCACCTCGTCGAGCGGGTACGACGGCGCGCCGCCGCTCTCGACCAGCGACCGGGCCTGCGCGCGGGTCTCGCGCCCAGACCTCGGCGCCCAGCGCCATCAGCGGGTTGAGCGAGGGCTGCGCGAGCTCGGGGCGCCCGGTGGTGGCGAGGTCGACCACGGTGTCGCCGAAGCGGACGCCGACCCGGCGCGCGTCGCCGGCGACCGAGAAGACGCCGTAGGGCAGGTGGTCGAGCCCGAAGCCGGTCGGGTCGCCGCTCATGCGACCAGCCCCAGCTCGCGGAGGTCGGCCCAGGCCTGCGCGACGTCGCAGGAGCCGAACGAGGTGAACCAGCGGCGGGTGCGGGCCAGGTCGTCACCGGCGTCGCGGACCAGCGTGGCCAGCTGCGGGCCGTCGGTCTGCGCGAGCAGGTCGTGGACCGCCTCGCGCCCGGCCCCGTCGAAGGCGGCGCGGGTGGCGAGCAGGACGTTGAGGAAGCCGTGGTGGTCGAGGCCGTCGTCGTGGTCGGTGTGCCGCACCGCGTGGTGCAGGCCGGCGGTGCACTTGAACGCCGTCTCGCGGTCGAGGGCGGCGTCGATCCAGCCGGCGAGCGTCGCGACGCTGGGGAAGGCGCCCGCGTCGAGCCCGCCGGTGCGCAGCTTGATCCGCAGCTCGGCGGCGGCCACCTCGTCGGCGGCGGCCAGCCAGCCGTGCTCCGAGCCGGCGGCGGGCAGCTCGACGTAGACCGCGACGTCCTCGCCGAGCGCCCCGGAGGCCCGCGCGGCGTCGACGGCGGCGGTGACCCGGCGGGCGTTGCCGGGCAGGTCGTCGAGGTCGCGCAGCGCGACCTCGAGCGCGGTGAGGCTCAGCCCGGTGCGGGCGCACAGCGCGGCGGGGCCCTCGACCTGCCCGGCGCCGCCGGTGACCACGACCGAGAGCGGCGCGTCGAACCCGTCGCAGCTGTGGGAGGTCGGTGTCGCGGACCACGAACGTGCCGACCAGCGCAGCCCCCTCGTCGGCACCCCGGGCGAGATGGGCGGTGGTCGCGACGGACAGCGGCGCGTCGCCGGGCGGGAAGATCGCCGCGTCGTCGACGAGGCCGGACCAGGTGGGAGCGAGATCGGTTGACACGCGACCTACTCTAGACAGAAGACACATACCGGAGTCCAGCGCCCGTTTATCGGACACCGGAACACCCTCCGACCGGGCGCGAGCGAGCAGGAGCGACGACGTGGCCCACTACCGACGGCTCGGCACCGTGCCCCCGAAGCGGCACACCCAGCACCGCGACCCCGACGGCCGCCTCTACTACGAGGAGCTGATGGGCGAGGAGGGCTTCTCCTCCGACTCCTCGCTGCTCTACCACCGCGGCGTGCCGTCGGCGATCGTCGCCTCCGAGGTCTGGGAGCTCCCCGACCAGACCCGCACCCCCAACCACCCGCTCAAGCCGCGGCACCTCGCGCTGCACGACCTCACCACCGGCACCTGCCCGGTCGAGGGCCGCCGCCTGGTGCTCGGCAACAACGACGTCCGGATCGGCTACGTCGTCACCGGCACCGAGCCGTCCCCGCTCTACCGCAACGCCGTCGGCGACGAGTGCGTCTTCGTGGAGGCCGGCTCGCGGCACGGTCGAGACCGTCTTCGGCGCCGTCGCCTACCGGGCCGGTGACTACGTGATCGTCCCGCGGGCCACCACCCACCGGTGGCTGCCGGCCGAGCCGAGCCGGCTCTACGCGATCGAGGCCAACAGCCACGTCGCGCCGCCGAAGCGCTACCTGTCGCGGTACGGGCAGCTGCTCGAGCACGCGCCGTACTGCGAGCGCGACCTGCACGGCCCCGAGGAGACCCTGCTGGCCGACGTCAGCGCCACCGACGTCGACGTCCTCGTCAAGCACCGCACCAGCGCCGGCCTGGTCGGCACCCGGATGACCTACGCGACCCACCCGTTCGACGTGGTCGGCTGGGACGGCTGCCTCTACCCCTACACGTTCAACCTCGACGACTACATGCCGATCACCGGCAAGATCCACCAGCCGCCACCGGTGCACCAGGTCTTCGAGGGGCACAACTTCGTGGTCTGCAACTTCCTGCCCCGCAAGGTCGACTACCACGAGCTGTCGATCCCGGTGCCCTACTACCACTCCAACGTCGACTCCGACGAGGTCATGTTCTACGTCGCCGGCGACTACGAGGCGCGCAAGGGGTCCGGCATCGGCCTCGGCTCCATCTCGCTGCACCCCGGCGGCTTCGCGCACGGCCCGCAGCCGAGCGCGATCGAGGCCTCGCTGGGCGTGGAGTACTTCGAGGAGTCGGCGGTCATGGTCGACACCTTCGCCCCGCTCGACCTCGGCGAGGGCGGGCTCGCGGTCGAGGACCCGGCGTACGCCTGGACCTGGGCGGGCCGGTAGGGCGTCCCGTCACCCACCGCTCGTCGCGTGGACCTCCACCGTGTCGCGACGGCGCTCGCGGCGCGAGCGCAAGCGCCCACCCAGGAGCACGAGACCGATGCCTGCAGTGGTGATGAACAGGTTGACCGCCCCGTAGCCGAAGTACTCCTCGGTGCTGTAGTCGATCGGGAATTGGTCGGGGAAGGGGCCGAACGCCGACCGGCCCTCGTGCGCGAGGTAGCCGAGGAGCAGCCAGGTGCTCTGGAAGGAGAAGACGAACAGGTCGGCGATCAGGTAGCCGACCAGGGCAGCGTGGCGGCTCCGGACGAGGAAGCCGAGCGGCAGGGCGAGCAGCAGGGTGAGGACCAGGTTCACGGCGAGCTCCAGTGACGAGGGCGATCAGGACGACGTCCACGTTCGCGGTCCGTACGGCGAGCCGCATCCGCGCCACCGCGGCCGGCACGTGCGGATCACGCGTACGTGCTCACCCTGATCCCCTGGGGTCCGTGGGGTGCGATCATGGGCCATGGCTCCTTCGGCCGCACGCGCCGCGACCGCGCTCGCGACCGTGGTCGTCGCCGTCAGCCTCGCCGTCGGGATCGCAGGACGACCCTCGCTGATCTGGTCCGGGGCGCTCTGCCTGGTCCCCGTCGTGGTCGCCTGGCTCGTCGTGCGGCACGAGCCCTCCTCGCCGACCGGCCCCGCCCTCGGGTGGTCCGGGGGAGCGATCGCCCTGGTCGAGCTCGCCAACGTTGCGGCGGCGTCCCGGGGCACCGACGGGCAGCTCCCGCTCGCGGCGGCGGCCGACCGGTTCGCCGTCGGCCTGTGGCCCCTGAACCTCGCCGGTCTGCTGGCGCTCCTGCTGGTCTTCCCGAGCGGCCGGCGTCGCGGGCTGCCCTGGTCGGCCGTGCCGTGGCTGTACGCCGCCGCGACCGCAGCCGTGGTCTTCGGCCTGTGGGGGGCCGAGGTGCGCGGCGGCGAGGTGGTGCCGGGCGGCGACGACGCCGCACGCTCCGTCGCGGTGGCGCTGGGGCTGGTGTCCATCGCCGTGTGCGTCCTGCTCGCCGTGGCCTCGGTGGCGGTCCGCTACCGCAACGGCACCGAGCAGGTGCGGCTCCAGGTGCGGTGGCTCGGGCTCGCGGGGGCGGTGGTGGCCGCGACCCTGGTCGGAGGATGGGTCGCGGAGTCCCTCGGCGCCTCGCTGACGGTGGCCTACACCCCCCACCTGGTCGCGATCGTGCTCCTGGTCCCGGCGGCAGTCGGGGTCGCGGTGGTGCGCCACGATCTCTTCGACGTCGACCGGCTGCTCAGCGCCACGGTCAGCTGGTTGCTCACCCTCGGGGGCTCGGCGGTGGTCTTCGGCGCTGTCGTGCTGGTCGTCAGCCGCGGCCTCCAGGCCGGGACCGGGCTCGGCCCGGTGTCCGCTGCCATCGTGGCGGCCCTCGTCTTCCTGCCGCTGCACCGCCACCTCGCCCTGCAGGTGGGCCGCGTCGTGGACCGCGACCGGCACGTGGCGGTGGCGGCGGTGGAGGCGTTCGCGGCCGACGTCCGCGCGGGGAGGCGGGAGCCCGAGGAGATCGAGCAGGTGCTCCGGACCGCGCAGCGTGACCCCACGCTGCGGGTGGCGCTGGCAGCACCGGGCGCCCGCTGGGTCGACCTGGCGGGTCGTGAGGTCCTCGACCCGGGCGGCTTCACCCTCGAGTCGGGCGGCGGGGTCGTCGCCCGGATCCGACTCGGTCGCGACTCCGCCCGCTCCCGGCGCCTCGTCGCCGAGCTCGCTGCGGCGGCGTGGATCCCGCTCGAGGTGAGCCGCCTTCGCCTGGAGCTCCGCGTCGCCCTCGAGGACGTCGAGGCGAGCAGGGCCAGGCTGGTCTCGGTCGCCGCCGACGAGCGTCGCCGTCTCGAACGGGACCTGCACGACGGGGCCCAGCAGCGGATCGTGGCCACCGGGATGCGGCTGCGGCGCCTGCAGCGCGGGCTCGACATCGGCGCTGCGGCCGAGGTCGACACCGCGGTCGCCGAGCTCGAGGTCACTGTCCGAGAGCTGCGGCGGCTCGCCCACGGCGTCCGCCCGGCCCGGCTCGACGACGGCCTCTCCGCGGCGCTCGAGGACCTCCGGGCCACGTGCCCGGTCCCGCTGTCGCTGGAGGTGGACGGCGTTCCCGGAGCTCGACGAGATCCGCACCCACACCGTCTACCTCGTGGTCTCCGAGGCCGTCACCAACGCGCTCAAGCACGCCGGTGCCCATCAGATCGAGGTCCGGCTGGGCGCCGCCCCGGAGGCCCGGGTGGCGCTCGAGGTGGCGGACGACGGAGTGGGTGGTGTGCCGGAGGGAGGGCTGACCGGCCTGCGGGACCGGGTCGCCGCGGTCGGTGGCACGATCCGGGTCGACAGCCCCACTGGTCGGGGCACCCGGGTCATGGCGGTGATCTGAGGTGGTCGGGCTCCGCGTGGTCGTCGCCGAGGACGCCCTGCTGTTCCGCGAGGGCCTCGTGCGACTGCTGGAGGACGCCGGGCACCAGGTGGTGGGGGTGGTCGAGCGCGCCGACGCGCTGGTCGCCTCGGTGGCCGAGCACCAGCCCGACCTCGCGATCGTCGACGTGCGGATGCCACCGGGCCACGGCTCGGACGGCGCGCGTGCGGCCGGCGTCGTCCGGGCGTCGTACCCCCGGGTCGGGGTGCTGCTGCTCTCCCAGCACCTCGAGCTCCGCGAGTGCCTGCACCTGGTGGGCGAACCGGGCTTCGGCTACCTGCTCAAGGAGAGCGTCCTGCGCCTCGAGGACTTCGACGACGCGCTCCAGCGGGTCGCCACCGGCGGTGTCGCGCTCGCCCCCGAGGTGGTGCAGGCGCTGGTGCGCTCCCGCACCGCGCCCGTCGCGCTGGGCCGGCTGACTCAGCGCGAGACCGAGGTCCTGGGGCTCGTCGCGCAGGGCCGTTCGAACGGCGACGTGGCCCGGCTGCTCGGGCTGTCCGAGCGCACCGTGGAGGCCCACATGCGCTCGATCTTCACCAAGCTCGGCCTGGTCGACGACGGTGCCACCCACCGACGTGTCCTCGCGGTCCTCGCCCACCTGGAGTCCCACGCGCGAGGGTGAGGCACGCGCCGGCCACGACGGGGTACTGGCCCTTTGACCCGTGAGTGAGGATGAGGCCATGGCACGCAGAGCACCCGGCAAGGACATCGACGAGCGCGACCTGAAGGTCGACGGCTCCGCCCACGCGGCCGCGGGGGTCACCGCCGTGGCCGTGAGCATGAAGCGCTCCATCGAGGCGATGGGCGTCAAGCGGACGGCGCAGACCCTGCTCAGGCTCAACCAGGTCGACGGGTTCGACTGCCAGGGCTGCGCCTGGCCCGACCCCGACCCCGAGCACCGGCACACCGCGGAGTTCTGCGAGAACGGCGCGAAGGCGGTCGCCGAGGAGGCGACGCTGCGCCGGGTCGACCGCGAGTTCTTCGCCGCGCACCCGATCGCCGAGCTGCACGACAAGACCGACTACTGGCTGGGCCAGCAGGGCCGGATCACCGAGCCGATGGTGCTGCGCGACGGCGCCACGCACTACGAGCCGATCTCGTGGGACGGCGCGTTCGAGCTGATCGGCCGCCACCTCAACGCCCTCGACAGCCCCGACGAAGCGGTGTTCTACACCTCCGGCAAGACCTCCAACGAGGCGGCGTTCGCCTACCAGCTCTTCGTGCGCGCCTTCGGCACCAACAACCTCCCCGACTGCTCCAACATGTGCCACGAGTCGACCTCGGTCGGCCTCGCCGAGGTGATCGGCATCGGCAAGGCGTCGGTCTCCTTCGACGACGTGCTCAACGCCGACCTGATCGTCATCGCCGGCCAGAACCCCGGCACCAACCACCCTCGGATGCTCACCGCGCTCGAGGAGGCCAAGAAGAACGGCGCCAAGATCCTGGCCGTCAACCCGCTCAAGGAGGCGGGCCTGGTCCGGTTCAAGAACCCCCAGAACGCCAAGGGGGTCGTCGGGTCCGGCACCGCGATGGCCGACCAGCACCTCGCCGTGCGCATCAACGGCGACCTCGCGCTCTTCCAGGCGATCGCCTCGCTGCTGCTGGAGTGGGACGAGCTCGACCACGACTTCATCGAGCACCACACGTTCGGCTTCGAGGAGTACGCCGCCCACCTCCGTCGAGCTCGACTGGGACGTCGTCCTCGCCTCGACCGGGCTGACCCGCGCCGAGATCGAGCAGGCGGCGCGGATGATCGCGGCGTCCGAGAAGACCGTCTACTGCTGGGCGATGGGCCTCGTGCAGCACAAGAACGGCGTGGCCAACGTCAAGGAGATCTCCAACCTCGCGTTCCTGCGGGGCGACATCGGCAAGCCGGGCGCGGGCCTCTTCCCGGTCCGCGGCCACTCCAACGTGCAGGGCGACCGGACGATGGGCATCTGGGAGCGGGCGCCCGAGCACTTCCTCGACGCGCTGCGCGACGAGTTCGGCTTCGAGCCCCCGCGCGAGCACGGCTTCGACGCCGTCGCGGCCGTCAAGGCCTTCCGCGACGGCAAGGCCAAGGTGTTCTTCGGCATGGGCGGCAACTTCGTCGCCGCGATGTCCGACACCGACGTCACCGAGGACGCGCTGCGCAACGCCGAGCTCACCGTGCACGTCTCGACCAAGCCCAACCGCTCCCACGTGGTCCACGGTCGCGAGGCCCTCATCCTCCCGGCGCTCGGGCGGAGCGAGAAGGACCTGGCGGGAGGTCGCCCGCAGCGCGTCACCGTCGAGGACTCGCTGTGCTCGGTGCACGCCTCGCACGGCCCGCTCGCGCCGGCGTCACCGCACCTGAAGTCCGAGGTGGACATCGTCTGCTCGATGGCCGAGGCCACCCTCGGAGACCGCCACGCGATCCCCTGGTCGGACTTCCGGGCCGACTACAGCGAGATCCGACGCCGGATCGCGCGCGTCGTCCCGGGGTGCGCCGGCTACGACGAGAAGGTCGACCAGCCCGGCGGGTTCGTGCTGCCGCACCCTCCGCGCGACACGCGGACCTTCCCGACCAAGCACGACCGGGCGATCTTCAGCGTCAGCCCGACCGAGGTGCTGCACGTCCCCGAGGGTCGCCTGCTGCTGCAGACGATGCGGTCGCACGACCAGTTCAACACCACGATCTACGGTCTCGACGACCGCTACCGCGGCATCTCCGGAGGTCGGCGGGTGGTCTTCGTGCACCCCGACGACATCGTGCGCTGGGGCTCGAGGACGGGCAGGTCGTCGACATCATCAGCGAGTGGGAGGACGGGTCGGAGCGGATGGCGCCGCGCTTCCGCGTGGTCTCCTACGACACGCCGCGCGGCTGCACCGGGGCCTACTACCCCGAGACCAACGCGCTGGTGCCGCTCGACTCCAAGGCCGAGGGCAGCAACCAGCCCGCCTTCAAGTCGGTCGTCGTCCGGCTCGAGCCGACCCGCGACGACCGCGCCGGTGCTGGTCGCCCGGAGGCCGTGTCGGCCGACGGCCCGCTCGGGGGTCGCGGTGACGAGGAGAAGCGCGCGGTGCAGCCCCACCACCTGAGCTGAGAAGGGTGGCAGCATGGTCGGGTGAGCAACCTGGAGGACCGTCCCGACGAGATCGCCTGCACGCTCGACTCCCGCTGCCGGGGTCGAGGTGATGTCGGCGCGCGAGGTGCCGCTGGGCGGGCTCCGGGCGATGACCGTGCGACGGACGCTCCCGCAGCGTGGGCGCTCGCTGATCGGGGCGTGGTGCTTCGTCGACCACTACGGGCCGGACGACGTCGCCACGACCGGCGGCATGACGTCGCGCCGCACCCGCACACCGGGCTGCAGACCGTGAGCTGGCTGTTCGAGGGCGAGATCGAGCACCGCGACAGCGACGGCCACCACGCGATCGTGCGGCCGGGTGAGGTCAACCTGATGACGGCAGGCCGCGGCATCAGCCACTCCGAGGTGTCGACGACGGCCACCACCAGGCTGCACGGCGCCCAGCTCTGGGTGGCGCTGCCGGAGGACGCACGTAGCACCGACCCGGGCTTCGCGCACCACGCACCGACGCCGGTCACCGGGGAGGGCTGGGAGGCGCGGGTCTTCCTGGGCTCGCTGCTCGGCTACGTCTCGCCGGTCGCCACCGCCACCCCGCTGCTCGGCGCCGAGGTCGTGCTCGACGCCGGCGCCGGTGCTCGTGCTCGACGTCGACCCGGCGTACGAGCACGGCGTCCTCGTCGACCCGGCGCCGGTCGAGGTCGACGGGTCAGCGTGGGGGTGGGCGACCTCGCCTACGTGCCGGTCGAGCGGACCACGATGCTGACCCTGGCGCCGGCGACGCCGGCGCGGGTGCTGCTGCTCGGCGGCCCGCCGTTCGGCGAGTCGATCGTGATGTGGTGGAACTTCGTCGGCCGCAGCCACGAGGAGATCGCGCGGTTCCGCGACGACTGGCAGGCCCAGATCGACGGCGACCGCCTGCTCGACGGCCACTTCGGCGTCCCGGTCGACGACGCGCTGCCCCCGATCCCGGCCCCGCCCCTGCCGGGAGTCCGCCTCAGGGAACGACGCTGAGCGGGCATGTTACTGACCGTGGTGACTACTAGCCGACCGATATTGCGCCCGCCCAGTAGTCGCAACGGTCAGTAACATCGCCGGTATGACGGATGACCACGACTTCAGCGGGCTCAGCGCGACCTTCATCAACTGCACGCTGAAGCGGAGTCCGGAGCCCAGCCACACGCAGGGGCTGGTCGAGGCCAGCGCGGCGCTGATGCGCAAGCACGGGGTCGACGTCACGGTGCTGCGGGCGATCGACCACGACATCGCCACCGGCGTCCAGCCCGACATGCGCGAGCACGGGTGGCCGAGAGCGACGCGTGGCCCGACCTCTACCCCGGCATCCTGGCCAGCGACATCCTCGTGATCGCCGGCCCGATCTGGCTCGGCGACAACTCCAGCGTGACCAAGCTCGTCATCGAGCGCCTCTACGCGCTCTCGGGGATGCTCAACGACGACGGTCAGTCGCTCTACTACGGGCGGGTGGCGGGCTGCCTGGTCACCGGCAACGAGGACGGCATCAAGCACTGCGCGATGAACATCCTCTACAGCCTCCAGCACCTCGGCTACACGATCCCGCCGCAGGCCGACGCCGGTTGGATCGGCGAGGCCGGGCCCGGTCCGTCGTACCTCGACGAGGGCAGCGGCGGTCCCGAGAACGACTTCACCAACCGCAACACCGCCTTCATGACCTGGAACCTGATGCACCTGGCCCAGATCCTCAAGGACGCCGGCGGGATCCCGGCCCACGGCAACGTGCGTCCCGCCTGGGACGCCGGCAGCCGGTTCGACTACGAGAACCCGGAGTACCGCAGCTGAACCGGAGCCGGCAGCGGGCTCACATGCCGGGGATCGGCTGCACCTCGTGGACCTCGATCTCGCACCCGCCGGGCATGTTCAGGTGCGGGTGGTTGCGGGCGAGGTCGAGTGCAGCCTCGAGGTCGTCGGTCTCGATGATGGTGTAGCCGGACACACCCCGCTCGCTCGGCGACGTGCCCGCGGGGGAGACGCGGACGCCGCCGCCCAGCGGGGTCCCGAAGTCGACCATCCGGTCGCCGACGCGCTCGGCCCAGCCCATCCACTCCTGCATGATCGCCTGGATCTGCTCCGGGCTCGGCTCCTCGGCCTCGGCCGGGGGCGTGGGGGCGTGGTAGATGAAGACGTACTTGGTCATGGTGGTGCTCCTTCGTGTCGGTGCTGCGTGATCGTGCGTGATGGTGCGTGGACGTGCGTGGTGGTGCGGGTCCTTCTGGTGCGGCGCCCGCTCAGGCGGTCACGAGCGAGCTGCGGCCGGCGAAGGCCGCGAGCCGGTCCAGCGGGCCGGCCTCGGGCGCCGCGGCGACCTCGTCGCCGAACGCGCCCCTCGAGCGGGCGGAGGGGACGACGGTCTCGGCGAGCTCGTGCACGTAGGCGACGACCTGGTCGGAGACCGCCAGCTCGAGGTCGGCGGCCTGGGCGAGGTCCCAGCCGTGCAGCAGCAGCTCGAGCGGCAGGACCGCGGCGGCGTACGACGCCGGCAGCTCGTGACCGCCGGGGCCGGGCACCGTGCTCTCGACGTCGACACCGCGCCAGGCGTGGACAGCCGCGGCGGCCATCGCGGAGACCCGGGGCTCGGGTGCACCGCCGGGGTCGGCGATGCTCGCACCCGCCATCGACCCGAGGGTCGCCATCGAGCCCGCGAGGTGCTCGACGAGGTCGTGGCAGGTGAAGTCGGTGCACGGCGTGGGCCGGGTCCGGTCCTCGACGGTCAGGCCGCGCAGCACCGGCTGGATGGCCGCGAGCACCGCCTCCGCGGCGACCTGGGGGTCCAGGGTCTCGGGCGCCCACGCCCAGTCGTCGGGGCCGGCGTCGCCGGTCGCAGCGAGCCGCTCGAGCCGCTCGAAGTAGTGCTCCCAGCCCTGCTCGTGGTGGACGGCCTGCTCGGCGGTGAGGTCCGCGTGCTCCAGCGTGACCCGGGTGCCGCCCTCGGTCGGCTCGACCGTGAGGGTCACCGTCGAGGCGTCGGGCGGCAGCTCCGGTGCTGCCCTCCCAGCCCCAGCCCAGCACGACCCGGCGGCCGGGCTCGACCTCGGTGACGGTGCCCGCCGCGATGTGGCCGGGGGTGATCGTCCAGCGGTAGTCACCGCCCGCGCGCAGGTCGACGGTGGCGGTGACGGCCTGCCAGCGACGCAGCCGCTCGGGCTCGGTGATCAGGGCGAACGCCTCGTCGGGCTCGACGGGCAGGACGACGGTCTTGGTGTAGGGCTGGGTGTGGCTCATGGCGTGCTCCTGGTGTGGGTCGTGGGACTGGGTCGGGACTTCGGGGTGTCGCGGCGGGCCTCGGCGTCGGCGACGAGGAGGTCGAGCTCGGAGGTCCAGAACCGGTCGATCTCGGCCTGCAGCCGGTGCAGGCCGTCCGGGTGGACGCGGTAGAAGCGCTGGCGGCCGACCTTCTCGGCGGTCACCAGGCCGGCGTCGCTCAGCACGCCGAGGTGCTGGGAGATGGCGGACCGGGTCACGGGGAACTCCCCGGCCACGTCGGTGACCGTGCGGGCCCCGGTGGCCAGCAGCTGCAGGATGCGTCGCCTGGTCGGCTCGGCGGCAGCGGAGAGGACGTCGGTCACGAGCAATACGTTAGTGGTGACTAACGCATTGTGCAACCGACTGCCCCTCGGCGCCCGCAGGTGCGGCAGGATGCCCCGCATGGGACCGGAGATCGGTGAGGACGGCGTGCCGCGCTGCCCGTGGGCCGGCGGCCCGGGCCTGCTGCGCGACTACCACGACCGCGAGTGGGGCACCCGCGTGGCCGGCGAGGCGGCCTACCTCGAGCGGCTCACGCTCGAGGCGTTCCAGTCCGGCCTGTCGTGGTCGACGATCCTGCACAAGCGACCGGCGTTCCGCGAGGTCTTCGCGGGCTTCGACGCCGACACCGTCGCGGCGTACGACGAGGCCGACGTCGCGCGTCTGATGGAGGAGCCGCGCATCGTGCGCAACCGGCGCAAGATCGAGGCCGCGGTGGCCAACGCCCGCGCCACCGTCGGGCTGCGCGACCAGGATGGGCTCGAGGCCTTCGTGCTCTCCTTCGCGCCGACGGACCCCCCGGCCGCGGCCACCACCGAGGAGATGGCCACCACCTCGGCGGAGTCGGCCGCGCTCTCGGCCGCCCTCAAGCGGCAGGGGTTCGCCTTCGTCGGCCCGACCACGATGTACGCCCTGATGGAGGCGGTCGGCCTCCTCGACCCGCACCTGGTCGGTTGTCACCGGCGAGGAGCGCCGGTTCGGTAACTTGTCCGCCATGACGCGCCTCCACGCCTTCCGACGACGACGCCCTCGGTCACCTCGATGCAGTCGGCCTCGTCGAGGCCCTGCACGCGCGGCGGGTCTCGGTGGGCGAGGTGGTCGACGCGGCCGTGGCGCGCACCCGCGAGGTCGACGGCGAGCTCAACGCGATGGCGTTCCGCGCCTTCGACCGGGCCCGGGCCGAGGCGCGCGACCCGCGGCCGGGCTACTTCGCCGGCGTGCCGACCGTGGTCAAGGACAACGTCGACGTCGCCGGCATGCCGACCGGGCACGGCGCCGACGCCTGGGTGGGCCGCCCCGCGCGCGCCGACGGCGACTTCGCCCGGATGTACCTCGCCACCGGGCTGGTGCCGCTCGGCAAGAGCCAGCTCTCCGAGTACGGCTTCAGCGCCACCGCCGAGCACCCCCGGCTCGGCGCGGTCCGCAGCCCCTGGTCGACCGAGCACGTCGCGGGCGCCAGCTCGGCCGGGTCCGCGGCCCTGGTCGCCGCCGGCGCGGTGCCGCTGGCCCACGCCAACGACGGCGGCGGCTCGATCCGGATCCCGGCGTCGGTCAACGGGCTGGTCGGCCTCAAGCCGACCCGCGACCGGCTCGCGCAGGACAAGATGATGCGGGACATGCCGATCCGCATCGTCTCCGACGGGGTGGTCACCCGGTCGGTGCGCGACACCGCGGCGTTCCTGCGCGAGTCCGAGAAGATCTACCGCTCGCTGGCGCTCCCGCCGGTCGGCGACATCTCCCGGGCCGGGCGCCAGCGGCCTGCGGATCGCCCTCAACACCGGCGGGCTCGGCCGCGGCGCCGACGCCGAGGTCACCGAGCTGACGCTCAAGACCGCCGGCCTGCTCGAGGAGCTCGGCCACACGGTCGTCGAGGCCGAGGCGCCCGCCGACGAGCGCTTCCCCGACGACTTCCTCCTCTACTGGTCGATGCTGGCGCTGTTCATGCTCCGCAGCGGTCGCCGCCTCCACGGGAAGACCTTCGACCGCGACGCCCACGACAACCTCACGGTCGGGCTGGCCCGGCACGCGAGCCGCAACCTGCACCGCATCCCGGCCGCGATCCTCCGGCTGCGGCGTGCCCCGCACCGCTCGGCGGCCTTCTTCGAGCGGTACGACGTGGTGCTCACCCCCACGCTCGCCCACGCCACCCCGCGGGTCGGGCACCTCGACCCGACCCAGGACTACGAGACCGTCGTCGACCGGCTGCAGGACTGGGTGGCGTTCACGCCGCTGCAGAACGTGAGCGGCGACCCGGCGATCTCGCTCCCGCTGGCCACCACCTCGGGGGGCTGCCGCTGGGCGATGAGCTCGCCGCGGGAGCGGGCCGCGAGGCGCTGCTCCTGGAGCTGGCCTACGAGCTCGAGGAGGCCCAGCCCTTCGCGCGGACTCGCCTGACCGCATCGGCAGGAACCCCGCGACAGGACGCGGTCGGTCGGCGGCATACTGCCACGTGACCGGGGTCTGGCCCGGTCACCGCGACCGGGGGGTGCGCCAGTGGACGAACGCGCGCCTGAGGGAGAGCTGTCGGGAGCGGACGGGAGCGCTGACGCACGCGCTCTCACGGCTCTCGACGGCCGTGTCCCTCGCCGACGTCACCACCGCGGTCGGCCACGCGGTCCGCCGGCTGATGAGCGCCGACGGCGCGACGTTCGTGCTGCGTGAGGACGACAGCTGCTTCTACGTCGACGAGGACGTCGTCGCGGCCCTGTGGAAGGGCTGCCGGTTCCCGATCGACGACTGCATCAGCGGCTGGGCGATGCTGCACCGGGAGGTCGTGCTGGTCCCGGACGTCCGGGTCGACTCCCGCATCCCGCAGGACGTCTACCGCGCCACCTTCGTCCGCAGCCTGTGCATGGCCCCGATCGGGGCCGGCGAACCCGTCGGCGCCCTGGGCGCCTACTGGCGCGAGGAGCACACGCCCTCGCCGAGCGAGGTCCGGCTGCTGTCGGTGCTGGCCAACAGTGCGGCCGTCGCTCTGGAGAACCTCGAGCTCCGCGCGGCGGTCGACCGGCGCAGCGCCGAGCGCGACGTGCTGTCCGCACGCCGCGACGAGCTCGAGCTCGCGGTCCACTCGATGGCCCACGACCTGCGCAGCCCGCTGGGGGCCGTGCTCGGCTACGCCGAGCTCCTCGAGGACGAGCTCGCCGACGATGCCGACGCCGTGCGTCAGGTGGGTCGGACGATCCGGATGGCGGGTCAGCGGATGGCCGGTCAGATCGACCAGATGCTCGCGCTCTACCGCGTGACGAGCGGGTCGGTCCTGCCCACCACGATCGACCTGACGGCGATGGCGCGCTCGATCATCGAGGACCTCGTGGGGGTCGAGGAGCAGCGGGAGATCGAGACCGAGGTGGCCGAGGGCATGGTCGTGCGGGCCGACGCCGAGCTCACCCACCTGATGCTGCACAACCTGCTCAACAACGCCCTCAAGTTCACCCGGCACCGCCCGGTCACGCGGATCGAGGTCGGCGGCGGCGGGCTCCCGGGCGACGGCAACCCGCTGCCGCCCGGCTGGCCGACGACGGACTCGGTGTCTTCTTCGTGCGCGACAACGGCGTCGGTTTCGACCCCGACGACGCCCTCGGTTGTTCCAGCCGTTGGTGCGGCTGCACTCCGACGCCGGCTTCCCGGGCACCGGCCTCGGCCTGGCCTCGGTCGCCCGCGTGGTCGAGGTCCAGGGCGGTCAGGTGGCCGCTCGGCTCGAGGCCCGACGAGGGGGCGACCTTCTGGTTCTCGCTGCCCGTCGGCGCCGATCCGGCGGACCCCGGCGAGGCCGGTCTCGAGACCCGCAGCGCGTGACCGCGACGCGTCGCGGAGCCCCGTGCGGGACCGATTTCTCGTTCCCGGATGCCCGTGTGTATCGTTCTCCGTCGTTGCCCCTTTAGCTCAGTCGGCAGAGCGTCTCCATGGTAAGGAGAAGGTCTACGGTTCGATTCCGTAAAGGGGCTCTGGGTGTGGATCGCACCCCCCATGGCGGGGTAGCTCAGGTGGTTAGAGCACACGGCTCATAATCGTGGTGTCGCGGGTTCGAGTCCCGCCCCCGCTACAGCACAACGACACTCCAGCAGAAGGACAGCCCGTGGCCAGCAAGAGCTCCGACGTTCGCCCCAAGATCACGCTCGCGTGCGTGGACTGCAAGGAGCGCAACTACATCACCAAGAAGAACCGTCGCAACGACCCCGACCGCCTCGAGCTGGCGAAGTTCTGCCCGCGCTGCCGCACCCACAAGGCGCACCGCGAGACCCGCTGAACCGCATCATCAGGGCGTGCAGGTCGGCCGCGCCCAGTCGCCGAGCCCGCCGCCGACGTCGAAGCGCGCCAGCATCGGTACGACGGGCCGCCCGCCCTGCTGCTGGTAGGGCCTGGTCGCTGACTCGCTGAGCGCCCACAGGCTCCGCCCGTCCACCAGGTCGATCCCCTCGGCGCCAGGCAGGAACGCCGCGTCGGGCCCCGCGTGGTCCGACCAGGACGCCGCAGCGGGTGTCGGAGGTCGCGAACCACACGCCCGCCGGCCCGGGCCCCAGATCGGCCCAGACGGCCCCCTGGGCCAGCGCCGGTACCCGTTGGATCCCACGGCGTCGTCGGCGGTCAGGTCCAGCACTCCGGTGGCGAGCACCTGCGCGGGGTCGAACCAGAACAGCCGGGCCCGCCCGGAGCGACGGAACCCGCCGAGACCCAGGCGTCCCTGGTCGTCGTGCAGCGCGAAGGAGCCGCGCACCGGAGGCAGCAGCGCCCAGACCCGCTCCACCTCCGAGCGTCCCGGGGTCGAGGAGCCACAGCCGCCCGGTCTCGACCAGCCAGAGGCCGTGCGCGTCGAGGAGCATGCCGCCTCCGTGGCGGCAGACCACGCCCGGCCGGTCGCCGACCGAGCCCTCCACCGGTCCGACGCTCGCCCGCAGTCGACCGGTGCGGAGGTCGACCCGCTGCACGCGGCACAGACGCGTGCCGAGGCCTGCCGCCGCCGTCGTACCCGCTCACGTAGGCCGTGCGCCCCTCGACCGCGAGGCCCTGGGGCGTGAAGTCCGCCTGCGCGCGCGGCAGCCAGAGGCCGGCGCAGAGCGCATGGTCGTTGGGGAACGCGTCGAGCGTGCGGCGCAGGTAGCCGGGTGTCCGGCCGCGCACCTGGCGGAACGTCGGCGGGCCGCACCCCGTGAGGGTCGGCGCGGCGCGCGCCGGGTCCGCCGGCGGCCGGCCCCCCACGGTGGGTCCGGTGCAGCCGGTGACGAGCAGCAGCACCGCCACGAGCCCCGCCACGAACACGGGCACGAGCACGGCCGTGACCGCGCTCGCGTGCCGCCCGGGAGGCGTTAGGTTGGACGCATGCCTGTCGACCCGTCGCTCGTCGGCCGCAGCTTCCCACCTACCGGACCCTACGTGGTCGAGGAGGAACGGGTGCGCGACTTCGCCGCCGCCACCGGCACGCCGTACGACGGCGGGCCCGCCCCGGCGACCTTCCCGATCGTGCTCGCGTTCGAGGCGATGAACGCCTTCCTGGAGGCCGAGCAGGTCGACCTGTTCCGGATCGTGCACGGGGAGCAGCGGTTCGCCTACACCCGCCCGGTCGTGCCCGGCGACGTGCTGACCGCGACGCTCACCGTCTCGAGCCTGCGCCAGATCGGCGGCAACGACATCATCGGCACCACCAACGAGATCACCGACGCCTCCGGTGCCCTGGTCTGCACGACCGGCGCCACCCTGGTGCACCGAGGAGCCGACGCATGAGCCTCCCCACGCAGGTCTTCACCGTCACCCGCGACGACCTGGTCCGCTACGCCGCGGCCAGCGGCGACCAGAACCCGATCCACCAGGACGAGTCCGTGGCCCGCAGCGTCGGCCTGCCCGGCGTCATCGCCCACGGCATGTACACCATGGCGCTCGCCGCCCGCGCGGTGTCGACCTGGTTCCCCGGGGCCGAGGTCGTCAGCTTCGGCTGCAAGTTCACCAACCCCGTCGTCGTGCCGGCCGAGGGCGCGGTCGAGCTCGTCGTCGACCGGGGACGCCGGCGACCCCGACGACGACGGCCTCACCACCGTGAAGCTGACCGTCACCTGCGGCGAGCAGAAGGTCCTCGGCATGCCCAAGGCCGTCGTCCGTGCCTGATCGGCTCGCCGAGCACACCACCCTGCGGCTCGGCGGTCCGGCCCGGTCGTTCGTCACCGCCACCACCGAGGAGGAGCTGGTCGCGGCCGTCATCGAGGCGGGCGACGACGCCCTCGTGCTCGGCGGCGGCAGCAACGTCGTGGTCGACGACGAGGGCTACCCCGGCACGGTGGTGCAGGTCGCCACCCGCGGCATCCACGCCGACGTCGACGGCGACGACCCGTCGTGCGGCGGCGTGCTGGTGCGCGTGGCGGCCGGCGAGAGCTGGGACGAGCTGGTCGCCACCGCCGTCGAGCGCGGCTGGGTGGGCATCGAGGCGCTCGCGGGCATCCCCGGGCTGGTCGGCGCCACCCCCATCCAGAACGTCGGCGCCTACGGCCAGGAGGTCGCCCAGACCATCGCCTCGGTGCGGGTGTGGGACCGCGAGCTCGGCGCCACCCGCACGTTCGCCAACGCCGACTGCGGCTTCGGCTACCGCCACTCGCGGTTCAAGGCCGACCCGGGCCGCCACCTCGTCCTCGAGGTCACCTTCCAGCTGCGTCAGGGCACGCTGGGCGAGCCCGTCCGGTACGCCGAGCTCGCGCGCGCGCTCGGGGTCCAGCCGGGTGAGCGGGCGCCGCTCGCCGACGTCCGCGAGGCCGTGCTCGCGCTGCGCCGCGGCAAGGGCATGGTGCTCGACCCCGCCGACCACGACACCTGGTCGGCCGGCTCGTTCTTCACCAACCCCGTGGTCGCCGCCGAGCAGGTGCCCGAGGGCGCGCCCGGCTGGCCCCAGCCCGACGGGCGGCGTCAAGACCAGCGCCGCCTGGCTGATCGAGCACGCCGGCTTCGGCAAGGGGCACGGCACCGACCGGGTGTCGCTGTCCACCAAGCACACCCTGGCGCTCACCAACCGCGGCGCGGGCCGCACCCGCGACCTGCTCGACCTGGCCCGCGAGATCCGCGACGGCGTCGAGGCGGCGTACGGCATCCGCCTGGTCAACGAGCCGGTGCTGGTCGGCTGCGAGCTCTGAGCGACCCGCTCAGGCCGAGGCGCTGAGCCCGAGGACGACGGCCAGCCGAGCACCGCCAGCAGGGCCAGCGCGCTGCCGATGATGCCGCAGACCAGGCCCGCGACCGCGTGCGAGCGGTTGCTGTAGCGGCCGGGCTCGCGATCGATCTCGCCGCGCGCGCTGAGGCCGAGCCAGATCGCGAAGGGTCCGGTGAGCACCCCGGGCAGCGTCAGGCCGCACAGGAACGGGGCGAGCACGAGGGAGGCGAGGCTCACGATGCCGAGCACCATCGCCGTGGTCGCCTTGCCCAGGGACTGCCGGTACGGCGGCGGGGCGCCGTAGGCCGGCGGCGGGGCGCCGTACGGGCGGCGGGGCGCCGTACGCCGGCGGGGGAGGCTGGTAGGGCTGCCACTGCGGGGGCGTGGGGTCGGTCCCGTCGGGCTCGTGCTCGGTCACGGCGGCATCGTGCCATCCGGCTGCCGGGTCGGCGAGCCACTGGTCGATCCCGGCGAGGGTGGCGGCCACGACGTCGTCGGGGGCCCGCGAGGCCCGGACCGACATCCGGCCCAGCTCGGCGAGCTGGGCGTCGGAGAGGTCGTGGGCGGCCCGCATCGTGGCGTACTGCGCCGCCAGCTGCGAGCCGAACAGCAGCGGGTCGTCGGCGCCCAGCGCGACGGTGGCCCCGGCCTCGAGCAGCGTGGGCAGCGGCACCGAGGTCAGGTCGGAGTAGACGCCGAGCGCGACGTTGGAGACCGGGCAGACCTCGAGCGCCACCCCGGCCTCGAGCGATCCGGTCGAGCAGCGCGGGGTCCTCGGCGGCGCGCACGCCGTGGCCCGAGCCGGTCGGCGTGCAGCACGTCGAGGCAGGTCGCGCACGCTCGCCGGCCCGAGCAGCTCACCGCCGTGCGGCGCGAGCAGCAGGCCCGCGCGCGAGGCGATCGCGAAGGCCGCCGCGAAGTCGGCGGTCGAGCCGCGTCGCTCGTCGTTGGAGAGGCCGAAGCCGACCACGCCCGCGGCCGGCGTACTGGGCGGCGAGCCGGGCCAGCGCGCGGGCGTCGAGCGGGTGCCGGGTGCGGTTGGCCGCGATCACCACGGCCATCCCGAGCCCGGTGCGACTCGTGGTGTCGCGGACCGCGTCGAGCACCAGGTCGGTGAACGCGGTGATCCCGCCGAACCTGGCGGCGTACCCGCTGGGGTCGACCTGGATCTCCAGCCACCGCCCGCCGTCGCGGACGTCGTCCTCGGCGGCCTCCTGCACCAGCCGCCGCACGTCGTCCTCGGTGCGCAGCACCGAGCGGGCGACGTCGTAGAGCCGCTGGAAGCGGAACCAGCCCTTCTCGTCGGCCGCCGACAGCGTCGGCGGCCACTCCGCGACGAGGGAGTCGGGCAGCGCGATGCCGTCGCGCTCGGCGAGCTCGAGCAGCGTCCGCGTGCCGCATCGAGCCGGTGAAGTGCAGGTGCAGGTGCGCCTTCGGCAGGCGCCGCACGTCGCGCCGGGCGGCCACTCAGGCGAAGAGCTTCTGCAACCGGGAGATCCCCTCGACGAGGTCGTCGTCCCCCAGCGCGTAGGACAACCGGAGGTAGCCGGGGGAGCCGAACGCCTCACCGGGCACCACCGCGACCTCGGCGTTCTCGAGGATGTACTCGGCGAGGTCGGCGGAGGTCTCCACCCGGGTGTCGCCGTGGTCGCGGCCGAGCAGCGCCTTGACCTGGGGGTAGACGTAGAACGCGCCGGTGGGGGTCGGGCAGAGCACCCCGTCGATCTCGTTGAGCATCGAGGTGATGGTGCGGCGACGACGGTCGAAGGCCGTCTTCATCTCGTCGACGGCGGTCAGGTCGCCCTCCAGCGCGGCGATCGCGGCGCGCTGCGAGACGTTGGCGACGTTGGAGGTCGCGTGCGACTGGAGGTTGGTGGCGGCCTTGACGAGGTCGGCGGGGCCGATCATCCAGCCGACCCGCCACCCGGTCATGGCGTAGGTCTTCGCGACCCCGTTGACGACCACGCAGTGGTCGACGAGGGCCGGGCACAGCACGGGCAGCGACCCGGTCTCGACGCCGTCGTAGACGAGGTGCTCGTAGATCTCGTCGGTGAGGACCCACAGGTCGTGCTCCTCGACCCACGCCCCGATGGCCCGGATCTCCTCGGCGGTGTAGACCGAGCCGGTCGGGTTGGACGGCGAGACGAACAGCAGCACCTTGGTGCGGTCGGTGCGGGCGGCCTCGAGCTGCTCGGGCGGTGACCTTGTAGTCCTGGGTCTCGTCGGCGAGCACCTCGACCGGCACGCCGCCGGCCAGCCGGATCGACTCCGGGTACGTCGTCCAGTAGGGCGCCGGCACGATCACCTCGTCGCCCGGGTCGAGCATCGCCGCCAGCGCCTCGTAGATCGCCTGCTTGCCGCCGTTGGTCACCAGCACCTGGCTGGGCTCGACCGCCAGGCCGCTGTCGCGCAGCGTCTTCGCGACGATCGCCTTCTTCAGCTCGGGGAGCCCGCCCGCCGGGGTGTAGCGGTGGTTCTTCGGGTCGCGGCAGGCCTCGACGGCGGCGTCGACGACGTAGCCGGGGGTGGGGAAGTCGGGCTCGCCGGCACCGAACCCGATCACCGGTCGGCCCTCGGCCTTGAGGGCCTTGGCCTTCGCGTCGACCTTGAGCGTCGCCGACTCGGCGATCGAGCCGATCCGCTGCGAGACGCGACGCTCGCGCGGGCTGGTGGGCTGGGCTGCGGCAGAGGAGTCCGACATGCAGCCATCGTAGAGCCGGGACTCGCTTTGTCGCCGCGAGCCCTTTGCCCGTAGACTTCCGGTTTGGTGGATTCCCCAAGGCTTTGCCATGCCCTCGATCCGGGCCGGCACACGGCCGACGGAGCCCATCGGAGGGCACTAGCTCAACTGGCAGAGCATCGGTCTCCAAAACCGAAGGTTGGGGGTTCGAGTCCCTCGTGCCCTGCACGAAGCAGCACGAACCAGCAGCACCCAGCACGAACCACGACCCACCAGACGACGTACGACGAGAGGTGAACGGCTGTGTCTGACAGCAGCGCGGTCCGCGGCCCCCAGGGCGGCAAGACCGGTGGCTCGCCCAAGCGGACCGGCGCCCTCACGTTCTACCGGCAGGTGATCGCCGAGCTCCGCAAGGTGGTCTACCCGACCCAGGAGCAGCTGATCACCTACTTCTTCGTGGTGATGATCTTCGTGCTGTTCATGATGGCGTTCGTCTCCTTGCTCGACCTCGGCTTCGGCAAGCTGGCGTTCGAGGTCTTCACCCGCGGCGGAGCGTCGTGACCCGCGGCCGGACCACGGAGACATCCCCGGTCCGGCCCCCACCGCTACACAGAACTGATGGAGCACCACGTGTCGGAGCAGTACGACGCCGAGAACCTCACCGAGGTCGAGGAGCCGGAGACGGTCGAGACCCTCGACGCCGGCGAGCCGATCGACCCCGTCCCGGCCGACGAGCCGGTCGACGAGGACCTGGTCGAGGCCGCGAGGGCGTAGGCCGAGGGCGCGACCCTCGACGCGGTCGAGGCCGACGACGACCCGGTCGACGAGGTCGTGGCCGCGGTCGAGGAGACCGTCGACGACACCGTCGAGGCCGTCGAGCCGGTCGAGGACCTCGAGGGCGACGACGCCGTCGAGCCCGTCGAGGACGACGACCCGTTCGAGATCTTCCGGCGCGAGCTGTGGGCCAAGCCCGGCGACTGGTTCGTGGTGCACACCTACTCCGGCATGGAGAACAGGGTGAAGTCCAACCTCGAGAACCGCATCATCTCCTTGAACATGGAGGACTACATCCACGAGATCCAGGTCCCCATCGAGGACGTCGTGGAGATCAAGAACGGTCAGCGCCGCACCCGCAGCAAGCCGTCGCTGCCGGGCTACGTCCTGGTCCGCATGGACCTCACCGACGAGTCCTGGTCGGCCGTGCGCCACACCCCGTCGGTGACGGGCTTCGTGGGGCACCTGCACCAGCCCGTGCCGCTGACGATGGACGAGGTCGAGAAGATGCTCGCGCCGTCCATGGTCGTCGTCCCCGGCCGAGACCGACGGCGGCGGCTCGCTCCGGTGGGTCCGCCACCACCGCGAAGAAGTCGATCGAGGTCGCCGACTTCGACGTCTCCGACTCCGTCATGGTCGTCGACGGACCGTTCGCCACGCTGCACGCGACGATCACCGAGATCAACGCCGAGGCGCAGCGGGTCAAGGCCCTCGTCGAGATCTTCGGCCGGGAGACCCCGGTCGAGCTCAGCTTCAGCCAGATCCAGAAGGTCTGAGCCCCGCACCACCGCACAGCAACACCCAGGTGGCAGGGGGCCGCACCGGTCCTCGTCATGACCACGAGAGAGAAAGAGAACACACGCGATGCCTCCCAAGAAGAAGAAGGTCGCTGCGCTCGTCAAGGTGCAGCTCCAGGCCGGTGCGGCCACCCCGGCTCCGCCGGTCGGTACGGCGCTCGGCCCGCACGGCGTCAACATCATGGACTTCTGCAAGGCCTACAACGCCCAGACCGAGTCCATGCGCGGCAACGTCATCCCCGTCGAGATCACGATCTACGAGGACCGGTCGTTCACCTTCATCACGAAGACCCCGCCGGCCGCCGAGCTGATCAAGAAGGCTGCCGGTCTGTCCAAGGGCTCCGGCACGCCGCACGCGGAGAAGGTCGGCAAGCTGACCAAGGACCAGGTCCGCGAGATCGCGCAGACCAAGCTGCCCGACCTCAACGCCAACGACGTCGACGCCGCCATGAAGATCGTCGAGGGCACCGCCCGCTCCATGGGCGTCACCACCGAGTAGTCCTCCCGGGGACCGCGTCCGTGCCGGCCCCCGATCAGCAACCCGTGGCAGAGCCGCGCTGGCTCACCTAGACCACACCTGGAAGAAAAGAGAACCAGACATGCAGCGCAGCAAGACCTACCGTGCAGCGGCCGAGTCGTTCGACCTGGCCGAGCTCTACGCCCCCCTGGCCGCGATCAAGATCGCCAAGGCCGGCAGCAAGAAGAAGTTCGACGAGACCGTCGACGTCGTGATGCGCCTCGGCGTCGACCCCCGCAAGGCCGACCAGATGGTCCGCGGCACCGTCAACCTGCCCCACGGCACCGGCAAGACCGCCCGCGTCCTCGTCTTCGCCAACGGCGACAAGGCCGACGCCGCCCGTGAGGCCGGCGCCGACGTCGTCGGTGGCGACGAGCTGATCGAGAAGGTCAACGGCGGGTGGCTCGAGTTCGACGCCGTCGTCGCGACGCCCGACATGATGGGCAAGGTCGGCCGCCTCGGCCGCGTCCTCGGCCCGCGCGGCCTGATGCCGAACCCGAAGACCGGCACCGTCACGCCCGACCCGGCGAAGGCGGTCACCGACATCAAGGGCGGAAAGATCGAGTTCCGCGTCGACCGTCACGCCAACCTGCACTTCATCATCGGCAAGGCGTCGTTCTCCGAGGTCCAGCTCGCCGAGAACTACGCCGCCGCCCTCGAGGAGGTGCTGCGGCTCAAGCCGTCCAGCTCCAAGGGCCGCTACCTGCGCAAGGTCACCGTCTCCACGACGATGGGCCCCGGCGTCCAGGTCGACCCCAACCGGGTCAAGAACGTCGCTGCCGAG
The DNA here is from genome assembly GCA_963834285.1 of uncultured Actinomycetota bacterium. Lineage (GTDB taxonomy): Bacteria > Actinomycetota > Actinomycetes > Propionibacteriales > Nocardioidaceae > Nocardioides. The sequence goes on along the minus strand of CAWIAZ010000005.1, from coordinate 159,309 downwards.
GACGACGCGCAGGCCTGAGCCCGCGCCGGCCCGACCGGCCGCGAACCGGCACCGACGCCCCGGTCACCCTCGTGGTGACCGGGGCGTCGTGCGTCCGCGGTCGCGCGGCGCCGTTTTCGCCCGTTCCGGCTGACGCCGCCGTCACGATCCGGTGTGGACTGTGCGCGTCGATCGGGTGACATGGGGGTTGTCGATCATGGTCGTACGAACACTCTCAGGTGCTTGCCGCGCTCGTGCTCGCGCTCTCGTCGTCGACGGCGCCGTCGGTGGGCGTCGCGCGGTCGACGACCGGGCGCACGCCCTCCGCTGCTGCCGCGGCGTTGCCGTGACCACCGTCGAGCGGGTGGCCGACCCGCGGTCGGCTCCGGGCGGCCCCGGTCGGGCCGAGATCGGCACCCGGGTGCGGTTGGTCGCGCGGGTCAAGCCGTCCGTACGACGGCCGGCGCGGCTGCAGCGCAAGACCGGCGGGCGCTGGCGGGCCCAGCAGACCCGGCGGACGAGCAGGCGGGGCAAGGTCACCTTCTCGGTGACCCTGCCGGACCGGGCCGGCACCTACCGCTACCGCGTCCTGGCACCGCGCACCCGACGCGGCGGGCGGGTGCTCGCGCCGACCCGGACGCCGGCCGTGACCGTGCGTGCGCTCGCCCCGGCCGGCCCCCGGTGGCGACTCCCTCGACAACGGCGGCGGCACGACCTGCGGCATCCGGACCGACCGCTCGGGCTGGTGCTGGGGTGCCAACGAGCAGGGGCAGGTCGGCGACGGCACCTGGATCGACCGGGTCAGCCCGGTGCGCCTCGCCGGGGCCTGGCGGACCCTCGACGTCGCGGGCGACACCGTGTGCGGCCTGCGCACCGACGCCACGCGCCTGGTGCTGGGGCAACAACAACCGCGGCCAGGTCGGCGACGGCACCTACCAGGACCGCAACACCCCGCACCGGGTCGCGTTCACCTGGGACTCGATCGTCCAGACCGCCGACGGCCTCGCAGACCTGCGGCATCCGCCCCGACCGCACCGCGTGGTGCTGGGGCATCAACGACCGCGGGCAGGTCGGCGAGGGCAGCACCCTCGACCGCCGGATCCCGCACGAGGTGCTCGCCGAGCAGCACGCCCGGTGGCGCTCGATCAGCCCGGGGCCGACGACCTGCGGGATCCGCGAGGACGGCTGCGGCTGGTGCTGGGGCGCCGGCGACGCCGGCCAGGTCGGCGACGGGGGGAGCCAGGACGTGCTCCTCGCCGAGCGCGTGCCCGTCTCCTTCGGCACCGCGGGTGCGTGGCGCCGGCTGACGAGCAGTGCCGGGCACGACCTGCGGCATCGGGCCCGACGCGTCGCTGTGGTGCTGGGGCGCCAACGACCACGGCCAGGTCGGTGACGGCACCGACCAGCCGCGGCGGACGCCGTACCGGCTGCCCGGCTCGTGGCGCACCCTCGACAACAACCCCAGCGGCACCAAGTGCGGCATCCGTACCGACCACACGGGCTGGTGCTGGGGCGACGACCGGCGTGGCCAGGTCGGCGACGGCGGGGTCGCGGACCGGCTCCGACCGGTCCGGCTCGCCGGCACCTGGCGCTCGATCGGGATCTCCGACGAGGGCGGCAGCGTCTGCGGCGTGCGCACGGACCCTCGGCCTGGTGCTGGGGCGCCAACGCCTCCGGACAGCTCGGCGACGGCGTCGTTCGCCCTGCGTCGGACGCCGACGCGGGTGCCGGGCCGATGGGTGGACGTGCGGCTCGAGGGCGCCAACACCTGCGGCCGGCGCGGTGACGGCGTCGCCTGGTGCTGGGGCGACAACGACCGCGGCCAGGTCGGCAACGGCACTCGCGCCGACCGCCGCAGCCCGGCTCGGCTGCCCTTCCGCTGGACCAGCATCACCTCGGTCGGTGGCACCACCTGCGGGCTGCTCAGCGGCGGCACCGCCGCCTGCTGGGGGGCCAACGACGCCGGCCAGGTGGGCGACGGCAGACGACGACGACCGGACGCGGCCGCACCTGCTGACCTCCTGACCCGACGCCCCGGTTTGGTGGTTCTCCCCGGGTGGCCGTAAGGTTCCCCTCGAAACCAGAGACCGCCGGTTGTCAGGCTGCACCAGCAGCTCGACCGAAGGCACCGCCCAGGAGGGCGGACGACCAGCGCAGGCGACAGAGCACGACCTCAGTGAAGGCCGCACCGCCTTCACCGCAGTCAACGCCCTGGGCCTGTGCCCGGGGCGTTCGTCGTCCCACGGCTCCGCTCGACGTGGCGGTCTCTCCGAACAGATGTCCGGAAGGAGACCCATGGCGCGGCCAGACAAGCAGGCAGCCGTCGCGGAGATCGTTGAGTCCTTCAACGAGTCCGCCGGTGCCGTGCTGACCGACTACCGCGGTCTCACCGTCAAGGAGCTGCAGGACCTTCGCCGCTCCCTCGGTGCGAACGCCAACTACGCCGTGGTCAAGAACACGCTGGCCAAGATCGCCGCCAACCAGGTCGGCATCGACGGCTTCGACGACCTCCTGGTCGGCCCGACCGCGATCGCCTTCATCAACGGCGACGTGGTCGAGGCGGCCAAGGGTCTGCGTGACTTTGCCAAGGAGCACCCCGCCCTGATCGTCAAGGGCGGCTACCTCGACGGTGCGCCCCTCGACGCGAAGGAGATCGGCAAGCTCGCCGACCTCGAGTCGCGCGAGGTGCTGCTGGGCAAGATGGCGGGCGCCATGCTCGCCTCCCTCAGCCAGGCCGTCTACCTGCTCAACGCCCCGCTCGCCCAGGCTGCCCGGCTCGCCGGTGCCCTGCAGGCGAAGGCCGAGCAGGACCCCACGATCCTCGCAGGTGGTGCCGGCCAGGAAATGGCGCAGCCGGCTGCCGCCGAGGAGGCTCCGGTCGCAGACGCGCCGGCAGCGGAGGAGGCCCCCACCGAGGAGCCCACCCCCGACGCCGACGCCGACGCCTCCGCATCCGCCGACGCCTGAGCACAGGCCGACGTACACCACCTGAAACCCGGCCCCTGACCGACCGGCAGCGGGCCACAACTGGAAGGAAACGCCACCATGGCGAAGCTCAGCACCGACGAGCTGCTCGACGCGTTCAAGGAGATGACGCTGATCGAGCTCTCTGAGTTCGTGAAGCAGTTCGAGGAGACCTTCGGCGTGACCGCCGCTGCTCCGGTCGCGGTTGCCGCCGCCCCGGGTGCCGCTGGTGGCGCCACCGAGGAGGCCGCTGCCCAGGACGAGTTCGACGTCGTCCTCGAGGCCGCCGGCGACAAGAAGATCAACGTCATCAAGGAGGTGCGCGCGCTCACCTCCCTGGGCCTCAAGGAGGCCAAGGACCTGGTCGAGTCCGCGCCCAAGGCGATCCTCGAGAAGGTCGACAAGGCTGCGGCCGACAAGGCGAAGGAGGCCCTCGAGGCCGCCGGCGCCTCGGTCTCCCTCAAGTGATCCGGCGGGGTCTCGTCCGCGAGTCCCCGCCCAGCAGCACCCTGCTGCACCCGCAGCACCCAGCAGCACCGCAGAGCGGTCGTCCGGCACGCCGGACGACCGCTCTCGTGCGTCCGGACGGCCGACCCGGGGGCCGTGGATGGTCGCGCAGGTCTCGACTTGGTGTCGGTGGTGACCAAGTGTGAGACGTGAGCCCCCGACCGCGTAACCTCACGGCGGTAGTCGCGTTGTTACTCGTCAGTGGGGATGTGTGCCGAGACGTGCATCGTCGCCGCGACCCGGACGACACGGGCCGGGTCAAGGGAGGAAGTCAGAGCATGGGCGTAGAGATCAAGGTCGAGGACCTCACCAAGTCCTTCGGCAAGCAGCTGATCTGGGGCGACGTCACGCTGACGATCCCCGCGGGCGAGATCTCGGTGATGCTGGGCCCCTCGGGCACCGGCAAGTCGGTCTTCCTCAAGGCCCTGATCGGTCTGCTGAAGCCCGAGAAGGGCTCGATCATGATCGAGGGCACCGACATCGCCTCCTGCCCGGAGAAGGAGCTCTACGAGATCCGCAAGCTGTTCGGCGTGCTGTTCCAGGACGGCGCGATGTTCGGCTCGATGAACCTCTACGACAACGTCGCCTTCCCGCTGCGCGAGCACACCAAGAAGACCGAGTCCCAGATCCGCGACGTGGTCATGGAGAAGATGGACCTCGTCGGTCTGCTCGGCGCCGAGGACAAGCTGCCCGGCGAGATCTCCGGCGGCATGCGCAAGCGCGCCGGTCTCGCCCGCGCGCTGGTGCTCGACCCCGAGATCCTGCTCGTCGACGAGCCCGACTCCGGCCTCGACCCCGTGCGCACCTCGTTCATCAACCAGCTCTTCATCGACCTGAACGCGCAGATCGACGCGACGTTCCTGATCGTCACCCACGACATCAACACCGCGCGCACGGTGCCCGACAACATCGGCCTGCTCTACCACAAGCACCTGGCGATGTTCGGCGCCCGCGAGATGCTGCTCAGCTCGCAGGAGCCGGTCGTGCGCCAGTTCCTCAACGCCCAGACCGTCGGTCCGATCGGCATGTCCGAGGAGAAGGACGCCGACGAGCTCGAGGCCGAGAAGGACATGGAGATGCCGCCGCTGCCTCCCATCCCGTTGCAGCTCGAGCCGTCCAACGGCATCCCGCGGCGCAGCCAGCGTGAGCCGGGCGCGTGGTGCCGCGAGAACGGGGTCACGCCGCCGCCGGGCTCGTTCGAGGAGAACATGGCCATGACCACCGGCTCCTGACGGCCACCCCCAGATCGAGCAGACCGAGCAGACGGGACACGAGTTTCGGTGGCATCCACCACAGCAACGAGGGCGCTTGCGCCCGTCGGGGCGGCGGGCAAGCTCTTCGCCTTCGCCCTCGACGTGGGACGCAACCTCTTCAAGCGACCCTTCCAGCTGCGCGAGTTCCTGCAGCAGGCGTGGTTCATCGCCTCGGTCACGATCATCCCCACGGCCCTGGTCGCCATCCCCTTCGGTGCGGTCATCGCGCTGCAGGTCGGTGGGCTGATCAAGCAGTTCGGCGCCCAGTCGTTCACCGGCTCGGCCTCGGTGCTGGCCGTCGTCCAGCAGGCCGGGCCGATCGCCACCGCCCTGCTGATCGCCGGTGCCGGCGGGTCCGCCATCGCCGCCGACCTCGGCGCGCGCAAGATCCGCGAGGAGCTCGACGCGATGATGGTGCTCGGGATCGACCCGATCCAGCGCCTGGTCGTGCCGCGCGTGCTCGCCTGCATGCTGGTGGCGTTCTTCCTCAACGGCATGGTGACCGTGGTCGGCGTCGCCGGTGGCTACGTCTTCAACGTGATGCTGCAGGACGGCACGCCGGGCGCCTACCTGGCCAGCTTCACCGCGCTCGCGCAGCTCCCCGACCTCTGGATGGGCTTCATCAAGGCCCTGGTCTTCGGTCTGATCGCCGCCATCGTCGCCTGCTACAAGGGCATGAACGCCGCCGGCGGACCCAAGGGCGTCGGCGACGCCGTCAACGAGTCGGTCGTCATCACCTTCCTGCTGCTCTTCGTCGTCAACTTCGTGCTCAGCACGATCTACCTCCAAGCTCGTTCCACCGAAGACGGGTTGACGTCGTGGCCAATCTGAAGTCGGTCTACGAGAAGCCGCTCGCCTCCCTCGACACGATGGGCGGGCAGCTCGCCTTCTACATCGGCGTCCTGCGCGCGGTGCCGCGCTCGGTCACCCGCTACCCCAAGGAGATCCTGCGGATCCTGGCCGAGGTCACCCTCGGCTCGGGTGCGCTCGCGGTCATCGGCGGCACGGTCGGCGTCATCATCGGCATGACCTTCTTCACCGGCGCCCAGGTCGGGCTCTCCGGCTACGCCGCGCTCAACCAGCTCGGCACCGCCGCCTTCTCCGGCTTCGTCTCCGCCTACTTCAACACCCGTGAGATCGCCCCGCTCGTGGCCGGCATCGCCCTGGCCGCCACCGTCGGCTGCGGGTTCACCGCCCAGCTCGGCTCGATGCGGATCTCCGAGGAGGTCGACGCCCTCGAGGTGATGGCGATCCCGTCGATGCCGTTCCTCGTCGCCACCCGCGTGGTCGGCGGCCTGATCGCGATCATCCCGCTCTACGTCGTCGGCCTGCTGTCGTCCTACTTCGCGAGCCGGCTGATCGTCACCCAGTACTACGGCCAGAGCGCCGGCACCTACGACTACTACTTCAACGCCTTCCTGCCACCAGGAGACGTGCTGTGGTCCTTCGGCAAGGTGCTGGTCTTCGCGGTCCTCGTGATCCTCATCCACTGCTACCACGGCTACACCGCCTCCGGCGGGCCCGCGGGCGTCGGCGTCGCGGTGGGTCGCGCCGTCCGGACCAGCATCGTGGCGATCAACGTCGTCGACCTGCTGCTGTCGATGGCCATCTGGGGCACGACGACCACAGTCAGGTTGGCGGGATAGTCATGAAGCGACTCATCGGCAACCACAAGGTCCTCGGCGTGCTGTTCCTCGCGCTCGTGGTGGGGGCGGTCTACCTCACCTACGCGACGTTCAGCAAGAAGTTCGTCGACTACGACCGGGTGACCCTCCAGACCTCCACGATCGGCCTGTCGCTCCCCAGCCGGGCCGACGTCAAGATCCGCGGGCGTGATCATCGGCGAGGTCCTCGAGGTCGACACCTCCTCCGACGGCGCCGAGCTGGTGCTCGGCCTCTACCCCGACCAGACCGAGACGGTCCCGGCCAACGTGACCGCCTCGATCATCCCCAAGACGCTGTTCGGCGAGAAGTACGTCTCGCTGATCGTCCCCGACGACGCCGCGTCCGACTCGATCGAGGCCGGCGACACGATCACCAAGACCCGGGTCGCCACCGAGGTCGAGCAGGTCCTCAACGACCTCTACCCGCTGCTCACCGCCGTCCAGCCGGGCGACCTCAACATGACGCTCAACGCGATGTCGACCGCGCTCGAGGGCCGGGGCGAGACCATCGGCAAGAACCTCGAGACCGTCGACGCCTACCTCAAGCGCGTCAACCCGCAGATCCCCGAGCTGGTCGAGGACCTGCGGCTCACCGCCCAGGTGTCCGACACCTACGCCGAGATCCTCCCCGAGGTCGGCGCAGATCCTCGACAACACCGTCACGACGACCCAGACCCTCGAGGGACGCGAGGCCAGCCTCAACGCCCTCTACAACGACGTCGCGTCGTTCTCCGACACCACCCGCACCTTCCTCGACGACAACGGCGACGAGCTGGTCCGGCTGGGCGAGGTCAGCGTGAAGCAGCTGCGGGTCTTCTCCCGCTACTCCACCGAGTTCCCCTGCCTGACCAAGGGGATCGTGCGGGCCGGCAAGCTCCAGGCGGAGGCGTTCCGCGGCTTCACGCTCCACATCGTGCTCGAGACGCTGCCCCGCCAGCCGCGCAAGTACACCGTGGCCGACGTGCCCCGGATCGCCGAGAACCGCGGCCCCAACTGCCTGCACCTGCCCAACCCACCCTGGAGCCAGTCCAACCCCGTGCGCCGCCAACCAGACTTCAACGACGGTATCGACGAGCCGACCGGCAAGGGCACCTCGCGGGTGGCCCCCGACTACACCGGCATCCACTACTCCGGCAGCGCGAACGACGCCGACGTGCTGCGCCAGATGCTGGTCTCCAACGGCTCGCAGGGCAGTGACCTCGGTGTGCTGCTCGCCGGCCCGCTGGTCGGGGAGGCACGCTGATGGCCCTCCTCGACAAGAAGACCGCCGGTGACCTCGTCCGGCTGACTATCTTCATCGTGGTCACCACGCTGGCCACCGGCCTGCTCGTGATCCTGATCGGCAACATCACCTTCCAGGACACCAAGCAGTACCGGGCCCACTTCGCCGACGCCACCGGCGTGGTCAAGGGCGACGACGTCCGGATCGCCGGGCGTGAAGGTCGGCAGCGTCCAGGACGTCGAGATCGTCGACAAGACGGTGGCCGAGGTGACCTTCAAGGTCGCGGCCGACACCCGGCTCGACGACTCGACCAACGCGCTGATCCGCTACCGCAACCTCGTCGGGCAGCGCTACATCTCGCTGACCCAGATGGCGGGCGGCACCGACGTCCTCGACGAGGGCGACACGATCCCGATCGACCGCACCAAGCCGGCCCTCGACCTGACCGTGCTGTTCAACGGCTTCAAGCCGCTGTTCCAGGCGCTCTCGCCCGACGACATCAACAAGCTGTCCTACGAGATCGTCCAGGTCTTCCAGGGCGAGGGCGGCACGCTCGAGAGCCTGCTGGGCCGCACCGCCTCGATCACCCAGACCCTCGCCGACCGCGACGCGGTCATCGGCGAGCTGCTCGACAACCTCGACTACGTGCTCGACCACATCGCCGACCGCGACCAGCAGCTGACCAACCTGATCCGCAGCTTCCGCACGCTGGTCAGCGGCCTCAAGGACGACCGCCAGGCGATCCTCGCCTCGCTCGACGGCATCTCCGACCTCTCCGTCGAGACCGCGGGCCTGCTCAAGGGCATCCGGGCGCCGTTCGTCGAGGACATCAAGCAGCTGCGCCGCTTCGCCGGCAACGTCGACCGCAACAAGGCCGAGCTCGACCGGGCGCTCCAGGTGCTGCCGATCAAGCTGACGAAGGTCGGGCGGACCGCGATCTACGGCTCCTGGTTCAACTTCTACCTCTGCGACTTCAAGGGCCGGGTGCAGCTGCCCGGCAACGTCACGCTGCCGGTCGACTACACCGTCGGCGCCGAGAGGTGTGATCTCCGATGAGCAAGCCCTTCCGCGAGCGCAACCCCGTGATCATCGGCGCCGCCAGCCTGACCGTGATGGTCCTGCTGCTCCTCGCCGCGTTCCGGGCCCAGGACCTGCCCCTGATCGGTGGCGGCGACACCTACTACGCCTCGTTCTGCGAGGCCGGCGGCCTCAAGGTCAACGACGAGGTCCGCATCGCCGGCGTCCGGGTCGGCAAGGTCAACTCGATCGAGCTCGACGACGGCGAGGTCAAGGTCGGCTTCAAGATCAAGACCGACTCCGGCTTCGGCGCCGAGACCGCCGCGGCCATCCGGGTCAAGACCCTGCTCGGGGCCATGTACATCGCCCTCGCAGCCTGCGGGGGAGGGGCAGCTCGAGGAGGGCAGCACGATCCCGGTCGAGCGCACCAGCTCGCCCTTCGACGTGGTCGACGCCTTCTCGGGCCTGGCCGAGACGTCCGCCGAGATCGACACCGACCAGCTCGCCGCGTCGATGACGACGCTCGCCGACCTGACCCGCAACACCCCGGAGGAGTTCCGGGCGGCGCTCTCGGGGGTCTCGGCCCTCTCGCGCAACATCGCGGCGCGTGACGAGCAGATCAACTCGCTGCTCGTGAACCTCCGGCGGGTGTCCACGGTCCTCGACGACCGCGACGACGACATCATCGCCCTGATGAAGGACTCCGACGTGCTCTTCCGGGCCCTGGTCGAGCGGCGCGACTCCATCCACGACCTGCTCGTGGCCACCTCCGACCCTCTCGGTCGAGCTGACCACGCTCGTGTCCACAGAGCCGGGCCGACCTCAAGCCGGCCCTCGGTCACCTCGAGAACGTCCTCGCCGTGCTCAACAAGAACGAGGACAACCTCGACAACAGCATCCGGCTGATGGAGCCCTTCTACCGCGGTCTTCGCCAACACCCTCGGCACCGGTCCGTGGTTCGACACCTACATCGAGAACCTGCCCCCGGTGCCCAACGTCGGCAACGGAGGTGGCATCGGATGAGCCTCCTCAAGCGTGCGGTGGTCCCGTTCGTCGCTGCTCGCCCTGGTCGTGACCGGCGCGATCGTGATGTTCGGCGGTGGCGACTCGGCCAGAAGACGCTGACGGCCTACTTCCCGCGAGCGATCTCGCTCTACGAGGGCAGCGACGTGCGGGTGCTCGGCGTGGCCGTCGGCACCATCGAGTCGGTGGTGCCCGAGGGCACCCGGGTCAAGGTCGTCATGCGCTACGACGACGACGGTCGAGATCCCGGCCGACGCCAGCGCCGTGATCATCTCGCCCTCGATCGTCGGTGACCGCTACGTCCAGCTGACCCCGGCCTTCACCGGCGGCGAGTCGCTCGCCCGACAACAGCCGAGCTCGACCAGAGCCGGACGTCGGTGCCGCTGGAGCTCGACGAGATCTACTCCAGCCTCGACCGGCTCAACGTCGCGATCGGCCCCGACGGCGCCAACAAGAACGGCGCGCTCACCGACCTCCTCGAGACGACCGCCGCCAACTTCGGCGGCCAGGGCGCGAAGTTCAACCAGACGATCAAGGACTTCAGCTCGTTGAGCGAGACCCTCGACGACAACAAGGAAGAGCTGTTCGGCTCCTTGGGCGAGCTGCAGGGGTTCGTCACCACGCTGGCCGACAACGACACGACGGTGCGGCAGTTCAACCGCTCGCTCGCCGCGGTCTCGACCGCTGCTCGACGGCGAGCGCCAGGAGCTCACGGCGGCGCTGCGACAACCTCGGCACCGCGCTGAGCCAGGTCGGCACCTTCGTGCAGGAGAACAAGGCGTCTCTCGGCGCGCAACATCAAGGGCCTCAACCGGGTCGCCAAGGTGCTGGTCAAGCGTCGCGGCGAGCTCGACCAGGTGCTCCGCACGGCGCCGGTCGCGCTCAACAACCTCGCGCTGACCTACAACCCCGACACCGGCACGCTCGACACCAACGCCAACGTCGGCAACCTGGAGAGCCAACATCGCGAGCGACCCGCTCGGCGTGCTGTGCGCGATCGTCAGCGCCAACGACCCGAACGGCGAGATCTGCGACCTGCTCGGCGACCGGGGCCGCAGTGCCCCGCTGCGTGCGCCGCGGGCGCCGAGAAGGATGCGCCGGCCCGGCCGTCCGGCTACGAGCACAGCTTCGATCTCTCCCTCAACGGTCTGGTGGCGGTCCGATGATGCGCACCCGGTTCCTCGCGGTCCTCGTCCTGGTCGGCGCCGCTCACGCTGAGCGCCTGCGACTTCGACGTGACCGCGCTGCCGCTCCCGGGTGGCACCGACACGGGCAAGGACCCGATCAAGGTCTCGGTCGAGTTCCGCGACGTGCTCGACCTGGTGCCCCAGTCGACGGTCAAGGTCAACGAGGTCAGCGTCGGCAAGGTGACCGACATCGACCTCGACGGCTACTCCGCCAAGGTCATCGTCGAGCTGCCCAACGACATCGACCTGCCCGCCAACGCCGTGGCCGAGATCCGCCAGACCAGCCTCCTGGGTGAGAAGTTCGTCCAGCTCGCCGCGCCGCCCAGTGGCGCCACCAGCGGTCGGCTCGCCGACGGCGACGTGATCCCCCTGGAGCGCACCGGACGCAACCCCGAGGTCGAGGAGGTGCTCGGTGCGCTCAGCCTGATCCTCAACGGCGGCGGCGTGGCACAGCTGAAGACGCATCGCCAAGGAGCTCAACATCGCGCTCGAGGGGCGCGAGGACTCCGCGCGCTCGGTGCTCACCCAGATCAAGATCTTCACGACCCAGCTCGACGAGAACCGCGGCGACATCGTCAACGCGATCGAGTCGCTCAACCGTCTCGCGATCAGCGCCCGGCAGCAGCAGGGCAGCATCGACTCGGCGCTGGAGAACCTGCCCAGCGCGCTGACGTCCCTCGACCGTCAGACCGACGACCTCGTGAAGATGCTGCAGGCGCTCAACCGCCTCGGCTGCCGTCGGCACGCAGGTCATCCAGGCATCGAAGGCGAGCACCATCGAGTCCTTCCGCCAGCTGCAGCCCGTGCTCACCGAGCTGGCCAACTCCGGTGACGCCTTCGTCGACGCCTTCAACGTCTTCCTGACCTACCCCTTCGTCGACGAGGTCGTCGGCCGCGACCCGCAGGTGGCACGCAACCTGCACATGGGTGACTACACCAACCTGTCGGTCCGGCTCGAGCTCGACCTCACCGACCCGGTGCTGCCGGGCATCCCGTGCCGCGAGCTGGACTCGATCCCCGACGACCTGCCCCTCGGCGACATCCTGGACCTGCCGAACCTCTGCGACGAGGCCAACGCAGCGATCCAGCAATGCATCCAGCAGCGGACGGCCGCGGCCTGTGCGGGACTCCCGCTCGGCGTCGTCAACGCCGTGTGCCAGCGCGTTCCCGTGCCGGGCCTCTGCCCCGCCGGTGGCCGGCGGTGGCGGCGGCCTGCCCAACCTGCCCAACCTCCCGAACCTGCCCGGCCTCGGCAACGGGGCGGCGGCATGCTCGGAGGTGGGCTCGGTGGGCTCCTACGACCCCCGGCCTTCGGGTCCGGTGACACGACCAGGACCGATGCCTCCGGCGCCGGCCGCGGCCCGACGATGGCGGAGATGATGGCAGACCTACGACCCGGGGCTCGTGAGCCTCCTCGTCCCGCCGGTGGTGGTGCAGCCGTGATCACCCGTCGGACCAAGATCCAGCTCGTCATCTTCGTGATCATCACGCTCGTCGGGGCGTCTCGTTCGTCGGTGCCCGCTACGCGCGCCTCGACCGGGTCGTCCGTGACGACGCCTACACCGTCGTCGCCCACTTCGCGGAGTCCGGTGGCATCTTCAGGCAATGCCGAGGTCACCTACCGCGGCGTGAGCGTCGGGGAGGTCGAGAAGCTCGTCCTCACCGACGAGGGCGTCGACGTCCACATCGGCATCGAGAACACGTGGGACGCGATCCCGAGCGACTCCGTCGCCCTGGTGGGCAACAAGTCGGCCGTCGGCGAGCAGTACGTCGAGCTCCAGCCGCAGAGCGACGTCGACGACACCGACAGCTACCTCAGCAGCGGCTCGGAGATCGACGTCGACGACACGGCGCACCCCGTTGTCGACCGACGAGCTGCTGACCAACCTGTCCAACACGGTCGGCTCGGTCGACAACGAGGCCCTGCGCACGACCGTCTCCGAGCTCGGCCAGGCGTTCGGCGGCACCGGCGAGAACCTCCAGCGGCTCATCGACAGCGGCAACTCCTTCATCGAGGCCGCCAACGACAACTTCGACATCACCACCATCCTGATCCGCGACGGCAACACCGTGCTCAACGGTCAGGTGGCCTCGGAGTCCGCGCTGCGCACCTTCGCCCGCGACCTGTCCCGCTTCAGCACCGCGCTGGCCAACGCCGACGGCGACCTGCGCACGGTCATCGACAACGGGTCCTTCACCGCCACCCAGCTGCGCACGTTCATCGAGGACAACCAGGTCCAGCTCGGCCAGCTGATCCGCAACCTCACGACCACGGGGGAGGTGCTGGTCAAGCGGCTCCCGGGGATCAAGCAGGTGCTGGTGATCTACCCCTACGTCGTCGAGGGCGGGCTTCACCGTGGTCTCGAAGACGCCCCAGACCGGCCTCTACGACGCGCACTTCGGCATGATCATCACCGACTCGAAGCCGTGCTACGAGGGCTACCTCACGATCCCGGAGCGGCGGACGCCCAACGAGCGCAACGACATCCCGATGAAGGAGGATGCCCGCTGCGCCGAGCCGCCGACGAAGAGCAACCCCCGTGGAGCCCAGAACGCACCGCCGCGCGCGGCGCCCGACTACGCCAGCCCGGTCGTGGCCACCTACGACCCGACCACCGCCCGGCTGACCTGGGCCACCGACGACCAGTCCTTGTCGCGGACCGGTAGCGTGGCACCTTCGTCACTGGGAGAGGAGTCGTGGAAGTGGCTGTACCTCCAGCCCCTGATGGCGCAGTAGGGAGGAGAGCACAGCCCGGACCCCACGGTCCCGTCGCACGACCAGCACACCACCGCCCGGTGGCGCTCGTGGCTGCTCGTCGGCCTCGCCGTGGTGATCGTGGGCTGCCTCGCCTCGCTGGTCGTCGTGCTGCTCGACCGACGCGACGCCGGCGCCTCCGGTGAGGGCTCGCCGCAGGCCCAGCGCGAGGAGCTGATGGCCCAGACCTCGCAGTTCGTGCTGCGGATCAACACCTACGGCCCCCAGCTGCTCGACGCCGAGAACCGGATGCCCGACTACGTCAGCGGCGTCTCCGAGCTGATGACCGCCAAGTTCGCCGCGGGCTTCACCGAGAGCGTGGTGATCCCGGAGCAGCAGGTCGCGCAGACCGGCTACGGCCGCTCGGCCGAGGTCTACGCCGTGGGCGTCTCGACGATGGACGCCGACTCCGCGACCGTGCTGGTCGCCTTCGGCCGCACCGACTCCTACCCCGACCCGAAGGCGCCGGAGAAGCGCGTCGACCTCCCCGAGGACCCCGAGCGCTGGCAGGTCGAGCTGGTGCTCAGCGACGGCGAGTGGCTGGTCGACGACTACTCCGTGATCGCGGAGGCTCCCAGCACCGAGGGTGACCCCCAGGACCTCCCGTCCGGCTCGTCGAGCCCGACCCAGGCGCCCACCCCGGCGCCCACGCCCAGCGAGGAGGCGCCGTGAACCTCTACGACCTCCTCGACGTCGAGCCCGACGCGTCGGCCGACGAGATCCGCCGCGCCTGGAAGACCGCGATCTCCGACCTCGAGCCCGGCGACCGCCGGTTCCGGTCCTACAACCAGGCGGCGGAGGTGCTGCTCGACCCCGAGCGCCGCGCCGCCCACGACGCCGACCTCGCCGAGCAGGACGCCGACGAGCCCGAGCCGGCGCCGGTGCGTGCGCACCGAGCCTGCCGGTCGGCGAGCCGGCCCCCGAGCACGCTCCCGACGGCCGAGCCGGCCGCCCGCGGCAGGCACGTCCCGACCTGGCTGCTGGCCGCGGTGGGCGTGGTCGCCGCGGCCGTGCTCGCCACCACGATCTGGGCCTGGACCGGCCTCGACGACAGCGAGGCGACCGGCGACCAGGGCGTCGACACGCGCCATCTCCGCCGCCGAGGAGGCCGCGGTCCCGGTGCTCTCCTTCGACTACCGCGACCTCGACGCCGACATCGTCGAGGCGGAGTCCTTCATGACCGCCGACTACGCCGCGCAGCACAGCCAGCTGATGAACGACCTGCGCAGCGACATCGTCGCGCAGCAGACGGTGGTCGACGCGCAGGTGATGGGATCGGCGGTGGTCCGGGCCAACGGCGACCGCGCCGACGTCCTGGTCCTGGTCAACCAGGTCACCGAGAAGTCGGACGGGAAGACGTTCCTGCTGCCGGTCTGGGCGACCCTCCAGATGGCCCGGACCGACGGCACCTGGCGCATCGACAACGTCGTCAACCGCGGCGCCGTCGCCGAGTAGCGGGCGCACCCGGGCCGCCGCCGGGGTCCCCTGTGGGCAGGGTGCTTGACCTGGGGGCGCTGGGAGCGGATGATCGTCCCATCGCTCGTCGAGGTGGCGCAGTCAGCCAAGGTCGCGCGCCTTGTTGTGGTGTCGGTTTTACGGTAGGGTGGGTCCTTGCGCCTGCCCTCAGATGCTGATCGCCTGCCCGGTGGCTGATCTTGTGGTGGGACGGCGCCATTCCACAGCGTTCACGTCGAAGGACACCTCTTGGCCGCGCGCAGCTCCTCTGCCACACCCACGCCCAAGTTCAACCGCATCTCGTTCGCGAAGATCGCCGAACCTCTCGAGGTTCCCCAGCTCCTCTCCCTCCAGACCGACAGCTTCGACTGGCTGATCGGCAACGAGGCGTGGCAGGAGCGGGTCCAGGCCCGGATCGACGCCGGTGAGGACGTCTCCACCAAGTCCGGCCTCACCGAGATCTTCGAGGAGATCTCGCCGATCGAGGACTTCTCGGAGACGATGTCGCTCTCCTTCGAGAACCCCGTCTTCTACGACCCCAAGTACTCCGTCGACGAGTGCAAGGAGAAGGACTTCACCTACTCCGCGCCGCTCTACGTCTCGGCCGAGTTCACCAACAACGACACCGGTGAGATCAAGGGCCAGACGGTCTTCATGGGTGACTTCCCCCTGATGACCCCGAAGGGCACCTTCGTCATCAACGGCACCGAGCGGGTCGTGGTCTCCCAGCTCGTGCGCTCTCCCGGTGTCTACTTCGAGCGCACCGCCGACAAGACGTCCGACAAGGACATCTACACCTCGCGGCTGATCCCGTCGCGCGGTGCGTGGCTGGAGTTCGAGATCGACAAGCGCGACCTGGTCGGCGTCCGTCTCGACCGCAAGCGCAAGCAGAACGTCACCGTCCTGCTCAAGGCCTTCCAGGCGGTGGCCGAGGAGACCGGTGAGGACTACGACTACGAGGCCGTGATCTCCGAGCTGCGGGCCTTCGAGTCGATCCAGCTCACCGAGGAGAAGGACAACACGCAGGGGCCCGACGACGCCCTGCTCGACATCTACCGCAAGCTGCGCCCGGGCGAACCCCCCACGCGTGAGGCCGCGCTGACGCTGCTGAAGAACTACTTCTTCAACCCCAAGCGCTACGACCTGGCCAAGGTCGGTCGCTACAAGATCAACAAGAAGCTCGGCCAGGACCAGGCGTTCGACCAGCAGACGCTGACGATCTCCGACATCGTGGCGACCATCCGCTACATCGTGGCCCTGCACGACGGTCAGGCGGAGATGGACTCCCCGACGGGTCCCACCGAGCTGGCGCCCGACGACATCGACCACTTCGGCAACCGCCGGATGCGCACGGTGGGCGAGCTCATCCAGAACCAGCTCCGCACGGGCCTGGCCCGGATGGAGCGCGTGGTCCGCGAGCGGATGACGACCCAGGACGTCGAGGCGATCACGCCGCAGTCGCTGATCAACATCCGCCCGGTCGTGGCTGCGCTGAAGGAGTTCTTCGGCACCTCGCAGCTCTCGCAGTTCATGGACCAGACCAACCCGATCGCCGGGCTGACGCACAAGCGTCGTCTCTCGGCGCTGGGTCCCGGTGGTCTGTCCCGTGACCGCGCCGGCATGGAGGTCCGCGACGTCCACCCGTCGCACTACGGCCGGATGTGCCCGATCGAGACCCCGGAAGGCCCCAACATCGGCCTGATCGGGTCGCTGGCCTCCTACGGCCGGATCAACCCGTACGGGTTCGTCGAGACCCCCTACCGCAAGGTCATCGAGGGTCAGGTCACCGACCAGGTCGACTACCTCACGGCCGACGACGAGGACCGCTTCGTCATCGCGCAGGCCAACGCCGCGCTCGACGACAACGGTCACTTCGTCGAGGAGCGGGTGCTGGTCCGCCAGCGCCGCGGCGAGGTCGCGGAGATCCTGGCCGGCGACGTCGACTACATGGACGTCTCGCCGCGGCAGATGGTCTCGGTCGCGACCGCGCTGATCCCGTTCCTCGAGCACGACGACGCCAACCGTGCGCTCATGGGCGCCAACATGCAGCGTCAGGCGGTGCCGCTCATCGTGAGCGACTCGCCGCTCGTGGGCACCGGCATCGAGTACCGCGCTGCGGTCGACGCCGGCGACGTGGTCGTCTCCACCAAGGCCGGAGTGGTCAAGGAGGTCTCCGCCGACGTCATCGAGACGATGAACGACGACGGCACCTACTCCACCTACAAGCTGGCGAAG
Source organism: uncultured Actinomycetota bacterium (assembly GCA_963834285.1). Lineage (GTDB taxonomy): Bacteria > Actinomycetota > Actinomycetes > Propionibacteriales > Nocardioidaceae > Nocardioides. Next base: position 142,048 of record CAWIAZ010000005.1, on the reverse strand, counting down.
TTCCGTCGCTCCAACCAGGGCACCTGCATCAACCAGCGCCCGCTGGTCAGCGAGGGCGAGCGGCTCGAGGTCGGCAGCCCGATCGCCGACGGTCCGTGCACCGACCAGGCGGAGATGGCGCTCGGCACCAACCTGCTCGTGGCGTTCATGCCGTGGCAGGGTCACAACTACGAGGACGCGATCATCCTCAGCCAGCGTCTGGTGCAGGAGGACGTCCTCACCTCGATCCACATCGAGGAGCACGAGGTCGACGCCCGCGACACCAAGCTCGGCCCCGAGGAGATCACCCGCGACATCCCCAACGTCTCCGAGGAGATGCTCGCCGACCTCGACGAGCGCGGGATCATCCGCATCGGCGCCGAGGTCACCACCGGCGACATCCTGGTCGGCAAGGTCACGCCCAAGGGCGAGACCGAGCTGACCCCCGAGGAGCGGCTGCTGCGCGCGATCTTCGGCGAGAAGGCGCGCGAGGTGCGCGACACCTCGATGAAGGTGCCGCACGGTGAGTCCGGCACGGTCATCGGCGTCCGGGTCTTCGACCGCGAGGACGGCGACGAGCTGCCTCCGGGCGTCAACCAGCTGGTCCGCGTCTACGTCGCCCAGAAGCGCAAGATCTCGGTGGGCGACAAGCTCGCCGGGCGCCACGGCAACAAGGGCGTCATCGCGAAGATCCTGCCGATCGAGGACATGCCGTTCATGGAGGACGGCACCCCCGTCGACGTCGTGCTCAACCCGCTGGGTGTGCCGCGGCGGATGAACGTCGGGCAGATCCTCGAGCTCCACCTCGGCTGGCTCGCCCAGCAGGGTTGGGACCTCGCGCTCAACGACGACGACAAGGACGCCGACTGGAAGCAGCGGCTGATCAAGATCCACGCCGACAAGGCGGAGCCGGGCAGCAAGGTCGCGACCCCGGTCTTCGACGGTGCCCGCGAGGACGAGATCACCGGCCTGCTCGCGTCGACCACGCCCAACCGTGACGGCGTCCGCGTGGTCAAGGAGGACGGCAAGGCGAGCCTGTTCGACGGGCGCTCCGGCGAGCCGTTCCCCGACCCGATCTCGGTCGGCTACATGTACATCCTCAAGCTCCACCACCTCGTGGACGACAAGATCCACGCCCGCAGCACCGGCCCCTACTCGATGATCACGCAGCAGCCCCTGGGCGGCAAGGCCCAGTTCGGTGGCCAGCGGTTCGGCGAGATGGAGGTCTGGGCGATGGAGGCCTACGGCGCCGCCTACGCCCTCCAGGAGCTGCTGACGATCAAGTCCGACGACGTGCCTGGTCGCGTCAAGGTCTACGAGGCGATCGTCAAGGGCGAGAACATCCCCGACTCGGGCATCCCCGAGTCGTTCAAGGTGCTCGTCAAGGAGATGCAGTCGCTCTGCCTCAACGTGGAGGTGCTGTCGCAGGACGGTTCCGCCATCGAGATGCGCGACGCGGAGGAGGACGTCTTCCGCGCCGCCGAGGAGCTCGGCATCGACCTGTCCCGCCGCGAGCCCAGCTCCGTCGAAGAAGTCTGAGCGAAGGCGGTACGCCGGCCCCGCCGGCGTACCGCCCACCTCGGTCCCTTTCAGCACCAGCCCCAGAACCAAAGAAAGCGAAGGGTTGCAGCCATCGTGCTCGACGTGAACTTCTTCGACCAGCTTCAGATCGGCCTGGCCACCGCGGACGAGATCCGCGGATGGAGCCACGGTGAGGTCAAGAAGCCGGAGACCATCAACTACCGCACGCTCAAGCCGGAGCGTGACGGCCTCTTCTGCGAGAAGATCTTCGGTCCCACCCGGGACTGGGAGTGCTACTGCGGCAAGTACAAGCGCGTGCGCTTCAAGGGCATCATCTGCGAGCGCTGCGGCGTCGAGGTGACCCGGTCCAAGGTGCGTCGCGAGCGGATGGGCCACATCGAGCTCGCCGCGCCGGTCACCCACATCTGGTACTTCAAGGGTGTGCCCAGCCGGCTCGGCTACCTGCTCGACCTCGCCCCGAAGGACCTCGAGAAGGTCATCTACTTCGCGGCCTACATGATCACCTCCGTCGACCAGGACGCACGCCACCGCGACCTGTCCTCGCTCGAGGGCAAGGTGCAGCTCGAGCGCGAGCGCCTCGAGAAGCGCCGCGACGGCATGATCGAGGACCGCACGAAGAAGTTCGAGGAGGACCTCGCCGCCCTCGAGGAGGAGGGCGCCAAGGCCGACGCGAAGCGCAAGGTCCGCGACGGCGCCGAGCGCGAGATGAACCAGGTCCGCAAGCGGTCCGAGATCGAGATCGCCCGCCTCGACGAGGTGTGGAGCACGTTCAAGTCCCTCAAGGTCCAGGACCTCATGGGCGACGAGATGCTCTACCGCGAGATGAAGACCTGGTTCGGCAAGTACTTCGAGGGCCACATGGGCGCCACGGCGATCCAGAAGCGCCTCCAGGACTTCGACATCCCGGGCGAGATCGAGTCGCTGCGCGAGACGATCGCCACCGGCAAGGGCCAGAAGAAGGTCCGGGCGCTGAAGCGGCTCAAGGTCGTCGACGCGTTCCGCAAGACCGGCAACCAGCCCGAGGGCATGGTCCTCGACGCCGTCCCGGTGATCCCGCCGGACCTGCGGCCGATGGTGCAGCTCGACGGTGGCCGCTTCGCGACCTCCGACCTCAACGACCTCTACCGCCGGGTGATCAACCGCAACAACCGGCTCAAGCGGCTGCTCGACCTCGGCGCGCCCGAGATCATCGTCAACAACGAGAAGCGGATGCTCCAGGAGGCCGTCGACTCGCTGTTCGACAACGGCCGTCGTGGTCGCCCCGTCACCGGCCCGGGCAACCGGCCGCTGAAGTCGCTGTCCGACATGCTCAAGGGCAAGCAGGGTCGCTTCCGTCAGAACCTCCTCGGCAAGCGCGTCGACTACTCGGGTCGCTCGGTCATCGTGTCGGGTCCGCAGCTCAAGCTGCACCAGTGCGGTCTGCCCAAGCAGATGGCCCTCGAGCTCTTCAAGCCGTTCGTGATGAAGCGCCTCGTCGACCTGTCGCACGCGCAGAACATCAAGTCCGCCAAGCGGATGGTCGAGCGGGCGCGCCCGGTCGTGTGGGACGTCCTCGAAGAGGTCATCACCGAGCACCCCGTGCTGCTCAACCGTGCGCCCACCCTGCACCGCCTCGGCATCCAGGCCTTCGAGCCGCAGCTGATCGAGGGCAAGGCGATCCAGATCCACCCGCTCGTCTGCACGGCGTTCAACGCCGACTTCGACGGTGACCAGATGGCGGTGCACCTGCCGCTGTCGGCCGAGGCCCAGGCCGAGGCGCGGATCCTGATGCTCTCGACCAACAACATCCTCAAGCCGTCCGACGGCCGTCCGGTCACCATGCCCACCCAGGACATGATCATCGGGCTGTTCTTCCTCACCACCGACCGTGACGGTCCCGGTGAGGGCCGGGCGTTCTCCTCGCAGTCCGAGGCGATCATGGCCTTCGACCGCGGCGAGATCTCGCTGCAGAGCAAGATCAGGATCCGCTTCGACGACATCGTGCCGCCGCTCGAGATGGAGCTGGCCGACTGGGAGGAGGGTCAGTCGCTGACCCTCGAGACCTCCCTCGGTCGGGCGATCTTCAACGACACCCTGCCGGCCGACTACCCCTTCGTGAACTACGAGGTGGGCAAGAAGGCCCTGGGCGCGATCGTCAACGACCTGGCCGAGCGCTACACCAAGGTCGAGGTCGCGGCGTCGCTCGACGCCCTCAAGGACACCGGCTTCCACTGGGCCACCCGGTCCGGGGTGACCGTGTCGATCGACGACGTCACCACGCCGAGCGACAAGATCGCGATCCTCTCGGGCTACGAGGCGAAGGCCGCGAAGGTCCAGAAGCAGTTCGAGCGCGGTCTGGTCACCGACGAGGAGCGTCGCCAGGACCTCATCGAGATCTGGACCGAGGCCTCCAACGAGGTCGGGGTCGCGATGGAGAAGAACTTCGACCGCTCCAACCCGATCTACATGATGGTCGACTCGGGTGCCTCCGGAAACATGAACCAGATCCGGCAGGTGGCCGCCATGCGTGGCCTGGTGGCCAACCCGAAGGGCGAGATCATCCCGCGCCCGATCAAGGCCAACTTCCGCGAGGGCCTGTCGGTGCTCGAGTACTTCATCTCGACCCACGGTGCCCGCAAGGGGCTGGCCGACACCGCGCTGCGCACGGCCGACTCGGGCTACCTCACCCGGCGCCTGGTCGACGTCTCCCAGGACGTCATCATCCGCGAGGACGACTGCGGCACCGAGCGCGGTCTGCCCAAGCGGATCGGTGACCGGCTGCTCGAGGGCGCGGCAGTGGTCAAGGCGGAGAACGCCGAGACCGCGGCCTACGCCCGCACGGCGGCCGTCGACGTCGCCCACCCCGAGACCGGCGAGGTGCTGGTCGCGGCGGGCGAGGACCTCGGCGACATCAAGATCGGCGAGCTCGTCGCCGCCGGCATCGAGGTGGTCAAGGTCCGCTCCGTGCTGACCTGCGACGCCCGCACCGGCACCTGCGCCAAGTGCTACGGCCGTTCGCTGGCCACCGGCAAGCTGGTCGACATCGGTGAGGCGGTCGGCATCATCGCCGCGCAGTCCATCGGTGAGCCCGGCACGCAGCTGACGATGCGTACCTTCCACACCGGTGGTGTGGCCTCCGCCGACGACATCACGCAGGGTCTGCCCCGCGTGGTCGAGCTCTTCGAGGCCCGCTCGCCCAAGGGCATGACGCCGATCTCCGAGGCCGCCGGCCGGATCGAGATCGACGAGACCGACAAGGCTCGCAAGATCCTGGTCACGCCCGACGACGGCTCCGAGGTCCAGGAGTACCCCGTGTCCAAGCGGGCCCGCCTCAACGTCGAGGACGGTCAGCACGTCGAGGTGGGTCACCACCTGACCTCCGGCACCCCCGACCCGCAGGACGTGCTCCGCGTGCTCGGTGTCCGCCGGGCGCAGGAGCACCTGGTCGACGAGGTCCAGAAGGTCTACCGCAGCCAGGGCGTGGCGATCCACGACAAGCACATCGAGATCATCGTGCGGCAGATGCTGCGCCGGGTCACGGTCATCGAGTCGGGGGAGACGAACCTGCTCCCCTCCGACCTCGTCGACCGGGTGCGCTTCGAGGAGGAGAACCGTCGCGTGGTCTCCGAGGGCGGCAAGCCGGCCTCGGGTCGTCCGGTGCTGATGGGCATCACCAAGGCCTCGCTCGCCACGGAGTCGTGGCTCTCGGCGGCCTCCTTCCAGGAGACCACCCGGGTGCTCACCGACGCCGCGATCCACGGCCGCTCCGACAGCCTGCGCGGGCTGAAGGAGAACGTGATCATCGGCAAGCTGATCCCTGCCGGCACCGGTCTGGAGCGCTACCGCAACATCCGGGTCGAGCCCACCGAGGAGGCTCGGGCCGCGGCGTACTCCGTCACCGGCTACGACTCCTACGACTACGAGTTCGGCAACACCGGAGGTGGCCAGGCCGTCGCCCTGGACGACTTCGACTTCGGTTCCTACCAGAACTGATCGAGCAGCAGAAGGCCCTCCCGAGCACCGCTCGGGAGGGCCTTCTGCCGTTGCCGGGGCGCTGCGGTCAGGGGCGGACGGCGTCCACGGGCCCCGGTCGGGCTCCGCGGGCTCCGTCGTCCCGCACGAAGGCCGGGATCGGGGGCGCGTCGGTGAACGCGGGCAGGTCGACGGTCATCACCAGTCCGCCGCCGCGGCGGGGCCGGGCGTACACGCGGCCGACGTGGGCCTCGACGACGGCCTTGACGACCGCGAGCCCGAGACCGGTGCCGAACACCGTCTGCTGGCGCCCGGTGCTGGCCCGGAAGAACCGCTCGAAGACGTGCGGCATCTCCTCGGGCGGGACGCCGATCCCGTCGTCGGCCACCGAGAGCACGGCGCGGGCGCCGACCGAGCGGCAGGTGACGGTGACGGTGCCGCCGGGACGTCCGTACTTGAGGGCGTTGTCGACGAGGTTGTCGACCACCTGCCTGATCCGCACCACGTCGGCCCACACGGTCACGGGCTCGACCTCGTGCGTGAGCGTGATGCCCAGCTCCTCGGCGGTGGGCGCGTGGTCGTCGACGGCGTCGACGAGGAGCCCGGCCAGGCCGACCGGGGTGTGGTCGAGGCTGACCCGACCGTTCTCGAAGGTGGCGAGGTCGAAGAAGTCGCCGACCAGTGCCTCGAGCTGCTCGGCCCTCCGGCCGATGGCCGCGGCCTGCTGCGCGGCGGGGACGTCGTCCGCGACCCGCTCGCCGAGGGTCTCGGCGTAGCCGCGGATGACGGTGAGCGGCGTGCGCAGCTCGTGGCCGGCGATGGCCAGGAACTGGTTGCGGAGCTCGTCGAGGGCCTTGCGCTCGGTGATGTCGGTCGTGATCCCCTCGACGACGACCCGGTCGCCCACCCGGCGGGCGGTGGCCCGGCTCCAGGCCCACCGGACCACGCCGTCGTGGCCGAGGATCCGCAGCTCGGTCTCGGCGGTCCCCTGGTCCAGGAGCTCCTGTCGGAAGGCGGTCAGCAGCGGCAGGTCCTCGGGCACCACCTGTCGGCCGAGGGCGCTGAACACGTCGTGCTCGCCGGGTCGCGGCGCCTCGCCGCCGAGGACGGAGGTGACGGTGGCGCTGGCGAAGGTCAGCTCCGAGGTGCCGTCGTCGCGCAGGTCGGCCGACCAGATGTAGTCGTCGAGCCGGGCGAGGATCCCGTCGAACCGGGCGGTGGCCTCGGCCAGTCGTTGGGTGAGGTGGTGCTGCCCGAGGGCACCGGTCGAGAGCAGCAGCCCGGCGGCGGCGGTGAGCGCGACGAAGACCTGCATCGTGACCGAGCGGGCGAGCGGGTCCGCGATCTCGGCGAAGGCACCCAGGCCCGCGCCCGTGGCGAACGCCCCCACGCTGCTGATCAGCAGCGTGTAGCGAGGCGACCACCACCGGGGTGAAGCGGAGGCCGGTCCAGACCGTGATCGAGGTGATCGCGAACGAGATCGGCAGTCCGCCCTCGATGCCGAAGACGACGTAGGTGAGGGCGGCGGAGGCGATCGTCGCGGCGGCGAGCTCGCGGCCGATCCGCGGGCGCGGTGCCGGCACGAGCAGAGTCCGGAGGGGCTCGCCGGCGGCCGTGCGTCGCAGCAGCTGGGCCACGAGCAGGATCGTCCCGCCGGCCAGGATCATCGACACGCAGTTGCGGGCCACCCAGATCATCCAGACCCACGGGTCCCAGACGCCGGAGTAGGCGGCGACTGCGGCGGCCGCGAGCGGAGCGGTGACCAGGGACGCCAGGATCGCGGAGCGTCCGAAGACGAGCAGGTCGCCGGTGGTCGTGAGCGCGGGCCGCAGGTCGCCGTCGGCGGTCTCCCCGGCAGCTGACCGGTGGACCAGCCACCGCGCGAGCAGGACCAGGCCGAGGTGCGCCGGTGTCAGCAGCAGCGCCGAGACCGTCACCTGCAGGTCGGTGACCTGGACCAGGACCGTGACCGCGACCAGCAGCCCGTACGCCCAGCGCCAGCCGTGGCCCGCGCGCCAGGAGCAGCCAGGCGAGGCCGAGACCGGAGGCGGGCCAGAAGACGTCGGGGCCCGACTCGACCACCGAGCTGGGCCCGTTGCGTGACGATGCATGACCAGCAGGTAGGCGACGGCCCACGACAGGTTCCAGCCGAGGTTGCTCGCGGTACGCCGGGGTGCGGCGGTCAAGTGCCCAGTCATACCTGTCTCACGTGTGGGGGAGGTGCGTCGAGCGATGCTCCGACGATAGGTGCTGGAGCGGAGCCGAGGGTGGCGGAATCGGCCAGATGCCGACTCGGGCGGACCGCGGCTGCGGCGACCGGATGCGGGCGTCTCTAGGGAGTGCCTGAGAGAATCGGGGCGTGAGTGCGCCCCCTGCCCAGACCGACGTGCTCGTCGTCGGCGCCGGTCCCGCGGGATCGGCCGCTGCCGCCTGGGCGGCGCGCGGAGGTGCGGACGTGCTGCTCACCGACGCGGCGGTCTTCCCGCGCGACAAGACCTGCGGCGACGGCCTGACGCCGCGCGCGATCGGTGAGCTGCAGCGGCTGGGGCTCGAGGACTGGCTGCGGGCCCGCACCGTCAACCGGGGCCTGCGCGCGCACGGCTTCGGCGAGACCCTGCTGCTGCCCTGGCCGGGCGGGACCCTGCCCTCGTGGGGGAGCGCGGTGCCCCGCACCGAGCTCGACGACCACCTGCGCACGACGGCGATCAAGGCCGGGGCCACGGCCCTCGACGGTGCCCGCGCCGTCGACGTACGACGGGAGGGTGGCCGGGTCTCGGCGGTGATCTTCCAGCGGGCGGGCGGAGAGCGGCTCGAGATCGGCTGCCGACGCCTGGTCGTCGCCGACGGCGTGCGGTCGCCGCTCGGCAAGGTGCTGGGCCGGACCTGGCACCGCGAGACCGTCTACGGCGTCGCCGGCCGCAGCTACGTGACCTCCGAGATGGCCGACGACCCGTGGATCAGCTCCCACCTCGAGCTGCGCGGCGAGGACGGCGCGATCCTCTCGGGCTACGGCTGGATCTTCCCGCTGGGCTCCTCCGGCGGGTCCGGCGAGATCAACCTCGGGGTCGGCACGCTGGCGACCGCGAAGCGCCCGGCGGGCATCGCGATCAAGCCGCTGATGCGCCACTACGCCGAGCAGCGCCGCGAGGAGTTCGGTCTCAGCGGCGACCTGCGGGCGCCGACGTCCGCGCTGCTGCCGATGGGCGGCGCGGTCTCGGGCGTGGCCGGCCCCAACTGGGCGCTGATCGGCGACGCGGCCGGCTGCGTCAACCCGCTCAACGGCGAGGGCATCGACTACGGCCTCGAGACCGGCCGGATGCTGGCCGAGCTGCTGACCGAGCGCCCCGACCGGATGGGCCGGGCGACCTCCACCACGTGTGGCCCGCGGTGCTGCGCGACCACTACGGCGAGGCCTTCTCGATCGCGCGTCGGCTGGCCGGGCTGGTCACCGTGCCCCGGCTGCTGCCCGCCCTCGGTCCCGCGGGCATGCGCTCCGACTGGTTGATGACCCTGGCCCTGCGCTGGATGGGCAACCTGGTCACCGACGAGGACCGCGACCGGGCCGCGCGGGTGTGGCGCTGGGCCGGTCGCCGGTCGCTGGCGATCGACCACCGCCCGCCGTTCACCTGAGCGTCGTGGCCAGACCCACGAGCAGCATGACCAGCAGGCAGCCTCATGGCTGAGGGCTACTACCGCGCCGCGATCGCGCTCGGGAAGGTCGTGCTGCGCGGCCTCGACGTGACGACCCGCAGCCGCGGTCGGCACCACGTGCCGGCCAGCGGCCCGGTCGTGCTGGCCGCCAACCACGTCTCGTTCCCCGACTTCGTCTTCGTGCAGCAGGCGCTGCTGGGCTCGGGCCGCTACGCGCGCTTCATGTGCCGCCACGACATCTGGTCCACGCCGGCGCTGGCCCGGGCGATGGACGGCATGCAGCACATCCCGGTCGACCGTCAGGCCCCGGCTGCGGCGTACCTGAAGGCCCGGCGGCTGCTCGCCGCCGGCGAGCTGGTGTGCGCGTTCCCCGAGGGCGGGATCTCCGCCGCCTACACCGTCCGGGCGCTGATGCCGGGGGCCGTGGCCCTGGCCCGCGAGACCGGGGCACCGCTGGTGCCGGTCACGATCTGGGGCCCGCAGCGGCTCTGGGCGCAGAAGCGGTCGGCCGACGAGCCGCTCCCGCAAGCCGGACCTGACCCGCGGCCGGCTGGTCGACGTGCGCTTCCACGCCCCGATGCACGTCGCGCCCGACGCCGACCTCGCCACCTCCGTGCGCGAGCTGGGCACCCGGTTGTCGGCCGGGGTCGAGGAGCTGCAGCAGCTGCCGGAGCACCGGCCGCGTCCCGGCGAGCACGCACCGTGGTATCCCCGGCACCTCGGCGGCGCACGCCCTGGAGCGCGCGGAGTCGTCTCGTGGTGGACGCGATGCCGCGCTCGGCGGTCCCGCCCACCTGGGGCCCGCTGTAGCGTGCGGCGGTGGTCCTACGACGACAGCGCCTGGGCGCGTACGCCGTGGTGGTGCGCGACGGCCAGATCCTGCTGACCCGGCTCGCGACCTACCTGACCGACGGCGAGCTCTGGACGTTGCCCGGCGGCGGCATCGAGCACGGCGAGGACCCGCGCGACGCCGTCGTGCGCGAGGTCCACGAGGAGACCGGTCTCGACGTGGTGGTGGGGGAGGAGACGCGGGTCTTCTCCGTGCACCTCTCGGACGCCGCGCACCAGGGCACGGCCGTCGACCACCACGCGGTCCGGCTGGTGTACGCCGGCTGGGTCCCGCCCGACTCGCCGCCGCCGCGCGTGGTCGAGGTCGGCGGCTCGACGGTCGACGCCGCCTGGCACCCGCTCGAGGTCGTGCGGGACGGGTCGCTCCCGGTGGGGGCCCTGGTGACCGAGGCGCTGGCGGCCTACCGCCCGGCCCGCCACCAGCGGGTCGCCGCCTACGCGCTGGTCGTGCAGGACGAGCGTGTGCTGCTCACCCGCTTCTCGGGCCGTGGCTTCCACACCGGTCTGTGGGGACTGCCCGGAGGTGGTGTCGAGCACGGCGAGGCCCCGGTCGCGACCGTCGCGCGCGAGGTGCGGGAGGAGACCGGTCTCGTCTGCGAGGTGGGGCGGGTGCTCACCGTCGACGACGTGCGGGTGCGGGGCACCGCGCCGTCCGGACGCGACGAGGAGCTCCACTCCGTGGGCATCGTCTACGCCGCGAGCGTGCCGCCGGGGGCCGAGCCCCGGGTGGTCGAGGTCGACGGCACGACCGACGCGGTCGCCTGGGTCGCCCTGGCCGACGTGGAGTCGGGGGCCGTCCCGGTCGTCGCGACCGTACGCGCCGCGCTGGCCGCCCGCTGAGCCACGGGCACTAGGGGGCCGGCGGGGCGGCGGCGGGGTGGTCGGTGAGGTGACCGGCGGGCGTGGGCGCCGGTGCCGTCGCCGAGCCGGTCGAGCAGGCGCTCGACCTCCGGCTCGGGCGCCGGGACGAGCCCCGCGGGCCCGGTCAGGGCGGCCAGGTCGCCCAGCACCGCCCGCAGGAACGTCGTCACCTCGGGGCGGTCGTAGGACCGCCGCGTGGTGGTGAGCAGCACGGGCCGGGTCAGGGGGTAGTCGCCCTCGGCGATCGTCGTGTCGTCGGGGGCGACGCAGGCCGCGCGTCCGGAGCTCCCGCCGATCTCCAGCGCGGTGACGAGGTCGCGACGCAGGGTGTAGTCGGCGTAGGGCAGCACGACCACCCGGCCGCGCCGGGCATCGGCGGCGACCCGGGCGGCGACCGCCGCGTCGTGGCGGGCGGCCACGCCGTCGTACTGCCGCCGGAGCCGGGCCCGCTGGGCGCGCACCCGCGCCCGGGCGCGGGCCGTGGGGGCGGCCGCCTCGGCCGCCCGCAGCTCGGAGAGCCGGGCGCGGAACGCCGCGCGCACGCGGGTGCGGCGGGGCAGGTCGGCCAGCGCCTGGCGCTGCGCAGCCGTGCCGAGCAGCCAGTCGAGCCGGTCGGCGACGGAGGTGTCGCCGCTCCGCGCCTGCACCGGGGTCTCGCCGGCACCGAGCTGGGCCCACGACGTGATCGTGGGCGGGTCGGCAAGCAGGCCCGCCAGCTGCTGCTGCGACAGGCACCCCGCGGGCCCGGACCCGCCCGCGACGACCACGGTCGTCGCCTCGGACGCCACCGGCAGGGTGACCACCTCCAGGCCGGCGGCGTCGCAGACCGCGCGCTCGCCGGCGGCCATCGGCCGGACGGTCTCGACGACGTCCGCGCGGCCGGCGCACAGCCGGTCGTAGGCGAGGTCGTCGGTGGCGGTGTGCACCCGGACCCGGGCCGGGCCGGCGGGTCTCGTCGAGCGAGCGGGGGACACCGCGGACCAGCGCCGTGGTGCCTCCGACGACGTCGACGGTGCCGGGCGTCGGCGCGGGCAGGGCGCGGTGTGGCTGGCGGGTCACGACGGAGCGGCTCGCGGCGTCGGCGAGGGCGCCGTCGGCGAGCGGTGTGCCGACCTGCTCGTGGTCGTCACCCGGGGCGGTGCAGGCGACGAGGAGGCACGCCACGGCCGCGAGGCCGGTGAGGCGGCCGGTGGCGGGCGCGCGCGAGCGGGGGGTCATCGCAGCCCGGGATCAGGGTGCGGGTCGTCCGTGCCCGTCGTGCCCGCCCTGCTCGTCGACCTGGCGCTCGAAGGCCTCGGCGAACCCCGCGAGCGTCTCGCCCACCTCGTCGAGGCGTCGGGACTCGGCCGACGGCTCGGTGAGCTCGCCGCTGCGCATCCGCGCCGCGGTGATGATGGCGTAGGCCTCGCGCCGCGCGTGCAGCCGGATCAGCTCGGCGTCGAGCTCGGCCTGGGCGGTGAGCAGCTCGTAGCGGCGGGCGGCCTCGGCCTCGAGCGCCTCCAGGTGCCGCCGGTTGGCCTCTCCGGCCTCGCGCATCCGGGCGATCACCGACGCCGCGACCTCGTCGACCGACTGTCCCAGGTGGCGCAGCTCGTCCTCGGGGACGCCGACCCCTCCGACCGCGACGACCGGTGGCGGGGCCGGGGCGGGACGCTCGGCCGGGCCCGACCGCCCGCAGCCGCGGCGGTGCGGGGGCGGGCGCGGGCTCCGGCTGCGCCGGTCGCGGGGGCTGAGCGCTCCGGGCGCGACGTCGGGGCTGACCTCCTGCGTGCCCACCGGCTCCGCGCCGAGCGCACCGGAGAACTCGACCCGCCCGAGCCGCTCGTCGTCGGCGTCGAGGACCTCGTGCAGCGGAGGCGGAGGCGTGATCGCGGGGGTCGTGCGCTCGGTGCACCTGGTCATGGGCGGGCTCCTGCGCCGTCGCGCACCTCGACCAGCACGTAGCGCGGGGTGCGGTGGACCACCGGGAGGCGGGGGTCGGTGCCTGCGACGGCGGCGGGGTGGAGCCGGTGGAGCCGGTCGGCCCGGGGGTCGGTGGAGAGCAGCAGGTAGTCGATCCCGCCGCCGGCGGGGTCGGCGGCGAGGTCGCGCCACCGGTCGGCGCCGGTGTCGACGGTGTCGCGGAACAGCCCGGGGGACGCCGTGCGCAGCAGGACGGCGTAGGTGGCGTCGTCGTCGGTGAGGATCGACGCGGGTCGGGTCACGTGGGCCCGGATCCATCCGGCCATCGCGGCCTCGGAGGCGTACCCGACCTGCTGCCCACCGGCGGTCAGGGTGCCCTCCTGAGAGCGCCCGGTGCGGACGGCGTCGGCGAAGGCCGCCTCCAGCACCTGGTCGTCGTAGGTGCTCATCGCCCGGAAGGTCCAGGGCAGGCTGACCGCGAGGACGACGAGCGCGACCACGCCGACCAGGCGCGACGACCGGGTGGTGGCGGAGCCGGTGACCAGCCACAGGGCGCCCAGCACCGACACGAGCAGGATCGGGACGGCGTCGCGCAGCTGGGGCGGCCCCGACCGGCCCAGCGCGGCGTGCACGCCCGGGAGCAGGGCCACGCGTGGCGAGGAGGGCGGCGAGCACGCCCGCGAAGGGGTCGCGGCGCACCAGCCAGCGGTAGAGCAGCGCGGGCAGCACGAGGGCGGCGAGCGGGGCGCCGTGGAGCACGAGGCTGCCGGTGTGCGCCAGCGCCCCGGCGAGCTCGACCTGGTCGCCCGCGGGCAGCGGGACGAGCGGGTCGCGACCGACCTTGGCCAGCCAGCTGAACGGGCGACCGGAGACCACCAGCCCGAAGACCACCCACAGCCCGAGGGCGGCGACGGTCGGCAGGGACAGGGCGACGACCGTGCTCTCCACCTCGTCGCCGCGGGCACCCAGCCGGACCAGCGTCGCGCTCACCGTGACCACCGTGATCACCAACCACGCGAGCATGTCGTAGTCGCACATCACCGCCAGGGCGAAGGCCAGGCCGGCGACGAGCAGGAACCGCACGTCGGACGCCGTGCGCCAGGCCAGGATCGCGGAGATCGCGCCGAGCGCGAAGCACAGGCCCGAGGAAGAGGCGGTCGCCGTCGGCGGCGTAGAGGAGGACCAACGGGTTGAAGCCGACGACGAGCAGGCCGACCGCCCGCACCGCGGCGCCGAGCCCGGCCCGCCGCATGGCGGTGTCGAGCACGACCATCGTGGCGGCGGCGAACACCGCGGAGACGACGGGGACGACGGCGAACGACTGCAGCAGCGCCGGCACGACGGTGAAGGGCGCGGTGAGCAGCGTCGCGAGCGGGGTCGGGTCGTCGGACAGGGCCGCCGGGCCGTGGGCCGGGTCGAGGGTCAGCGTCATCGCCCGCTGGAACCGGGCGAGAGCCTCGAAGCCGACGACGTGGACGTCGCGCACGAGCCACTGGCCCAGGGCGGTGTAGGCGGCGGCGAAGGCCACGAACACCAGGCCGGACTCCCAGCGCCGGGCGACGATCTCGTCGCGCAGCGCCGCGCTCCGCCCGGGTGCCCGGGGTGCCTCTCGGCTCGCTCCATGACCAGGCCCGTCACGGGGTCACCCCGGGGTCGTCGGGGTCGCGCTCCCACCGGAACGGCTGCGAGCCGAGCAGTGCGAGACCGCGCCACGCAGCGAGGCTCAGCAGGGCCGTGCAGAGGGGGGCGAGCAGGGCGGCCCGGGCGGCCCCGTGGTCGCCGCGCTGCAGACCGGCGGCGAGCAGGGCGAGGCCGAAGCCCGCGTTGCCGAGCACCAGGACCGTGAGCGCCACGACGCCCAGCGCGTCGGGGACCGGGCCGGGGCTCGTCGCGGCCCACCACAGCACCCCGGCCCACAGCAGGGGGTGGAGGAGCAGCGCGACGACGCCGGCGAGCGAGAGGACCAGGCTGGCCGCGGAGCGGACGCCCACCTGGGCGAGCAGCCGGCCGGGGTGGCGCAGCTGCACGAGCCCGGTGAGCAGCAGGCCCTTGCTGGTGCGCGCGCACTGGGTGAGCCACGCGCCGAGCCGCTGGGGGGCCGCCGACGAGGTCTCGGTGTCGAGCACGACCGTGCGGTGACCGCCCCGCGCGAGGCGGGCTCCGAGGTCGGCCTCGGCGGTGACGTCGAAGGGGTCCCAGCCCCCGAGCTCGCGCAGCGCTGTGACGCGGAGGTGGTGGGCGCTGGCGCCCAGCAGCACGGGCGACCCGGCCTCGGCCAGGGCGGGGAGGACCAGGTCGGACTGCGACGGCCCGGATGCTGCGCGCCCACGCCGCCACCAGCCGGCCGGCCCCCCGGTCGCCGGGGCCGGCGAGGTGGTGGTGCCGGGTGGCCTGCACGCAGGTGGGGCGGAGCGCGCGTGCGAAGACGAGTGCGACCTTCTTCAGCTGGTCGGGCGCGGGGCGGTCGCCGGCGTCGTAGACCACGACGAGCTCGCCGCGCGCCAGCTGCAGCCCGACGTTGCAGGCCTTGGCCTTGGTCACGGGGTGGCTGTCGGGGACCACGACCACGCGGAGGTGGTCGGGCAGGGCCAGCTCCTCCAGGGCCTGCGCCGTCGCCGGGTCGTCCTCCTCGCAGAGCAGGAGGACCTCGAGGCGGGTGCGGGGGTAGTCGAGAGCGGTCAGGCACTCGACCAGGCCGGGCAGCCGGGTGGACTCGTCGTGCAGCGGCACCAGCACCGTGTAGACCGGCAGCACGCGCTCGTCGATCGTCGCGACCTCCGACGCGCTGACCTGCTGCGGGCCGGCGAGCAGGCCGCGGGCCACGGCGAGGGCCCGGTGGAGGCCGACCGCGGCGCACCCCGCGGTGACGAGGACGACGAGCAGGAGCGCGGTCGACGTCGGCCGCAGGACCACGCCGGCGACCAGGGCGAGCCCCGCCACCACCGCCACCGCGCGCTGGCCCGCGGAGACCAGGAGGTGGGCCGACTCGTCGGGACGCTCGGTCATGCCGGCGGTGCGGGCGCGGTGCAGGACGTCGTCGGCGTGCAGGCGCAGCGTCAGCCGCTCGATCTCGACCCGGTGGGCGAGCACGACGCGGACCGGCCGCGCCAGGTGCCGCTCCAGGGCGTGCTGCTGCACCGGCTCGAGCGGCCGGGCCGCGGCGACCACGACGTGGTGCCCGGCGTCGGCGACGGGCACGGCACGCAGCCGGAGCGAGGTCGCGAGCGGCAGCCGCAGGGCCAGCGCCGGGTCCGGCTCGACGCCGTCGAGGCTGACCCGCTGGAGATCGTGCGCCTCGGACAGGACGGCGATGTGGACGTCCTCGGTGATGGAGCCCTGGGCCAGCAGGATCTCGCCGAGCGGGTCGCCGGTGCGCAGGTGCTCCTCGTCGGCCCGCTGCAGCTCGGCGTTGGTGATCAGTCCGCTGCGCAGCAGCATCTGGGCGACCCGGAGGCGGGCACGGCGCGCGAGCGGCGACTCGGGTCGGGGGCAGGGCCCGGGGTAGGCCGCGTCGATCGCGGCCAGGAGGTCGTGCGGGTCGTGCGCGACCAGCCGCACGGGGCGGGCCAGCCGCTCGGAGACCACGTGCGCGGTCACGTGGTCGTCGGCGTCGGCGGCGGCCACGAGCAGCACGCCGTCGTGGGCGACGGCGTAGGGCAGCACCCGGAACGTGCGGCACCCACCCTCGGGCAACAGGTGCCGGACGTGGGGGTCGACCCCAGAGGTCAGGGTCGGGACGGGAGGGGTGAGCGCGGAGGTGGTCACGTGGTGGCTCTCGGACCCCCGGACGTCGGTGCGTGGGAGGCCGCACGAGGGGTCGCCGAGCAGCGAGCCCGTGGGGCTCGCTCAGGCACCTTCAGGTTGGCCGGACCGGCCCCAGACGAGCCGACCGGCCGTGTCGCAGCGCGCGACACGCAGAGCACCGACATTTGGACATCCCCCTTGATGTCTCCGACGATGTGACCCGGGTCACGCCGTCGGAGCTGTCTTGCGGCTGATCCTAGCGGCGAACAGGTGGCTGACCCAGTCCGGCCTACGATGGCGCGATGCAGGAGACCGTCTTCACCTATGCCGCTCCCGGACTCAAGTTCGGCCCCGGTGCCTCCGCCGAGGTGGGCCACGACCTGCGCTCGTGGGGGGTGGAGCGGGCGCTGCTGGTCACCGACGCCGGGGTCGCGGCCACCGGTCACCCCGCGCGGATCGCCGAGCAGATCGAGGCGGCCGGCGTGGCCGTGACCACCTACGACGGCGTCCGGGTGGAGCCCACCGACGAGTCCATGGAGGCCGCGATCGCGTTCGCGCGCGACGCCGGCCCGTTCGACGCCGTCGTCGCCGTCGGCGGAGGCTCCGCGATCGACACCGCCAAGGCGGTCAACCTGCTCACCACCAACCCCGGCGAGCTGATGGACTACCTCAACGCCCCGGTCGGGCAAGGCCCGCGCACCCGAGCAGCCGCTGCTCCCGCTGGTGGCGGTGCCCACCACCACCGGCACCGGCAGCGAGAGCACCACGATCTGCGTGCTCGACGTGCTCTCCCTGAAGGTGAAGACCGGCATCAGCCACGCCGCCCTGCGCCCCCGGCTCGCGGTCGTCGACCCCACGCTCACCGCGACGCAGCCGGCCATGGTCACCGCTGCGGCCGGCATGGACATCCTCTGCCACGCGCTGGAGAGCTACACCGCGCGCTGGTACGCCGACTTCGAGGCCAAGCAGCCCGAGCAGCGGGTGCCCTACTGCGGGGCCAACCCGATCGCGGACATGTGGTCGGAGAAGGCGCTGTCGCTGCTGGCCGGCGCGTTCCGCCGCGCGGTGGCCGACGGCGGCGACCAGCCGGCCCGCGAGGAGATGGCGATGGCCGCGACGTTCGCCGGCCTCGGGTTCGGCAACGCCGGCGTGCACATCCCGCACGCCAACGCCTACCCGATCGCGGGGCGGGTGCGGACCTTCCGGCCGGCGGGCTACCCGCAGGACGAGGCGATCGTCCCGCACGGCATGGCCGTCTCGCTGACCGCGCCCGAGGCGTTCCGCTTCACCTTCGACGCGGCGCCCGAGCGCCACCTGCGCGCCGCGCGGCTCCTCGACCCCGGTGTCCCCGGCTCCGGCGGCGACCGCGACACCCTCCCCGGCGTCCTCACCGCGCTGATGCGCGACATCGGCATCCCCAACGGGCTGGCCGAGATCGGCTTCGGCCAGGGCGACGTCGGCGACCTCGTCGCCGGCTCGCTGCAGCAGCAGCGGCTCCTGGCCACGGCCCCCAAGGCCGTCACCGACGACGACCTCGCCCGGGTGTTCACCGGCTCCATGGAGCACTGGTGAGCCCGGGGGACCACTCCTGAGGCCCGGACCGGGCGAGGGGGCGTCACCGGGTCGATGGGAGACTGGGTCGGTGCCCACGACGTCGCCGGACCTGGTCGCCGAGCTGGTCCGCCGGGGGGTCTCCGACGTCGACGACTCGGTGCTGACCCGCGCGCTCTACTCCTCCGACGCCTCCCTCTACCGGGTGGTGCCCCAGGTCGTCGTCCGGCCGCGGCACCCCGACGAGCTGCTGGCGGTGCTCGACACCGCCGCCGCCACCGGCGCGCCGGTCACGATGCGCGGCGCCGGCACCTCGATCGCCGGCAACGCGGTCGGGCCCGGCATCGTGGTCGACACCCTCAAGCACCTCAACCGGGTCGAGGCGATCGACCCCGAGGCCCGGACGGCGACCGTCCAGCCCGGCGTCGTGCACGCCGACCTGCAGCGGGCCGCGGCGCCGCACGGCCTGCGCTTCGGCCCGGACCCCTCGACCCACACCCGCTGCACGATCGGCGGGATGATCGGCAACAACGCCTGCGGCTCCCGGGCGCTCGGCTACGGCCGCACGGTCGACAACGTGCTGGCCCTCGACGTGGCCCACGGGCCGGGCGCGGGCGACGTCGCCGGGCAGCTGGCCGCGCTGGTCGACCAGCACCTCGGCCACGTGCGCACCGGCTTCGGACGCTTCTCGCGCCAGGTCAGCGGCTACTCGCTGGAGCACCTGCTCCCCGAGCAGGGTCGCAGCCTCGACCGGTTCCTGGTCGGCTCCGAGGGCACCCTCGGGGTCGTGCTCGGCGCCACGGTGCGGCTGGTCGAGGAGGAGGCCGACCGTCGCCTGGTCGTGCTCGGCTACCCCTCGATGGCCGACGCCGCCGACGCCGTGCCCGGCCCTGCTCGAGGCGACCGGGCGCCGGATGATCGCCTGCGAGGGCCTCGACGCCCGGATCGTCGACCTGGTCCGCGCCCGCGGCAACGCCGTGCCCGAGCTGCCCCCGGGAGCCGGCTGGCTGTTCGTCGAGGTCGCCGGCGCCGAGGCCGAGGCGCTGGCCGGCTCGGTCGTCGCCTCCGCGGGGGCCCTGGGCCACCGCGTCGTGCTCGACCCGCGGGAGTCCGCCGCGCTCTGGCGGATCCGCGAGGACGGCGCCGGCCTGGCCGCGCGCAGCCTCTCGCGGCCGGCGTACTCCGGGTGGGAGGACGCCGCGGTGCCGCCCGAGCGGCTCGGTGCCTGGCTGCGCGACTTCGACGAGCTGCTGGTCGCCCACGACCTCGACGGCGTGCCCTACGGCCACTTCGGCGACGGCTGCGTGCACGTGCGGATCGACTTCCCTTGAGTTCGACGACGGCGGGGCCGCGGTTCCGCGAGTTCCTCACCCAGTGCGCGCTCACGCTGCGCGAGCACGGCGGCTCGCTGTCGGGCGAGCACGGCGACGGCCGGGCCCGCTCCGAGCTGCTGCCGCTGATGTACGACGACGAGTCGATGCGGCTGTTCGGCGCCGTCAAGGCGATCTGCGACCCGCGCGGGCTGCTCAACCCGGGCAACATCGTCGACCCCGCCCCGCTCGACGCCGACCTCCGGCCCGGCCGGCCGCGGCAGCAGGTGCGCACGGCGCTGCGCCTGGTGCACGACGGCGGCTCGCTCGGCGACGCCGTGCACCGCTGCACCGGCGTCGGCAAGTGCGTGGCCCCGGCGACCAACGGCGTGATGTGCCCGTCCTACCTCGCCACCCGCGACGAGAAGGACTCCACGCGGGGCCGCGCGCGGGTGCTCCAGGAGGCCCTCGACGGCTCGCTCGTCGGCGGCCTGGGCGCCCCGGCCGTGGCCGACGCCCTCGACCTGTGCCTGGCGTGCAAGGGCTGCGCCTCCGACTGCCCGACCGGCGTCGACATGGCCACCTACAAGGCCGAGGCGCTCTACCAGCGCTACGACGGCCCCGACGCCGCCGAGCGTCGTCCGCGCGCCCACTACCTCCTCGGCCGGCTGCCGCGCTGGGCCGCGCTCACCGCGCCGATGGCGCCGGCGGCCAACCGGATGCTGCGGCTGGGCCCGGTCGCCCGCCTCGCGAAGGCCGCCGCCGGCATCGACCAGCGCCGCTCGATCCCGGCGTTCGCCCGCGCACGACGCTGCGGCGGTCGGTCGGCACGACTGCCGAGCCCGTGCCCGACGTGTGGATCTGGGCCGACTCCTTCACCGACCACTTCTTCCCCGCCAACGGGCACGCCGCGATCGCGTTCCTCGAGTCCGCCGGGCTGCGGGTCCGGGTGATCTCCGACGACGCCTGCTGCGCGCTGACCTGGATCACCACCGGGCAGCTCGACCAGGCCCGCACGATCATGGAGCGCACCGTCGCCACGCTCGCGCCGTACGTCGCCTCGGGGGTGCCCGTGGTCGGGCTGGAGCCCTCGTGCCTGGCCACCCTGCGCAGCGACGCCGTCGAGCTCACGGGCAGCGAGCACGCGGTCACCGTCGCCGAGGGCGTGCTGTCGTTCGCCGAGCTGGTCGAGCGGCTCGCGGTGCCGTTGCCCGACCTCACCGGGGTCGAGGTCGTCGCCCAGCCGCACTGCCACCAGCACGCCGTGCTCGGCTGGACCGCCGACCGGCGGCTGCTCGAGCGCGCCGGTGCCGGCGTCACCCAGGTGTCGGGCTGCTGCGGCCTGGCCGGCAACTTCGGCATGGAGAAGGGGCACTACGAGACCTCCGTCGCGGTGGCGGAGACCCACCTGCTGCCCGCCGTCCGACGCCGGCCGGACGCCGTCGTCCTCGCCGACGGCATGTCCTGCCGGGTGCAGCTCGACGACCTGGCCGGCGTGCAGGCGATGCACCTCGCCGAGCTGTTCGCCTCGAGGGTCGCGCGATGAGGCCCCGCCACCAGCGGCTCGTGATCCCGCTCGCGCTGGCCGGCCTGCTCGTGCTCGTGATCGTGACGGCGGTGCTGCGATGAGCACGCCCCTGCCCGACGCGCTCGCCCGGCTGCGGGAGTCGCTCGTCGACCCCGAGGCGCTGGTGCGCGCCGTGGCCTCCGGCCGGCAGCGCGGCCACGAGGCCCGGTGGCGGCGCGCCGAGCTGCGCTACGTCGACCTCAAGGCCGGTCGCCACCTCCAGGTGACGGCGTACGACGCCACCCAGGCGCACACCCACAACCACGCGGTCGGCGACGACGCGGCCTCCGCCGTCGACGCCCTGCTCGCCGAGCCGTTCGGCAACTGGCACGTCGAGACCACCACCCACACCCACCAGCTGCGGGTGACCAAGAAGGGCGAGGCGCTGCTGCACAGCAAGCCACGCCAGGACGAGGTGGTGGCCGACCGCGACCACGACCGCACCAAGGAGCGGCTGGTCCCGGCCGACGCGCCGCTGTGGCGCGCGCTCGGCCTGGCCGACGAGACCGGCCGGATCAAGCCCAGCCGGCAGGCCAAGTGGCGCCAGGTCGAGGAGTTCCTCCGGGTGCTCGACACCGCGGTCACCGACGCCCGCCGGACCGGCCGGCTGCGCCGCCCCACCGACGACGACCCGCTCCGGCTGGTCGACCTCGGCTGCGGCAACGGCTACCTCACGTTCGCCGCCCACCACCTGCTCCGCGAGAAGCACGGGCTCGCGGTGCGGGTGATCGGCGTCGACAGCAAGCAGCAGTCGTGCGACCACAACAGCCGGGTCGCCGACGGGCTGGGGCTCGAGGTGGGCGCGGACGCGACGTTCGTGGTGGGCTCGATCCTCGACGCGCCGGTCGACGAGGTGCCCGACGTCGTGCTCGCGCTGCACGCCTGCGACACCGCCACCGACGAGGCGCTGGCCCGCGCCGTGCGGTGGCAGGCGCCGGTCGTGCTGGCCGCGCCGTGCTGCCACCACGACATCGCCGCCCAGCTGCGCCGCGGGGCCAGCCCGTCGCCGTACGCGTTGCTGACCCGGCACGGGATCCTGCGCGAGCGGCTGGCCGACACCCTCACCGACGGGTTGCGAGCGGCGCTGCTGCGCCGGGAGGGGTACCGCGTGGACGTGATGGAGTTCGTGGCCAGCGAGCACACCCCCCGCAACACCCTGCTCCGCGCCGTGCGCACCGGCGGGAGCGACGGGGGCGAGGCGGCCCGCGAGTACGACGAGATGGTCGCCGCCTGGTCGGTGACCCCCCGGCTGGCCGAGCTGCTCGACGCCGAGGGTGCGCCGATGAGCCGCCGCTGGGGTTCCGCGGCCCTGGCCCTGGCCGCGCTCCCGTTCGCCGTGGGCGCCGTCGTGGGGGCCGCGGCCCCGCCGGAGGACGGCTCCCGCGAGGTCTTCCGCTGGCAGGACCCCGAGATCGTGGAGTCCAGCGGGCTGGCGGTGCTGCACGGGCTGTTCGTCACCGTCAACGACTCCGGCGACCGGGGCCGGATCTTCACCGTCGACCCCGAGACCGGTGCCACGGTCGGCGGTGCGTCGTGGAGCGAGGAGCCGATCGACGTCGAGGCGCTCGCCCCGACCCCCGACGGCACCGTGCTGGTCGGCGACATGGGCGGCAACAACACCCCGCGCACCAGCGTCACCGTGCTGGAGGTGCCGGTCGAGCGCGGCTTCCGCGAGGTCACCCCCGTGCGGCACGAGCTCGTCTACCCCGACGGCACCCACGACGCCGAGACGCTGCTGGTGCACCCCGTCACCGGCCGGATCTACGTCGTCAGCAAGAACTTCGACGGCGGCGTCGTCTACGCGGCGCCGAAGCAGCTCAGCCCCGACGGCACCGACCCGCTCACCCCGGTCGGGGTGCTCCCGGGCTACCTCACCGACGGCGCGTTCTTCTCCGACGGCCGGCACCTCGTGGTGCGCAAGTACGTCGGCGCGACCGTCCACGCGTTCCCCTCCCTGCGCAAGGTCGCCGACCTCCAGCTGCCGCTCCAGGAGCAGGGTGAGGCGATCGCGGTCACCCACGACGACCGGGTCTACGTCAGCACCGAGGGGCAGCGCAGCGCGGTGCACCGGGTCTTCCTGCCGGAGGACCTGGAGGCCCTGGTGGCGCCGTCCGGGGGAGCGACGCCGGAGCCGAGCAGCACCCCCAGCGCCACCGAGCCGACGTCCCCCTCACCCACCCCGTCACCCACGCCCTCGGACACCCCGTCGGCCACCCCCAGCGAGAGCACCACGGAGCCCGACGACGACGCCGCCGCCGAGCCCGAGGTCGAGCGGTCGCCGTGGTGGTGGTTGCTCGGCGGCGCGGTGGGTATCGGCATCGTCGTGGTGCTCATCCGATCGCTGCGACCCCGCTGATCCGAGGAAGGACGCCGACCATGGTGCGCCTGCGCAAGACCTCGCCCGACCAACAAGGCTGGACCCGCCGCCGGGCGGGCCGCGGCTTCGTCTACCTCGACCAGGCCGGTGACCGGCTGCCGCCCGAGGACGTCGAGCGGGTCAAGGGCCTGGTCATCCCGCCCGCCTGGCGCGACGTGTGGGTGACCCCCCACGACAACGGCCACCTCCAGGCGGTCGGCACCGACGAGGCCGGGCGGCGCCAGTACCTCTACCACCCCGAGTGGCGCCGCCGCCGCGACGCCGAGAAGTTCGACCGGATGCTGCAGTTCGGCCGCGGCCTGGTGAAGGCGCGCGAGCTGGTGATCACCGACCTCGGCCGCGAGGGGATGCCGCGGGAGCGGGCCTGCGCCGCCGCCGTCCGGCTGCTCGACCTCGGCTACTTCCGGATCGGCAACGACGTCTACGCCGACGAGAACGGCAGCTTCGGTCTCACCACGCTCGAGCGACGGCACGTGCGGCGGCAGCAGGACCGCCTGGTGTTCGCGTTCGTCGGCAAGTCGGGGGTCGAGCACCGGATCGAGATCGACGACGCCACCGTCATCGAGGCCGTCGACATCATGCGCCGGCGCCGGAGCAAGGCCGATCCGAGCCTGCTGGCCTACCAGGAGGGCCGGTCGTGGCGCTCGATCATCCCCGACCTGGTCAACGCCTACCTGCGCGAGACCACCGGCCTCGAGGCCACCGCCAAGGACTTCCGCACCTGGCACGCCACGGTGCTCGCCGCCGCGGCGCTGGCCGAGACCGAGGAGCCCGGCGAGACCGCAGCCTCCCGCAAGCGGGCGGTCGGCGGCGCGATGAAGGAGGTCGCGGAGTTCCTCGGCAACACCCCCACCCTGGCCCGCAGCTCCTACGTCGACCCCCGGGTGATCGAGGCCTACGAGGAGGGGCGCACGATCCACGGCACCACCCGGCGTACCTATCCCACCCCGGACCTGCGCCAGGCCGCGCTGGAGCGCGCCACGCTCAAGCTGATCAAGGCCTCCTGATCCGCCCTCGGGGGATAGTCCCAAACAAAGCGCACGCGATCCGCGCGGGATCCGGTGCAGCTTGTTTGGGACTATCCCGCCTGGAGGCTCAGGAGTGCTCCACCACGTGGTCGATGCAGGCCGTGAGGGCCTCGACGTCGGCCGGGTCGATGGCGGGGTACATCGCGATCCGCAGCTGGTTGCGGCCGAGCTTGCGGTAGGGCTCGGTGTCGACGATGCCGTTGGCCCGCAGGGTCGCGGCGACCGCGGCGGCGTCGATGCTGTCGTCGAAGTCGATCGTGCCGATCACCAGCGAGCGGTGGGCGGGGTCGACGACGTACGGCGTCGTGTAGGACGGTCTTCTCCGCCCAGCCGTAGAGCGCGTCGGAGGACGCCGTGGTGCGCTCGACCATGCCGGCGAGCCCGCCCTGGCCGTTCATCCAGTCCAGCTGCTCGGCCATCAGGAACAGCGTGGCGACCGACGGGGTGTTGTAGGTCTGGTTCTTCGCCGAGTTGTCGATCGCCGTCGGCAGGTCGAAGAACGCCGGGACGTGCCGGCCGGACGCGGCGATCGCGGCTGCCCGCTCCAGCGCGGCCGGCGACATCAGCGCGATCCACAGCCCGCCGTCCGAGGCGAACGACTTCTGGGGCGCGAAGTAGTAGACGTCCGACTCGGTGAGGTCGACCGGCAGGCCGCCGGCACCCGAGGTCGCGTCGATCAGCACCAACGCGTCACCGGCGGTGCCGGCCGGGCGGACCACCGGCGCCATCACGGCGGTCGAGGTCTCGTTGTGCGCCCAGGCGTAGGCGTCGACACCCTCCTCGGCCACCGCCTCGGGCCGCGAGCCGGGGTCGCTCGAGATCACGGACGGCGCCTCCAGCCAGGGTGCGTCCTTCGCCGCCTTCGCGAACTTCGAGGAGAACTCCCCGAACGTCAGGTGCTGGCTCTTGTTCTCGATCAGCCCGTACGTCGCGATGTCCCAGAACGCCGTGGCGCCTCCGTTGCCCAGCACCACCTCGTAGCCCTCGGGCAGCGAGAACAGCGCGGCCAGTCCCTCGCGCACCCGGCCGACCGTGTCGCGGACCGGCGCCTGCCGGTGCGAGGTGCCCATGAGCGAGGTGCCGGTGGCGGCGAGCGCGTCGAGGTGGGAGGTCTGGATCTTCGAGGGCCCGGCTCCGAAGCGCCCGTCGGCGGGCAGCAGGTCGGCGGGGATCCGGAGGGCGTCGGTCACGAGGCAGCCTTTCGAGCCGGGGGAGGGGTTCGGCGAGCGGGCTGACGACGCTGTCAGTCCCACTAGTCTGTCAGCCCGAGACGAAGGAGGGGCCGTGGGGCTGCGGATCGAGGCGGTGGGCTACGGCCACCCCGACGCGGTGCGGATGGTCGAGGAGGTCCAGGCCGAGTACGTCGCGCGCTACGGCAGCCGCGACGAGTCACCGGTCGACCCGCTGCTGTTCGAGCCCCCGCACGGGCTGTTCGTGATCGGCTACGACGAGGCCGGGCCGGTCGCCACCGGAGCGTGGCGGCGCGGTGCGGTGCCGGCGTTCGGCACCACCGAGACCGCCGAGATCAAGCGGATGTACGTCGTCCCGCGCGGTCGCGGCCAGGGTCACGCCAGGCGGATCCTCGCCCACCTCGAGGAGACCGCCCGCGACGCCGGCGTGGAGGCCCTGGTCCTCGAGACCGGCCTCGCCCAGCCAGAGGCGATCGCGCTCTACACGTCGTCGGGCTACACCCGGATCCCGGGGTTCGGCTACTACTGCGGCTCCGACCTGTCGCGGTGCTTCGGCAGGTCGCTGGTCCCTGTGGGTTAGCCCACCCGGAGGGGGAGGGTGACCGATCGGTCATTTGTCGGTGGCTGATCGGTCAGCCGCCGACCGAACCGCTGCCGGAGGTGCTACGGCGGTCCTAGCGTCGCGTGCATGGCCCCCCACCATTCCCCCACTCGACGCTTCATGTCCGCGGTCTCGGCCACCGTCGCAGGCGTCCTCGTCGCCACCCTCGGACTCATGCTGTCCCCCGCAGCCCAGGCCCGCCCGTCCATCGACGACTACGCGGCCTACGAGCCGCAGACGAAGTGTGCGCCGACGGTCAAGCCCGCCATGGAGTACCTCGCCCGCTGGACGGTGGCCCGCTTCGGCGGTGAGTACGGCGGCATCTCGCGTGCCTGCGGCGGCTCGCGGTCCGAGCACAAGGAGGGGCGCGCCTTCGACTGGACGATGGACGCCGACAGTGCCCGCGACCGGCGCGGCGTGCAGCGCTTCCTGAAGAAGGTCTTCCGCACCGACCGCCAGGGCAACGAGCACGCGCTGGCCCGGCGGATGGGGATCATGTACATCATCTGGGACGACCGGATCTACAGCCTCCTACGACCGCTTCGCCGCCAAGCCCTACCGGCACTCGGCGTGCAAGACCGTGGCGCGCTGCTCCCAGACGCTGCGACACCGCGACCACGTGCACATCTCGCTGAGCCGCGCCGGCGGCGCCGCCGAGACCAGCTGGTACGCCCGTGAGCTCAAGCGCGTGCTGCGGGCGCGCGCCGAGCAGGAGGCCCGGGAGGCCGCGAAGGCCAAGCAGGCACGCCAGGGCCGGAAGGCAGCGGCCGAGCCGGCACGCAAGCGGACCGTGCGCTCAGCCCCGTCGCGCACCACGCAGGCCGAGCGGGCGCTGCGCAACCGTGCGGCCGCTGCTGTAGCGCGCGGGCGTGGCTGTGGCTGTCGCTGGGTCCTAGCCCGCCCACTCCGAGCGCCAGCCCTCGATCTCGTCGGCACCGCGGGCCGCCGGCCCGGCGTAGATCGCCGAGGGGCGGATCAGCCGCCCGGTGCGCTTCTGCTCCAGGATGTGGGCCGACCAGCCGCCGGTGCGCGCGCAGGTGAACATCGAGGTGAACATCGACGCCGGCACCTCGGCGAAGTCGAGCACGATCGCGGCCCAGAACTCCACGTTGGTCTCGAGCACGCGGTCGGGGCGACGCTCCTTGAGCTCGGCGAGCGCGGCCTTCTCCAGCGCCTCGGCGACCTCGTAGCGCGGGGCGTCGAGCTCCTTGGCCGTCCGCCGCAGCACGCGGGCGCGCGGGTCCTCGGCGCGGTAGACGCGGTGGCCGAAGCCCATCAGCCGCTCGCCGCGGTCGAGCAGCCCCTTGACGTACGCCGTGGCGTCGCCGGACTCCTCCACGTCGGAGATCATGCCCAGCACGCGCGAGGGCGCGCCGCCGTGCAGCGGGCCGCTCATCGCGCCGATCGCGCCGGAGAACGCGGCGGCCACGTCGGCGCCCGTGGAGGTGATCACGCGGGCGGTGAAGGTGGAGGCGTTCATGCCGTGCTCGGCGGCCGAGCTCCAGTAGGCGTCGATCGCCTTGACGTGCTTGGGGTCGGCCTCGCCCTTCCAGCGGATCAGGAACTTCTCCGCGAGCGTCTCGCCCGCGTCGACCTCGCTCTGCGGCACCACGGGCTGGTTGAGGCCGCGCGCCGACTGCGCGGCGTACGAGAGGACCATGACGGCGACCCGGCCGAGGTCCTCGCGGGCCTGCTCGTCGGAGATGTCGTAGGTCTGGCCGAAGCCGAAGGCCGGCGCGAGCATCGCGACCGCGGCCTGGACGTCGACGCGGACGTCACCGGTGTGCACGGGCAGGTTGTACGGCTCGGCGGGCGCCAGGCCGGGGGTGTAGGCGCCGTCGATCAGCAGGCCCCAGACGTTCTCGAACGGGACGCGGCCGACGATGTCCTCGATGTCGACCCCGCGGTAGCGCAGCGCGGAGCCCTCCTTGTCGGGCTCGGCGATCTCGGTCTCGAACGCGACGACTCCTTCGAGCCCGTGGTGTACCTCGGTCATCGTCTCGACTCCTTCGTCGACTGCTGGCGGGGGCGGCGCCGACGAGGGCGCCGCAGGCATTCTGCCGCACCCGCTCTGGGCTAGGTTCGGCCGCATGGTGAGCGACCCGCTGGCGACGATGCGCGAGGACTACTCCCGGGCCGGGCTCGACGAGTCCGACCTGCTGCCCGACCCGGTGGCGATGGTGCGCCGCTGGCTCGACGAGGCAGCCGCCGCGGGCCTCCACGAGCCCAACGCGATGGTGGTCTCCACCGTCTCCGCCGCAGGGGGCGCCGTCGTCGCGGACGGTGCTGCTCAAGGGGCTCTCCGACGCCGGCTTCGTGTTCTTCACCAACACCGCCTCCCGCAAGGGCCGCGAGCTCGCCGCTAACCCGCGCTGCGCGCTGCTCTTCCCCTGGCACCCGCTCGAGCGGCAGGTCCGGGTCGAGGGCGTGGCCTCGCCGCTGCCGCGCACCGAGGTCGAGGCGTACTTCGCCGCAGCGACCCCGCGACGCCCAGCTCGGCGCCTGGGCCTCGCACCAGTCGTCCGTGGTGCAGGACCGCGCCGAGCTGGAGGCGGCGTGGGCGGCCGCCGACGAGCGCTTCCCCGGCGAGGTGCCGGCGCCCGAGGAGTGGGGCGGGTACGTCGTCCGCCCGGACGTGGTCGAGCTCTGGCAGGGGCGCCCCGGCCGGCTGCACGACCGGCTCGTCTACCGGCGCGCTGCTGCCGGTGGGTGGGAGCGGGTGCGGCTCGCCCCGTAGCGCGGCCGTCGAGACGCAGGACGGCCCGGCCGCCCGCCGTGCGGGTGGCCGGGCCGGTCGTCAGGCTCCGGTCGGAGTGCTCAGATCCCGCGGCCGCCGCGGACGCGACCCAGGATGAAGAGGGCCAGGGCGACGATGGCCAGGACGATGAGAATGGTCCACAGCATGATGTGCATCCTTCCGGTGAATGGCGGTCTCTCGTGATCCCGCCTGCCTCATCAGTGCCCAGGTTGGCGCCATCGCAAACCGCAGGGTCCCGTGCACATGCACTGGGTACCGGGCACGCATGGAGCAGCACGAGGTGGTGATCGTCGGCGGCGGCAACGCCGGGATCTCGTTGGCGGCCAAGCTGCTCCGCGACGGTGCGCGAGACGTCGCCGTCGTGGAGTCGGAGTCCGTCCACCGCTATCGCCCGTTGCTCAACTACGTCGGCTCCGGTGAGGCGACGATGGGCTCGCTGGAGCGCCCTGCCGCGGACGTGGTGCCCGACGGGTGCACGTGGATCCAGGACCAGGTCGTGGCGGTGGACGCCGACGCTCCCGGCGTGGTGCTGCGCGACGGCCGGCGGATCGGCTGCACCACGCTCGTGCTGTGCACCGGGCTCGAGGAGGACTACGACGCCACCCCCGGCCTGGCGGAGGCCTACGCCGCCGGCTGGGCCGGCTCGACCTTCGTCGTCGAGTCCGCTCCGCGGGTGTGGCCCGCGCTGCGCGACCTGACCGGCGGGCGCGTGGTCTTCACGATGCCGCCCGAGCCGGCTCCCTGCGGCGCGACCGCCCTCAAGCCGTTGTTCATGGCGTGCGACCACTGGCGGCGGGCCGGGGTGCTGCGGGACCTCGACGTGCACCTGGTGCTGCCGGGCCCCTCGCCCCTCGGGCTGGCGAAGCCCGACCGGCTGCTGGAGGAGACCCTGGCGTCGTACGGCGTGCAGGTGCTGCGCGACGCCCGGGTCACCGGTCTCGACGGACGACGGATGACGGTGACGACCCCCGCGGGTGACCACGAGCTCGACGACCTCGCCTACGCCCACGTCGTCCCGCACTACCGGGCCCCGCGGTGGATCGCCGAGAGCGACCTGACCGGCACGACCGAGGCCGGCCTGGTCGACGTCGACCCGCTCACCCTGCGCCACCGGCGGCACCCCGCGATCTGGTCGCTGGGCGACGTCGCCGACCTCGGCACCCGGCCCTCGGGCGGCGCGCTGCGCAAGCAGGTCGCGGTCCTGGCCCACAACCTCGCTGCCTCCGACCCCGCCGACCCGCCGAGCTCCAGCACTACGACGGCTACACCGTCATGCCGATCACGGTCGCACGGCACCGGCTGATGCTCGTCGAGGTCGACCGGGAGGGGAGGCCCGCACCGTCGGTGCCGTTCCCCGACCTCGTGCGGCCCCGACGGCTCACGTGGCTGGCGGACCGCTACGGGCTCCCTGTCACCTACTTCAAGCGGATCCTGCGCGGCAAGGTCTGACGCGGTCGGACTGGGCGGAGGCCGCCGGGGGTACGGGGGGTGCATGCGCATCTTCTTCACCGGCGGCAGCGGCAAGGCCGGCAAGCACGTGGCGCCGTACCTCGCCGAGCAGGGCCACCACGTCACCAACGCCGACCTCGTCCCGCTGGGGCACCCCGCGGTCGCCGACCTGCGGGTCGACCTCACCGACGCCGGCGAGACCTACTCGGCCCTGGCCGGGCTGGCGACGATGGACGAGCTGGACCTCCCTGAGCAGCCCACGTACGACGCCGTGGTCCACTTCGCCGCCATCCCGCGGATCCTGCTCACCTCCGACGCCGCGACGTACACCGCCAACGTGCTCAGCACCTTCCACGTGCTCGAGGCCGCGACCCGGCTCGGGGTCCGGAAGATCGTGTTCGCCTCCTCGGAGACGACGTACGGGATCTGCTTCGCGCAGGGCGAGCGGCGGCCGATCTACGTGCCGGTCGACGAGGACCACCCGACCGTCCCCGAGGACGCCTATGCGATGTCGAAGGTCGCCGGCGAGACCACGGCGCGCTCCTTCCAGGCCCGCACCGGCGCGGACATCTACGGCCTGCGGATCAACAACGTCATCGAGCCGCACGAGTACGCCGAGCTGTTCCCGGACTTTCTCGCCGACCCCTCGCTGCGCCGTCGCAACATCTTCGCCTACATCGACACCCGCGACCTCGGCCAGATGGTGCAGCGCTGCCTGGAGACGGACGGGCTCGGCTACGAGGTCTTCAACGTCGCCAACGCCGACCTGTCCGTGGCCGCGACGACCGACGAGATCCGCGAGCGCTTCTACGACGGCGTGGAGGTACGCCGGGAGATGGGCCGTGACGAGACGTTCTACGCGATCGACAAGGCCCGCGACCTGCTCGGCTACGCCCCGCAGCACAGCTGGCGCGACGTGCTGGGGTAGGGAGGCGGCTCGGTGGGTACCGCCTGGTTCCACGCACTACGAGCAGAGGAGCACACGTGTCCGACGACGCGAAGGTCGCCAAGGAACTGGTCGAGACGCTGAGGGACGGCGAGCGCGGGTTCACCAGTGCCGCCGAGAAGCTGCGGGACAGCGACCGCGCCGAGTGGGCCGGGACCCTCGAGCGCCTCGCCAAGCAGCGCGCCGACTTCCGCCAGGAGATCGTCGAGCTGGGTCACCAGTACGACGACGACGTCGACGAGAGCGGGACCGCCGCCGCCACCCTGCACCGCGGGTGGATCTCGCTCAAGGACGCACTCACCGGCGACGACGCCGGCAGCGTCCTCAAGGCCGCGGCGACCGGTGAGGACCACGCGGTCTCCGAGTACGAGAAGGGCCTCGAGCAGGACCTCAGCGACGGGTTCCGCGACGTCGTCACGCGGCAGCTCGCCGCGATCACCGCAGCCCGCGACGAGGTCAAGGGCCTCCAGGCCGTCGACTGACACCGCCCCAGCCGAGCCGAGCCGAGCCGAGCCCGTCGGTCGTCAGCGGTCGTCGCCCCAGTTGGCGATGATCACGGCGACCGGCGGGATCACGGCGGCGACGACGGACATGGCCACGGCCGCCGTCGTCGACCACAGCCTGACCACGTTCCACGCCAGCAGGATGAGCAGCAGGCACACGCCCATCAGGGCGAAGTACCACCGTTGTCGGCGCCGCAGCCGCTCGCTCTGCGGGCGGCGTACGCCGGGAGCGGTGACGCGCTGACGTCGTCTCATCTCTCCACCTTGCCAAGCGGGCCAAGGTGAGACATGTGGAGCGTGAGGCTGTGGAGCGGACGCGAGGATTTGAACCTCGACCCCTCCCCTGGAAGGGGAGCGTGCTGCAACTACACCACGTCCGCGAAGCCAGCCTCTGACGAGCCTGACAACGTCGAAGTATGCCCCACCGCCGGGCGATCCCGGCGGGGGGGTCGCGACGCGCGCGCCGGCGTCATCGGCGCAGCCCTACGGACTGCTGGAGGACGGGTCCTGGCGCGGCGCGCCTGGCGTCAAGGGCCACCTCACGAAGCAGAACTCGTTGCCGAACGGGTCCGTCATCACCGCCCACTCCAGGTAGGGATGGTGGTCGGACGGGTAGAAGGAGGGCGGTGCCACGGTGGTCCCGCCGATCTGCTCGGTGCGGCGCACCGCATCGGCCACGTCGTCGACCCGGAGGTCGAGGTGCGTCCCGCCTATCCAGGAGGTCTGCTCACCCGGCACCCGTTGCAGGAGCATCCAGACCGGGTCGGTCGGGTCGCTCAGGACCGAGAACCGGTCACCGGTCTCGTCGCCGTGCCGGGCGTACGGTTGCAGGCCCGTGAGCGCCGACCAGAACCGCTCGCCCTCATCCAGGTCGGTGACGTTGACCACCGGCTTCCACAGCTCGGCGATGCCCTGGGTCGTCGGCATGGCGGCTCCTACGGCGTCTCGAGGTTCGACGTCCCTCCACCGCTCAGGCTACGCCCGTCACGGCCCGACGGTCAGGCGTCGTCCTCGGTCAGGGCCGCGGGCGGCAACCAGTCGGCACCCAGGAGCTCGGCGAGGGCGGTGAGGCCGGTGGTGTCGCTTCCCACCGTGTCGGACGCCGCGGCGATCCGCTCCACCATCACCTTGCCGACCTGCTCCTCGACGGTGCCCTCGGCGTAGGCGATGTGCCACGGCGAGACCTGGTGGTCGCGGTGGGTTCGGCCGGTCACCTGCCGTCCGGCGATGCCCGAGAAGCGGGCCTGGTGGAAGACGCCCACCCGGGGCTCGGAGCTCGCCGTGCCTCCATCGGCCAGCGTCTCGCCGGCGTGCAGGCTGATCGAGGCGACGGTGGTGAAGACGCAGACCTTCGCCTGGCCGGTCTGGAACCGGAGCCGCTCGGCCTCGGGGTCGAACCGGTCGCGGCCGTAGATCGTGGCGACCTCGATGCCGGAGTCGCGCAACCGGTCGGCGATGGGGTCGGCGGCGGTCGCGACGAACTCGACCGAGCACGCCACCTGTCGCTCCGCCTGGACCTGCTGGGCGATCCAGTCGACCGTCGAGTCGACGCGGATCAGGCCGGCCTTCTGCCGGAAGCGCAGCAGTGCGGCGCGGCCCTTCGCCACGCTGCGGCCGCGTCGGGCGAGGTCCATCTCACGACAGAACTCTCCCCACTCGGCCTCGTACGCCGTGCGCTCCGCCGGCGTGAGCGTCACCGGCATGCCGGAGATCGGCACCGGCCCCCACGGCGCGGCGCGGTGCAGCATCGCCGGTGGCCGCTCCTCGTCGAGCCAGCCGCGCACCAGCTTGAGGTCCGCAGCACGCCGGGCCGGATCGCTGGTCCACGTGGCTCCGTAGCGTCCGTGCTCCACCCCCACGCCGTGGCGCTCGAGCGCGGTGGCGAACGCGGACCCTGGCTGCGTCGCTCGAGGTCCACTCCTTCATCGGCTCGCCGAGCACCTGGGCATAGGCCGGAGCGAGGTACGGCAGCTCGAGCGGCGTGTGTCCTGGCGTCGCGGTGGTGGCAATGACGAACGGCGCCTTGTCGTGCGGCTTGCCGTGTCCCGAGATCCGCGCCCAGAGCTTCCATCGCTTCGTGGTCGTACGCCGCAGGGCGTGGGCCTCGTCGGCAATGATCACGTCCCACGAGTGGTCCTTCACCTTCTCCAGCCGGTCCCACGTGATCACGACCCACTCGAGACCGCCGTCGCCCAGCGCCGTGATCGTGCGGCACCAGTGGCCGATCGTGATCGCGGCGGGTCGGTCGGCGACCACGAGCACCCGTCGCGCACCGCGGAGGTCGCCCACCGCCGTCGCTCCGAGGACCGCGGAGATCGTCTTGCCCACGCCGGGCTCGTCGGCCAGCAGGAACTGCCGGCCGCCCGCCGCGGCGCGCGCCGCGATCGCATCCGCAGCCTCGAACTGGATCCGGCGCGGCTCGAGCTCGTCGGTCGGCTCGGGGCTGGGCGTCGGATCGTCGGGGTTGAGGCCGTTCTCGACGAACCGCCCGAGCGTGTGCGGCCCCGGCGCGTAGGGCGCGAGGTGCGCGGGCAGGGCGCGCCCGACGTACAGGTGGGTCCTGACCGCCGGGTGCCAGGTCGCGCCGTCGACCTGCGTCCCGTAGGGCACGTCGAGCACCCACAGCCGCTCACCCGGCCCCGCGGTCGGCAACGGCCGCGGTGACTGGCGTGGCCCGCTCCGCCGCGACGACCCGCTGCGTCGACGCGCACCGGGTCTACGGGCACCGGGTCTACGGGGACTGACCACTCCTCGGACGCTATCCGTCCGACCGGGCCGGAACCCGCTGCCACACAGGCTCGGCGGAAACAATGCGGCGTGCGCGTCGTGGTCGTCGGAGCCGGTCCCCACGCGACGGATTGCTCAACCTCGGTGCGCGCGCCCCACCGGTGCAGCGTGGACGGCTCGCCCGTGCTCAGGTTGCGTGTGGTGCCTCGGAGACGGTGAGGTCGAGCCAGCGTGCTAGTTCGGTGATTCTGGACTCGACTGCGGAGCGCAGGTTGTTGTCGAAGGGTTCGTCCTGGTGGATCGCGTGCAGGAGCAATGCGCCCGCTTCGTGGTCGGCTGTCGCGTCGACCTTGCCCACCAGCTGGTGACCGTGCAGGACGGGCAGTGCGTAGTAGCCCCAGCGACGCTCCACCTTGGGCTTGTACATCTCGAGTGTGTAGTCGAAGCCGAGCAGGTCGGTCATCCGTTTGCGGTCGTGCAGCAGGAGGTCGAAGGGCGCAAGCAGCTCGGTGCGATCGGGGGCGGGACGCTCGAGTGCGTCCAACGCGGAGGGGTCGACGCGCCACCGACCTCGTACGCCCTCGACCGCAACCGGCTCACCGGCCATCCCGGCCCCCACCGGTTCTCCCTGCTGGTAGACCGCCCCGGCCCGGGCGAGGCCGAAGGCTCGCAGTCGGCGGCGGTCGAGCTCGGCCTCGGCATCGGCGAGCGCAGGGACGGGGTCGTCGGGGTAGACGCGCTCGGCGAGGTCGTAGAGGCGCTCACGGTTCGCACGACCCGCGACCGCCACCTCGCCGCGTTGCAGGAGCTGGGCGACCAGCATCCGGGTGTTCTTCCCATCGTTCCAACCCGATGACCGCCAGGGCTGCACGCAGGTGTCGGGCAGCGAGCCGAGCGGCAGCGGGCCTTCCTGACGCAGTCGCTCGAGCACGTCGAGGCGGCACGCCTCGTTGGCCTTCACCCAGTCGCTCAGCCTGTGGTGCCAGTCCTTCCATGGCCCCGGAGTCGGCCACGCGGCCATCTCGGCCCGGTAGAGGGCGACGTCGTCGATGGAGCGCAACGCACCGGCGACCTCGACGACGTGCTGCGAGGCGATCGCGTCGTCGAGATCGCTGGGCCGGTGATCGTGCCCGAGCCTGCTCCAGAGGATCAGGTCCGCGGCCGGTGCCACCGCACGCGTCTGGTCGAGGGGAAGCATCGTGAGCCGGCGAGCTACGTCCTGCACGTCGTCGCATCGGTCGTCGGCCAGCAAAGCTGCCTGGACGGCGATGCGTCGTGCCTGGTCCTGCGTCAGTTGGTGCGCCTCCCGAGTGGTCACCTCCCGAGGATGTCACGCGAACGGGACGGCCCCTGTCAGACCTCCCCTACTCGGGGCCAACGTCCGGGAGGCTGTCGGTTGCGGCCATGGTCCCGAAGGTGAGGCGCGGCGTGTTCGGTGCCCTCCGGTCATCGATTGACGCGACCCGACCGCGCCGGAGAATGGCAGTCATGGTGTGTGAGTTGATCGCCCTGACCTTCAGCTCTCCCGACCCGGAGCGTCTCGCCGGCTTCTGGGGTGGTCTGCTCGGCCAGGGCGTCACGACCGAACGGGGCGCACCGTCACTGTCGGCGACGACCGAGGTGGGGTTCGGTCTGCGATTCGTCGCCGGAGCTGGTGAGAAGTGGGGTCCCAACCAGATGCACCCCGACCTGAGACCGGCCTCCCTCCAGGAGCAGGCGGCGGCGGTCCACCGAGCGCTCGAGCTGGGCGCACGGCACGTGGACGTGGGCCAGGGACCGGACGCCGAGCACGTCGTCCTCGCTGATCCCGACGGTAACGAGCTGTGCGTCCTTGAGCCTGGAGGTAGCTTCCTGGCCGGCTGCCCGTTCTTCAGCTCGTTGGCCGGTGACGGTCTCGCCGAGGTTGGCTACTTCTGGCGCGATGCGCTGGCCTGGAGTCTTGTCTGGGACCAGGACGGTGAGACCGCGGTCCAGGCACCCAACGGAGGCCCCAAGATCACCTGGGGCGGCGAGCCGGTTGCGCCCAAGCTCGGCAGGAATCGGCTCCACCTCGACGTCGCGCCCTCTGCCACCTCAGCCGTCGACGCCGAAGTCGAGCGGCTGTTGGCGCTCGGGGCTACTCGCGTCGACGTCAGCTGCGCGGACGGCGTGGGCATGGCCGACCCCGGGGGCAACGAGTTCTGCGTCGTGGAGTGACGGGCCACGACGTGCCGGGGCCGGCGAGCTGGGGGCGCGGATCGGGCGCACCACCCACCTCAGGGGGTCGGTGAGGTCTCCGTCGTCGGCACCTCGGTCGGCACGGGGAGCTCGGTCTCGCTCGGGACCGGGTCGGTGGGCTCGACCGTGGGGTCGACCTCCTCGGTCACGTCCGGCTCGTCCGACTCGTCCGGCCTCTCCTCGGGCGGGAGCACCGGGTCCTCCTCCACGTCCTCGTCAGGGCTGGTGGGCGTCTGTTCGTCAGGGTCGTCCTGGCGATCGTCACCGCCTCCACCTCCGCCGAGGCCCGGGATCGAGGTGCGGCGGTCGGAGTCGCTGCCGCCGGTGTAGGAGGAGACGGCGCGACCGGTGACGAGCTCGAAGGCCAGGATCACCACCATGGCCGCGACGAAGGTCGCGATGGCGCCCATCCCGATGCGCTTCCACGGCAGTCCGCGCAGGACGCTGCGCCAGGGCGGTGGCCCGTCGGCGTCGTCGAGCTCGTCCTCCAGCAGGGTCCGGGCGCGGTCGAGATCCACCTCGGCCTCCGCCATGTCCTCTGCGGCGTCGTCGGCGCGCGCCCGGCCGGCGCTCGGTCACCGCGTCGGAGGCGTCGCGCACCTTGGCCTGGGCGAGCCCGATCCGAGCCGCGGCGACGGTCTGCGCCATCGCGACCCGCTGCTTGGTCGCCCTGATCGAGTACGTGTAGAACGCGCCACCCACGGTGATCACGAGCGAGCCCACCGCCGCGCCGATCAGCGTGCCGGCGACGCCGAACGTGGAGAGCAGCACCGCGGAGGAGACGGCCGCCAGGGCCGCTCCCGAGGACTGGACCCAGTTGATCTCCAGCCGTGGGCGTTCGTCGGTGTCACTCATCGATGCCAGTATCCCCGGCCGCGGCACGGGTGGCGTCGGTGGTGGTCGCAGGAGGGTCGTGTGGCTGAGGACGGGTGAGGGCTGGTGCTGGGGCACACGACCCTGCTGGCGGCCCACACCCTGCTGGGGCACGTGTCTCGTGAGGCCGGCGGGTTTCGACTCGCCTGTCGCGACCTCGTTCCTCGGTCGCGAGGCTCGCTCTACCTGCGCTCGCCCACGCGACCCGCTCGTGCCTCGCGCTCGCTGCTCGCTTGCCCTTGTGAGTGAGCCCTCACTCACTTACGCTGTCGTCGTGGGAGATCTCAAGCGGGAGCGGGCGCGGCCGATGGCGCCGCAGGAGCGGCGGGACGCGATCGTGGGT
This sequence comes from uncultured Actinomycetota bacterium, assembly GCA_963834285.1. Lineage (GTDB taxonomy): Bacteria > Actinomycetota > Actinomycetes > Propionibacteriales > Nocardioidaceae > Nocardioides. Next base: position 104,129 of record CAWIAZ010000005.1, on the reverse strand, counting down.
GCGGCGCGGCCGTTGCTGATCGAGCACGGGCGGGCGGCGACGACCAAGCAGATCGCGGACGCCGCGGGGGTCGCGGAGGGCACGATCTTCCGGGTCTTCCCCACCAAGGAGGAGCTCGTCGAGGCCGTGCTCGACGCCGAGGCCGACACCACCGACTTCCTGCACCAGCTCGAGCGGATCGACCGCGACCAGCCGTTGCGCGAGCGCCTGGTCGAGTTCGTGACGCTGCTGCAGCGCCGGTTCGTGGGCATCTTCGCGCTGATGACCGCGCTGGCGGTGCCGCGGCCGCCACACCCGACGTCCCTCGCCGACAGGAGGGCCGCTGCCGAGGAGAGTGCGCGGCGCCTGGTGGCGCCCGACGCCGACCGGTTCCGGGTGCCGCCCGACGAGGTGGTCCGGCTGCTGCGGCTGCTGACGTTCTCCGGCAGCCACCCGCACGTCTCCGAGCAGCGGCCGCTGACGCCGGAGGAGATCGTCGACGTGATCCTCGTCGGCACCCTCCGCCCCGTCGACAGCGAACCAGCAGCAGGAGGCCCCCCGATGATGCTGCTGCGCCTGATGCGCACCTACCTCGAGCCCTACCGGCGTCCGCTGACGGCGATCGTGGCGCTGCAGTTCGTGGCGACGATGGCGATGCTCTACCTGCCGAGCCTCAACGCCGACATCATCGACAACGGGATCGCGGTCGGCGACAACGCCTACATCGTGCGCGCGGGCGGGGTGATGCTCGTGGTCTCGCTGGGCCAGATCGCGTGCTCGGTGACGGCGGTCTGGTTCGCCGCGCGCACCGCGATGGCGTTCGGGCGCGACCTGCGGGCCTCGGTCTTCCACCGGGTCACGTCGTTCTCGGGGCGCGAGGTCGCGGCGTTCGGTGCGCCGTCGCTGATCACCCGCACGACGAACGACGTGCAGCAGGTGCAGATGCTGACGCTGATGACCTGCACGATGGCCGTGCAGGTGCCGATCATGATGATCGGCGGCATCCTGATGGCGATGCGCGAGGACTTCGGCCTCTCGTGGCTGCTGGCCGTGGTGGTCCCGGTGCTGTTCCTGTGCGTCGGCGTGGTGGTCTCGCAGATGGTGCCGAGCTTCCGCCTGGTCCAGGAGCGCATCGACGAGGTCAACCGGGTGCTCCGCGAGCAGATCACCGGCATCCGCGTGGTCCGAGCCTTCGTCCGCGAGCCGATCGAGACCCGGCGCTTCGCCACCGCCAACGACGCCCTCACCGACGTCTCGATCCGCGCCGGCCGCTGGATGGCCACGATGTTCCCGCTCGTGATGCTGGTCGTGAACGTCTCGAGCGTCGCCGTGATCTGGTTCGGCGGGCAGCGGGTCGACGCCGGCCAGATGCAGGTCGGGGCGCTCACGGCGTTCCTCAGCTACCTGATGCAGATCCTGATGTCGGTGATGATGGGCACCTTCATGCTGATGATGGTGCCCCGCTCGTCGGTGTGCGCCGACCGGATCAGCGAGGTGCTCGACACCGACTCCACGGTCGTCCCGCCGGCAGAGCCGGTGACGGCGGTCGACGTCCGCGGGCACCTCGACCTCGACGGCGTCGGCTTCACCTTCCCCGGCGCCGAGGAGCCCGTGCTGCGCGACGTCACGTTCTCCGCCCGGCCCGGCCAGACGGTGGCGATCATCGGCTCCACCGGCGCCGGCAAGAGCACGCTGGTCAACCTCGTGCCCCGGCTCTTCGACGCCACGGCCGGCTCCGTGCGCGTCGACGGGGTCGACGTACGCCGGCTCGACCCCGACCTGCTGTGGTCGCGGATCGGGCTGGTGCCCCAGCGCGCCTTCCTGTTCAGCGGCACGATCGCGACCAACCTGCGCCACGGACGCCCCGAGGCCACCGACGCCGAGCTGTGGCGCGCGCTGGAGATCTCCCAGGCCCGCGACTTCGTCGAGGCGATGCCCGAGGGCCTGGACTCCCCGGTCGCCCAGGGCGGCACCAACCTCTCCGGCGGCCAGCGGCAGCGGATCGCGATCGCGCGGGTCGTCGTCCGGCGCCCGGAGATCTACCTCTTCGACGACGCCTTCTCGGCGCTCGACCTGGCCACCGACGCCAGGCTGCGCGCCGCGCTCGCGCCGGAGACCCGCGACGCGACCGTCGTCGTGGTCGCCCAGCGGGTCAGCACCATCCGCTCGGCCGACCTGATCCTGGTGCTCGACGACGGCGCGGTCGTCGGCCGCGGCACCCACGAGGAGCTGCTCGCCGGCAACCCCACGTACCAGGAGATCGTGGGATCCCAGCTGAGCGCCGAGGAGCTGGCATGAGCACCCCGAAGGCGCCGCCCGGCAAGATGCAGGAGACCGAGCGGATCGTCGCCGGACCCGGCCCCGGGCGCGGGCCGATGGGCGGCGGCATGGTCGGCCAGAAGGCGATGACGTTCGTCCCGTCGCTCAAGCGGATGGTGCGGCGGATGGCGCCCGAGCGCGCGAAGGCGATCGGCGTCGTGGTGCTCGCCGTGGTGAGCGTGACGATGATGGCGTTCGGCCCGCGGCTGCTGGGGCACGCCACCGACCTGATCTTCGACGGCTTCCTGGCCCAGCGCCCGATCGACTTCGCCGGCGTCCGCGACGTCCTGCTGCTCGTGCTCTCGGTGTACGCCGGCGCCTCGGTGCTCTCCTGGCTGCAGGGCTACCTGCTCAACGACGTCGTCCAGCACACCGTGCGCCGGATGCGCGGCGACGTCGAGGACAAGGTCAACAGCCTGCCGCTGGAGTACTTCGACCAGCAGCCGCGCGGCGAGCTGCTCAGCCGCGTCACCAACGACATCGACAACGTCAGCCAGACCCTCCAGCAGACGATGAGCCAGCTGCTCACCTCGCTGCTCACCGTGGTCGCCGTGCTCTCGATGATGGTCTGGATCTCGCCGCTGCTGGCGCTGATCGCCCTGGTCTCGGTGCCGCTCTCGATGGTCGTGACCGCGCGGATCATGAAGCACTCGCAGCGCCAGTTCATCACCCAGTGGCGCCAGACCGGCCGGCTCAACGCCCACATCGAGGAGACCTTCTCCGGGCACGCGCTGGTCACGGTCTTCGGTCGCCAGGCCGAGGTGCAGCGCACCTTCGACGAGCAGAACCACACCCTCTACGACGCCTCCTTCCGCGCCCAGTTCATCAGCGGGCTGATCATGCCGGTGATGATGTTCATCGGGAACCTCAACTACGTCGTGATCGCCGTCGTCGGCGGCCTCCGGGTGGCCTCCGGCACCCTGTCGCTCGGCGAGGTGCAGGCGTTCGTGCAGTACTCGCGGCAGTTCACCCAGCCGCTCACGACCGTGGCCTCGATGGCCAACCTGCTGCAGTCGGGGGTCGCGTCCGCGGAGCGGGTCTTCGAGCTGCTCGACGCCGAGGAGCAGGTGCCGGAGACGATGGTCGCGGCCGGCGAGCAGCCCCGGCGTGGCGAGGTCGCCTTCGAGCACGCGTCGTTCTCCTACGACCCCGAGCGCCCGCTGATCGAGGACCTCTCGTTGCTCGCGTGCCCGGGCCAGACCGTCGCGATCGTCGGGCCCACCGGGGCCGGCAAGACCACGCTGGTCAACCTCGTGATGCGCTTCTACGAGCTCGACGGCGGCCGGATCACCCTCGACGGCACCGACATCACCGCGCTGCCGCGGTCGGTCCTCCGCGGCCAGGTCGGGATGGTGCTGCAGGACGCCTGGCTGTTCGGCGGCACGCATCCGCGACAACATCGCCTACGGCCGGCCCGACGCCTCGGAGGACGACATCCTGCGCGCTGCCCGGGCGACCTTCGTCGACCGCTTCGTGCACTCGCTGCCCGACGGCTACGACACGGTCATCGACGAGGACGGCGGCAACCTGTCGGCGGGGGAGCGGCAGCTGGTGACGATCGCCCGCGCGTTCCTCTCCGACCCTGCGCTGCTGATCCTCGACGAGGCCACGTCGTCGGTCGACACCCGCACCGAGCTGCTCGTGCAGCACGCGATGGCGGCGCTGCGCAGCGACCGGACGTCGTTCGTGATCGCCCACCGGCTCTCCACCATCCGCGACGCCGACCTGATCGTCGTGATGGAGGACGGCCGCATCGTGGAGCAGGGCACCCACGACACCCTGCTGCACGCGGGAGGGGCCTACGCCCGGCTCTACGACGCCCAGTTCGCGGCCGCCGCGACCTGAGCAGAAACCCCTTGTCCCGGTGGGGTCGGAGATCTACCGTGGTCGGACACGGGAAAGGAGGTGGTCCGAGGAATGAGTTCTTCTAGGACGCGTGAGGTGGCTGCCCGCTAGCAGCCCAGCATCACTCGGGCGGAAGCGCCCGATTGGCTGCTGGTGAATCCCAAGCAGCGACCCGACCCGCAGGTGATCCGGGATCACGTCCCCCGGAGCGGCACTCCCTTCCAGGCAGGCCCTGGCCGGGACGCCAGCACCTGCGGGTCGTCCTATTTCGGCGGCCGCATGGAAGTTGCCCACGGCAACCAACCGGCGTACGGTTGACCTCGTCAACCTTGTCGCCGCACCGGAACGAGAGCGAGCACCCGTGACCACCACCCCGCCCGCACCCCCGCGCACCGCCGAGCAGGTGGGGCAGATGACCCACCGCGAGGTGCTCGAGGCGCTCAGCGGGCTGCTGCTGGCGATGTTCGTCGCCATGCTCTCCAGCACCGTGGTCACCAACGCCCTCCCGCGGATGGTGGCCGACCTCGACGGCAGCCAGACCGGCTACACCTGGGTGGTCGTGGCGACGCTGCTGGCGATGACGGCGACCACCCCGATCTGGGGCAAGCTCGCCGACCTGTTCAGCAAGAAGCTGCTCGTGCAGACCGCGCTGGTCATCTACTCCGTCGGCTCCCTGATCGCCGCGTTCGCGCAGAACATGGAGACGCTGATCGGTGCCCGCGTGGTGCAGGGCCTCGGCGTCGGCGGCCTCACCGCCCTGGTGCAGGTCGTGATCGCGAGCATGGTCAGCCCCCGCGAGCGCGGCCGGTACGCCGGCTACATCGGCGCGGTCTTCGCGCTGGCGACGGTGAGCGGGCCGCTGATCGGCGGCCTCATCGTCGACAGCCCGCTGGGCTGGCGCGGCACCTTCTTCGTCGGGCTGCCCGTGGCGGCGCTGGCGTTCGGCGTCCTCCAGGCCAAGCTGCACCTGCCGGTGGTCCGGCGTCCGGTGAAGATCGACTACGTCGGCGCGACGCTGATCATCGCCGGCGTCAGCATCCTGCTGGTCTGGGTCTCGCTGGCCGGCTCGCAGTTCGCGTGGGCCTCCCGCACGTCGGTCCTGCTCGTCGCCGGCGGCCTGCTCGTCATCGCCGCGGCGCTGTACGTCGAGGCGCGGGTCGCCACCGAGCCGGTGATCCCGCTGCGCCTCTTCCGCGACCGCACCACGTCGCTCGCCACGCTGGCCTCGGTGCTGATCGGAGTGGCGATGTTCGGCTCGACGGTCTACCTCAGCCAGTACTTCCAGCTCGCGCGCGGCATGAGCCCCACCGAGGCCGGCCTGATGTCGATCGCGATGGTCGGCGGCCTGCTGGTCTCGAGCATCGTCACCGGCCGGATCATCAGCAGCACCGGCTTCTGGAAGCGCTACCTCGTCGGGGGCATGGTGCTGGTCATCGTCGGCCTCGCCCTGCTCGGCACGATCGACGAGACCACCGGCCTGGTCGCGGTCGGCCTGTTCATGGGCGTGCTCGGCGTCGGTCTCGGCGCGACCATGCAGAACCTCGTGCTCGCGGTGCAGAACAACACCTCGCAGTCCGACCTCGGCGCCGCCAGCTCGGTCGTGGCGTTCTTCCGCTCGATGGGCGGCTCGATCGGCGTCTCGGTGCTCGGCGCCATCCTGGCCAGCCGCGTCGCCACCTCGGTGGCCGAGAGCACCGGCGGCACGGTCGACCACGAGAGCCACGCGATCCCCGACCTGTCCGCCCTGCCGGCGCCGGTGCGCGCGATCTTCGAGCAGGCCTTCGGCGAGGCCACCGGTCACCTGTTCCTGGTGGCGCTGCCGTTCGCGGTGCTGGCGCTGGTCGCGGTGCTGTTCATCGAGGAGGTGCCGCTGCGCACCACGCTCGACACCGTCGAGCCGGAGGTGGGGCGATGAGCCGCGACGAGTCCCTGCGCCAGCTCGAGCAGGAGGTCGGCGTCCTGATCCGCCGGGTGAGGCGCGTGATCGGCGAGCGGGCCCGTGGCGTGCACGAGTCGCTGCAGCCGGCGTCCTACCTGATGCTCGGCTACATCGCCGAGCACGGCCCGGTGCGGGCCTCGGCGGTGGTCGAGGACTTCGACGTCGACAAGGGCGCGATCAGCCGCCAGGTGCAGCACCTGATCGACCTCGGGTCTGATCGCGCGCTCGCCCGACCCCGACGACGGCCGCGCCACCCTGCTCGCCGTGACCGACGAGGCCGTACGCCGGATGCAGGACGTCAGCGCCGCACCGGCGCAAGTGGCTCGACGAGCAGCTCGGCGACTGGTCCGACACCGAGCTCGCCGACTTCGTCGGCGAGCTCGGCCGCTACAACGCGGCGCTCACGCCTCCGGAGGCACGCTGACCCAGACCGCCGTGTCGGGCGGCAGGTCGCCGTCGACGAGCGCTCCGCTGGCGACCAGCACCGTCCCCTCGGGCAGGGGCCGCGCCACCTCGCCGCAGTTGAGCACGGCCACCAGGTGGTCGCGCCGGACGACGAGCAGGTCGCCGTCCACCGACACCTCCGTGGCGTCCTCGGCGCCCACGTCGTGCGTGTGCTCGCGACGGGCCGCGAGCGCCTCCCGGTAGAACGACAGCGTCGAGGCGGGGTCGCGCTCCTGGGCGGCCACCGTGAGGTCGGCCCAGTCGTCGGGCTGGGGGATCCACGGCTGCCCGGACCCTGGCCCGAAGCCGTACGGCGCGGTGTCGCCCGACCACGGGATCGGCACCCGGCAGCCGTCGCGGCCCGGCTTGCCGGTGCGGAACCACGACGGGTCCTGCCGGTGCTCGGGCGCCACGTCGATCTCCTCCAGGCCGAGCTCCTCGCCCTGGTAGAGGTACGCCGACCCGGGGAGCGCCAGCGACACCAGGGTCGCGGCGCGGGCCCGGGCCAGGCCGCGCTCGCCGCCGCCGTAGCGGGTGACGTGCCGCTGCACGTCGTGGTTGCTCAGCACCCAGGTGGCGGTGCCGCCGACGGCGTGCATCGAGGCGAGCGTCTCGGACACCACCTCGGCGAACGACTCCGCCGACCACGGCGAGAGCAGCCACGCGAAGTTGAACGCCTGGTTCAGCTCGTCGCTGCGCACGTACGCCGCGACCCGCTCCGGGGTGCGGGTCCAGGCCTCGGCCACCGCCATCCGGTCGCCGTCGTACTCGGCGAGGACGCGGTGCCAGCGGCGGTAGACCTCGTGCACCTCGGGCTGGTCCCACATCGGCTCGTCGGCGATGTCGGGGGCCGCGATCATCGAGCCGTCCTCGGCGGTCGCACCCGCGGCGGCCAGGTCGAGGTGGCGCTGCTCCTCGGCGGTGACCACCTGGTCGGGCAGACCGGCGGCCTTGTGCAGGCCGTGGGCCACGTCGACCCGGAAGCCGTCGACGCCGCGGTCGAGCCAGAACCGCAGCACGTCGTCGAACATGTCCGCGACCTCGGGGTTGAGCCAGTCGAGGTCGGGCTGGGTGGTGTCGAAGAGGTGGAGGTACCACTGGTCGGTGCCCTCGACCCGCGTCCAGGCCGGGCCGCCGAAGACCGAGCGCCAGTTGTTGGGCGGCTCGTCGCCGGCGGGGCCGCGACCGGTGCGGAAGACGTAGCGGGCCCGCTCCGGGCTGCCCGGCCCCGCGGCGAGCGCCTGCTTGAACCACGCGTGCTCGGACGAGGTGTGGTTGGGCACCACGTCGACGATCACCCGCAGGCCGAGGTCGTGGGCCGAGGCGATCAGGGTGTCGGCGTCGGCCAGCGAGCCGAACAGCGGGTCGACGTCGCGGTAGTCGGCCACGTCGTAGCCGTGGTCGTGCTGGGGGGAGGTGTAGAACGGCGTCAGCCACACCGCGTCGACGCCGAGGTCGCGCAGGTAGGGCAGCCGCGAGGTGACCCCGGGGAGGTCGCCGATGCCGTCGCCGTCGGCGTCCGCGAAGCTGCGGACGTAGACCTGGTAGACCACCGCGTGCCGCCACCAGGGGGAGTCCGCGAGCGTGCTTGGATCGTTCAAAGGGGGCATGGGGCCAGCGTACGTTTCGGGCGGTGGCGCCGAAGAATCAGGTGAAGGCCTCGGGGTCGACCTCGATCCAGACGTGCTCAGCGGCGCCGACCAACCGCCCGGAGGAGTCGTAGACGCTGGTGGCGCTGTACGTCTTGCGCCCCTCCCGGCCGCGGGCCTCGCCGATGACCACGTGCTCCTCGCCGATCACCGGCAGGCGGTCGACCTGCGCGGTCATCGTGCCGAGCACCATCAGCCGCTCGGCCGATGTCGGCGGCCCACGCCCCCGTGCAGTCGAGGGCGGACCAGGTGACGGCCAGGCGAGGCGCGGTCGGCGGGGTCTCCGGGCTGGTCGCCGGCCTCGCTCGGGTGCGGCGTCCAGGTCCCGGCGGCGCGCGCGGACCCGTCCAGGCGGCCGGGGAAGATCCGCAGCCCGTCGCCCGGCTCGCGGGCGGTCCCGCAGACGACGCAGGTCGGGAACGGGTGCGTCTCGAGCCCGACGTACGACGCCTCCGCGGCGCGGGCGGTGGCCGCGTCGACCGGCTCGACCGGCACCGGTGCGCGGTCGGCCGGGCGGGCCGTGGCCACGGGGCGGCCGTCGTGGCCGACGCTCAGGCCGTCGTCGGTGCGCTCGAGCGCCAGCGGGGTGTCGAGCGGGGGCGGCTGCCGCAGCATCACCGTGACCGCGCCGGCGGCGTGCTGGCCCAGTGTGTCGGCCAGGGCGCCGGCCAGCGCTCCCGCGGTCCAGCCGCCGTTGCCGGAGCGCGGGGGTCCGCAGAAGCGGGCCGGGACGGTGAGGGTGGTGGTCATCGGCGGATCTCCTCCCAGCGCTCGAGGGCGTCGCGACGCTCGGCCTGGTGGTCGACGACCGGGTGCGGGTAGCCGACCCGGTCGCGGTCGTCGGCGCTCGGCTCGTGCGGGTCGGCCACGTCGGCCAGCTCGGGCACCCACCGGCGCACGTAGGTGGCGTCGGGGTCGAACTTGCGGCCCTGCGAGGTGGGGTTGAAGACCCGGAAGAACGGCGAGGCGTCGGTGCCGCTGCCGGCGGTCCACTGCCACCCGTGCTGGTTGGAGGCGAGGTCGCCGTCGACCAGCCAGCGCATGAAGTGCCGGGCGCCGTGCTGCCACTCGAGGTGCAGGTCCTTGACCAGGAAGCTGGCGACGATCATCCGCAGCGGTTGTGCATCCACCCGGTCGCCCGGAGCTGGCGCATCGCCGGCGTCGACGACCGGGAAGCCGGTGCGACCGCGGCGCCAGGCGTCGAGGTGGCTGTGCCGGTCGTCGGGATCCTCGTAGCGCATCTGCGCGAACTCCGGCTTGAGGTAGTCGCGGGCGGTGTGCGGCTGGGCGAACAGCACGTCGGCGTAGAAGTCGCGCCAGGCGAGCTCCTTGCGGTAGGTCGAGCGCCCCCTTCGACCGCAGCGGGGCGAGGTCGGCGAGCATCGTGCGCGGGTGGATCTCGCCCCACTTGAGGTGCACCGACATCCGCGAGGTGCCGTCGGTGCCGGGCTTGTCGCGGTCGTCGTCGTAGTCGGCGACGCGGTCGAGGAAGTCGTGCCAGCGGCGGGTCGCGGCGGCCTCGCCGGCCGGCGGCAGCTCGATGCCGTCGGGCAGGGCCGGGTCGGGGACGTCGGTGGTGTCGTCGAGGCCGGTGACCCACGACGGGGAGGGCGGGGCCTCGACGGGGTCGCGCCAGCCGTGCTCGGTCCACGCCTTGCTGAACGGCGTGAACACCTTGAACGGCGTGCCCGCGCCGGAGGTCACCCGCCCCGGCGCCACGGCGTACGGCGAGCCGGTGCGGACCAGCTCGATGCCGGCGTCGGCGAGCGCGGCCTCGACGTCGAGGTCGCGCTGGTGGCCGTAGGGGCCGTAGTCGGCGGCGACGTGCACGCGGCTGGCGCCGACCTGCCGGGCGGCGAGCACGACGCGGCGCACGGGGTCGCCGCGCACGACGCTGAGCGGGACCCGGTCGGCCAGGTCGCGCAGCGCGGCGCCGAGGTAGGCGCGCCGCACGTCGCCCGCCGGGCCCCACAGCGCGGGGTCGAGCACGAACAGCGGCAGCACGTCACCGTCGGCGGCGGCCTCCAGCAGCGCGGGGTTGTCGGAGAGGCGCAGGTCGCGGCGGAACCACATCACGGAGGTCGTCGAGTCACCCATCGCCGTCCAGCCTGCCAGGGCCGTGGGCGATGGGACAGAATGGCGGGGTGAGTGACCTCATCGACACCACCGAGATGTACCTCCGGACCATCTACGAGCTGGTCGAGGAGGGCATCGTCCCGCTCCGGGCCCGGATCGCCGAGCGCCTGCACCAGAGCGGACCGACGGTGTCGCAGACCGTGGCCCGGATGGAGCGCGACGGCCTGGTCACCGTGCAGGGCGACCGCCACCTCGAGCTCACCGAGGACGGGCTGCTGCTCGCGACCCGGGTGATGCGCAAGCACCGGCTGGCCGAGCGGCTGCTCACCGACGTGATCGGGCTCGACTGGGAGCTCGTGCACGAGGAGGCCTGCCGCTGGGAGCACGTGATCTCCGAGACCGTCGAACGCCGGCTGCTCGAGCTGCTCGACCACCCCACCGAGTCGCCGTACGGCAACCCGATCCCGGGGCTCGACGAGCTCGGCCAGACGCCGACCAGCGAGGCGTTCGAGGCGTTCATGGACGGCGTCGAGGCGCTGTCCGTCGGCCGCCGGGCCGGACGAGGGCCGGGTGCTCGTGCGCCGGATCTCCGAGGAGATGCAGAAGGACGAGGTGCTGATGAGCGCGATGCGCCGCGTCGGCGCGCTGCCCGACAAGACCGTCACGGTGATGGCCACCCCCGACGGCGTGCTGGTCGGGTCGGGCGGCGAGACCGCCGAGATCGTGCCCGAGGCGGCCGACCACATCTTCGTCAAGCGGATGTGACGGCGGCCCGTTCGGAGGCAGCGCGCTCCGAGGCCAGCGCACCGAGGAACTCCGAGGAGCCCACCTCGAGCTTGAGCGTCGCCAGGTCGTCGCCGCGGGTCGCGCCCCGGTTGACGATCACGGTCGGCACGTGGGCCTTGGCCGCGCGGCGGACGAACCGGAGGCCGCTCATCACCGTCAGGCTCGAGCCGACGACCAGCAGCGCGCCACCCCGGGCGGCCAGGGCGTCGACGGCGTCGAAGCAGCGCTGCACCCGCGGGGCCGGGACGTTCTCGCCGAAGAAGACGACGTCGGGCTTGAGCACCCCGCCGCAGGCCGTGCACGGCGGCGACGACGAAGTCGGCCAGGCCGGCGGCGTCGTCGAGGCTCGACGTCGCCGTCGGGCCGCACCTCGGCCGCGGCGTGCCGCTCCACCCAGCCGGGGTTGAGGTCGGCGAGCCGCTCGTGCAGCGCGGAGCGGGCCGACTGCCGGCGGCAGGAGAGGCAGACGACGTCGGCGATCCGCCCGTGCAGGGCGACCAGCCGCGGCGCGCCCGCGGCCTCGTGCAGGCCGTCGACGTTCTGGGTGATCAGCAGGTCGGCGCCGAGGCGGGCGGCGGCGACGTGGCCGGCGTTGGGCTCGGCGCGCTTCATCCGGCTCCAGCCGATGTGGCTGCGCGCCCAGTAGCGCTGCTGGGCGCGCTCGCCGGAGACGAACTCCTGGTAGGTCATCGGCATCCGCGCCGGGGAGCCGGGCCCGCGGTAGTCGGGGATGCCGGAGTCGGTGGAGAGCCCGCGCCGGTGAGCAGGACCAGCGGCCGGTCGGCCAGCAGGCCGAGGGCCTGCCTCACCGGGCGTACCGGACGCCGCCCGGGCCCGGGCCTTCTCCGCCTCGACCTCGCGGTCCTTCGGCGGGGCCGTGGTCACGAGGTCGTCGAGCAGGTGCTGGGTGACGTGCGCGATCTCGGCGACCGCGCGGGCGAACGCCGCCTCGTTGGCCTGCGACGGCTTCGTCGCGCCGCTGACCTTGCGCACGTACTGCTGCGCCGCGGCCAGGACCTCCTCGCTCGTGGCGGGGGGCTCGAAGTTGTGGAGCGTGCGGATGTTGCGACACATGCGAGCCAGTTTACGTCGCCCCGGCGCAGGCGTCCCGGTGCTCAGACGGTCGAAGAACTCCGCCCCGTCGGCGGTGCTCAGCACCACGCGGCCGTCGGGGAGCGGCACCAGGCGGACGTCGGCGACCTGCACGCCGTGGTCGGCCTCGACCATCCGGTTGGTCATCGTGCCGTCGTCCAGCGAGAGCACCGAGACCCAGCCGGTGCGGCCCTGCCAGCCCCTCGCGATCACGGTCAGCGCGACCCGCTTCGCGGGCAGCCAGGTGAACTGCCGCGGGTCGCCGCCGGCGAGCGCCTCGGTGCCGGCGGCGTAGCTGACCACCGAGAGCCGGCGCGGGTCGGTGAGGTCGCTGACCTTGAACAGCCCGGCCTGGGCGCCCCACTGCCGGCCCTTGCCGGTGGGCCCCTGGCCCATCCCGATCAGCCGGGCCGAGCCGAGCGGGTGCAGGTAGTCGGAGAAGCCGGGGATCTTCAGCTCGCCCATCAGCGTCGGCGCCTCGGCGTCGGTGAGGTCGACGGTGTAGAACGGGTCGACCTGGCGGAAGGTCACCACGATCGCCAGCCCGTCGAACCACCGCACCGACTGGATCTGCTCGCCCACCCCCAGCTTGTCGAGCCGGCCGACCTCGACCAGCCGGTCGCCGTCGCGGCGCATCGTCACCACCGAGTTGAAGTCGCCGGTGCGCTCGGTCGGGCCGACCGCGAGCCGCAGCACCTGGTCGTGCTCGTCCATCGCCCAGCGGTCGTCGACGCGGCCGTCGACCACCCCCGAGCCGACGTACGACGTGCCGGTGCGGGTGAGCTCGAAGTCGAAGACGTGCGTGCTGCCGGTGCCCTCGGACGCCGCCAGGTAGAGGTGCTGGGCGGAGGCGTAGGCGATCGAGGTGTCGCCCGCGAGGGCGGTGACCTCCCAGGTGGCGGGGTCGACCGGCTCGGCGGCGTCGAAGCCGATCACGCTGACGGTGTCGAGCCCGAGGTCGGAGCGCGGCACGGCGACGTCCTCGCACTCGACCAGCCGCTCGTCGGTGCCGCCGTCGACCGAGGCCGTGGGCAGCCAGTCGGAGATCGTCGTCTCGCGCGACCAGGGCCTCGTTGCGGCGCAGTGCTTCCTTCCAGCGCAGCCCGGCGCGGGGTCCGTTGCCAGGCTGCACGAAGTCGAGGTCGGGCAGGCCGGCGGAGGTGACCAGCCGGACGGTGCCGCCGTGCTGGCGGGCGGTGACCAGGGAGGAGTCGACGTCGACGGTCTCGGTGACCTCCGGGGCGGCCGGGTCGGTGACGTCGATGCGCAGCACCCGGGTGGCCGGGGAGGGCGCCGCCTCGCCGAGCCAGTCGTAGCGCCGCTTGTCGCGGGTCCCGTCGCCGCCGATCGCGACCACGGTGTCGCCGGCGAGCAGGATCTCGCGCGTCGCTGAGGGTGCCGAGGTCGAGGTCGGCCAGCCGCCGGGTCTCGGCCCCCGTGACGTCGTACGACGTGAGGGTGCCGTCGTGCACCCGGTAGAGCGTCGTGCCGTCGGTCTTGACCACGTCGGGCTCGTCGACGCCGACCTCCTGCACGTTGGTGCCGGTGCCGCTGCTCTCGGCGCGCTGGGAGACGGGGGCCGGGGCGGCCTGGGTCGAGCGGGCGGCACCCTCGGCGCTGTCGAAGGCCATCCGACCGTCCAGCGGGAGACGACGTCGCCGCCGTAGAAGGGGTCGTCCCAGCCGTAGGGGCCGACGAGCGCGACGCCGCGCTCGACGTAGAAGTCGAGCAGCGCGTCGCACGACTCCGCCGCGACCAGCTCGCCGTGGAAGGCGGCCACCTGCGGCGCGCCGCCGTCTCCCGGCGGGGTCGGGCCGGGGGTGGCGGTCGGGGGGCCGCCGACCGTGGTGCCGACCAGGAACGCGCCGCCGAGCGCGGCCAGCGCGCCGACCGAGCCGAGCGGTCGCAGCAAGTTGTGCCTCATCGCGGTGTCATCCTGTCGTTGTGGTCCCGGTCATGGGTACGACGTCGGCGAGGGGCACCCCGGTTCCATGGATTGTGCGGTCTGGGACGATGGGCCGCATGGCACTCAGCGACAAGCAGGACCGCCCCTACGACCTCGTGCTCTTCGGGGCCACCGGCTTCACCGGGGGGCTGACGGCCGAGTACCTCGCCAACAACGGCCCCGCAGGGCTGCGCTGGGCGCTGGTGGGCCGCAGCCTCGACAAGCTCGAGGCGGTGCGCGACCGGCTGGCGAAGATCGACTCCGAGCTGAAGAACCTCGACCTGCTGGTCGCCGACGCCACCGACGCCGCGTCGCTGGCCGACGTCGCCGCGCAGCACCCGCGTCGTCATCACCACGGTCGGCCCCTACCTCCACCACGGCGAGCCGCTGGTCGCCGCCTGCGCCGAGGCCGGCACCGACTACGTCGACCTCACCGGCGAGCCGGAGTTCGTCGACCGGATGTACGTCGCGCACCACGCGACCGCCGAGCGCACCGGCGCCCGGATCGTGCACGCCTGCGGGTTCGACTCGATCCCGCACGACCTCGGCGCGCTCTTCACCGTCCAGCAGCTCGGCGCCAACGGACCGGTCACGATGCGCGGCGTCGTCCGCGCCGGCGGCATGTTCTCCGGCGGCACCTTCCACTCCGCGATCAACGCGATGTCGCGGCCGAAGCAGATGAAGGACGCCACCAAGGCCCGCCGCCGCGAGGAGGAGCGCCCGAACGACGGCCGCTCGTCGCGCGCGGTCGCCGGCAAGCCGGGCCGCGACTCCACGCTCGGCTACTGGCTGCTCCCGATGCCGACCATCGACCCGCTCGTCGTCGCCCGCAGCGGCCGCGCGCTGTCGGCGTACGGGCCCGACTTCCGCTACTCGCACTTCGCCGGCACCAAGACCCTGCGCTACGCCGCGGGCGGCGCCGCCGGGGTCACCGCGATGGCGCTCTCCGCGCAGGTCAAGCCGCTGCGCAACCTGCTCCTCGGCCGGGTCAAGCAGGGCGACGGCCCCGACCAGGCCAAGCGCGAGAAGTCGTGGTTCACCGTCGACTTCGTCGCCGAGGGCACGGTCGACGGCCACGACCGACCGTGCACACCCGGGTCTCCGGCGGCGACCCCGGCTACTCCGAGACCGCCAAGATGCTCGCCGAGTCGGCGCTGTGCCTGGCCTTCGACGACAACCCGACCACCGCCGGCCAGGTCACCACCGCGCAGGCGATGGGCGACAACCTGCTGAGCCGGCTGCGGGCCGCCGGCATCACCTTCGAGGTTCTCGCCGACTGAGCATCCGGGCGTAGCCTCGGCGGGTGAGCTTCGACGTCGCGGCGCGACGCCTACGGGCGCTTCATGGGCCGCTTCTCCGAGCCGCTGGGCGACGAGCTGCTGGCGGCTGTCGACCAGGTCGCGTTCGTGGGGGCCGGGTGGCGGGCGCTCGACGTCGGCGCCGGGCCCGGGGCGCTGACCGTCCGGCTCGCGGCGCGACTGGGTGATCACGCGGTCAGTGCCGTGGAGCCCTCGGCGCCGTTCGTCGAGGCCCTGGGCGAGCGGCTGCCGGGGGTCGACGTGCGCCGGGCGTCGGCCGAGGACCTGCCCTTCGACCGACGCGTCGTTCGACCTCACGCTGGCCCAGCTCGTCGTGCACTTCATGGCCGACCCGGTGGCGGGGATGCGCGAGATGGCCCGCGTGACGACGCCGGGTGGGGTGCTCGGCGCCTGCGTGTGGGACCACGCGGGGGGTCGCGGTCCGCTCAGCACCTTCTGGCAGGCCGCCCGCGACCTCGATCCCGGCGTCCACGACGAGTCCGCGCTCGCCGGCGCCCGGGAGGGACAGCTGGTCGACCTGGCCGCGGAGGCCGGGTGGACCTCCGTCGTCCCCTCGGTGCTCACCGTGCAGGTGCCGATGGCGTCGTTCGCGGACTGGTGGGACCCGTTCACCCTGGGCGTCGGCCCGGCCGGCGCGTACGTCGCCGGGCTCGGCCCGCCGGAGCGTGCCGCACTCCGGGCGCGCTGCGCCGAGCTGCTGCCGGCCGGACCGTTCGAGACCACGGCGTCGGCCTGGTGCGTGGTGGGGCGCGGCACGCGCTGACCCCGGCGCTTGTCACATACTGCCGGTACGCGTGACACTGGTCGCGCCTCGGACGTCCGCCCCGGGGCAGGAAGGTGCCCGTGTACGACTTCCGCGGCCCGACGGCCCCCCGCGCGGCCGACGAGGCGCTCGACGACTCCTACGGAGCGCCCCACCCCCTGCTCACCGCCGCCGAGCTGCCGAGGGTCTCGGTCGAGTACACCTCCTCCCGACTGCTCGACCTGGTCACCCCGCGGCGGGACGAGGGTGCGGGCCGGCCGGTGCTGGTGCTGCCCGGCTTCTACGCGACCGACGGCCTGACCGCGTCGGCTCCGCGGCCACCTGGCCGGGCTCGGCTACGACCCGCACCCGCTGGCGGCTGGGCCGCAACGTCGGCCTCACCGACACGATCGTCGACGGCGTGCTGGCCCGGCTCGACGAGGTGCACGACGGCCGGACCCCGGTCAGCCTCGTGGGGTGGAGCTTCGGCGGACTGCTCGCGCGGTGGCTGGCCCACCAGCGGCCGGAGGCCGTCCGTCAGGTGATCTGCCTGGGCTCCCCGTGGCGCGCCGAGGGCGAGCACACCCGCGCCACGGGCATGTTCGAACGGGCCCGGCTGCGCCACGGGCTCACGGACCGGGCCGAGGCGATCGTCGCCGAGCTCCGCAGGCCGGTGCCGGTGCCGCTGACGGCGGTCTGGTCGCGCACGGACGGGATCGCCCACTGGCGTGGGTGCCGGGTCGACGACGGGCCGCCGGGCCGTACGGAGCGCAGCGGACGGTGCGCCGGCCGAGAACGTCAGGGTGCTGAGCAGCCACGTCGGCTTGGTCTCCAACCCGGTGAGCCTCGCCGTCGTCGCCGACCGGTTGGCGCAGGACCCCGCCTCCTGGCGGCCGTTCGACTGGGGCACGCTGCCTGAAGGGCCGTTTCGTGGGCCGAGCGCCGCTCGGTGCGGCAGGGTGACCCGCATGACCGACGACCTCCCGCTCGTCCCGGCGGCCGAGGACCTCTCGCAGCGCGACGCCGCGTTCGTCGCCCGGCTGATCCCCTTCCTGCGGCTGGCGATGAGGGGCTGGTTCCGCTCCGAGGTCACCGGCATGGAGCACGTGCCCGACGGAGGCGCGCTGGTGGTCTCCAACCACTCCGGCGGGCTGCTGGCCATGGACGTGCCGATCCTCGCGGTGTCCTTCACCGACCACTTCGGCCCCGACCGCCCGTTCTACGTGCTGGCCCACGACCTGCTCTTCCTCGCCAACGCCGGCGCCGTTCTTCCGCCGGGCCGGCTTCCTGCCCGCGCGCCGGGAGAACGCCGAGGCGGTGCTCCGGTCGGGCGGCGTGACCATCGTCTTCCCCGGTGGTGACTACGACACCTTCCGGCCCACGAGCCGGGCCCACGTGATCGACTTCGGCGGCCGCACCGGCTACGTCCGCACGGCGCTGACCTGCGACGTGCCGATCGTGCCGGTGGTCAGCGTCGGCGGCCAGGAGGCGCAGATCTTCCTCTCCCGCGGCGAGGGGCTCGCCCGGCTGCTGCGCCTCGACAAGCTGCTGCGCACCAAGTACATGCCGATCGGGATCGGGTTCCCGTTCGGTCTCACGTTCGCCTTCCCGCCCAACCTGCCGCTGCCGACCAAGATCCGTACCCGGGTGCTGGAGCCGCTCGACGTCCGGGCCGAGTTCGGCGACGACCCCGACATCGCCGAGGTCGACCGCGAGGTCCGCGGCCCGGATGCAGGCAGCGGCCGACGAGATGGTGCGCGAGCGCCGGTTCCCGGTGCTCGGATGAGGGCGACCGGCGGGGTGCGCGGGCTGGTCGCCCGGGTCCGCAGCGGCCTGTGGGTGCTCGCCGCGCTCGTGCGCAGCGGCATGATCGCGCCGCTGCGGCCCGACAAGTACCTGCGGATGGCGGCCGTCGTACGCCGTCAGGGCGTGACGCCGACGACCGGCATGTCGCTCGCGGCGGCCCGCCGTCCCCACGGCACGGCGCTGGTCGACGAGCGCGGCTCGCTCACCTGGGGCGAGCTCGAGGCCCGCTCCGACGCGCTGGCCGTCGGCCTGGCCGACCAGGTCGGCGGCGGCGGTGTCCGCACGCTCGGGGTGCTCTGCCGCAACCACCGCGGCTTCGTCGAGGCGCTGGCCGCCGGGGCCAAGCTCGGCGCGGACGTGCTGCTGCTCAACACCTCCTTCTCCGGGCCCCAGCTCGGCGACGTGCTCGCCCGCGAGGGTGCCGACGTGATGATCGCCGACGAGGAGTTCGCCGACGTCGTCGCGACCGCCCGCGCCGGCCGGGACGAGCTGAGCGGCCTGGTCGAGGTGCTCGGCTGGACCGACAGCGACCACGACAGGACCACCCGGCCGGGGCGGCCACCATCGACGACCTGGTCGCCGCCCACGCTCGGACGAGCGGCCGCCGCGGGCCGCGCGCCCGGGCCGGGTCGTGCTGCTCACCTCCGGCACCACCGGCACCCCGAAGGGCGCCCGCCGCTCCGGTGGCGGGGGCGCCGCCGCGCTGGCGGCGATGCTCGACCGGATCCCCTGGCGGGCCGAGGAGACGGTCGTGGTCGCCGCCCCGATGTTCCACGCCTGGGGCTTCGGTCAGCTCGCGATCGCGGCCACGATGACCTGCACGGTGGTGATGCGGCGGCGCTTCGATCCCGAGGCCACCCTCGCCCTGGTCGACGAGCACGCGGGCGACGGGTCTGGCCGTCGTCCCGGTGATGCTCGAGCGGATCGTGGACCTGCCCGACGAGGTGCTCGACCGGCACCCGACTGGCCACGCTGCGCTTCGTGACCGCCAGCGGCTCCCGGATGCGCCCCGACGCGGTGCAGGCGTTCATGGACCGCTACGGCGACTGCGTCTACAACAGCTACAACGCCACCGAGGCGGGGCTGATCAGCACCGCGGTGCCGGCCGACCTGCGGGTGGCGCCCGACACCGCGGGCCGCCCCGTCGTCGGCACCGAGGTGCGGATCCTCGACGAGGCCGACCGCGACGTCCCGACCGGCGAGGTCGGCCGGATCGCGGTGCTCAGCGGGTCGCACTTCGAGGGCTACACCTCCGGCGACACCAAGCAGTTCCACGAGGCCTACATGGTCTCCGGCGACGTCGGCCGGCTCGACGAGGCGGGACGGCTGTACGTCGTCGGCCGCGACGACGAGATGATCGTCTCGGGCGGGGAGAACGTCTACCCGCTCGAGGTCGAGGAGACCCTCGACGCCCACGAGGCCGTGCACGAGGCGGCGGTGGTCGGCGTCGACGACGAGCAGTTCGGGCAGCGGCTGGCGGCGTACGTCGTGCTGCGCGAGGGAGCCGACGTCACCGTCGACGACCTGAAGGCGCACGTGAAGACCCAGCTCGCGGGCTTCAAGGTGCCGCGCGACGTCACGGTCCTCGACGAGCTGCCGCGCAACGCGACCGGCAAGGTGATGAAGCGGCTGCTGCCCGACCCGGCGACCGAGGCGTCGGAGGGCTGAGCGGTGGAGCGGATGCGGGGGGTCGACGCGGGGTTCCTCTACATGGAGACCCCGACCATGCACCAGCACACGCTCAAGGTGGCGATCCTCGACCCGATGCCGGGGGTCACCTTCGAGCGGCTTCAGCCGCGGGATGATGGCGCGGATCGGGGACCTGCCGCCGCTGCGGCGGCGGGTGCTCCGGGTGCCGTTCGGGCTCAACCACCCGGTGTGGATCGCCGACCACCCGATGGACGTCGGGCGGCACCTGTTCCACCACCGGATCCCCGCGCCCGGCGGCCTCCGCGAGCTCGAGGGGCTGATCGGGCGGATCGCCAGCACCCCGCTCGCCCGGACGTCCCGCTGTGGGAGATGCACCTGTGCGAGGGACTGGCCGACGGCCGGGTCGCCGCGGTCGGGAAGATGCACCACGCGCTCGCCGACGGAGCGGCCGCCAACGCCCTGCTCGCGAACGTGGCGGAGGTCCGCGGCGTGCGGCTGCCGCCGCTGCTGCCGCTGCCGGAGGTGCCCGGGCGGTCGACGGCGCCCTGGAGCCGACGCCGTCGCGGGGCCGCCTGGTCGCCGCGGCCCTGGCCGACGCGATCCGGCAGCTCGGTGACGTGCCGGGGCTGCTGTGGCGCACCGCCCGGGCGCTGGTGGCCCTCGGGCGGCACAAGCGCGGCGCCACCACCAGCACGCCGCGGCCGGTGCTGGACGTCCCGCGGGTGTCGTTCAACGGCCCGCTGTCACCACGCCGGGTCTACGCGACCGCCTCCGTCCCGCTCGACCAGGTCAAGGCAGGTCCGCCGCGCGCACGGGGTCACGGTCAACGACGTCGTGCTCGCCGTCGTGGCCGGTGCCCTGCGGCGCTGGATGGACGAGCACGGGGACGGCCCAGCGCGCCCGCTCGTCGCCGGGGTGCCGGTGGCCACCGACGCGAAGGACGCCGAGCCCCGGCTGGGCGGCAACCGGGTCTCCACGCTGTTCACCACGCTGGCCACCGACGTCGACGACCCCGCGGAGCGGTTGCGCACCATCTCCGAGGTGACGGTGGAGGCGAAGAAGGTGCAGCAGACGCTCGGGCCGGACATGCTCACCGACTGGGTGCAGTTCACGCCGCCCGCGCCGTTCGCCGCGCTGATCCGGCTCTACTCGCGCAAGCGCACCGCGGCCCGGCACGCCGCGCCGTTCAACGTCATCGTCTCCAACGTCGCCGGGCCCCGCGAGCCCGTCACGATCTCGAGCGCCGGGCTGAGCGACCTGTTCAGCGTGGGCCCGTGCTGGAGGGGATCGGGCTCAACGTGACCGCCTGGTCCTACGTCGACCGGCTCAACTTCTCGCTGCTCAGCTGCCCGGAGCTGGTGCCGGACCTGCCGGCCCTCGCGGCGCACCTGCGACCCGCCCTCGACGAGCTGAGCGCGAGTAGGGTGACGCCATGACCGCGCACGCCCTCAGGACCGTCGGCGGGCTCGTGGTGCGGCACACGGCACGCGCCTCGCGCACGGTCGGTGGTGCCGCCGTACGCCGGTGGTGCCGCTCCCGGACGTCGACGTGGCACCCCGGGGGCCGGATGGTCGAGCTCGCCGGCCGCGGCCGCACCTACGTCGTCGACGTGCCCGGTCCCACCCCGGACGCCCCGGTCGTGCTCCTGCTGCACGCGCTCGGGGTGACCGCCTACCTCAGCTGGTTCACCTCGGTCGCAGAGCTGGCGCGGACCCACCGGGTGATCACGTTCGACCAGCGCTGGCACGGTCGCGGCATCCGCTCCGACCGGTTCCGCTTCGTGGACTGCGCCGACGACGCCGCCGCCGTGCTCGACGCGCTCGGCATCGAGCGCGCCGTCGTCGCCGGCTACTCCATGGGCGGGGTCGTCGCCCAGCTCACCTGGCGCCGGCACCCCGAGCGGGTGGCCGGGCTGGTGCTGTGCTCGACGGCCCGCAACTTCCGCGGCAAGCCGGGTGAGAAGGCGTTCTTCCCGCTGATGACGGTGGCCACCAACCCGCTCGCCGGCCACCTGCTGAGCCGGGTCGAGCGGGCGGCGCAGCAGCTGCCCGACGTGCCCACGGTCGACATGAGCCGGCTCGGGGCCTGGGGCATGGGCGAGCTGCGCAGCACCAGCCCGTGGGGCCTGCCCGAGGTGATGGGCGAGCTCGGCCGCTTCAACAGCGCCCCGTGGGTCCACGAGGTCGACGTCCCCACCGCCGTGGTGGTCACCGAGCGCGACCACACCATCCCGGCCCGCCGCCAGCACCGGCTCGGGCAGAGCATCCCCGGTGCCGACGTCCGCAGCACCCCGGGCGGGCACACCTCGCTGTTCCTGGACGCGAAGCGGTGGGTGCCGGTGTTCGTCGACGCCGTGCAGTCGGTGACCACGCGCGCGGCTGTCACGAGCGGCGTCATGGTCGGGTGCGACGTCCCACGACGGCGAACAACCGCCTGAGCACCAGCACCACGAGCGTGACGGCCAGCCCCAGCAGCGCGAGGACTGCCAGGACCCGGCCACCGCCTTCGCTCGCGAGGGCGAGGACGACGAGCACGCCGACGACGAGGATCCACCAGCGTGGCACGACGGAGGCCTGGGTCAGCACGCCTGTCGAGGTCGCCTCCGCCGCCGGGGAGCGTGCGGTGACGGTGTAGTCGCGGGGGACCGCCTTGCCCACCCAGGTCAGCCGGGTGCAGCGCAGCACCACCGGCACCACGGCGGCGACGCCCGGTGGGAGCTCCACCACCGGCGGCGCTCCCCGGAGCGTGTGCTCCAGCCGGCCCTCGCGGTCCTGGGCGGCGACGCCGACGGTCAGCGGGGTGTTGCCGGGGTTGCCCACGGTCACGTGCACGCGGGCCCAGCGGGACGAGCGGATCGCGTGCGGCACGGGCGCCTCGACGGCGACCTGCGGGCCGGGGGGCGACCTCCGCCGCCGCGTCGACCGAGGTCGTGGACCCGTCGGCGGCGTGCACGAGGACGCCGATCACCGTCGGGCCGGCCACGGGGTGCGGGCCGGTCGGCAGCGTCGTCGTGACCGACACCGCGGCCGCCTCGCCCGGCCAGATCCGCACCTCGGGCTCGGTGAGCACGACCCAGGCCGCCAGCGGACCCGCAGGCTCGAGGTCGAACCGCTCGACCTCCGGGCCGGTGTTGCGCACGGTCAGCTCGAGCCGCACCGGTTGTCCGGGAAGCAGCGGCTGTGGCGGCGTCGACAGCTGGAGGTCGGGCGTGCTCATGCGGGTCCCTCCTGCGCCGAGGGGTCGGCCCCACGGACCGACAGGTCCAGGACGAACCCGACCGGCAGCGCCGCGTCCAGTGCCTGCCGGGTCCGCTCCACCACGGCGGCACCGGCCTCCCCGGCCGCGGCGGGGAGGCTGACGCGGACCGTGCGGTCGGCCGTCGTCTCCAGGTCCGCGTCGGGGTCGAGGTCCCACGACGTCTCGCCGCCGTCGGTGACCTGCACCTGGTCCGCGGCGACTCCGGCGTGGAGGGCAGCGAGGGCCGCGATGCCGCGGACCGTGCCCAGGGAACGGTGCCGGTCGAGCGCGGTGGCGACGACGGCCCGGAGCTGGCGCTCGTCCCACTCCTCCGGGTGCTCGGCCCCGACGATCCAGCTCATCCACCGCAGGAACGACTCGGGGGCGGTGCCGACCGTGGCGTACGCGCCGAGGTTGTCCAGGGTGGAGACGACGGGGTCCAGCACCGTGCCGAGCCCGTCGAGGAAGCGGCGCAGCAGGGGAGCGGTCAGCTCGGTCATCGTCTGGGGCCCGACCAGGCCGTCGACCTCGAGTCCGCGCTGACGTTGGAACGCCCGGACCGCGTCCTCGGTGCGGGGGCCGAAGTCGCCGTCCGGGGGGCCGGGGTCGTGCCGTGACCGGGCGAGGGCGACCTGCAGCCGCTGGATGCGGTCGCCCTCGCTCCCGACCGTGATCATGCTCGCGGACGTGACCCAGTCGGCTGCGCCTGCGAGGGTGTCGTCGGTCTCCTGCAGCGGCTTGAACCGGTCCGGGTCCCGGTAGACGGCGGGGAGCCGCTCGAAGAGGCTCGGCCGGGCGGTCGACGCAGGCAGCGCCAGGCTGCGCGGCGCGGTCATGACAGCGCCACCAGGTGCCCGAGGCTGAGCGGCAGCCCGTGCGCCGGCACCTCGATCCGCTCCACCTCCTGGTCGTCGGAGAGGTGGAGGGTGAGGCTCTCCACGCGCGCCACCCCGGACACGCGCTGCAGGACGGCGTACACGTCGCCCACCTGCACGTCGGTGCCGAACGGCCATCCCTCGCCGTCGTCGCCGCCGTGCAGCGGGTGCAGCAGGCGGTAGAGGGCCTCCGTGGCGGCGCGCTCGACGCGGTGGGTGTCGGCGGACGGGGTGACGGCGAGCCGGGTGCGGATCCGCACCGGCACGTACCGCGGGGGCGTGACCAGCGTGCGGATGCCCACCATCCGGCGCTGCTCGAGGTACGTCGCGACCGCGGTCATCGTGTCCGGCCGGTCGGTGAGCTCGAGCGGGTCGAGCGGCGCGTCGGCGCCGGCGCGGGGGGCGAGCTTCGGCACCACCAGCACGCGCACCCCCACGCTGGTGGCGGGGTCGCCGTCGACCAGCGCGTGGCAGCGGGCGACGGTGTCGTCGGCCTCGTAGGCGAGCGAGGCGAAGTCGGCGACCGTGACCGCCCGGGTCTGGTGGCGCAGGAACAGCGGCACCCTCGAGATCGCCTGCTCCAGGGTCTCCGGGTCGATCCCGCCGACCGCCGGGTGCCGGTTCTCGACGGCGCGCACGTGCGGCACCGGCGACTTCAGCACCCGCACCGCCGTGGCCCGCACGTTGCCGTGCACCCCGCCCCCGACCCGGTACTCCCCGAGGCGCAGCACGGCGGACGCCGGCGGCACCGCCCCGTAGCGGCGTACCCGTCCGTCGGACTGGCGGACGGCGACCCCGAGCCGGAGCTCCCCGCCGACCCGGTCGAGGAGGTAGTGCCGGTCGTCGTCGCTGCTGTCCTCGAAGGTGTCCACGGGCAGCCAGGGCTCGGGGTCGGCGCCGGCGTACAGCGCCGGCCCGCCGGTCTCGTCGTCCAGCACCGGGACGTTGCGCACGACGAAGGGCGGCTGGCCGTAGGTGCCCTCCGAGACCCCCACCACCTCGTCGCGCACCAGGACGTCGGCCTGGGCCGCCGTCGCGGTCACTCCGAGCGTCTGCGCCGTGATCCGGCCGACCGCGGGGGACTGCTCGTAGAACGGTTGCCCGGGGTTCGGCGCCACCAGCCGGCAGCGCAGCCACGCCGACGTCGGCGTGCCCGGCAGGGCGGCGTTGGAGTGGTCGGCGGGCAGGTGCAGGTAGACGCTGCCCGGGCGGTTCAGCCCGCCCGTCGTGTCGCGGTCGACCTCGCACGGCTGCCAGGTGCCGCGGCCCCACGACTCCCAGGTCAGGGGCGCGTCGTCGGGCAGCACGCCGGTGCCGCGGTTGGGGGCGCAGTCGAGGTCGATCTTCACCGCGCACCCGGGCAGGGCGCGCGCGAGCTCGACCAGGAAGGCGTCGTCCGGGGCCGGGGCGTCGGTCCCGAAGACCTCGACCACGCCGGCGCCCTCGATCCGCTGGTGCGACCCGGCCGAGGCCGTGTACCGCCCGGTGACCTCCGCGCGGTGCAGCCGCAGGTCCTCGGTGGTGCGGAAGCTCACGGGCGTCGCCGACCCGGTGCGCTCGGTGGAGACCTCGACGCCGGCGGGGGCGAGCAGCGGGTCGTCGTCGGCGGTGGCCTCCCAGTAGCGGCCCGGTGCAGCGAGCCAGAAGGTGAGGCCGGTCCGGGCGGCGTGCGCGGGCTGCAACCGCATGCCGATCATGTTCATCAGCAGGACCAGCAGCTTGTCCGGCACCCGGTTGAGCCGGTAGATCGTCTCGTCGGTCATCTGGGCGAACAGCTCGATCAGCGTGACCCCCGGGTCCGACACGTTGTGGTCGGTCCACTCGGGGCAGCGGTCGGTGATCCGCCGCTTGGCGTCGTCGACGAGGTCCTGGAAGCGGCGGTCGTCGAGGCTCGGCACGGGGATGCTCACGGGGCGCCCTCCGGTCCGGCGGCCCCCTGCTCGGGGGTGATCTCGTAGAACGGGTGCACCAGGTTGCGGGGGTCGTTCGTGGCCCGGATGACGTAGTCGACCTCCACCTGCAGCACCGAGGGGTCGCCGGGCAGCGCCCGGGCGTGGACGTCGAGCACCTCCACGCGCGGCTCCCACTGGGCCAGCGCCTCGGTCACTGCCCGGCACACCGCCCCGATGGTGCGCGGGCTGGACGCCGGCGCGAGGACCAGGTCGTGCGCCGCGCAGCCGAAGCCGGGGCGCATCGGGCGCTCGCCAGGACGGGTGCTCAGGATCAACCGGATGCTCTCCTCGACCTTGTCGGGGCCGTGCCGGAGCACCAGCGCGCCGCTGGGGGCGGCCTGGAACGGGAACGCGAGCCCACCTCCGAGGAACGGGGTCTCAGCCACCGGGACCACCACCGATCAGCACCGAGGAGACGCTGCCCTGCACGGTGCCCACCGGGGCGAGGCAGAGCTGGCAGCGCGACCCGGTGGGCGCCGCCGGCCGGCCGCCGATCAGCACCGTGCTGCTGCCCACCACCACGCTGCCGCGCTGGGTGAGCGGCGTCAGGAAGGGGTCGGTCGGGTGCAGCCCGACGTGCGGGCTGACGGAGTTGACGCCGGCCGAGCCCACCACGGCTGCCGCGCGGCCGCCGATCAGCACCGAGGCGACGACGCCGTCCACGATCGGTGCGGTGAACGGCAGCGGTGGTGCCGGCGCGGCCGCGCCCGCCGGCGCCGGCACGAGGTGCCCGACGCAGGTGCCGACGATGCGGTCACCCGCCACTGCTGCTGGCGTCCCCACCGGACCTGCCCCCTCTCAGTTGATCTGGACGACGCTGCCCTTGAGCGTCAGCGTGCCGTCGGCCTCGACCGTGATCCCGGGCGCCTTCACCGAGACCTCGGCGTCGCCGACGAGCTCCACGGTGCGCCCTGCGACGCTGACGGTGCCGCCGCTGGTGACGTGCACGTCGCCCTCGGCGGTCACGGTCAGGTCGGTGGAGGCGTCGTCGAGCACGACCTGCACGGCGCCGCCGCCGGTGACCAGCACGATGCCGGGCGTCTCCGTGCCGTCGTCGAGCACCACCTGGTGGCCGAGCCGCGACACCAGGCCCCGCCGCTGGGACTCGCCGGCCGAGGCGTCGACGGCGCCGGCGTCCAGCGGGGGGCGGCCCTGGCCGTTGTAGAGACCGCCGAGGACGAACGGGCGACGCACGTCGCCCTGCTCGAAGGCCAGGAGCACCTCGTCGTCCACCTCGGGCAGCATCATCGTGCCGCGCTCCTCGCCGGCCCCCGCCTGCACCACCCGCACCCAGTCACTGACGTACTCCTCGGAGAGCCACGGCAGGCTGACCCGCACCCGCGCCAGCTCGTCGTCGTCCCCGATGTCGGTGACGACGCCGGTCACGACGCCCTCGACCGGCGGCCGCGACCCGCTGTGCCGGCCCCCCGCGGTGCGGGGGTCGAGGAGACCGTCCCCGGAGTCGCCGAGGTCGACGGTGGTCCGGTAGCCCTCGAGGTCGAACGAGTGCCGTGCCGCGTGGACCGTCCACCGGCCGCTGAAGAGCTCGCCTGCGTGCGCCACGCTCACCGGCGTCCCGGCACGCAGCCTCGGGTCGCCCAGGCAGACGGCGCGGGCGGTGGCGAACCCCCCTCCGACCGTCTCGCCCTGCGCCCGCGCCAACGCGTCGGCCTCCTCCTGCGACGCGACGGCGCGGTCGACCGTGCTCAGGGTGACGGTGCCGCCGGCCAGGTCGGCCGGCGTCACGCCGATCTCGATGCCGGACGCCGAGACCGGCGCCACCGCCACGATCGGCTCCTTGCTGTCGGCTGACCAGCCCCGTACCTCGATCTCGGACGGCAGCTCGGCCGAGCTCACCCGGGCGGTCCAGGACTGCACGTTGGTGCCGAGCACCAGCTGCCCGGCCTCCTGCGAGGACAGGGAGCCGGGCTGGGGCGCGGCCGAGGCCTGGCTCCGGGCGGCCAGCTCGAGGGCGCCGTCGCGGACCCGCAGCACCCGGCCGCTCTCCCGGGCGCGGGCGGACAGGAAGTCCCAGTCGGTGGTGTTCAGCTGCGCCAGGTGGGGGTGGACGACGCCGGGGTCGTCGACGTCCCCGACCTGCAGGCCGGCCTCCTCGGCGACCGAGCGGAGCACGTCCCCGTCGGTGACCTGCTCGTAGGTGCGCGTGCGCCGGAAGCGGTGCAGGCGGTGCGAGACGTCGTACCCGCGGGCGGTCAGGGTGTTGCCGGTCTCGGAGTAGGACACCTCCAGCGAGACGATCTCGGCCGCGCCCAGCACGTCGCCCGGTGCCTCCCCGAGCCGCCCCGCCTGCACCTCGACCACGGCCCCGACCTTCAGCCCGGCCCGCTCCCCGACGTCGCGCGCGGCGTCCCGCAGCCGGATGCTCACCATCGTCGGCAGGCCGATGCGTTCGTCGATCTCGACCCGGGCGAGGGTGGCCTGGAGGGTGGAGTCCAGCGGCGAGCCGTCGATGACCAGCTGCGGCAGCGCCGCGTACGCCGTCATCGGGCCCTCCCGGGTCGCCGGCCGAGCCGGGTGGCGTCCGGGATGACCAGCCGGGTGCCCGGGGTGAGCCGCGCGGGGTCGTCGATGCCGCTGGCCTCCGCGATCGCCCGCCACGCGTCGGCACGGCCGTACTCCTCGAAGGCGATCAACGCGAGGGTGTCGCCGGCGGCGACCGTCCGCTCGCGGACCAGGACGTCGGAGCCGGAGGTGGGGTTGGTGAAGGTCAGCAGCCGCGGCACCTCCTCGAGCCGCAGCGTCACGTGGGCCCGTAGCGGTGAGCCGTCGCGGCGGAAGAGCACGAACCGGGCGCTGGCCGAGCTCAGGTAGGCGTCGAACGAGGCGGTCCCGCCCCACTCGAAGCAGATGACCGGGGGGCTGGGGCGCTTGTCGGTGATCGAGCGCGCGGACGGCTGGGTCCACGACAGCAGCCGGTCGACGGCCTCGGCCACCTCGGGGGACCCCTCCTGCCGGCCGTCGAAGAAGAGCTCGAGGGACAAGGTGGCCCCGTTGGTCCCGACGAACTCCGGGGTCGCGGCGTTCGGGGCGTTGCGCATGGGGATCCGGGTCCAGGTCGCGCTCTTCGTCACGGTGTACTCGGTCGGGTTGAACTGGCAGTGCAGTGGCGGCTCGGGGCTGTCCTTGAGGCTGAGCGTCGCGTGGTCGTAGCGGGCGGCCGCGACCTGCACCGACACCGAGCCGGTGGAGGACACCTTGACGCCGGCGCTGATCATGACGCCGCCGAGCCGAACCCGTGGAAGGCGAGCTCGAGGGTCTCGGTCGCCACGGTCGCGCCGGTGGAGCTGAACGTGGGCCCGGTCCACCGCACCGGGCACACCCCGTGGAGCGACCAGGTGGCGACGACCTCCCCGCCGGGGTCGTACGCCGTGACCACCGCGGTGGTGGGGGTCACCGTCTCCTGCTGTCCCTGGAACCAGGCCGCCACCGCGCCCGAGGAGCCGTCGAGCGGCCGGCTCAGGACGAGGTTCGGGTGGCGCAGCCGGCCGGGGATCCGGTGCACGAACTGGTTCTCGCCGCCCTCGGCGTACTCGAAGACCTCGTACTCCGCCGACAGGCCCTGGCACCCGGTGAAGGTGCCGAGGCTGGTGTGGCCGCCGACGTCGTCGACCACCACGTCGAAGCAGAGGCTGAGCCCGGGGTCGGCCATCCTCAGCCCCGCCTCAGGTCGATCACGCCGCCGGTGCGCTCCCGGTCGACGAGCAGGTCGTCGAGCAGCCGGGTGCGCAGCAGCCGGTAGAGACGGTCGAGGTCGTCGTCCTGCGGCCGGGTGGAGCGGTGGTCGGGTGCGGGCTCCGCCCGCGGAGCCTCGGGAGCGGTGTGCAGGGTCGGTCTGCTGCCGGACGACGGCGTGCCGCGGGCCGGTGTGCCGGTGGTGCTGGTGCCGTGGTCGGCGGTGTCGGCGACGTAGGTGCGGGTCGGCGGCGCGGCGGCGTCGGCGGCGTCGACTCGTCGGAGGGGATCGCTGTCGTCGCGGTCGGCCGGGCCGGTGGCTGGTGCCGGAGGAGCGTGGGTGCCGGCGCGCGGCCGGACCGGACGGCGGCCTCCACGGTCTGTGCCGTCTGCTCCTCGAGGTCGCTGTCGCCGGCGGTGACTGGCGGGGCCGGCTGGTGGGGCTGGTCGGCCCGTACGTGCACCAGCTCGTGGGCGAGCAGGCCCTGGGCGACCGGTGAGTCGACCGGCCCGGCCCGGTCGGGCAGGTAGACGACGCCGTCGCGGGTGGCGGCCCGCGCCCCCGCCCGACGGGCGACCT
Organism: uncultured Actinomycetota bacterium; assembly: GCA_963834285.1. GTDB lineage: Bacteria > Actinomycetota > Actinomycetes > Propionibacteriales > Nocardioidaceae > Nocardioides. The sequence continues at coordinate 74,201 of CAWIAZ010000005.1, read as the reverse complement.
GCTCCGCCTCGGGTCCCCGGCGCACCTCGGCGACCGCGCCGGCCGGTGGGGGTGCTGCCGCCTGGTCCTCCCGCTCGGGCCCGTCGTGCTGGACGGTCTCGTGGAGCTGGGCGGGCTCGTGGAACCGGGCGGGCTCGTCGGGCTGGGCGGGCTCGCCGGGCTGGACGGGACTTGCCGGGCTGGACTGGTGGAGGAGCGGACGGGAGGGCCGGCGCGGGGTGGGCCCGGGACGGTGGGGCTCCCGGCGCGGGGCTGCTCTGCGACGTTGCCGCCCAGGGTGCGCGTGGCTCGCGAGGTGGCTGCCGCGGCAGAGGGGGCAGAGGGGACGGTGGTGGGACCTGGGGCGCGGGCTGGGGGAGCGGACCCGGCGTGGTGCGGACGCTCGGTGGTGGTCGCCGGGGCCGGGACCGGCGCCGGGGCTGGGGCTGGGGCTGGCAGCCAGGGTGTGGCGGGACCGCGGCCCGGTGCCGCCGCGGGCGCCTCCCGCCGCCAGATCGGCCGGCGGGTGCGGTGATGGTCCAGGCGGCCGCGCACCAGGGGTGCGAGCGTGGCGGTGGCGCCGATCCGGGTCCGCACCGGGGGCAGCTGGGCGCGGCCCTCCAGGGGTCCGCCCCCGACGACGGAGGCCACGAACGACGGGGTCGTCAGTCGGGGACGGCGGGCGCGGTCACGGGGGCTAACGTCCATCGTCCCGGGCCAGCTCGTCGAGGAACCGCTGCCGCACCGGGTGCTCGAGGTCCAGCAGCTCGGTGAGCGACCAGTGCAACCGGCTCCCCAGGTAGGCGAGCTCGGCGAAGAGCTGGTCGTCCTGGTCGCTCACGATTCCCCCGAGACACCAGCGGTGGGGTCCACCGCGAACTCCTCCCCGCAGCCGGGGCAACGGACCGCCACCGTCTCACTGCCGCGGTTGAGCTGTTGGTAGAGACGCTGCAGGTGGTCGAGGTCGGCGGCGAAGAGGCCTTCCACGAGCCCCGGGGTGACGTCCTCGATCGACCCGATCCGCTCCACGACCCGGGAGAGCAGGAGCACGGCGAGGTAGGCCTCGTTGTCGCGGACCCGGGGGTCGCGCAGCGGGAGGATCTCGTCGCGCGCGGTCGCGAGCCGCATCACGCCGTGGCGGTGCACCTCGCCGGTGGTGTCGACGTACCCGCGGGGAAGCTCGAACTCGACCCGGGTCGTCAGGTCGACGGTGCCGGCGGGTGCCGGCGCGTAGTCGGCCGTCATGCCAGGGACATCCCTTCGTGCACGATCACGGCCTCCTCGATCAGGGCCGTGCTCGAGCCCGCCGAGAGCTCGCCCAGCCGGACCTGGGAGACCCAGCAGTTGACGAGGTTGAACCGCGCGACCTCGCCGTGCTCGTAGTCGAACAGCACGATGCTCGCGTTCTTGCGGGCGTCGTTGATCAGGCCGTCCTGGACCTGCTGCCACCACTCCCACAGGGCGTTGCTGAGGGTCCGGCCCTTGCGCAGGGTGATGTCGCCGTAGCTCACGGGGCCGGGCAGCTTCTTCACGATGGTCCGGCCGCCCTTGACGTTCTCGCGGTGCTCGATCACCCCGATCGAGCCGGAGACCCCCGAGACCTGCGCGAACTGCGCGATCGAGATGCCTTCCACCTCGAACTCGTAGGCAAAGCTGGCGAGCACGTCGCCGTTGGCCAGTGACATGGCTGCTCCTCACTCACGCCGAGACGGTCGCGGCGTCGTTGGTCTGGCGTACCCGGATCACCACGAACTCGGCGGGCTTGACGGGCGCGGCACCGATCTCGATGGTGACGATCCCCTGGTCGACGAGGTCGGACGGATTCGTCTCGGCGTCGCACTTGACGTAGAAGGCCTGGGCGGGCGTGGCCCCGACCAGCGCCCCGGCGCGCCACAGCCCCAGCAGGAACGCCGTCACCGACCGGCTCAGGCGCGCGTGCAGGTCGGTGTCGTTGGGCTCGAACACGGCGAACTTGGTGCCCTCCATCACCGACTCCTCGATGTAGTTGAAGAGCCGTCGCACGTTGAGGTAGCGCCACTCGCTGTCGTCGGAGAGCGTGCGGGCGCCCCAGATCACGGGTCCGGAGCCCCGGAAGACCCGCAGGCAGTTGAGGCCCCGGGCGTTCATCGGTCCCTGCTCCGCGTCGACCACCTGCCGGGACAGCCCGATGGCGTGCCGCAACCGGCCGGTGGGCGCGGAGCCCACGCCCTTCTCCGCGTCGTTGCGGGCCCATGCGCCGGCCACGAAGCCGCTCGGAGGAAGCACCGCCTGGGTCCCGGTGACGGGGTCGAGGATCGTGACCCCGGGGTAGTAGGCCGCAGCGAACTTGGACGCCGGCATCTGGTCGAGCCAGGCCAGGGCGTCCTGCGGCGTGAGGGGCGTCGTCTCCTGCCCGGGGTCGGGCCCGAACAGCGGAGGGTCGAGGATCGCCATCCGGTCGCCCAGGGCCTCGCACTGGTCGATCATCGCGATCTGCACGGCGCGGACGTCGTCCGCGCTCATCGCGCCGGTGGCGAGCGAGGTCACCAGGTCGGGCGCGGCGAGCATCGTGACCTCGTCGACCACCGCCACGCCCGCCAGGCCGGTCCGGCTCTTCTCCTCGCCGAGGAACGCCGCAGCCGAGAGCGCGGCGCCCGCGGCGCCCCCGCTCAGGGTGGTGCTCCCGGCGGCCGGGCGGCCGCCGGAGCCGCCGGCGGTGACCGTGAGCAGCTTCGAGCGCGCGAGCTGACCGACCATCGACTGGGCCGTCAGGCCCTGGAACTCCTCGACCTGGTCACCGGCGCGCACGGTGAGGTCGAAGGTGGCCGCCTCCTCGGGGGGCGCCGCCGCGGAGGTGGAGGGCACTGCGGTCTCCGCCGTGGGGGGATCGGCGTCCCCTCCCTCGGCCTCGGCTGCGCTGTCGTCGGTGCCGCCCTCCTGGTGCCGGCAGCGGCGGCAGGGGCAGCGGCGTCCGCGACCTCGACGCTCACCTCGTTGCCTGCGGGGCCGGGCTGCCGGGCGGTGAGGACCAGGGCGTCGTCCCCGGAGGCGGTCTGCAACGTCGCGGACGCGGCGCCGGCGACCGCCTCGCCGCCGGCCGCGACCCGGACGACCAGGCAGCCCGAGCCGCCGTTGGCGACGTAGGCGAACACCGACTGACCCAGCGACATGCCGTCGACCAGGCCGCCGTAGAGCTCGTCGTACTGGGACCAGTTGGCGATGAACGTCGGCTCGAACGGACCGGACGGCGCCAGGCCCACGAAGGCCGGCATCGCGGTGCCCACGCCGCTGATCGGACGGACCCCGGAGACCTCCTTGAGGTACACACCGGGTGCCTTCGTGCTGAACTCGGACATGGATCAGGCTCCTGACGTCGCGGTGCCTCCACGGTCGCCGGTCGGGGTGCCCGGCGGGAACGACCGAGAGGACGGATGCGGGGGCAGGCTTCGTTTCACCTAGGTGCAGGGGTCACCGGGTGGTCACCGGGTGCGGGAGGGGTGCCCGCGACCCCAGCTCGCGCGACAGCTCGCGCGCCGTCTGCTCCTGCTGCTCGAGGTCCGTCGCCGCGGCCGGCCGGCCGGACCGGTCGGCGTCGTCCTGCTGGAGGACGTGCACCAGCTCGTGCAGCAGCAGCGCCCGGCCGCCGGGGCTGCCGGGGGTGTCGTGCTCGGAGCGGACGACGACCTCGCGGCCCCGGGTCAGCGCGTCGACCCCCAGCCGGTCGAGGACGGCCCGCTGGGCGGTGCCGCTGCGCACCCGGACGTCGCCCAGGTCCCGGCCGACCGCGCTCTGGAGCAGGGCCCGGACGTAGGGGTCGGGCTGGCGCCCGAGCTCACCGGCCGAGGGGCCACGACGGCGCCGGGGCGTGGACAGCAGGCGACCCAGCGCCGGTTGCCCAGCGGGGTGGCGAGGGAGGCGGTGGCCGTCGGGAGGGGCTGGTCCCGGGCCCGGGTCGCTGCCTGCCGGGTCCGGCGCACGGTGCCGGGCACGGGCTACCGGCCGTTGAGCAGGGACATCAGCAGGCTGAGGATCGAGGGCTGCGCCGCCGAGAGCAGCCCGCCGGCCGCCTGGCCCGGGCTGGACTCGCCGGAGATGACGCTGGCCAGGCCGCTGCCGGCTGCCCCGCCGAGGGAGGAGACCGTCTGGCCGGCGTCCCCCCCGATCATCCCGCCCAACGCCGAGGCCCCGTGCTGGACCAGCCCGGGCGCGAGGGCCGCGCCGGTCTCGCGGACCTGGCCGAGCGCGCCGGACGTGTCACCGGACAGCAGCGACGACGCCGCGCCCATCAACCCGGGCGCCGCACCGCCCAGCAGGTCGTCGAAGAAGCCGGCCTGGGCCACGCCACCGGCCGCCGGCGCCAGTGCGACCGTGGGGGTGCGGGACGACAGGCCGGACGAGAGGCCGGACGACGCTGCCTCGCGGAGGTGTCCGTGCACCTTCCCGGGAGCGAGGGCGTCGAGAGCCTGGGGCCGGACCGCGACTGCGTGCATGGATCGAGCCTGTCACCGGGGACGCTCCTGACAAGGCCCGTCCGGGTGACCGCGGGGGCAGACCTGGTCGCCCTCGCGGGTCACGTGCAGGCGAGCGACTCGTTCTTGGGCCGCCAGAAGATCGCCTGGTCCTCGCTGGTGGCGCGGATGCCGCACTCGCCGAAGGGCAGGCCGCGGGTGCGGCACTCGCACATCGCCTCACCCACGCTCGCGTAGGGGCCCGAGGTCGGCGCGTCGAGCGTCAGCCACCGCGGGGTGCCGTCGTCGCAGGGCGAGAGGGCCAGCGCCTCGCTGCTCGCGAGCAGCACGGTGTCGCCCCACTGCTCCCGCGCGCCGAGGTGGAAGGCCAGGATCCCCGCCTCCCCGATGCCGCCGGACAAGGACTCGGCGACGCCGTCGGGCACGCCGATCCCGTCGGGGCCCTCCAGGTCGACCGTGTCGAAGGCGGCGCACTTGCTGCTCAGCTGCACCATCCACCCGGGCTCCGAGCGCAGCTCCTGCAACCGCGCCTCGTCATCGGCGCGGCGCTCGTCCAGTGCGTCGCGGGCCTCGGCGCTGGAGAGCTCGAGGGCTTGCTGGGGGGTGAGGTCGTCACCACGGATCAGGCCGACGAGGACGACCAGCCCGGCGGCGACCGCTGCGAGCCCGACCAGGACGGCGACCGCCACGACCAGCAGCCGTCGTCGTCCCGACGGGCCCGAGGTCGCGGTCTCCTCCTCGTGCCCCGGCGGCTCGACGACCTCGCCGGTCCAGATCGGCTGGGTCTCCTCGACGGGGACGACGACGGGGCGCACCACGGTGTCGGCCGGCGCGGCCTCGACGGCGCGTACCTCGAGGAGGATCTCCGCGCGGGTCGTGGGCGCATCCTCCCCGGGGCCGCTGGCCTCGACGACCAGCTGTCGCAGGCCGGGTGCGGTGCCCGGGGGGACCTCGGCGAGGAGCACCGTCTCGGCGACCTGGTCGGGCGCCAGCTCCAGCGTGGCCGGGGTCAGCGACGCCCACGCCTCCGCCTCCCCGCTGAGCTCGACGGCCACCAGCCCGGCCTCGCCGCCGTGCTGGGCGACCGCGAGGGTGAGGCGCGCCCGGTCGCCGGCCTCGAGCCGGACGGTCCCGTCGGGCGCACCCGTGATCGCGAGGGTCAACGGTGCGGCGCTGAAGCGGCGCAGGCAGACCACGCAGCGAGGGGCGTCGTCGGGGTTCTGGTGGCCGAGCGGGCAGGTCTTCACGGGCCCACCGCCAGCAACGGCGCGTAGCGGCCGAAGTCGGCCGTGACCCGGAGCCGGCCGAGCTTCTCCTGCTCGCGCTCCACGCCGCGGACCAGGTCCGCCATGCCCACCGGGCGGCCGGCGTCCGCGGCCAGGCAGGCCGCGGCAGCCACGACGTTGCGGATGTTGCCCCCGCTGAGCTCGAAGGCCCGGGCGCAGAACGCGACGTCCGCGTCGTCGGCCAGGTCGAGGCGCGTCAGGTGGCGCCGCCAGATCGCCTCCCGTGCCTCGGTGTCGGGCAAGCCGAACTCGATGACGGAGTCGAGCCGCCGGACGAACGCGCTGTCGACCTGGGAGCGCAGGTTGGTCGCGAGCACCACGACGGCTCCCAGCGCCTCCATCCGCTGCAGCAGGAACGAGACCTCGAGGTTGGCGTAGCGGTCCTGCCCGTTGGTGACCTCGCCGCGGCGCCCGAACAGCGCGTCGGCCTCGTCGAAGAAGATCACCCCGTCACGCCCTCGGCCGCCGACAGCAGCCGGTCGAGGTTCTTCTCGGTCTCGCCGACGTACTTGTCGACCACGCGGGAGAGGTCGACGGTGTAGAGGTCCACGCCCAGCTCGCCGGCGACCACCTCGGCGGCGAGCGTCTTGCCCGTGCCCGAGTGCCCGGCGAACAGGGCGGTGACGCCGGCGCCGTCGCCCCGGCCGAGTCCCCAGCGCTCGACGACCTCGTCGCGGTGCCGGACCATCCCGGTGAGCTCGCGCAGCTGACGGTGGATCGCGTCCGGCAGGACCAGGTCGGACCAGGTGCGGCGGGGGGTGATCCGGCGGGCCTGACCCTGCATCGCCGCGCCGTCCTGCGCCCGTACGCCGCGCTCCACGGACGCGCGGTCGAGCCCACCGTCGGCGGCGACAGCGGTCGTCAGGGCGCGGTGGATGCGCGCGGCCCCGATCCGGTGCCGGACGCCCAGGAGCGCGAGCTCGGGGCTCTCCAGCCCGCCCTCGGGGCAGAGCAGCCGCCAGGCCCGGGTCCGGTGCTCGACGGACGGGACCACCAGGTCGATCCGGTCGAGCGACTCACCGGGCCGGTCGGCCTCGTCGAGGTCGGTCCACAGCGCGACCACCGTGTCGGCCGGCAGGAAGCGCTCGAGCCGGCCGGCGCCCTCGCCGAGGGTGCGGCGGCTCACCGGACCGAGCACCAGCGGTCGCCGTAGCAGCAGGCACTCGCGCAGCAGCTGCCGCGCCAGGTCGTGGGGCTCGGCGACGGGTCCGGTCAACCGGGCGACCAGGGGTGCCGGACCGCCGCTCGCCAGCCACGTGGCGGCCTCGACCTCCGCGTCGGTGCCGGGGCACTGGCGGACCAGCGCGGACCGCGGCTCCTGCCACCGAGCGAAAGCGGGGTCGACGAGCGGCAGCAGCGTCGGCTCGACGAGCAGGTCGGCGATCTCGGGGGAGGCGGTGTCGTCGCCCACGAGGAAGGCCAGCACCCGCTCCGCGACCCGGACCGACCGGGTCGGCAGCGGCTGGTCGGGGTCGGTGACCTCGACCAGGCCCCGGTCGACCAGCCGTGACCCCGGCCGCAGCAGCATCCAGTCGCGAGGATCGGCGGGGTGCCGGTGGCGGGCCAGCTCGGTGGCCAGGGAGACCGTGGCGTAGCGCCGGGTGACGTCGTCGTTGAGGTAGCCGAACAGCTGGCCGAACCGCTGGTCGAGCATCGGCGCGAGCGCGACCACCAGGAGGTCCTCCTCGAGCGGGGTCAGGGCGGCGTCGCGACGCAGCCGCCGCAGCCGGACGTCGTAGCCGCGGGCCTCCGCGCCGTCGGCCTCCCGCTCGAGCTGGTCGCGCATCGCGGCGAGGTCGGCGGCGGCCTGGTCGGCCGGGCCGGTCGCGTGCCGGTCGAGCAGCCAGCCGACGTAGTCGTCGGAGAGGTAGACGCCGCGCAGCGAGTCGGTCGGGTCCGGGTCGTCGTGGCTGCGACGCGCTGCGGCGCCACGGACGGCGACCTCGAGCAGGGCCACGCGCCCGAGCAGGTAGGCCAGCGACGCGTCGGAGCCGGCGTCCCGGACCGGTCGTCGGGCCGGTCATCGGGTCGGCCGGGCGGACGCGACGCTCGTGCGGACGGGCTCGGCCAGCTCGCCCCAGGTGCGGGTCGCGTGGACCGGTGCGGTCACGACCACGTCGAGCGAGGGCTTGAGCTCGCCGCCGAGCGCCGTCCAGAGGTCGGAGAGGGAGCGGTCCTCGGTGAAGGGGAGCGCCACCTCGACCTGGACCGCGCTGTCCTGCTCGGCCAGCCAGCCCGAGAGGCTCGCCCGCGGGAGCACGTCGTGCACGACGAGGGTCGCGAGCGCGTCGGCGAGGATCCGGTGCTCGTCCTCGGGGCGGCTGGTCCAGGCGGTCAGCAGGTAGGAGAGGCGGAAGAACCGGGGAGGCACCCGGCGGGCGACGACCAGGTCGCCGTCGCGGACCGGCTCGCGGCCGACGCTGCGCAGGTCGAGGTCCTCCCGGATGTCGAAGAGGTAGAGGTCCAGGGTCGGGCTCGACCGGTGCGCACTCCACTCGCGGGTGGGCGCCTCCAGCGACACCTCGGCTCCCTGCTCCGCGGCCCCCGGGGTGAGCAGCGTCTTGAGGGCCGCGTCCACGTCGTCGATCACGATGCGCCCTTCGTCAGATGAGGCCCTGCCGCATGGCGTAGGCGACCGCGTGCGCGCGGTTGCGGAGGTTGAGCCGCATCGTCACGTCGTGGAGCACACCCTTGATGGTGCGTTGCGAGAAGTGCAGCTGCTCGGCGATCTCCGCCGTCTCCAGGCCGTCGGCGACGAGCCGGAGCACCTGGGTCTCCCGCTCGGTCAGTCCGCTGAGCCGGTAGCCGAGCGGCGCCAGGGCGTGGCCCTGCAGGTGACCGACCTGGTCGAGGACCTCGCCCAGGACGTCGACCGGGATGCTGCCCTCCCCGCGGGAGGCGCTGCGCACGAGCTCGACCAGGCGGGCGGGCTGGGCGTCACGGCGGTGCAGGATGCCGCGGGCCCCGGCCTCGGCGGCCGCGAGCACCCCGTGCGCGTCGACCACCGACGCCACCAGCACGACGGGGCGGCCGTTGACCGCGTGGGCGGCGCGGATGCGAGCCAGCGCGTCGCTGTCGACCCGGTCGGCCAGCACCATCACCAGGTCGGCCAGCGCTCCGTTCCTCGAGATGGACACGTCGTCGAAGTGCCGCAGCGACTCCCGGGCGCCGGCGCTCGTGAGCGGGTCGTCGGGCGCGTCGACCAGCACGCTGAGCTGCACGGTGGTCTCTGGACAAGGGTCCATCGGTGAGTCCTCGTGCTGTCGCGCGGGAGGCCCTCCCGCACCCGTTGCGTCGCAGCCCGGCCCCATGGGGTCCTGCCAGACCCGCTCACTGCCGGTGGTCGATCTGCTCGCAGACTTTACCAAAGACGGGGCCCCTGGCGCGGCGCCGTTCACGAGGTTGTCGGTGGGATCCGTGGTGGGGATCTCACGCGTGGCTGTCGGTGACATGGAGGGCTCCGTCCGTCTCCTCGACGAGGTCGTAGATCCGCCGCACCGACCCCTCGGGTCGTGCGAAGTCGACCACGAGCTCGACCACCGGCGGGAATGTCTTCACCAGTCCGGGAAGCACCTGGACGTCGGCGACGTCGGCGCGTGCCCGCAGGCGCTCGGCGAGGTCCGCGGGCGAGCCGCCCTCGGCCGCGGCGGTCCGCACGACGACGTCCCGCGCCTCCTGGTCGCTCTCGTCGCCGGTGGGTGCCATGGCGCTCAGGCGAAGGTCTCGCGCCAGGTGTCGGGGCCGACGATGCCGTCGACCTGGATGGAGCGGGCCTGCTGGAGGCCCATGCAGGCCGTCTTGGACTTCTGCCCGTAGAGCCCGTCCGCGTCGAGCGGGAAGCCGATCGTCGTCATCCGCACCTGCCAGGCCCGGACGTCCTCCCCCTTGGTCAGCGGCGGGAACCGGAAGAAGTTCCCCGGCCACGGGGGCGGCGTCGTCGCCCCGCCGCCGCCACCACCGCTGGGCACCGTGGCGGCGAACTCGGTCGCCCGGGTGACGTCCTCCCCCCGGCAGCCCGTGTCGGGGCAGACGACGGACTGGTTGCAGCTGCCGACGCTCACGTAGTCGGTCTCACCCCGGACCAGGATCCCCTCGACCTGGTGCGTGGCGGAGCTGAAGACCGGCGACCCGGAGTTGCCGCCGTAGGTGTCGAGGTTCGCGACGAAGTGGGTGGACGGCGAGTTGTCGCGCACCGAGGAGCCGCCGGCGATCTTGCGGGGAAGGCCCGAGGGGTGGCCGATCACGTGGATCGCCTCACCGTCGGGGATCTTGCCGCTGGAGCGGAACGGCAGCGGGGGGTGGTCGGGGACCGACCGGTCCAGCCGCACGACCGCCCAGTCGCTCGCGGACTCCGAGCGGTCCAGCACCTGGGCCGCCTCGTAGATCTGGCTGTTCGGGACCGTGGTCGTCGCCGTGGTCGCGTCCTGCATCTGGTAGCCGAAGACGAACCGCGTGTTGGCGGCGCTGGACGCCTGGATGCAGTGGCCGGCCGTCGCCACCACGTCGTCGCCGACGAGGAACCCGGTGCAGAAGGCGATCGCCGGCTGGTCCCGGAAGGGCTCGCTGGCGCAGAGGTTCTTCGCGTTGCCGAGCGTCGGGCCGCTGATCGTGGAGGTGCCGTCACCGTTGTCGGTGATGGACGAGGGCCGCACCAGCGCCACGGTGCTGTCGGCGTCGGCCAGCAGCGCGGGGTCGCTGACCTGGAAGACGTCGAGCCGGTCGTCGACGCCGTACACCGCCTTCTGCACGTGCCGCAGCGCGTCGGCGAGCTCGTCGTCGGAGGCGCGGGCCACCGGCGAGTCCGCCGCGAGGCTCTCCGTGGCCGCGGACGACGACTTGTCGGCGCGTGCTCGGAGCGCGTCGCGCAGGGCCTGCGGCTCCAGGGACGCAAGATCGGGATCGATGTCGGCCATCTCTGCTCCTCCGGCTGGGCGTTACCCCTCAGCGTCCTCCCCACCGCGCGCGGCACACCACGTCCGAAGGTCCCGACGGCCGGTCCTTTCGCGCTGCCCTTACGGTCGGCCCGGACAGCCCCTCCGGGCGGAGTCGGACGACGACGACGCCGACGTGCAAGCTGACCGCCCCAGGATGCAGGCAGTTCGTGGCAGCAGGCACCGCCGCGCCGCGTGACCGGACCCGGACGCCGGCGAACTGCCTGCGCTCCGGGTCGCACAGGCCCCAGGATCCCAGGAGATCCTGGGATCCTGGGCCAGGCGGTCGAGGTGCCCCAGGCAGGAGTCGAACCTGCGACCTTTCGCTTAGGAGGCGGCTGCTCTATCCGCTGAGCTACTGGGGCGTGTACGCCGCGCCAGGGGCGGGTCGTCGGCGCACATCCTGTCACGAGGGGACAGGCGCGACCGACGTGCGGGTTTGTCCGCGGCGGGGGCGTGCGTCACTATTTGGGCTGCGACACTAGGTTTTCACAACGGCGCAAGCGCGCCACTCCACCGAGAGCGACTGATGCCCGACCGTCCTGAGGCAGCCGACTCGGCCGACCCGGCCGAGGGCAGCGACGCGCCACCGGCGTCCAGCGCGGGCCGCCGCCGGGGCAAGGGACGCCGCCGGCACGTCGTGGGTCGGGTCGTCGTGGCCACGGCGGTCGTCCTGGGCATGGTCACGGGGTTGTCGGTCGTCTACTTCTACCGCCACCTCAACGACAACCTGACGATCCTCGACATCGCCCAGCAGCTCGACAACCGCCCCGACAAGGAGCGCAGCGCGCTGCCCAAGGAGCCGCTCAACATCCTGGTGATGGGCTCCGACGACCGCGACGGCGAGGGCAACAACATCGACGGGCTGACCGGGGACGGGGCCCGCTCGGACACCACGATCCTGTTCCACCTCAGCGCCGACCGGAAGAACGCCTACGGGGTCAGCATCCCGCGCGACACGCTCGTCGACCGCCCCGACTGCACCGACGAGGACGGCGAGACGATCGCGGGGGCCACGGGAGCGATGTGGAACGAGGCCTTCGCCGTGGGCGGGCCGGCGTGCACGGTGCAGCAGGTCGAGCAGGTCACCGGCGTCTTCGTCGACCACTTCATCGTCGTCGACTTCGCCGGCTTCCAGGACATGGTCGACGCCATCGACGGGGTCGAGGTCTGCATCCCCGAGGACATCAGCGACCCCGCCCACGGCATCAACATCCCGGCCGGCACCCGCGAGATCGCGGGCAAGGAGGCGCTCAACTACGTCCGCGCCCGCTACACCCTCGGCGACGGCTCCGACATCGGCCGGGTCAAGCGCCAGCAGGCGTTCATCGCCGCGATGGCCAACAAGGTCGTCTCCAACGGCGTCCTCGCCCGCTTCGACCGGCTGGTGCCCTTCCTCGACGCGGCGACGAAGTCGTTGATCGTCGACGAGGACATGGGCAACGTGTTCAAGATCGGCAAGGTCGGGCTCGGCTTCAAGAACATCGGCCTCGACAACATCAAGTTCATCACCGTGCCGTTCCAGTACAGCGAGGAGCAGCCCGGCCGGGTCGAGTTCCTCCCCGAGGCCGACGCCCTGTGGAAGCGCGTGATCAACGACGAGCCGCTGTCCAAGCGCCTGTCCGAGGGCGTCATCACCGCCGGCGACGACGTGTCCGGCGGCTCGGGCGGTTCGCCGTCCGAGAGCCCGAGCGACGACCCGAGCGACGACCCCAGTGCCTCGCCCGACGCCCCCGCCGACCCCGACGCCGCCGCGGCCCGCGAGCAGGCCGGCCTCTGTGCCTGACCGGCCCGCCCGCCCGCCCGAGCCGCCGCGCGCCGAGAGCGACTGGCAGCGCAAGCAGCGGTTGGCCGAGGTCTTCGGCGACCTGCTGCCGGCGACCACGTCCGACGAGCGGGGCGACGACGACGGCGGGGCCGCCGAGCGCAGCTCCGAGGAGTGGCTGAAATCGCAGGTGCCGCCTCACCACGGGTGAGACGGCACCTGCGGCCGATCAGCGGATCGGCAGAGCAGCGACTCAGTGGCGCGGCGTGGTGATCTCCGCCTGGCCCCCGGTGGCCAGCAGGTCGCGGATCTCCTGCAGCAGCTTGATGTCCTCCGGCGTGCCCGGCTCGGGGCTCGGGAAGTAGCGCTCCTTGGCCTTCGTGTAGGGGGTGATGACCAGGAAGTACACGACCGCGGCGAGCACCAGGAACGCGATCACCGCGTTCATGAACGCACCGAACGAGTTCTCCGTGTTGGTGAAGACGTTGTCGAGGCTCTCGGGCATCTGCGCCGTCAGCCAGTTGGTGAACGTGGTGACGACCAGCCCGAACGACGTGGCGATGATGACCGCGACGGCCAGGTCGACCAGGTTGCCGCGCAGGACGAAGTTCTTGAACCCACTCATACGGGAAGCTCCTTGTGCTGGTCCGAGATCTTGTGTGCCTGACATGGGGGGCACCCGAAAACCTAGCGGGTCCGCCAGACGTAGCTCAGCACGGTGTCGACGGCGGCGGCGACCAGGGGGTCGACCTCGTCGGTCGCCACCCCTACCACCAGCAGCCGACCCGGCAGCCCCGCGGCGCCGGTGCCGGCGTCGTCCGGATCGGTGCTCGGCAGGGCCAGCACCCGCGCGCCGGCGACCACGGTGCGGGCGCCACCGCCACGGGGGTCGGCGCCGACGAGGTCGACCACGTCGCCGACGCGCAGCAGCCCGACCGACCCCGCGTCGGGCAGTCGCAGCGGTACGGCGACCACCCCGTCGAGCCCCTCGGTGAGGTCGGGCCCCACCAGGCGGACGTCGGTGACCGGCTCGCCCCGGCGCAGCGGCGCCGCCAGCGTGCGGCCCGCCGGCGAGGGGGCGGTGGACGCCGGCACCGCCTCCGGCGGCAGCGCGACCCGGTGCAGGTCGTCGGCCCCGAGCACCGTGCCGGCCGGCAGGTCGGCAGCGGCGACCAGCACCTCGACCGTGGGCGGGGGCGGCGCCGCGACGGCACGCAGCCCGGCTCCCACCGCGAGGGCGACGAGGACGGCCACCAGCAGGCGGCGGCGGCGCAGCACCGCGCGGCGTACGGCCCGGACGGCGCGAGCCGTCACCGAGCGGGGGCCGGACTGGTCAGCGGGGCGCGCGAGCATCCCGTGACGCTAGGTGAGATCGCGCCGGCCCGCGCCGGCTCTCCACAGGCCTTCAGGAAGCGGCGGCGGTGGTCTTCTTCTCGCCCGAGCCCGAGCCCGAGGAACCGGAGCCGGAGGACTCGGAGCCGCTCTTCGCGGGGGTCTTGGTCGACGACTCGCCGGAGCCGGACCCGTCGGACGTGCCGCTGCTGCTCCGTTGCTCCCGTTGCTGGAGGAGCCGTTGCCCGACGACCCGCCCGCGGAGGTGCGGGCGTCGGCCCGGCTGTCGGTGCGGTAGAAGCCGCTGCCCTTGAAGACCACGCCCACGGCGTTGAAGAGCTTGCGCAGGCGCCCCTCGCACTGGGGGCACTCGGTGAGCGTGTCGTCCGAGAAGCTCTGGACCTGCTCGAAGGCGTGCTCGCAGTCGGTGCACGCGTACTGGTACGTGGGCATGGGCGCTCCTGGTCGCACTCGCGGTGTGGCGGGGGTGTTGGCACTCGTCCCCGGCGAGTGCCAATGGTACGGCACGGCACAATGGCTCGCACCATGAGCGGCACCACACCCACGGAGCCTCGCTCCGGCGACCGGCAGCCTCCCTCCGCGGAGAGCGCGGCCGGCGACCCGCCGGCTCGGCCCACCTGGTGGCAGCGGCACCGCCGGTGGCCGCGCTCGCTGCGGGTCACGACGTACCTCGCGATCGCGCTGGTGCTGCTCCTGGTGGCCGGGCTCGCCGTGGGGGCGGTGGTCGTGCGCCGTCCGCTGCCGCTGACCTCCGGCAGCCTCGAGCTGCCGGGGCTCGACGCCGAGGTCCAGGTGCTCCGCGACGACCACGGCATCCCGCAGATCTACGCCGACACCTTCGACGACCTGATGCTGGCCCAGGGCTTCGTGCACGCCCAGGAGCGGTTCTTCGAGATGGACGTACGCCGGCACGCCACCGCCGGCCGGCTCGCCGAGATGTTCGGCGAGGCGGCGGTCGAGAGCGACGTGCTGGTGCGCACCATGGGCTGGCGCCGGGTGGCCGAGCAGGAGCTGGCCCTGCTGGAGCCCGAGACCCGTGCCGCGCTGCAGGCCTACGCCGCGGGGGTCAACGCCTACCTCGCCGACCGCGCCCCGTCGGAGATCGCGCTCGAGTACACCCTGCTCGGCCTCGCCGGCAGCGACTACCGGCCCACCGACTGGGTGCCGGCCGACTCGCTGGCCTGGCTGAAGGCGATGGCCTGGGACCTCCGCGGCAACATGGACGACGAGCTCGACCGGGCCCGGCTCGCGACGGCGGTCCAGGACTCCGAGCTGGGCTCGGGGTCCGTGCCGGGCAACGCGGTCACCAGCCTCTACCCCGACTACCCCTTCGACGACCACCGTCCGATCGTCAACCAGGGCGTCGTCGTCGACGGGGTGTTCGAGCAGGACGCCACCGAGGGCGGCACCCGGGTGCCCGAGCGCCCCCCGTGGGGCCCGCGCGCCCAGCGCCTGCTCGCCGACGTCGGCGAGCGCGTCGACCGGATGCCGGCGTTCCTCGGCGACGGCGACGGCCTCGGCAGCAACTCCTGGGTGGTCGACGGCGACCACTCCACGACCGGCGCCCCGCTGCTGGCCAACGACCCCCACCTCGGGGTGTCGTTGCCGGGGGTGTGGATGCAGGTGGGGCTGCACTGCCGCACCGTCGACGCCGACTGCCCCTTCGACGTGGCCGGCTTCAGCTTCTCCGGCGTCCCGGGGGTGGTGATCGGCCACAACGCCGACATCGCCTGGGGCTTCACCAACCTCGGCCCCGACGTCACCGACCTCTACGTCGAGCGGATCAGCGGCGACCGCTGGCTGAGCGACGGCCGGCTGGTCCCGTTGCGCACCCGACAGGAGACCATCGAGGTCGCCGGCGGCGACGACCTGCAGATCACCGTGCGCAGCACGGCGCACGGACCGGTGCTCTCCGACGCCGACGACGCCCTCGACGGCGTGCTCGGCGACGTCGCCGAGGAGGCTCCTCTCGACGGCGGCCGCCCGCTGCCGCTCGCCGCCGACGAGGAGTACGCGGTGTCGCTGGCCTGGACGGCGCTGACCCCCGGCACCACCGCCGACGCGATCCTGGGGCTGGGCCGCGCCGAGGACTGGGACGACTTCCGCGCCGCGGCGGCCGACTTCGCCGTCCCGGCCCAGAACCTCGTCTACGCCGACCGCGAGGGGCACATCGGCTACCAGGCGCCCGGCCAGGTCCCGATCCGCAAGTCCGGCAACGACGGCACCACGCCGTCGGCCGGGTGGCGCTCGGCGAACGACTGGACCGGCGAGTACGTGCCGTTCGCCGGTCTGCCGTCGGTGCTCGACCCCGAGGAGGGGTTCGTGGCCACCGCCAACCAGGCCGTCGTCGACGACGACTACCCCTACGTGCTCACCGGCGACTGGGACCAGGGCTACCGCTCGCAGCGGATCCGGGAGCGGCTGGTCGCGCAGGGCGAGCTCTCGATGGACGACATGCTCGACCTGCAGCTCGACGCCCACAGCGCGATGGCGGAGAAGCTGACGCCGTACCTGACGGCGATCGACCTGGGCGGCGGCTACTACTCCGACGGTCAGCGGCTGCTGGCCGACTGGGACTACCAGCAGGACGCCGACAGCGGCGCGGCCGCCTACTTCAACGTGGTCTGGCGCCTGCTGCTCGCCGACACCTTCCACGACCAGCTGCCCTCGGGCTCGTGGCCCGACGGGGGCGACCGCTGGTTCGCGGTGGTGGAGCGGCTGCTCACGAAGCCCCAGGCACTCTGGTGGGACGACGCGCGGACCGACCGGATCCGGGAGCGGCGCGACGACGTCCTCGAGCAGGTGCTGCGCGACGCCCGCGACGAGCTCACGATGCAGCAGGCCCCCGACGCCGACGAGTGGCGGTGGGGCGACCTGCACCGGCTCGACCTCGCGTCGAGCACGCTCGGCTCGTCGGGGCCCGGCGCCGTGCGGCGGCTGTTCAACCGCGGCCCGTGGCGGCTCGGTGGTGGCTCGTCGATCGTCAACGCGACCGGCTGGGACGCCGCCGAGGGCTACGAGGTGACCACCGCCCCGTCGATGCGGATGGTGGTGTCGCTCGCCGACCTCGACGACTCGCGCTGGATCAACCTCACCGGCGTCTCCGGGCACCCGTTCAGCCCCCACTACACCGACCAGACCGACCTCTGGGCGCGCGGCGAGACCCTGCCCTGGGCCTTCACCCGCGACGCCGTCGAGGCCGCCACCGACGACTCGCTGACGCTGGTCCCGCCCGCTAGCGAGTGACCGCGGCCGGGTGTGCGCGGGACCTCCTCCTCGGCAGGTGGTGCCAAAAGACTATGGCCGTGCCGGAGGGGCTTCGCTAGTTCGTGAAGTCCGCCGCATCGCGACCGAGGGGGAGTGGGGGTCTGTCGCGGTCGACGTTGACGTTGAACCTGCTCGGCACACCCACGCTGGTCCAGGAGAGAGCCCGTGGCTCTCTCGCCGAGCTCGACCATGCTGTGCGCCTACCTCGCGCTCGCCCCGCGGAGGGCCGGCCGCGCGCCGTGGCGGCCGCCCAGCTGTTCGGCGACTGCTCCGAGCCCACGGCCCGGCGGCGCCTCAACACCGCCCTGCTGGCGGCTGCGATCCGAGGTCCGTCCATCGACCGGTGTCGACATCGTGGGACCACGGCGGCGACGCGCGAGCGCCTGGCGCTGTCAGACGCCATCGACGTCACCGTCGACGCGGCTCGGTCTTCGACGACTCCTCGAGTCCGTGCTCCGGCGCCGACCCGAGGACCTCGCCCCCGACCAGGTCGACGGCCTCGAGCACGCGGTCGGGCTGCACCGCGGCGCACCTCGTGGAGGCGTGCCACGACGACTGGGTGATCGCCCGAGCGCTACCGGCTGGAGAACCTCTACCTCACCGCGCTCGACCACCTCGTCCAGCACCACGGCGCCGGGGCGACGTCGACGCCGTCGCCCGGTACGGCGAGATCGCGCTCGAGCAGGAGCCGCTGCGCGAGGACGTGCACGGCCACCTGATGACGCGTACGGCGCGGCCGGGCGCACCGACCTCGTCGAGAGCGCAGTACGAGCGCTGCCGCCAGCTGCTCGTCGAGCAGCTCGGGGCCGACCCGATGCCGGAGACGACTCGCGGCGTACTCCCGCTCGCCTGCCGGTGACTGCCCCGGCGCCGTGCCGGCCTGGGCGGGCTCGTCTCCGAGCTCGAGCGTGCCGCCGAGAGGTCGCCCGGCTTGGCGAGAGCGTCGACCGCGGGCTCGGCAGCAGCTGCGCCACCTCGCCTGACCGATGGGCAGCGCCGACTCGACCGTGATCTGGCGCCGACTCGGCGTGGTGACCGTCCGGTGAGTGACCCGGCGGATGGCGACGGTGGCCGGTCGGTGACGCGGAGGGCAGCGTCGTCCTCGAGAGAAGGGTCACGAGTGTGACGCAGCCATACCGGTTCCGGACCTCGTCGATCTGGCGGGACGGGCCCCGCGAGCGTCGGAGCCTGCCGGCCGTGGTCCGTGGCACGGATCAGTGGCCGTGGCGCCGGACGAGGAGCACTACGTGGGATCGTTCGAGGAGATCGAGCGGTCATCGAGGCTCGCCTCGACGCCGACGGGATCGTGCCGCGACGGTGGGAGCGGCCGTGACCCGCCGATGATCCGCGAGGTCAGCGAGGCACTCGTCGACGTCGATCCACCGGGCCACGCCGGACCTCGGCGACTGGACGGTGCTGCACTCCCTGTCGCAGGCGCGACCCCGTCACGCTGCCCGACAACAAGGCGATCCTCGCCCTGATCGCCGTGGAGGAGCACCCGCACCTGCGCAACCGACCGCTGGTGGAGGGCCCGCCGGCCTCGTGCGGGCACCGCTGTCGCTCAGCTGCACTACCTGGTCACCTACGTCGGCGACCACGACGAGTCGCAGACCCGGCTGGCGCCGGATCGTGCAGGCGTTCCACACGACCCCCGTCGTGCGCGCGCCGCGACCTCGCACCCGCCGCTGGCCGACGAGGTCGAGAGCCTGACGATCCGGATGCTCGCCCCGACCAGCGACCAGCGCAACCAGGTGTGGGGCGCCCTGGGCCGCTCGGGGCGCCTCGCCCTCTTCTACGACGTGGACGTCGCGCCGGTGCCGGTGCTCGAGCGCGAGGGCGCCGGCCGGGTGCGCGAGCACCGGGTCGAGTACGTGGGTCCGCCGTGATGCATCGCCGTCGTCACCACCACGCTGCGCCACGAGGTGCGGCTGGTGCACGCCGGCACCGGTATCGCCGCTGCGCCGGGCTGCGGTCGCCCTCGAGCCGCACCCGTTCGGTGGAGCGTGCGCACGACCCCCGACGGGGTCACGGTCGTCGCGTCCGCGACGACGCTCCGCCGCCGGACGTCGACCCGGTGCTCGCGGTCACCGTCGTGGACGGCCGGACTGGCGACCGTGCTCGCTCCTGCCCCCGGTACCGGACCGCCCGCCGCGCACGGTCGGTGGTGCGCTGATCGCGGCCGTCGAGCGACATCGCCCTCGAGCCCGTACCGCATGACCTTACCGTCGTGCTCACGACGCCGTCGACGGTGACCCCGCAGCCGGGAGCGCACGGTGGTGGCCCGCGCCACCGGCCGGGCCCACCCCGCAGGCCGACGATCGCGCTGCCCGAGGCCGACGCCCGGGACCTACGCGCTCGGCGCCCGTCTCTGGTCGGCGGACTTCCACCCGGCCGACCTGCTCGTCGACGGCACCCGCTGCGCACGGTGTCGCATCGACCCCACGACCAGCGCGACCCGGGCGCACCTCGTCGACACGACCTGACCACCGCACCGCCCCCGCCGCGCCGCACCGACCCGAGGAGACCAGCCGTGACCTACCTTTCACCCGGGCGTCTACATCGAGGAGGTCCCGTCGGGACCGCAACCGATCGCCGCCGCACCGACCAGCGTCGTCGCGATCCTCGGCACCACCCGCAAGGGCCCGGTCCTCGAGCCCGACCGGGTCACCGGCTGGGCCGACTACGTCCGCACCTTCGGCGCGCCCACCGCGCGAGCGGCTACCGGGCGAGTCGGTCTTCGGCTTCTTCGAGAACGGCGGGCCCGCGGCCTGGGTGCGTCCGGGTCGACCCGTCGACCGGCGCGTCGTGGACGGCGCTCGACGTGTCCGGGGCCGCGAGCTTCGCGTCACCGCGACGTCACCCGGCACCTGGGGCAACGACCTGACCCTCGGGGTCGGCCCCCGACGAGGCGGCGGCCACCGGCACGTTCTACCGCGCCACCACCTCCGGTCCGACCGTGGCGCGTCACGAGCGCCGGCACCCACACCGCTGCAGGTCGCCTCGACAGCCGGCCTCAAGCCCGGCGACGCGCTCTGCGCTCGTCCCGGTCCCTGCGACCGGCTCGATCGCCGCACCCGTCGCCGCGACCGTGGTGTCGCTGACCGACCACCGCGATCACGCTCACCTCGACCGCCGTCGCCGCATGACGGCCGGGGTCCGTGGTGGCGAGCGCGGCCGCCGCGGCCGCCACCTCGGTCTTCCTGGCCAGCGGCAAGGGCTTCAAGGCGGGCGACGTCGTCGTCGCGATCGCCCCCAACGGCGATCCGCACCAGCGCCGTGGTCACCGACGTCGCCGTCGCCGGCAGCGCCGTGACGCTCGACGCTCGACGGCGCGCTGGGCGCCGTCCCCGGCGCCGCCTTCGTCCAGCGGCGTGCGACCTACCCGGCGACCGCCACCGTGGCGGGCCCGCCGTCGGGAACCCCGCCGGTGACGAACGTCGCGCTGTCGGCGCTCGCCTTCGACCGGCCGCTGACGGCCCCCGGTCCGCGGAGACCTGACCGGCGAGCGCCCGCAGAGTGCGGCGGCCCGTGATCACGACGTCGACGGCCGCACCGCCACGTGGGTCAGCGAACCGGTTCGAGATCGTCGGCACGACGCCGCCGCCCAGCGGCCCGGTCATCGTCGAGGCCCCGGTCATCGCGGTGCGTGCTCGCCGACACCGGCCTGAGCATGACCAACCTCCACGCCCGCCGACGTGGCCAGCTACGGCTTCCTCCCGACGGGCGCGCGGTCACCTTCACGGGCCCCGCACCCGCCGTCGATCGTGGCCACCCGCACTGCCACCGGCTTCACGCTGGCCCCGGCGCCGGTGGCCACGCACACCTACACGACGCGACGTTCCTGCTCCAGGCCAACGCCGACGAGGGCATCGCGGTGCGCTGCGCGGTCGCGCCGCGCGTCGGTGACCGGCTCACGCCGGGACCCCGGCGTACGCGGCGATCACCGACGTCGTGCCCGCAGGGCGGTGACACCTACGTGCTCCGCTTCGCCGCGGCGACGGCGCTCAGCGGGACCCAGACCCGGTTCGCGCTGTACGCCGTCGAGAGCGCCTCCGTGGTGGCGCAGCGCTTCACGCTCAGCGTCGACGCGAACGGCGTGGCGGTAGAGTCCTTCGCGGGACTGTCGCTCAGCGAGGACCACCCGCGGTACTTCGCCAAGGACGACGTCGTCAACGGCGTCTCCGCGATCGTCACCGTCGCGCACGGGACGCCGGCGCGCCGGCGGTGTCCCTCGCGGCGGCACCGTTCTACATGGAGGCGAGCGATCGGCGCCGACAAGCCGGCCGACGAACGACGACTTCCGCGCGGCGCTGACCCGGCTGGAGGAGGTCGCCGAGCCGGCGATGGTGATCTGCCCGACGCGCTCTGCTCGGCGACCCGCTGCTGCAGGCCGACCTCGTCGGGCCAGGTCGTCAGGCACTGCGAGGACTTCCGTCGCTTCGCGATCCTCGACGCCCCCGACTCGACGAGGACAGCCGTGCTCGAGTGGCGCAACACCACGGTCGCGAGCACCTACGCCGCGGTCTTCGCGCCGCACCTGCGGATCGTCACCCTCGACCCCGACGCCACCGACCGCTACCGACGGTGCCGCCGTCCGGCTTCGTCGCCGGCGTCTTCGCCCGCACCGACCGGCTGCGCGGGCGTGCACAAGGCGCCCGGCAACGAGACGGTGAGCGGGATCGTCGGGCTCACCCAGGCCTACACCCAGCGCCGCCAGGACCTGCTCAACCCCGGCGGGGTCAACCTGATCCGGGCGTTCCCCGGCCGCGGCACCCGGATCTGGGGCGCCCGCAACGCCACCGACGACGCCACCTGGCGCTACATCAACGTGCGCCGGCTGTTCAACATGATCGAGGCCTCGGTCGACCGGGCCACCCAGTGGGTGGTCTTCGAGCCGAACACCGCCCAGACCTGGATCCGCGTCAAGGTCTCGGTCGAGAACTTCCTCGACCAGCAGTGGCGCGCCGGCGCGCTCGCCGGCACCAAGCCCGAGCAGGCCTACCGGGTGCGGGTCGGGCTCGGCGAGACGATGACCGAGACCGACATCGACCTCGGCCTGATCATCACCGAGGTCGCGGTCGCGCCCGCGAAGCCCGCCGAGTTCGTGATCTTCCGCTTCAGCCACAAGCGCCTGTCCGAGTGAGCCGCCCCCGGTCCCGTGAGCGCCCACGCAGCCGACCCACACCGAAGGAGCCGACATGTATCCCATGACCACCCTGCACTTCACGGTGAGCTGGGGCGACAACCAGAACACCACCAGCTTCTCCGAGGTCAGCGGCCTGACCATCGAGGCCGAGGTCATCGAGTACCGCGGCGGCGCCGACCCGCAGTTCTCGACGCGCAAGCAGCCCGGGTTGCGGAAGTTCTCCAACGTCACGCTCAAGCGCGGCATCGCGCCGGCGGAGGCCGGCAACGGCCTCTTCGAGTGGTTCAACTCGATCACCGTCGGCGCGGTCGAGCGTCGCGACGTCACGGTGAGCCTCCTCAACGAGGAGCGCGACCCGGTCATGACCTGGAAGATCAAGGAGGCCTGGCCGGTCAAGCTCGAGGGCCCCGGCCTGAAGTCGACCGGCACCGACGTCGCCATCGAGTCGGTCGAGTTCGCCTGCGAGGGCATCGAGATCGAGGTGCGGCTGACGATGATCCCTCTCGCGTCGCCTCCCGCTCGTGCCGTTCACCACGGCGCACTTCGTGCTGGCCATCGACGGCCTGGCCTCGGTGAGCTTCTCGCAAGTGCACCGGGCTGGCCGGCGAGGTGAGCGTCGAGGAGTACGCCGAGGGCGGCGAGAACCGGTTCGCCCACCGGTTCCCGATCCGGGCGTCCTTCCCGAACCTCGTGCTCAACCAGGGCGCCGGCCCGCTGCGGAGCTGTGGGACTGGTTCGACGAGTTCCACGTCACCGGCCTGGTCGCGCCGCGCGACGGCACGGTGGTGCTGATGAGCACCGTCGAGGGCGCGCTCGCGCCGGTGCGGGTCGTGGACGTTCACCCGCGGCTGGCCGGTCAAGCTGACCGGCCCCGACCTCGACGCCCAGTCGGCCGCCGTCGCCATCGAGACGATCGAGATCGCCCACCACGGGCTCGCGCTGAAGAAGCTGGTCTGAGTGCCCGTCGTCATCCGCGAGATCGTCACCGAGGTCGCCGTCGCCCCGGCCGGCACGGGCCGAGCGCCGCCGCGGCCGGCACGCCGGGACCCGACCTCGACCGCGTCGTACGACGTGCCCGAGCGCGTGCTCGAGATGCTGCGGCGGGAGTGGGACCGATGAACCTCACCGCGACCCAGCTGACGAAGCTGACCATCGACGCCTACTCCGACATCGAGTTCGAGAAGCCCGCCGGACTGCGCTGGCAGGCGCTGCTCAACCCCACCGAGCTGTCGCTTCTCCCGCAAGAACCGCTACCAGGCCACCCAGTCGGCGGGGACCTCGGCGCCGCAGCAGTC
Organism: uncultured Actinomycetota bacterium; assembly: GCA_963834285.1. Lineage (GTDB taxonomy): Bacteria > Actinomycetota > Actinomycetes > Propionibacteriales > Nocardioidaceae > Nocardioides. The sequence goes on along the minus strand of CAWIAZ010000005.1, from coordinate 50,731 downwards.
GTTCAGCGGCGGCGAGCCCGACCAGGTGCAGCTCGACCTGCTCCTCGACGGCACCGGGGTGGTCGGCGAGCCCGGCAGCATCGGCGACCGGTGCTCGACGGCGCTGCTGGAGCTGACCAAGTTCCAGGGCGAGACGCACCAGCCCTACTACGTCCACGCCTACTGGGGCCGGTTCAGCTTCCGCGGGATCCTCACCCAGGCCGACGTCACCTACACGCTGTTCGACCGGGCGGGCGAGCCCCTGCGCGCCACGGTCAAGCTCTCCTTCAAGGAGGCGCTCTCGCCCGAGGAGGTCGCGGCCAAGGACCGCCCGGCGTCCCCCGACCTCTACCAGACCTGGCTGGTCAGCGACGGCGACCCGCTCGACGCCATCGCCGCCAAGGTGTACGGCGACCCGGCGTACTGGCGTCCGCTGGCCGCCGGCCAACCGGCTCACCAACCCGCGCGGCCTGAGGACCGGTCAGGTGCTGCTGCTCCCGCCGCTGGAGGCCGGCCGATGGCCGCGTGCCCAGCCGACCGGCCCGACTTCGAGGTCCGCGTCGGCGGGACGCCGCTCGAGCCGCTCGTCGCGGCCGACGTCATCGAGCTCGACGTCCACGAGGAGGTCAACCGGCACGGCCGGCTCTCGCTGCTCGTGCAGAACTGGGACGCCGACACAGCGCGCCGTGCGGCACAGCGACGACGGGCCGTTCACCCCTGGGGCCGACGATCGCGGTCTCCCTCGGCTACCACTCCGAGCTGACGACCGTCTTCGACGGCGTGATCGCCTCGCTCACCACGCACTTCCCCGCCGGCGGCCGGCCGGTGCTCCGGGTCGAGGGCGCGGTCCAGGTCGATCCTGATGGAGCACCCGCCACGGTCGCGCCAGCTCGCCGAGACGCTCACGACGCCGACCTCGCCTCCGCGATCGCCGCCGACTACTGCGCTCGACCGCCGATGCCGCCGACGGAGTGACCCGCCCCGTTCGTCGTGAGCGACCGGGTCAGCGACTGGGACGCCCTCAAGACCCGGGCCGCCGAGCTCGGCTGGGTGACCTACGTCGCGGGGACGACGCTGGTGCTGCGCCCGCCGACCGCCGGCGAGGACCCGATCGAGCTCGCCTACACGACAGTCCTCGTCGAGCTGCACCTGACCCAGGACCTCACCCGCACCATCGACACGGCGGTCGGCGTCGGCTGGGACCTCGACGCCCTGGAGGCGACCGAGCCGAGCAGGGCGCGACCGCCGCGGGCATCGACGTCGGCGACCGGGCCGACGCACGACGCCGCCGTCGGCGACGCCGGATGGCCGCTGCGCACGGCGCGGCCGAGTCGCCCGCCGTGGTCGCCGCGGACGACGCCGATGCGCGTCGCCGTCGGCCGCGCAGCGCGCGGCCGCGCTCGCGCACACTCACGGCACCGGCGTCGTCCAGGGGACCCGCGCTGCGCTGCGACGCGTGGGTCTCGATCACCGGGGTCGGCACCCGGATCTCCGGCCCGCACTACGTCAGCGCGGCCCGCCACCGGCTCTCGGCGCTGGCTACCGGACCGAGTTCCAGGTCGGCGCCCCGCCGCGGCTCGCGCCGCCCGCGACGGCCGCGCCCGGGACGGCCGCGGGGCTCGCTGCTCGGCGTGGTCGAGTCCCTCGACGACCCGGAGTCGCCTCAACCGGGTCCAGGGTGCGGCTGCCGTGGCGTGCCGACAACGGCGACGGCGTCGTGGGCACGGCTGTGCCACCGCCGACGCCGGGGACGGCTACGGCAGCCGTGTTCGTGCCGAGCGTCGGGCAGGAGGTGCTCGTCGGGTTCGTCGACGGCGACCCGACCACCCCGTCGTCCTCGGCTCGCTCTACAACGGCACGCAGGCGCCGCCGGTCGTCGTCGACCCGACACGAACGCGATCCGCACACTCGTCACGCCCGGACGGGCCACGCCCTGCGGCTCGACGACGGCGAGCGCCAGGCCGTCACCGCTCGCCACCGGCAAGGGCCACAGCGTCGTCCTCAACGACAACGACTCCAAGGTCGTGATGACCCACGCCGACTCCGGACAACGCGATCCGGCTCTCCGACGACGGCATCGAGCTCACCGCCGCCCAGGGCGACATCACCCTCAAGTCGCCGCGTCGGGCGCGGTCAAGCTCGACGCGCTCGAAGTCTCGAGGGCAAGGCCAGCGGCCCATCGAAGCTCGAGAGCTCGGCGACCTTCGACCTCAAGGCCTCCGGCTCGCTGGGCTCAAGGGATCCCTCGTCACCATCAACTAGAGCACGCAGAGGACGATGCCAGGGGCAGCCCGCGTGGGCGACACGACGGCGCACGGCGGCACCGTCGTCGGACCGGGCGTCGCCACGGTCCTCATCGGCGGCATGCCGGCCGCGGTGCTCGGCGACATGCACGCCTGCGTCATCCCGTCGCCGCCGCCACACCCGCCGGCGACGCCGTTCGTCGCCGGATCGGCGACGGTCCTCATCCAGGGCCGCCCCGCCCGCGCGGGCGATGCGTGCGCCTGCGGTGCGTCGGTCGTCGTGGGCAGCCCGACCGTGGTGATCGGATGAGCCGCTCAACCGACTACCCCCAGGTCGGCCGCGGCTGGGCCTTCCCGCCGCGCTGGCGCCGGCGACCGGCGGACCGGGCGGGTGTCGCGAGGAACGACGGCGCGGACCACGTGGTGGAGGCCATGGTGATCCTGCTGCGGACCGGGCTCGGCAGCCGGGTGATGCGCCCCGAGCCTCGGCGCCGGCGTCGACCGCTACGTCTTCGAGCCCCGCACCGCCGGACGTCGTGCCACCGGCTCGCCGACGACGTACGACGGGCCCTGGTGCTCGGCGAGCCGCGGGTCATCGTCGACGCGGTGAGGCGCGTCCCGGCGGGCTGCCGACGACCGTGTCGACGTGACGATCGAGTACCGCATCGACCGGCACCGGCGGCCGACCAGCCTCGTCGTGCCCTTCTACCTCGGCGGCGAGTCGTGACCATGACCCGGACCACCCGCACAGGTGGTCGCCGTCCGCGCTGGCCGCGGCGGCTCGGCTGCGACGACTCGACGGGGCGACGCACCTTCGCGTGGGCCGGACGGCGTGCTCTTCGCCGGCCCGACGGCCTGCGCTGCGGACAGCCCGACCGGGTGCTGCTGGCCGCCCTCGCCGACGAGTACGCCGAGCCTCGACGAGCACGCCGCGACGGCTGCCGACGCGGCCGCAGCGGGCCTGGCTCGAGCGAGATCCTCGGCATCCCCCGGCTGCCCGTGCTGCCGGACCGGGTCGTCGCCCACGCACCGTCGACCCCAAGCTCGCGCCCGCCGTCGTCCCAAGGGCACGCTGCTGCGCGGCGGCAAGGACGCATTCGGCAATCGGAGCGCCGCTACGCACCCTCGACGCGCTCACCGCCCACGGTGCCGCGCTCGCCGGTCGTGCGGTGCTCGTCCCGGCGGCAACCCCGCGGGCCGCCCGGGGTGGCGGCGTCGGCGCCCGGACTTCCCGCTGCGAGCCCGCGCGGGGGCCGGACGCCCCGCACGTCCTGCGGATCAGCTCACCGGCGCTGGCCTTCGCCGGTGGCGACCTCGATCGCGAGCTGGACCTTCGGCGGCGCACCGGCGCGAGCGGCCTCACCGGCGCGGTGTGGCGCTACTCGCGGGCCGACGGCCCGGTCAGCCCGCCGACGGCCCCGTCTCCGGTCGACGGTACCGTGCCCCCTGACAGGGGGGTGCGGTGCCCTGACGGGCGAGATCCCCTGGCTCGAGTGCGCGTCCCGCGAACGTGCCGTGCCCGAGGCCCTCTCATTCACCGGGTCGGTCGCCGTGACCGACCGCTCGGCGTACGTGCCCAGGCCGCCTTCTACAACGACGGCGCGGTCGACGTGACCAAGGAGTTCCAGCCGTTCGGCGCGGTGGCCAAGCGGGGCGACGCGTTCTACGTCCGGTCCGACGAGGCGTTCGCCAAGAACGTCGACGACCGTCACCGTCGCCGTGACCGTGCTCCACGAGGGCGGCGCCGCCGTGTCGTCGGCGGCGGGAGCGGCATCCCCGCGCTGCTCACGCGGCCAGATCCGGGCACCAGAGCGCCATGAAGCTGACACGCGGCTCCGCGAAGGGACTCCACGACACGCCTCGGATCAACTGCACCTCGGCGATCCGGCGAGCCCACCGTCCGGTGGCAGCGCCGCCGAGGACGGTGGGGGAGCTCGGTAGCCCGTCCACCAGCTTCGACACCGTGTCGGCGACGACGATCGGCGGCGGCTCGCGTCCGGAGACGTTGACGATCGGGCCAGCCGGGCCACTACGTCCGCGCCTTCCTCGCCGAGGGCGACTTCGGCTGGACCGACTACCAGCAGAAGATCGCCGACTTCGCGACCAAGGCCGTGGCCGGGGGCACCTAACCGACGATGCCGGTCCCGCCGGTCCCGCCGATCGCGTCGGCCATCACGATCACTACACGACCTCTGCCGGTCGCGGCGACCCACGTCGAGTCGCGAGCGGCTGGCGGCGCAGGTCAAACCGGCCACCGGGACCGTTCCCCCCTTTCCGACGGGCCGTCTCCGAGAGGGCGCGACCGGCATGGTCGCTATCGGCCTGGAGCTGCCCGACGCGGCGCTCGGCTCGACCGTGTCGCTGTACTTCGACGTTGACTCGGCCGCGCCGTGCGGGATCTCCGACGCCGTCGACGCGGCTGGGAGTGGTGGGACGGCAGCGTCGTGGCGGCCCTCGCCGTCGCCGACGGGTCCCGGCAGCTGCGCGGAGCCGGCCTGCTCCGGTTCGTCGCACCGCAGGCATGGCAGGTCGGCTGCGCCGACGTGGCGCGCGCCGGCCGGTCGCTGGATCCGGCTGGTCACCACGCACCAGCCCGACCGGCTGGGCACCCTGCTGGGCGTCGTCGCCGACGCCGTCGTGGCCGAGTTCGTCTCCGCCGCAGCCGACCCGGAGACTGGACCCGAGCTCGGCCGACCGCGCTGCCGCCGGGCACGATCAAGGGCACCCTGACGCCGATCCGCGGGCGTCAAGAAGGTGACGAACCTGGCGTCAGTGCGCGGGCGCGGCCCCGAGGCCGACCCGGCGCTACCTGGCCCGCGCGTCCGCGCGGGTCCGGCACCGCGACCGGGCGCTGGCGCCGTGGGACTACGAGCAGCACGTCGCGCTCGCCTTCCCCGAGGTGGCCGCCGTCCGCTGCCTGCCGCACACCGACCGCGACGGTAGGCGCGCCCCGGGCAACGTCGGGCCTCGTCGTCGTGCCGGACCGGCCCGACGACCCCGCGCCGCGGCCGTCGGTGAGCCTGACCGGCCGGATCATCGACGTGCTCGCCGCCGCTGACGCCGGTCGGCGCCGAGGTGCGGTCCTGTGCCCGGTTACGCCCCGGTCACCGTCGTGGCCACATCCGGCTGCGCCGCGGGGTCGCCGCCCTGACGGGCAGCAGGAGACCATCGCGGCCGCCCTCGAAGCGGTGCTGCACCCGACGGCCACCGGCCCGTCGCGCTGGGGGCGCGCGCTGTACGCCTCGAGCGCTGGTCGCGTTCCTGGAGCGGCAGCCGAGCGTCGACGTGGTCACCGCGTTCGAGCTGCGCGACGACGACCGGCGCCGCGGTCGAGGTCGTCGAGGTCGACCCTTGCCGCGGCCTGTACTGCTCGTCGGGCGCTCACGTCCTCACCTGCGAGGAGCAGCTGTGACGACCGCAGCCCACGCCCCATCACCGCTCTTCGTCCCGGTCGCGCCCGACGCCGACTGGGAGACCGTGCGGGCCCGGGTGATGGCGGCGCTCACCGCCAGCCGTCCCAGGCGCCTGGACCGACCACAACGTGGCCGACCCGGGCGTCACCCTCGCCGAGGTGGCGGCGTTCGGGCTGGCGGACCTGCACTACCGCGTGGCGGAGCGGCGCTACGACGCGTGGCCGCTCGAGGTCCGGGCCTGGGCTGCCGGACGCGCGAGCGGCACTGGCACGCGACGCTCCCCTCTCCGCCGACCGGCTGCCCTGGCCGCGATCGCGACTCGCTCGCGGCGCTCGGCCGACCCCGGCGCAGCCCACCTCCGCCGCCGCGCTGGAGCCGCTGGTCGCGGCTGCCGCATCCGCGACGACGCCCTCGCGCTGTTGGCCCGCGACCCGTGGGCGACGCGTTCGACCCCGGCCCAGCGCCCGCGGTGATCGCGCTGATGCGCTCCCGGCTGGTTCGACAGGTCGCCCAGGAGCAGGCCGACGTGATCGCCGGCGCGGTTGCGGCCGAGCGGGAGCCGGACGCCGTGCACGTCGCGCGACGCGACGCGCGTGCCGCCGCCGAGCTCGCCTTCTCGCTGCCGCTGTGGGAGGACGAGATCGCGCGCCCTGGTACGGCGGGAACGCGTCGGCGGCTCTCCAGGAGGCCCTGGTCGCCCGGCTCGCCGAGGTCCAGGCGCCGACCGCGGCCAGCCGCATGCAGCGACCCGGGCCGCCTGCAGGACGCCGACCTCGACCGCCGACGAGGCGCGGATCGCGATGGCTGCCGGCCCCAGCCGCATCGGCGTGGTGCCCGAGGAGCTCGAGGACGACCGACGGCGCCACCGGATCTGGCCGCCGCACCCGATCCAGGCCCTGACCTGCGAGCCGGTGACCGCCGACGACTACGCCCGGCGGGCCCGCGCGCACCCGCGATCCACCGGGCCTGGGCGGTGCCCGGCCGGCTCGACGGGCATCGCCTGGAACGGTCTGCCGACGGGGACCATGCCCGGCGATCGACGTCGACGAGGCAGGCCGCCGCCGTGACGCTCGTCGTGGAGCGTGACCCGGGACGGCACGGGACGCCGCCGACGCGTGTTCCTGCGGGCGGTGCTCGCGGCCGCCGATCGGCCCGGAGGTGCGACGCGCCGTTCCCGGACTGGCGCGACGACACGCCGACGACCTGAGCCGCGCCGCGTCATCTGCGACGAGGTCGGCGCGAGTCTGCTCCGGCACGGCGCCGATCGTCGTGCAGGGCACGCTCGTCACCGGCATCGGTGTCGACCCGCGGCCACGCTGATCGAGCGACGTCCGGGACCGGATCGTCGCGTTCTTCGTCGGTGGCCGGCCCGAGATCGTGCACCGACCCCACCGGCGGTCGACGGTCCGTGGCCGCGGCATCGAGCAGCCGCCGGGTGGCTGGCTGCCGGGGGAGCCGATCCGCTTCACCGAAGTGGTCGAGGCGATCGTCGCCAACCCGACGTGTGGGGCGTCGAGGGCCTGGCCATGAAGGTCGCATCGGCGATCCCGTCTTCGTGCCGCAGTCGGCCGGCGCGCCTGCCGATCCCGGCCAACGCGGTGCCGCCCCTCGCGACGGCCGCTGCCTGCCGGGTGCGGCTTCGCCCTGGCCGGGAGTGCTGCGCGATGCGTAGCCCCGACTACACCCGGCTCGCGGCGCAGCTGCCGGCGGTCTACCAGGAGGACGCCGCGTCGTTCGCCCAGGTCGACGCGTACCTGGGCCTGGCCGACGAGCTGACCACGCCGTCGTCGAGCGGCTCGAGGACCTGTGCCCGGGCCCGGGCCCTGACGCGACCCTCCGGTGGCCGGCCGACGCTGCCGCTCGACGCCGGCGCGGACGCGCTGCTGGCGTCGTACCTCGCGACCTACGACGAGGTCGCGGCCTGGGCGGGCTTCGTCTTCCCGGCCGGCTGGGCGACGCGACGAGCCCGGGCTCGCCGCGGCGCCGCGAGTTCCTGGCCGCGGTGCCCGGCTGTGGCGCCGGCGCGGGACCCCTCGGGGTTTCCTCGAGCTGGTTCGCCTGTACTTCGGCTCGCCGGCGACCGGACGCGCCCCTACCTGCTCGAGCACTTCAAGGCGCCCGGCGCCGCGGTCACCGGCGAGCCCTACACGGCGACCCTCTTCGTGCCGAGCACCACGAACTTCGACGCGTGGGCGCCGGCGCGAGGAGGCCGTCGAGTTCGTCCGCCGGTACGCGCCGGCCCACGTGCTGATCCGGGTCTGCTTCGTCGACCCACGGCTGTTCGGCGAGCTCGGGGTCCTCGCCTCCCCGCCGATCCTCCCGCGACGACCCGACCGCCGCAGACCTCAGCCGTACGACGGGCGGCCTCGCGACCCAGCAGAAGGACCTCAACGCCCTGCTGTGCTCCGTGGTCTCGGTCGTGAGCCACGGCAGCGCGCGATCCACATCTACGAGTGCATCGACCAGGGCGAGCAGCATCGACCGGCTCGACGTGGGCGGCTCCGCCGACCGACCGTGACCCAGACGAGCCGCGAAAGGAACCCATGACGACCGACGACCACCAGTACCCCGTCTTCGAGAGCGGTCAGACCCTCACCGCGGCCGAGCTCAACACGCTGGCGCGTTCCTGCATGAGCGCGACCGGCTGGTCGGCCGGATGGTCGGCTTCGGCATCAACGCCGGGCTCGGCGGCACCGTCACCGGCACACGCTGACCGATCGACCCGGGCTCGCCATCGACCAGGACGGCGAGCCGCTGGTGCTCACCGCCCGCGGACATCACGCTGCCGCCGACGCCGGTCACGCCGTCGTACGACTTCATCGCCCCGGCGCCGGCGGCTTCAGCGTCGTGCTCGAGGCCCGACCGACGTGACGACCCTGCGCCGGCCTGCGGCGAGGCCGACTGCGCCGGTCACGCCGAGCACTGCACACCGCGGTGTCGACGTGCGCGTGGCCGGCCGGGTCACCGGCACCTGGTTCGACTTCGCGCACGAGGCGCTGCTGGTCCGGCCGATCCGGGTGGCCGGACTCCTCGCCGACCAACTCCTTCACGACCTGCGCGACGCGATCGTCGACCGGCTGACCAACGGCAGCGACCCGCTGGTCGCCCCGGCCCTGATCACCAAGCTCCGGCACGGTCACGGCCCCGCGGTCCCGCGGTCAAGGGCTACAAGTGCGGCTGGCTCAACATGGTGCTGTTCGCGACCCTCGACCTGCTGCGCGTCGGGCGCTGCTGACGCTGCGTCGACCGCAAGACCACCCCGGGCGTCGTCCTGGGCTGGGTGCACCACAGGACGGGCTGGGTCTTCGACTGCGGCTACCGGCACGAGTGGGAGCCGCCACGCGGGTTCACCGAGGCGTTCCTCGGCGGGACCTGCGCCGACCCGCGCGGGCTCTACCGCGACCAGTCGAGGCGCTGATCGCCGGCTACGCGCCACCCGACCCGCCCGCCGGGCCGGCCCCCCGCCGCTGGAGTGCCCGACCGGGACCATCCGGGTCACGGCAACGAGTGCCGGCACATCTACTACCCGCCCCCGGACATCCCCGACCTCTGGTACGAGGAGTGGCTGCGCCGAGCCCCCGACCCGCTCGGGCCGATCTGGAACCCGCCGTTCGAGGACCCGGGCTGGCTGGTCAACCCGTGGGTGATCTACGGCGACGACCCCATCGACTTCTTCGGCGACGGCCGCATCGGCGGGCCCCAGTACGTCGGCCAGCCGGCGACGACGTCGCGGTGGCGCTGGAGACCCATCACGTCGGCGCCAGGCGGAGTCGCCGACGTGCGGGTCGTCACCACACCGAGGCGCAGGGCCTGGACGGCTACCACCCGGCCAGCAGCTTCAGCCTGTCGGACACCATCGTGCTCTCGGTCAACCAGGCCGGGAACGTGGTCGCGACCGGACGGGTCGCGGCGGTGCGGAACACCCGCCGGGTGGCCTCGGCGCTGCCGGCGGCGGAGAGGCGGTCGCAGAGGCCCAGCAGGTGGCGACCGAGCTGACCACCCTGGCGACCGGGCAAACATACGATGAACACCAAAACGCAACATAGAGAGACCTGGAGGGCCAGCTCAGCCAGTCGAGGACGTCGGCGCAGCAGGTGGTCGACGGTCCGTGACTCGGCCAGCGGATCGCGACCCTGGAGGGCCAGCTCAGCCAGTGGCAACCTGAGCAACGAGGTCGCGGAGGTCGGCAAGTTCAAGGACCGGATCGCCACTCTGGAGGGCCAGGTCTCCGACGAGATGTGGCGAGCGGATCGCCACCCTGGAAGGGCAGGTGGGTTTCGGCAAGGAGATGGTCACCCGTGGCCAGGTGAAGGGGATGTCGATTCGGTCGCGGCATCGCCGAGTTCGCCGAGACCACGGTCGCCGCGGTGCGGGCGATCGGAGAAGTCGAGAACCCGGACCTCGAGCGGTACGTCACGGACGTCGAGCGCGCGCACGCGGCGTTCGAGGTCGAGGTCGCCTCAGAGGACCCCGAGCTGCATCGGGAGCTCGGATCCTGACGCTGAAGTCGATGCGGACCATGGTCAAGGCCGCGACGAAAGACACCCCGGAGGCGCCAGCTCGGCAGCCAGCTGGACGCCCAGATCCGCAACCTCGAACAGCTCTACGGGTGAGGCGCCGACGTCGTCGTCGACACCCTGCGGTTGCGGGGGCCGCACGCCACCCGGCTGGCCCGGGTCGCCGCCCGGGCGCTGCCGGTCGCGCTCGAGCGGGCGCTGGCCGACGTCGGCGACCGCGACGTGGCCGCGATCGTGCTCGTGCCGCTCGACCTGGACCCGACGGCGTACGACGACGAGACGCTCGCCGTGCTCTGGGCCGACCTGATCCGGGCCGGCTGCTGGCGCAGCCCCGCACAAACGACGCCACGACGGCACAACGGCAGGCTCGACCACCGCCCACGGACCTCGCGGGCCGGGACGTCGACCTGCCGGCGACCGCCCGCGCCTGGCTGGGGCTGCGGACAGCGGACGGCGCGACCACCGGCTGCCGGCCGCGCTGCTCGAGCTCGGTGACCCGGGGGTGGCCGGGCGGATCGCCGCCGGACCTCGGCGCCGACGACTGGGCCGCGGCTGGTCGCCGCCTGGGCAACGGCTCGTCCGGCGCCGGCCGCCGGCGCTCTCCGGCGGCGGCCGACCCGGCAGTGGGTCCGCGACATCGGATCGCCGCTCGGGACGACCACCGATATCGCGACGGACCGGACGCAGCGGGACATCGCATCCATCGGCAACCCGACCCCGTCGGCCGGCCCGGCGGCGCGGAACGCGGCCGCAGGCCGCGGATCCACCCACCACGACGTGCTCGCCGTCGTCGCCGCGGTGGGACCCTCCGCGAGCTGGCCGGGCCGGCGATCCGACGCGCTCGATCCCGCGACGATCACCCGCGCGGCCGGGCTGGTGCTGCTCTACCCCTGGCTCGCCGACCACTGCCGGCGAGCAGAGGAGCTCCATCCCGGCCTGGACGTCCGATCGACGTCCGCGAGGCCGCGCTGGCCGTGCTGCTCGATCCCGACGACCCGTCGCTCGGTCGACGACCCGCTGGTGCGGCTGCTGGCCGGCCGGCCGGACCTGCTCACGCCCGACCCGCACGACCGGTTCGACCTGCCCCGCGCCGACGAGGTCGCGGAGTCGGCCGAGCGGTGTGCTGGCCTCGTTCACCGCGCTGCTGCCGGGGTTCGAGCGCTCCTCGACGGCCTTCGTCCGCGACGCCTGGGTCGTGCGGTACGGCGTGCTCGACGCCGACCGCGACCCGGTCACGCTGACCGCCGCGACCCATCCACTGGACGTGCTGCTCCCGCTGCTGCCGTACCCGATCGGCCTGTTCAAGCTGCCCTGGTCGGTCGCCCTGACGGTGAGGTTCCGGCCATGACCGCCCCGCCGCCCGTCCGCGAGCTGCGCGCAGCCCTGGAGATGCTCGAGGCGCTGATCGAGGTGCGCCTCGAGGAGCGACGCGCGGGCCGGCCGGCCGCCCGCTCGGGATCGAGGGCTGCGGCGAGGGGCTGCCCGACCGGCGTCGCTTCGACGGCGTCGGGCCGCTGGCCGAGATCATCGCGACCGCCGACCTGTCCGCCGCCGAGGCCGTGGTCCTGCTCGCCGCGGTGGCGCCGTACGTCGACGAGCGGTTCCTCGGCACGGTACGCCGACCTGACCGACCGGCCGGGCGTCACCGGCCTGACCGGTGAGGTCGCCCGCACCCTCGTGGCCAGGTCGTTCGAGGCCCGGATGGACGCCACCGTGCTGCTGTCCGAGCACGGCCGGCTGCGCGACGGGCTGCTCGACCTCGATCCTCCGGCTGATCTCTCCGGCGTCCTGCGGCCGGACCCCGCGCTGCTGGCCTGGGTGCTCGGCCTGCCACCGCCGCGGGCCACGGTCTCCGCGGACTTCCCGGCGCGGCCGCTGCACCACCGTGCACACCCTCGCCGACGTCGTGCTGCCCGCGGGCGCCCGGGCCCGGATCACCGACCTGGAGGCGCGGATCGCGCACCGCAACCTCGTCGTCGACGACTGGGGCTTCGGCAGCCACCACGACAACGCGTCCGGGCTGATCGCGTTCTTCCACGGGCCTGCCGGGGACCGGCAAGACCATGACCGCGGCGGCGCTCGCGGCCTCCGTCGGACTGTCGGCCTACATGGTCGACCTGTCGGCCCTGGTGTCGAAGTACGTCGGGGAGACCGAGAAGTCGCTGTCGAAGGTCTTCGACCGGGCCGCTCGGGAGCACTGCCTGCTGGTCTTCGACGAGGCGGACGCCGTCTTCGGAGCCCGCACCGAGGTCGACGACGCCCACGACCGGTACGCCAACCAGGAGGTGTCGTACCTGCTGTCGCGGATCGAGCAGCATCCCGGCACCGTCGTACTCACCACCAACCTGATCGCGAACATCGACGCCGCCTTCCAGCGCCGGATCCACGTGATGGTCGAGTTCCCCGAGCCGGGCCCGGGGGAGCGGGAGCGGCTGTGGCGGACCGTGCTGCCGGAGCGGATGCCGTTCGACAGCGGGCATCGACCTGCCCGCCCTGGCCCGGCGGTACCCGCTCACCGGAGCGCAGATCCGCGAGGCGACGCTGGACGCCGCCTACCTCGCGGCGGCCGACGGGCGGGTGGTCACCGAGGAGCACCTGGTGACGGGGATGCGGCGCCAGTACGAGAAGGCTGGGCGGACGGTGCCCGCGTGACCCCACCCGTCGCGACCCGACAGCGGGCCCGAGGAGGACCACCTCCACGAGGACCCGGCCGACCGGCGACTGCCCGAGCGGCGTCGCCGGTCCTCACGACCGTGCCGCGGCCGGTGGGCGACGCGTCGGTGGTCGCCGCTGAGCGAGACGGAGGCCGGCGGGCTCGCCGCCGTCCAGGCGGAGTGGGGCCTCGACGGCGGCGCCGTCGTCCTCACCGGGCAGGTCGCCGTTCGTCGACCTGACCGGCCGGGCCGGGTTCCGGTCCGACGGCTCGCTCGACGGCACCGTCCAGATGACGGCCCGGGTCGGGCTGCTCGGGCTCGACGCTCGGCGAGGCCACCTGGACCGTCGACGGCTGGACGCCGCGAGCACCCGCTCGCCGCGCCAGCGGTCGCGCTGCGCGGGACCACGCTCGCCGTCGACCTCGCTCGCCTGCCCGCCGAGGTACCTGGTCACCGCACGGGAGGGGGTCGACGCGCCCCGGACGCCCGAGGGCGCGGTGATCCACCTGCCGACGGCGCCGTACCCGCCGGCGAGCCGCTCAGTCCCCGCCTGGTCGAGGTCTACCGCGGGCCTGCTCGGCGCCGACCTCCGTGCCTGCGGGTCCACGCGGACGCGCCGGTCGGCGGAGTGCCGGCGTTCGTCACCGACCGGCACCTCTTCCTCGCGCCCGGGGTGTACGGCGTGGACGCCCCGAACCGCTCTCGGCATCCTCGACGCCGCGATCCGGGCCGCGGTCGACGCGGACTGCTCGGCGCGGTCGCCGGTCCGCCGACCCGCTGGTCGCCGCCGACCGCCGCGGCCCCGGCCGGCCCGCCTGCCGCGGACGTCGTCGCGGTCGTGCGAGCCGGCCCGGTCCCCGACCGTCGAGACGGCGGCCGAAGCCGGAGCAGAGCCGACCGCGGAGCAGCCGGTCGCCGGGACCGGCGAGGCGCCCGCCGAGGTGGCCGGTCCGGAGGCCGCGCGTCGAGGGCGCGGCGGAGGAGGCACCACCGCCACCGGTCGAGCTGATCATGCCCGAGCCGCCCACCACGCTGACCCCGGCGGCGGCCGCCCGCGGCGGTGCGGTCGCCGGGGGAGCCGGGGGCGCCGCCCGGGCCGCGCGGGACCTGCCGCCGGCCGAGGAGAACGTCGCCGACTCGCGCGGTGCGGTCACCGAGCCGGTCGCCGAGACCGCGGCGCGGGCCCGCGAGGAGCTGGCCGCCGTGCTCGGCGAGCGACCGGCCCCGAGCCCGGAGATCGTCGAGCTCTGCGAGCGGATCCGGACCGCGATCCACGAGAACCGTCCGGAGGACGAGGACGAGCTGCTCGAGACCGACCCGACGCACGAGGCGCAGCAGGCCGGCAGCACGATCACCGGCTCGGTCGAGGGGCAGGTCGAGGAGGTCGGCAGCGCCTACGACGAGATGGCAACGCCTCCGGCCGGTACTCCCGCCCTGACCCCCTCCCCGCTCGACGCAGCCGTCGCCGACCTCGCCCGGGATGGGCGTCGCCGGCCGCGGCGGCGCCCCCGACCCGATCCCGCCGGAGAACACCAGGCTCGACGCCGACGTCGCCGCCACGGACCAGCGGATCGCCGACTCCGGGATCGACACCCGGGTCACCCAGGAGATCCCGGACGGGCCGTTCGCCGAGGCGCGCGACGCCCGCGGCGAGCTCGGCGAGGTCGCCGCCCAGGCGCCCGCGGAGATCCAGGCCGAGCAGCAGCAGGCGATCGACTCCGCCCAGGGCGACATGGCCCAGCTGCAGCTACAGGCCGTCGCCGCGATGCAGGGCCTCCCGGGCCGGCACGGTCGACGAGGTCGGCGGCGGCCAGACCGGCATGGTCACCACCGAGGAGCAGACCCGCGAGTCGGTCTCGGCCCGGGCGCAGCAGATCTTCGACAACGCCCAGACCCAGGTCGACGCGCTGCTCGAGCCCCGCTGGGCCGCACGGCGATCGCCCGCTGGGAGGCCGGGCTGGCCCAGCTGTCGCAGACCTTCCACGACGCCCTCGACCGGGTCAAGCGGTGGATCGACGAGCGGCACTCCGGTGTCGGCGGCGCGATCGCTCGCGATCGGCGACTACATCGGCGGGCTGCCGGACTGGGTCACCGACGAGTACAACCGCGCCGAGCGCGAGTTCGGCGACGGCGTGGCCGACGCTGCTGCTCGACATCTCGCAGCGACGTCAACGGCGTCGTCGCCGCCGCGCAGGCCCTGATCCAGCACGCGCGCGACGACATCGACGCGGCGTTCACCGCGATGGAGGCGGAGTTCCCGGAGTGGGCCGCGCAGGAGCGTGCCCGCTTCAGCGGGATGCTCGACGGCCTCAGCCAGCGGGTCACCGCCGCGCAGACCAGCTTCGTCGACGACGTCTCGCGCGCGGGCGATCACGGCCGTCAACGAGGTGCACGCCGAGGCGCAGGCGCGGCGGGACGAGGCAGGCGGCCTGATCGGCCGCGTGGTCGCCGCGATCGAGGAGTTCATCGACGACCCGGTCCGGGCGATCATCAACGGGCTGCTTCGCCTGGTCGGCATCCCGCCCGCGGCGTTCTGGGCGCTGATCGCCAAGATCGAGCAGGTCATCTCCGACATCGCCGACGACCCCGAGAACTTCATCAACAACCTGGTCGCCGGGCGTGCAAGCAGGGCTTCCAGCAGTTCTTCGACAACTTCGGCACCCACGTCCTCAACGGGTTCTGGGACTGGCTGTTCTCGGGTCTCGAAACCCCGATCCCGATGCCGCGCGACTTCTCTGCGGGGTCGCTGTTCTCCTTCGCGCTCCAGCTGATGGGCATCACCTGGCCGACGGATACGCGAGATCCTCGTGCGCCACATCGGGCCGACGGCCGTCGAGGTCATCGAGGCGACGTGGCAGCTGATCTCGGTCCTCATCGAGCGCGGTCCCGAGGGTCTCGTCGAGCTGGTCAAGGAGCAGCTCGCCCCGGAGAACATCGTCGGCATGATCCTCGAGGCCGCGGTGGAGTACCTGGTCGAGACCCTCATCCAGCAGGTCGTCGTCCGGATCGGATGATGCTCAACCCGGTCGGCGCGATCGCCCAGGCGATCGACCTGATCTACCAGGTCTGCTCGTGGATCTTCCGCAACGCCGCCCGGATCTTCCGGTTCGTCGAGGCCGTGGTCGACGGCATGGCCGACGTCATCGCCGGCAACATCGGTGGCCTGGCCACCGCCGTCGAGCAGGCGCTGGCCTCGCTGATCCCGCCCGGTCATCGACTTCCTCGCCGGGCTGATGCACCTCGGCGGGCTGCCCGGACGAGGTCGCCGAGGTCATCACCCGCATGCAGGCCGTCGTCTACGCCGCCATCGACCGGGTCATCGGCTTCCTCGCCGAGCGGGGCCGGGCGCTGCTGGCGGGCATGGGAATCGGCGGCGAGGACGACGAGCAGGACGGCGGACAACGACGACGACGAGCTCGGCACGACCGTGCGCTTCACCGCCGACTCGGAGCAGCACCGCCTGTACGTCGAGCGCGACGGTGCCGCCGCCCACCTGATGGTGGCCTCCACCCCGACGACGATCCCCGACCTGGTCGCCGGGTGGAACCAGCCAGCTGACCGACGGCAAGCCCGTCGGACGCGAGCCCAGGCGACCACAGCGCGGCAGCTGATCGGCACCCTGACCGGCGCCAACGCGGCGGCGGCGGCGGAGGCGACGGCACTGGTGGCCGCGTTCGACGCCGCGGCACGCGACCCGGCAGACCCGATCAAGCCACCCGACGACAGTGGCCTCGAGTCCAGCGAGCGCAGCATCGCGACCACCCTCGACCAGCTCTTCACGATCTTCGGCGAGGGTGCCCGCAAGCAGAACCTGGCCGATATCCGCGTCGGCCTGCCCTTGCAGGGCAAGCAGCACACCGACACCGTCCTGGACGCATGGAAGCGCGACTACATCGGCACCATCGCCGCCAAGCCGATCGACGGGGCCCAGCAGCAGGTGTGGGACGCCGCCGACTTCACCTCCGCCAACCTGGCCCCCACCGAGGTGCTCGGCTCCGGCAGCAACCACGCGGCGCTGCTCGGGTACTTCGAGATGGGAGAGACGAGGCAGGGCGCCGACACGCTGGAGTTCCGCAAGCACGCCCTGGTCAACACCTCGACCGAGCACACCACGCGCGAGCAGTTCTTCCGGTCGCTGGGCGCCCGGACCGCCGCCAAGCTGCGCGGTGACGGCGGCGCGAAGCTCGACCTCCACGGGCGACAGCGACCTGCTGACGAGGGTCCGGGCGATCAGCTACAGCCCCTCGGCCGCGGGCTACGGCTCCTTCACGTCCGGCCCCGACCGACCGGTCTCGGTGCTGGTGCGTGGGGTGATCGTTCCCACCGGGCTGCTGGCGGCGTTCCGGGCGTTCGTGCGCGGGGAGTCCGTGGGCGGCGTGACCTTCGAGGAGTTCATGGCCGAGCTGCCCCGGGATGCCAGGACCCGCACGTGGCTGGCCGACCAGATCCGCAACGTGCAGGTCGGACAGCACGAGTGGCTGCCGGTGTCGATCGGCTACGAGGTGCTCCAGCACGCGGTGGAGACCGGGCGCGACGACCTGCGCAAGGCCATGGGCTGGATCGACCTGCTCGCCACGCTGCGCAGCCCCACGAACGCGGTGCTGTGGCGGATCCTGAGCGACCCGGTGGTGGCCGAGGGCGCGCCGCCCGAGGGGCCGCAGGTCATGCCGCAGGGGCACGTGG
Source organism: uncultured Actinomycetota bacterium (assembly GCA_963834285.1). Lineage (GTDB taxonomy): Bacteria > Actinomycetota > Actinomycetes > Propionibacteriales > Nocardioidaceae > Nocardioides. The sequence goes on along the minus strand of CAWIAZ010000005.1, from coordinate 33,242 downwards.
CAGCGCTCTCGCTGGACCGGTACACGCTCGTGCAGAACGGCCTGACCGTGGGCACCGGCACCTTCCACGACGCGCTGCGTGACTTCTTCCGCACCCACCGGTCGATGGACCCGGCCGCGTGGGTCGACGCCCTCCTCGCACATCTGCCGAGCATCATGTGGACCGGCACCAACGTGCCGATCCCCCACGAGCTGCGCAACCGGCCGGTGGGCGTCTTCTACCGGATGAGCTCGTCCGGCCTCTACGTGCCGGACCTCACGGTCGCGCAGATCCAGGCCGAGCAGCAGGCCCGGTGGGAGCACGACATCGTGGCGTCGTTCCGAGCGGCCAAGGCAGGCATCCGGTGAGCGGGTCCGCACGCTCCGCGAGCGGCCCCGGCCCCGGGGTCGCCTGGCTGGCCGCCCGCACCGGTCGCGACCCAGGAGCGCTGACGGCGTCCCCGCGCGCAGGTGCGGAGGCGGCGGCCTCGGCGGTCCGCGAGCTCGCCGACCTGGCGGCGCGCGCAGCGTCGGCCGACCCGGCGGTGCGCGACCCCGCCCGCGCGGAGCTCGAGTCGCTGCGTGCCGAGCTGGACGCTGCGCCGCCCCCGAGCGAGGTCGCGCTCTCCCGGATCGCGCTCGCGCTGCGGGGCGCGGCCGAGCGGTTGCGTCGCGATGGTGACTAGCTGCCGAAGCGCAGCAACCCGGTCGGCGTGGCGGCGGCGGTGACCGCGCGGTCGTGCGGCTCGGCCGGCACGTCGAGGCCGACCTCGCCGTCGAGCAGCAGGCAACAGGTGAACGTGCCGACCGGCACCCGCCCCAGGGCGCGGTCGTAGGAGCCGCCGCCCCGGCCGAGCCGCAGGCCGGTGGGGGAGACCGCGAGGCCCGGCACCAGCACGGCGTCGGCGGTCGCCACGGCGTCGACCCCGAGCCGCGGGCCGGTCGGCTCGAGCAGGCCGAGCCGGGCCGGGGCGAGCGACCCGTCGCCGTCGTACGCCGCCCAGTCGAGGTCGCCGTCGGGCAGCAGCACCGGCAGCAGGACCCGCTTCCCCGCGGCCCGCAGCGCGGTGAGCAGCGGGCCGGTGCCCGGCTCGCTCCCGATCGAGACGTACGCCGCCACGGTGGCCGCGCGACGTACCTCCGGGGCCTGCTCCAGCACCGCCGCGAGGCCGCGCGCGACCTCGCCCAGCGCAGTCGGCTGCAGCCGCCGCCGGGTGGTGACCAGCTGGTCGCGCAGGGCGGTCTTCGCAGCCGAAGGATGGCCGGGTTGGAACGGGTGCACCCCACGAGCCTACGATCGGCAGCATGGGTACCTCAGCCAGCAAGGGCCTGCGGCTCGCGCGGGAGAAGATGACCGCCGCCGGCGTGGACGAGGTGGCGATCGACACCTTCGCGCACTACTACCGTCTGCTCGAGCACGGCGAGACCGGGATGATCCCCGAGAGCAGCATCGAGCCGATCGACATGGAGAGGCTCGCCGACGTCGAGGTCGACCCCGACGTGGCCTCCGAGGCGATGCGGCACACCGCGGTGATCAAGCTCAACGGCGGGCTCGGCACCTCGATGGGGATGGACCGCGCGAAGTCGCTGCTGTGCGTGCGCCGCGGCATGTCGTTCCTCGACGTGATCTGCCGGCAGGTGCTGCACCAGCGTGAGGCCCACGGTGCCACGCTGCCGCTGATCTTCATGAACTCGTTCCGCACCTCCTCCGACACGCTGGAGGCGATCGCCCGCTACGACGGCCTCCCGGTCGAGGGCCTGCCGCTGGAGTTCCTGCAGAACAAGGAGCCCAAGCTCCTCGTCGACGACCTGGTGCCGGTCTCCTACGCCAAGGACCCCGACCTGGAGTGGTGCCCGCCCGGCCACGGCGACCTCTACACCGCGCTGCGCGGCACCGGCCTGCTCGACCGGTTGATCGAGCTCGGCTACCGCCACGTCTTCGTCGCCAACTCCGACAACCTCGGGGCCGTGCCCGACCCGACCGTCGCGGGCTGGTTCGCCGCCAGCGAGGCGCCGTTCGCGATCGAGGCCGTGCGCCGCACCGCCTCCGACCGCAAGGGCGGCCACTTCGCCCGGCGCAAGGCCGACGGCCGGCTCGTGCTCCGCGAGACCGCGCAGACCCCCGACGCCGACGCGGAGGCCCTGACCGACCTCGACCGGCACCGCTACTGCTCGACCAACAACCTGTGGTTCGACCTGGTCGCGATGAAGCACACCCTCGACCTGCGCGACGGCATCCTCGGGCTGCCGCTGATCCGCAACGTCAAGAACGTCGACCCCGGCGACCCCGCCTCGCCCGAGGTGGTGCAGATCGAGACCGCGATGGGCGCCGCGATCGAGATCTTCGAGGGCGCGCAGCTGATCGAGGTGAGCCGTGACCGGTTCGTGCCCGTGAAGACGACCAACGACCTGCTCGTGCTCCGCTCCGACGTCTACGACATCGGCCAGGACTTCGTGCTCGACCAGGCCTCCGACGCGGTCCCCTACGTCGAGCTGGACACCAGCCACTACAAGGTCGTCGGGGAGTTCGACAAGCGCTTCCCCCAGGGCGCTCCGTCGCTGCGCAAGGCCACGTCGTTCAAGGTCGACGGCGACTGGACCTTCGGCCACGGCGTGGAGGTGGTCGGCGACGTCGAGCTCGAGGCGAGGTCGGCGCAGCGGGTGCCCGAGGCGGCCGTTCTCAACGGCCAGACCAAGGCGTGAGCACCGCCCCGTGAGCAACGCGCCGTCCCCGCTCGTCACCGTCGAGGAGCACCTCGCGCGCATCCTGTCCGCGGTGCGTCCGCTGCCCGACTTCCACCAGCCGCTGATGGACAGCCTGGGCCTGGCCTGCACCGAGGACGTGGTCGCGCCGCTCGACCTGCCGCGCTTCGACAACTCGGCGATGGACGGGTACGCCGTCCGCGCGGCCGAGATCGCCGGCGCCACCGCTGCCGACCCGGTCGTGCTGCCGGTGCTGGGCGAGATCGGTGCGGGCCAGGTCTCGCTGCGCGAGCTCGCTCCGGGCGGGGTCGCCAAGATCATGACCGGGGCCCCGATGCCGGCCGGCGCCGACGCGGTCGTGCCCTACGAGTGGACCGACCGCGGTGCCGCCGAGGTCCGCATCGAGCAAGCGCCCGACGTCCACCAGCACGTGCGCGACGCCGGCGAGGACGTCCGCCACGGAGAGCGGGTGCTGCCGGCCGGCACCGTGCTCGGACCCCGCCACGTGGGCCTGCTCGCCGCGCTCGGTCGGGCGACCGTCCGCACGCGGTCGCGCCCGCGGGTCGTGATCGTCTCGACCGGGTCCGAGCTCGCCGAGGTCGGCTCGCCCCTGCTGGCCGACAGCATCTACGACAGCAACTCCTTCCTGCTCGCGGCCGCCGCCGGTCGCGCCGGTGCCGTCGCGCACCGGGTCGGGATCGTCAGCGACGACCCGTGGCGCTTCCTCGACTCGCTGCACCACCACATCGCGCGCGCCGACGTCGTGGTCACCTCCGGCGGTGTCTCGCAGGGTGACTTCGACGTCGTCAAGGCGGCGCTCAGCCCGCTCGGCACGGTGTGGTTCGGCGGGGTGGCGATGCAGCCGGGCAAGCCGCAGGGCTTCGGGACGATCGGCGACGTCCCGATCTTCACGCTGCCCGGCAACCCCGTCTCCTCCTACCTCTCCTTCGAGATCTTCGTGCGCCCCGCCCTGCGCCGGATGATGGGCATCGACCCGGCGGTCGAGCCGCTGCGCACCGCCCGGCTCACCGAGCCGCTGCGCTCGCCGGAGGGCAAGCGCCAGTACCGCCGCGGCTGGTACGACGACCTCGAGGCCGAGCCGACCGTCGCGCCCGTCGGGGGCCCTGGCTCGCACCTCGTCGCCGACCTGGCGCGCGCCAACGCGCTGATCCTGGTGCCCGAGGACGCGACCTCGCTCGAGGCCGGCGCCCAGGTGGCCGTCCTGCCGCTGGACCGCGCGTGAGCGCCGTGCCGCCGGACGGCCCCTCGTCGGGTGCGCGGCTGACCCACGTCGACGAGGCGGGCGCGGCCCGGATGGTCGACGTCTCGGGCAAGGACGTCACCGCGCGCGAGGCCACCGCGACCGGACGGGTGCTGGTCTCCGCCGAGGTGGTCGCGCTGCTGCGCGGCGCCGGCGTGCCGAAGGGCGACACCCTCGCGGTGGCCCGGCTGGCCGGGATCATGGGCGCCAAGCAGACCCCGGCGCTGATCCCGCTGTGCCACCCGCTGGCGATCTCGGGCGTCACCCTCGACCTCACCGTCGCCGACGACGCGGTCGAGATCGCGGCGACGGTCCGCACCACCGACCGCACCGGCGTCGAGATGGAGGCGCTGACCGCCGTCTCGGTGGCGGCGCTGACGGTGGTCGACATGGTCAAGGCCGTCGACAAGGGCGCGGTGATCACCGACGTCCGGATCGAGGCCAAGAGCGGCGGCAAGTCCGGCGAGTGGCGGCGTACGCCGGACGGGGGAGCGGAGCGATGAGCCTGCGCGGCGAGGTCGTGGTCGCGTCCAACCGTGCCGCCGCCGGGGTCTACGACGACACCACGGGGCCGCTGATCGTCGACTTCCTGCGCGAGCTCGGCTTCCTGGTCGAGGCGCCGGTCGTCGTGCCCGACGGCGAGCCGGTCGGTGCGGCGATCGCGGACGCGGCCCGGGGCGGGGCACGGGTGGTGCTGACCACCGGCGGCACCGGCCTCACGCCCACCGACCGCACCCCCGAGGTGACCCGCGCCGTCCTCGACTTCGAGGTGCCGGGCATCGCCGAGGCGATCCGCGCCGCGGGGGTGGCGCAGGGCGTGCCCACGGCGGTGCTGTCGCGCGGCCTCGCCGGGGTCGTCGGCAGCTGCCTGGTGGTCAACCTGCCCGGCTCGCGCGGCGGCGTGAAGGACGGCCTCGAGGTGCTGCGTCCGATCCTCGTGCACGCCGTCGAGCAGGTCGTCGGGAGCGATCATTGAGCGGGTCGGCCCCCGGCTGGCCGACCCGGATCTCCTCCGGCACCGACCCGGTCGTCACCCTGCGACCGCTCACCTACTCCGACGCCCGCGCCTGGCGTGACGCCCGGCGCAGCAACACCGCCTGGCTGACCCGCTGGGACGCCACCGTCCCGCCCGGGTCCGAGGACCGCAGCGCGACCTTCCGCGGCCTGGTCCGCCGGATGCGCCGTGCCGCCCGCGCCGGCGTGACCTACCCCTTCGCGGTGGAGGTCGACGGCGAGTTCGCCGGTCAGCTGACGATCAACAACGTGGTGCGCGGCTCGGCGCAGTTCGCCTCGGCCGGCTACTGGATCGACCAGCGCCACGCCGGCCGCGGCGTCATCCCGCGCGCCCTCGCCATGGCCGTCGACCACTGCTTCACCGCCGGCGGCCTGCACCGGATCGAGGTCTGCATCCGCCCCGAGAACACCAACTCCCTGCGCGTGGTGGAGAAGCTCGGCTTCCACGAGGTCGGCTACGCCCCCCGCTTCCTCCACATCGACGGCGACTGGCGCGACCACCGCATCTACGCCATCACCCGCGAAGAGGCTCCCGACGGTTTGCTGGCCCGCCTCCCGGGATAGTCCCCAACCATCTGCACGCAGATCCGGGCTCGCGGCGTGCAGAACGTTGGGGACTATCCCGCCTCGCGCCGGCCCCGAAACCACACGAGCACCAGCAGCAATTTGCGACACACGGGTAGACATCCGACCCACTGTGCGATATCGCTCCTAACCTTCGGAGCGTGGACCTGAGCGCACTGATCTTCGTAGCCCTGGCGGTGGCCTGGGCCGCCTACCTGATCCCCAAGGCGCTCAAGCACCACGAGGAGGATCAGCGCCACCGCACGGTCGACCGCTTCTCCAGCTCGATGCGGGTGCTGGCCACCCGCGAGCCCGTCGACGGCCGCACCGCGCGTCTCGTCGTGCCCGGCCGTCCCGCCGGTGCCGCCGGTTCCACGCCCGCCGCCGGTTCCTCCGGCACGTCGGTCACGACCGAGGCGGTCGAGGTCCCGGTCGAGGTCACCGTCACCACCCCCGTACGCCGCTCCACCGCGCGCGCCGCCCGTCGTCGCCGCCGGGTGCTGGGCACGGTCGTGCTCGCCAACCTCGTCGTCGCCACCCTGGCCGCGTTCGCCGTGGTCGCCTGGCCCTACCTGGCGATCCCGGGCGGCCTGCTGGTGGCCTGGCTGGTCGCCTGCCGGCTGATGGTGAAGGCCGAGCGCAGCGCCCGCCGTCCGGTCGTCCGCCTCCCCGGCGTCACCCCGCACCGGAGCCCGGTCGAGGACGACGGCCCGCTCACCGAGGAGATCGCGCCGTCACCGCGAGCGTCGAGGACGCCGAGCCGATGCGTCGTCGGCTGGGACCCCGTCCCGGTCACCCTCCCGACGTACGTCGTCGAAGGAGCCCGCCGCCCGCCGCAGCGTCCGCACCATCGACCTCGACTCCACCGGCGTCTGGACCTCCGGCGAGCGGAGATCGACAGCGCGATCGCCCGCGAGGCCGAGCAGGCCGACAAGGCCGACCGGGCCGCCGAGGCCGAGGCCGACGCCGACCGTCGCCGCGCCACCGGCTCCTGATCAGCGCCAGCCCGCCCAACCGATTGCGGATCCGCGAGTCCCGGTGCTAACGTTTCCCTCGCCTGGGGCTGTGGCGCAGTTGGTAGCGCGTCTCGTTCGCAATGAGAAGGTCAGGGGTTCGAATCCCCTCAGCTCCACCAAACCCGCTGGTCAGAGGCCCTGCCCGGATCCTGAAACAGGAGACGAGCATGGCCTCTCAGCATTTAGTCAGCACAAAGTCGGTCGACTGGCTGTCGTCCTCGGCCCGTCTGGGCCGCTCTCGGCCAGGCGCGGCAGGCCTGGCGCACCTGGTCTGTATGACGACCACAGCACACTCCGAGACGGGACTTGGCCCCGTCCTCACCCTGTCGCAGCTCGCCGCGCAGCTCGGCGTCAGCGTCCAGACCCTGTACGACCTGCGCAGCCAGGGGCGGGGCCCTCGCGGATTCCGCGTCGGCCGTGAGCTCCGGTTCCGGGTCAGCGAGGTCGACGCCTGGCTCGCGCAGATGGAGGCGGACGACGCCGAGCGGCACCCACGCCAGGCCGGCTGATGCGCACCGGAAGGCCCCGCACGCCGATCGGTACGTACGGCGCGATCAACACGCGTCGCGAGGGAGGTCGCGCGGTGGCGGAAACCCGCGTTCGCGACCTCGACGGTCGTCTCCGCCAGGTCAGGGCGTCGGGACCGACAGCGGCAGCTGCACGGACCCGGCTCCTGGAACGCATCCGAGAGCGTCCGTCGCTCCCGAGCGGCGGAGTGCTCCGGCCGACGAGCCCGTTCGCGGATCTGGCCGATCTGTGGCTGGCCGACCTCGCGCTTCGTGACCTGGCCGGCAACACCAAGGAGAACTACCGGGCCTGCTTGCGGCTCCATGTCCGGCCGGCGTTCGAGCACTACACGCTGGCCGAGGTGACCACCGGTCGGGTCGAGTGGTTCCTGGCGAAGCAGGCGAAGGTGTCGCCGTCGCAGGCCAAGCAGACCCGCACCATGCTCAACATGCTCTTCGCCTACGCGTTGCGTCACGACGCGATCGCTCGCAACCCGGTCGAGGGCACATCGCAACTCCGGCGCAGCAAGGCAACGCCGGAGGCGTTGACGATCGACCAGATCGCCGCGATCAGGAAGGCGGCTGCGCAGTGGCGAAGCGAACCAGGACTCCCCGGCCCCAAGCCGGACGGCCAGGTCCGCGACATCATCGAGGTCCTGCTCGGGACCGCCATGCGTCCGGGGGAAGTGCTCGCGCTCCGCCCTTGTGACATCGAAGCCCTGCCCATCGGGATGATCGCCAGCGTCAGCGGCACCGTCGTGCAACGCAAGGGAAGCGGAGCCGAGCGTCAGCCCCGACCCAAGACCGACGCGTCCATCCGACGTATTCCTGTCCCTGAGTTCGCGGCCGTCGTGCTGCGTCGCCGGATCGATGACATGCCCGCGAACGCCCGGACCCGGACCATCTTCGCCAGCCGCAGCGGAGGCCCACTGAGCCCGTACAACGTCCGGCGCACCTTCCGCGAGTTCCTCCAGATCGCTGACTTGGCCGGCAGCGGAATCAGCCTGCGGTGGTACCGGCGGACCGGCGCGACCGTGATCGCGCGTGCCATCGGCATCGACGCAGCGGCCGGCTTCCTCGGGCACACCTCCACGGTCATCACCGAAGGGCACTACATCGAGCCGAACCGGTTCCGTGGATCCGACTCCCGCGGTGCATCTCGAACGCACGTTGCGCCCAGCCGAGCCGGACGGCTCGCTCCTGGCGAATCGTCCAGCGGAGCGGGAAGACGAGCTGCTGGCCGCGGTCGACCGCGAAACCGACGACGACGCCGTTGCCTAGCACTCGGCTACGCAGTTCCGGCCGGGCTCAGGTTCCGGGGAACTCCGGCGGTACGCCTCCGGCGTCAGGAGAGGATCACAGGCCAGGTATGCCGGGCTCGGTGCGCCGGGCCACTGGCTGGTGGATCAGCGCTGAGTGCAGGGCCGAGCGGCTGCGCCCTGGCGTGGCGTGCTCGGGTTCGACGCGTGGGACGAGTCCGCGTACGGCGCTGACGAGGTCCTTGTTGGCGCTCCGGTCGAGCGGCATGAACCGCTCGCGTGTGGGCGTGACCAGCCTTCCACTGTCGGTGACGAGCCGGGGGACCTGCACGCGCTGAAGGTAGGCACCTCGGTCGATGCCGTCCTCGACGATGTCGGCGATGCGTTCGTCGATGCTGTTGAACAGCGTCTGGAATCCGGCGGCGACCCGCGGTTCGACGATGGTGTTGTCCGGCAATGCCCGAAGGCGCGCTGTCGCGTTCGCAGCCTCGGCGACTGCGGCGTCGCCTTTGCCGGTCCGCCCGCCGACGTTGCGCAGGTGCTGCTTGAGAACCGAGTAGGAGGCTGCGCGGGCCGTCCAAGCTTCGGCGCGAGGGGCATCGGTTCGCTTCGCGAGGATCGCGAGCCGGCGAGACAGCCGTTGCTGGGAGTCGACGATGAGCCGCAGGTTCATGGCGGTCGGGAACGGCTTGAGGCGCACGAGCAGGTCGTGCTCGGCCTGGAGGACGCCCAGGATGCCGCTCTGGGGGCCGATGCGCAGCGTGTGGGTGCGTGGGCGCCAGCCGGTGCTGTCGACGCTGTAGTCGGGCTGCCCGAGGCTGACGTCGAGCGCGGTCGCGAGTGCTGCCCACCCGAGCCGCCCTGGATCGGTGAGCCTCTCCCATCCGGGGACGTTCAGGTACCGCTGGTCGAGGACGACGAGAGCCTGGGTGACTGCCGCGACGTCGCCGACGAGGGCCTCGGCCTGCGGACCGGTGAGCCGTTGCCCGGCGATTCCGTTGGTGTCGTGTTCCGCCAGGGCTGCGGCTCGGGCGGCGTGGCGCCAGTGTTCGATGACCTCGTTGGCGCTGATGGTGCCAAGAAGGGAAGTGCTCGCCCGCGGTGTCCTGGACGCCTCGCGGGCACGGTTGAGTGCGCGGGCGAGCTCGCTGACCGCCGTACCGGGCTCGTTCGACGTCTGGAACGGGTTGGCCGGCGCCGGGAGGGTGGCGCTGAAGACGAGCGGCTTCGCGGCCATGACCGCCTCAGTGCACCAGCTCAGAACCGTCTGCCGATACTGCTGGATCACCATGCCCGCGACCTCGCGCTCGGGCACCACGCCAGGAGCGGACGGTGCGTGGTCGCCGAGTCGGTGAAGGATCCGGTGCTGGCGCAGGAGAGCGGCGAGCTCGCTGCGCATCAGGTCGCCGGTCTCGCCGTACATCAGCCACCGTCCAACGCGTGTGCAGCCTCGAGCCGGACCAGCAGCAGTTCGAGGTCCAGCGCATCGATCCCGAAGAGGGCGAGGGACTCGATCGCCGTGGTGGCGCCCAGGTAGAGGACGCCTCGATCGTCGCTGAGCCCGTCGGTGTCGAGGCCGGGGGACTCGTCGTCGTGGAGCCAGTCGAGCTCGATCAGAACGTGCTCGAACGCGGCGGAGGCGTCGTCGCCCAGAGCGGTGTCGGCGAGAGCAGCGACGAACGACCTCGCTTGGGCGAGGGTCAGTGCGTGCTCGAGATCCATGAGCGGTCTCCTTCCACTTGGTCCTGCTCGAAGGCTCCGTCAATCCGGTTGGCCGAGCGCGCCTGGTGCCTGCGGCTGTGGACGCTCGCGCGGCGTCCGGCTCCGTGGACGCTCTGTGGTCACGCGAGGAGCTGATGTCGGGCGATCTCCTCGACGCGCGAGCGCCGCGAGACGTCCTCGTGCACGAACTTGGTGAAGTCGGATGCACGGTTCGTGATTTCGACCTCTCCGCTCAGGTCGACGACGGAGTCGCCGGGCCAGGTTGTCTGCCGGGTGGGGCGGTCGCGGTCGAGGCGGGTCCCGCAGATCGCGACCCACTCGCGCAGTCGGTGGCGGCAGTCGGCGAACTCACGCATCCACGCGATGGGTGCCGAGGGCGACGCGGTCTCGCTGTAGCAGGCAAGGAAGTGGGTGTGCAGGGCGGAGAGCTCCCAGATCAGCTCATCGTGGCGGTGCCAGTACGGCGGCACGATCGCCGGCGAGAGCCCGAAGGTGTCCTTGAGCCAGGTGACGAACGCGTCGAGATCGCGCCACTCGATGGCCGCGGTCGGGGCGTCGAGCAGGTTCCAGTTGATCGGTCCCGGCGGTAGGTCGCGTTCGGTGCCGAAGTACGGCTCGACATCCATGGCGCTGCCCGTTCAGAAGCCGATGGCCGAGCTCGGCGGCTGCTCAGCGGGAGGCGCGGCAGCTGGTGCGAGTTGGCGGCGCTGGACGTCGTACGCCGTCTTGTTGGCGTTGTGTCCGATCTTGCGGGCGACGAACTCCTCCTTGACCACGCTCGGCTCGCCGGGGCGCGCGACCTCGTACTCGTGGACGTAGCCGCTCGCGACGAACGAGTCGCCCTTGCGAAAGCGGGCATACGTCTCGCGGGCCGTGCTCTCGAAGGCGACCATGTCGTGAAAGGTCGGGTCGAGCTTCGTGAAGCTCGCCGTCGGCCTCTCTACGCCACTGCTCAACACCGACGCGCAGACGACAGCGCTCGGCGCCGTCCTTGGTGAAGTGCAGCTCCGGTGCTGATGCGACGAACCCGACCAGGCTCATCTGGGTGGGGATGGACATGCTGACTCCCGACCTCGGCGCGGCTCCCGGTGAAGCCGTCCTGCCAATCTGGCGGGCGAGACCGCGCGCGAAACCTCGACTTCGAGGCCGATAGCTGTCGGTCACGACCTCGTCGCGGTGCGCTGCATTCCACCGGGCGAAGCTGCAGCAATGGGTGGACGCAGGCCCGCCGCCAGGAGACGATGCGGCATCGCACGAACTCGTTCACGGCCACTGGCGCTGGGATCCCCGAGCAGTGCCGGAGTCTCACACCCAGTCGGGTCACGGCGCCGGAAGACGGCGAGCATCGGAGTCGTCAGACGGTTGGCGTCGAGGCCCTGGGCCGGCTGCCGGCGACCGTCTTCAGGCCGGCCAGCTCAGGGTCAAGCAAGTCATGTACGCTGATGCCGTCGAGATGGGAAACATCGATTACTTAGCGCGTCGAAGCCCCCCTAGGCTCTTAGGCGGGGTCAGTCACACCCCTCCGTCCGACCTCATCAATCTCCAGGACCACGGTGATGCGGTAGCAAGCCGCGTACGCAGCCAAGACTCACCGACTCGGTCGTGTCCGGCGATGCCATCGCGGTAGTCGACGCTCATTGCGCTCCCTGCACGGCGTTGCCGCTCGACGTGCATATACCGGCCTGCAACGCGCGCTGTCCCGACGGACGAGGTCCTCGCGGGGCGCGTCTGCCACTTAGGTGTGCGTGCCGAGAAGGATTGCTCGTCGCTGACGCGAACCCACTTCAAGCCGCCCAATCCTCGACGGGCCCGAACGATGTCGTGGACCCTGTCGGGTCCGCGAGCTCCCGTTCCGTCGACCACGACGCACCGTGCCGCGCGCGCGACGAGCTATCCGTCAGCGGCGTGTCGCCGTAGATAGTGACCACCCGGACCGCACCCTGTGGCAACCCCGGATGCTCTCGGCGTTGCTCACAGAACGAACGCTTGCGACGCTGCCACCCCGCCGGTGATCCGCCCGCGATCCGTCCGGATAGATCCACGACGAGCGGCGACTGCTGTGACGGGGTGCATCTGGGCAATACCCTACCGCTTCGGCATACGAGGACGCAAAGACGATATTCGTCGGGTGGAACGGTGATGGGAAGCGCGATGTGCTGACTTTTTGTCTGGGAAGTTGGCGGATCAGGGAACAATGCCAGCGGCTCGATGCTCTTCAGCGCTTCCTCGACCGGGGCAAGGCTTACCGCCAACTGCAAGTGCGGTCAAGATCCATAGTGCCGCTATGACTTCGGGCAGGGATCGACGTGAGGATACGACTTCGCGGAGACTGAAGGCGGGTCATAAGGGCCAGGTTCGCGGCTAAACTCGCTCAGATTGCCTCCTTCTTCGTTGGTTCAGTACCTCGGTGCGTATCGGCGACAGGGCTCCGCGCATGCGAACTCTCAAGCGCTGACCGGCGCCGCCGGGCAACGCGCTCTAATGCGCCATCCGGCCCGTCGACACGCCAGGAGACCCTGACGCGGTCGAGGTAGACGACCCTCCCGTGACTCCGGAGCCCGCTTCGGCTTGCCCGGGTCGAGAATGGCGGGCTCCGTCGAGGTGCCGGCGAGCATTGCAACGGTCTTCGAGTCGACTGCAGCCGATCGCCCGGGGATCTGTCTCGCCGGTCAGGTGGAGGGTCTCCATATGCTGGACGGGCTAGCCCGTCGGCTGCTGAGCCGGACGCGAGGGGTGCGCCCACTAGGACGCTGGCCGTGTCATGTCGTTGGCACCGCACCGGCGTATCTTCGAATATGGGTGTGACGCACGCCCATAGTGGGCGAACCGATGCCGCGGTGTGCGTGGACGCGATGCCCGAGTCTCAGTGATCGGTCCAGCGCCGGAGAGTCGTGATGATGGGCGGCGCGCTTCTGAAGAGCACAAGGCCGGTGCCGAAGGGCAGGGTTCGGATCCGCTCGGGTGGCATGATCGGCACGCGGCGGGTCGAGCGCTGAAGCGATCGTGAACCGTAGTCGCCGACCGTGATCGCGTCCGAGAGCTCGTCGCGTTCGCCGATCAGGATGGAGAGTTCCTGAAGGTCGCGCGAGGCGGACGCGCCGCCGAGAATGACCTTGACGATCGAGGCGTCCCAGATCGCGCTTGCCGCGTGACTGCTCCACTTGTCTCGGGCCTGTGAGAGCGACTGCAGGACCGGCATCGTGGTGATGCCAGTTCCGCCTCCTTCTGCCATGAGGACCGGCAGTGAGGGGAGCGGCGAGAGGTTGCCGATCTCGTCGAGTGCCAGCAGCAGCGGCGGGTCCATGCGGGCGCCGGGTGCTGCCGCGGCGAGGTGGCGGGCGGTCTCGGTCAGGTCCTCGATGAGCGCGGTGACCAGCGACCAGGAGGCGCCGGCGCCGGCGCCGGTGGCAAGCAGGTAGAGGGTGCCGTTGTTGGTGAGGAAGTCGCGTGGGTCGAACTCCTCCCCAGCGCCCGGGCTGACCGCGTCGAGGACACGCGGGTCGGCCAGACAGGCGAGTGCTTCAGCGACGGCCATCCAGATGGAGTCTCGGGTACGTGGATCGGAGTTGATCATCGCCTCGAGCGAGTCACCCCAGCCCTTCGCCGCCTCGGGGTGGCTGGACAAGATGCCGACCGCGTCGGTGGCAGCGGCTGGTGCGAGGGACCACTCGAAGAGCGTCCGAGTCGTGAGCTTCTCCAACGCCGCAGCGTGAAGGAGTGCCTGCAGAGCGGCGCGGGTCTTGCCCTCCCAGAACCCGCCCGACTCCACTCCGCCGGAGGACAGGCCGGTCGAAGCCGCGAGCCCGTTGGCGCGAATCATCGCGGTGAGCGGGTCGTCGCAGCCGCGTACCAGTGACCAGCGGCGGCCCGCGGGCACGTCGAGCTCGGCAGCGAGCCGTTGCGGGTCGAAGACGGCGACAGGACCTCGCTCTTGGCGGCGCGTGGAGCGTGGCGGTGATGTTGTCCGGACGAGTCGACGTGGTTACGACCGAGCCGGGCGCGTCGAGGATCGCGTTGATGACCAGATGCAGTCCTTTGCCGGACCGCGGCGGACCGACGATGAGGATCGAGTCCTCGACCGACGCCCAGATCTCCTGGCCGCCGGCGCGGCCGAGCAGGTATCCGAGATCCTCTGGATTCGGGTCGGGCAGCGACGGCCGCAGGGTCTGGCCGCGGCGTACGAGCGCGCGCTTCGAGGCAACCGGTGCGATGTCCGCTCGCGTCGCGATGCCGACGATCCGATGCGGATCGTGGTTGGCACGGTGGCGGGCGCGCTGGACCAGGTGCCAGACGACGAGTGCCAGCGTTGTCGCGGCAATCAGGACCGCCGCGACGACGCCCCAGTAGAGGACCGCGGACATCCCCGGTGCCGCGAGCGCTGTGGCCGGATCGCCAGGTCGGATGAGAACACCGAAGCCTGCTGCAACACCTGACCTCGGATGCGAGGTGCCCGCCAGTTCGGTGGCGATCGATCCCGCTCCGCGAAGCGTCGCCGCAACGAGGAACACGGCACCGATCGTGAACAGTGCGAAGTTGACCAGGTCGTCGTCGACGCGGTGCATGCCGCCGTTCATGCCGGTGCCTCGACGGGTGCGACGGTCTGCGAGGTGAGCCCGAGTAGGAAGAGTCCGCCGCGGGTCGCTGCCACGAGCGCGGGCGGCAGGTTGACCGATGCGTTGCCGTCGGAGTCGGCTGAGTGCCGGGCGACGACGTACGCGAGGGCGACCTCTTCGCCGGGCTTGAACCCGGCGCCGGCGAGCGCGGGAGGGCGCGGGTTGGGTGAAGGCTCGTCGGCTGCCGGTGCTTCGGAATCGGGGGGAGTCGCGATGTCGGCGTACGTCGTACCGTCGGATTCGCGGACCTCGACGCGGACCGCGGTCTCCATGTCGGAGGTGATCTCGTTGAGGACTCCGCGGAGGTCGGCTCGGCCGAGCTGGCGATCGTTGGCGTACGGCCGGCCGTCGAGGTCGACGGTCAGGGTTCCGTCGGTGTCGATGTCGACGTGGACGGTGCTGAGGACGACGGGGATCTTCATAGTCCGAGCACCGGCTCGGGGCGTCGTAGGCCGGTGCTGATCGGCGCTGTGCGGTGGCTGAGACCCCCGCGGTCGAGTCCGGGTGGGTCGCCGTCGCCGATCTTCTGGGTGTCGAGCTTGTCCAGAACGCCGAGTGCGGTGCTCCGGACGCGCTCCGCGGTCGACTGAACGACCTCGATCGGGGTCTTGCCTGGAACGCTTGCGGCCCAGGTGGAGACGTACGGGACGGTGTACGACGAGGTGTCGAGGCCGTGGGCGGCACCGACCATGAGGGCAACCGACTCGGCTTCGACCTCTGCGACGCCGCGGTGGAGTGTCGCGTCGGCCGCGAGTTCGGTGGAGAGCTGTGTCCTCGGGAGGTGCGTGGAGCAGTACGTGGCCGAGTTCGTGGGCGAGCGTCTTGACCTGGGCCGCGTCGTCCATGTCCATGCGGACCGAGACTTCGCGAGAGAGGAAGTCGGTGATCCCGTTGGCGCCGCCGATCGCCGCGGCGGAGGAGACCAGCCGAAGCTCAAAGCCGAGCGCGGTGATCTGGTCCGCGAGGCCGTCCCAGAGCCCCGCGGGCGCCTCGCCTTGAAGCAGGTCGGGGCGGGGGAGTTCGGGGACGGGGTCGCCGGCGGTTTGGGAGACGTCCCAGACGTGGGTGGGCTTGAGGCCGATGAGCTTCGACTTCACCACCTCGCCGGCCGCGGGCTTCTCGCCGCGAGCAAGACGGTGCCACGAGGCCGGGTCTGCGGGGTTCCGGGTGGCGAAGCGGGCCGTGACGGGAGCGAGGATGCCGTACCCGTGCTGGCCCTTCTCGACGTGACGCCCAAGCGAGAGCCACTGGTGGAATCCGGCGACGTACGTCGGCGTCGGCTCGGGCACGCGGCCTTCGCCGTACGCCGCGTAGTGCTGGGCGTGGATCAGCATGGTGTTGTTGAAGCTGCGCGATCGAAACTGCGCGGCGAAGGTCAGGGCGCGCTTCCAGTCCTCGCCGCTCACGAGGGCGGCGACGGATTCGGAGAGTTGCTGCTGCAGAGCCTCGAGCTTGGCTTCGCGGGTCGCACGCGAGCGAACCTGAGCACTCATGACGCTTGGACTCCCGTCATGCGTCCGGTGGTGTCGAAGAGCTCGAGCTCCGCGGGATGCATCTGGTGCTGGACGACGAACGACCGGTGCTTGATCCGCCAGAGCCCTTGGCCGGTGCCGAGTGTCGGGATCAGGGACTGCTCGGTGCCGGTCAGGCCGAGCGCGGCGGAGGTGGGTCCGAGTTGGTCGGACTCCTGGCGGTACACGACCCGGGTCTCGGCGTTCGCGAGCAGCGAGGAGGCGAGGGCGCGCATTGCGGAGCCCTGGTCGCCGACGTTGTCGAGGTCGGAGAGCTTGTGGAAGATCAGCATGTTCGCGATGCCGTAGTGCCGCGCGAGTCGCCAGTGGGCATCCATCCGCCGCAGCAGGGCGGGGTGGGACATGAGGCGCCACGCTTCGTCGTACACGACCCAGCGTTGCCCGCCGGCGGGGTCCATGAGTGCCGACTCCATCCACGCAGAAGCGCAGGTCATCAGGACCGAGATGAGGGTGGCGTTCTCGGTGACGCGGGACAGGTCGAGGGAGATCATCGGCAGCGTCGGATCGAAGTCGACGGTGGAGGGTCCGTCGAACAGTCCGGCGAGGTCGCCGGCAACGAGACGACGCAGGGCGTGCCCGACGAGGCGGCCGTCTTCGGTGAGCCGGCCGTCGTGGTCGTCCGCGCGATCGGGTGCGAGGAGACGGTCGACGACCATCGGGAGGACGGGTACGTCGGCGGCTCGGACAGTCCGGTCGAGGGCGAGGTCGGTCGCTGTGTGCTCGAGCGGGGTAAGTCGGCGGTCGAGAACGGTCTCGGCGAGCGCACCGATCAGGTCCCGCCTGCGGGAGGTGACCTGGCTGGTCCATTCGACGTCATCGAGCCCCGCCGGGCGGTGGCCCGTGTCGAGCGGGTTGAGCCGGTTGGCCATCCCGTGCCCGAGCAGGATCGCCTTGCCGCCGACTGCCTCGGCGACGGGTGTGTGCTCGCCCTTGGGGTCGCCGGGGACGTAGACGCGGCGGCCGAACGGGATGGAGCGGGTGTAGAGGCTCTTGGCGAGGCTGGACTTGCCGGCGCCGACGATGCCGGCGAGTACGAGGTTCGGAGCGGTGATCAGGCCGCGGGCGTAGAGAACCCAAGGGTCGTAGACGAACGACGAACCGGAGTAGAGGTCCTGGCCGACGAACACGCCCTCGCTGCCGAGGCCACCTTCGGCGAGGAACGGGTACGCGCCAGCGAGCGTGGCTGATGTGTCCTGATGGCGGGGGAGCCGGAACCGCCCTGGCGTACGTAGCGCGGCAGGTCCGGCCTCGCCGCCGCGGGGCAGCGTGATTGTCGAGCGCCGCTCGGACTGCAGCGCGTCGGCCTTCTCCTTGGCCCGAGCCCGCTGTTCGTCGCGGTCTGCTGCCATGAGCGACCGGACGGACGCCTTCCGGAGCTTCCGGTCCGATCGCTTCTCGCGACCTGGGGAGACCAACACCGTCGAGAGGAGCCGCGCATTCTCCGGTCGGTTGTTCACAGCGAAAGCCCGGTTCTCGCGCGCCGACCGGTGGCTTGGCGCGAGGGACGGATCATCCTGGATGTCGTAGGCGATGGTCCCCTCGACCTCGTGCGCCCGGTCGACGCAGTCGGCGACCTGGTGGACCATCTCGGCCGCGCGGTGCAGGTCCCACGACACCTTGTACGACGCAGCGCGACCACCTTGAGGGTCGCCGCTCACCCACGCCTGCGTGCGCTTCGGGTCGTCGTGGAAGTCGCCGAGCTGATGCAGCGTCTGCGTCAGGGACGCGAGCGCGGAACTGATCGACCCGAGGACTGGGTAGATCGACGTTGGGTCCTCGATCCGCCGCGTGGCATGCGCGAGTCCGCGGACGGCCTCGCGGAGTTCGTCAGCGTCGGCGACGGGGTCGTTGAAGGTAGGCATCGGGTCCTCCTCGGCGAGCGGGTGCTCATCAGGGAGGTGCGCGTGGCGCTCCGTCGTGTCGACGAAGCGTCGGGCGCCGGCAGACCTACAGTTGAGGAATGGCAGATCTGACCGAGCCGTGCCCGAACTGCGACACGCTGATGCGCTGGGAGACCTCGCACGAACGGTGCGACGGCTGCGGCTTCATCCGCCCGTGCTGCGAAGGCGCTCCCTGCAACTGACGAGGCCTACTCGCTGACCGCGTGCCAGAGAACATTCGCGAGTACTTGGCCGAGACTGACGGCACACGCTGACCCGTGGAGCAGGTCATCCCGCCAGCAACTGGGGTAGCCGATCGGCAGCGCTCGGGTCGCATGCGGAGCCGAGTCAAACCACCCACAATGACGTCACCTTCTCGTTGAGAGCACCACCAGTCGAGGGGGACTCTTCCGGATGCAGCACGCCGCGGAAGAGGACCACTCGCCACACCCCGGTGCCACGCAGCGTCGGGCCTTCCGGGCATGATCGTGGCCGTGACGTGCTCGAACTCTCGTACCAAGGCGGCGCGCCAACGCTGGACGCTTTTCCAGTTGACGACCTGCTGGCCACGCCGACTTCCAGTGGCGTGCGTCCAAACCTGCGCCGGCTGCGTCGCCACAGTCGCCGCACCTGAGGACCACTCCGACAGTTCGCGTGCCGGTTGCGTACTCCTCACTCGACGCCGGAGGCTGGCGGCGGCCCTCCGACGACGGAGCTCGACGCTCCGAGTGGCACCGATCGTCGAGCGGCCAGGAGCGGACGGCGAGACCGACTTGCTCCCTCCTGTGGGGACCGCCGCTCACGGGACTTGACGCCGGAGTTACGCGAGCGGCTGAACGACCTACAGCCGTTCGAGCGCCGGATGCCCGGCTCAGTCCGGGGCGAACTCGTCGGCGTGAACGTGCTCCGGGTAACCGGGCGAGCCTGCGGCTCCCCAACAAGCAGATCGTTCGTATCGGCTTCGAGTCTGCGCTGCGGACGAGTTAAAGGACGCGATGTACCGACAGGTCGAGCTGGGCAAGCTGGCCTCGTCAAGCAGGACGCTGACGAGCGCGTGTTCCACGTCCGCGCCGAGGAGGTCAGCGTCCTAGCCAAGCCAGCGATCCGCTGGCCCGACCTGCTCGGGGTCGACCCCGATTACTTCCAGGTCGCCTCCGTCGAGGAATGGCTGGAGGCGAATCGTGGCGAGGCCTGACAAGATCGGAAGCGCGCTCCTCGACGCGTCATCCCTCCTGGTGTCGGCTAGGGCGGTCAGGAGTCGCGTGCCTTAATCGTTGCGGCCGCGGTGGACCGGGGCGCAGTTAAACTCGTTCAGTCCACGGCGATCCTCGCCAGTGCTCCCCCATCTGCGCGTGACAGCGAGACCCACAAGCGCGCCCGTGAGAGCGTCCGCGCGCTCTTGAGTCGCCCGATACGCCGTTGGTCGACGTGAACACGGTCGTCGCCCGCAAAGCGGGAGGTCTGCGTCGCCGAGTTCGCGCCGAAGACGTGGGACGCGATCCATCTGGCGACGGCGATCGCTCGCGCGCGCGGACGTTCTGATCGTGCGGGACCACAAGTTCCCCTTTGGAGATTACGAGGGTGTCCACATCTCCCGCCCGTTCGACATTGACGAAGACAAACTCTTCACGTAAAGGGGTGCTCAGTACGATCACACTGCTCACCGTTTGGCGCCTATTGCTCGCTAGATGTCGTCCCTCGCCATCTCGTCCAGCCAGCCGTTCAACTCTTCGCGCATCTCAGTGTGAAGTTGTCGGCGCTCGTCGTCCCACGGCGAGGCGACGACGCTGGTCGCGGCGGTGGCATCTTGGTCGTGCCACGAATCCGTCACCTCAGGGAGGTCCAGTTCGACGACCACCGGACCTTGCCGGATCGCACTCTCCTGTTGTTTGCGGGGCCAGTCAGTGGCGACAAGCGGGGGCATGTATCCGCCCCACCCTTCGATCATCTCTTCTTCCACCACTCGGTAGCCCAAGCGTGCTGAGATTCCGGTGCAAACAGCAGCGTTATGTCGTCCGACTCGAACTTGAGGCCACCACGGACTCGCCATTCCCGCTCCCACCGCCAATCGTATGAAGCGACGTCGTCACCGAACTCCGCGTCCCGCGGCCGGTCAATGAAGGGCGTAACTCGCCAGAGCGGCTGCCGGGTCGGGTCGAGTACGAAACGCCAGTCACGCCGGATCGAAGCTCGAGTTTCCACACGCTCGTGCAGTACGCCGGCGCTCGCCTGGCCTGCACGGCTGTCGATCCGGCCACCCATTCGGCGCCACCCGGCGCCGGTCAACGCCGCCAGCTCGCTGGCGGACGGTCGGATCCCCCAAGCGCTCAGACTTGAGGCCTCTCGCAGGCGCATGGAGGTTCTCTGCGCCGTCCACTGCTGCAAACGCTTCGGCCGTCGTCTGGAGGTGAATCAACACTGAGCAGCCCGCCACGTTCTTTCCGACCATGGCAACACGTTATGCGAAGAAGGTCCTGCGGACACGGTGGACGAACGTGCCGGTAACAAGGACAGCTTGCTTATCGTCGCCTACGGGATCTGAGGTTACGGCGAGTGCGGCGTTTGTCCGAAGGACAGTCTCAAGCCTGATTGGCGCGTCTGCGTAACGAGTGCGAGACCTTGCTTGTCATCGGTGGCCAGTTGATTTACGCACTGGCCGACATCTGGCGCCGAGAATTCGACTCGCACCGAAGTAGAAGTCAGTTTCGGCCAGTCCAATGCCGCGATGGATAGTTGTCGCTTCCGCGGCGGATGAGCGCTGCGGCGGGATAGTCTCGACCTGGATTTCGAGCGTCCTTGTTCTCGCAAGCGTCCGTCGTAGTCCGCGTCCACCTCGTGGAGAAAGGTAACAGCCGGTGCAGAGAGATCGACGCCGGTGTGCGATTGTGCCCGCACTCCAGTCGCGACCCGCGGCGCCACCCGCTGTGGGGCCTCAGCGACCAGCCTCGCGCCGCGCCGCTGACGATCTCGGCCACGCTCATCCGCAAGCCGTGACTCGCTCTGTCTCAGGCCAGAGTCTCGCTGCGAGCCCCGATACGCCGGCTATCGCCCCAAGCGCACCCCATCCGCTCTCGCACTCTAGGCGAGTTGTCCGCGCGACGGGGCTCCAATTGCTCACCACGGTCGCGTTGCGCACCTACTAGTGCCGAGCCTGCCCTCTCGCTGCTCGATACGCCGCACCTGACCCCAAGTTCGCGTCCTTCCGCGCGTATGACTGTCAAGCGCGGGCCGCCCTGCGCTCGACCCTCTGGTCGATCCCGTCCCGCGTGCCACAGCGGGATCATCCGCGGACGGCGACACGTGACGCTCAGGGTCAGATCCGCCTGTTCAATGGAAGAGCCGCGACACCGAACCCTTGAGCCTGCTGACCCCAGAGCCGTCTGGTTTCGCACGACGCCTGGATAGCGGCCTGCTCGATCGCAGCAACTCCGCGTTCCAGTTCGTCCGGGTCGCTCGCGCTGACGGCGACGAGGCCGGTGCAGCGGAGCACGCCGTGGCCGGCGGTGAGGTCGGCTTCCTGCTGGAGCACGTCCTGATACTCGGCCGTCTGCTGGGCGTCCTCGATCTGGCCGATCTTCTGCCTTTGGGCGGCATCCGAGATGTACTCGGTCTTCTTCTTCCGGATGTCACGCGCAGCGCGATCGGTCCGCATCGGCGTGTACAGCAGCGTGAAGGTGCGCCGGATCCCGGAGGAGAGAAGCAATGGTGCGAGGAACCCGGGGAACACGAGCGAGCGGGGCCATTCGCTGATCCAGAGCACGCAGTGATGCGCCGAGTCGCTGCGCAGGGATCCCCAGGACTCGGTGACGGCGACTGGTCCAGCGGTGGCGAGGTCGCGCCCGAGTTCGCCGTGGCGTTCGAGGGCTCCGGCAACGGCGGGGTCGTACGCCGAGCGCAGAATGACCGCGAGGTCGCCGGGGGTTAGCCAGTCGCTGGGGGAGAGGTCGGCCGAGCGTAGTGCTGCGAGCAGGGTGGCCATCTCTTGGCGGAGTACGGCGGCGGCGCCCTTCATCCCGCCGCCGGCCGCGCGGATCGCGCGCCCAGCGACCTTCATGTCGAGGGAGATCGAGATGGTCGACGCATGGCGCTCCCCAGCGGGCCCAGCGCGGTCGATGAGCTCTGAGTACGTCTGCGAGGTCCAGGTCTGGTCGTGGTTGCCGTGGCTGTCCCACCACTGCGCGAGGCCCTTGCCAGAGTCGGGCAGGGTCCGTTCCATCACCTGCAGCGAGGCGATGCGCCCAGAGCGGCACGCGGTGGCGAGGACGCGGCCCCAGGCGACCACGCGTCGTTCCTGCTCGGCGGGGTCGAGGAGCACGAAGGCCGGGTGGGAGACGCCGACGACCGCGGTGAGGGTAGCGGCGTGCGGGTCGTGCACCATGACCGCGCCGGTCTCAGGGTCGAGCCACTGGCGCAGCCTGGCAGCATCTCCCGGCAGCGCGAGTGTCCCTGCTGGGCGGGGCTTCACGATTCGGCGCCGGTAGATCAGTTGGCCGCCGGTCGACCGCCACAGCCACCGAGCACCGACGGGTGCCCACTCGATCAGCTTCCGGCCTCCGACCCCGACGAATGCCAGCGCGACCAAGAGCGCGATGATCGGGAAGGTCATGACCACGGCGCCGACGTACAGGCCGAGGATCAGTGTGCCGGCGGCGATGCTCGCCAGTACGAGCTGCGGCCCCGACAGCCCGAGAAGGATTCCGCGGCGGGTGAGCCGGGAGAACTTGATCGGCGTCAGCGCCGACTCCGAGTTGGCCGAGGTGCTCACGTCCGGTCACTTCCGTCCAGCAGAGTCTGCGAGGGTCGCGTCCGCGACCGGCGGCGGGACTGTCGGGGAGGCGGAGGACTCGTGTGCTTCCGCCTGACCGGTCGCCTGGGCGGCGACGAAGCCACCCAGTCGCGGACCGGCCGCGGCTGCCTCCTTCGCAACGACGAGTCCCGCCGCGGCTGCACCGCCTGCGGCCGCCGCGCCACCGCCGCCTGCGCCTGAGGCTCCAGAGCCGCCGCTCCCAGCCGCAGACGCTGATCCGCCACCCGATGGCGCTGCGGCAGGCGTGCCGCTGCCCGGCGTACCGCCGCCACCGCCGCCACCATCCCCAAGGATCTTGGCCGGCTCGGCAGCTCCGCCACGTCCTCGGATGGGGATCGGCATGGGGCGGTTGAGGGAGGCCTTGGCCTCCTGTTCTGCGGACATGGCGTGGTACATGTCGAAGCCCATGAAGGAGATCGCCTTGTAGGTCAGGTACGGCGCGAACCCGGCCATCAGCATGAGGACGACGCCGGCCATCGGCTGGCTCACCGACTCCAGGTCGGCGTCGATCGGTGCGGAGATCTGGGCGGTGGCGAGCAGGAAGATCACGACGAGGACGACCTTCGACAGGATCATCGCGAGCACGAACGACGCCCAGCGGCCGACCCAGCTGCGGGTGTGGTCCCAGCTGGATCCGGCGAGCGCGATCGGTGCGAAGACGATCGCGATCAGCAGCAGCGCCTTGCGGATCAGAAGACTGATCCAGACGACCATCGCGCCGATGATCGCGAGGCTGGCGAGGAAGATCGTCAGGATCGCGCCCGCGCCGGGTGCGGTGAGGTTGATGGCGCCGAGGCCGCCAGCGAGTACGGCGACCTTGTCGCCCATCTCGTTCATGTTGGTGCCGGCGGCGTTGACGATGCCGATGCAGAGCTGGTCGGTGATCTCGAGCGCCGTCCCGAGCAGCGCGAGCGCGACGAAGGACCCGAGGATCGACTTCGCCAAGCCGAGAGCGGCTCTGGATAGCGCGGCTGGTTCTCGGCGGATCATGCCGCCGATGACCTGGAGCATGAAGAAGCCGAGCATCACGAAGACGCCGATGCCGAACATGATGTTGTAGACCTTCGTGTACTCGCCGCTGGTCACGTCGACGTACGTCGTGGAGTCGATGACCTTCCACACGGACGTGAACATCCACTCGGCCGCGCCACCCATGCCTTGGGCGAGCCAGTCGAACGGCGCGGTGACGACCGCACCGGCCGCATCGCCGGCGACGTTGCAGACCGAGTGGATCACCGGGACATCGCAGACACCCATGACAGTTCCTCAGGCCACCGACTGGCCGACGTTCCAGAAGAAGTTCACCAGCGTCACCGACGCACCACAGACGATGGCGGCACCGAGCGCGACGAGTACGCCGAGCTTCCCGCGGCCGGCCAGGTGCGGGTTGGACGAGTTCGCGCCGAGCGCCCACACGATCGCCGAGATGATCAGAGCGAGTACGGCGAGAACGAGCCCGACCGTCATCGAGGCGCCGACGACCTTCTGGAGCTCGCCGATGCCGGGCAGGCCGTTGGAGTTCGGGGCGATGTTGATGTCGAGCGGCAGCATGAGCGGGTTGAAGAGGCGGAACATCGGCGGTCTCCTGTCGACGAGAGCGGACGTCCTACAGGTGGGCGCCGATGTCCAGCAGCCAGTTCGCCCAGGTCAGCGCGGCGCCGGTGAGGGTCGCGCCGCCGAGTGCGACGAAGCAGCCGAGCTTGGCCTTCTGGGCGGTGTGCCAGCTGCCTGAGCTCGAGGCGATGGCCCAGGTCGTCGCCGCGATGACGAGCATGAGGACGGCGATGATCAGGCCATAGGTCAGCAGGGCGCCGACGACGGCGCGGAGATCGCCGGAGCCGCCGACGGCTCCGAAGTCGGGGCCGACCTCGACGCGGAGATTGTGGAACTGGCGCATGCACGTCAGGTGCCGAACCGGCCCCGGCCGCGTGCCCGGTCACGCGAGACGACGAACGGTCATGACCTCGCCCGAGAACTCGCCGATCGTCCCGTAGCGAACGACGTCGCCGGTGCGGGGTGCGTGGAGGATCCGGTCGCCGCCGACGTAGATGGCAACGTGGTGCGGGACTCCGGCACCGGGGTAGCTGAAGAAGATGAGGTCGCCGGGCATCTTCATCCCGATCGGGACGCCGAGCCCGAGGCGGATCTGGTCGCCCGAGTAGTGGGGGAGCCGGATGCGCCCGCTAGAGGCCTGGTAGGCGGCGTACAGAACGAGGCCGGAGCAGTCGAAGCCTCCGCCGGTGGGTCCATCGAAGTCGCCGCCGCCCCAGACGTACGGCTTGCCGAGCTGCGAGGCTGCTGCCTTGATGAAGTCGGTGACGAACCCGGGTGGCAGGTTCGGGGGCAGTTCGCCCGCCGGCTGTTGACAGGCGAGCTGGCTGTTCAGGGAGACCCCGCTCAGGGTGGCGAGGACTTTCTGGGCGACGGGCTGGTTGACGGCATACCGCTCGGGATAGGCCGAGACCTGCACGGCCTGAGCGGCTGCGCCCGGGTCCATCGTCTGCCAGCCCTCGATGTCGAGGAGGCCACGTGGCGAGCCGTGGTTGGGGCCGGTGGGTCCTCCGTAGAAGGCGCGTGATGACCAGACCGGGTCCATGAGGTCCTCGACGTTGCCCCAGCCGGCGGCAGGACGCTGTTGGAAGAGCCCGACCGAGTCGTGGTCGCCGCCGTTCCCGTCGTTCGGGATCGATCCGGACTGTGGGTAGGCGGAGGTGTTCGACAGGACCCGGAGTGTCGACTCGGTCAGCGCTGTCATGATCGCGATCAGTTGGCCTCGGGCGGGGACCTGGTCGGTCTTGCCGACGGCGATGATGGTGGCCGCGCGAGTGAGCTGCTGCTGGTTGAGGCTGATCGTCTCGCCGTTGGTGTTGACCGCGCTCAGGCTCGCGGGCACAGGGCCGGTGAGGCCGAGGCTGCCGGTTGCCTGGGCGTCCCACATGCAGCTGGCCGAACCCGCGGCGGCCGGACTGAACAGAGTCGCGATCCCGACCACGGCTGCTCCTGGCGCGAGGAGGAGCGGCCGCAGCCGCACCGACCGCGAAGGTCTTCATCCCCATGGCGCGGTCACTTCAGCGGGTTGTCGAGCTGCGACAGTCGGAGCACGTGGCAGCGGTCGAAGGCGGGCGGGCAGGCGACGAAGACCGTGAAGGAGACCGGGTACGACGACTCCGCAGGCTCGCCGTTCCAGGCGCCCCTGCGATGCCTGGTGCCGGTGATGGTGACGGCGGTCGTACCGGGCCGAAGGTGCCCATGGGCTTGCGCGATCGCCGAGGCCCAGGAGTCGGGGACGTACGCCTCCTGTATGTCGATGCTCTGGACGACGTTCATGGCTCCGAGGTCGAGCCATTGTTCGACGGTCGGCAGGTAGGTGGCGACGTCGTCGAGAAGCCCCGGGGTCTCCTCGCCGGACGGGTCGGAGTCAGCCAGGACCGCAGCGGTGTAGTCGGTCGGCAGGTACCCGGCGGCCGTGTCCCAGTCGAAGAGCGACGTGGCAACCGCGCGGGCATACGCGATTCCGTCGGTCGTGCGAGGGAGTGCGCGGACGGAGAGGCTGACCACGGGAGCGGTGGCCTCCGGCGCGACCTGGACCGTTCCCTCGCCGCCAGGGTCTGGATCTGGACCAGTAGCGCTCGGGCCGCGCACCATGCCGTAGGCACCAACGGCGAGAGTGGCGACGGCAAGAACCGCCGCGAGGACGAGTGAGATCTGGCGGCCGGTGAGGTTGCGCATGGAGACTCCCAGGGCGGAGAGGCGGACGACACCCAGGAGGTGCGTCGGTCAGGCCGACGCCGCCGCCGTACGCACTGTTCGCAACTCGTCGCGCAGGGCGATCGTCTCGGTCACGACGCGTTCGAACCGCGCCCACTCGTCGTCCTTGAGCTCGCGAGCGAGCTCGGCGACGTCGTACAGCTCGGTCCAGCCTTCGAGCTCGGACCACATCAGCGTGAAGGACCGCGGACTGCGGTGTCGAGGCGACCGCTTGGCCTGGTTCCGGAGTGCACGGAGGCGCTTCGCCTTCTTCTCTTCCTCGACGCGCTTGAGCGCTTCGGCGCCGAGCCGAGCGACCTCGTCCTCCTCGGCGAAGGTGGCCGGCTGCGGCGTACTCGCCAGCTCGACTGCGGCCTTCACGCGCTTGTACGCCGGGGAGACCGGCGCTCCGGTCTCGATCTCGCGCAGCATGTTGGAGGCGAACTCGCGGATGGCCGCGCCGAGCGACTCGTTCTGGGCGACCGACTCGATCCAGTTGATCTGTTCGAGGCGCTGCCAGGCATCCTTGCCGGTCAGTACCTGTGCGGCGCGGGTACGGGAGTCACCGACCGGTTCCGGGGACTCCCCGGGACCGGAGGCTCCGCCATCGCGGCCGGGGCCACCGAACTGCGTCGCAGCCTTCCGCCGGTCCGCTTCCTCGTCTTCCAGAAGCTTGATCTCCGCGTAGAGGCGAGCAGTCTCCACCGGGGAGAGCGGCTTGCGCTGTTCGTTCTCGTCCTGCTGCGCGAGTAGGTGTGAGAGCTGGTCGGAGATGCCGGAGCGGACCCACACGCTCAAGGTGCGCCGGCCGAGGCGACGCATCGCCTCCAGGCGCCGCCAACCGCAGATCAGTACGCCGTCGGGGGTGACGGTGATCGGCTGGAGCAGTCCGACCTCCTCGATCGACTTCATGAGCGCGGTCACCTCACCGGGGTCCTTGCGGTGGCGCACGCCGACGGTGATCGAGTCGATCTGCCGCTCGAGCTCGATGTGCCCCTTCTCAGGCATCGATCCTCCTCGCGACGCGAGGTGCGGCGTCTCGGATCTCCACGACGAGCCCGTCGTCGGCGAGGAGGTCGGCGACCGTCCAGTCGCACATCAGCATCGCGAGCACGCCGAGCCCGGCGCGGGTGCCTGCCACTGCCTTGTCGGGGTTGCCGAGCACGATGCGCAGGAGGGTCGCCCACGCGGATCGATCGAGGTCGAGCGCGGCCCGGCCAGCTTCGTCGCGGCGGAGGTAGGAGTGGGCGATGTGCCGGTCGCCAGCCTCCATCAGTCGCGTGGAGATGTAGTCGAGGGCGCAGGTCGAGCTGTTGGGCGGCCAGCCGAGCGCGACAAGCATGCTGATCACTACGTTGAGCGCCTGGGTCGACGTGGTGGGTCGATCCTCACCCGGGTGTGGCGCGGGCTGCTCGGGTGTCGGGCTGACTGGGCCGGGTGCGCGGCCCTGGGCGAGGAGCTCGATGAAGCCGGTCTCGTCCTCGCCGAAGCGCCGAGCGTCGTGGTGTTGCATGACCTCGCGACGTCGAGCTTGGGCCGGTGAGCAGAGCAGCCCGGTGGCTCGTTCCTCGGCGATCAGGCTCACCTGGACCGCGCGAGTGATGACGGCCCACGGATCGTCGGCGCAGCGAACGGCGCGGGTGCGCATGGCCTCGAAGGCGGCGTACGCCGAGTCTTCGGGTTCGCAGTGGTGCGTGCGGGCGAGGGAGCCGTACTTCCGGATCGTGTACGCCATC
This sequence comes from uncultured Actinomycetota bacterium, assembly GCA_963834285.1. Taxonomy (GTDB): domain Bacteria; phylum Actinomycetota; class Actinomycetes; order Propionibacteriales; family Nocardioidaceae; genus Nocardioides. The sequence continues at coordinate 4,904 of CAWIAZ010000005.1, read as the reverse complement.
AGCCGCTCGGCCTCGGGGTCCTGCCGCCAGCCCCAGTAGCCGCGGCTGTCGCGTTCATGGAGCCGGATGAGGACGGTGCGCAGCCCCTCCGGTGTCGTGAACGACGCGGTCACAGCCCGAGTCCTTCCTGTCGGGGCGCGGGCGTCTCGGGCGACCTGGCGGGCGTCGGGCGGTGGAGACCGCGGGTCGCCGTGGCGGGGGTACGGCGAGCGCGACGGACGAGTTCCGCCTGCAGGTCGATCCCGCGACCAACCATCGGCGCGGCGTACGTCGTCAGCTCGGTCGGGCGGACCCAGGCGATCTGATTCGACTTGGGTGTCGACGGCGGAGCCGCGGCGAGCGAGGGATCGCGGTGGTGCGCGAGCTGGCTGGTCTCTGCCTCGGTCGGCGCGGTGCTCGGCGGATCCGGGCGGTAGCTGTGGCGGCGGTACTCGGCGTGCGTGTTCACAGGTGGATCCCTTCACTCGCTGGGGTAGGGCCCGGGCGGCTCGCAGGACCGAGCCGGGTGGCGTGGTGGGCCGCGGAGTTGATCGTCGTCTCGATCTCTCGGTCGCCGAGTCCGGCGTACTGGGCGGCCGGCGTCAGCCAGCTGGCGATCTCCGCCGGGGCGAAGTTGTTCTCCGCCATCCGGCACGACGCCCAGAAGAGAGCCCGGTTGCGGCCACCCTCGGCGGTGAGCGCGACCGTCCGCGCAAGGGCCGGCGGGTGGCATCCGGGAGCCGGCGAGCGCGGCTGGCGGCCGCGGGCTGGTCGTGGGCGCGATGCGGCTCCAGGAACTGCCGCAGCTTGGTCGCATCGACCGGCTTCGCGGGCTGGGTCGTGACGGCGATGACGTCGTACGTCCTCATGGCGCCGTCGACCTCGATGCGCGACGGGGGAGCGATCACGTACCCGCCGTCGCCGCGGAAGTCGACGTGAGCCGACGGCACCTGCCACGAGCGCTGCTCGACGTCGGCGCCGGTCGGGTAGTAGGCGTGGACGCCGCCGGACGGGGTGCGGACCAGCCAACCCCAGTGGTCGCCGATTCCCTCGGAGCGGGCGCGCTCGAAAGCCTGGAACCCGCTTCCGCCGGAGTGAACGTCGACGTCGACGACGAGTACGCCGGTCCGGGCTCCGGTCGGGAGGCCGATGTTCGCGTTCGGGTGGCGCTGCCCACCAGGCATGGACCACGCGCAGCTGACGACGTCGCGTCGTGGAATCCGTTCGGTGTCAGCGGCTGCTTGCCGCCGGGGACGCACGGGAAGACCGGGATGCCGAGGTTGGCGTAGCGGATCGCGGCGCTAGCCAGCGTCGGCTCATCGGCGACACGCTGCATCGTCGACACCGACCACGTCGGGACGGGGTTGTTGGGGTCGAACATGCCCACAACGATGCGCCGTCAGGTATCCCGAATTTGTGGATACCTGCGCTGATCTGGGAGGGGGATACCTGCGTTTGCGCAGGTCAACGGGTATCCCTAAGTCATTCTGGATTCGGGCTTGCCGAGGCGTGGAACGTGGTCGGTCCCTGCCCAGGGAGATTGCCGTCAGCCCGTCGAGGCGATCCGCGTTTCGCGCGTACGACGGTTCGCGTCATCGTAGGCCGAGAGCGCCCACTCGCATACGGCGACGCACGCGATGTCGGCGTCGCCGTACTCCGCGGAGTCGTCCATGTAGGGGAGCGGCCCAGCACCGGATGAGGCACCGCCACCGGGAATCTCTCCGGACGAGGCTTACGGGACGCCGGTGAGTAGCTGCCGCCGACGAACTGCTGCGTTGCCGTTGGCGGTTCGGCCTCCGGGACACGCGCGACGGTTTCTCCCGAGCGAGAAGCTCGACTCAAACAGGAGCGGCATCAAACTTGCGGCGCTTCACATGGGCCAGCCCGGCACGCCGTTTGGCGCCGGCGAGTGCCTCGTCCAGCCCGCGCACCGACAACGGGCGACCGCGGGTAGGGCCCTTGAGGACCACGAACACCCGGTCGGTGTCCGCATCCGGTGGACGCTCGGCGTCGAGGTAGGCGGCAACCGCGTCGAAGAAGCGGGATGAGACCGGCACCAGGCGCTGATGGCCGCCCTTGCCCTCGGCAACGAACACCCTCCGCTGCGCGACCCGCAGATCCTCCAGTCGTAGCCCCAGGACCTCGCAGCGACGCAACCCACCGAACACCATCGCTGCGACCATCGCCCGGTCGCGGTGGGTACGCAAAGCGCTGGTCAGCTGGTCGACTTCGCCGGGTGTGAGGACCCGCGGCAGCCGCCTGGTCCGTCGCGTCAGCGGCACCCCTTGGCCCGGGCGGGATCGCTCGCGCCTGGTCGGCAGCCCCCTGGGCACCGGGTTCGCGTTGATGTCGCCGCGGACCTGGAGGTAGGCGAAGAAGCCCGAGATGATCGACAGCCGGCGCGCGATCGTGCTGGTCGACACCCCCACCGCGTTGTCGTCTTCACCGATCGGCTGTAGCGGCTTGGTGCTGCTGCGACCGGTGCGCTGGGCGGTGATGAAGCCCAGCACGTCGGCAGCGCAGACCTCCTCGGACCGGCTTGGCAACGACGGCGAAGAACACCCTCAGGTCGTAGGCCGCAGCAAGCACCGTATTGGGCCGACAGCGCCCTTCGAGGAACTCCAGGTAGTCGTCGGCCAGCGGCACCCCCAGCCGGACCATCACCCGCCCCCCGACGGCCCGTTGAGAACGGATCAAACACGGATCGAGCAGCGACATCTCGGGGCCTCCAGCTCCGTCGACAGGCAGCCACAACGGCTGGTCGAAATGTCCTGCCAGATCACGTGCATAACAAGCAGAAGAGCGCGCTTTGAGATGTGAGGTTGGTCGACGTACGCCGGACCCTCTTTTCGCTGCGCGGCCGACTGCCGGCGGTGCGAGGTGCCTCGCACACCTACCCGCGAGCCGCAGCTGAGGTCGTTCGGCGTCGCGGCGAGGTTCCCAAGATGGCCAATCAAGCCGCCGAGGAGCATCATGTGGACGACAGCAACGCTTCAGAGCACGTCAGACCCCTTCGACCGGAGGTTGTCTTGTATCATACGCGAGCAGAACCAATCGTTGGCTCATCGGTCCTGCGTGCTCGAAAGCATCCGGCTACCGAGTCACTTGCGCACGCGCTACTGGAGGTTCATCTCCTCGGACGAGCAGGTGGCACGCCGACACTGAGTACCGCCGTACGAAGGTCGTGCCGGCAAGAAACCTTCGTCGGTCCGGCTTGCAGGACCCTCCGCGCACGACCCGTCGCCACTCCCGCGGTCGACGGGCGCCCACTCGGGCGACAACAAGTTGAGACGCGAGAACTTATTAGTGGGCACGCGATCGAGCGAGCCACGCACGCAACTCGACACGCCACAACTGGTCAATGCGAGTTCGCTTATGGGTAGCGAAGACAAAGACGTCTGGGCGGTTGTCCTCGACGGGCTGGCTCGCCAAACTCCCGGTGACGGGATCGGGTTTCCCGTTTTCGACGAACCACCACTGACTCCCGCGGACTACGAGTTCTGGAGTTGCTCGACAACGTCGTCCCGTTCATTCCTTTAGTCGATATGTTTAAAATCGGTGCTGAAATTCGAACTGGTAAGAAGATGTTCACCGGTGAAGAACTTACTGCTACCGACAAGGTGATGAACTGGGCTCGATGTCATAGCAGCCCTTGGGGGCCTGGCGACATTCCTGCATAGCATGACCGCCGCCAGTCGCAAGGTGAAGGTTGCCAAGACGAGGGCGCAGGATGGCTTCGACATCGAGATGGCCAACATCGAAGCATTAACTAGGGGTGGTCATCTCGAACGCAAGTTAGTCGCTAGAGGGTCGGAGCGAATGCACCTTGAGCGGGAGGCCTATGCGGAGTTACGCAGAGCCCTTGGCGGCGCCAAGGCGTTGAGCATCTTCCCGGGCAGGCTCGTATCATCGATTACAGGTGTCACGGGTGCGACCGCAACTGCGAGCGACGTGTTCTCCGCAATGGCTTTCCTGCTTGAATTAATGGCGCCAGAGGCGCAACCCGGCGACGTGCCTTACGAGACCAATACTTCTAGCACCGACGATGACGGGCTGCTGGACAGCACGGAGGGGGCGTCGGCACCGGCGCGAGGGCCCCAACCGGTCGACACCGACGATGACGGGCTGCTGGACAGCACCGAGGGGGTGTCGGCACCGGCGCGAGGGCCCCAACCGGTCGACACCGACGATGACGGGCTGCTGGACAGCACCGAGGGGGTGTCGGCACCGGCGCGAGGGCCCCAACCGGTCGACACCGACGATGACGGGCTGCTGGACAGCACCGAGGGGGTGTCGGCACCGGCGCGAGGGCCCCAACCGGTCGACACCGACGATGACGGGCTGCTGGACAGCACCGAGGGGGTGTCGGCACCGGCGCGAGGGCCCCAACCGGTCGACACCGACGATGACGGGCTGCTGGACAGCACCGAGGGGGCGTCGGCACCGGCGCGAGGGCCCCAACCGGTCGACACCGACGATGACGGGCTGCTGGACAGCACGGAGGGGGCGTCGGCACCGGCGCGAGGGCCCCAACCGGTCGACACCGACGATGACCCTAGAGACGACGACGGGCCCATTCTGAGTGCACAGCCTGCGACAGCCCAGCTTGACGATGCTAGCCACGTAGCTAGTTCGATGCTCGCCCATGAAAGACATAACGACGAGCACAGACAATCGGGACCAACAGCGGATGACGATGGACATGCGATTGGCGACAGTAGTCGAGCGACGGTGAGATGTGGCGCCGCGGCTCCGCACATGCATCTGTCCGATCCATTGTGGGTCCCAGCTTCTACCCCGGACAGCGGGCAACCCTCGGTCGTGGCGAGTCCAAATGAAGATGCATCCGACCACCTTCCAGTGGATACGACGAGAGACGAGGACGAGCACTCGCAGGACACGTAAACGAACGAAGTACACGAACA